>CAWEYS010000022.1:0-282126 GCA_963813355.1 Miltoncostaeaceae bacterium | reverse complement strand
GTGTCGACGATCCCCTCCTCCCACCGGCGCGGGAAGGGCGCGCCGGCCAGGTAGCGGGACTGGTAGGCGCCCATGAAGAGGTCGATGGCCGGCTCGACGTCGGCGTCGGCGGCGATCTCGCCGCGGTCGCGCGCCGCCTCGAGCATCGAGCGCAGCCGGGCCCGGCGGGGGAGCGAGGTCCGCTCGCGGAAGAGCGGGCAGCAGCTCCGGGGTGTGCTGCTCCTCCATCAGGCAGGTGCCGACCAGCGGCATGGCCGAGACGCGCTCGGTGTTGCGCCGCAGGCGCCTCAGCTCCTCGACCAGGTCGGCGCGCAGGTCGCCGGTGAGGGGCTGCTCGCCGGTCTCGCGCAGGTGGGCGAGGGCGGCGGTGGCGAGGTCGGCCTTGCCGCGGTAGCGCAGGTAGATGGCCGCCTTGCTGACGCCGGCCTCGGCGGCGACGCGGTCGACGGTCATGCGGGCGTAGCCCTCCGCGGCCAGCAGGCGCAGGGCGGCGTCGAGGATCGCGGCGTCGACCTCGGGCGACCGGGGCCGGCCGGCGCGGCGGGGACGCGTGGTCGCGCTCATCGGCAATTAGCGTACTGAATCGTCTGGTATTTTTCGCGGGTGACCTCCGGCTCGTGGAAGGCCCTCATCGGGCTGCTCGTCCTGACCATGGGGACGAGCACGATCACGCCCCTCCTGCCGCTCTACCGGCAGGACTTCGGGCTCTCGACGGGCACGGCGACCCTCCTGTTCGTCACCTACACGATCACGGTCTGCCCGACGATGCTGATCGCCGGCAACCTCAGCGACCGGCTCGGGCGCAAGCGGCTGCTGCTGCCCGCGATGGCGGTGATGACGCTGGCCTCGCTGGTCTTCGCGCTCGCCGAGTCGGTGCCGATGCTGTTCGCCGGCAGGGTCCTGCAGGGGCTGGCGATCGGCGGGTTCCTCGGGGTGGGGTCGGCCTTCGTGGTCGATCACGCCAACCGGGGCAGCAAGGCGCTGGCGGCGGCGCTGGCGGGTGTCTTCTTCCGCCTCGGCTTCGGCCTGGGACCGGGCATCGCGGGCATCACGGCCCAGTACGCGGCCAACCCGCGTCACCTGATCTTCGAGATCCACATCGTCCTGATGATCATCGGGATGGTGGCCGTGGCCACGGCGTCGGAGACCCTGATGCGCCGCCAGAGGGGGGAACCGTTCCGCATCCGGATCGGCGTCCCGCACGGTCAGGCGCTCGGCTTCCTCACCTTCGTCGCGCCGGCGGCCTTCCTGATGAGCTTCATCGAGGGGACGCTGCTGTCGGTGGTGCCGATCTTCGTGTTCGACACGCTCGACGTGCACAACCTGGCGATCGTCGGCGCCATCGGCTTCCTCACGCTGGCCGTCGGGGGGCTCGCGCCGTTCGTCGCGCGCAACCTCGACCCGCGGCGGTCGGTGATGATCGGCGTGGGCTGCTCGGCCGCGCTGTCGTTCCTGATCGTCGCCTCGTCGCAGGTGAACGCGGTGGGGCTGGTGGTGTTCGCCGCGGGCGCGATCGGCTTCATCAACGGCTTCATCCTGTTCGGCGGCACCGTCATCGCCGGGACGATCGTGCCGATCGAGGAGCGCGGCAAGCTGATGTCCCTGGTCTACATGTGCGCGTACGCGGGGACCGTGCCGACGGTCGCGCTCGGCTACCTCGGCGACGCGATCGGGCTCACCGGGAGCCTGCTGATCTTCTCGATCGCGGCGTCGGCCATCTCCCTGTTCATCCTGCTGGTCGGCCGCCGGCTCTTCACCGAGGTGGTGCCCTACGTGGAGCCGGTCGTCGTGGTGCCGGCCGCCGGGGCCGGCGCCGGCGCCCCCGCCACGGGCTGACGTGCGGCGGCGCCCGCGGCGCCGCGCTGCCGGGCCGGGATCCGCAGCACGGCGGCGGCGCCCACCAGCGCGACGACCCCGGCGATGAGGAACATCAGCGTGTAGGCGCTCTCCTCGGGGACCCCGTCGGTCCCGGGGATGGTGGCGGAGGAGAGGATCGCCGCGCCGACCTGCCCGCCGATGACCCCGCCGATCGTGCGCATGACCGTGTTCACCCCCATCGCGACCCCCGTCACCTGGGGCGAGACCGCGTCCACGATCAGCTTGGCGAGCATGGCGTAGACCAGGCCGACGCCGATCCCGATCAGGGTCATCGCGCCGACGATCTCCAGCCCGGTCGAGTGCGCGAAGGCGAGCGTCAGCCCGCCGGCGCCGAGCACCGCCGCACCCCACGCCGGCCAGCGCCCGCGCGCCCACGCGCGTCTCGAGCAGCCCCCCGAGCGGCCCCACGACCAGCATCACCGCGGAGGCGGGCAGGAGGAAGAGGCCGGCCACGATGACGCTGGCGTCGAAGCCGTAGTCGATCCGCGACGCGATCGCGTCGGGCACCCCGGCGCCCGCCTGCACGAACGACGGCACGAGCAGGAAGGTCCCGAACATCGCGAACCCGGCGATGACCGCGACGACGTTGGTCCAGAGCACCGCCCGGTCGCGCATCATCGCGATGTTGACCATCGGCTCGGGCACCCGCAGCTCGACCCAGACCCAGAGGCACAGCAGCACGACCGACGCCCCGGCGACGCCGAGCGTCGCGGCGCTGATCCAGCCCCACCGCTCCCCCTCGGTCAGCGCCAGCAGCAGCGCGGACAGCCCAGCCGACAGCGTGAGCGCGCCCCTCCAGTCGAGCCGCGACGGCGTCCGCACGGGCGACTCGGGCACGAGCCGCCAGACCAGGACGAGGGCGACTGCGACCGGGACCGCGCCGATCCAGAAGAGCCAGGTCCAGGGCAGGCTCTCGAGGATGACCCCGCTCAGGACGAGGCCGACCCCACCGCCCACGCCGAAGGTGGCCGACAGCAGGCCGAGGCCCATCCCGACCCGCTCGGGCGGGAGCTCGTCGCGCACGATCCCGAAGGCGAGCGGGAACAGCGCGCCCGCGGCCCCCTGCAGCGCGCGGGCCGCGATCAGGGCCGCGATCGAGCTCGCCAGGGCCGCCCCGATGGTCCCGACCAGGAAGATCAGCATCACGACGACCAGCAGGCGCTTCTTGCCGTAGGTGTCGCCGAGCTTGCCGAGGAGCGGCGTGGCGACCGCCGAGGCGAGGAGGAAGCCGGTGAAGACCCACGTCACCCAGGTCGTGGTCGTGTCGAGGTCGCGCTGGATGGTGGGCAGCGCCGGCACCACCAGGGTCTGCTGGAGCACGTACGAGACGCACGCCACCGCGAGCAGGCTGAGGGTGACCGCGGGGCTCGCCCGGCGGCGGGCTGGCGGCGGAGGGGCCATTCGTTGCACAATACAATCGATGTCCCGCCCAGGTCCCGCCGATCTCGACGCACTCGTCGACGCCGTCGCCGACCTCCGCGCCCGCGTCGCGCCGCTCATCCTCGCCCACCAGGAGCGCCGCGCGGCCGGCGCGACGGAGGGCGAGCGCCTCACCACGCCTCAGCACCTCACGCTGCTCGCGCTCGCCCACGGGCCCGGCTCGGTGAGCGAGGTCGCCGCCCGGACCGGCGTCGCCGTGAGCACGGCCACGCGGATGCTGCAGTCGCTCGCCCGGGCCGGCTGGGTGCGCAAGGCGCCGACCGCCGACCAGGAGGACCGCCGCCGCCGCCCGGTCGAGCTCACGCGCGCCGGGCGCCGCGTGCTGGATCAGGCCGACGACGCCGTGCGCGGCCGCATCCGCGCGCTCCTCGAGCGCCTCGACGAGTCCGAGAGGGCCGCGATCGTCGGCGGCATGGAGGCGCTCGCGCGCGCGCTCGCCGAGGACGACCCGCCTCAGGCGGCCGGGTCGCCTCCCCGGCAGGCGGCCTCCTCGAGGGCCCGGTCCAGGTCGGTCACCGTGGGGGCGCCCGGCGAGAGGGGCGAGGCGCCCTCGGGCCGCATGCCGTCGAGGATGACGCCGAGATAGCGCCTCCAGACCTCGGGCAGGTCGATGCGGCACGGGGCGGCGTGGCCCGCCGCGGTGACCAGGAAGATGACGTCCTGGGGCTCGAGGTCGGCGCGGACCGCGCCGGCGTCCTGGGCCCGCCGCAGCAGGCGTGCGAACGGCTCCATCACCCGGTGGCGGGCCTCGCGCAGCTTCGGCGACCCGATCACCTCGGTGGCCACGGCCTCGAAGAGCCCGCGGTCGCGCACCTGCTTGGCGGCGATGTGCTCCATCGCCGTCCGCAGGCCCTCCCACGGGTCGTCGAGGGCCTCGGCCTCCTCGGCGGCGCGGGCCACCTCGAGCAGGCGCGCCTCGAACATCGCGACGACCAGGTCCTCCTTGGTGGGGAAGCGGCGGAAGACCGTCGCGTGCCCCACGCCGGCGCGGCGCGCGATCTCATCGACGCTGAGATCGGCGCCGCTCTCGGCGAAGAGCTCGGACGCGGCCGCGAGGATGCGCTCGCGGTTGCGGGCCGCGTCCGAGCGCAGCGTGGTGGGGCTAGACACCGGTCATGGCCGGGGCCTCCGTCGCCTGAATGGCGGCCACGTCGCTGCGGCGGATGAAGAGCGCGGTGACGATCACTCCGATGATCATAAGCCCTGCGCCCACCGCGAAGGCCATCTGGAAGCCGTCGACCAGCGCCGAGGCCTGCTCGGCCGCGGTCGGCGCGGCCCCGCCGGGCAGGGCGTCGGTGGTGGTGCTGGCCGCGACCGTCGAGAGGATCGCCAGGCCGAGCGCGCCGCCGATCTGCTGCGAGGAGTTGAACAGCCCGGATGCGAGCCCGGCGTCCTCGTCCCTGACGTTGGTGGTCGCGATGAGCGTGAGCGGGACGAACGTGAAGCCGAGGCCGGCCGACATCACCAGCAGCCCGGGCAGGACGTCGGCGGCGTAGCTGCCGTCCACCGGCGCCAGCGACAGGAGCATCAGCCCGATCGCGGCCGTCGCCATCCCCGTCATCGCCACCCAGCGCACCCCGATGCGGGCGATCGCCTGCTGGGCCATCCCCGAGAACAGGATGATGCCCGCGGTCAGCGGCAGGAACGCCAGGCCTGCCTGCACGGGCGTGAAGCCCAGGATGTCCTGCACGTAGAGCGAGGCGAAGTAGAAGACGGCGAACATGCCACCGGCCACGGCGAGCATCGCGGCGTTGGCGCTCGTGAGGGAGCGGGTGCGGAAGATCCCGAGGCGCACCAGCGGCGCCTTCGAGCGCAGCTCGATGAGGACGAACGCCGCGAGGAGGGCCAGCGCGGCACCGGCCAGGCCGAGCGTCTGCGCCGACAGCCAGCCGTACTCCTGCGTGCGCACGATGGCGTAGACCAGCAGCGTGAGCCCGGCGGTGACGCTGATCGCGCCGAGCACGTTGACGCCGCGGGTGGCGACCCGCGACTCGGGGACGAAGCGCAGCGACAGCAGCACCGCGGCGATCCCGACCGGCACGTTGACGAAGAAGATCCACTCCCACGACAGGTACTCGGTGAGGACCCCGCCGAGCAGCAGCCCGACGGCCGCGCCGCCGACGGCGATGGCTGCCCAGACGCTCAGCGCCCTCGTGCGCTCGGCGCCCTCCTTGAAGGTCGTGGTCACGATCGACAGCGCCGCGGGCGACACCATGGCCGCGCCGAGGCCCTGCAGCGCGCGCGCCACGATGAGGAACTCGGAGGAGGTCGCGAAGCCGGCCAGGAACGACGCGCCGGTGAAGAGGATCACGCCGGCGATGAACAGGCGCTTGCGCCCCACGAAGTCGGCGGCCCGGCCGCCGAGCAGCAGGAAGCCGCCGAAGGCGAGGGTGTATGCGTTCACGACCCACTGCAGCGAGCTGGCCGAGAAGTCGAGGTCCTCCTGGATCGAGGGCAGCGCCACGTTCACGACGGTCGCGTCCAGCACGACCATGAACTGGGCGATGCACACGAGCACCAGGACGAGCCACTTGTTGGGGACTCTGATCGGTGCGGCGGTGCTCACGGGGCGGCTCCGGCGGATCGGGTGCAGATGCGGACGCGGCGGTCCGGTTCGGCAACCTAGATCAACCGGAGTCCCCGGTCCACTTCGATCCGGCGGGTTTGGCCGAGCGCTTACTGAACGGTGACGGTGGCCCCCCCGGGGCAAGGGGCCGGTAGATTCCGTCTGCGCCCATCCGACGCGGGAGGCCGACGTGGCGACGTTGAGCGAGGAGGAGGTCCGCCAGGCGCTGCGCCAGCTGCCGGGCTGGCGCGCCGAGGGCGCGGCCATCGTCAAGGACTTCAGTTTCGACGGCGGGTTCATGGGTTCGGTCGGCTATGTGAACCGGCTCGCCGAGGCCGCCGAGGCCGCGGACCACCACCCCGACCTGACGATCTCGTGGAACACGGTCACGGTGAGCTGGTTGACCCACAGCCAGGGCGGCGTTACCGAGAACGACCTGAAGATGGCCGCCGAGGCGGACCGCCTGGCCACGGCGTAGGGGCGGCTTGGACCTGTACGCGTCCCTCGCGCGGCCGCTCCTCTTCCGCCTCGACGCCGAGCGGGCCCACGAGCTGGCGATCGCCTCGCTGGCGGCGTCGGCGCCGGTCCTCGACGGCCTCGCCGGCCCCCCCGACGGCGGCGGCCGGCTCGCCCAGGACCTCCTGGGCACGCGCTTCCCGAACCCGGTCGGCCTTGCCGCGGGCTTCGACAAGCGCGCCAAGGCGGTCGCCGCGTGGCCGGCGCTCGGGTTCGGCTTCGCCGAGATCGGGACCGTCACGGCGGTGCCCCAGGAGGGCAATCCCCGGCCGCGCCTGCACCGCCTCCCCGACGACCGCGCCCTGATCAACAGCCTGGGCTTCAACAACGCCGGCGCCGACGCCACGGCCGCCCAGCTCGACGCGCTCGAGCGGCGCGAGCTGCTCGGGCGGGCGCCGCTCGGCGTCAACGTCGGCAAGTCGAAGGCCACGCCGGCCGCCCGCGCCGCCGCCGACTACGCCCGCAGCGTCGAGGCCCTCTGGCGCCACGCCGACTACCTGACCGTGAACGTGAGCTCGCCCAACACCCCCGGGCTGCGCGACCTCCAGGCGACCGGTCCGCTCGGCGAGATCCTCGCCGCGGTCGACGAGGTCAACCGGCGCCGGGCCCAGGGCGCGCGGCGGCGCGCCGCGGCCGGTGCTGGTGAAGCTGGCGCCCGACCTCGAGCCCGCCCAGGTCGACGCCGCGGTCGACCTGGCGATGGAGCGGGGCCTGGCCGGGGTGATCGTGGCCAACACCACCGTGTCGCGCCGCGGCCTGCGCTCGCCGGACCGGCTCGCCGCGCGCCCGGGCGGCCTGTCCGGAGCGCCGTTGCGTGAGCAAGCAACTTCTCTGGTCGCGAGGGTCGCGGGCCGGGCGGCGGGGCGGCTGGTCGTGGTCGGCGTGGGCGGGGTCTTCACCGCCGACGACGCCTGGGAGAAGCTCGCCGCGGGGGCGTCGCTGGTGCAGCTCTACACCGGCTTCGTCTACGGGGGGCCGCGCACCGCCCGGACGATCGCGGCGGGCCTCCTGGAGCGCATGGACCGCGAGGGGGTCCGGCACGTCTCCGAGGTCGTGGGGTCCCTCACACCCCCACGTTGAGCGCGATCGCCATCCCCTCCTGCGGGGAGCCGCCGGCCGTGGCGAGCTGGGTCGAGTAGCCGTCGGCGAAGACCATGTCCGTGGCCAGCGAGGTGCCGGCCAGGTTGCCGCGCGCTCTGCTCGTAGCCGGCGGTGGCGTAGACGGCCTCGCAGGCCTCCTGCGGCAGGGCGATCTGGGACGTCACCAACTTCGAGCCCGCCGCGGTGGCCTCGGCCAGGCTCGGGTAGACCTCGAAGTGGATGTGGGGCCAGCGGCCCGAGTAGGCGCCCGGCCAGATGGTGGTGAAGGAGAGGGCGCCGTCGGCGTCGGACGCCTGGACGCCGCGCAGGTAGTTCTCGCCCGCGATCGCCGAGTCGTAGAGCGAGTAGCGGCCCTCCCGGTCGCAGTGCCACAGGTAGACGGCGGCGCCCTCGGCCGGCGCGCCGCCCGCCGCGATGTCGAGGATGGTCAGCGAGACGGTGAGGGGCACGCCCTCGGCGGTCGCCGACGCGGACCCGAAGCTCGACGTGAGGTCGGAGCGCACGATGCCGCTCTCGGTCAGCACGTTGACCCCGTTCGAGCCGTCGGCGGGAAAGGGGCCGGCGGTCTCCTCCGGGATCTCGGCGGTCGCGCCCGGGGCGGCGTCGGTCGTCGCGCCCGCGGCCTCCGCCGTCGCCGCGGCGGTGCCGGATGAGTCGCTCGACGACGAGCCGCACCCCACCACCGCGACCAGGCCGCCGGCGGCGACGAGCTGGAGCGCCCGCCGGCGCGTCATCAGCGTCGACACGTCGAACTGCAGGCCCCGGTCGTGATCGTGCATCGCGCCTCCCGCTCCCTCATCTCCGGTCGACGCCCAGGCTAGCCGCCGAACCTCAGGCGGCCCTCAACGCCGTCGAAGCGCTTCATAAGGCTGGCGCGGCGATGGCCCGAGAGGGGTAGCGCCGCCGGTCCACTAGGCTTCCGCGGACCCCCGCCCACGGCCGAAGGCGTCCCTGCTCGAGCTCAGCGATCTCGCCGTAGTTCTGGTGACGCTCGTCGCGGCGAGCGTGCTGGCGGGTCGGCTGAGGCTTTCCGCGATCCCGATCTTCATCGCTGCGGGGATCCTGTTGGGGCCCTCGCCGGGCTTCCCCACGATCATCGAGCCGTCGGAGGGCACGGACCTCCTGGCCCGTCTGGGGATCGTGCTGCTGCTGTTCTTCCTGGGCCTGGAGTTCTCCCTGGACCGGCTCACGGCCGCCCGCCGGATGGTCGTGGTGGGCGGGCTCATCGACCTCGTCCTCAACGCGGGCCTCGGCCTCCTGGTCGGGATCGCCCTGCTCGGCCCCGGCCCGGAGGCCGTGCTGATGGCCGGGCTGATCTACATCTCGAGCAGCGGCATCGTCACGCGCGCGCTCTTCGACCTGCGCCGCCTCGGCGACGACGAGACCGACCTCGTGCTCGGCGTCCTGGTGTTCGAGGACCTGGCGATCGCCGTGTTCCTCGGAGTCGCGGCCGCCCTGGCGAGCGGCGAGTCGGTGGGCGGGGCCGAGATCGCCCTCACGGCGGGCATCGCGCTCGCCTTCGTGGTCGCCTTCCTGCTGGTGGGCCGGTGGGCCCACCACGCGATCGACCGGATCGGCCCCCGCCTCGACCGCGAGCAGCTGCTGCTGGGGGCGCTGGCCATCGCCCTCGGCGGCGCGGCCCTCGCCGATGCGGCGGGCCTGTCGGAGGCGGTCGGGGCGCTGCTGGCCGGCATCCTCCTGTCGGGCAGCGAGGTGCGGAACCAGATCGAGCAGCAGCTCCTGGGGCTGCGCGACTTCGCGGCGGCGATCTTCTTCTTCGCCTTCGGCCTCGAGGTCGACCTCGGCGAGGCGCCGGACGCCGCCGAGTGGCTGCTCCTGGCGGTGCCGGTCGCGGTGGCGGGCAAGCTCGTCGGGGGCTACCTTGCGGGGAGGTCCACCGGTTTCACCTCGCGCGAGAGCGTGAACGTGGGGGCGGCGCTCGTCGCGCGGGGTGAGTTCACGATCATCCTCGCCACCGTGGCCGCCGGGGGCGTCGCGCTCGACCCCGCGTTCCGCGAGCTGGTGGGCGCCTTCGCGGGCCTGTTCGTCCTGGCGACCGCGGTCGCGGGGGTGGTATTGATGAGAGAGTCGCGGCGCATCGGGAGGCGCGCATTCCCCACCCGCTCGCCGAGCCGACAGTGAGGAGATGACCCCGATGCTCGAGGTCCGCGAGACCCGGCTTCCCGGCGTGGGCACGAAGTTCACGCTGCGCACCCATCGCGGCGAGAAGCTGTCGTCGGTGGTGCACCTCGACGGGATGCGCGAGATCTACCACTACACCGACGACGACGAGCCGCACGTCCTCACCCTGAACGACGAGGAGGCCCGCCAGCTCGGCGCCATCCTCGGCGGCGTCGTCTACCGGCCGCAGCTCGTCAAGGACCTGGAGGTCGCGCTCGAGGACCTGGTCATGGAGTGGATCGAGCTGCCGCCCGACAGCCCGCTCGTCGGCCTCACGGTGGCGACCTGCCGCATCCGCTCGACGACCGGGGCGACCATCGTCGCCATCCTGCGCGAGTCCGGCTCGCTCGCGACCCCGCATCCCGACGAGGTCCTCCGCGCCGACGACACCCTCGTCGTGATCGGGCGGCCGGAGAGCTTCGACGAGATCAACCGCCTCGTGCGGGAGGGCCCGACCGCCTGAGGGGAGCGGCCGGATGACTCTCCGGAGCCGCCGGGGCCCGGGCTCGCTCCGCCGGGTGCTGGCAGGCCTCGTCGCGGGCCTCGCCGTGGTGCTGGGCGTCCTGATCGCGGTCGCGATCATCGGGATCCTCAGCACCGCCAGCGACTACCGCGACGGGGGCGAGCAGGCGCGTTCCCGGCAGCAGACCGCCAACGAGCTCCTGACCATCCTGCTGAGCGCCCAGAGCGCCAACCGCGCCTACATCCTGCTGCCGAGCGGCGACAACCTGCGCGAGTACCAGGCCGCCCGCGACCGCTACCCGGGCGTCACGGCCGAGCTGCGCGAGCAGCTGAGCGGCGAGCCCGACCTGGAGGTCTCGGCGGACGCCGTGGACCGGACCGCGCAGCTGTGGTTCTCGGAGGCCGTCGAGCTGATCCGCCTGCGCCGCCAGGGGCGCGAGCAGGAGGCCATCCGCCGCATCAACCAGGGCCTCAGCGAGGGGCGGTTCAACGCCTTCCGCGCCGAGCACACCCGCCTGCTCGAGGAGATCGAGCGGGTCCGCGTCGACGCGCTGGCGGGCAACGACCGCCGCGGCCTCCTGACCTTCGCCGCGATCTGCGTCGCCGCCCTGCTGACGCTGATCGTCGTCGTCGTGGTCAGCCGCCAGCTCTGGCGCCGGGTCGGCGGCCCGGTCGCGCTGCTCAGCGAGGGCGTCGGCCGCGTCACGCGGGGCCGGCTGTCCGACCCCATCCCGCCGAGCCGCGACGCCGTGCGCGAGCTGGCCGAGCTGATGGAGGGTTTCAATCTCATGCAGCGCGAGGTGAAGGGCGAGCGCGACGCCGTCGCCGCGGCGGCCCGGCGGGAGGCCGCCCAGAGGACCGAGCGCCAGCTCTGGGAGACGGTCCAGAACGGCCTGCTGCCCGAGCGCCTGCCGAGCGTGCGCGGCCTGCGCCTGGCCGCCCGCTACCAGCCGGCCGAGCGGGCGCTGCTGGTGGGGGGCGACTTCTACGACGCGGACATGCTGCCGGACGGGCGGCTGGCCGTGATGGTCGGGGACATGGCCGGCCACGGCGCCCCGGCCGCCGCCCAGGCCGCGGGACTGCGCTTCGGCTGGCGCACGCTCGTGTCGGTGAACCCGAACCCGGCGGCGGTGCTGGCGGCCCTCAACGCCCAGATGGCCCAGCCGGCCCAGCGGGCCGAGGGCCTCTTCGCCTCGATCATCTACATGCTCATCGACCCGCGCGGATCGGTGAGCTTCGCGGCGGCCGGGCACCCGATGCCGTTCTTCCTCACGGCCACCGTCTGTCAGCCCCTCGAGCCCATCATCACCGGCCCCCTGCTGGGTGTGTTCGACGAGGCGGAGTGGCCGGTGACCCACGCCTCGCTGCCGCCGGGCGGGACGATCGTGCTCTACACCGATGGGCTGATCGAGGCGCGCCGCGGCGCGGACACCTTCGGCATCGAGCGGGCCTGCGCCGTCCTGGCGGCCGAGCGGACCTCGGCCGTCGAGTTGCGCGTCGAGCGCCTCATCGACGCCGCCCGCCGCCACGAGGACCAGAGCCTGCGCGACGACGTGGTGGTGGTGGCGATCGAGCGG
Organism: Miltoncostaeaceae bacterium; assembly: GCA_963813355.1. Taxonomy (GTDB): domain Bacteria; phylum Actinomycetota; class Thermoleophilia; order Miltoncostaeales; family Miltoncostaeaceae; genus DATAGF01. The sequence goes on along the minus strand of CAWEYS010000022.1, from coordinate 270,405 downwards.
CCGGTGCCGATCTCCTGGGGCGCCCCCGAGGCCCCGCGGGCTCAGCCGGCGGCGAGCCCCTCCCCGGACGGCGCTCCCGCCGCGGGCGAGCCGTCGCCGATGAAGCTCACCCGGTGACCGCGGTCGTTGGCGGCGCGGGCCGCGCTCGGGCTGAGCGCACCCCGGCGCACCAGCATCGCGTACTCGGCCCGTAGCCGGGTGCCGATCATCTCGGGGCCGTCGGTCGCGATCACGATCGGGACGCCCGCCGCCTCGAGGCCGAAGACGATCTCGGCCATCTGCTCCTCGTCGCGCACCGCGCCGGTGCGCACGTTCGAGGTGGGGCAGATCTCGAGGACCACCCCGCGCGCGAGCACGAGCTCGGTCAGGCGCGGCTCCATCGCGGCGATGATCCCGTGGCCGATCCGGTTGACCCCGAGCTCGAGCGCCTGGCGCATCTCCTCCACGTAGAGGGCCGGGTCGGGGGCGTTCACGCCCTCCTCGCCGGCGTGCAGGGTGACGCCCAGGCCGGCGTCGCGGGCCCGCTCCACGAGCGGGGCCAGCTCGCGGTAGGGGTAGGGGGCCCCCTCTCCGCGCGGCCGAGGGCCGCCGATGTCGATCGCGACGACCCCGCGGCCGCGGAAGCGGATCGCCCGCTCGACCACGGCGGCGTTCAGCTCCGGCGGGAAGGTGCGGTCCATCATCAGGATCAGCCCGGCGCGCACCGGGTACTCCAGCGTCGCCCGGTCGATGCCGTGCACGGCCGCCATCACGATCGCGTCGAGGTCCCGCTCGCCGCCGCGGTTGCGCTTGGCCGGGTTGAAGCGCACCTCGTGGGTCGTGATGCGCTGCGAGCGGTACCCGCCCGAGATCATCCCGTGCACCGCCCGGAACACGCCCTCCGGGCTGCTCTGGATGAGCTCGGTCAGGTGGTAGATGCGGTCGAGCCCGGCCAGCCCGTCGGTGCCCGCGCCGACGTTCGTGGCGGCGGCGAACTCCCAGTAGTCGCGGTAGGGGAGCTTGATGCCCTGCTCGTGGGCCAGCTCCCACATGGTCGCGGCGTCGACCCCGCCGCCGAGGTGCGCGTGCAGCTCGGCGAGCGGCTCGTCGGCCGCGAAGACCAGGTTCACGGGCTCCGGCGGGATGCCCTCGCCCTACTGGGTGGAGTCCAGCAGCTCCTTGAGCTCGCCGTCCTGGAACATCTCGGTGACGATGTCGCAGCCGCCGACCAGCTTCCCCTCCACGAACAGCTGCGGGATGGTCGGCCACTCGGACCACTCCGAGAGCACCACGCGGATGCGGGGGTCGACCAGGATGTCGCGGGCCCCGTAGTCCACGTCCATGTGGTTGAGGATCTGGACGATCTGGTTCGAGAAGCCGCAGCGCGGCATCTCCGGGGTCCCCTTCATGTAGAGGAAGACCCGGTTGTCCCCGACCTCGCTCTGGATCTGGCCGAGGATCTCCTGCTCGGACATCGTGATGGTGTCGCTCATGTCGCCTCCGGTGCGCGGGTCCTCAGGGCAAGCGCGTGGATGCTGCCGTCGTCGAGCCGGCTCTGCACCGCCGCATAGACGAGCCTGTGCTGCTCGAGGCGCGACAGGCCGGCGAACTGGGGAGCGACGACCGTCGCGGCGAGGTGGTCGCCCCCGCCCTGGTCGACGACCTCGGCCGTCGCCCCGGGCAGCGCGCCCTCGATCATCGCGGTCAGCTCCGTCAGGTCCGCCATCGCGCTGAAGGATATCTCCGGCCCCGCGGCGAGGCCCGCAACGGCGCTACCCAACCGGCCGACCCTCCCACACCACCGGAGCGGGCGGGCGCTCGCCGGCGGCCATGGCGAGGAGGTTGTCCACGGCCAGGGCGGCCATGGCGGCCCGCGTCCGCCGCCCGGCGCTGGCGATGTGGGGCGTCAGCACGACGTTCGGGAGGGCGGTGAAGGGGTGGCCGGCGCGAATCGGCTCCTCGTCGAAGACGTCGAGACCGGCGGCGATGCGCCCCGCGCGCAGCGCGTCCGCGAGGGCTCGCTCCACGAGGACGGGGCCGCGCGAGACGTTGACCAGTACCGCTCCGGGGCGCATCAGCGCGAGCTCGCGCTCCCCGATCATCCCTCGGGTCTCCTCCGTCAGGGGGACGTGGACCGTCACGAGGTCGGCCGCCCGGAGCAGGTCGTCGAGCGCGGCGCGCTCGACGCCCAGGGCCCGCTCGTCCTCCGGGTGCGGGCGCCGCGCCGCGTAGAGGCCGCGCATCCCGAAGCCCCCCACCAGTCGCCGCGCCACGGCGCGGCCGACGCCGCCGAGCCCGACCAGCCCGGCGGTCGCGCCCGCGAGGTCGAGCCCCAGGAGCAGGTCGGTGGAGAAGCCGGTCCAGCCACCGGACCGAACGAGACGGTCCCCCTCGGCGATCCGGCGGGCCGCCGCCAGGGCCAGACCCACGCAGAGGTCGGCCACGGCGTCGTCGAGGACCCCGGGCGTGTTCGCGACCGCCACGCCCCGCTCGGCGGCCGCGGCGAGGTCGACGTTGTCGGTGCCCACGGCGTGGTTGGACACCCAGCGCACCCCGGTGGCGTCGAGGAAGCCCCCGTCGATCCGGTCGGCGGGCAGGCAGAGGATCCCGTCGCACCCCGCGGCCAGCGCGCGCAGCTCCTCGGGCGTCGCCGGCGCCGGGTCGTCGCGGACGGCCACCTCGTGGCCGGCGGCCCGGAGCCGGTCAACGGCCCCGGGATCGGAGAGGCGCGCGGTCACGGCGAGGCGGGCCACCGGCGCAGCGTAGGGACTCGGCGCGACCCGGGCCGCTTGCCCGGGCGCGCGGCCGTGGTTAGGGTCGGCGGGCCGGGCGGGATTCCGCCACCCGGAGAGACATGCGTCGCCCGATCGCAGTTCTGCTGGTGCTCTGCGCCGCGGCCGCGGCCACGATGGCCCTCGGCTCGGCCCTGGCGGCGCGCTCGACCGCCGCCAAGTCGCCGCTCGCCGGCCTCGACCGGACCTTCCGCTCCCTCCAGCCGGCGGCCCGCTGCGACGCGGGCGCCGCCAAGGCCGCGACGGCCCGGCGCCTGCGGGCGGCGGCGCTCAAGAACGCCGCGAAGGCCCCGCCGAAGGTCGTCAAGCGCAAGAAGGCGTCGATGCGGCGGGCGATCCGGCTGCTGCGGCAGGCGGGAGACCTGTGCGAGGCGGCCTCTCCGCCGCCCGGGGCGCCTGCCGGCCGGGCGGAGCGCCTCCCCCGGGTACGCCCGGGCCGGGGCCCGCGCCGGCCGCCGCCGGTGACGACGACGATCTCGCTCAGCGCATCCGCCATCGCGCCGTTCACCCCATCCTCGGCGACCGCACCCGCCGGCGCGATCCGCCTCCAGCTCACAAACGTGTCGGCGACGTTGGATCACAGCGTGGGCGTGCGCACGCCGCCTCCGCCTCCGCACACCTTGCTCGGGGCGTCGGTCCCGGCGGGCCCGGGCGGCTCGACGTCCCTGGACGTCACCCTCGCCGCCGGGACGTACCAGATCTACTGCGGCGTCGGCAACCACGCCGCCATGGGGATGGTCATCCCGCTCACCGTGACCCCGTAGGGCTGGTCAGCTCAGCCGGTAGAAGACCGAGTCGCTCTTCTGCACGTCGCGGGCCGAGACGTGGCAGCCGGCGCAGAGCGACTGGCCACCGCCGACCTTGGTGAAGCCCGGGCCGGTGGGGCTGCGGACGTACTCCACGAAGCGCCACGAGGAGACGGCCGAGCCGGCCCTCACCTTGCGCATGATCGCCACCAGGCTCAGCCCGCCGTCGCGGGTGGCCGTCTTGACGATGACGGTCTTCGCCGGGTACGGGAAGCGCTGGCGGCCGCGGGCGTTCGTGAGCTGCGCCCGCGTGCGGTTGACGCGGATCGACTTCGTCCCGGGGTGCGCGCCCCCCAGCGGGCGCAGCGAGGGCACCGGGCGGCGCGTCAGGCGCTGCCAGCTCTCCGAGGCGATCGTGACGGCCTGGTCCGCGGCGGGCAGGCCCGGGAGGTCGCCCGCGGTCAGCTCCGCCCGCGACTGACCGCCGGGGCCCGCCCCCGCGCCCGCCACGACGACGCCGCCGGCGGCCGCGAGGGCCGCCGCGACGAGCGCCGGGCGCGTGCTCCGCACGCTACCCCGGCCGAGGAACGGTCAGGGTTCCCTTCATGCCCGCCTTCTCGTGGCCGGGGACGCTGCAGTAGTAGGTGTACTTGCCGGGCTTGACGGTCGCGGTCACCGTCGAGACCCCGTTCTTGCCGACCACCTTGCCCTTCTTGGCCGCCAGGCCGTTGCCGCGGATCGCCACGTTGTGCTGGATCGACGCCTTGTTGGTGAGGACGAGCTGCACCTGACCCTTGGGCGCCGTCAGCGACTTCTTGCTGAACGCGAGCGTCGTCCCGCTCGCGGTCAGGTTCCGCTTCGACTTCGCCGCGGTCGCCACGCCCGCGATCGCCGCGACCCCGACCGCCGCCGTCAGCGTCAGGGCGAGGGCCGCCCTGCGCGCTCTCCGTGCCGTCACGTTGCACCTCCTCCTGGGCAGGGACGCGAGCCGTCCCGCCGCGACCAATTCTTAACCGTTCGCAACGGTCCGCGTCACGCGGCCAGGGTCGCCGCCAGCTCCTCGGGCGCGGTGACCGGCGCCCGGCACGCGAAGCCGACGCACACGTAGGCGGCCGGCGCCCCGTCCACGAGGGGCCGGTCGCGCAGCAGGGGCGCCGCCTCGGCGCCGGCGGGATCCCCCGGATCGCCCGCGGCCAGGGCGTCGGCGGGCGCCGCGCCGGCCCGGGCGGCCCGCAGCAGATCGGCCGTTCGCGGGTCGTCGGGCGGGCCCACCACGGCGATCTCGCGGCGCTCCGCCAGCAGGTCGTCGAGCGCGATCAGCGCCGTGCCGAACGCCTGGGGGAAGCGCGCCATCTCGCCCCGGACGATCCGAAGCGCCCCGGCCGCCCGCTCCTCGAGCGCCGCGTCGCCGGTGAGCCCCGCCAGGCGCAGCAGCACGTGGGCGGCCTGCGAGTTGCCGGCGGGCGTCGGATGGTCCTCGACGTCGCGGGTGCGGGCGACGAGGGCCTCGCCGTCGGCGCCCGAGTAGAAGAACCCGCCTCCCTCGGGGTCGGCGAAGAGCTCGACCATGCGGCCCGCGAGCTCCCGGGCCGCCGTCAGCCAGCGCGGATGGAACGTCGCCGCGTAGAGGCTCAGCAGGCCGTGGCAGAGGTCCGCGTGGTCGTCGAGCTGCCCGAGCTGGTGAGCGCCGCCGCCCATGTAGGCCCTGCGCAGGCGCCCGTCGACGACGAGCGCGTCGAGCACGAAGGCCGCCGTCGCGGCGGCCGCGTTGACGTAGTCCCCGCGCCCCAGGATCACCCCGGCGTCGGCGAGCGCGGCGATCGCGAGCCCGTTCCAGGCGGCGATGACCTTGTCGTCGCGGGCCGGCGCGGGGCGGGCCGCGCGGGCGGCGTAGAGGGACGCCCGGGCGGCCGCCAGCAGCGGCCGCGCGTCCTCGCCCAGCTCACGGGAGACGGCGTCGATCGGGGCCGCCAGGCGCAGGATCGTCCGCCCCTCGAAGTTGCCCTCGGGGGTCACGCCGTAGCGCAGGGTGATCGCGCGCGCCTGGTCGTCGGGGAGCGCGGACGCGAGCTCGTCGGGCGTCCACACGAAGAAGGCGCCCTCCCCGCCGGGGGAGTCGGCGTCCTGGGCCGCCGCGAAGCCGCCCCCCGGCAGGCGCATCTCGCGCAGCAGGTAGTCGAGCGTCTCCTGGGCGACGCGGGCGTGCTCGGGGTTCCCCGTGACCCGGTGGGCGAGGGCGTAGTCGCGGGCCAGCAGCGCGTTGTCGTACAGCATCTTCTCGAAGTGGGGCACGAGCCACTGGCCGTCCACGCTGTAGCGGTGGAAGCCCCCGCCCACCTGGTCGTAGATGCCGCCGGCCGCCATCTTGCCCAGCGTGAGGTCGACGATCTGACGCGCGTGGTGGTCGTCGGGCCGCTTGGCGAGGCGCCGCAGCAGGAACTCCAGCGCCAGCGAGGGCGGGAACTTGGGCGCGCCGCCGAAGCCCCCCTCCACGGGGTCGAAGGCCCGCGCGAGGCCCACGACGGCGTCGTCGAGCGTCTGGCGGTCGAGCGGGTCCTCCGCCGGCCGGCGCTCGGAGGCGGCCGCCAGCCGCCGGGCGACCTCCGCGGCCTGGCTCTCCACGTCGTCGCGGCGCGACCGGTAGGCGTTCGCGATCGCCCGGCACAGGTCCGCGAAGGCCGGCAGGCCGCCGCGGGCGGTCTTGGGGAAGTAGGTGCCGGCGTAGAAGGGCCGGCCGTCGGGCGTGAGGAAGACGGTCATCGGCCAGCCGCCCTGGCCGGCCAGCGCGAGGGTCGCCTGCATGTAGAGGGCGTCAACGTCCGGCCGCTCCTCGCGGTCGACCTTCACGTTCACGAACAGCTCGTTCATGACGGCGGCCGTGTCCGGGTCGTCGAAGGACTCGTGGGCCATCACGTGGCACCAGTGGCACGAGGAGTAGCCGACCGACAGGAGCACCGGCCGGTCCTCGGCGCGCGCGCGGGCGAAGGCCTCGTCCCCCCAGGGCTGCCAGTCGACGGGGTTCTCCGCGTGCTGGCGCAGGTACAGGCTGGACTCCTGCGCGAGCCGATTCACGCGGCGAGCATAGCCGCGGCCCGGTCGCCCGCGCCCTTCGCGGCTCCGCTACGCTCGCTGCGTGATCGACCCCTTCATCGCCGCCGCAGGACCGGCCCCCGCGCGGGGGACCGAGAGCCGCTGGCGCCAGGTCGCGCTGCTGGCGGCGTCGTCGGCGGTGGGCGACACGCCGCGCGCCGCGACGGCGCTGGCCGCGACCCTGCTCTCCCTCGACCACCCGGCCGCCGCTGCGGTGGCCCTGGAGCGGTCCGAGGCCGACGACCCCTGGGCCCGCTGGTGGGGCGTGCTCGCGGCCGGACAGTCGGCCGACGCCGGCGCGCGCGACGAGGCCCTCGCCGCGGCCCGCGCGGCCGAGGCCCACGGACCCGACGGTCGCGAGGTCGCGCGGCGGCTCGAGGACCTCGCCGAGGAGCTGGCGGCCCTGTCCGGCGCCGACGCCCCCGCGGCGCGCTTCGCGATCCTCGGCCACCGGGCCCGGCCGCGCCGGCGCGTCCTGCTCGCCGGGCGGTCGTCGGCGGCCTTCGTCATCGAGCCCGGCTGGGAGTCGGTGCGGCTGGTGCGCCTGGGGCCCTCGGAGGGCCCGGCGCTCGGCAACCGCGCCCACATGACGCTCGTCGAGGTGATCGCGGCGATCCGGCGCGGCGAGGCGGGGCCCGGCTGGGACGTCCCCGGCGACCGGCCGGCAGCCGAGCTCGACCCCGAGGCGATGCTCGGCGCCCTGCGCGAGGACCCGGCGGCCCGCGACCGCCGACTGGTCAGCCTTGCGCGGGAGGTCGCCGAGGAGCGCGAGCGGCTCAGGGAGGAGCGCGCGGCGCTCGCCGAGGAGCGCGAGTCGATGGCCGCCGAGCGCGCCCGGCGCCGCAAGATCCACTCGGTGCCGCCCCCGGCCGCGCCCGCGGCGGAGGTGCCGCTGCCCCGCAGCCCCGACGAGGCCGCCGCCCTGCTCGGGCTGCCCGCGGGGGCGCCGCCGGACGAGGTCGACCGCGCCTACCGCGACCAGGTGTCGCGCTGCCACCCGGACCGGGTCGCCGGGCTCCACCCGGCCATACGCGGCCAGGCCGAGAGCCTGACGGTGGCGCTGAACGCGGCGCGCGACCTGCTGCTCGGCCGCTCCCCGCGCCGCCGGGCTCAGCGCGCCAGCGGGTAGCGCCGCCCGCGCCAGCGCGGCCCGCGGCCGGCGAGCCGCTCGAGGGCGCCCCGGATCGCGGCGGCCGACAGGACCACCATGCCCAGCGGCATCGTCGCCGCGTACCGCGGCGGGGTCGGGACGGCCCAGGTCGTGAGCCGCTGGAGGACGACCAGCGACGCCGTGCCGACGGCGCCGGCGACCGCGAGCCGCCGGTCGCGGCGGCGCACGCCCTGGGCCGTCGCGGCGAGCGGCACGACGGCCAGGACGGCCACGGCCGTGGCGCCGACGAGGGCCTTGGCGGCCCCGCCCTCGACCCCGAAGGACGCGTTCTTGCTCCAGCCCTGCCAGACCTCGCGCGCGCCGTGGTACATGCGCAGCCGAGCGAGGTCTCCGGCCGGCGCCGGCACGAGCAGCGCGCCGGCCCGCTTGACGCGGGTCGCGAGGGTGACGTCGTCCACCATCCGCCCGCGCACGGCCGCGTGCCCGCCGACCCTCTCGTAGAGGCGCCGCTCCAGCAGCATGTAGCCGCCGGCGGCGATGGCGACCGCGCTGCGGGGCGAGCGCGACAGCGGCCCGGGCGCGACGAACGCGCCGATCGCCGCCGCCGCGGCGGGGATGACCGTCCGCTCGGCGGGCCCCTCGGCCTCGATCGTGGGGAACAGCGTGACGCCGCCGCGGCCGAGCCGCAGCGCCATCGCGAGCGCCCGCCCGAGCGAGTCGGGCGAGTGGACGACGTCCGCATCGGTGAAGAGCAGCCACTCCCCGCGCGCGGCCCGCACGCCCTGCCAGCAGGCCCAGGGCTTGCCGACCCAGCCCGGCGGGAGGGGCTCGCCCGTCAGGACCCGCACCCGGGGATCGCCGCCGGCCGCGTCGCGCGCCGCCGCCGCGGTGCCGTCGCGCGACTCGTCGTCCACGACGATCACCTCCACCGGCCGGTACTCGAGGGCGCGCAGGCTCCGGATCGCCGCCCCGATGCCGCGCTCCTCGTCGCGCGCCGGGACGATCACGCTCACGGGCGGGCCGTCGCGCAGGGGCGGCTCGTCCTCGGGCCGCGGCGCGGCCCGCCGCTCGTGGAGCGCCAGCGCGGCGGCGCCCGCCCACACGCAGGCGGCCACGCCCGCGGGCAGGGACAGCGCGCTCGGCCGCACGCCGGGCGAGGCGCTCCCTCCCTGGGTTAAGCTCGCCCCGCCCGGAGGGCGCGGGCCGCTAGTGCTCGACGCCCACCATCACGTCCGACGCCTTGATGACGGCGAACACCTCGCTCCCCTCGGCGATGCCGAGCTGGTTGACGGCCTCCACCGTGATCGAGGCGACCAGGCGCTGGCCGCCGACGTCGAGCTCGACGTTGGCGATCGCCTCGCCACGCTTGAGCCCGGTCACGCGGCCCGGCAGCTGGTTGCGCGCGCTGATCCTCATGGTTCCCCCTGGGCGGTGGGTGTCGCGGGCTGCCGGCACGATACCCGCGTCGCCGCGCCGATGACCGTCTGCTGCGTCATCCTGGCCGCCGGCGAGGGCCGCCGCATGGGCGCCGGCCGCGTCAAGCAGCTCCTGCCCGTCGGCGGGCGGCCCATGCTCCAGTACCCGATCGACGCCGCGGTGGCCGCGGGCATCGACGACCTCCGGCTGGTCCTCGGCCACGCCTGCGACGAGATCGCGTCCTCGCTGAGCCTGCCGGCCGGCGCCGAGCTCGTCGTCAACCTGAGCCACGCCGAGGGCCAGTCCACGTCGCTCCGGGCGGGGCTCGACGCCGCGCCGGAGGGGTCGCGGGCGGCGATCGTCCTCCTCGGCGACCAGCCGGAGGTGCGCGTCGACGCGATCCGGGAGGTCATCGACTGGTTCTGGGTCCACGGCTCGCAGGTCGTGCGGGCCGCCTACCGCGGGCGGCCCTCCCACCCGGTGCTCCTCTCCCGCCCCGCCTGGGCCGGCATCGAGGCCCTGCGCGGCGACGTCGGCGCCCGGGCCGTGATGGCGACCCACCTCGGCCGCGTCGACCTCGCCGAGGTCGGCGGCGATCCGCCCGAGGACGTGGACACCCCCGAGGACTACGAGCGCCTGCTCGCCCGCCTGGCGTGACCCGGTACTCCTCCGGGAGTAGGCGCGGTCGCCGCGCGATCGCCCCCGCCTCGTTCATCCTGATAGACCACCGACGGTCCTCGTCGGCGTGGAGCGATCTGGTGGTGATCGGGCGGAGGGACGATGGCGGTCATCCGGACCCCTGACCAGCGGCTCCGGGTGTTCGTGAGCTCCACGATCGGCGAGCTCGCCGAGGAGCGGCGCGCGGTCTCGAGGGCAATCTCGGCGCTGCGCCTCACGCCGGTGCTGTTCGAGCAAGGGGCCCGGGCGCACCCTCCGCGAGAGCTGTACCAGGCCTACCTGGCCCAGAGCGACGTCTTCATCGGGCTGTACTGGCAGGTCTACGGGCTGGTCGGCCCCGGGATGGAGGTCTCCGGGCTGGAGGAGGAGCTCGAGCTCTCGAGAGGCCTGCCGCGCCTGCTGTACATCAAGCGGCCGGCGCCGGACCGCGAGCCCCGCCTGACCGAGATGCTCGGGCGGGTCAGGGCGGAGGCCGCCGACTCGTACCGGTACTTCAGCACCGCACGCGAGCTGGGCCGGCTGGTGCGCGACGATCTCGCGACGCTGCTCAGCGAGCGCTTCGCCGCCGCCCGCCCGCCACCGCCCGGCCGCTCCCCGCGCCCCCTGCCGGCCAGCACAACGTCACTGGTGGGGCGCGAGCGGGCCATCGACGAAATCGCCGAGCTGCTCGGCGGCGGCGGGGGGCGCCTCCTGACCCTGACCGGGCCGAGCGGGGTCGGCAAGACGCGGCTCGCGGTGGCGGTGGGCGACCGGCTGAGCGAGCGCTTCGACTCGGGCACCCTGTTCGTGCCGCTGGAGGGAGTGAACGAAGCCGAGCTCGTACCGATGGCGATCGGACGGGCGCTGGGGGCCGAGCTGGGGGGCATGGACTCGCCGCAGGAGGCCCTGATCGAGCAGCTCGGCGACGGCCGGTGGCTGCTGATCCTCGACAACTTGGAGCAGGTGCTGGACGTCGCTCGCGACCTCGACGAGCTCCTGTCCCGCTGCCCCGGTCTCGCGATCATGGCCACGAGCCTCACGCCGCTGCGGCTGCGGGCCGAGCGTGAGTATCCGGTGCCCCCGCTCCCGCTGCCATCCGATCCGGCGGGCGTGCCGGTCAACGAGCTGGCCGCGTCGCCCGGAGTCGCCCTCTTCCTCGACCGGGCCCGCGCTGTGCGCCCGGATCTCACCCTCACGGAGGGCAACGCGGCGGCGGTGGTCGAGATCTGCCGGCGCCTGGAGGGGCTGCCGCTGGCCATCGAGCTGGCAGCGGCCCGGACCCGGCTGCTCGACCCCGACGCCCTGCTGCAGCGGCTGGCGAGGTCGCTCGACGCCCTGGGGTCGGGCACGGTCGACATGCCCGCGCGCCACCACACTTTGCGGGCGACGGTCGAGTGGAGCGTCGGCCTCCTCGACGTCGCCGAGCGGTCGCTGCTGGAGACGGTCGCCGTGTTCGTCGACGGCTGGACCGTCGAAGCCGCCGCCGATGTCGCGGGGCTCGACGAGGACCGGGCGCTCGACATGACCGAGGAGCTGGCGCGCCACAGCCTCCTCCGTCTCGACGACACCGAGCGCGGGCCTCGGCCGCGGATGCTGGAGACCGTCCGCGAGTTCGTCGCCGAGCGCCTGCGCGCCCGGCCCGACCTCGCCGAGGTCGAGCGCCGCCACGCCGATCACTACCGGGCGCTGGCCGAGCAGGCAGACCGTCCCCTGAGGGGGCTGGGCCAGGGCGCGTGGTTCGAGCGCCTGCAGGCCGACGCGGGCAATCTCGGCGCCGCGGTGCGCTGGTACCTGGCCCACGACACCGGGCCGCTGCCCCACGTCTTCCGCGTCCTCTGGCCCTTCTGGTTCCTCGGGGACCACATGGACGAGAGCCGCGCCTGGGTCGACCGGCTCCGGCCCGCCGCCGTTTCTCTGAGCCCCCGGGCTCGCGCGGAGCTGGAGTGGACGGCGCTCGTGGTCGCGCTCGACGTCGGCGACGACGAGGCGGCTCTGGCGGCCCGCGAGCGCCTCGAGCCCCTGCTGCAGCAGGTCCAGGACCCCTTCCTGCACGCGGTGTCACAGCTCGCCGCGGCGTGGACCTCCCCGATCGCGGGCGACTTCGACGGCGCCATCCGAAGCGCATCGGCCGCGCTGGATTCGCTGCGCGGCCAGGAGGAGCCCTTCTGGACCGCCATGACCCTTGGCTCGCTCGGCTCCCTCGAGATGTTCGCCGGCCGCGAGGACGACGCCCTGCCCCATCTGATCGAGGCGCGCGAGCTGGCGGGGCGGTTCGACCACACCTGGCTGGCCTCCTGGACCCGGACGATCCTCGGCGCCCTGGCGACCATGCGCGGGCGCCTGGACGAGGCGCGAACGCTCCTCGACGACGCCTTGCGCTTGAGCGTGGCCGCCCGCAGCACCGCCAACGTGACCCTGTGCTTGGTCGCGTTCGCCCGGTGGTTCCTCGTCGATGGCGAGCCGGGGAGGGCGGCGTTGGCGCTCGGCGCGGCGGAGGGCCTCCGTGGGCGGGTCGGCCTGCGGGCCTGGCCGATGCTGCGGCGGCCGCAGGCCGAGCTGGCGGAGCAGATCCGCGAGGCGCTCGGGTCGGATCGGTTCGACGAGAGGTTCGGCGCCGGCTCCCGGCTCAGCCAGCGAGAGGCGGTGGGCCGCCGTCCGGGACGGGTCGTCTTGTGCCAGACTCCCGGAGTGCCCATGAGTGAGCTTCCAATCCCGGGGCACTTCGACCCCAGCCGCGTCGGCGAGGTCTGGCGGGTCCCGTACGAGGATCGCGCACGCGAGGCGCGGGCCTGGGCCGACGAGCACGCCGCTCGGCCCGGCCGCCGAGGACGGCTTCAGCGTCTGCCTGCTCGCCGTCGACGTCCAGAACACGTTCTGCATCCCGGGCTTCGAGCTCTTCGTCGCCGGCCGCTCGGGCTCCGCCGCGGTCGACGACAGCCGCCGCCTGTGCGAGTGGATCTATCGCAACCTCGGCTCGGTGACGCGGGTCCTCGCCAGCCTCGACACCCACCACGCGATGCAGGTGTTCCACGCGATCTGGCTCGTCGACGAGGACGGCCGCCACCCGGCGCCCTACACGCTCGTCTCGGCCGAGGACGTCGCGTCCGGGCGCTGGCGCGCGAACGCCGCGGTCGCAGAGGCGCTCGGGATCGACGCCGACTACGCGCGCCGCCACCTGGCCGACTACACCCGCCGGCTCGCCGAGGGCCGCAAGTACGACCTGACCGTCTGGCCCTACCACGCCATGCTCGGCGGCATCGGCCACGCGCTCGTCTCGGCGGTCGAGGAGGCGATCTTCTTCCACGGCGTCGCCCGCCACAGCCGCCCCGAGTTCCACGTGAAGGGCGACAACCCCCTCACCGAGCACTACTCGGTGCTCGGGCCGGAGGTGACCGAGGGGCCCGACGGCGATCGCCTCGCGGTGGAGGACGCCCGGCCTCGTCGCGACCCTGCGCTCCTTCGACGCGGTGGTCGTGGCCGGCCAGGCCAAGAGCCACTGCGTGGCGTGGACGATCGACGACCTCCTGGAGCACGACGACCTCCGGCGGCTCGCCGAGTGCACGTACCTGCTGGAGGACTGCACGTCCCCGATCGTCGTCCCGGGCGTCGTTGACTACACCGAGCAGGCTGACGCGGCCTTCGAGCGCTACGAGGCCGCGGGGATGCACGTCGTGCGCTCCACCGACCCGATCGAGACCTGGCCGGGCCTGGCCGAGAGGATCGCCTAGAGGCGGGCGATCACGTCGGCGACATCCTCCAGGCTCTGGAGGTTGTGGCCGGGGCGGAAGACGTCGACGTGGGGGAGGGCGGCGGCCATGCCGCGGGCCAGGGGCTCGTAGGCGTCGTGGCCCTTCAACGGGTTCAGCCAGACGACGCGGTGGGCGAGGCGCGAGAGGCGCGCCATCTGCTCGCCGAGGAGCTCGGGGTCGCCGACGTCGAGGCCGTCCGAGAGGATCACGCAGGTCGCGCCGCGCACGACGCGGGTCCGGCCGTGCTCGTCGATGAGGCGCTTGAGGGAGGCGCCGATGCGGGTGCCGCCGTCCCAGTCGGTCACCTCGGCGGCGGCCGCGGCGATGGCGACGTCGGCGTCGGCGACGGACAGCGCCCGCGTCATGCGCGTGAGGCGCGTGCCGAACGCGAAGGCCTCCCAGTCGCCGGGGCCCGCGCGCAGCGAGGCGTGGGCGAAGAGGGCGAGCGCGCGCGAGTAGGTGGACATCGACCCCGAGACGTCGAGGATCAGCAGCAGCCGGCGCCGCTGCACCCGCCGGCGGCGCCACGCCCGCTCGATCGGCTCGCCGCCGGTCCGCATGGCGCGCCGCAGGGTGCGGCGCAGATCGGGGTCGCCGGTGCGCGCGGGACGGCGCCGGCGCGTGCGGCGCACCGGGGCGCGCAGCCGCAGCCGGGCCATGAGGCGGGCGATCTGTGCCAGCTCGTCCTCGCTGCAGCCGGAGAAGTCCTTGCGCCCGAGCGTCTCGACGGGGCTCGACACGGAGGTCTCGGACGCGCCGTCGAGCGGCGCGCTCGCGCCGAGGTCGCTGGGGGCGCTCACGCGCTGACGCCGGTCGCCGACGGGCTGGGGGAGCGGCTCGGGCCGGGCGGACAGCCCGAACACGGACGCGAAGGCCCGGTCGAAGGCCGCGACGTCCTCGCGGCGCGAGATCAGCGTCGCGCGGGCGGCCCAGTAGAGGTCGTCGGGCCCCACCGCGGCGGCGGCGCGGGCCAGGCCGAGCAGGCGGCCGGTGCCGACGGGCACCCCGGCCGTCCGGAGCGCCTCGGCCAGGTCGCGGACGCGGCCCAGCGGCTCGCTGGCGTCGGCGGAGCTCACCCTCCGAGCAGCTCGCTCACCGCGCGGCGGGCGATGGCCATGTCGTCCCGCCCCTTGACCGCCCAGCCGAGCGTCTCGCCTGCCGACCGGGCATCCACCGACCCGATGCCGAGCGCGGCGAGCGCGCGCGTCCAGTCGATCGCCTCGGCGGGGCCGGGGGGCTTGGCCAGGTCGAGCTCGCGCAGGCGGGCGACCAGCTCGGCCACCGACTCGGCCAGGGCCTGCGAGGCCTCGGGGGCGCGCAGCCGGATGATCCGGACCTCGCGCTCCCGCTCGGGGTAGTCGATCCAGTGGTAGAGGCAGCGGCGCTTGAGGGCGTCGTGCAGCTCGCGGGTGCGGTTCGAGGTGAGCACGACGACCGGCGGCGTCTCGGCGACCACGGTCCCGATCTCCGGGATGGTGACGGCGCCATCGGCGAGCACCTCCAGCAGGAAGGCCTCGAACTCCTCGTCGGCCCGGTCGAGCTCGTCCACCAGGAGCACCGCCCCCGCGCCCGCGCGCACGGCGGCCAACAGGGGCCGCTCGACCAGGAACTCGGGCCCGTAGAGCTCGGCGGCCTTGCGGTCCGGGTCGAGCGATCCCTCCTGGAGCGTCCGCGCGTAGAGGAGCTGGCGCGAGTAGTTCCATTCGTAGAGGGCCTGGCCGGCGTCGATGCCCTCGTAGCACTGGAGGCGGATGAGCCGCGCCGGCAGGACGCGGGCGAGCGTGCGCGCGATCTCGGTCTTGCCGACCCCGGGCTCGCCCTCGAGCAGCAGCGGCCGGCCCAGCGTCAGGGCCAGGTAGACGGACACGGCCAGGCCGCGGTCGGCGATGTAGCTCTCGCGCGCGAGGGCCTGCTGGAGCTGGTCGACGTCGGTGAATTCCACGTGGGACTCCGTGCGTGGGACCGCAGTACGGGACGCGGACGGGGGAGTTCGTGATTATGTTGACGAACTTTCGGGCCGACCGTAGGGTCAGCCCCCGGGAACGACGCCGAGGTCGCCTTTGAGGGACGTTCTGCCCACGCTCCAGCGCTGGATCCACGACGGGCAGCGCGCGGCGATGGCGACGGTCGTCACGGTCGACCGGTCCGCGCCGCGGGAGCCGGGCAGCGTCATGGCGGTGTCCGAGACCGGCGAGGTCGTCGGCTCGGTGACGGGCGGGTGCGTCGAGCCCGCCGTGTACCAGCAGGCCGAGGAGGTGCTGCACGGCGCCCCGGCCCGCATGGCCACGTACGGATACGCCGACGACGAGGCCTTCGAGGTCGGGCTGCCCTGCGGCGGCAACGTGGGGATCTTCGTCGAGCCGATGGTGCCGGCCCTCGTGGAACAGGTCGCGGCGGCCGTCCGCGACGAGCGCCCGGTGGCCTACCTGACCACCATCGGGGGCGCCGTCACGGGCAACCCGCGGGTGGTCGGCGCCGACGCCGACCCGGCCGACGAGCTGGAGGCGGCGGCCCGTCCCCTGCTGGAGCTGGGCGAGAGCGGGGTCGTGACGGTCGGCGGCGACGAGGTCTTCGTCTCGTCGTTCGTGCCGCGGCCGGCCATGTACGTCTTCGGCGCCATCGATTTCGCCTCGGCGCTCTGCACCGTCGGCAAGTTCCTCGGCTACCGCGTGACGGTCTGCGACCCGCGGGCGATCTTCGTCACGCCCGAGCGGTTCCCGGACGCCGACGAGCTGGTGAGCGAGTGGCCGCACGAGTTCCTCGCCACCGCGCCCGTGGACGCGCGCACCGCCGTGTGCGTGCTGACCCACGACGCCAAGTTCGACGTGCCGGCGCTGAAGGCGGCGCTCGCCACCCCGGCCCGCTACATCGGCGCGATGGGCAGCCGCAGGACCACGGAGCGCCGGCGCGAGAAGCTGCTCGAGGAGGGCGTGGACGAGGACCAGCTGTCGCGCATCCACGCGCCCATCGGCCTCCCGATCGCCTCGCGCACGCCGGAGGAGGTCGCGGTCGCGATCGGCGCCGAGATCGTCTCGGTCGCGAACCGCGCGCCCCGGAAGGAGAGCGTTGCAGCTCGAACATGATTTCGAGGTCCCGGCGTCGCCGGAGCGGACGCACGAGCTCCTGCTGGACGCCGAGCGGGTCGTGCCCTGCATGCCCGGCGCGAAGCTGCTCGAGGTGGTCGACGAGCACACCTGGAAGTCGGAGCTCGCGATCAAGCTCGGCCCGGTGGGGATGCAGTTCCGGGCCGACGTGAAGCTGCTGGACCGCGACGACGAGGCCAAGACCGTCCGCCTGGGCGTGAGCGCGCGCGAGACGCGCGGAAAGGGCGGCGCCGAGGCGACGGTCGACTCGGCGCTGAGCCCGGCCGACGAGGGCGGCACGAAGGTCGCCATGACCACCGACCTGCGGTTCTCCGGCCAGGCCGCCCAGCTCGGCCGGCCCGGGGTGGTCAAGGACGTCTCGGACAAGCTCGTCGGCCAGTTCGCCGAGTGCATCAAGGGTCAGCTGTCGGCCGCGCCCGAGGAGCGGGCCGCCGCGGTGGAGGAGGCGCAGAAGCCCGTCTCGGGCCTGTCGCTCGCGGTCACCGCGCTGGTGGGGGCGATCAAACGACTGTTCGGCTTCGGCCGAGAGAGGGGGGAGACCACGTGAGGCGCATCACCGTCACCGTCAACGGCGTCCGCCACGAGGCGGACGTCGAGGAGCGGGAGCTGCTCGTCTACTTCCTCCGCGAGGGCCTCAACCTCACCGGCACGAACGTGGGCTGCGACACCGTCGTCCTGCGGCGCCTGCACCGTCCACGTCGACGGCGAGTCCGTGAAGTCGTGCTGCGTCCTCGCGGTCCAGGCCGACGGAGCCGAGGTCACCACCATCGAGGGCCTCGCGACCAACGGCGAGCTCCACCCGATGCAGGCCGCCTTCCAGGAGCACCACGGGCTCCAGTGCGGCTACTGCACGCCCGGGATGATCATGGCGGCGGTCGGGCTCCTGAACGAGAACCCGAGCCCCAGCGAGGCCGAGATCCGCCACGGCCTCGAGGGCAACCTCTGCCGCTGCACGGGCTACCAGAACATCGTCAAGGCCGTCTCGGCCGTGGCCGGAAGCATAGGAGGCCGCGATGGCGACCACCGAGAAGCCCTCAGCGTTCATCGGGCAGGCCCTCCCCCGCAAGGAGGACCCCGAGCTCATCACCGGCCGCTCCCGCTTCGTCGACGACATCACGGTCCCGGGGATGCTCTGGGCCTACGTCGTCCGCAGCCCCTTCGCCCACGCGAAGATCAACGGGGTCGACGTCTCGAAGGCGCTCGCGATGGAGGGGTGCGTCGCCGCCTTCAGCGGCGCCGACCTCGCCGAGGAGTGGGCCGCGCCGCTGGTCTGCGCGTGGCCGGTCACCGACGACATCAAGATGAGCGAGCACTGGCCGCTCGCCAAGGACAAGGCGCGCCACGCCGGCGACGGCGTCGCCGTCGTCGTCGCGGAGTCGCGGGTGCTCGCGAAGGACGCCGCCGAGCTGGTGGAGGTCGACTGGGAGCCGCTCCCGGCGGTCACCGACCCGCTGGCGGCGATGGAGGACGGCGCCCCGCTGGTCCACGACGACTTCGGCACCAACGTCTCGAGCGTCTGGGGCTTCGAGAAGGGCGACTCACCCGGCCCCGCACAAGACCTCCAAGCCGTTCTTCGACGACCCCGACCTCGTGAAGGTGAAGCACCGCTACCGCCTGAGGCGGCTGATCCCGAACGCCATGGAGCCGCGCGGCGTGCATCGTCGACCCGAACGTCGCCGATGGGCGAGTTCACGATGTACACCTCCAGCCAGATCCCGCACATCGTGCGCACGACCCAGGCCATCACCTGCGGCATCGCCGAGGCCAAGCTGCGCGTGGTCGCCCCCGACGTCGGCGGCGGCTTCGGCTCGAAGCTCGAGACCTACGCCGAGGAGTCGATCTGCCTGGCGCTCGCCCGGCGGCTCAACCGGCCCGATCAAGTGGACGGAGGAGCGCTCCGAGGGCTACCTCGCCACGATCCACGGGCGCGACCTCTACACCGACATGGAGATGGCCGCGACGCGCGACGGCGACGCTGAAGGCCGTCCGGGTGAACGTCTACTGCGCCGTCGGCGCGTACCACCAGATCGTCACGCCCGGCATCCAGATGCTCAGCGCGTGGCTCTACGGCGGCCTCTACGACATCGAGGGCTACGACTTCGAGTACACCAACATCTACACCCACACCACGCCGACCGACGCCTACCGCGGCGCCGGCCGGCCCGAGGCCACCTACGCGGTCGAGCGGACGATGGACCTGCTGGCGCGGGAGCTGGACATGGACCCGGCCGAGCTCCGGCGCAAGAACTACATCCCGACCGACCGCTTCCCGAACTTCACGATCGCGAGCGGCCTGACGGTCGACTCGGGCGACTACCCGCTGACCCACGACACGATGATCGAGGCCCTGGGCTACGACGACGTCCGCCGCCAGCAGGCCGAGCGGCGCCAGAGCGGCTCGAACAAGCAGATCGGGGTCGGGCTTCTCCACCTGGACGGAGATGTGCGGCCTCGCCCCGTCGCGGGTCCTGCACGCCCTCAAGTACGTCGCCGGCGGCTGGGACGCGGCGACGATCGAGATGCTCCCCACCGGCACGGTCCGGGTCCTGATCGGCGTCACGCCCCACGGCCAGGGGCACGTGACCACCTTCTCCCAGATCGTGGCCGACCAGCTCGGCGTGGACGTCGACGACATCGAGGTGCTCCACGGCGACACGCAGGTGGTGCCGCTGGGCATGGACACCTACGGCAGCCGCTCGCTCGCCGTCGGCGGGCGTCGCGATGCACTACGCGGGCGAGAAGGTGCTCGCCAAGGCGCGCACGCTCGCCGCCCACCAGCTCGAGTGCAGCGAGGACGACCTGGAGTTCGCGGGCGGCGACTTCACCGTGCGCGGCACCGACAAGTCGGCCAACATCAAGGCCCTCGCCTTCGCGGCGTGGACCGCCCACGACCTGCCCGACGGCATGGAGCCGGGGCTGACGGCGACGCACCTCTACGACCCGCCGAACTTCTCGTGGCCCAACGGCGCCCACGCGTGCGTGGTCGAGGTGGACACCGACACCGGCAGCGTGGAGATCCTGCGCTACGTGGCCGTCGACGACTGCGGCGTCGTCATCAACCCGCTCGTCGTCGAGGGGCAGGTGCACGGCGGCGTCACCCAGGGCATCGCGGAGGCCCTGTTCGAGGAGGCGGGCTACGACGACGAGGGCAACCTCCTCCACGGGACCATGACCACCTACATGATCCCCGGGCCGCCCGAGATCCCGACGATGGAGCTGCACAGCACCTGCACGCCGAGCCCCACCAACCCGCTCGGCGTGAAGGGCATCGGCGAGGCCGGCACGATCGCCTCGCCGCCGGCGGTCATCAACGCCGTCGTCGACGCCCTCTCGCACCTGGGCGTCAGCGACGTCGAGAGGCCGGCCACGCCCGAGAGGGTCTGGAAGGCGATCCAGGAGGCGCGGTCATGATCCCTGCGAGCTTCGACTACGAGGTCGCCGAGTCGGTCGACCACGCCCTCGAGCTGCTGCGCACCAAGGAGGACGCCAAGCTCCTCGCGGGCGGCCACAGCCTGCTGCCGCTGATGAAGCTGCGCCTCGCCCGGCCCGCCACGCTGATCGACATCGGCCGGCTGTCGGACCTGCAGCGGGGTGAGGGACCGAGGCGACCACCTCGCCATCGGGGCGCTGACCCGCCACCACGACCTCCACCACGACCCGATCGCCGAACGAGCACTGCCCGCTGATCGCCCACGCGGCCGGCATGGTGGGCGACCCCCAGGTGCGCCACCGGGGCACGATCGGCGGCTCGCTGGCCCACGGCGACCCGGCGTCCGACCAGCCGACGGTCTGCACTGGTGCTCGACGCCGTCATCGTGGCGCGCGGGCCGAACGGCGAGCGGACGATCGACGCGGCGGACTTCTTCCAGGGGTTCTTCGACACCGCGCTCGGCGAGGACGAGATCCTCACCGAGGTGCGGGTGCCGAAGGTCGGCAAGGCCGGCTGGAGCTACATCAAGTTCCGCCAGCGGGCGCTCGACTGGCCCACGGTGGGCGTCGCCGTCCTGGTGGGGGCGCAGCAACGGCTCCATCGAGGGCGCGCGCGTCGCGCTCGCGAACATGGGCCAGACGCCGCTGAGGGCCTCGGCCGTCGAGGCCGCCCTCGCCGGCGCCCCGCGCGACGCGATCGGGGCCGCCGCCGAGCGGGCCGACGAGGGCACCGACCCGCCCAGCGACACCTGGGCGAGCGCCGACTTCCGCCGCCACCTGTCCCGGGTGCTGACGGCCCGGGCGGTGGAGGAGGCGCTTTCGCGATAAACCTCTACTCATGACAACGCCGCCGCTCGTCGACGGCTTCGGACGGACGCACCGGTCGCTGCGACTCTCGGTCACCGACCGGTGCAACCTCCGCTGCCGCTACTGCATGCCCGCCGAGGGCATGAAGTGGCTGCCGCGCGAGGAGCTGCTCACCGACGACGAGCTCGTCCGGATGGTGTCGCTGTTCGCTCGCATGGGCATCAGCGAGATCCGCGTCACCGGGGGCGAGCCGCTGGTGCGCCCGGCCCTGCCGGGGCTGATCGGGCGGATCACCGCGGTGCCGGGGGTCCGCGAGGTGGCGATGACCACGAACGGCGTCCTCCTCGCCGGCGTCGTGGACGACCTGGTGAGCAACGGCCTGCACCGGGTCAACGTCAGCATCGACTCGCTCGACCCCGAGCGCTTCGCCATGATCACCCGCCGCCGCGACCTCGACCGGGTGCTGAGCCGGCCTGGCGCGCCTGCGAGCGCCACCGGTCGCTGCGGCCCATCAAGGTCAACGCGGTCGCGCTGCGGGGCCTCAGCGAGCCGGACGTCCTGCCGCTCGCCGAGCTCGCCCGGAGGCGGCCCTACGTCGTGCGCTTCATCGAGGTGATGCCGCTCGACGCGCCGCGCGAGTGGACTCGCGAGGCCGTCCTCTCGGGCGAGGAGCTGCGCGAGATGATCGGCGCCCGCTGGCCGCTCCTGCCGATGGCCCCCGAGCGCGCGTCGGCCACCGGGACGAGCTGGCGCTTCGCCGACGGCGCCGGGATGCTGCAGTTCGTCTCCTCGGTCACGGAGCCGTTCTGCGCCTCCTGCGATCGCCTGCGGCTGACGGCCGACGGCCAGCTCCGCACCTGCCTCTTCGCCGAGTGGGAGACCGATCTGCGCGGCCCGCTGCGCGCCGGCGCGGACGACGCCGAGCTGGCGGCCATCGCCGCCGGCGCCGTGGCCCGCAAGGAGCCGGGCCACGGGATGGCCGACCCGGAGTGGACCTACACGGGCC
This sequence comes from Miltoncostaeaceae bacterium, assembly GCA_963813355.1. Lineage (GTDB taxonomy): Bacteria > Actinomycetota > Thermoleophilia > Miltoncostaeales > Miltoncostaeaceae > DATAGF01. The sequence continues at coordinate 248,519 of CAWEYS010000022.1, read as the reverse complement.
GGCCGATGAGCCTCATCGGGGGGTAGCGGGAGCCGCGGATCCCCTCTTCCCAGGGGGCGCGTCCCTGTGAGAGCGTCGCATCTCACCCCACGGGGGCCGGGGATGCCACGAGTCTTCATCTGCTACCGCCGCGACGACGCGCCGGCGTCCGCCGGGCGGCTCTACGACCGCCTGGCCGACCGCTTCGGGCGCGACCACGTCTTCATGGACGTGGACACCATCCGCCCGGGGCAGGACTACGCGGCCCAGATCAGGAAGGGGGTCGCATGAGATCGCTCGATCTGAAGCCCACGGAGGCCCAGTGGCTCGAGGGCCCCGACGTGACCGAGGTGCAGCGGGCGCTCGGCTTCCGGGGGCGCGACGTCGACGGCATCTACGGCCCCATGACCGCGGCCGCCGTCGAGCTGTGGAAGTGGCGCTTCGGCTTCCCTCGCGGTCACGTCAACAACCGCCTGGGGCTGCAGGGCCGTGCCTGGCTGCTGAAGCTGAAGGCCCAGCCCGCCGACTTCGCCCGGCGCGCCGCCGAGCGGGTCGGGACCTTTCCGACCGGTCGGGGCGGCGTGGTGCCGCCCCTGGCGGTGAGCATGGGCCACGGTTCCGAGTTTCGCGTCGAGGACCCCGAGGGCGCTCCGGCGGCCAACGGCCGCAGCTACCACGCGGCCAAGGACTGGTTCGCGCCCGGGGGAAGCCCGGTGCGCGCGCCCGAGCGGGGGAGGGTCGTCGAGGCCAGGCGGAGCAAGACGAGCGTGGGGCAGGTCTTCGGCGGCACGGTGAAGATCGAGAACGCCGCGGGACGGGTCTGGGTCATGCGGCACGTGCACCCGCGCGTGGACGTCGGCCAGCGGGTGGACGCGGGCCAGCTCATCGCGACCGTCGTCCCATGGAGGAGCGGGCCCCCGCACGTCCACATCGAGCTCTGGAAGTCGCTCGGGGGCGGCTACCGGCTCGAGAACATGATCGACCCGGTCACGGTGCTGCGCTGAGGAACCCCTCGAAGTGGTCGAGGGCGACGCGGCGCTCGGCCACCGCCCGCCCGATGCGCAGGAGGTCGTTGACGTGGTCGATGGAGTCGAGGCTCCGGACCGCGGCCGGGTCGATGTCGCCCAGCCCGAGGCCCTCGAGGCCGTCCTCGGTGAGCTCGGCGTTGTAGCGCATGTAGGTGAACAGCCGCGGCTCGACCGGGCCGGCGACGTTGCGGAGATCGCCGATCTCGTTGTCGATGTGGCCGCCCGCCCGGCAGCGGCCGAAGGCCCGGCAGAGGAGGTCCTGCTCGGTGAGCGAGGCGAACATGAGCGCGCCCGGGACCGAGCTCGCGTTGTAGAGGATGTTCATGTCGTCGACCTGCAGGTGGGCGTCCGCCCGCGGGCTCACCCCGGTGCCCACCGAGACCAGGAGCATGCGGTCCTCGCCGGCCGGCCACTCCAGGCGGTACGGCTCCAGGGTCGCCATCAGGAAGAGCTGGAACGCGGGGTTGTTGTAGGGCGTCACGCCGCCGTCCACGAAGATGAACTCGTGCCGGCCCGTGTCCACGACCTCGGGCGGGAAGTAGACCGGCGCGGCGGTGCTCGCCCGCACGAGCTGCCAGAGCGGCAGGGAGAGGTTGCAGTCGGGGCGGCCGGGCTCGTTGTACTTCGCCCGCGGGTTGTTGGAGATCGTCCACGGGGAGTCGGTCGTGGCGTTGCGCATCACCATCATGAGCAGCGTCCGCAGCCGCTCGCTCCCCAGGGTGGCGCCCTCGAACTCCCGCTCCAGACGGCGCGAGAGCGCCTGGTCCTCGTACTTGTGGCGCCAGCGCCGTATCAGGCGCGAGCGCTCGAACATCTCCTCGGCGTTCTCGCGGTAGAAGGCGCGGACGGTGGCGACGGGCATGCCCCAGGCGATGCAGGCGGCGATGATCGCCCCGGTGCTCGTGCCGCCGACGTAGTCGAAGTAGTCGGCCAGGACGAAGTCGTCCCCCGCGCCGAGCTCGGCCCGCAGCAGTTCCTCGATCCCGGCGAGCACCTCGATGGTGAGGGCCCCGCGGATCCCGCCCCCGTCCAGCGCCAGCAACCGCTTGGGCCGGTGCTCGTCGATGCGCTCGGTGAGGTGCACCCCGCTCCTCCTCGTCGTCAGTGCCCGGGGGCCCCGCCGAGCAGGGCGGCGCGGGCGCGGCCGATCGGGCCCTCGGGCAGCCCGAGCTGGACGAGCCGGGCGAGCTGCTCCTCGGCGCTGCTGCGCTCCCCGGGCATCGGGCGCAGCGCGGCGGCGCGCGCGTAGGCGGCCTCGGCGGAGGCCTCGGCCTCGGCCGAGGGCGAGAGGATGGCCGACATCAGCGCGAGCTCGGCCAGGCTCACCGCGGCCCAGAAGTCTGCGGGGTCGCGCTCGAGCGCCGTCTCGGCCGCGACGACCGCCAGCGGGATCACCCGCGCGGCGCGCGCGCGGCGTTCCGCGTCCCCGTAGGCCCTGTCGAGGACGACGCCGAGCGTCACCAGGTTCACCGCGGGGTAGAAGCCGTTGAGATCGAGCTTGAGCTCCGCGGAGTAGTCCTCGAAGGCGCGCGTGAGCTCGGCCTCGCGGGCGGGCTCGGGGACCAGCAGGGCGCGCCGCTTGGCGATCGCGCCGAGCAGCGCGTGGGCCTCGGGCACGCGGCCGCGCGCGACGACGGCGTCGAGGACCCGCGCCGCGACGAGCAGCTCGTCCGGGGTCGCGTCTCGGGGGCGGTAGAGCGACTGGGCATAGAACAGGTGCGCCGACGGCGCCGCGACCTCGGGATCCGCCTCGACGACCTGGGCGAGGGGCTCACGGGCCTGGCGGAACCTGCCGAGACGGACCAGGAGGGTGCCGGCGTTCTCCAGGAGGCGCAGGCGGCGCTCACGCGGCAGGGAGGCGGCATCCGCGATGACGGCCTCCACGCCCTCGGGATCGGCGAGCTCGCGCGCCCGCGCCAAGCGGGCGACCAGATCGGCCACCCGGGCCTCGACCGGATCGGCGGCGCGGTCGCCGTCCGGGGGCTCGACCCTGGCGTAGGTGAGCCGCATCGTCGCGGCCACCGGGCTGTCGGTGCGGCTCCCGCTCGACCACCCCCCGGCCTCGCCGACGGCCAGGTACGGCTCCAGCCGCTCCCAGGCCTCGAGCACGGCGTCGTCGCCGAGAGCCGCCGCGTCGTACCTCACGGAGCGCAGGCTCTGCACGTCGAACGGCGTCGGGTGCCCGCCCGCCGGCTTGATCAGGAGCGTGCGCTCGGCGCGGAACAGGTGCCGCAGCCCGAGCTCCCAGCCGACGTTGAAGTTGCTCGTCGCGAGGTCCGCGATCACCAGGTCGGCGTGCGCGAGGTCGTCGATCATCGGCTGCAGGACGGTGCCGGGGTTGACCGTCTCGTCGGCGCGCCGGTAGCTCAGCTGGGCGTGCTCGAGGGCCGGGACGATCAGGCGGCCGTAGGTGCGCTCGCAGTCGATCTCCGCACCGCTCGCCGGGTCGCGCTTGCGCCCGTAGGGCATGACGACGAAGCAGGTCGGGTTCGCGGAGGTGTCGCGCGGGTCGATGCGCAGCGCCCGGGCGCCCCGGACCGCGGCGGCCCCCACCAGCTGCTCGACGGCCGCGCCCTGCCCGGGCTCGGACACGGCGAGCACGAGGAAGCGGCCCCCGAGCTCTGCCGCGAGCCGCTCGGCGTGGCCGATGATCTCGTGGTTGGCGCGCTCGTACGCCTCGGTCCCGGGCGCCATTCCCAGCTCGTGAACGGCCCCGACCTGCCGCACGCGCGCGAGCACCGCGTCGAACCGCGCCCGCCAGCCCGGCTCGACCGAGTCCTCGCGGAAGACGTCGGCGCCGGTGGGGAGGACGACCTCGACCCGGGGGTGGCCGCGCTGGGCGTGGAGCGCGAGGGCGGCCTCCAGCACCAGCAGGTCGGCCCCACACGCCGCCGATCCGACGACGGCCTCGGGCTCGGACTGGGCGAGGAGGCGCCGCAGGCGCTCGGCGATGCGGCGGAGCCCGTCCGCCGGAAGGGATGGGGACCGCCGCCCCGTGTACGCGTAGATCACTGGATCGACCCCCCGTCGCGGCCCCGGCGAGCTTCACGTCTGCCGGCCCGGGCTGTCAACGCCCGGGATGGGGGAGCCGCGGCCCCTTGACCCACCGCCCGTATCCGGAATAGAGGAAGGGCGTGCAGCCGACCGAGGGCCTCTCCGGCATCGATCCGGCGGCCCGCCGGCCCGACGCGTTCCTGTCCTACTCCCGGCGCGACTCCGAGGCCGCGGCCCGCCTCGTCGATCTCCTCGCCGCCGCGGGAAAGGACGTCTGGGTCGACCGGGCCGACATCCCCGCCGCCTCGCGCTGGCGCGACGAGCTGGCGCGCGCGATCGAGGTCTCGGACGCGGTGATCGCGCTCGTCACCCCGTCGTGGACCGCCTCGGAGAACTGCCGCCAGGAGCTGGAGCACGCCGACGCGGCCGGCAAGCGCATCGTCCCGCTCCTCGCCGAGCCGGTCGACTGGGTGCCGGACGGCCTGTCGGCGCGCCAGTGGATCGAGCTGCCCGCGGGCGGGGACTGGTCGGCGGCGGTCGCGAAGGTCGTCGAGGCGATCGACACGGACCTGCCGTATGTGCGGGCCCACGCGCGCTACCTCGAGGAGTCGCAGCGGTGGGTGGCGTCCGATCGCGATCGCGGCTTCCTGCTGCGCGGCAAGGAGCTGGCCGCCGCCGAGGACTGGCTCGGGACGCGCTCGGAGCGACGCGAGCCGCGCCCGACCCCCGATCAGATCGCCTTCATCCAGGCGAGCCGCTCCGACGCGACCCGCCGCCAGCGGCTGCTGATCGGCGCCGTCTCGGCCGCGGCGGTGATCGCGATCGTCCTCGGGGTGGTCGCGCTGATCCAGCGGAACACGGCGGTGGACCGCGAGCAGACGGCCCGGTCGCGCGAGCTGGCCGCGACCGCGGAGACCCGGCGCGCGAACGACCCGGAGGCCGCGGTGCGGCTCGCCGCCGAAGGGGTCGAGGTGAAGGACACGGCCCAGGCGGAGATCGCCCTGCGCCGGGCGATCGCGGCGTCCCCGGTCATCGCCCGCTTCGGCTCGGCCGGCGATGAGGTCGACTCCGCGGGCATCACCCCGGACGGCCGCACCGTCGTCGCGGCCCGGAGGGACGGGCTGGTCCGCGCGTTCGCCGTCGCCGACGGCGCGACCCGCTGGTCGTGGCAGGGGGCGCAGGGGCTCCAGTCGGTCGTCGTCGCCGGCCGGGGCGACGAGGTGGCCGTCGGCCAGGGGCCGGACTTCCAGGTCCTCCGCGTCTCCGACGGGGCGCCCCTCGCGCGCTACGACGTCCGGCCCGACGGGGACGTGTCGGCGGGGGTGATCGCGCCCGACGGGTCGCGGGTGGCCGCCGTCAGCAACGACCTCGCGACCACGCGCTCATCGGCCGGTCTCTGGAAGGCGGGAGGGTCCCTCCCGATCGCCGACCTCGGCGCCGGCGACGTGGCCCAGCGGCCGGTGTTCAGCGCCGACGGCGCGCTCCTCGCGGTGCCCTACGCCAGCGGCCTGGCCCGGATCTGGGACGGCCGCACGGGGGCGCTCCTCCACGTGCTCCGGGGGCACGGGGCGTCGGTCGACGACGTGGCGATCGACCCCGCCGGGGAGTGGGTGGCGACCGCCTCCCAGGACGGCACGGCGCGGCTCTGGAGCGCGGCGACCGGCGCGCAGGAGCGGCTGCTTCGCGCCGGCGAGGGCGCCCACGTGGAGTTCGTCTCCTTCAGCCCCGACGGCCGCCTGCTCGCCACGGGGGCCGCGGGCGGCGCGCTCTCGGTCTGGGCCGTGCCCTCGGGCCGGCGGGTGGCCTCGCTGGAGGGGCACGAGGGGGGCGTGAGCCAGGGCGAGTTCCTCGACGCCCGGACGCTGGTGACCGGCGGCCTCGACGGGTCCGCGCGGGTCTGGGACGTGGAGCGCGGGCGCCAGGCGGCCGTGCTGCTGGGCCACGGGCTCGGCGTGCGGGTGCCGCCCCTCGGCCGCCCGTCCGGCGTCCTCACGACGGGCGACGAGGGGACGGCCCGCGTCTGGCGGCCGGCCGAGGCGGACGAGCGGACCATCGGCGACCCGGGCGAGACGGCGCGGCTGGCCCTCGCCGACGACGGCCGGAGGCTCGCGACCTCCAACTCGAACGAGCTGAGCGCGGAGATCTGGGCCGTCGACGCCTCGGGCGCCGCGACGCGCGAGGCGTCGAGCCAGACCGGCGTCGACGCGGACGTCTCGGACGGCGGGGCCGTCTTCGCCACGGTCGCGCACGGGGTCGAGCGGGTGCCGCCCGACGGCGGGGAGACGCGCCCGCTCGGCTCCGGCGGGGTGTTCGCGGCCGTCCGCATCGACCCCGAGGGGCGGCGCGTCGCGGCCCGCCGCTTCACGGGAGCCGTCGATCTCCTCGACGCCGAGACGGGCGCGACCGTCGTGAGCATCCCGCGCTCGGCCCCGCTCGGGGTCCTGCAGGACATGGCCTTCAGCGCCGACGGGCGGCGGCTGGCGCTCTCGGAGAGCGCCGGGCCCATCATGGTGTACGACGCCGCCACGGGCGCGCTGCTGGGGCAGGTCCCGCCCCCGGAGCCGACCTCGCTGCCCGCGTTCGCGATCGACCGGGCGGGGACGCGGGTCTTCCGCCTCGACTACGGCTTCCCGGACGCGCGCCCCTCGATCGTCAACGTCGCGACCGGCGACGCCACCGTCCTGAGCGGCGAGGCCCCCGGCGCGCTCGACGCCGCCGCCTTCAGCGGCGACGGCCGCGAGCTCCTCACGGCCGGCGGCGGCGCGGCGCAGATCTGGGACGCGGCCTCCGGGGCGCTGCTCACCGAGCTCGGGGCCGGGCGCGTCAGGACGTCGACCGCCGCCTTCAGCCCCGACGACCGCCTGGTCGTGACCGGCCACGACGACGGGATGGTCCGCGTCTGGGACCGGGCCACGTCGGCCCTGCTCGGCGAGTACGACGGCGGCCCGGGGCCCGTGAAGCAGGTCGCGACCGGCTTCGGGGGGACCCGGATCCTCGCCGTGGGGGGCGACGCGACGCTCCGGACGTTCGGCTGCGACGCGTGCGCGCCGGAGGACGCGCTCCCCGCCCTCGCCCGCCGGCACGTGGCGTTCGGCCGACTCGACGGACCGTAGGCCGCGCCGCTCGGGGTCCACCCCGGGCGTTCGCCCCTCGGCACGAGGTGAGGCGGTGGATGGCCGAGGGGCTCATCGGTCGTGCACCTACACCGCCATCGCCACCCGCTGGACGAGCCGGATCGAGTTGCCCGACGGGTCGCGCAGGGCCGCGTCGATCCCGTAGGGCACCTGGGTCGGCGGCTGCTGGAACTCCACGCCGCGCGCGCGCAGCTCCTCGTAGGTCTCCTGGCAGTCGTCGCAGCCGAGGATGAAGCCGCCGGACTTGCCCTGGGCGATGAAGCGCTGCATCTCGGCCGCCGTCTCGCCGTCGAAGAGCGGCGGCCCGGGCACGTTCAGGGTGAAGGCGACGTCGGGCGTGCCGGGCGGGCCGACGGTGAGCCAGCGGTAGCCGCCCATCTCCTCGAGGGTCACGTCCTCGCGGATCTCGAAGCCGAGCTTGTCGATGTAGAACGCGAGGGCGTCGTCCAGGTCGTGGACCCAGAGCCCCACGTAGGTGAGTCGAAGCGCCATCAGGGAACCTCCACGCGTAGTTGAGCCAACGCAGTGGACGCTAGACCGGCGCCACCACCTCGGTCTTCTCCGAAACTGCTCGGCCGCGCGGCCGGGTCCAGGCCATCAGCACGCACGTCGGCAGGGGCGCGAAGGTGCCGGCGGGCGGCTGGGCGGCGCGGTACTCGGTCGGCGTCTCGCCGAACGTGCGCTTGAACGAGGTCGTGAAGGAGCCGACGCTGGCGAGGCCGACCTCGGCGCAGATGCGCGCCACCGAGTGGTCCGTGCCCCGCAGCAGCGCCGCCGCGCGCTCCATGCGGCGGGTCAGCAGGTACTGGTGCGGCGTCTCGCCGAAGGCCCGCCGGAACGACCGGGCGAAGTGGGCGGGCGAGGCGTGCGCCGCGCGGGCGAGGGCATCGACGTCGAGCGGCTCGGCGTAGCGGGCGTCGATGAGGTCCTTCGCGCGGAGGAGGTGGCGATCGGGAGGCACGGGCGCCATGGGTGGATTGTGCCACCTCGACCCGCTTGACACGCCCCCCGCCGATCGCTGACGCTGGCGGGACAACCGGACCGGGAGTGGGACGGTGATCGCGAGCGCCGAGGCGGCGCCGGGAGGGAGCCCGATCGTCGCCCGACCCCCGTCGGGAGCGCTTCTCTGGGCCATCGGCCTCGCCGGCGTCGCGGCCTCGGCGGCCGCGGCGACGGTGGCGATGACCACCGGCCGCACGACCGAGCCCGAGTGGCAGGCCGTCCTGTTCGCGTGGATCGTGCTCACCTACACGGTGGGCGGCGCGATCGCCTGGTGGCGCCGCCCCGACAGCCGCTTCGGCCCGCTGATGGTCGCCGCGGGCGCCGCGATGTTCGTGTCGTCGCTCTACTTCGCCGACGCCGCGGCGCTCTTCACGCTCGGGCAGGCGTTCGACCTGATCCCCGCGGCGCTGTTCCTGCACGTCTACCTGGCCTATCCCAGCGGTCGCCTGGGCGGCGTCGTGCCGCGGGGGATCGTGGTCGTCGCCTACGCCTGCGCCGTCGGCCTCCAGGTCGTCAACATGACGCTCGGCAACTACGGCCCCGACAACCTGCTGGAGGTGACGCAGGACCCGGACGCCGGGCTGATCGTCACCCGGATCCAGCTCACCACCCTCAGCGCGTGCATGCTCGCGGGGGTCGCGGTGCTGGTGGTCCGCCGGCGGCGCGAGGGCCGGCCGGGGCGTCTCTGGGTCGCCCTGCTCATCGACTCGTTCGCGCTCGCCCTCGTGATGATCGCCTTCCTGTTCACCAACGGCGCCTGGGGCAAGGTGGCCTTCCCCTGGGTCCAGCGGGCGACGCTCTTCGTGATCGGCCTGGCGCCGGTCGCGTTCCTGCTCGGGCTGTTCCAGGCGCGGCTCGCGCGCGCGTCCGTGGGCGACCTGCTCGTCGGCCTCCGCGCCGAGCCGAGCCCGCGCGAGCTGCGCGACGCGCTCGCGCGCCGCGCTGCGCGACCCCTCGCTCGAGCTCGCGTACTGGCTGCCCGAGTTCGACTGCTACGCCGACCTCGACGGACGGGTGGCGGAGGTGCCGCGACCCGGATCGGGGCGGGCGGTGACCGCCATCGACCGCGACGGCGCACGCGTCGCGGCGCTCGTCCACGACCCGTCGCTGGGCGACGACGCCCAGCTCCTGGCGGCCGTCACCGCGGCGGCCGGCATCGCCATCGAGAACACCCGCCTCCAGGTGGAGCTGCGGGCGCGCCTCGAGGAGCTCAAGGGATCGCGCGCGCGGGTGATCGAGGCCGGACAGAGCGAGCGCCAGCGCCTCGAGCGCAACCTGCATGACGGCGCCCAGCAGCGGCTGATCGCGCTCTCCCTCGAGCTCGGGATGCTCGAGCAGCGCGTGGCCGCCGACCCGGAGGCCGGCGCGCGCATCGAGCGCGCCCGCCGGGAGATCGCCACCTCCCTCGAGGAGCTGCGCGAGATCTCCCGCGGGCTGCACCCTGCGGTGGTCAGCGGCCACGGCCTGGCGGTCGCGCTCGAGCAGCTCGCCGCGGGCGCGGCGGTCCCGGTGCAGCTCGACGTGGAGCTCGGCGGGCGGCGGCTGCCCGAGCCGCTCGAGGTCGCGGCGTACTACCTCGTCTCCGAGAGCCTGGCCAACGTCGGCAAGTACGCGCGGGCGTCGTCGGCCACGGTCGTCGTCCGCCGCCGCGACGGCGAGGTGACGGTCGAGGTCGTCGACGACGGCGTGGGGGGCGCCGACACGGACCGCGGCTCCGGGCTCCGCGGCCTGGCCGACCGCGTGGAGGCACTCGACGGACGGCTGCGGGTCTGGAGCCCGCAGGGCGGCGGGACGCGCGTCAGGGCGGAGTTCCCGTGCGCGTCGTGATCGCCGAGGACAGCGTGCTCCTGCGCGAGGGCGTGGCGCGCCTCCTGGGCGACTCCGGCTGCGAGGTGGTGGCCGCCTGCGGCAGCGCGGACGAGCTGCTGCCGCGGGTGGGCGCCCTGGCGCCGGACGTCGCCATCCTCGACATCCGGCTGCCTCCCACCCACACGGACGAAGGCCTGCGCGCCGCGCTGGCGATCCGCGAGGAGCACCCCTCCGTCGGCGTCCTGGTGCTGTCCCAGTACGTCGAGCTGGGGCTCGCCCTCACGCTCCTGTCCGGGTCGGCCGAGGGCGTCGGCTACCTGCTGAAGGACCGCATCGGCGACGTGCCCGAGTTCGTCGCCGCCGTGCGGCGGGTCGCGGCCGGCGGCTCGGCGCTCGACCCGATCATCGTGTCGACGCTGCTGTCGCGGCGCCGCGAGGACGACCCCCTCGCCGAGCTGACCCCGCGCGAGCGCGAGGTGCTCGAGCTGATGGCCGAGGGCCGCTCCAACCAGGGGATCGCCGACGCGCTGGTGATCACCCTGCGCGCGGTCGAGAAGTACGTCTCGACCGTCTTCACCAAGCTCGGCCTGCCGTCGACCGGGCAGCGAGTCGCGCCGCGTCCTCGCGGTCCTGAGGTACCTCCGCACCTAGACCCCACCCGCGGATACACCAGAAACCCGCCCCCCGGATCACCGGGTGGGCTCCCTGTCGCGCGGCCCCTGCCCGCGGAGAGCGTCGACCCACTCGCACGCTCGACGGAGGAGGAGCCATGAAGACGCGCGTGATCCAAAGCGATCCGGGTCCACCGGAGCCCCCGGAGGACCCTCCGGCCGCGCGCGCCGCGCCGCGCCCGTCACCTGGCCGCCCGCATGGGCCGCTGGAGCGCCGCGCACTGGAAGACCGCCACCTTCGGGTGGCTGGTGATCATCGCGATCGTCTTCTACGTCGGCAATCAGATGGGCACCGAGACGATCGACGAGGCGACCTCGGGCCCCGGCGAGTCCGGCCGGGTCGACAAGGTCCTCGACGCCGGCTTCACGCAGCCGGCCGCCGAGACGGTGCTCGTGCAGAGCCAGAACGGCCTCACCCTCGCCGACCCCGGCTTCCGGGTGGCGGTCGATGAAGCCATCGCCTCGCTGGAGGCGAGCCCCGACGTCGAGAACATCGAGTCGCCGCTCGACCCGGCGTTCGCCGACCAGGTCTCCGAGGACGGCAGCAGCGTGCTGATCGACTTCGAGATCCGCGGCGACCCCGACGACGCGGCCGACCTCGTCGACCCGATCGTCGCGGGGATCGACGGCGTCCAGGACGCCCACCCCGACCTCTACATCGGCGAGATCGGCGACGCCAGCGCCGAGAAGGCCGTCAACGGCGCCGTCGGCGACGACCTCAAGAAGGCCGGGATCCTGTCCCTGCCCATCACGCTGATCATCCTGCTGATCGCCCTCGGCTCGCTGGTGGCCGCGGGCATCCCGCTGCTGATCGGGCTCACCGCGGTGCTCGGCGCGCTCGGCCTGACCGCCGTCGCAAGCCAGTTCACGCCGGTGAGCGAGTACGCCTCCGCGGTCGTCCTGCTGGTCGGGCTCGCCGTCGGCGTCGATTACGTGATGTTCTACCTGCGCCGCTTCCGGGAGGAGCGCGCGGCCGGTCGCGGGGACACCGCGGCCCTCGAGGCCGCGGCGGCCACCTCCGGCCGCTCGGTGCTGATCTCCGGCCTGACCGTCATGGTCGCGATGGCCGGGATGTTCTTCACCGGCGACGCGACCTTCGCCTCGTTCGGCCTCGCGACGATCCTCGTCGTGGCCGTCGCGGTGCTCGGCTCGCTGACCGTCCTGCCGGCGCTGCTCTCCCGCCTCGGCGGCCGCGTGGACGCCGGCCGCGTGCCCTTCGCCCGCCGCCGGCGCGAGGCCCGCGAGGGCCGGTTCTGGGGGGCCGTCGTCGACCGCGTGCTCCGGCACCCGGTCGTCTCGATCGTGCTCGCCGGCGGCCTGCTGATCGCGCTGGCGCTCCCGGCGCTGCAGATGCGCACCGCGGAGGCGGGCGTGGAGAGCCTGCCCGACTCCATCCAGGTCATCGACACCTACAACCGCGTCCAGGCCGCCTTCCCCGGCACCGAGACCCCGGCCGTCGTCGTGGTCGAGGCCCCGGACGTGCGGTCCGTCGAGGTGCAGAGCGCCATCGGCGAGCTGCAGGCGCAGGCGGTGGCCACGGGCCAGATGCACGAGCCGATCGACGTGGACATCAACGACGAGGGCACCATCGCCAGCGTCGCCATCCCGATCGACGGCAACGGCACGGACGAGGCCTCCAAGGCCGCGCTGGACACCCTGCGCGACGAGGTCGTCCCCAACACCGTGGGGGCGCTCCCGGACGCCGAGACCGGCGTCACCGGGCAGACGGCCCAGTCGGAGGACTTCGGCGAGCAGATGCGCTCGGCGCTGCCGCTGGTGTTCGGCTTCGTGCTGCTGTTCGCCTTCCTGCTGATGCTCTTCGCCTTCCGGTCGATCGTCATCGCGGTCAAGGCGATCGTGCTCAACCTGCTCTCGGTGGGCGCCGCCTACGGGATCCTGGTCCTGGTGTTCCAGCACGGCTGGGGCTTGAGCCTCCTCGGCGTCAACTCCACCGACGGCATCGACCCGGTCATCCCGATCCTGCTGTTCGTGATCCTGTTCGGCCTCTCGATGGACTACCACGTGTTCATCCTGAGCCGGATCCGCGAGCTGCACGACCGCGGCCATTCCAACGACGAGGCGATCCGCCGCGGCATCACCTCCACGGCGGGCGTCGTGACGGCCGCCGCGTTCGTGATGGTCGGCGTGTTCGCCGTCTTCGCCACCCTGCAGTTCCTGTTCTTCAAGCAGTTCGGCGTCGGGCTCGCCGCGGCGGTCCTGATCGACGCCACCATCATCCGGGGCGTCCTGCTCCCCGCGACGATGACCCTGCTCGGCGAGCGGAACTGGTACCTGCCCCACTGGCTGCGGTGGCTCCCCCGGCCCCCGGCCGAGGGCCTGCCCCAGCCGAGCGCGACCGCAGGGGGGGTCTCGTGAGCCCTCAGCGGAACGCGACGGTCGGGGTGACCTCCACCTCGGTCCGGAGCGAGTTGGACACGTAGCACTCGCGGTGCGCCGTCTCGACGAGGCGGCGCACCCGCTCCTCGGTCGGGCCGGCCGCCACGACGATGCGCGGCCGCAGCGCGATCCTCGTGATCCGCACCGGGCGGTCGTCCTCGGGCATCAGGCCCTCGGCCTCGTCCTCGTACTCGAGGACGTCGATCCGCGCCCGGGCGGCGACGGCCAGGAACGACAGGAGCTGGCACGACGCCGCGGCCAGCACCACGAGCTGCTCGGGGCTCAGCAGGCGGGGGTCGCCGCGGAAGGCCGGGTCGGACGCGAGACGCAGTTGGGCCTCGGCCGGCGGGGCGCTCGCGGCGTGGCCGCGGTCGTAGCCCTCGTACCCGACGGCGGTCGAGCCGCGCCAGGAGCAGCGGGCGGTGTACCGGTGTTGGGACACGGGACGATCGTACCGGCGCGCTTCCGAAACCCCTTGGCACCGAATGGGTTCTCGCCGACCGGAGAAAGTGGTCGGAGCGGGCTCTCGGCACGTAGGAAACCGAACGTGCCCGCCCGCCTGCGCGACGGTCGCTCGTCCCCCTCGATCCTGCTCGCCCTCCCCGCCGCCGCGGCCGCCGCCCCGGCCATCTCGGGGACCGACGGGCGCGTGTGGAGCGCGGCCGACCCGGCGCCGAGCTACACGGTCAGCAGCTCCACCGGCGCGCGGGTGCAGTGGAGGCTCGACGCCGGAGAGTGGAGCGCGGCGCGCGCGGGCCCGGTCGTCGTGACGCTCGACCCCATCGCCGACGGCGAGCACGCCCTGGCGGCGCGCGAGGCCCCGCTGCTCCCGATCCTGCCGCCCGGGGCCGCCGTGGACCGGCGCTTCCGCGTCGACGCGACGGCTCCGCGCATCGACATCGGCGAGCCGCGCCAGGGCGCCGTCTACGGCCTGGGCCAGCCGGTGGCGGCGCGCTACTCGTGCACGGGGGCGGCGACCTGCGCCGGGCCCGTCGGCGACGGCCAGGCCGTGCCCACCGACCGCAGCGGCCCGGCGAGCTTCGTCGTCAGGGCGGCCGACGATGCCGGCAACCAGGCCACCGCGCGCGTCGACTACTCCGTCGCCCCGACCGCCGACCCGGGCGGTCCCTCGCAGGTGATCCGGGTCGGGCCCCTCCCCGAGCCCGAGGCGTCCCGGGGGGCGCCGCGCACCCGAAACGCGCGCCGCCTCTCGCCGCCGGCCGGCGCCCGGCTCACGACGCGCCGCCCCGAGCTGCGCTGGCGCGTCCGGGCGGGCGCCCGCCTCTACAACGTCCAGCTCTTCCTCCTGGAGGGCGCGACGCCGCGGAAGGTCCACTCGGCGTTCCCGGCGTCGGCGCGTTACCGGGTGCCCCGCGGCGTCCTCTCCGCCGGGGAGCGCTACCTCTGGCGCGCCTGGCCCTACATGGCGGGCGGGTACACCGCGCAGCCCGTGGGCGTCAGCTTCTTCGACGTGGGCCGGCCGGTGCGCCTGACCGGACGCCAGGTGCTCGTGACCCAGCGCATCGCGCAGGCGGCGGTGCGCCGGATCGCGGCCGTCCAGCGCTGGCTCGACGCCGGGCTCACCACGGGGGACCTGCGCGACGGGGGCCTCGACCGCTCCGACTTCACCCCCGCCGTCGCCCTCTCGGGCTCGGGCGCCGCGATCGCCAACGGGCTGGCGACGCCCCGGCCGCTGGCCCAGCCGCCGCCCGCCCCGGCGCGTCCCGGCGCCGCGATCGCGGTCACGCGGCGCCAGCTCCTGATCAACCAGCGGATCTCCCAGGCGGCCCTGCGCCGGGCCGTGGCCCTCGAGCGCCGCCTGGCGGGCGGGCTCACTGGCGGGGACCTCCGGGAGGGCGCGATCACCGCGTCCAAGCTCGCGCCGGGCCTGTCCGTCGCCGGGGCCGGCCTCGAGCGGCCGGGCGCGCCGGCGAGCGCGACCCGCGTGCCGCGCCCGGCCCGCCGCGCCGGGGCCGCGCCCGTCCGCCTCTCCGCCGCGCAGCTCCTGGTCAACCAGCGCATCTCCCAGGCCGCCGTGCGGCGCGCCAACCGGCTCACGGCCCTGGCCGAGGGCGGCCTGACCGGCGCGCAGTTCCGCGAGGGCTCGATCGGCGCCGGGGCGCTCTCCGCGGAGCTGCGCTAGACGCACTGCTCACGGACGTCGTGACCGCGGCTGATCGGCGGCCGGGTCGCCCAGGGCGCTGGGCTTGAGCGGGTACGTGTAACGGTCTAGTGTTACTTTGACCGTTAGCACTCACCACCGAGCGCAGGAGGAGAACCGATGCCGGTCTATTCCGTGTGGGACTCGCACTTTCCACCCGGGGAGACGCAGGAGGGTCGTGCGATCACCGAGGCGATCTGGCGCGACATGGTCCACTTCGACGGCTACCTCGCGCACGAGCTGATCGAAGATCTCGACGACCCCGGCCACCTGGTCGTGGTCAGTCAGTGGACGACCCGCCAGCGGGCGGACGAGGTCCTGCGCGACTACGCGTCCCACCCCAACGCACGACGCGCAAACGAGCTCGTCTCGCGCCCGCGGACACGGTTCGTCGGCCACGCACCACCTGGCGCGGCGTGACGCCAGACACGCTCCTGCGGCTCGCGAACCTGACCGTTCCGCGAAAGCCCGACCGCGGTCCCACGATCCACCCCGACCCGCTCGCGAGCCCAGCAACAGCCGCGCACGCGCTCGCGCTACCCCGCCTGGACGCCGCTCAGCTTGGCGCGCTTTGCGAGCTGCACACGACGATTGTCCAGCTGGTGGACGGCCTTCTGAGCGGGCGCTCGGTTGCCCAGCCGGCTGCGCGACTGACCAAGCTCGCGCAGCCGAGCATCGCGACGATCCGACTCGACGTGGACGAGACCCGGACATTGCGCGCGGGCTGGAGTGGAGCGACCCCACGCCAACAGCCATGCTGGCTCGCCGGGTCGCTCTGGAGCTCGCCGAGATCGACGCAACGCGCCTGAAGCGCTGCGAACGGCCGGCGTGCAACCTGGTCTTCTACGACACCACCCGCTCCGGTACGCGGCGCTGGCACGCCGAATCGCCCTGCGGCTCCCGCGAGCGCCAACGACGCTACCGGGCGGCCTCGCGCGCCAGATCATCCGCCGAGACACACTGACCCGGCCTCCGGGCCGCGCCAGCGTGCAGGCTGCATCCGGGTCTCCTCAGCCGAGGGGCGCGTAGGCGACGGGCTCGCCCTCGCGCAGGCCGCCCGCGCGCGCGGGGATCCAGGCGAGCGCGTCCGCCCCGCAGAGCGAGGTGATCGCGTGCGATCCCTGCAGGGGCATCGGCGCGAGGCGGCCGTCGCGGCCGATGACGCACCGCGGCAGGTCGGCCCGGTCGCCGTGGCTGGGCACGTCGCGTGCGAGGGGGGCGCGCCGGCGCCACTCCTCCCGGTGCCCCAGGAGCTCGCGCCCCACGAGGTGGAAGCCGACCGCCGCCGACACCGGGTTGCCCGGCAGGCCGAGCACGACCTGGTCGTCGCGGCGCCCGAGCCAGACCGGCCGGCAGGGGTCGGCCATGATCCCGCGCAGGACCTCCTCGACCCCGATCCGGGCCAGGGCCGCGCGGACGTGGTCGTGGCGGCCGCCGCCCACGCCGCCGGCCGTGATCACGAGGTCGGGGCGCGGGTCGCCCTCGTCGAGGAGCGCCTCGAGGGCCAGGAGCGTCTCGTCGGCGTCGTCGCCCACGGTCAGCGCCGCGACCGGCCGGGCGCCCGCGGCGACGGCCTGGGCGGCGAGGCCCACGCGGCTGGAGTCCCACACCGCGCCCGCCCGCGGCGGCGCGCCCAGCGGGATCAGCTCGGCCCCCGTCGCCAGCAGGGCGACCCGCGGGCGCCGCCGGCAGACCACGGACGCGTGGCCGGCCGACCCCAGCGCGACGACCTCGTGGGCTCCGATCCACGCGCCGGCGGGGAGAAGGAGGGCGCCGCGCGCGATCACCTCGGCGCGCCGGCGCACGTGGTCGCCGGCCGCGACGGCCGGCACGCGGACGCGGCCGCCCTCCTCGACCGCGTCCTCGCGGCGCACGACGGCATCGGCGCCGGACGGGAGCCGGGCGCCGGTCGAGACCCGCGCCGCCTCACCCGGCCCGAGGGCCGCGACCAGGGGCGCGCCGGCCGCGCTCTCGCCCGCCATGGCCAGGTCGCCGGGGCCGTCGGCTGCCCGCACGGCGTAGCCGTCCATGGCCGACGCGTCCTCGGAGGGCAGGTCGGCGCGCACCCTGACCGCGGCGGCGAGGCGCCGGCCGGCGGCCGACCCCACGGGGACGTCCTCGGGCTCGGTCCGCACGGCGTTCTCGCGCGCGAGGTCGACCGCGTGCTCCAGGGTCACGTCGCGCACGGCCCCATCGTGACAGCATCGCCGCATGCGGAGGACGGCCGGGATCGTCCTCGCCGGGGGGCGCTCCTCGCGGATGGGGACGCCGAAGGCGGGCCTGGAGTGGCACGGATCCACGCTGGTGCGCCATGTCGCCGGCGTCGTCGGCAGCGCCGCCGGTCCGGTCGTCGTGGTGCGGGCGCCCGGCCAGGAGCTGCCCACCCTCCCGGACGGCGTCCGCGTCGTCGAGGACGCCCGCGAGGGGCGCGGACCGCTCGAAGGGCTGCGCGCCGGGCTGCGAGGCCTCGAACCGGCCGTGGAGGCGGCCTACGTCGCGGCCGTCGACCTGCCCTTCCTCACGCCCGAGGCGGTGCGCCGGGCGCTGGCCGCGCTCGCCGGGGGGGCCGACGCGGCCGTGCCGCGCGCGGGGGGGCGCGCCCACCCGCTGGCCGCGGCCTACCGGGCCACGGTCCTTGCGGTCGTCGACGGCCTGCTGGCCGGGGGCCGGGCGCGGATGGGCGACCTGCTCGAGCGCCTCGAGATCACGTGGCTCGACGAGGAGCTCGAGGCCCTGCGAAACCTCAACACGCCGGCGGACTACGCCCGGGCGCGGGCGCTGCCGCGGGTCAGCGCGGGATGACCTCCACCACGGCGTTGTAGTCGGGCACGAACGAGTCCGGGTCCCGGACCCCGGCCTCGATCAGGGCGTTGCACTCGGGCCAGAACATCTGCAGGTTGCCGGGCCGCAGCGCGGCGATGTGGGCGCGGGCCTCCATCTCGCCGGTGCCCGAGCGCACGAGCACAGGCGCGCCCTCGGCCACCCCCAGCCCCGCCGCGTCCTCAGGCGAGATGAACAGGGCGTCGCGCCCCGCGCCGGTGAGCGGGTCGCGGGCGCCGAACACCATGGAGTTGAACTGCTTGCCGCGGCGCGAGGAGAGCAGGTAGCGCCCCTCCGGCGGCCGGGGGTCGCGCGGGGCGACGTCGTGGAAGTGGACCTTCCCGTCGGGGGTGGGGAAGACCCAGCCCTCGCAGAGGCGCGGCCCTCCCCACTGCACCTGGTCGCCGGTGGTCCGCAGGTGCTGGACGCCGTCGTAGAAGGGCACGACCTGCGCGATCTCCTCGCGGATCTCCTGGGCGTCCGAGAAGCCCACCAGGTCGGCCCGCTCGGGGGCCACCCTCCGGGCGAGCTCGAGGTAGATCTGCCACTCGGCGCGCGCCTCGCCGGGCCGGGGCCCGGGGATCTCCGGGCTGAAGGCGATGCGCCGCTCGGTCGTGGTCTGGGTGCCGCCGCCCGGCTGCTCGTAGCGGGTTGCCGCGGGCAGCAGCACGACCGTCCCGCCGGGGGGCGGGTCGACCAGCATCTGGCTCGAGACCACGATGTCCTGGTGCACGCGGACGGGCACGCGGGCGAGGCGCTCGCCGACCAGCCGGGGGTCGGGCAGCACATCGAGGAAGTTGCCCCCGCTGGCGTAGAGCACATCGAGCTCGCCGCGCCCGGCCGCCTCGATCATCTCCTCGGCCGTCAGGCCGCGGGCGCCGGGGACCGGGAAGCCGTACCGCGCCGCCAGCTCCCGGGCCGACTCGGGGGAGATCGGGACGTTGCCGGGGAAGGCGGTCGCATACGCCCCCATCTCCGCGCCGCCCTGCACCCCCGAGTGGCCGCGGATGGGCATGAGGCCGGCGCCGGGCCGGCCGACGTTGCCGCGGGCGAGGGCCACGTTCAGCAGGGCGCGGACGTTGTCCGACCCGTGGACGTGCTGGGTGATGCCCATCGACCAGACGAAGATCGCCGACTCCGACTGCCGGTACATGTCGGCGAAACCGCGCAGGCCCTCCTCGCCGACGCCGCTCATCGCCCCCAGCTCGGCGAGCGTGTGCCGGGCGCACTCCTCCCGCACGGCGTCGAAGCCGGCCCCGTGGTCGGCCACGAACCGCTCGTCGACGCCGCCCTCCTCGATCAGGAGCTTCAGGACCCCGGTCGCGAAGGCCTCGTCGCCCCCGGTGTTGACCTGGAAGAAGGCGTCGGTCATGCGCGTGCCGAGCAGGGCGCTCTCGGCGCTCGACGGCACCCAGTACCGGTCCAGGCCGGGCTCGCGGTGCGGGTTCACCACCGCGACCCGGGTGCCCTCCCTCCGGGCGAG
This sequence comes from Miltoncostaeaceae bacterium, assembly GCA_963813355.1. GTDB lineage: Bacteria > Actinomycetota > Thermoleophilia > Miltoncostaeales > Miltoncostaeaceae > DATAGF01. The sequence goes on along the minus strand of CAWEYS010000022.1, from coordinate 229,041 downwards.
GTAGAGGTACTTCATCATCACCGGCTGCGCGTTGGCGACGTTCGCGCCCCACAGCACGACCAGGTCGGCCTCCATCAGGTCGCCGTACGAGATCGTGGTCGCGATCGCGCCCACGGACTGCTTCAGGGCCGCGGTCGAGGGCGCGTGGCAGACGCGGGCGGCGTTGTCGATGTTGTTGGTGCCGAGGAAGCGCGCCACCTTCTGGGCGACGTAGTAGACCTCGTTGGTCACCCCGCGGGAGGTGAGGAAGAAGGCCAGCCGGGCGGGGTCGGCCGCGCGGACGGCGCCCGCGACGACGTCGAGGGCGGCGTCCCAGGAGACGCGCGTGAAGCCGGGCTCGCCGTGGCGGCGCACCATCGGGTGCCCCAGGCGGCCGAGCTCCCGCAGCTCCCGCCCCGGCCTCCGGCGCAGGGCCGCGACGTCGGCCAGCCGCGCCGGGTCGGCGGCGTCCATGGTGTTGGTGGACAGCAGCGACAGCCGCGTCGTGCACAGGTGCACGCCGTCCATGGTCCAGTCGTGCAGGCCCGCGACCCCGAGGGCGCACCCGTCGCAGACCCCCTTGCGGACGATGCGCGCCGCGTAGGGCAGGTGGCGGCGGTTGGCCCAGATCGTCCGCAGGATCTCGCCGTAGTGGTTGGGCTTGGTCTCTCCCACGCCGTTGGGGCGCCAGCCGGCCCAGAGGTCGCGCCGGCGCGGGCGGACCCTGGCCATCAGGAGGCCTCCGCCGTGGCGATGCGCTGCGGGTGGGCGTAGATGTTGAAGCCGCCGGGGCGGAGGAAGCCGACCGCCGTCACGCCGAGGGCATCGGCGGCGTCGACGGCCAGGCTCGACGGCGCCGAGACGGCGCAGAGGATCGGCACCCGCGCCACCGCGGCCTTCTGCACGATCTCGAACGAGAGCCGGCCCGAGACCAGCAGGATCCGCCCGGCCCCGTCGGAGCCCTCGAGCGCGAGCGCGCCGGCGACCTTGTCGACCGCGTTGTGACGACCGACGTCCTCGCGCAGCAGCAGCAGGTCGCCATCCGTGCTGAACAGGCCGGCCGCGTGCAGGCCGCCGGTGCGGTCGAAGACGCGCTGGGCCGCGCGCATCGCCTCCGGGAGCGCGAGCAGCGTGGCCTCGTCCGCGGTCGCGCCGTCGGCCAGCGGCTCGCAGCGCACGGTCACGGCCTCGAGAGCCGCCTTGCCGCAGATGCCGCAGCTGGAGCTGGCGAAGAAGTTGCGCTCGGCGGCACCGAGGTCGAACGGCGCCCGGCTGGTCACCGTGACGACGTTGTACCGCTGGGCGTCGGGGTCCTCGCAGTAGGCGACCGCGGCGACGTCGCCCGGCCGCAGCAGCCCCTCGGTGACGAGGAAGCCGGCGGCCAGCTCGAAGTCGTTCCCCGGCGTGCGCATGGTGACGGCGACCCGGACGGGCTCCTGGCCCGGCCCCGCCGCGCGGATCTCCAGGGGCTCCTCGGCGGCCAGGCCGTCGGCCCGCTCCCGGGCGCGGCCGTCCCGGACGGCGATGACCCGGGCCCGGGCGACGCGGGCGCGGCCGGCGGTGGAGGCCATGCCCCCGATGCTAGTGGCTCTCCACTCCCCCGGTCTTGCGGTCGAGGAAGGCGGAGGTCGGCGCGAACCGCTCCGTTGCCGGCTCGCGCGCCTCGGGGGCGTGGGGGTGGGCGCAGGGGAAGTCCTTCTCCACCAGCAGCCGCAGCCCGGGCGCGTGGGGGTAGACGCCCTCCGCGTCGGGCGCGGCCAGGCGGCGCACGTCGTCGGCGGTCAGCCCGACCCCCACTACCCCCCCGGCCCAGGCCACGCCGGCACGCTCGGCAGCCGGATCCAGCCGGACGGCCCAGCCGCCGCCGCCGGGGAACGCCAGGCCCGCGGAGACCGGCTCGCCCCGCTCGAGCGCGGCGAGCTCGGCCGGGGTGATCCGGAGCCGGAGGCTGTCGCCCGTCCAGCGCACCTTCATCGGCCAATCCTGCCAGAGTCGCGGCCGTGGGCTGGATCGTCTTCGACCTCAACGGCACGCTCCTCGACATCTCGGCCGTTGGCGACGACCTGCTGCACGAGGCGCTCTTCGCGGCGATGACCCTGAACCACGTCGGCGAGTACCGGCCCCTGCCCGAGCTGCTGGCCGCCGCGGCGGAGCGCCGTCACGCGGCCGCCGGCGGGCCGCCGGTGGCCGAGGTCAAGGAGGCCGCCGCGTCCATGCCGGCCTACCCCGAGGCGCCCGCGGCCCTCGACCGGCTCGCCGAGGCCGGGCTGCGGCTGGCGGTGCTCACGAACAGCCCCACCGAGCGGGCCGAGGCGGGGCTCCGCTCGGCCGGCCTGCGCGACCGCTTCGCGCACGTCATCGGGACGGATCAGGTGGGCGTCTTCAAGCCCGACGCGCGCGTCTACCGGCACGGGCTCTCGGTGCTCGGAGCCGCGCCGGCCGAGGCGACCATGGTCGCCGCCCACTGGTGGGACCTGCGCGGGGCGCGGGCGGTGGGCATGCGGGTGGCCTGGGTCGCCCGGGGGGAGGGGGCGCTCTCGTCGCTGCTGCCCGACCCGGACGCGCGCGGGGCGGACCTGCGGGAGCTGGCCGAGGCGATCGCGGCTCCGCCCTGACCAGGCCCTTAGGGCGGGGTGCCCTCCACCTGGCTCGAGACCGGGCCCTCCAGGCCGGCCCGGCTGATCGCCGAGACGACGTAGGTGCGCTCGCCGTTCGGGCCGAAGTCGCTGGCCCCCGGGAAGTTGCCCTCGAAGTCGAGGAAGGCGACCTTGCCCGGGAAGTTGATGTCCGTGGCCTGCTCCGTGACGGCGGCCAGGTTGCGCCAGACGCCGGTGCCGACGCGGCGGTAGACCCGGTAGAAGAGGACGTGCTCGGACGGCGGGTTCGGCGTCCAGGCCACGAAGACCTCGCCGCTACCGCCGCCGGTCCCGGTCTCCACCCCTGTCACCCGCGAGGGGGGCGGGCAGCACAGCAGGCGCCTCAGCCGGTGGACGTGGTGGGAGAGCGGCACGGCCCGACCCTATGCCGCCGCCGACCCCCGCGCGAGCCTAGGTCAGCGAATCAAGCGGATGGGTCCGCCGGATCCAGTCGCCGAACAGCGGCGCCGTGAAGTCCACGTAGCCGCGCTGGGGGCTGTAGATCAGCCCCTTGACGTCGATCAGGCGCTGGCGCTGCACGGCGGTCGCCTGCTGGGTCTGGCCGAGCCGGGCGCTGACCGCAGCGGTCAGCTGGGGCCCCTCCCCGAGAGCGGCGATGGCGGCGAGGTAGCGGCGCTCCCCCGGCGTCGCGCGATTGAAGCGCGCCCGGTGGAAGCCGATGTCGAGCTGCTCGCGCGCGAGCGCGTCGGCGTTCTGGGCGTCGGCGAGCTCGATCGGCGACTCGCGGGCCACCTGCCACGCCAGGCGGCCGTAGGTCTGGATGAAGAACGGGTACCGCTCGGCGCGAGCGAGGATGAGCTCCAGTGCGTCGGGCAGGTAGGCGACGCCCTCCCGCTCGGCCGGGAGCACGAGGGCATCGCGCGCCGCGCGGTCGCTGAGGCGGCCGACCTCGACGTAGGCGAACAGGCGCTCGGCGTAGCTGCTCGCCTCGGCCAGCCTGCCCGCGAGCTGCGGCAGGCCGGCCCCGACCATGGCGATCGGCAGGCCGAGCTGGCCGACGCGGTGGTGGGCGGCGAGCAGGGAGGCCAGCTCGTCGCGCTCGGCGAACTGCATCTCGTCGAAGAGGAACACGACGCCGGCGTCGGCCTCGCGGGCGAGCCCGCCCAGCTCGAGCATCACCTCGTAGAGGTCGGCGTCGAGCTGGCCGCTGTCGCCGCGGCCGCGCTCGGGGTCGACCTCGAGCTGGAACGTCACGCCCGCCGGCATGGCGGTGAGGGAGAAGGAGCTGATGACCGCCAGCGCCGCACGGGCCCGCTGGCGCAGCCCCTCGCGGCGGGACAGGTCCCGCGCGGCCTGCGCGGCGAGCTGCGCGAGCGCCGGCCGCAGCGGGCCGCGGCCGCGCAGCTCGATGTACCCCGTGCCCCACCCCCGCTCGCGCGCCTGGTGGGCGAAGTCGTTCAGCAGGACCGTCTTGCCCACCCCTCGGAGCCCCCACAGGGCGAGGCTCTGCTCCGGGCGCCCCGCGGCCATGCGCTGCAGCAGGACGTCGAACGCACGGCGCTCGCGCTCGCGGCCGGCCAGCTCGGGGGGCGTGCTGCCGGCGCCCGGGGCGTAGGGGTTCCGGACCGGGTCCACGCAGCGATGCTAACGGACTATGTCGCTCTATAACAACTCGACATAGATCGTCAGCGACGGTCGCGTCTGCGACCGGGCGAGCTGCGTCGGGCCCTCTCGCCGGGCTCAGGCGGGCTGGGCCACCGGCTCCAGGGCGACGTCGAGCACCTGCTCCACCCGCTCCACGAGCTCGATGCGCATCTCGTCGCGCAGCTCCTCGGGCAGGTCGGCGAGCTGGTCCTCGTTGAGCTTGGGGAGGATGACGGTGCCGATGCCCACGCGGTGGGCGGCCAGGACCTTCTCCTTGACGCCGCCGATCGGCAGCACCTGGCCGGTGAGGGTGATCTCGCCCGGTCATGGCGACGTCCTCGCTGACCGCCCGCCCCGACAGCGCCGACACCAGGGCCGTCACCATCGTCACCCCCGCCGACGGGCCGTCCTTGGGCACCGCGCCGGCCGGCACGTGGATGTGCACGTCGTGGGTCGAGAAGAAGTCGTCCGGCAGGTCGAGCCCGACGGCGGGCCCGCGGGCGCGCACGAAGGACACCGCCGCCTGGGCCGACTCGCGCATCACCTCGCCGAGCTGCCCGGTGACGATCAGCCGGCCGCTGCCCGGCATGGCCTGGGCCTCGACGAAGAGGATCTCGCCGCCGGCGCCGGTGACGGCCAGCCCGGTGGCGACGCCCGGCTCGCTGGTGCGGCGCTTGACCTCGTTGTGGATGCGCTCGGGCCCCAGGATCTCGCGGGCCTCGTCGGGCCCCACCACGGCCGGCGCCTCGTCGCCCTCGGCCACGCGGCGGGCGATGCGCCGCGCGATCGCGGCCAGGCGCCGCTCGAGCTGGCGGACGCCGGCCTCGCGGGTGTACTCGGCGATGACGGTGCGGATGCCGTCGTCGGTGACGTCGAGGAGCCCGTCCGGCAGCCCCGCCGCCTCGATCTGCCGCGGCAGCAGGTAGCGGCGGGCGATGTGGAGCTTCTCGTCCTCGGTGTAGCCCGACAGCCGGATGATCTCCATCCGGTCGAGGAGCGGCCCGGGGATGGTCTCCAGGACGTTGGCCGTCGCGATGAAGAAGACCTTCGACAGGTCCAGCGGCAGGTCGAGGTAGTGGTCGCGGAACGAGTTGTTCTGGGCCGGGTCCAGCACCTCGAGCATCGCCGAGGAGGGGTCGCCGCGGTAGTCGGCGCCCATCTTGTCGATCTCGTCGATCATCAGCACCGGGTTCATCGAGCCGGAGTCGCGGATCGCGCGGACGATGACCCCGGGCATCGCCCCGACGTACGTGCGCCGGTGGCCGCGGATCTCGGCCTCGTCGCGCACCCCGCCCACCGAGATGCGGGCGAACTCGCGCCCCAGGGCCCGGGCGATCGACTGGCCCAGCGAGGTCTTGCCCACCCCGGGCGGGCCCACGAAGGCCAGGATCGAGCCCGTCGCGTCGCGCTTCAGCCGGGCCACGGCGAGCTGCTCGATGATGCGGTCCTTCACCTTCTCGATGTCGTAGTGGTCCTCGTCGAGGATCTGGCGGGCGCGCTCCAGGTCGAGGTTGTCCTCGGTGGCCCGGTTCCAGGGGATCGACAGGAGCCAGTCGAGGTAGGTGCGGATGACCGCGTGCTCGGCCGAGGCCGAGGGGATGCGCTCGAGCCGGCCCAGCTCGCGCTCGGCCGCCCTGCGGACGTCCTCGGGCGGGGCCGCCTCCTCCAGCTGGCGCCGCAGCTCCTCGATCTCGGCCTGCTCGTCGTCGGTCTCCCCGAGCTCCTCGCGGATGGCCTTGAGCTGCTGGCGCAGGAAGAACTCGCGCTGCCCCTGCTCGAGGTCGGTCTGGACGTCGCTCTGGATCTTGGCGCCCAGCTCGAGCAGCTCGAGCTCGCGGTTGACCAGCACGGTGAGGCGGCGCAGGCGCGCCTCGAGGTCCGACTCCTCCAGCAGCTCCTGGCGCTCCTCCACCGACAGCCGCAGCGAGGAGGCCACCAGGTAGGAGAGCGTGGTCGGGTCGTCCAGGTTGGCCACCGCGATCTGCAGCTCGTCGGGCAGGTGGGGGACGAGCTGGATGATCCGCGTGAAGATGCCCTGCAGGTTGCGCGCGAGGGCCTCGACCTCGGTGGTGCGCTCGGCCTGGTCGGGCACCTCCTCCACGCGCGCCTCGAGGAAGGGGTCGGTCTGGGTGTACGGCCCGAGGCGCACCCGACGCACGCCCTGGACGAGGATCCGCACGGTGCCGTCGGGGACGCGCACCATCCGCTGGACGACCGCCGCGGTGCCGATCTCGTGGAGCTGCTCGGGCGGGGGCTCGGCCGCCTCGGGGTCGCGGCTCACCACGAGCGCCAGCAGGCGCTCGGGCCGGTTCATCACGTCGTCGATGAGGCGGATCGAGCGCGGCTCGCCGATCGCCAGCGGGGCGACGGCCTCCGGGAACACGACCGTCTCCTTGAGCGGCAGCACCGGCAGCGTCTCGGGCAGCGCGGCGATCTCCTCGGGCTCGACGACCGCCTCGACCTCCGGGCCCTCGGGGGCCGGCTCGTCCGTGCTCACGACGCGGCTCCGCCGGCGGAGATGTCGACGCGCCGCGACGGCTGCTTGGGCGCCAGGGGCAGGGCGATCCGCAGGATCCCGTCCTCGAACGAGGCGGTGGTCGCGTTGGCGTCGACCGGAACGCCCAGCTTCAGGCGGCGCTCGAACGGCCCCCAGGCGATCTCCGCGTGGTGGTAGACGCGCCGGCCCCCGGGGCGCCGGCGCCGCTCCCCGCGCACGACCAGGACGTCCCCCTGCAGGGACACGTCCACCAGGTCCGGGTCGACCCCCGCCGCGTCCATCTCGACCACGAGGGTCGGCGGCTCGCCGTCGGCGACGTAGACGTCGACCGGCGCCCGGGCCTCGTTCGAGGCGGCGTGCCGGCCTCCGGGGAAGAGCTCGGCGAACAGCCGGTCCACGTCGTCCCTGAACACTGCGCGGGATCGTACCGCCCGAAGGGGTGATCCTCGCCCGGGCCCTGCCCTAGTCGTCGTCCTCCTCCCAGTCGTCCTCGCGCGCGATCCTGGCGTAGGCCTGCCACTCGCGCAGGATGCGCCGGGCGTCCTTGGCGCGCACGTCCGGCCGCGCGCTCGCCAGGAGCTGGAGCGCGAGGCCCTCCTGGCCGGGGGCGGGCGGCTCGCCGAGCTCGGTGAGGACGCCCCAGACCGCGTCCTCCCCCAGGCCGGGCCGCTCCGAGAGGATGTAGTCGGCGGCCTCGCCCAGGTCGAGGTCGTCGTCGCTCACCGCGACGGGACCGGCGGGCCGTGGACGACCCGGTCGTGCGTGTCGGGCGTGACGCCGGCGTCGCGCAGCTCCACCTTGCGCACCCGCTCGGTCGGGGTCTTCGGGAGCGACGCGACCACCCGCACGTAGCGCGGGACGGCGAAGTAGGGCATGCGCTCGTCGCAGAAGGCGAGCAGGCCGTGCAGGTCGGGCGCGCGGCCGTCGCGGGCGACGATGCAGACGAGGATCTCGTCCTCGGCCGACGCCCCCTCCAGCGCCCGGACGCCGACGGCCGCGGCCTCGAGCACGTCCGGGTGGGCGCAGACCACGCGCTCGACCTCCATCGAGCTGACGTTCTCGCCGCGGCGGCGGATGTAGTCCTTCACGCGGTCGAGGAAGTAGAGGTAGCCGTCCTCGTCCAGGCGGCCCAGGTCGCCGGTGTGGAGCTTGAGGTTGCGGAAGTCCTCGGCCGTCTTCTCGGGCATCCCCGCGTAGGCCCGCATGACGATGTTGGGCATCCTCATGTCGACCACGATCTCGCCCGGCGTCCCGGGCGGCACGGGCCGGTCGGTGCCCGGCTCGACCACGCTCACCTCGAACCCGGGCGTGGCGACGCCGCAGCTGCCGGGCCGCGGCGGCCTGCCCGGCGGGTGGTAGGTGACCATCCCGGTCTCGGTGAGCCCGTAGCCCTCGATGAAGCGGATGCCGAAGCGCTCCTCGAAGAGCTCGTAGATGTCCTTCGGCGCGGGCATCGCCATGATCCGGCTCACCCGGTGCGCCCGGTCCAGCGCCCCCGGCGGCGTGTTCCAGATGAAGTAGTTGATCGCGCTCACGGTGTTGAGGATCGTGGCCTCCGCCGCCACGACCTGGCCCCAGAAGGCGGCCGACGAGTAGCGCTCGGCGAAGGCGATCCGGGCGCCCGCGATCATCGCCGGGTAGGCGGCCAGGACCTGGGCGTTCGAGTGGAACAGGGGCAGGCACGAGAAGACCGTGTCCTCCGCCGTGACCCCGCAGACCTCGATGTAGGTGCGGCCCGAGAAGTAGTCGGAGGCGTGCTGCTTGATCGCCCCCTTCGAGCGGCCCGGTCGTGCCGGACGTGAACATGATCCGCGCGTCGTCGGTCCAGCCGACCTCGACGCCGGGCTCGCCGTCGGGCGCGTCCATCAGGGCCGCGAGGGGCTCGTGGCGCACGCGCGGCGCCGGGCCCGACGGCTCGCCCGCCTCGCGAACGATCGCGTGCTCGAGCAACGGGAGCTCGGGCTCCACGGCCTCGAGGCGGTCGAGGTGGCCGGAGTCGATCACCAGGAACCGCGAGCGCGGCAGGTTGACGACCCACGAGAGGAAGTCGCCCCGGTAGGCGAGGTTGATCGGGCACTGGACCCCGCCGGCCTTCTGGATCCCGAACCACACCGCGAGGTTCTCCTCGCAGTTGGGCAGCAGCGTCGAGACCGCCTCCCCGGGGCGCAGCCCGCGGGCGATCAGCGCGTTCGCCACCCGGTTGGCCCGCGCGTTCACCTCGCCGTAGGAGCGCCAGGGCCCCTCGCCGACGCGCAGGTAGTCGCGGTCCGGGTGCTCCTCGGCCCGCTCCCGGAGGATCGTCGGCAGGACCCACCCGGTGGGGTCCTCGCGCCGGTACCAGTCCGACCACTCGGTCATCCGGTCGGGCAGTGAACCACACGACGGGGCCGGGCGGGAATACGGCCCGGCGCCGGCGTCCTCGTACATCCCCGTCGCCGCGCCCTTCCGCTGGGGCGCCCGGGGCTCGTTCGGGGGGCATCGCGCTGGCAGTCGGGACAGGCGCTCGGCGCCGTGCCAATTGGCCGGCGCGCCCGGGGCAATTGGCACACCGCGACTCCGGAGGGGCCCGGCGGGCAGACTAGGGCCGTGGCGGCGACCGGAATCGAGCCGCTGCCCGGGGCGGGGCCGCGGGCCGCGGTGGTGGGCGGGTCGATCGGGGGGCTGACGGCCGCACTGGTGCTGCGGTCGATCGGGTGCGAGGTGGACGTCTACGAGCGCGCCTCGGCGCCGCTGGAGGGGCGGGGCGCCGGGATCGTCCTCCACCGCGAGACGCTGCGCTGGCCCACCGGGCCGGGGGGCATCCCGGTCGAGCGGATGAGCACGCCCTGCCGGTTCCTGCGCTTCCTCGCGCGCGACGGTTCCGTGGCCTACGAGCGCCCCAGCGACCTGCGCTTCACCGCCTGGAACACGCTCTACCGGGCCCTGCTGGCCGACTTCGGCGAGGAGCGCTACCACCGCGGGGCGGCCGTCGAGGACGTCGCCGGCGACGGGGTGCGCCTGGCCGGGGGCGAGGCCGTCGGCGCGGACCTCGTGGTCGCGGCGGACGGGGTCGACTCGACCGTGCGCCGGCGGCTGCTGCCCGAGGTGAGCTTCCGTCCGGCGGCCTACGTCGGCTGGCGCGGCGTGGTCGGCGAGGACGAGCTGCCCGAGGAGACCGTCGCCGAGCTCGGCGACGGCATCACCTACCACGCGGCCCCGGGCACGCACATCGTCGTCTACCCGATCCCCGACGCCGGCGGCGAGGTCGCCCCGGGCCGCCGGCGCGTGAACTACGTCTGGTACCGCAACCTCGACCCGGCCGGGCTGGACGAGCTGCTCGGCGACGGGGCCGGGGGCCGCCGGCTCTCGGTGCCCCCCGGGGGCGTCTCGGCGGCCCGGGCCGACGAGCTGCGCGCCGCCGCCCGCGCGGCCCTGCCGCCCCGGCTCGCCGAGGTCGTCGTCGCCACCCGGCAGCCGTTCGTGCAGGCCATCGGCGACCTCGAGTCGCCGCGGATGGCCGTGGGCGACGTGGCGATCGTGGGCGACGCCGCCTTCGTGGCCCGCCCCCACGCCGCTGCGGGCACGGCCAAGGCCTGCGCCGACGCCTGGGCGCTGGGAGGCGCGCTCGCCGCCGCGGGGGGCGACGTCGCGCGGGCGCTCGCCGCCTGGGAGCCGGCACAGCTCGAGGTGGGCCGCAGCCTGGTCGCCCGCGCGGCGCGCAACGGCGACCGCTCGCAGGTCGGCGGGGGATGGACGCCGGGCGACCCGTCGCTGGCCTTCGGGCTCTATCGTCCGGGTGACTCCGAAGGGGGTGGTTGAGATGGGATCGGACCAGGGCGGCGAGCGGCACATCCGGGTCGCGCGGGAGGGGAGCTTCGGGGGCGACACGCCCCAGACGGCCGGGCTGGTGCGCACCGTGGCCTTCGACGAGCGCAACCCCGACGCCGACGTGCTGTCGGCGTTCCGCAGCTGGGTCGCGCCCGGCGCGGCGACCGGCGCCCACCACCACGGCCCGCAGGAGACGATCCTCTACGTCATCGAGGGCCACGCCCGCTACCGCTGGGGCGACCGCCTCGAGAACGAGCTCGAGGCCGGGCCCGGCGACTTCGTCTTCATCCCCGCCCACGTGGTGCACCAGGAGATCAACGCCTCCGACGAGGAGCCGACGGTCTGGGCCGTGGTCCGCTCCGGGCGCGAGCCGGTGGTGGTCAACCTCCCCGAGCTCGATGAGATCGCCCGGCCCTCCGAGGGCCGCGCCGTCGCGAGCGACCGCGAGGAGCGGCGATGAGCTACCGCCACACCGTGATCGGGACGATCGGCAGCGGCCGCGACTTCAAGATCGCCGACGAGGAGACCCTCGGGCGGATCGCCGAGCTCGGCGAGGACCACCGCGACATCATCGACGGCCCCGTCACCGTGATCCTGGCCACGCGCCGCCGCGACGGCCGCCCGATGCTCTCGCCGGTCTGGATGCGTGCGGCCCCCGACGGCGAGCGCTTCGAGATCAACACGGTCAAGGGCCGCGTGAAGGATCACCACATGCGCCGCGACCCCGCCGTCGCCATCGAGATCGTCGACCCGGGCAACGCGTACCACTGGCTGACGATCTACGGCCAGGCGGACGAGAGGATCGAGGAGTCGGACCCGGAGCGCGGGCACCTGGCCACCGAGAGCATCGACGAGCTGGCCCGGCTCTACGTGGACCGGTACCCGTACCCCTTCCGCGAGGAGGGGGAGATCCGGGTGCTCTACTACGTCCGTCCCGACCAGGTCGTCACGTTCGGCGCGCCGTGATCGCGTGGTACCCTCCTCGGGTCCGTTCCCGCACCGGAAGGCTGTACCTTGGCGACCGGCCAGCGCGTTGCCGTGACGATGGCTTGCGAGGACTGCAAGCGTCGGAACTACCAGACGATGAAGAGCAGGCGGAACACGCCGGACCGCGTCGAGCTCCGGAAGTTCTGCCGATGGTGCGGACGCCACACGTCGCACAAGGAAACCCGGTAGCGGGGCGTGCGGCGGCCGGTCGTCCGCGGTAGCGAAGGGTCGTAGCTCAACTGGTAGAGCACCGGTCTCCAAAACCGGGGGTTGGGGGTTCGAGTCCCTCCGGCCCTGTAGTCCCACGACAGGTGAACTGAAAGAACGATGGCCCGCATCCGACCCGCACGAGGGCAGGGAAGCTCGGGAGACGGCAACGCGCCGGCCCCGGCGGGCGCCCGTGCCCCGCGCCAGTCCCGGCGCCAGCCGGCGAGCCCGCGGCCGGCCCCTCAGAAGGGGCGCCGCTCGACCCAGAAGGCCGGCACCGTCACCAAGGCGGTCGCGGCCGAGCGGCGCGGCTCGCGCTTCCTCTCGGAGGTCATCGCCGAGCTGCGCAAGGTCAGCTGGCCCACGCGCACACAGCTCGTGCAGTCCACCGCGGTCGTGCTGGTGGTCGTGGCCATCGTGGCGGCCTACCTCGCGGCGCTCGACTCCATCTTCAGCCGCATGATCGACGCGATCTTCTAGGGGTCCCGTGTTCCGCTGGTATGTCATCAACACCTACTCGGGCCACGAGAAGAAGGTCAAGGCGAACCTCGAGCACCGGCTCATCTCGCTGGGCCAGCGCGAGCGGGTCAAGGACGTCGTCATCCCGACCGAGCAGGTCGTGGAGACCAAGGACGGCCAGAAGGTCCAGACCGAGAAGCGGCGCCTGCCCGGCTACGTCCTGGTCAACATGGACATGACGCCGGACACGCTCTGGCTGGTGAAGAACACCCCGGGGGTGACCGGGTTCGTGGGCGGGGGCGGCCGTGAGAACGAGCCCGTGCCACTGACCCAGCCCGAGGTCGACCGCCTCCTCAACGTCGCGAGCGTCGAGCGGCCGAAGGTCCGGGCCGACTTCACCGAGGGCGAGAGCGTCAAGGTCATCGCCGGGCCGCTCTCGGACTTCACCGGCGAGATCGCCGAGATCAACGCCGAGCAGGGCCGCCTCAAGGTGCTCGTCAGCATCTTCGGGCGCGAGACGCCGGCCGAGCTCTCGTTCGACCAGGTCAAGAAGCTCACGTAACGAGCCCGGGGGCCGCGGCCCCGCGCACCGCCGACCGGGGCCGCGCGCCCCGCTGAACGAAGGACGTCATGGCGAAGAAGGTCCTGCAGGTCATCAAGCTCCAGATCCCCGCCGGCCAGGCATCCCCGGCTCCGCCCGTGGGCCCGGCGCTCGGTGGGGCGAGCATCAACATCATGGAGTTCTGCAAGGCGTTCAACGCCCAGACCCAGTCCGGCAACGGCACGATCACGCCCGTCGAGGTGACGGTCTTCGAGGACCGCTCGTTCACCTTCATCACCAAGACGCCGCCGGCCGCGGTGCTCATCCGCCAGGCGCTGGGGATCGACAAGGGCAGCCCGGAGCCCCACAAGGAGAAGGTGGCGAACCTGACGCGGGCCCAGCTGCGCCAGATCGCCGAGACCAAGATGCCCGACCTCAACGCCAACAGCGTCGAGTCGGCCATGACGATCATCGCGGGGACGGCGCGTAGTATGGGCGTGACCGTCGACGCGGAGTAAGGAGCAGGCGGTGGGCAAGCGCGGCAGGCGCTACCAGCAGGCGAAGTCCGAGATCGACACCGAGCGGGTCTACCACCCGCTGCACGCGGTCCGGATGATCAGGGCACAGGAGCTGACCCGCTTCGACCCGACGGTCGAGGTGCACGTGCGGCTGGGCGTCAACGTCCGCCACGCCGACCAGCAGCTCCGGGGCACCATCAGCCTCCCGCACGGGTCCGGCCGCGAGGTGACGGTCGCGGTGTTCGCCGAGGGCGACAAGGCGCGCGAGGCCGAGGCCGCCGGGGCGGACTTCGTCGGCGGCGACGACCTGGCCAAGCGGATCCAGGACGGCTTCACCGACTTCGACGTCGCCATCGCCACGCCCGACATGATGGGCACCGTCGGCCGGCTCGGCCGCATCCTCGGCCCCTCCGGCAAGATGCCGAACCCCAAGAGCGGCACGGTCACGTTCGACATCGGCAAGGCCGTGACCGACGTGAAGTCCGGCAAGGTCGAGTACCGCACCGACCGCACCGGCATCGTGCACATCGGCATCGGCAAGCGCTCCTTCGAGGAGAAGCAGCTGATCGAGAACTACCAGGCCGTGATCGAGGAGATCGTCCGCGTGAAGCCCGCCGCCGCCAAGGGGCGCTACCTGAGGTCGATCACCATGGCCCAGACGATGGGCCCGGGGATCCCGATCGACACGACGCAAACGTCGGCGAGCGACGTCCTGGAGGAGCCCGCCTAGCGGCAGAGCCCGCACGCGACCGAAGACACACGGGGGCGGCCCGGCCGCCTCAAACCGCCCGCGGTCCGCGGGCACCCGTGCGAGGTCGGCGAGACGCTGAGGCGCCCGCAGGGCACCCCGGCTCCCGCCCGCCCCGCGCGGCCGGAGAGACGGAGGTGACCCACTGAGACGAGACGAGAAGGAGCAGGCGATCGCCGCGCTTGAGCGAGCGCCTGGCCGCGAGCGACACGGTCTTCGCGGCGGACTACCGCGGCCTGACCGTGAAGCAGATGGCCGAGCTCCGCGGGCGCCTGCGCGACGCCGAGACCGAGTTCACGGTCGTGAAGAACACCCTCGCCCGGCGCGCGGCCAGCGCCACCGGCCGCGACGCCCTGCTCGCCTACCTCGACGGCCCCACGGCCATCGCGTGGGTGGGCGGCGACCCGGCGGTCGCGGCGAAGGCGCTCAACGGCTACGCCACCGAGCACCCGGACGCGCTGACGGTCAAGGGCGGCCTGCTCGACGGGGCCGACCTGGCGAGCGCGGACGTCGTGCGCCTGGCCCGGCTGCCATCGCGCGAGCAGCTGCTGGGCCAGCTTGCCGGCGGCATCGCCGCCCCGCTCTCCGGCCTGGCCGGGAGCCTGTCCAACTTGATCGGCGGCCTCGCCCGCAGCCTGGCGTCGCTCCAGGCGCAGCGGGAGGCCGAGGCGCCGTCCGACTGACACCCCCACCGAGAGACTGAGGAGAACGACATGGCAGTGACCACCGAGGAGTGGATCGAGGAGCTCAAGGGCATCTCGGTGCTCGAGCTCTCCGAGCGCATCAAGGCCCTCGAGGAGACGTTCGGCGTGACCGCGGCCGCCCCGGTCGCCGTCGCGGCGGCTCCCGGCGCGGGCGACGGCGCCGCCGCGGCGGACGAGGAGGAGCAGACCGCCTTCACGGTCAGCCTCGACGCGGCCGGCGACAAGAAGATCCAGGTCATCAAGGTCGTCCGCGCCGTCACCGGCCTGGGCCTCAAGGAGGCCAAGGAACTGGTCGATAACGCCCCCAGCAACATCAAGGAGGGCGTCGCGAAGGATGAGGCCGACCAGGTCAAGTCCCAGCTCGAGGAGGCCGGCGGGATCGTCAGCGTCAGCTGAGCCGGGGTCGGGGGTGTCGGCGTGCCGATCGGCCACCCGCGCGGCGGCCGATCGGGCTCGTCGCCCGACCCGCGCCGCTGGACGCCCAGGGGAGGGTCTGATTGCTTGGCCCGCCGTGAGGACGCTCATCACGGTCGCGGCCGCCGCCGTCGCCGCCGCGGCCCTGGCGGCCCCGGCGCACGGGGCGATCGTCAGCCAGGGCGGCCTGCGCATGGGGGCCGACGTCCTCTGGAGCCGGGGGATCCTCGGCCAGGGCCAGACCGTCGCGATCCTGGACGAGGGCTTCGCCGGCCTCGACCGCTCGATCGCCCTCGGTGAGCTGCCCCCGCGCGAGGCGCTCACCATCCGCAGCTTCGACCCCCTGGGGGGGCTCGACGGCCTGACGGAGTTCGGCATCCCCACCCAGCACGGGGTGCGCATGGCCGAGCTCGTCCACGACCTCGCCCCCGAGGCCCGGCTGGCGCTGGTCGGCTACCGGACCCCGGACCAGTTCCGGGAGGCCGTCGCCTGGATCGTGGCCCAGGGCATCCCGATCGTGAGCCACTCCAACTCGTTCCTCAGCCCGCCCTTCGACGGCACCGGTCCGGCCGCCCGCGCGGTCGACGGGGCCGCCGCGGCGGGGGTGCTGTGGCTGAACTCGGTGGGCAACTACGGCCAGCGCCACTGGCGCGGGCTCGCGCCGGCGGAGGGGGCCGTCATCCCGATCGCGCCGGCGCCGGGGACACCGCTGCTGTTCAGCCTCTCCTGGGCCTCGGCCGCCGCCCGCGCGAGCGTCGCGGTGGAGAGCCTCGACGCGGCCGGCGCGTGGGCCGAGGTCCAGCGCAGCGCCCCCGCTGGCCCGACGCACGCCGCGACGACCCCGCTCACGGCGGGAGCGGGCTCGTGGCGGCTGGTCGTGCGGCAGGAGGCCGGGCCGCCGGCCGAGCTGACGCTCTTCTCGCAGACCGTCGGGTTCGGCACGCTCGCGGTGGCCCAGGGGAGCATCCCCACGCCCGGCGACGCGGCGGGCGCGCTCACCGTCGGAGCCGTCAAGTGGACCGGCACCGCCCTCGAGCCCTACTCGTCCCAGGGCCCCACCGACGACGGGCGAGCCAAGCCGGACCTCGTCGGCCCGACCTACGTGACGTCGAACCCGGAGTGGCCGGGGACCGCCGGCACGTCGGCCGCGACGGCCCACCTCGCCGGCGCCGCCGCCCTGCTGCGCCAGGCCCGCATCGCGGCCGGCCTCCCCGCCGGGCCGGCCGACCTGCGGGGCGCCCTGACCGCCGGCGCGCTCGACCTCGGCGCGCGGGGCCCCGACCCGCTCTACGGGGCGGGCATGGCGCGGCTCGACACCGCGGCCCCGCGGCTCGCGCTGCGCGTCACCGCCGCCCGCCGCCCGGTGATCAGGGTGCGGGCGCCGGACGACGGTACCATCCGGCTCGTGCGGGTCACACTGAACGGGCGATCGCTGCGCGCGGTCCGACGGCCGGCGCTGGGCGTCCGGCTCCCCGTGCTGCGGCCGGGGCGCTACCGCGTCTTCGTCTCGGCCGAGGACATGGCCGGCAACGTGGCGGTGAGGACCCGGGTACTGCGCGGGGCCCGCTGATGGTCCGCCGGGCCGCCGGCGCGGCGCTCGGCCTCGCGGCCGTCGTCGCACTCGCCGCGGGCGCGGCGGCGCCCGAGGCGTCCGCTCGGCCGCGCGCGATCTCGGTGCAGGCCGAGCGCGGCGAGGTCGCCACGGCCGTCGCCGCTCTCGGGCGAGGCGGCCTGAAGGTCCAGCGGCGCCGGGGGGCCCAGCTCCAGGTGGTGGCCGACCCCGCCCGCGCCCGCGCCCTCTCCCGGCTGCCCGGCGTCGCCGGCGCGCGGGTCGCGTCGGCCGCCTTCGCCGACGCCGCCGCCGTGTCGCAGGGGGTGGAGCGCAGCGGGGCCGACGTGCTGGGCCGGGTCGCCTCGGGCGGGGACGGGGTCGTGATCGCCGTGCTGGACCTCGGCTTCGGCCAGACCCTGGCGACGCAGCAGGCCCGGGGCGAGCTCCCGCCGGCCGGCCGGCTCGAGACGCTGTCCTTCGACGCCGCCGGCGGCCTGGCGGGGAGCAACGCCTACGGCAACCGCACCAACCACGGCGAGCTCGTCGCCCAGACCGTCTTCGACTACGCGCCCCGGGCCCGGTACCTGCTCGTCAACTACCACACCGAGTCGGACTTCCTCGCGGCCGTGGACACGCTCATCGCGCGGCGCGTGGACATCGTCGTCCACTCGAACAGCTTCATCGAGGGGCCCTTCGACGGGACCAGCCCCACCGCGCGCGCCGTCGACCGCGCCGCGGCCGCGGGGATCCTGTGGTTCAACTCCGCCGGCAACTACGCCCAGCTGAGCTGGGGCGGCGAGTGGGACGACGCCGACGCGCGACGGCGACCTCGACTGGCCCAACGGCGACAGCTGGACCTTCCCCCGCGCGGCCGGGCTGCCGATCACCTTCGCGCTGTCGTGGACGTCGCCGCCCGGCGGGCCGGCGACGGACATCGACCTCGTGCTCGAGCGCCAGGACGTGAGCGGGGCCTGGATCCCCGTCATGGGCTCGAGCGACCGCCAGTCGGCCGGCGCGCCGCCCTCCGAGCGCATCACCGGCTACTCGCCACCGGCGGACGGGACCTTCCGGCTGCGCGCCGTGCTGCAGTCGGGACCGCCGCCGGTCGGCCCCCTCACCCTGTTCTCGCGCGAGATCGGGCTGGCCGACATCGGCGGGACCGCCGTGAGCAGCCTGCCCACGCCGGGCGACGCCGCGGGCGCCGTGTCGGTCGGGGCGGTCAACTGGCGCGGGGACGGCTTCAAGGCGTACTCGTCCCAGGGCCCCACCGACGACGGGCGCATGAAGCCGGACGTCGTGGCGCCGACGGACACGCGGTTGATGGGGCCGAACGGCCTCCGGTCGGTGGGGGGGACCTCGATCGCCGCCCCGAACGCGGCGGGCGCCGCCGCCGTCCTGCTCGCGGCCGAGCGGCGCGCGGGGAGGTTCCCGTCCGCCGGCGAGGTGCGGGGCCAGCTCACCGGGCTCGCGGTCGACCTCGGCGTCCCCGGTCCGGACACGACCTTCGGCGCCGGGCGGGTGCGGGTGAACATCGACGCCCCACGCCTCGCCGCGATCGAGCCGGCCCCGCTCAGCTCGGTGCGCGGAAGGGTCACGGTCCGCTTCAAAGCGCTGTCGCGCTCCAGGGTCACGCAGTGGTCGCTGCGCCTCGACGGGACGCCGGCCGTGCGCCGGGCCCAGACCTACCCGCGCGGCATCAGCGTCGACACCCGCCGGCTGCCGGACGGCTGGCACGCGCTGTCCGTCCAGGCCAAGGACTTCTCCGGCAACCTCGGGGGTAGCGACTGGGCGGTCCAGGTGGACAACACCCGCCCGCAGCTGGTGGTCCGCGCGGTGCGGCTCGCCAAGGTGCGGCGGGCGCACGCCCGGGCCGGGGCGCGTGCGAGCGGCGCCCGGCGCGAGGCGCGCCTGATCGTCGCCGCCGCCGACGCCGGCACCACCGGGACCCTGGCCACGACGGTCGACCTGCGCACGTCGTCGGGCCGGAGCGTCTCACTGCGCACCATCAGGCTGAAGCCCGGCCCGCTGCGGGCGATCTCGCTCGGCCGCCTCAGCCCGGGCCGCTACCGCGTGCGCCTCGACCTCCGCGACCGGGCCGGCAACCCGGCGGTCGTCTCGCGGACGATCCGGGTCCGGTGACGGCGGGGCCGGCCCGGGGGTAGGCGCGCCGGACGGCAGCGAGGGGTCCTCGAGCCCCGTGGCGGTCTGGACACCGCGGTCGTGCGATCGCGCACAATCTCGACGCCGCCGCGCGGTGTCGGCGGACCGTTCTCATCCTCGACCCGGGAGGACCGCCATGCCCCTCGAGCAGGCCCTCAAGAGCTCGCTGCGCGACAAGGTGTCGACCGCCAACAAGTCCAACGTCGACGACGTCGCCGACGAGGTGAACGCGGCGCTCGCGACGCTCGACTCGGACGACAAGGACTACGCGCGGCTGCAGGGGTGGCTGGAGGACCTGTCCGTGGTCAAGGGCGGAGGCGTTCCCGGGAAGTTCTAGCGGCCGCGGCCGCGGGCGCGGGGGGTGTGGAGCAGCCGCTGGAGGCGCCGGGTCTCGGCCAGGGCGTTCATGGGGCGGCGGTCGGGGAAGGCCTCGACGCTCCGCTGGATCCGCCCCTCGCGCCCCTCGCGCGCCTCGATCCAGCGCTCGTAGGCGCTGATCAGGTCGAGCAGCTCCTGGACCAGGTCGAGGCCGGCACGCCCGCCGGAGTAGGGCTCGCCGTCCAGGAGCAGCGCCCGGTCGGCGGCGACCCAGGCGAGCTCGCCGCGGCCCGGGCGCGCCGCGCGGATGCCGGAGTCCGACACGCGCACGGCGAGGCCGCGCCACTCGCGCTTGAGCACGCCCGGCTCGACGGCCGGCCGGAAGCCGAAGGCGCGCATGCGGCGCCGCTCCTCGGGCGCGGTCCACAGCAGGTGCGTGGTCTCGAGGAGCCCGCGGAGGCGGCCGTCCACCGGCGCGTCCGAGCCCCCGTCGGCGTAAGAGGGCAGCGACGACATCGCGCCAGTATGCAGGAGGGCCCGGGCGACGGCCACGTCGGGCCGGCCGGAGGCGGTGCTAGCATTCGAGACCTTGGACGCCGGGTCCGATTGAGGGAGGCCGCCCGCCGCGTGCGGCCCCAGCCGGCTCCGCCGCCGTGGGCGGCGAGCCCTGGTAGCCATGCCCCGACAAGGCTGCTAGAGTTTGTCGTTACGCCCGCGCCGGACGCCCGACGCACCGCTGCCGCCATCCGCCCGCTCTCGTCAGGAGGCCTCGCGACTTGAGCACCCGCCCCGCTGCCCGCGCACGCTACTCCTTCTCCAAGCTCCAGAAGGTCTTCGACGGCCTGAAGGACCTCGAGATGCTCGAGGTCCCGAACCTCATCGCGATCCAGCGCTCGTCGTTCGAGTGGTTCCTGAACGACGGCCTCCGCGAGACCATCGATGACATCTCGCCGATCGAGGACTTCACGGGCACGCTCGCCGTGCAGTTCGGCAAGTACACGCTGGGCGGCTGGGAGCCCGGCATGCCGTTCGACCACATCCACCCGAACGACTCCATCAAGGACTGCCGCGAGAAGGACCTGACCTACGCCGCCCCGCTCACGATGGAGGTCGCCTTCATCAACCGGGAGACCGGCGAGATCCGCGAGCAGAAGGTCTTCATGGGCGACCTGCCCCTGATGACCGACTGGGGCACCTTCATCATCAACGGCACCGAGCGCGTCATCGTGACGCAGCTCGTGCGCTCCCCGGGCGCCTACGTGATGGAGCCCAAGGACCGCGAGAAGCAGGTCTTCATCGCGAACCTGATGCCGTCGCGCGGCTCGTGGGTCGAGCTCGAGATCGACAAGAAGGGCCTGGTGCACGTCCGCATCGACCGCAAGCGCAAGCTGCCGGTCACGACGCTGCTGTTCGCGCTCGGCTACACGCGCGACGACGTCGCCAACCTCTTCCGGCACCCCGAGGACCCGGACCGGGTGAACCCCTTCATCCAGATGACGCTCGACAAGGACGCCACCGAGGGCGCCCCGCAGGCCGGCGACCGCAAGAGCCTGGCCGAGATGAAGAAGATCGTCACCGAGATCCAGAAGCTCGCCAAGGGGCTCGACGACGCCTCCACCGACGAGCGCGCCGAGATCGACGCCGAGATCGAGAAGCTCGAGAAGAAGCTCGACGCCCGCTCCGGCGACATCATGCAGCACGCCCTCATCGAGGTCTTCAAGAAGCAGCGCCCGGGCGAGCCGCCCACGGTCGACAACTCGCGCGCGCTGGTGCGCTCGCTGTTCTTCGACCCCAAGCGCTACGACCTGACCAAGGTCGGCCGCTACAAGCTCGACGCGCGCCTGGGCCTCGACATCGGGTCGGAGGTCCGCACGCTCACGAGCCCGCGCTTCACGGGCCGCCAGACCGGCATGACCGACGACCTGGTGGAGCTCATCCGCCGGCTGGTCGACCTGCCGATCCGCATCGGGCTGCCCGAGGAGTCCAAGGACTTCGCCGCCGACGCGGCCACCATGCCGCGCGACGAGATCGCGGGCGAGCTCGACGAGTACGAGCACTTCGGCAACCGGCGCCTGCGCACGGTCGGCGAGCTCATCCAGGAGGCCTTCCGCATCGGCCTCTACCGGATGGAGCGCGTCGTCCGCGAGCGCATGAGCACCGAGGACGTTGACACCATCACGCCCCAGACGATCATCAACATCCGCCCGGTGGTGGCGGCGCTGAAGGAGTTCTTCGGCTCCTCCCAGCTGTCGCAGTTCATGGACCAGACCAACTCGCTGGCCGGCCTCACGCACCGGCGCCGCCTGTCGGCGCTCGGCGCCGGCGGCCTCACCCGCGAGCGCGCGCCCATCGAGGTGCGCGACGTCCACGCCACCCACTACGGGCGCATGTGCCCGATCGAGACCCCCGAGGGGCCGAACATCGGCCTCATCGGCTCGCTCGGCAGCCACGCCACGGTGAACGAGTTCGGCTTCATCCAGACGCCGTACCGGCAGGTGAAGAACGGCAAGGTGACCGGCGTGGTCGAGCCGCTCGACGCCACCCAGGAGGAGCACAAGATCATCGCCCAGGCCAACGCCGAGATCGACCCGCGGGGCAAGCTGGTCGGCCCGGTGCTGTGCCGCAAGGGCGGCGAGCCGATCCTGGCCGACCCGGGCGAGGTCGAGTACATGGACGTCTCGCCCGAGCAGATCGTCTCGGTCGCGACGGCCCTGATCCCGTTCCTCGAGCACAACGACGCCAACCGGGCCCTGATGGGCGCCAACATGCAGCGCCAGGCGGTGCCCCTCATGATCACCGAGGCGCCGCTGGTCGGCACCGGCATCGAGCGCCGCGCGGCGGTGGACACGGGCGACGTCGTGGTCAGCCGCGCCGAGGGCATGGTCTCCGCGGTCGACGCCGACCACCTCATCGTCGAGGACTCCCAGGGCGAGCTCGAGCACTACGAGCTGCACAAGTTCACGCGCTCCAACCAGGGCACCCTCATCCACCAGAAGCCGATCGTCCGCAAGGGCCAGGAGATCGTGACGGGCCAGGTGCTGGCCGACGGCAGCTCCACCGACGGCGGCGAGCTCGCGCTGGGCAAGAACGTGCTCGTCGCCTTCATGAGCTGGGAGGGCTACAACTTCGAGGACGCGATCATCATCTCCGAGCGCCTGGTGAAGAACGACGCCCTGTCGTCGATCCACATCGAGGCCTACGAGATCGACGCCCGCACCACCAAGCTGGGCGCCGAGGAGATCACCCGCGACATCCCCAACCGCTCCGAGGAGTCCCTCAAGGACCTCGACGAGCGCGGCATCGTGCGCATCGGCGCCGAGGTGGGCTCGGGCGACCTCCTGGTGGGCAAGGTCACGCCGAAGGGCGAGACCGAGCTGACCGCCGAGGAGAAGCTGATCCGCGCCATCTTCAAGGAGAAGGCGGGCGAGGTCCGCGACACCTCCCTGAAGGTGCCCCACGGCGAGGGCGGCAAGGTCATCGACGTCAAGGTGTTCGACCGCGACGCCGGCGACGACCTGCCCCCGGGCGTGAACGAGCTGGTGCGGGTCTACGTCGCCAAGCGGCGCAAGATCGCCGAGGGCGACAAGCTGGCCGGCCGGCACGGCAACAAGGGCGTCATCTCCAAGATCGTGCCCGAGGAGGACATGCCGTTCCTCGAGGACGGCACGCCCATCGACATGATCCTCAACCCGCTGGGCGTGCCCTCGCGCATGAACATCGGGCAGATCCTCGAGACGCACCTCGGCTGGGCCGCCCACCACGGCTGGGTCGACGGGGCGTACCAGGCGAAGGGGCCGAACGGGGACAAGCCGAGCCGCACCTTCGTCGCGACGCCGGTGTTCGACGGCGCCACCCCGGAGGACGTGGACCGGGTCCTGATGGACTGGACCGCGAGCCACAAGGAGCACCCGATCCAGCTGGCGGTCGACGACAAGGACCGGCCCGGGCGGCGCGCCTCGGGGCGCATGAAGCTCTACAACGGCCGCACCGGCGAGCCCTACGAGGGCAAGGTCACGGTCGGCTACATGTACATGCTGAAGCTGCTCCACCTCGTGGACGACAAGATCCACGCGCGCTCCACCGGCCCCTACTCGCTCGTCACCCAGCAGCCGCTGGGCGGCAAGGCGCAGTTCGGCGGCCAGCGGTTCGGCGAGATGGAGGTGTGGGCGCTCGAGGCCTACGGCGCCGCGTACACCCTGCAGGAGATGCTGACCATCAAGAGCGACGACACGGTCGGCCGCGTGAAGGCCTACGAGGCGATCGTGAAGGGGGAGAACATCCAGGAGCCCTCGATCCCCGAGAGCTTCAAGGTGCTGCTCAAGGAGATGCAGAGCCTCGGCCTCGACGTGAAGGTGGAGGGCGAGGCCGGTCCGGAGTTCACGGCGCGCGAGGAGGACGACGACCTCCTGCGGGCGGCCGAGGAGCTCGGGATCGACCTGTCGGGCGGCCTCGGGGCCGGCCGGGAGAACGGCGACGACGACGCGCAGGAGCCCGACGGGGACGCGGAGGCGGACGAGGCCGAGGTCGTGGCCGCGTCGGCCGAGCAGTCCGACGCCGACGGGACGAAGAGCTAGAGGGGGTCGGCGGGACCGGGGCGCGGGCGCCGCGAGGCGGCCCGGGCCCCGGCCACGCCGCGACGAACGGGCGGAGTCACGCCGCGGGCGCGCATGTGGGCGGGCGCGGCACACGAGAAAGGCGCGGGATTGATCGACATCAACAACTTCGACTCCATCACGATCGGGCTGGCCTCCTCGAAGCAGATCCGGCAGTGGAGCTCGGGCGAGGTGACCAAGCCCGAGACCATCAACTACCGGACGCTGAAGCCGGAGAAGGACGGCCTCTTCTGCGAGAAGATCTTCGGTCCGACCAAGGACTGGGAGTGCTACTGCGGCAAGTACAAGCGCGTCCGCTACAAGGGCATCATCTGCGAGCGCTGCGGCGTCGAGGTGACGCGCGCGAAGGTGCGCCGCGAGCGCATGGGCCACATCGACCTGGCCGCTCCCGTCAGCCACATCTGGTTCTTCAAGGGCGTCCCGAGCCGCATCGGCTACATGCTGGACATCGCCCCCAAGGAGCTGGAGAAGGTCCTCTACTTCGCGGGCTCGATCGTCACCACGGTCGACGAGGAGGCCCGCGCGGCTGACCTCGACCGCCTGCAGGACGAGATCAACGCCACGATCGAGCAGTACAGCCAGGACAAGGAGGAGCGGCTGCTGGAGCTGCAGGAGCGGCTCGAGCGGCGCGTGACCTGGCTGCGCGAGGACGAGGCGCGGGGGCTCACCGACGAGGACGAGTACTGGATCGACGACCTGCGGCGCGACCGCACCTCGGAGGACCCCGAGGCGCGCCGCGAGCTCACCGACGCCGACCGCAAGCAGGCCGAGTCGGACCTCCGCAAGGAGACCGAGGTCGCCCAGAAGGACATCGAGCGCTACACCGAGGAGGCCATCGACCGGCTCACGCGCGCCTGGCTGACCTTCAAGGAGCTCAAGCCGCGGCAGATCGAGGTCGACGAGCAGCTCTTCCGCGAGATGAAGGACCGCTTCGCGTCGCCGCACGGCTTCGGCGAGTACTTCACCGGCGGCATGGGCGCCGCCGCGATCAAGGAGCTGCTGGAGGGCATCGACCTCGACGCCGAGGCCGAGTCCCTGCGCGAGACGATCCAGACCAGCAAGGGCCAGCGCCAGGCGCGCGCGCTCAAGCGGCTGAAGGTCGTGTCGGCGTTCCGGCGCAGCCTGAACAAGCCGGAGTGGATGATCCTCGAGGCGATCCCGGTGATCCCGCCGGAGCTGCGCCCGATGGTGCAGCTCGACGGCGGCCGCTTCGCCACCAGCGACCTCAACGACCTCTACCGGCGGGTCATCAACCGCAACAACCGCCTCAAGCGGCTCCTCGACCTCGGCGCGCCCGAGATCATCGTGAACAACGAGAAGCGGATGCTGCAGGAGGCGGTGGACGCCCTGTTCGACAACGGGCGCCGCGGCCGCGCGGTGACGGGCCCGGGCAACCGGCCCCTCAAGTCGCTCTCGGACATGCTCAAGGGCAAGCAGGGCCGCTTCCGGCAGAACCTGCTCGGCAAGCGCGTCGACTACTCGGGCCGCTCGGTGATCGTGGCCGGCCCCGAGCTCAAGCTCCACCAGTGCGGGCTGCCCAAGCTGATGGCGCTCGAGCTGTTCAAGCCGTTCATCATGAGCCGGCTCGTCGAGCGCAAGCAGGTCCAGAACATCAAGGCCGCCAAGAAGCTCGTGGACGCGATGGTCCCCGAGGTCTGGGACGTGCTCGAGGAGGTCATCGGGGAGCACCCGGTGCTGCTCAACCGCGCGCCGACCCTGCACCGCCTGGGCATCCAGGCGTTCGAGCCGGTGCTCGTGGAGGGCAAGGCCATCCAGATCCACCCGCTCGTCTGCACGGCGTTCAACGCCGACTTCGACGGCGACCAGATGGCCGTGCACCTGCCCCTGTCGGTCGAGGCCCAGGCCGAGGCCCGCATCCTGATGCTGTCGGCCAACAACATCCTGTCGCCCGCCCACGGGCGCCCGATCGCCGTGCCCAGCCAGGACATGGTGCTCGGCCTCTACTACCTCACCTACGCGCAGGTCCTGGACCTGCGCAACAAGAAGGACGAGTCCGACGGCCGGCCGGTGGAGCTCCTCGAGCTCTGGAACCCCGAGTCGCGCAAGTGGGAGATCCCGCGCAACCACGAGGCCCGCGTGGAGGGCGGCGACTGGACGAACAAGCCGTTCGACGGCGTGGTCGACGGCCCGCCGCGCCCGTTCGCGAGCGTCGAGGCGGTGCTGATCGCCCTCGACCAGCGCGCCATCGGCCTGCAGGACGTCATCGAGCTGCGCGGCGAGAACGGCTCGCGCCGCGTCACGACGGCCGGCCGGGTGGTCTTCAACCACGAGGTCCGCGAGGCCCTCGCCTCGGTGGTCGACGCGGAGGAGCTCCAGGCGCAGCCGTTCCCGGAGCGCCACGAGACCCTCACCAAGCGCAACACCGGCGACTTCATCGAGGAGCTGGTGAACGTCTACGGCGCCACCGCGGTGTCGATGGTGCTCGACGCCTTCAAGGCGCTGGGCTTCCGCTACGCCAGCGAGTCGGGCCTCACGGTCTCGAAGAACGACATCGTCGTCCCGCCGACCAAGGGCGAGATCATCTCCAAGTACGACGCCAAGGTCGACGAGGTCGAGGAGTTCTTCGCCTTCGGCGAGATGAGCCCGGAGGAGCGCCACGAGGAGGTCGTGAAGCTCTGGGAGCAGGCCACCGACGAGGTCGCCGACGCCATGGAGAAGCACCTCTTCCGGCTCAACCCGATCTACATGATGGCCAACAGCGGCGCGCGCGGATCGTTCAAGCAGATCCGCCAGCTCGCCGGGATGCGCGGCTGCATGAACAACCCGAAGGGCGAGACCATCGAGCGGCCCATCAAGAGCAACTTCATGGAGGGCCTGTCGGTGCTGGAGTACTTCATCTCCACGCACGGCGCCCGCAAGGGCCTCGCCGACACCGCCCTCAAGACGGCCGACTCGGGCTACCTCACCCGGCGCCTGGTCGACGTCTCGCAGGACGTGATCGTCCGCGAGCTCGACTGCGGCACCGACGAGGGCATCGACGTCCCGGTCTTCCGCGACGACAACGCCCTCAACCCGAGCCTGCCCGGGCGGGTGCTGCTCGGCCCGGTCGTCGACCGCGTCACCGGCGAGGTGATCGTGGACGTGCGCCCGGAGCCGGACCCGGACGACGAGGAGGCGGCCGTCGCCGCCCGCCGGGGCCACATGGTCTCGACGGCCGACGGCCAGCGGCTCGACCGCGACCTGCGCGACGACGCGGGCGCCCCCCGGGACGCCATCGTCGCCGTCCGCTCGCCCCTGAAGTGCCGCAGCGAGGTCGGGATCTGCGCGCGCTGCTACGGGCGCAACCCCGCCTCCGGCCGGCTCACCGAGCCGGGCGACGCGGTCGGCATCATCGCCGCCCAGTCGATCGGCGAGCCGGGCACCCAGCTCACCATGCGCACGTTCCACACCGGCGGCGTCGCGGGCGCCGACATCACCCACGGCCTCCCGCGGGTCGTGGAGCTGTTCGAGGCCCGCAAGCCGAAGGCCCAGGCGCACATCGCGCCGGTGGACGGATGGATCCGGATCGTCGACGACGAGACCCGGCCGGGCTCGGCGACCCTCGAGGTCGTGGAGCCGGAGTACATCGAGCAGGACGACGCCGGCACCGGGGCGACCCGCGCGCCGGTGCGCGAGCACACCTTCGCGGCCATGCGGCGCACCCAGATCCGGGTGGACGACGGCCAGTGGGTGGAGGCCGGCGACCTGCTCACGACGGGCTCGGCCTTCCCGGCCGAGATCCTCGCCTCCAAGCCCGGGGTGGCGCTCGGCGTCACGGGCAAGGTCAAGAGGATCAAGGACGAGGGCAAGGGCTGGCTGCGGGTCGACGTTGACACCGAGGCCGGCCTGTCCCAGCGGTGGCTGCGGCTGCCCGAGGACCGGCCCCGCCCGGTGATCGAGAAGGGCGCCCAGGTGACGGCGGGGGAGCGCTTCTACGCGCAGGACGGCGTGCGGGACCGCTCCACCAAGACCGAGCTGTACCTCGTCCGCGAGGTGCAGAACGTCTACCGCTCCCAGGGCGTGGACATCAACGACAAGCACATCGAGCTGATCGTGCGCCAGATGCTGCGCAAGGTCCGGGTCGAGACCCCGGGCGGCACGCACTTCCTGCACGGCCAGCTGGTCGACAAGCCGGTGCTGTACCGGGAGAACACCCGGGCCGCCGAGCGCATGCGCGAGCAGCTGCTCTCCAAGCGCGAGAGCGGCAAGTTCACCGGCGACGACGAGGAGGTCGAGCGCGGCGTCGAGGGCGTCCAGGCGAGCTTCGAGCCGCTCATCCTCGGCATCACCAAGGCCTCGCTGGCCACGGAGTCCTTCCTGTCGGCGGCCTCGTTCCAGGAGACCACCAAGGTGCTCACGGACGCGGCCCTCGAGGGCAAGGTCGACCGCCTGCGCGGCCTGAAGGAGAACGTGATCATCGGCAAGCTGATCCCGGCGGCCACCGGGCTGAAGCGGTACCGGCAGCTCGAGATCGAGGCGGTCCGGCGCGCCCCGGCGCTGCTCGAGTTCGACCTCGACGAGCCGTTCTCCGAGGCCGACGACGACGCCCTCCTCAGCCTGGGCGACGGCGACGGCCAGACGTACTCGTTCGGCCCCGAGCTGGAGGAGGAGGTCTAGGCCTCCCGCCTCGCCGACGCACGATCCGGAGGCCCGCGCGAGCGGGCCTCCGTCGTTCCGGGGCGCGGCCCGGACTTCAGCCGGACTTGCGCCGAGGACCGGCTCTTCGAGCGCATCGGGGTCCCGAGCGAGCTCCCCGCCTGAGATCGCGCCTACCCCGGCCGCCGTCGCCGAGGGCGAGCGGCTCGGCGGACGAAGTGGCCGGCGGGCCAATTGGCCGACGGCGCCGTGGCCAATTGGCACACCCCCTCGCGCGCCGCGCAGAGCGCGCCGAGGAGGATCCCGGGGCCCGTCTCGGAGAGGGCGAGGGCGAGCCGGCTCGCGCGGCGCGCCCGGTGACCCGAAGGGCGGAGACGGGCCGAGGCGTCACGTCGGGTCCCGATCCTACGAGCCGCACGCCGTCTCAGGGAGCCGTTTCTCCCGAGATCACCGCATCGTCACGGCGACGTAACGCGCGCCGCCACCCGCTCCGCGGGCTCCTCCGCCAGCGCCTGCTCGCCGAGCAGCCGCCGGGTGAGGGGCGCGCCGGTGACGCCGTGGACCACGATCGAGACCACGACGACCGCCACCACGGTCCAGGCGACGGTCACCCCCTCGGCGGGGGCCAGGACCCCCGCGCCGACCGCCGCCGCCGCGTAGTAGAGGGAGCCCACCCCGCGGACGCCGAACCAGGCGACCCACGCGCGCTCGCGGGGCCGCATGGGCGACCCGACGAGCCCCACCGCCGAGGCGGCCGGCCGCACGACGAGCAGCAGCAGCGGCGCGAGCAGCCACCCCGCGAGGCCGGGGGCCTCGAGGCCGTCCAGCGTGAGCAGGCTGCCGAGCAGCAGGATCATGGCCAGCTCGAGCATCTTCTCGACGGTCGCGGCGCCCGCGTGGACGCTCGTGTTGTACTCGTGGTCGCGCTCGCGCCTGCGGAAGGCGATGCCACCCGCGAAGGCCGCGAGGAAGCCGTACGCCCCGGCCACCTGCGTGAGCCCGTAGATGGCCAGCACGGCGCCGAGCGCGGCCCAGCCGTCGAGCTCGCGGGCGACGAGGCTGCGCTCGCGCAGCCGGGCGGCCAGGGCCGACAGGGCCCAGCCCCCGGCCGCCCCGATCGCCACGCCCGCCAGCGTGGCGTAGACGACGTCGGCCGCCAGCCACTCGGCGATCCCGCCGGGCCCGGCTCCGCCCGCCACGACCAGCCCGAGCAGCACGAAGGGGAAGGCCAGGCCGTCGTTCAGCCCGGCCTCGGAGGTCAGCGCGAACGCGGGCTCGGCCTCGTCCCGCTCGCCGGGCGGCCCCACGCCGAGCTCGCCCGCGAGCACCGGGTCGGTGGGGGCGAGCGCGGCGCCGAGCACGATCGCCGCGCCGGCCGAGAGCCCCATCCCGTAGGCGCCGAAGGCCGCGACGGCGGCGATCGTGAGCGGCATCACGACGCCGAGCAGCAGGGCGGTGGAGCGCCATGCGCGCCACCGCAGGCGCCGGTCCAGGCGCAACCCCGCCGCGAAGAGCGCGACGAACACGGCGATCTCGCTGGCGCGCTCGACCGTCGTGTGGTCGTCGAGCAGGTCGAGCCACGGGGCGTCGAGCAGGGCGATCCCGGCCGCCGCCGCCGCGCCCATCGCCAGGTAGACGATGCTCGCCGAGTACGCCCGGGCCCGCTGGTGGCTCAGCGCCAGGATCGCCACGAGCACGGCGATGCCGACGAAGAGGAGGCCGACGGCGTAGGCGTCGGGGGACCCCAGGCCGGGATCGATCGCCGCGGCGACGGACATCCGCCTCTCCTACCCGGGGGGACCGGCCCTTACGCGGCCGGGATGAGGGTCAGTTCGCGATGCCGTCCGGGTCGGGGATCCGCCAGTGGAGGTGGTCGTCGTGGTTGGGCCACGTCACGACGATGCCGGGGGGGCCGTGCACGTCAAGGCTGGGGCCGACGAACACGTACTGGGCACCGAGGCCGACCATGTAGTCCACGACCTGCTGCGTGAGCTCGCGGTCGTACGTCCCGGGATCGGCCGGCCCCTCGACGCCGTCCGTGCGCGGCAGGCGGATGTCGACGTCGAGCCCGTTCTCGTGCGAGGCGTGGCCCACCGCGTAGCCGCCGTCCTCCGGGGTCAGGTCGCCGACGCCCAGGCGGGGCTGGTTGGGGTGGGTGCGGGCCCACCACTCGCCGAGCTCGAGGACGTCCCGCACGAGCGCCGCCGTGCCCCAGCGGCGGTGCGGGCTCCCGGGCGGGCGCTGCGTCTGCGGGTCGTACGTGTAGAGCCCCGGCCACTCGACCGGCATCCGCACGCCGTTCTGCAGGCGGCCCGAGTTGGGCGTGCCGAGCGCCAGGCTCTCGCGCCACTGGATCCGGGGCCGGTCCGGCGGGTCGGGCTTCTTGGCCGGGCGCTTGGGGGGCGGGGGCGGCGGGTCGGGCGCGGGCGCCGTGGCCGCCAGGGCGACGCTCGGCTCGGACGGGCCCCCGTCGAACGCGGCCAGCGGTACCAGTGCCGCCACGAGCGCCAGCAGCGCGACCCAGGCCCACGGGCCGCGGCCGCGGTGCCGGCGGCGCCCGCCCACCGAGGCGGCGCAGGCAGGGCAGCAGTGGAGGGCCTGGCGGCGTGAGGATCGAGAGCTCGTCACGGTCCCGACGCTAACAAGAGCAGGGGAATTTCCGTGCAATGCGCGTTGTGGACTGCGCGGGTTGACGCGCCGTCAGACCACCGGGGAGGATCCGCCCGTGACCGGCCGCGCTCGTCTCGGCCTCGCGGTCGGCGCCCTGGTCGCGCTCGCCGCGGGGTCCCCCGCAGCCGCCGCGCCCGGCCTCCTCTCAGGGACACCGGCCGTCGGGGGCGTGACCGTGCACGCCCCCACCGCCGGCGAGGGGGCCGGGCGCATCGTGCTCGACATCGGCACCGACCACCCCGCCGTCGCCGGCCGGGCGCGCGGCCGGATCGACCTGACGACGGCGACCCACCAGGGCGTCGTGCGCGTGCGCCTGAGGGCGGCCGACGGGCGCGCCCTCGCGGCCGCGGGCTCCCGCCAGCCCCTGCTGCTCGACGGCCCCGGCGGCCGCGTGCACATGGTCCACCGCATCGTGCTCGGCGCCGGCGCGAGCGCGGCGGTGCGTGCGGCCGCGGGCGACGGCCCGGTGCGCGCGCGGATCGTCGCCCAGAGCCGGCTGGTCGCCCGCGACGCGCGCCGGCCGGCCGACGTCGCATCCGCCCGCCGCGCCGTACGGCTGCCGCCGCCCTCGCGCTGGCACGCGCGCCTGGCCGCGCGGCCGCCGCCGGTCTGCGACCAGTCGCCGACGCGCGCGACCGCCGGGCGCACGACGCTGATCGCGCTCCGGTGCATGGGCGACGCGCCCCGCATCGGGCTGGAGGCCGGGCCGCGGCGCGGCGCCGTGTCGGTCGCGCAGCGGGCGCCGGGGCTCACCCTGGTGCGCTACCGCGCGCCGTCGCCGGCGGGCGGGTCCGACCGGCTGGCCATGCGGGCGACGAACGATGCCGGCGTGACCGTCGCCGCGCTGCCGATCGCCGTCCGCCCCTTCACCATGCGCGCCATCGGCGACTCGGTGACCGCCGGCTTCGGCTACATGGGCGACGGCACTGCGATGGGCGTGACCCAGCTGCCGTTCTGCATCCCGCCGACCCAGCTCAACGACCGCTGCTCCTCCAACTCCTCCAACGGCCCGAGCTCGGGCGGCGGGGCGGCCTGGTCGTCGGACTACGGCTACGGCAACGGGGTCGCGTGGCCGGCGCAGTTCGCCCGGGCGAACGACATCCCGTCCTCGGCCTTCGCCAACCGCGCCGTGTCGGGCTCGACGCCCTCCGACTGGCTCGCCGGCGGGCAGCTGAACGACACCCTGGCCGGCGTCGTCGCCGACGACCCCGACCTGACCGTGCTGACGCTGGGCGCCAACCCGCTCCTCGACATCTTCCTGCTCGGCAAGGGCATCGGCTGCGACTTCACGCTGAGCGAGTCGGCCTTCCGCGCCTGCCTTCAGCGCTTCATCACCCAGCAGCAGCTGGTCCCGCGCCTGCGCGCGGTCATCGCCGCGCTGCTCGTGGCGCCCGGCAACCGCCTGGTGGTCTCCCAGTACCACCAGGCGATCCCGGCGTCCTCGGTGTTCAGCGTGGCGTCGCTGCGGATCCTCTCCGAGGTCCTGAACGCCAACGTGGCCCAGGCCGTGCAGGGGGCGCCCGGCTTCGGCAGCCGGGTCTTCCTGATGGCCCCGCCCCTCTTCCCGGTGGGCGTGCCGCCGGGCAACACGATCTGCGTCGGCGAGCAGCTCGGCCAGCCGGTTGACGGCGCCAGCGTGCAGTCCGAGGCAGCCCAGACCGAGCTCGAGGTCACGAACTTCTTCAGCTTCTGCGGCTCGACCGACTACTGGATCATCAGCGCCGACACCGGCGTCCACCCCAGCGTCGCCGGCCACGCCCAGTTCGCCGCCGCCCTCCAGTCGGTGGTCGACCAGAACGGCCTGGGGCCGCCCGGCTCCTGAGCGACCCCTACCCTTGCCGGCATGTTCCTCAGCCTGAGCGTCGGGCGGTTCATCGCGCTGATCGTCGTGCTGGTGGTCGCGGGGGCCGTGCTGTGGGCCTGGCAGTCGGCGCGGTCCAGCGACCCGGTGAGCGAGGAGGACGCGCTCTCGACGTTCCGGGAGGGCGCGGGCGGCCCGAGGGCCGCCCGCCCGGGCGTGCCGCGCCAGGGCGTCTACACCTACCGGCAGAGCGGCAGCGAGCGAGGCGGCGCCGGCCCGATCAGCGTCCGCCGCGGCCTGCCCGGCGAGGCCCGCTACGTGGTCACGCCCATCGCGGGAGGGTTCCAGGAGCAGCTCTCGCTCAGCGAGCAGCACGTCGAAGGCGTCCGCTTCCGGGTCACCCGCCAGGGGTCGCGGGCGACCTGGCGCCGCACCGACGTCACCTTCGTGGGCGTCGGCCGCGACGACCGGCGGGATCTGCGCCCGCCGCCCCTGCACCTGCCCCGCAAGCTCTCCGTCGGGCTCAGGTGGTCGGGGCGCTACACGGCCGGGGAGCTGCCGGTCTCCTATCGCAGCGAGGTGCTGCGCCGCGAGCCGGTGGAGGTCGGGGGCGACCGCCTGGCGAGCTTCGTCGTCCGCACCACCGGCGACACCGGCGGCGCCCACCCCGGCACGCGGACCGACACGTTCTGGTGGTCGCCGCGCTTCGCCCTGCCCCTGCGCTGGAGCATCGACATGGACATCCGCGGGGCGGTGAGCCTCGACACGATCTCCGAGCTCCAGCTGGAGAGCGTCACGCCCGTCACCTGACCGAGTCCCGCGCCACCAGTCCCCGATCGCGCGACCCTAGAGGGCCCCCCGCACCCGTGCTACCGTTCCCGGGCCGCCCTCCCGGGCGGTTCCTGTCTGCTCTGACAAAGGTCTCCGTGCCCACGATCAACCAGCTGGTCCGCAAGGGCCGCAAGCCCAAGTTCTCCAAGGTCTCGACCCCCGCGCTGCGCGGCGCGCCGCAGAAGCGCGGCGTCTGCACGCGGGTCTATACGACGACGCCCAAGAAGCCGAACTCGGCCCTTCGCAAGGTGGCGCGCGTGCGGCTGACCAACGGAGCGGAGATCACCTCCTACATCCCGGGCGAGGGCCACAACCTGCAGGAGCACTCCGTGGTGCTGGTGCGCGGGGGCCGCGTCCGCGACCTGCCGGGCGTGCGGTACAAGGTCATCCGGGCGGCCCTGGACGCCGCCGGCGTGACCGACCGGCGCAAGGCGCGCTCCAAGTACGGCGCGAAGGCGCCGAAGTAGTGCCGCGCCGAGCCGTCATCACGCGCCGCCCGCTCGACCCGGACCCGGTCTACAGCAGCGCCCTGGTCACGCAGATGGTGAACAAGGTGCTCAAGGACGGGAAGAAGTCGACCTCCGAGGGCGTGGTCTACGGGGCGCTCGAGCGCATCCGCGACCGCACCGGCCGCGACCCGGTCGCGGTGATGGAGGAGGCCGTGCGCAACGTCACGCCCGCGCTGGAGGTGAAGTCGCGGCGCGTCGGCGGGGCCACCTACCAGGTGCCGATCGAGGTGCCGCCCAGGCGCGGCCGCACCCTCGCGATCCGGTGGATCGTGCGGTTCGCGCGCGAGCGGCGGGAGAAGCAGATGAGCGAGCGGCTGGCGAACGAGCTGCTCGACGCGCTGGGCTCGCAGGGGGGCGCCTTCAAGCGGAAGGACGACCTCTACCGGATGGCTCAGGCGAACAAGGCGTTCGCGCACTACCGCTGGTAGCGCGCCCGTCCGCGCTCGGCGGACGGGGACGAGGGTGGTGGGACGTGGGACGGTCGGTTCAGGCGCGCGCGCTTGCGGGCGCGCGGCGAGACGGAGAAGGTGACGCGCAGTGACGACGACGGCGAAGAAGACAACGCTCGAGAAGACCCGGAACATCGGGATCATGGCCCACATCGACGCGGGCAAGACCACGACCACCGAGCGCATCCTCTACTACACCGGCCGCACCCACCGGATGGGCGAGGTGCACGAGGGCGCTGCGGTCATGGACTGGATGGCGCAGGAGCAGGAGCGCGGCATCACGATCACGAGCGCCGCGACGACGTGCTTCTGGCGCGACCACCGCATCAACATCCTCGACACGCCGGGTCACGTTGACTTCACCATCGAGGTGGAGCGCAGCCTGCGCGTGCTCGACGGCGCCGTGGCCGTCTTCGACTCGGTCGCGGGCGTCGAGCCCCAGAGCGAGACCGTCTGGCGCCAGGCCGACCGCTACGGCGTGCCGCGCATCGCCTACGTCAACAAGATGGACCGCGTGGGCGCCGACTTCCGCGCGGCCGTGCAGACCATGGTCGACCGCCTCGGGGCCAACGCCGTCCCGATCCAGCTGCCGATCGGCCAGGAGGCCGAGTTCACCGGCATCGTGGACCTGATCGGGATGAAGGCGATCAACTACCTCGACGACCTCGGCACCGAGTTCGAGATCACCGAGATCCCCGAGGCGCTGGCCGCGGAGGCGGAGGCCGCCCGGGAGACCCTCATCGAGGCGCTCGCCGACTACGACGACGAGCTCGCCGAGGCCTACCTCGAGGGCGAGGAGATCTCGAAGGACCGCCTGGTCGCCGCGATCCGCACCGCCGTGCTGGCCATCGCGATCACCCCGGTCCTGTGCGGCTCGTCGTTCAAGAACAAGGGCGTCCAGCCGCTGCTCGACGCCATCATCGACCTGCTGCCGTCGCCCCTCGACGTCCAGCCGGCGGCCGGCACCATCCCCGGGACGGACGAGGAGGTCGTGCGCGAGCCCGACCCGAGCGCCCCGTTCTCGGCGCTGGCCTTCAAGGTCATGAGCGACCCCTACGTGGGCCGCCTCACCTACATGCGCGTCTACTCCGGCACCGTCGGCAGCGGCTCGAGCATCGTCAACGCCACCAAGGACCGCAAGGAGCGCGTCGGGCGGCTGCTGATGATGCACGCCAACCACCGCGAGGACGTCGACTCGGTCTCGGCCGGCGACATCGTCGCCGCCGTGGGCCTGAAGTTCGACGACCACGGGCGACACGCTCACCGACGCGGCCGACCCGGTGATCCTCGAGCGCATGACGTTCCCCGAGCCGGTCATCGGCCTGGCGATCGAGCCCAAGACCAAGCAGGACCAGGAGAAGCTGGCCCAGGCCCTCGGCCGCCTGTCGGACGAGGACCCGACCTTCCGCGTCCGCACCGACGAGGAGACCGCCCAGACGGTCATCTCCGGCATGGGCGAGCTCCACCTCGAGATCATCGTGGACCGCCTGATGCGCGAGTTCGGCGTCGACGCCAACGTCGGCGCGCCCCAGGTCGCCTACCGCGAGACCGTGCGCAAGCGGGTCGAGAAGGTCGAGGGCCGCTTCGTCCGCCAGACCGGCGGCCGGGGCCAGTTCGGCCACGTCTACCTGAACCTCGAGCCCGGCGCCCAGGGCTCGGGCTACGTCTTCGACAGCAAGATCGTCGGCGGCGCGATCCCGCGCGAGTACATCCCGGCGGTCAACCAGGGCATCCAGGAGGCGCTGGAGGGCGGCGTGCTCGCCGGCTATCCGATGGTGGACGTCCACGTCGAGCTGATCGACGGCTCCTACCACGAGGTCGACTCCTCGGAGGTCGCCTTCAAGATCGCGGGGTCGATCGCCGTGAAGGAGGCCGCCAAGCGCGCGTCGCCCGCCCTGCTCGAGCCCGTGATGGCCGTCGAGGTCGTCGTGCCGAAGGACTTCGTGGGCACGGTCGTGGGCGACCTCACCTCGCGGCGCGGCCGCATCGGCGGCATGGAGGCCCGCGGCGCGACCACGGAGGTCGTCACCGCCCAGGTGCCGCTGTCGGAGATGTTCGGCTACGCGACCTCGGTGCGCTCGGCCACCCAGGGGCGGGCCACCTTCACGATGCAGTTCCACTCGTACCAGGAGGTCCCGAGCTCGATCGCGGAGGACATCCGGCAGAAGGTGGGCGCGGCCGCCTAGCTGACGGGTCGATCCTCACCCATGATCCCGGGCCGCGGCCAGGACGCGGCCGAGATCGTCAGCGCCGCGTCAGCGTGAGCCCGACGTCGTGGGCGCGGTCGTGGTCCCGGGCGTCGTGGTGGTGCCCGGCGCCTCGGCCCCCGGCTCCGGCTCCGGCTTCGGCGGGTTGAGGATCGCCTCGGGCGGGCGGTCGGGGCGCGGCTCGAGCCAGCGCGGGGCCTTGAGCTTGCAGTTGAGCCCCTGGCGGCGGGCGTATCCGTCCCAGCGCTCCGCCCAGCTCCCGAAGCCGTAGCCCGGCGCCTGGCGGTCGAGCTGCTCGAGCAGGGTGACGTGGTAGCAGTGGTACCCGGGGTCGGCGACGTGCGTGCGCCACGCCCATCCCGGGGTGGAGAGGCCGTAGAGGCTCCACGACCCGGTGTCGTGCAGGGGCAGGTAGCGCGCGAGGGTCCGCTCACCGCTCGCGACGATGTCCTTGGCCGCCTCGCCGGCCCTCTCGGCGCCCGGCGCCCGCGGCCGGATCCTCTGCTCCGCGGGGCCGCGGCGCAGCGGCTCGGGGCGGGAGGTGAGGTACGGCGCGGCGGCCTCGAGGTTGAGCAGGGTGACCATGAACCCGTTGAGGGCGGCGCCCTTCCACGGCCCGGCGCCCGGGTAGGCCCGCTCGACGTACCACGGCGAGGACGGCCCGACCTCGCTGACCACGCCCCCGCGCGACACGGGCACGGTGAACGAGGCCAGCGCCCCGGAGGCCGCGTGGGCGAAGCGCGGCTGCCCGGTGCGGTGGTAGGCGCGCGCCATGAGCTGGGCGATGCGCCCCTGGGCCATGCCGGACGCCCCGGGGCGGACCAGCCTCGGCCGGTCGGGCACGTCGTAGTACTCCCACAGCAGGAAGCTGCGCCCGCCGGCGCGGCGCGTGACGGCGAACGGCAGGAGGGCGTCGGCGAGCTGCTCGGGCGTGAGGCCGGCGTTGAGGTCCTGCCAGCGCCCGGTGGTCGCGACCGGGTTGACGGCGAGCCCGCGTCCCTCCCAGTAGGTCGACAGGACCCCGGTGTAGTCGCGCACGATGATGCGGCTGTTGGGGGCCGTGTTGCGCGAGTACCACCACGCGTTCAGCCGCAGGGTCCGCGCGACGGTGGAGCGGCGCCCGAGCGGCTGGCCCCGGCGCAGCAGGTGCCGGTGGTCGAGCTTGAGCACCCAGCTGATGTCGGCCTTGGCCTGCGACCCGGCCGGGGCGCGCGCGAGGGCGCGCTTGAGCATGGCGCGGGCCTGGTTGGCGTCGGCCGGCAGGGCCCCCTCGGACACGCGGTAGCCGGCGCGGGCCCCCAGCGCGGGCGCCGTCGAGCGCCAGCGCGGCCACGAGCACGAGCGCGCCGATGCGGAACGTCGGGTGGCGCCCGGCGATGCGGCGGATCCCCTCCCGGCCCTCGGACCGGCGCGCGTCGAAGAACCGCCCCGTGAGCCAGCCGAAGCGCCGGACGTACGCGGCCACCGCCGCGTCGCGCTCCTCGCCGTCGACCTCGGTCGCCCTCACGCGCTCCACCCGCCGCCCCTTCATCAGCTCACCCCAACCGGCGGAGCGCAGGTTGCGGGCCCAGTCCGTCTCGCCCCGGGGAGCGACAAGGTAGCGAAAACCGCCGAGATGCAGGACCAGCAGGGGTGTCGTCCGCAATTGCCCGGTTCGGCGTCCGTGCACCCGCAACATGCGTACCGCCGGAGCCGGCAGGCCCAGGCGGCCGACCCAGAGCGACATCGCGCGGTTGAGTGCCCGCGCCGGAACGCCGGGCCCGCGGCGCCGCGGCGCGATCACGCCAGCCTCTCCGCGAGGAGCTCGGCGGGGTGCAGCGCCGGCCGACCCGCCGCGCGGCGGATCTGCTCCCGGCAGGACGTGCCCGCCGCGACGGCGACGCCGGCGGCGCCGCGCACGGCCGGGACCAGGCGGTCCTCGGCGATCCGCAGCGACAGCTCGCGATGGCGGTGGCCGAACGCCCCGGCCATCCCGCAGCAGCCGGCCCCCGAGGCGCGGCTCGCCAGGCCGGGGATGGCCGCCAGCGCCGCCGCGCCCTCGGCGCCGCCCCCGAGCGCCTTCGCGTGGCAGTGCTCGTGCAGCAGCACCTCCGGCCCGGCCGCCAGCGCCGGGGGCCCGAGGTCGATGACCGCCCGCTCGAACGTGACCGCCGCGTCGGCCACCCAGCGCGCCCGCGGGTCGCCGGGCAGCAGCCGCGGCAGGTCGTCGACCAGCATCGACCAGCACGAGGGCTCCAGCACCACGATCGGCCGCCCCGCCACCGCGTGGGGCGCCAGCCGCGCGACCGCCCGCCGGGCCCGCCGCCGCGCGGGCGCCACCAGCCCCTGCGACAGCAGCGGCCGCCCGCAGCACCCCGGATCCACCACCTCGACCGACGCCCCGCAGGCGGCGAGCACGCGGAGCGCCGCCTCCCCGACCCCGGGCTCGAGGTAGCGGGTGAACGTGTCCGCCATGAGGGCGACCGGGGGGCCGGTGGGCGGTGTGCCATTTGGCACGCCCACCGTGTGCCAATTGGCCGAGGGGCGCCGCCACGGCCGCACCGGGGCGGGCGGCGGGGAGCCGAGGACGCGGCCGGCGACCCGGGCGCCGAGACGGGCGAGGGCGGGGAACCGGGAGCCCAGCGCGAGCAGCTCGTGGGCGTGGCCGGCGAGGCGGGCGGCGGGGGGCACGCCGTGGGCCCGGTGGCGGTGGGCGAGGGCCTCGACCTTCAGCGCCGCCATGTCGACTCCGACGGGGCACTCCGTGGCGCAGGCCTTGCATCCCAGGCAGAGCTCGAGGGCCTCATGCAGACCGTCATCGGCAAGTCCGGCCGGGAGTCGACCCTCCAGGGCGGCGCGGAGGATGACGGCGCGGCCGCGGGTCGAGTGGCGCTCGTCGCGCAGCGCCTGGTAGCTCGGGCACATCGTGGCCGCTCGGGAGCGGCAGGCGCCGTTGCCGTTGCAGGCCTCGCCGGCGCGGGCCAGCCCGCCCTGGGCCGCGAAGCTCA
This sequence comes from Miltoncostaeaceae bacterium, assembly GCA_963813355.1. Lineage (GTDB taxonomy): Bacteria > Actinomycetota > Thermoleophilia > Miltoncostaeales > Miltoncostaeaceae > DATAGF01. Next base: position 189,246 of record CAWEYS010000022.1, on the reverse strand, counting down.
GCGCGGTGCGCCGCGCCCGGCGCGGAGGCGAGCCGGCCAGGCGCAGGCCCTCGTCGAGCGGCTCGGGGTCGGTGATGACGCCCGGGTTGAGCAGTCCCTCGGGGTCGAGGAGGCGCTTGAGCGCGCCGAAGGCGGCGATCGTCTCGGGCGGGTACATCCGCGGGAGCAGCTCGCTGCGGGCGCGGCCGTCGCCGTGCTCGCCCGACAGCGACCCGCCGAGCGAGCAGACCAGGTCGGCGGTCTCCTCGGCGATCCGCCGCAGGGCGGCGATCGCGCCGGGCACGCGCAGGTCCATCCGCGGCCGGATGTGGAGGCAGCCCACGCTGGCGTGGCCGTACCAGACCGCCTGCAGCCCCTCGCGGTCGAGGATCCGGCGCACGCCCCGCGCCAGCTCGGGGCACCGCTCGGGCGGGACGGCCGGGTCCTCGATGAACGCCAGCGGGCGCGGGTCGCCGGGGCCGGGCGGGGCGTCGCGCAGGGCGCTGCCGATCCCGGCCCGCCGCACCGCCCAGACCGCCTCCTGCTCGACCGGGTCGAGCACCACCCGCGCGCCCGGGACCGCGCGCAGGCGGTCGGCCACCTCGCCGGGCTCGCCGCTCTGCTCGATCAGCAGCTGCGCCGGGGCGTCGAGGTCGATGGCCGATCGCGCCATCAGCTCGACCGCCGACGGCCCGCCCTCGAGGGCCGCGACGGCCGCCTCGAGGGCGGCGTCGACCGAGGGGAACGCGAGCAGCGCCAGGCCGCGCGCCGTCGGGCGCTCCACGAGCGCGACCTCGGCCTCGCGGATGACGGCCAGCGTCCCCTCCGAGCCGCACAGCAGGCGGGGCCAGTCCGGCTGGTCGCCGGCGAGGGCGCCCAGGTCGTAGCCCGAGACGCGCCGCAGCAGGCCCGGCGGCCGCGCGGCCGCGGCCAGCTCCCGGGCCGACTCCAGCGCCGCCGGCGCCGGGGTCCCGCTCCGGAGCGTCGCGCGCGTCCCGTCGGCCAGCGTCACCTCCAGGGCGCGGACGTGGCCGGCGGTCAGGCCGTAGGCGATCGACCGGGCGCCGGCGGAGTTGTTGGCGATCATCCCGCCGAGCGTGGCCCGGTTGCCGGAGGCGACGTCGGGGCCGAAGGCGAGCCCGTGGGCGGCCGCCGCGGCGTTGAGGTCGTCGAGCACCACCCCCGGGCCGACCCGGGCGACCCGCCCCTCGGGGTCGATCTCCACCGACGCGAGCGCCGAGCAGTCCACGACGAGGCCGGCGCCGACGGCCTGGCCCGCGAGGCTCGTGCCGGCGCCGCGCATCGTGAGGGGGACGCCACCCTCGCGGCAGGCGGCGACGGCGGCGTCGAGGTCGTCGGGGCCGGCGGCCCGCAGGGTCGCGACGGGCAGGCGCCGGTAGATGCTCGCGTCGGCCGCGTAGAGCTCGCGCGAGGCGTCGTCGTCGCGCACCTCGCCGGCCGCCTCGCGGCGCAGTCGGGCGATTGTCCGCGCGGCCTCCACGGGGGGATCGTACGGCGTCGCGGCGGGGGCCCGAGAGCCCGGAATCCCGCTCTCGAACCGCCTTGCCGATGGCCTTGCCTCTGCTAACCTACTTCGGCTCCACGGAGCGCCCGGTTCGACGTGCGCGGCCCACGGGCCGCGCTTTTTGCGCCGGGAGGGGGATGCCCGCCGGGAGCGCCCCGGCCGGTGGTGCCGTAACGCAGAGTGCCCAGAGGAGTTCGCAGATGGCGAAAGAGAAGTTCGACCGGTCGAAGCCGCACGTCAACGTGGGCACCATCGGCCACGTCGATCATGGCAAGACCACCCTCACCGCCGCCATCACGAAGGTACTGGCCGAGCAGGGCAGCGGCGGCACGCAGGCCGTGTCGTTCGACTCGATCGACAAGGCCCCCGAGGAGCGCGAGCGCGGCATCACGATCGCGACCGCCCACGTCGAGTACGAGACGGCCAACCGCCACTACGCGCACGTGGACTGCCCGGGTCACGCCGACTACATCAAGAACATGATCACGGGCGCGGCCCAGATGGACGGGGCGATCCTCGTCGTCTCGGCCGCCGACGGCCCGATGCCGCAGACGCGCGAGCACATCCTGCTCGCCCGCCAGGTCGGCGTGCCGTCGATCGTGGTCTTCCTCAACAAGGCCGACATGGTCGACGACGAGGAGCTGCTCGAGCTCGTCGAGCTCGAGGTGCGCGAGCTGCTGACCTACTACGAGTTCCCCGGCGACGACATCCCGATCATCAAGGGCTCGGCCCTGAACGCGCTCAACGGCGACGCCGAGGCGGCCCAGGGGATCCTCGAGCTGATGGCGGCCGTGGACGACTACATCCCGCTGCCGCAGCGCGACGTCGACAAGCCCTTCCTGATGCCGGTGGAGGACGTCTTCACCATCACCGGCCGCGGCACCGTCGCGACCGGCCGCGTCGAGCGCGGCATCATCAAGGTCGGCGAGACGGTGGACATCGTCGGCATGACCCCCGAGACCGCCAGCACCGTCGTGACCGGCGTCGAGATGTTCCGCAAGCTGCTCGACGAGGGCCGCGCGGGCGACAACATCGGCGCGCTCCTGCGCGGCGTCAAGCGCGAGGACATCCAGCGCGGCCAGGTGCTCGCCGCCCCGAAGTCGATCACGCCGCACACCAAGTTCACGGCTCAGGTCTACGTCCTGTCGAAGGACGAGGGCGGCCGCCACACGCCGTTCTTCCAGGGCTACCGCCCGCAGTTCTACTTCCGGACGACCGACGTCACCGGCGTCGTCACCCTCGCCGAGAACGTCGAGATGGTGATGCCGGGCGACAACGCCACCATGCAGGTCGAGCTCATCCAGCCGATCGCCATGGAGGAGGGGCTGCGCTTCGCGATCCGCGAGGGCGGCCGCACCGTCGGCGCGGGCGTCGTGGAGAGCATCCAGGAGTAATCAGGAGCTCCCGAGACCCCGTCGCCTCCGCGAGGAGGCGGCGGGGTTTTCTTTCTCCCGAAAGGCGCCCAGGCAGAGTGCAGCAGAACAAGATCAGGATCCGGCTCAAGGCCTACGACCACGAGCTGATCGACAAGAGCGCGGCCTCGATCGTGGAGACGGCCCAGCGCAGCGGCGCGACCATCTCCGGCCCCGTGCCCCTGCCCACGGAGCGGAACGTCTACTGCGTCATCCGCGGGCCCTTCAAGGACAAGGACTCGCGCGAGCACTTCGAGATCCGCACCCACAAGCGGCTCATCGACATCTACTCGCCGACGCCGCGCACGGTCGACTCCCTCATGCGGCTCGACCTCCCGGCGGGCGTGGACATCGAGATCAAGGCCTAGGCGCGACCGTGCCGGCGATCATCGGACGCAAGCTCGGGATGACCCAGATCTTCGGGGAGGACGGCGCGCGCGTGCCGCTCACCGTGATCGAGGCCGGCCCCTGCCCGGTGACCCAGGTGAAGACGGTCGAGTCGGACGGGTACGAGGCCGTCCAGCTCGGCTTCGGCGCGGCCAAGCCCAAGCGGCTCAACGGCCCCGAGCTCGGGCACCTCAAGAAGGCCGGCGCCCCGCCGGTGCGCCACCTGCACGAGTTCTCCCCCGAGGAGCTCGGCGGCGAGGTGGCCGTCGGCGACATCGTCACGGTCGAGCCCTTCGAGCCGGGCCAGATGGTGCGCGTCACCGGCACCTCCAAGGGCAAGGGCTACGCGGGCACCATCAAGCGCCACAACTTCAAGCGCGGGCCCAAGAGCCACGGCTCGCACAACATCCGCCAGCCCGGCTCGATCGGCGCCGCCGCCTACCCGGCCCGCGTCTTCAAGGGCATGCGGATGAGCGGTCACATGGGCGCGCGCCAGGTCACCCAGCGCGGCCTGCAGATCGTCGACCGCGACCCCCAGCGCAACCTGCTGCTGGTGCGCGGCGCGGTGCCCGGCGGGATCGACGGCATCGTGATCGTGAGGCCCGAGTGACGCCGCTCCCGCTCCTCGACGCCGACGGCGTGACCGTCGGCCGCGCGGCGCTCGCCGAGGCGATCGCCGGGCAGCCGATCAAGCAGCACCTCATCCACGAGACCGTGGTCGCGGAGCTCGCGGCCCGCCGCGCCAGCAGCGCGTCGACGCTCACGCGCGGCAAGGTGCGCGGAGGGGGCGCGAAGCCGTGGCGCCAGAAGGGCACCGGGCGCGCCCGCCAGGGCTCCATCCGCTCCCCCCAGTGGACCGGCGGCGGCATCGTCTTCGGGCCCACGCCGCGCAGCTACGGCGGCAAGGTCAACCGCAAGGTGCGCGCGCAGGCCTTCCGCGCCGCCCTGCGGGCCCAGGCCGAGCGCGGCACCGCGGCGCTGATGGACCCGACGGGCTGGGACGCGCCCTCGACCAAGCGCGCGGCCGAGTACCTGCGCCAGGCCTCGGACGCCCTGGGGGGCCGCCCTCTCCTGATCGTGCTGGAGGATGCCGACTCGGTCGAGGGGCGCTCCTTCCGCAACCTGGCGGGCGTCCTCGTCTTGGCGGCCGTGGAGCTCGAGACCGTGGACGTCGTCGCCGCCCAGGCCATCCTGGTCGAGCGCGCGGTCTGGGAGCGGATCTGCGGCGGGCCCGCCGAGGTCGAGGCGGTGGAGCCCAAGCGCAAGCCGAAGCCGCGCAAGAAGGCCACGCCCAAGGCGACGCCCAAGACCGTGGCGCCGCCCCCCGAGCCCGAGGCAGAGGCCGCCGCCGAGGCCGAGCCCGAGGCCGCCGAGCCCGAGGCCGCCGAGCCCGAGGCCGCTGAGCCCGAGGCCGCCGAGGCCGCGATCGTCGAGGAGCCCGCCCCCGCGGAGCCCGAGGCCCCCGTCGAGGAGCCCGTCGCCGAGGAGGAGCCGGCCGCCGAGGAGCCGGCCGAGCCCGTCGCCGAGGAGCCGGTCGAGGAGGAGAAGCCCGCGCCCAAGCCCCGGGCCAAGAAGCCGCCCGCCAAGAAGCCCGCAGCGAAGAAGCCCGCGGCCAAGAAGCCGCCGGCCAAGGAGCCCGCGGCGGAGGAGCCGGCCGCCGAGGCGGACGGGGAGGAGGCCTCGTGAGCTCGCTGCGCGACGACATCCGGCGCGTGATCGTGCGCCCCGTCATCTCCGAGAAGAGCTTCCAGCTCGTGCAGGCGCACAACCAGTACACGTTCCGCGTGCTCGACGGCGCGCACAAGACGGAGATCCGCCAGGCGATCGAGGACCTCTTCGACGTCACGGTCACCGACGTGCGCACCGTCACCGTCAGGAGCAAGCCCAAGCGCCGCGGCTTCTCGCGCGGGCGGCGCCCGGGCTGGAAGAAGGCCATCGTCGAGCTGCGGCCCGGCGACACCATCGAGCTGTTCGAGGGGGCGTAGGCCGCCATGGGGATCAAGAAGTACAAGCCCACGTCGCCCGGGCGGCGCTTCGTCACGGGGTCGGACTTCGAGGAGGTCACCAAGGCCACCCCGGAGAAGTCGCTGCTCGGCAAGATCCACAAGACCGGTGGGCGCAACAACAACGGCCGCATCACCAGCCGCCACATCGGCGGCGGGCACAAGCGCCGCTACCGCATCATCGACTTCAAGCGCCGCAAGGACGGGGTGCCGGCGAAGGTCGCCTCGATCGAGTACGACCCCAACCGCTCGGCCCGCATCGCCCTGCTGCACTACGCGGACGGCGAGAAGCGGTACATCCTGGCCCCGCAGCGGGTGCGGGTCGGCGACACGATCATGAGCGGCCCCACGGCCGACATCCGGCCCGGCAACGCCCTGGCGCTGCGCGACATCCCGACCGGCACGATCGTCCACAACATCGAGCTCCAGATCGGCCGCGGCGGGCAGCTCTGCCGCTCGGCCGGCACCGGCGCCCAGCTCATGGCCAAGGACGGCGACTACGCCACCCTGCGGCTGCCCTCCGGCGAGATGCGCATGGTGCACCTCGACTGCCGCGCCACCGTGGGGCAGATCGGCAACGTGACGCACGAGAACATCACCGTCGGCAAGGCCGGGCGCAGCCGCTGGAAGGGCAAGCGGCCCAAGGTGCGCGGCTCGGCGATGAACCCGGTCGACCACCCGCACGGCGGCGGCGAGGGCAAGAGCAACTCCGGCCGCCACCCGGTGACGCCCTGGGGGGTGCCGACCCACGGCTACCGCACCCGCCACAAGGGCAAGAAGAGCTCCAAGTACATCGTCCGCGGCCGCAAGCGCGGCAAGCACACGGAAGGGCGCTAGCGCATGGGTCGGTCACTCAAGAAGGGCCCGTTCGTCGACCCGAAGCTGCTCAAGCGGATCGAGGAGATGAACACGGCCAACGAGAAGCGGATCGTCCGCACCTGGTCGCGCTCGTCCACGATCTTCCCCGAGATGGTCGGACACACGATCGCCATCCACGACGGCCGCAAGCACGTCCCCGTCTTCATCAGCGAGAGCATGGTGGGCCACAAGCTGGGCGAGTTCGCGCCCACGCGCACCTACCGCGGCCACGCCGGCTCCGACCGCACCTCCACCATCCGCCGATGAGCACCGACGCCCCCCAGGCCCCGCAGACGGTCCAGGCCACCGCGCGCTACGTCCGCACCTCGGCCCGCAAGGCGCGGCTGGTGGCCGACCTCGTGCGCGGCAAGTCGGTGGCGGACGCCCAGGCGATCCTGGCCTACAGCACGCGTGCGGCGGCGGTGCCGGTGCGCAAGGTGCTGCAGTCGGCCATCGCCAACGCCGACCACAACCACGGCCTCGACCCGCGCGAGCTGGTGCTCGCGCGCGTGACGGTCGACGAGGGGCCGACCCTCAAGCGCTACCGTCCACGGGCCATGGGCCGCGCGACGAGCATCCACAAGCGCACCTGCCACATCACGATCGGCCTCGCCGAGATCGAGAGCTAGGCGTGAACCACCCAGCAACATTCGGCGGGTTCTGGCTCGCTGCAAATCATCGCGGATGCGGCGTCCTCGGCTCGGCCGATGGGCACCATCGGCCTCCCCTGCGTCCTTGCCCCGCGGGATTTTCGCGGCCAGAACGCCACCAACGTCACTGGGCGGTTCACTGATGGGTCAGAAGATCAACCCGATCGGCTTTCGCCTCGGCGTCCTGAACGGCTGGCGCAGCAACTGGTTCACGCAGCGCGACTTCGCGGGATACCTCGACGAGGACCGCGCCGTGCGCGACCACATCACGCGCAAGCTGAGCCACGCCGGCCTGTCGTCGATCCACCTGAAGAAGGACCAGACCAAGCTCACGGTCAACATCTTCACGGCCCGCCCGGGCATCGTGATCGGCAAGAGCGGGTCGGAGGTGGACGCCCTGCGCCGCGAGCTGAACCGGCTCACGGGCAAGCAGATCCAGGTGAACATCAACGAGATCAAGCGCCCCGAGCTCGACGCCAAGCTGGTCGCCCAGTCGATCGCCGAGCAGCTCGAGAACCGGGTCAGCTTCCGGCGGGCCATGAAGCGCGCGCTGACCTCGGCCATGCGCTCCGGCGCCCAGGGCGTCAAGGTGCAGTGCGGCGGCCGCCTGGGCGGGACCGAGATGTCGCGGTCGGAGCACTACTCCGACGGCCGCGTCCCGCTCCACACGCTGCGCGCCGACATCGACTACGGCTTCCACGAGGCCAAGACCACCTTCGGGCGCATCGGCGTGAAGGTGTGGATCAACCGCGGCGAGGTGCTGCCCGAGGGCGTCACCGACTCCCGCGGCCGCACCGACCTCGACGCGGCCCCGCCGCCGCGGCGCCCGCGCCGCGACCGGCGCCCGGGCGGCGGCGGCGACCGCGGGGGGCGGCGGAACGGCGGTGGCGGTGGAGACGGCGGCGGCGGCGGCCAGGGCGGCGGCGGCCAGGGCGGCGGCGGCCAGGGCGGCGGGGGAGGTGGCTCCTGATGCTGATGCCCAAGCGCACCAAGTTCCGCAAGAGCCACCGGGGACGCCGGCGCGGCCTGGCGAAGGGCCACCACGAGGTCCACTTCGGCGAGTACGGCCTCAAGGCCCTGGAGCCGGCCTGGATCACGAACCGCCAGATCGAGGCGGCCCGTATCGCCATGACGCGCCGCATCAAGCGTGGCGGCAAGGTGTGGATCAACCTCTTCCCCCAGCTTCCGGTGACCAAGAAGCCGGCCGAGACCCGCATGGGCTCCGGCAAGGGCTCGCCCGAGACCTGGGTGGCCGTCGTGAAGCCGGGGAAGGTGATGTTCGAGCTGTCGGGTGTCCCCGAGCCGCTGGCGCGCGACGCCATGCGCCTCGCGGCGAACAAGCTCCCGATCCGCTGCAAGTTCGTGACGCGCGAAGGCTGAGGGATGACCGCGAACGAGATCAGAGACCTGTCCGACGACGAGCTCGAGCGCGCCCTGGGCGAGGCCCGCGAGGCGTACTTCAACCTGCGCTTCCAGCACGCGTCGGGCTCGCTCGAGCGCGTGTCGGAGCTGTCGGCGCGCCGGCGCGAGATCGCGCGCCTGCTCACGGTCGCCCGCGAGCGGGAGCTGGCGGCATGACGCCCGCCGCGACGCCCCAGGAGTCGGTCAGCCGCCGCAAGACCCGCCAGGGCATCGTGGTGTCGGCCGCGCGCGACAAGACCATCACCGTGCTGCTCGAGACGGCCCGGCCGCACCCGGTCTACGGGAAGACCGTGCGCCGCTCGTCGAAGCTGCACGCCCACGACGAGCGCAACGAGGCCTCCGAGGGCGACATCGTGCGCATCGCCGAGAGCCGCCCGCTGTCGCGCCAGAAGCGCTGGCGCCTGGTGGAGATCGTCGAGAAGGCGCGGTAGTGGTCCAGGTCGAGTCACGGCTGCGGGTCGCCGACAACACGGGCGCCCGCGAGATCCTCTGCATCCGCATCCTGGGCGGGTCAAAGCGGCGCTACGCGTCGGTGGGGGACGTGATCGTGGGCACGGTCAAGCAGGCCGTGCCGAACGGCGCCATCAAGAAGGGCGACTTGGTGCGCGCGGTGGTCGTGCGCACGCGCAAGGAGCACGGCCGCGACGACGGCACCTTCATCGCCTTCGACGAGAACGCGGCGGTCATCATCGACAACGCCCAGAACCCGCGCGGCACCCGCATCTTCGGGCCCGTCGCCCGCGAGCTGCGCGAGAAGAACTTCATGAAGATCATCTCCCTCGCCCCCGAGGTCCTCTGATGCCGGCCCGCATCCGAAAGGGCGACCGGGTCGTCTGCATCTCGGGCAAGGACAAGGGCAAGAGCGGGCTCGTGATGGAGGTCCACCCCCGCGAGCAGCGCGTGCTCGTGGAGGGGCTCAACATCGTCAAGCGGCACACCAAGCCCCGCCCGCCGAACGAGCCGGGCGGCGTCATCGAGAAGCCGGCGCCGATCCACCTGTCGAACGTCGCGCTGATCGACCCCAAGGACAACCGCCCCACCCGGGTGAGGATCGAGGTCAAGGACGGCGAGCGCGTGCGCGTGGCCGTCCGCTCCGGCGAGGTGCTCGACTGATGGCCGACGAGACGACGCAGGTCGCGGAGCCCGAGGCCCCGGCGACGCCGGTCCCCCCGGCGCGCATGCGGCTGCTCTACGAGCAGGAGATCCGCCCGCAGCTGCAGGAGGAGTTCGGCTACCGCTCGCCGATGGAGCACCCGCGCCTCGAGAAGATCACCCTCTCCATGGGCGTGGGGGAGGCCAAGACCAACAGCAAGGCGCTGGACGACGCCATGGAGCAGCTCGCCGTGATCGCCGGGCAGCGCCCGCACATCACGCGGGCGCGCAAGTCGATCGCCCAGTTCAAGCTGCGCGAGGGCATGGCGATCGGCTGCAAGGTCACCCTGCGCGGCAACCGCATGTGGGAGTTCCTGGACCGGCTCACGTCGGTCGCCCTCCCCCGCATCCGCGACTTCCGCGGCATCAACCCGGACGGCTTCGACGGCCGGGGCAACTACAACCTGGGCCTGCGCGAGCAGACGATCTTCCCGGAGATCGACTACGACCGCATCGACCAGTCGCGCGGGCTCAACGTGACGATCACGACGACGGCGAAGACCGACCGCGAGGGCCGGGCGCTCCTGGGGCACCTCGGGCTACCGTTCCGCGCCGAGGGCTACACCGCAGAGGAGCGCGCCGCCCGCCGGCGCCGCAAGCAGCGCAAGTACAGCCGCAGCCGCGGCCGCAGATAAATGCCCCACGACGCGGACACGCAGGCATTTCCCGGCTGCATCGCATCGCGATGCCGCGTCCTCGGGTCGGTCAATGGCTCTACCATTGACCTCCCCTGCGTCCTTGCCTCGCGGGCGATTCGCGCGGGAAATGCAAAGCGAGCCCGCGCCGCGGGACATTAAGGAGACGCGTGGCCAAGACCAGCCTTCGGGTGAAGGCGTCACGGACGCCGAAGTACAAGACCCAGCAGTACAGCCGCTGCCATTCCTGCGGCCGCCCCCGCGCGGTGTTCCGCAAGTTCGGGCTGTGCCGCATCTGCCTGCGCGAGTCGGCCCACGCCGGCGTCATCCCCGGCATGACCAAGAGCAGCTGGTAGGGGAGCCGAGCGCATGCTGACCGACCCGATCGCGGACATGCTCACGCGCATCCGCAACGCCAACATGGCCCTCCACGACACCGTCGAGATGCCCGGCAGCAAGATGAAGGCCGAGGTCGCCCGCGTGCTCAAGGACGAGGGCTACATCACCGACTGGGAGCTGCGCGACGCCGACGTCGGCACGGAGCTGGTCGTGCGCCTGAAGTACGACCGCGACCGGCGCCGGGTCATCAGCGGCCTGCAGCGGGTCTCCAAGCCCGGCCGGCGCGTCTACGTCGACCGGACGTCGATCCCGCGCATCCTGGGCGGGATGGGCATCGCCGTCATCTCGACCTCCCAGGGCATCATCACGGGCCACGAGGCCCGCCGCCGCGGCATCGGCGGCGAGGTCCTCTGCTCGGTGTGGTGAGGAGGGCGACGATGAACCCTTCTCGGCCACGGCCGCTCTCGCGGCGGCCGGTCCTCGGCGGGCGGCGATGAGCCGCATCGGACGCGCGCCGATCCCGATCCCCGACGGGGTGTCGGTCAACATCACGGGCCAGCGGGTCGTCGTGACCGGGCCCAGGGGCGAGCTGCGCCACACAGTGGTCGAGCCGATCCGCGTCGCGGAGCAGGACGGGACCATCGTGGTGACCCGCCCGACCGACCGCGGGCCCCACCGCGCCCTCCACGGCCTGTCGCGGTCGCTGGTGGCGAACATGGTCCACGGCGTCAAGGACGGCTTCGAGCGCCAGCTCGAGATCGTCGGCGTCGGCTACCGCGCCCAGATGCGGGGCCAGTCGCTGGAGCTGGCGGTGGGCTTCTCGCACCCTGTTACCATCGAGCCGCCCGAGGGGATCAGCTTCGAGGTGCCCGCGCCGACCCAGGTGACCGTGCGCGGCATCGACAAGCAGGCGGTCGGCGAGATCGCCGCCCAGATCCGGGCCGTGCGGCCTCCGGAGCCGTACAAGGGCAAGGGCATCCGCTACGCGGGCGAGGTGGTGCGGCGCAAGGTGGGCAAGAGGGCATGAGCATGAGCACGCTGGAGGCGCGGCGGCGCCGTCATCGCAGGGTCCGCGGCCGGGTCACCGGCACCGCGGAGCGCCCGCGCCTGTCCGTGGCCCGCTCCAACAAGCGCATCTACGCGCAGCTCATCGACGACGACCGCGGCCACACGCTCGCGGCGGCGGGATCGCACGAGGCCGCCCTGCGCGGCCTGAGCAAGGGCGAGGCCGCCGGCGAGGTCGGCAAGCTGCTCGCCGAGCGCGCCAAGGGCGCCGGGGTCTCCCGGGTCGTCTTCGACCGGGGCGGCTACAAGTACCACGGGCGCGTCAAGTCGCTCGCCGACGGGGCCCGCGAGGGCGGGCTCCAGTTCTAGGAGGAGCGCGTGGCCGAGGTTCGCCATGGAGGCAAGATCAACCCGGACGGGCTCGAGCTCAACGAGCGGGTCGTCCAGGTCAACCGCGTCGCGAAGGTCGTCAAGGGCGGCCGGCGCTTCTCGTTCTCGGCCCTGGTGGTCGTGGGCAACGAGGTGGACACCGTCGGGGTCGGCCACGGGAAGGCCAAGGAGGTCCCCGTCGCCATCCAGAAGGCCGTCGAGGACGCCAAGAAGAACCTCTTCCGCGTGCCCAAGTACCGGACGACGATCACCCACCAGGTGACCGGCCGGTCGGGCGCGGGCAAGGTCCTGCTCAAGCCCGCCTCCGAGGGCACCGGCGTCATCGCCGGCGGCGGCGTGCGCGCGGTGCTCGAGCTGGCCGGGATCCGCGACATCCTCAGCAAGTCCCTCGGCACCAGCAACCCGGTGAACCTGGTCGCGGCCACCGTGGCCGGGCTCAAGTCGCTGCGCCGCCCCGAGGAGGTCGCCGCGCTGCGCGGCAAGACCGTCGCCGAGGTGCTCGGCATCCCCGCCGGCTCCGGCGCCCGCGCCACCGAGGCCGTCGGCGCGACCAACGGGGACGGCGCGTGAGGCTGCGCATCACCCAGGTCCGGTCGCGGATCGGCACCCAGCCGCGCCACCGCGGAACCCTGCGCGCCCTGGGACTGCGGAGGATCGGTCAGACTGTCGAGCACGAGGACTCGCCGCAGCTCCAGGGGATGCTGCGTCTGGTCGCCCGCCTCGTCAGAGTGGAGCCCTTGGACACGAACTCGTCGGACTCGGCCGCTCTCGCGGCGGCCGGCCCTCCTCGCACCGATGACTGAGCCCCGCGACACCCCCGAGATCCCCGAGACGGCGGCCGAGGACGTGCGCCTCGACCGGCTGTCCCCGCGCCCCGGGGCCCGGCGCGCCCGCAAGCGCATCGGCCGCGGGATCGGCTCGGGCACCGGCAAGACCTCCGGGCGGGGCCAGAAGGGCCTCGGCGCGCGGTCGGGCGGCGGCGTGCGGGTCGGCTACCAGGGCGGCCAGATCCCGGTCTACATGCAGCAGGGCAAGCTGCGCGGCTCCAACCGCAAGATGTCCATGCCCATGGGGCCGTTCCGCACCCACGCGGTCGCGGTCAACGTGGGCCGGCTCGTCGTGTTCGAGGCGGGCGCCACGGTCGACCCCGAGGCCCTGGCCGCGCGCGGGCTGGTGAAGAACAACGCGAACCGCGGCTGGCCCGTGAAGGTCCTGGCCGGCGGCGAGATCGACCGTGCCCTGACGGTCCGGGTCCACGCGGTCTCGGCCGCCGCGCGGGCGAAGATCGAGGCGGCCGGCGGCACCGTCGAGCTCATCGGGGCGACCGACGGCGAGAGCTAGGAGGCGGCGCGGGCGGTGCTGAAGACCATCCTCACCTCCCTCCGCTCTGCGGACCTGCGCAAGAAGCTGGCCTTCACGGCCTTCATCCTGCTGGTCTACCGCTTCGGCTCGTACGTCCCGGTGCCCGGCGTCGACCTGGACGCCCTCCAGACCGCGATCGACGAGCGCGGCAGCCGCCTGCTCGACTTCCTCAACCTGTTCGCGGGGGGCGCGCTCACCCGCTTCGCCGTCTTCGCGCTCGGGATCATGCCGTACATCACGGCGAGCATCATCCTGCAGCTGATGACCGTGGTGATCCCCAAGCTGGAGCAGCTCCAGAAGGAGGGCGAGAGCGGCCAGCAGAAGATCACCCAGTACACCCGGTACTTCACCGTGGTGCTGGCCTTCCTGCAGTCGATGGCCTACGTCCTCTACTTCCGCTCGCAGGACGCGCTGCCAGGTCTCGGCTTCCGCGACTTCTTCCTGATCGTGGTGACGGTCACCACGGGCACGGTGCTGCTGATGTGGCTCGGCGAGCTCATCACCCAGCGCGGCGTCGGCAACGGCATCTCGCTGCTGATCTTCGCGAGCATCGTCGCCTCGGTGCCGGACGCGATCGAGGGCTGGCTGTCGCTGCCGCCGGTCTCCCAGGTGCTCATCGCGGTGATCGCCCTCGCCGTGGTCGTCGGCGTCGTGTTCATCAACGAGGGCCAGCGGCGCATCCCGATCCAGTACGCGAAACGCGTCGTCGGGCGGCGCATGACCTCGGGCGGCACGACGTACATGCCCTTGCGGGTGAACATGGCCGGCGTGATCCCGGTGATCTTCGCCTCGTCGGTGGTCATCCTGCCGCCGACGCTGGCCGAGCTGGGCGGGCGGGGCTCCTTCTTCCAGTCGGTCTCCGACTTCCTGGCCCCGGGGTCCTGGTACTACATCATCTTCGAGGCCCTGCTCATCATCCTCTTCACGTACTTCTACACCGCGGTCCAGTTCAACCCGGTGGAGCAGGCCGACAACCTGAAGAAGTACGGCGGCTTCATACCCGGCGTGCGGCCCGGGCGGCCGACGGCGGTCTACCTCGACCGCGTGCTGACCCGGCTCACGCTGCCGGGGGCGATCTACCTCGCCTTCGTGGCCGAGCTGCCCAACATCGTCTTCCGCTACCTCCCCGAGTCGAGCGCCTTCTTCGGGGTCCTGGGCGGCACGTCCATCCTGATCGTGGTCGGCGTCGCGCTCGACACGATGAGGCAGATGGAGGCGCAGCTCATGATGCGCCAGTACGAGGGGTTCCTGAAATAACCCGACTGATCCTGCTCGGGCCGCCGGGTGCCGGGAAGGGCACCCAGGCCGAGCGCCTCCGCGACGACTACGGCCTGCTGCACCTGTTCAACCGGGGACCTGCTGCGCGCCGCCGTCGCCGAGGGCACCGACCTCGGCCGCGAGGCCAAGCGGTACATGGACGCGGGCGAGCTGGTCCCGGACGCCGTGGTCGTGGGCATGATCCGCGAGCGGCTGACCGGCTCGGACGGCGCCGGCTTCGTCCTCGACGGCTTCCCACGCTCGGTCCCCCAGGCCGACGCCCTCGATTCCCTGCTCGACGAGCTCGACCTCCCGCTCGACGCCGTGGTCTCCATCGCCGTCTCGCGCGACGAGCTCGTGCGCCGCCTGGCCGGGCGCTGGATCTGCCGCCGCTGCGGGCGGTCGTTCCACGAGGTCTTCAACCCCTACCCGGGCGACCCGTGCCCGGCCGGGGGCGGGCGGTGCGACCTCTACCAGCGCGACGACGACCAGCCCGAGACCGTGAAGAACCGGCTGGCGGTGTACGAGGAGCAGACCGCTCCGCTCATCGACTACTACCGCTCCCGCGGCCTGCTGCACGAGGTCGACGGCGAGCGGCCCCCGGACGAGGTCTATGCCCAGATCGTCTCGCACATCCCGGCGTCCGCGTAGGCCGGCGCGGCCGGCCCGCCGGAGCGCGACCGTGTCGCCGCCACCCCGCGGCATCGTCCCGAAGACCGCCGGCGAGATCGACGCCATGGCGGCCTCGGGCGTCGTGCTCGCCGAGGCCCACGACGCCCTGGCGGCCGAGGTCGCCGTCGGCGTGACGACCGCCCACCTGGACGCGGTCGCCGAGGAGCTGATCCGCTCGCGAGGCGGGATCCCGGCCTTCAAGGACTACCCCGGCCCGACCCCCTACCCGGCCTCGATCTGCACCTCGGTCAACGACCAGGTGGTCCACGGCATCCCCGACGGCTACGCCCTGCGCGACGGCGACGTGCTCTCGCTGGACGTCGGCGTGATCCTCGACGGCTGGGTCACCGACGCCGCGCGCACCCACCCGGTCGGGACGGTCTCGCCGATCGCCGCCCGCCTGATCGCGGCCACGCGCCGGTCCCTCGAGCGCGGCGTCGCCGCCGCCCGGGCCGGGGGTCACCTCGGCGACATCGGGCACGCGGTGCAAACCGAGGTCGAGGCGGCCGGCTTCTCGGTCGTGCAGAGCCTGGTCGGCCACGGCGTCGGCCGCTCGATGCACGAGGACCCCCAGGTGCCGAACTTCGGCCGCCCCGGAACGGGCGTCGAGCTCCCCGAGGGGCTCGTCATCGCCATCGAGCCCATGGTCAACGCCGGCGCCCACGAGGTCGAGCTGGGCGACGACGGCTGGACCATCACCACCAAGGACGGCAGCCTCTCGGCCCACTGGGAGCACACCGTCGCGGTCACGGCCGACGGGCCGAGGATCCTGACCGCCGCGTCCTGAGCTTCTGCCGGGTTTTCGGCCGCCGTCGCGGCCTGCGAAGAGTGGGCGCTCGTTCCGCCCGGGGGCGCCGGCGCGGCGACCCTCACGGTCGTCGACTCGAGCTTCATCGGCAACCGGGCCGGAGACGGCGGCGACAGCGGTTCGGCCACCGGGAACGGCGGCGACGGCGGGCGCGGCGGCGCCATCGAGATCCAGGGCGGCACGACGGCCATCTCGGGGACGACCTTCAGCGGCAACCTCGCCGGCGACGGCGGCGACGGCGGCCCGGTGGCCCTCGACGCAGGGGCCGGGCGGCGACGGCGGCGACGGCGGGGCGATCTACGTCGCCGGCCTGACGATGACGATCACCACGAGCACGTTCGCGGTCAACCGCGCGGGCGCCGGCGGGCTCACGGACGGCAACCCGGCGACGCCGGCCAGAGGCGGCCGCGGCGGCGCGTGTCCGCCGACTCGACCGCGACCGCGAGCGCCGTGTACTCCACCTTCGCCGGCAACCTCCGCGGACCCACCGCGTTCGCCGATGCCGCGAACGGCCTCACCGGCGTCCGCGCGGAGCCTCCATCCTGGCCGACGCCGCCCCGGCCTGCCAGCCGGATGACCGCCGGCCCGCTGAGGCAACGTGGCCTCGCCGGGCGACCCCAGCTGCGCCGGCCCGCGACTCGACGGCGACCCCGCGGCTCGGTCCCCTCGCGGCCAACGGCGGGCCCACCCTCACGCTTCGCCCCGGGGCCCGGCAGCGCCGCCGTCGACGCCCTCGCCGGGGCGGCCTGCCCGGCCACCGACCAGCGCGGCCTGCCGCGGCCCGCAGCTCGGCGGCTGCGACGCCGGCGCCGTCGAGGTTCAGCCGGTCGCCGGTGGCGGCGGCGCCTCCGCTGCCGGGCTCGACGTCCCCGAAGGCCCGCCGCGATCTCGGCCCTGTCGCCTGAGCCCGTCCGCCTTCCGCGCCGCCCGCTCGGGCGCCAGCGTCGGCAAGGCCGACCAAGGCCCTGCAGCAGCGCGCGCCGATCGGCACCACCGTGCGCTACCGCCTCGACGGCGCCGCCCAGGTCACCTTCACCATCACCAAGCCGGCCGCCGGGCGCCGCAAGGGCAGGCGCTGCGTCAGGCCGGCCGCCGCCCAGCCCGGCGCCCAGCGCTGCGTGCGCACCCAGCGCTGAAGGGCAGCTTCGCCCACCAGGGCGTCGCCGGCCAGAACTCCTTCCGCTTCACCGGCCGCCTGCGCCGCAAGGCCCTCGCGCTGGGGCGCTACAGCCTCGTGGCCAGGCTGCCCCGCCCCGCCACGGGGCGCTCCGCGCTGGCCACCAAGGCCTTCCGCATCGTCCGCTGACGGCGCGCAGACGCGTGCTAACATCAGCGGTCGCTCGCGGGGGTCCCCGCGGGCTGCCCACGCGCTGATTCAGGGAGAACCCGTGAAGGTCCGTGCCTCAGTGAAGCCGATCTGCGAGAAGTGCCGCGTCATCAAGCGGCACGGCAAGCTGCTCGTGATCTGCACGAACGCCCGCCACAAGCAGGTGCAGGGCTGATGGCGCGCATCGCCGGAGTCAACATCCCGCGCGAGAAGCGCATCGAGATCGGCCTCACCTACATCTACGGCATCGGCCGCTCGACGGCCAACACGGTGCTCCTGGCCACGGGCATCGACCGCGACACGTACGTGCGCGACCTCACCGAGGAGGAGGTCGGCCGACTGCGCGACGCGATCGAGAAGACGCTGACCGTCGAGGGCGACCTCCGCCGCGAGCGCTCGAACGACATCAAGCGCCTGATGGAGATCGGCTGCTACCGCGGGCTGCGCCACCGGCGCGGCCTGCCCGTGCGCGGCCAGCGCACCAAGACGAACGCCCGCACGCGCAAGGGCCCCAAGCGCACCGTGGGCAAGCAGCGCAAGAGCTAGGGCGAGGACCGCGCCCACCATCTCGGACCGAGGAGCCCGTTGGCACGCCAGAAGGTGACCCGTGGCCGCACCCGGCGGCGCGCGCGCAAGAACGTCCCGGTGGGGAACGCCCACATCAAGACGTCCTTCAACAACACGATCGTGACCCTCACCGACAAGCAGGGCAACGTGATCGCGTGGGAGACCGCCGGCTCGGCCGGGTTCAAGGGCTCGCGCAAGAGCACGCCCTTCGCGGCCCAGGTCACGGCCGACTCCGCCGCCCGCAAGGGCATGGAGCACGGCCTCCAGAAGGTGGACGTCTACGTGAAGGGCCCAGGCTCCGGGCGCGAGACCGCCATCCGCTCCCTGCAGGCGGCGGGCATCGAGGTCAGCTCGGTCACCGACGTCACCCCGGTCCCCCACAACGGGTGCCGCCCCCGCAAGCGGCGCCGGGTCTAGCCGTGGCGCGCTACACCGGACCGATGGTGAAGCTCTCGCGCCGCGAGGGCGTCGCGCTCACCGACAAGTGCCAGAAGTACCTGGACCGGCGGCCCTACCCGCCGGGCGAGCACGGGCGCGGGCGCATCCGCCAGAGCGAGTACCTCCTGCAGCTGCGCGAGAAGCAGAAGACGCGCCGCTTCTACGGGGTGCTCGAGAAGCAGTTCCGGCGCTACTACCAGAAGGCGAGCCGCCAGCCCGGGATCACCGGCGAGAACCTGCTGCGCATGCTCGAGCAGCGGCTCGACAACGTGGTCTACCGCCTCGGGTTCGCCGCCACCCGCCGCCAGGCCCGCCAGCTCGTGGGCCACGGGCACTTCCGGGTCAACGGCAAGAAGGTGAACATCCCGAGCTACCAGGTGAAGCCCGACGACGTCATCACCGTGAAGCCCGGCTCCAGCGCCGAGCCGATCATCCGCTCCGCCACCGAGCTCGTGGCGTCGGTCGCGCCCTGGCTGCAGGCCGACTACGACGCGCTCAACGGCAAGGTCCTGAAGGTCCCGGAGCGCACCGAGATCGACACGCCCGTGAGCGAGCAGCTCATCGTGGAGTACTACTCGAAGTAACCGTACGCGGGCCGACCGCGATGGCACCACGCCCGTGACGCGCGGGCGAGGAGCCGATGCCCGGCCCGACCATCGCGTCGTTCCGGCCCCGTGCCGGAGAAGGAGTCGCACGTGCTGGACACCCAGTCCCCCCGCATGACCTACGAGCCGGTCAGCGAGACCCTCGGCCGCTTCGAGGTCGAGCCGCTCGACCGCGGCTTCGGCCACACCTTCGGCAACAGCCTCCGGCGGGTGCTGCTGTCCTCGCTGGAGGGCGCCGCCGTCACGTCCGTCCGCATCGAGGGCGTGCAGCACGAGTTCACCACGATCCCGGGCGTCCGCGAGGACGTCACGGACGTGATCCTCAACCTGCGCGAGCTGGTCTGCCGCCTGCACGGCGAGATCGACGAGATCGAGGTGGAGCTGTCGCGGGTCGGCCCCGGCCAGGTGACCGCCGCCGACATCTCGGCGCCGGCCGACCTCGAGATCCTCAACCCGGAGCTCGAGATCGCCAACCTCGAGGGCGGCGCGCGCCTCGACATGATCCTGACCATCTCGCGCGGACGCGGCTACGTGCCCGCCGAGCTGAACAAGGGCCCGGCGACGACGATCGGCGTGATCCCGGTCGACTCGAACTTCTCGCCGGTGCTGCGCGTGCGCTACGAGGTCTCGGCCGCGCGCGTGGGCCAGCGCACCGACTACGACAAGCTCTCGCTCGAGATCCAGACCGACGGCAGCGTGGACCCGCGCGGCGCGCTGTCCGAGGCGGCGGGCAGCCTGATCGGCCGCCTCGCCATCTTCGCCGACCCCGAGGCCACGAAGATGCTCGGCGAGCCGGTGGCCGAGGAGCCGCCCCCCGGCGGCGGGATGCACGACATCATGATCGAGGAGCTCGAGCTGGGCGTGCGCTCCTACAACTGCCTCAAGCGCGTGGGCGTCGAGACGATCGGCGACCTCATCTCGAAGACGGAGGCCGAGCTGTCGGCCATCCCGAACTTCGGGAAGAAGAGCATCGAGGAGGTCAAGGAGAACCTCGCCGCGCACGGCCTCGGGCTGCGCAGCGACGACGAATAGGACCGCCGTGCGCCATCGCAACCAGGGACCCAAGCTCAACCGCAGCTCCGCTCACCGGAAGGCCATGGGGGCCAACCTGGCGGCCGCGCTGCTGACGCACGGCCGCATCCAGACCACGGCCCCCAAGGCCCGGCTCGCCCGCGGGATCGCCGAGAAGGCGATCACGCTCGCCAAGCAGGACACCCTCCACGCGCGCCGCCAGGCCATCGCCCTGCTGCGCGACAAGGAGGTCACCTACCGCCTGTTCGACACGATCGGGCCGGCGTTCAGCGACGTCCAGGGCGGCTACACCAGGGTGCTGAAGCTCGGGCCGCGCCAGGGCGACGCGGCCGACATGGTGCTGCTCGAGCTGACCCGGGACATCCAGGCGGCGACCCCCGGCTGATGCCCGGCCGGGTCCTCCGGCTGGATCTGGAGTACGACGGGGCGGGGTTCTCCGGCTGGGCCGCCCAGCCGGGGCTCCGCACCGTCGAAGGGTCGCTGCGCGACGCCCTCGCGACCCTGCTGCGCGGCCCGTTCGACCTCTCGGTGGCCGGCCGCACCGACGCCGGCGTGCACGCGTCCGGCCAGGTGGCCGGCGTGGCCACCGGCAGCGACCTGGAGCCGCGCCGCCTGCTGGCGGGCCTGGCCGCGCTGCTGCCGCCCGACCTCAGCGTCCGCGCGGTCGCCGACGCCCCGGCGGGCTTCGACGCCCGCCGCGACGCCCGCTCGCGCCGCTACGAGTACCGGGTGCTGCCCGGCCCGCCGTCGGCGCTGCGCCGCGGCAGGGTCCTCCACCACCCCGCTCCGCTCGACCCGGACAACATGGCCGACGCGGCCCGGCGGGTCGTGGGGACGCACGACTTCCGCGCCTTCACGCCGACGCGCACCGAGCACGTCTTCTTCGACCGCACCGTGACGGCATGTTCATGGTCGCGCCGCGGCGACGAGCTCGTGCTGACCGTCGAGGCCGACGCGTTCCTGCGCCACATGGTGCGCGTCCTGGCCGGCACGTTCCTGCTCGTGGGCCGGGGCGCGTGGCCGGCCTCGCGGCTCGACGGGCTGCTGCGCGGGGCGCCGCGCGGCGCCGCCGGGCCGACCGCCCCCGCGCACGGACTCACGCTCGTCGCCGTGGCCTACGATCCGGCGCAGCCCCCCTCCCACGACCAGGGACCGCGTTGACCCACATCCTCGTCACCAACGACGACGGCGTGCACTCGCCCGGCCTGCTGGCGCTGAAGCAGGCGCTGGAGCCCTACGGCCGGGTGAGCGTGATCGCCCCCGACTCCAACCGCAGCGCCATCGGGCGCGGCATCACGATCCACCACCCCCTGCACGTGGAGGAGGTGCGGCTGGCCGACGGCTCCGAGGCCCTGGCCACCGACGGCACGCCGGTCGACTGCGTGAGGTTCGCGACCCTCGGGCTGCTGGACGAGCGCCCCGACGTCATCGTCAGCGGCATCAACCTGGGGCTGAACCTGGGGGACGACGTGACCTACTCGGGGACCGTCGCGGCGGCCCTGGAGGGGCTCCTGCTCGGGTGGCCGGCGATCGCGGTGTCGGCGCAGGCGATCGACCAGGCCGCCGGCCAGTGGGACGGCACCGCCTACGACTTCCGCGCCGCGGCCGGCTTCGCCGCGCGGCTGGTGCCGGTCGTCTGCCGCGAGGGCTTCCCGCGCCGGGTGCTGCTGAACGTGAACGCCCCCGGCCTGCCCCCCGAGCGGATCGCGGGCGCCCGCGTCTGCCGGCTGGGGCGCCGCATCTACAACGACGAGCTGATGCTCCAGTCCACCGAGGGCAACCGCCGCCGCTACACGATCTACGGCGGCAGCGCGAGCCACCAGCCCGAGGCGGGGACCGACTTCGAGGCGATCGAGGCGGGTGCGATCGCGGTCACCCCGATGCACTTCGACCTCACCGACATCGACGGCATGGACCGCCTCGAGCGCCTGTCGCTCGCCGACCTGCTGGAGCAGGACCCCGCGGTGAGGCCGGCGTGAACCCCATCCTCCTGGACCTCGACGGCACGGTCATCGACTCGGTCGCCCTCATCCGCGAGTCGCACCGCCACGCGGTGCGCACGGTGCTCGGGGAGGACCTCGAGGACGACCGCCTGGTCGCCAACGTGGGGCGCCCCCTGCTGGAGCAGATGGCCGCCTTCTCCCCCGAGCGCTCCGAGGAGCTCTACCGCGTCTACCGGGAGTGGAACCACGCCAACACGGCGGCCCTCCTCCTGGCGTACCCCGAGATCCCGGACGCGCTGCGCGAGCTGCGCGACGCCGGCAGGACGCTCGGCATCGTCACCTCCAAGAGCCGCGACGCGGTCGACCTCGCGTGGGGGGTCCTGCCGGGCATGGCCGGCCTCTTCGACGTCGTGATGGCGGCCGAGGACTCGGCGCGCCACAAGCCCGCGCCCGACCCGGTGCTGGGGGCGCTGGAGCGCCTGGGCGCGTCCCCGGAGGGCGCCTGCTACGTCGGCGACTCGCCCTTCGACATCGAGTCCGGCCGGGCGGCCGGGGTGGTCACGATCGGCGTCACATGGGGCTTCTTCTCCCGCGCGGCCCTGGAGGAGGCGGGCCCGGACCTGATCGTCGACACCCCGGCCGACATGGTGCGCGCCTGCCTGGGGGAGGCGCCGTGACCACGCCCGCCGCCCGGGCCGCCGAGCTCCGCGAGCTGATCGACGAGGCCAACCACGCCTACTACGTCCTCGACCAGCCCACGGTCGACGACTCGGTCTACGACGACTGGATGCGCGAGCTGGAGGCGCTCGAGGCGGCCGACCCCGGGTTGCGCACCCCGGACTCGCCGACCCAGCGGGTGGGGGCGCCGGCGTCGGGGCGCTTCCCCGAGGTCCGCCACCGCCGCCAGATGCTCAGCCTCGCCAACGCCCGCGGCGCCGAGGAGCTCGGGGCCTGGTACCGGCGGGCGCGGACCGTCATGGAGCAGGAGGGGCTCGGCTCCCGCGAGGTGGCGTTCGTCGTCGAGCCCAAGATCGACGGCCTGGCGATCTCGCTGACCTACGAGGACGGCCGCTTCGCGCAGGGGGCGACGCGCGGCGACGGCGTCGTGGGGGAGGACGTGACGGCCAACCTGCGGACGATCCGCGCCATCCCCCAGCGCCTGAGGACGCCCGATGGCGAGCCGCCGCCGCCGGTGGTCGAGGTGCGGGGGGAGGTCTACCTGCCGCTCCGGGCCTTCGCCGAGTTCAACGAGGCGCGCGCCGCCGCCGGCCTGCCGACCTTCGCCAACCCCCGCAACTCGGCCGCCGGCAGCCTCCGGCAGCTCGACCCCGCCGCCACGGCGGAGCGGCCGCTCTCGATCTGGACCTACGGCGTCGGCCACGCCGAGGGGCTCGACCTGCCGACCCAGTCCGCCGCCCTGGAGTGGCTGCGCGCCGCGGGCTTCCGCGTGAACCCCGACATCCGGGTCGTGGCGACCATCGAGGAGGTCCAGGCGGAGTGCGAGGCCTGGGAGGACCGGCGGGGGACGGTCGACTTCGACATCGACGGGGCGGTGGTCAAGATCGACGAGGTCGCGGTCCAGGAGCGCCTCGGGGACGTGGGCCGGGCGCCGCGCTGGGCGATCGCCTACAAGTTCGCCCCGACCACCGTCACCACGACCCTCAACGACATCAAGGTCAACGTCGGCCGCACCGGGGCGCTGGTGCCCTTCGCGGAGCTGGAGCCGGTCTCGGTCGGCGGGGCGACGGTCAAGCTCGCGACCCTCCACAACCAGGAGGACATCGCCCGCAAGGACCTGCGCGTCGGCGACCGCGTCGTCGTGCAGCGGGCCGGCGACGTGATCCCCCAGGTCGTGGCGCCGCTGACCCAGGAGCGGGACGGCCACGAGCGGGTCTTCGTCATGCCGACCGAGTGCCCCGCCTGCGGCACGGAGCTGGTCCAGCCGCCGGGCGAGGTCCAGGTGCGCTGCCCCAATCGGTCCTGCCCTGCCCAGATCGTCCAGGGGCTCATCCACTTCGCCTCGCGCGGGGCCATGGACATCGAGGGCCTGGGCGAGAAGACCGTGCAGCGCTTCTACGACGAGGGCCTCCTGGGCGACTTCGCCGACATCTACGACCTGCACGCGCACCGCGAGCGCCTCGTCGCCCTCGAGGGCTTCAAGGACGTGTCGGTCGACAACCTGCTGGCCGGCATCGAGCGCTCGAAGGAGCGGCCCTGGCCGCGCGTCCTGTTCGCGCTCGGCATCCGGCACGTCGGGTTCGTGACGGCCGAGGCCATCGTCGCGGTGTGCCACTCGCTCGACGCCCTCCTGGCGGCCGACGCGGAGGGGCTGGCCGCCGCCGAGGGGGTCGGGCCCGTGGTGGCCGAATCGGTGCGCGAGTTCCTCGGCGCCGAGACCAACCTGGCCCTGCTGGAGCGGCTGCGCGCGGCCGGGCTGACGGTGGAGTCCGACGCGCCCCCGCCGCCGGCCGACGGGCCCCTGACGGGCCTCAGCGTGGTCGTCACCGGCGGGCTCGACGCCTACACGCGCGAGGAGGCCAAGCGGGCGATCGCCATGGCCGGCGGCAAGGCCACCGGCTCGGTCAGCCGCTCGACGGCGTTCGTGGTGGCCGGCGTCGACCCGGGCTCGAAGATCCAGAAGGCCGAGTCGGCCGGGGTCCCGGTGATCGACGAGGGGGAGTTCGTCGCCATCCTCGAGGGGACGCGGCCGCCCCCGGCCCGCGAGGACTAGCTAGCGCGCGATCACGTCCTCGGCACCGGACGCGAGCAGCGTCACGACCCGGTCCTGGGTGGCCCTCGCGCCGCCGATGTCGGCGGTGTTCATGATCATGGCGAACGCGTAGCGCTGGCCGCGCCGGCTGACGACGCGCCCGGCGAGCGAGCTGACGCCGTCCAGGTAGCCGGTCTTGGCACGCACGCGCCGGGTGGCCGGGCCGCTGGTGAAGCGACGGATGAGCGTTCCCTCGCCCCCCCGCGCCAGCGAGCCGAGCAGCGCGGCGCCCCATTCCGGGTCGGCGTCGGCGGCGGCGACCAGCCGCACCATCGTCGCCGCGCTCACGCGGTTCTCGCGGGAGAGGCCGGACCCGTCGACCAGGCGGTCGCCGGCGCCGGCGATGCCGTGCTGGTCCAGGAGCGCCCGGATGCGCGCCATGCCGGCGCGGGTGGCCCCGCGCCCCGACCCGTGGGCGCCCACGCCCTTGGCCAGGGTCTCGGCGATGAAGTTGTCGCTGGCCAGGTTCATGGCGCGCAGGATGACCGGGAGGGGCGGCGAGGTCGCGGTGGCGAGCACCCGCCCGTCGCGCGGGGCGGCGCCGGGCCGCAGCGGACCGGCCTGGGCCACGCCGACGCCCTTCAGCGTCGCCTTCAGCCGCTGGGCCGCGGCCAGGGGCGGGCTCGAGACGTAGGCGGCGCGGCCGTTGCCGGCGTAGTCCTGGTTGGTCGGCAGCCCCGAGAGGGGGGCCGCGTAGAGGCTGTAGTACGACGGCCAGCCCGGCCCCAGGCGCCGCGAGTCGAAGATCCGCTCGTCGGCGACGATCGGCCCCCGCACGAGCCGCACCCCGCGCCGGCGCAGGGGCAGCGCGAGCCCGGACATCTGGGTCGCCCGGCCGCCGAGGAACGCGGAGGCGTACGAGCGCGTGGCGAGCACCGGGTCGCCGGCGCCCTTGAGGTAGATCGGCCCGACCAGGGCCTTGCCCCGCCGCACGGTCTCGGGGCCGGCGACGACCGTGGTCTCGAACCGGAAGCTCGGCCCGAGCTGGAGGAGCGCGCCGGCGCTCGTCACCAGCTTCATCGTGGACGCCGGAATGCGCGACGCCTCGGGCCGGAAGCTCGCCACGGGCGATCCCGACCCGGATCCGTCGAGGCGCCACACGAGCGCCGTGGTCCCCGGGTTGGCGCCGCCGAACGCCGAGAGCGCCGACTGGGCCTGCCCGGCACCCATCGCGGCGCCGGCCGGGCACGCCAGCGCCGCGAGGGCCGTGAGGGCGGCGAGGGCTCGCCGCCGGAGGGGGCTCCCTAGGTGGTCGCCGCCTGGAGCAGCTCCTCGGCCTCCGCCGGCAACCGGTGACCCGCCGCGGCCACCGATCGGACGAACAGCGTCTTGTCGATTCTGCCGTTGTAGATCGGCACCGACGTCTCGACGCAGAGGCGCACGACCTGCTTGCGCTGCAAGCCGAGCGCCTCGGACAGTTCGTCCGGCGTGAGGTGATTGGCCATCAGGAGGACCTCCTCGATGATCTGTCAACCCGCTCACGCGCCAGCCCGGGGGATCGTGGCTGGGGACGGGTCACTGCGAACCGATCGCTCAGGCCCTAAGGCCGATGGCTCGCTCGTGCATGTAACCGGTGTTATCGACCCGCGGCGGCCCATTGTCAACCACCGTAGCCGCTCCGTGCGGACATCACCCCCGGCCCTGTCCGGCCCCCCTCCGGGCCGGCCCGCGCCCTAGCGCGGCGAGAGCGAGCGGCCGGCGCTGGGAGCCCGCACGCGCCCGCGCGCGGCCATCAGGGCCCAGACGGCGATGAACCCGATCGCGACCACGAGGCCGCCCGCCACCGCGTCGAGGACGTAGTGGTTGGCCGTGCCCGTGATGGTGATGAAGACGAGCGCCGGGTAGGCGAGCGCGAGCAGCCGCAACGGCCAGGAGCGCAGCAGGACGAGGCCGACCATCCCGATCATCAGGGCGTAGCCGAAGTGCATCGAGGGCACGGCCGCGTGCGGGTTGAACCAGCCGGAGAAGACCCCTCCGTGCAGGTCGATGTCGCTGACCTTGTTGAGGGTGTCGACGAAGCCCTCGCCCACGAGCCGCGGCGGCGCCACCGGGTAGACCATGAAGACGACCAGGGCGATGCCGTTCGCCGCGAGGAAGGCGTTGCGGACGAACGGGTAGACGCTCCGCCGCCGCCGGTAGAGCCAGATGAAGAAGAGCGGCGTGATCGTCCAGTGGGCGTACATGTAGAAGTAGTTCAGGGCCTCGGCCACCTGGATGTGGTTCAGCACCCACTCCTGGATGCTGGTCTCCACGAAGAGCCCCGAGCTCTTCTCCCAGTCGATGATCTCGGTGGCGTTCTCGAACGCCGTCGAGGGCTTGCCGATCACGAGGGCCCGGGAGGCCTGGTAGACGACCAGCGCCAGCGCGAAGAGCACCACCTCGAAGGTCCAGGGGTGCTTGGCGAAGGGCCGCTGCACGAAGGCCCCCGCGCGCGCCCACGCCGACGCGACGGCGTCGAATGCGGCCGCGGCCGGGTTTCTCGCGTCTGTGGACGGTTTCACGGGCATCGACTCGGGTTCGTCACCGTTCCGGGACGGTTCCGTGCCTGAAACCGTATCGTCTGTTACGTGGCGGCAACAATGCGTGCCGACCGTCGCCTAACCGGGAATTACCGGACGCACCGGGGCGCCGGAACGGCGCCCTCACGGTGCGATCGGGGTGCCCGGATTTGAACCGGGGACCTCTCCGACCCGAACGGAGCGCGCTACCAAGCTGCGCCACACCCCGCCATCGAGCGGCCGCCTTCGGGATGCTAGCCGATGACGCCGCACGTCGCCGAAAGGCGCACGTCAAGACGCGTGATGACGCCCTCCACCTCGGGGATCGCGCGCCGCAGCTCGGCCTCGATGCCGAGCGTGAGGGTGGCGGTGGACATCGGGCAGCCGCCGCAGGACCCCTGCATGTTGAGGTAGACGAAGCCCTCCTCGTCGTAGTCCACGACCTCGACGTCGCCGCCGTCCGCGTGCAGCGCGGGCCGGATCTGGTCGAGAACGTCCTCGATCTGGGAGAGAATCTCCGCCGACATGCCGCCTCCAAGTGATGGCTCGGGCACCGCGAATGGTAGCGCCTTGAGGGTTGCCGCGGTCCAGATGGGCAGCTCCGCCGACCGGGGGGGCAACCTGCGGACCGCCGAGCGCCTCGTGCGGCGGGCGGCCGCGCTCGGCGCCCGGCTGATCGTGCTCCCGGAGAAGTGGCCGTACATCCACGGGCCGCGCCTGCTGGAGGGCGCCGAGCCGCTCGACGGACCCTCGATCGGGGCCGCCCGCGCGTGGGCGCGCGACCTCGGCGTCGCCATCGTGGCGGGGAGCGTGGTGGAGCGCGTCGACGGGGAGGCGCGGGCGCGGAACACCAGCGTGCTGGTCGGGCCGGACGGGGCGGTCGAGGCGGTCTACCGGAAGATCCACATGTTCGACGTGGACGTGGGCGGCGTCTCGTACCGGGAGTCGGCCGCCACGGCGGCGGGCGACGAGGTGGTGGTGGCCCGCGCCCTGGGGCGCACCGTCGGCATGTCGGTCTGCTACGACCTGCGCTTCCCGGAGCTGTACCGGCGCCTCGTCGACGGCGGGGCCGAGATCATCGTCGTCCCGGCGGCCTTCACGTCCGTCACGGGGCGCGACCACTGGGAGCCGCTCCTGCGGGCGCGCGCGATCGAGAACCAGGCCTTCGTGATCGCCGCCGGCCAGCACGGGCGCCATGACGACGGCACCGAGTCGCACGGGCGCAGCATGGTCGTCGACCCCTGGGGCATCGTCCTGGCGCAGGCGCCCGACGGCGAGGGGCTGGCCGTGGCCGACCTCGACTTCGCCCGGCTGGAGGACGTCCGCGCCCGCCTCCCGGCGCTGCGGCACCGCCGGCCGGACGTCTACGGCGGGCGCTAGGGCACGAGGCGGATCGGCCGGATCACGGGCGCGAGGCGCGGCTCGCGCGGCTCGCCGACGCGATCCACCGCGCCCAGCGCCACGCCGACCGCTGCGCGGGGAGCGGTCCCCGTCGGGCCGCGCCGCCGACCGGCGCCGGGGGCGCCGGTCGCGTCGTGATGGGGGTCTGGGTCATGATTCTGGCGCTTTACACCAGAAACCACGACGGCGGCCCCGCCGTCACCCCCGAACGGCCAGCGCGGGGCGCGGGTGCCTCAGACGGGGGAGCCCACGCCGGGAACGTCGAAGGGCAGCGCCGCGTCGGCGTGGGCCACGACGCCGCCCACCAGGGTGAGCCGGGGCACCAGCGAGGGATCGAGCACGACCAGGTCGGCCGGCGCGCCCGGCCCGAGCCCCGGCAGGCCGAGCAGGCGGCGTGGGGCCCACGCCGCGGCCGCGAGGGCCGCGGCAGCGGCGACGCCGGCGCCCGAGAGCGTCCGCGCGCCCTCGTCGAGCCCGAGAGCGCTGCCGGCCAGCCGGCCGCGCCACCCGACGCGGCGTCCGTCCGAGACGACCGCCCGCCGCCCCAGCCGGTAGCGGCCCGGCGGCGCGCCGGCCGCGGCGACCGCGTCGCTCACGAGCACCAGCCGGCGCCCGGCGGCACGCGCCACGACCGCCGCGACCTCGGGCGCGACGTGCACGCCGTCGGCGATCAGGGACACGCACGGGCGGGGGTCGGCCAGGAAGGCGGCCAGCGCCGACGGGCGGCGGCTCTCGATGCCCGGCATCGCGTTGAGGGCGTGGGTCAGCAAGCGCGCCCCGGCGCCGATCGCCGCCCGGCCGGTCCGGGCATCGGCCTCGCTGTGGCCCACGGACGCCACGACGCCGCGGCGGGCGATCCGCCGGACGGCCTCGAGCCCCCCCGGGCGCTCGGGCGCGAGCGTCGCGATGGCAGGCGCGAAGGCCCCCAGGAGCCGGTCGACGCCCTCCGGCGTCGGGTCGCGCAGCGCCGCGACCGGGTGGACGCCGGCGCGCTCGGGCGCCAGAAACGGCCCCTCCAGGTGGACGCCGAGGACCCGGGCCGCGGCCGACGTGCCAATTGGCCACTCGCGCGGTGGCCAATTGGCACACCCGGAGAGCGCGGCCGCCGCGCGCCGGTAGCCGGCTTCGGAGCGGCTGATCAGGGTGGGGCAGAAGGCCGTCACGCCGATCGCGGGGAGGGCGGCGGCGATCCGGGCGAGCGCCTCGGGGCCGCCGTCGACCTCGACGCCGGCGTAGCCGTTGAGCTGGAGGTTGACCAGACCGGGGGCGACGATCCAGCCGTCGGGGAGGACCCGGCGCGCTCCCCGCGGCGCCCCGTCCGCGATGCGGCCGTCGGCGACCGCCAGCTCGCCCCGGGTCAGGCGCCGGCCGGAGAGGACCCGCCCGGCGAGCGCCAGGGTCACGGGGCCGCCGCGCCCAGCTCGGCGGCGAGCGGGCCGGGGTCCAGCCCGGGCGCGCCGAGCTCGCGCGCGAGCTCCTCCGGGTCGAGCGCGCCGCCCTCCAGCCACAGCTCGCGCAGCAGGCGCCCGGCGGCAGGCTCGGCGAACCAGCGCGCCCCGTGCCGGTCGCGCAGGTGGGCGCGCAGGGCCGCCGACAGCGCCTGGGCGCGCAGCTCGTCGGCCGGGCCCAGGCCCGCCAGGCCGTCGGCCAGGCTCAGGGCCGCCGGCCAGTCGACCCCGGCCGCGCGCGACATCAGCCCCGGCTCGCCCTCCCCGGCCAGGGCGACGGCCCGGGCGGCGGCCGCGCGGGCGGCGAGCAGCCGGGCGGCCGCGGCCGCCCGCGCGGCCGCGTCGGCGTCGGCCAGCCCGGCGGCGCGCTGGAGCCAGGACGGGTCGGCCCCCAGGCCCTCGAGGAGCAGGCCCGAGGCCCGGGCGAGCGCCGGGTCGGCCAGGCGGCGGCTCTCGAACGGGAGGCGCGGCGAGACGCCGGCCGCCGCGAGCGCGGCGCCGAGGGCCCCCAGCGTCTCCAGCCAGAGCGCGAGCCCCTCGCGCCCTCCCGACGGAGCCGGCGGCCCCGCCGGGAGCTGCAGCTCGAGCAGCTCCAGGGTCCGCGAGGCGACGTCGCCGGCGCGGGGCGAGGAGACCTCGGCGCCGAGCTGGGGCGCGCGCACGATGCGCGGCAGGTCGGCGGCCTCCGCACCGCCGTCGCCGAGGGCGTCCTGCGCCGCGCGGGCGAGCGCCCGGCCCGCCGCGTCGTCGGTGGCGTCGAGCAGGGCCGCCCCGTGGGCCGCGACGACCGCCAGGTCGAGCCCCGCGGCGCCGGCGAGCAGCTCCTCGGGGGAGGCCGCTCCGGCCTCGACGGCCGCATGCTCGCGGCGCTCCCGGGCCTCGGTGAGGAGGGGGCCGAGGCGGTTCTCGAGCGCGCGGAGCCGCCCGGCCTGGAGCGCGCGCCGTCGCTCCCGGTCGGGCTCGGCGGCCAGGGCGGCGTCGACCGCGGCGGGCGCCAGGAGGCCCCCCGGCCCCTCCACGACCGGCTCGGCGAGCCGGGCCCGGATCTCGGCCATCTCGTCCGCGCTGGCCCGCCGCAGCAGCCCCTCGGCGGCGAAGCGGGCGAGGGCCGTCGCGCCCTGGGCGCGCAGGCCGGCGGCGGCCTCGGCGGTGAACAGCCCGGCGGCGCGCTCGTCGGCCGCGGGCCCGGGCGCCGCGAGCAGCTCCTCGGCGCCCCGCCGGTACTCGTCGAGGTCGGGGGCGGGGCTGGTCACGGTCGCAATACTAGGAACGTGGAGCGCCCGCGCCGCGACGACGTGCTCGAGCTCGAGATCGGCGACCTCGCCTTCGGCGGGTCGGCGGTGGCGCGCCGCGACGGTTTCGTGGTCTTCTGCCGCGACGCGGCGCCCGGCGACCTGGTCCGGGCGCGCGTGACGAAGGCGCGCCGCCGCTTCGCCGAGGCCGACCTGGTCGAGGTCCTGCGCCCGGGGCCGGATCGCGTGACGCCGCCCTGCCCCTACGTCCCGCGCTGCGGCGGCTGCCGCCTCCAGCACGTCTCCTACGCCGCGCAGGTCGCCGCCAAGCGCGACCAGGTCGCCGAGCACCTCGCCCGCATCGGCCACCTCGAGGGCATCGAGGTGCGGCCCCCCGACCCGGCCATCGAGCCGTTCGGCTACCGCAACCGGATGGAGTACTCGGCCGCGCCCGGCCCGGCCGGGGAGCTCACCCTGGGCTTCCACGCCCGCGGGCGCTGGGACGAGGTGGTCGACATCGAGGACTGCCTGCTGGCGACCCCCCTGGGGAACGCGGTGCGCGAGACGGCCCGCGCCGCGGCCGTCGAGGCGGGCATGGCCCCCTACGACCAGCGCGCCCAGGCCGGCGCCCTCCGCCACGTCGTGGTGCGCGAGGGGGTCGCGACCGGCCAGGTGCTCGTCACGCTGGTGACCGCCGAGGGGGCCGAGGCGGCGATCGACGCGGTCGCCGGGCGGCTCGCCGGCGCGCACCCGGAGGTCGTGGGCGTGCTCCATGCGGTCAACGCGGGCGTCGCCGAGACCACGGCCGGCCACCCGACCCGGGTGGTCTGCGGCCGCGACTGGCTCGAGGAGCGCGTGCTCGGCGCGACGCTGCGCCTGTCGGCCGGGTCGTTCTTCCAGACCAACACCCGCATGGCCGAGCGCCTCTACGAGCGGGTGGCCGAGGCGGCGGGCCTCGATGGCTCGCAGGTCGTCTACGACCTCTTCTCGGGCGCCGGCAGCATCGGCGTCGTCCTGGCGGGCGGCGCGCGGGAGGTGGTGGCGATCGACGTGGTGCCGGAGGCCGTGGCCGACGCCGAGCGCAACGCCGCCGCCAACGGCCTCGCCAACCACACCGCCCTCTGCGGCGACGTGGGCGTGGTGCTGCGCGAGCGCCGCGGTGACCTGCCGGCGCCCGACGTGGCCGTGGTCGACCCGCCGCGCGCCGGCCTCGCCGGCCGCGCCGTGCGCCGGGTGCTGGAGCTGGCGCCGCCGACGCTCGTCTACGTCTCCTGCCAGCCGGCCACCTTCGCCGACAACGCCGCCCGCTTCGTCGAGGGCGGCTACCGCCTGGAGTGGGTGCGGCCGGTTGACATGTTCCCCCAGACGCCCCACATCGAGGCGGTCGCGCGCTTCACGCGCTAGCTACGGGCGCTGGACGTCCCGCCCGGGGCGGCTGCGCGGCGGGATGGGGGTCTCGGGGGCTCAGTAGGGGGGCTGGGCCTCGTGCCAGTCGCCCACGGCCCGGAAGGCCGCCCAGAACGCCCGCTTGGCGCTCTGCTCGTCCAGCGAGGTGTCGATGTCGGGCACGTAGATCGCCTCGATGGTGGGGGTCCAACGCTGCACGACCCCGGGCTCGGTCCGCAGGGGCTCCGAGAGCGGGAACGCGAGCCCGTTGAGCGTCTCGACCACGACCTCGCCCATCGGGACGACCAGCCGTGGCTGCACGATCTGCAGCTCCCGGGCCAGCCAGGCCGGGCACAGGCGCGCGGCCTCGTCGGGCTCGAGGTGCGTGCACTTCACGCACAGGGTCCCGTAGAGCGCCAGCGGGTCGATGCCGAGGCGTTGCACGCTCTTCAGGATCGCCGTGCCCGCACGCCCGAAGAAGGCCACGCCCTCCTGGCGCTCGGCGAGGCTCGCGGACCATTTCACCAGCATGATCTCGGCCTGGGGCGAGCCGGAGCTCATGACCGGCAGCTCCACGTCCGGCCGGCAACGCTCGCACGCCGTGATCGCGTCGTTCAGGGCGGCGATCTCGGCGATCGCGCGCCGCTGGTAGGCGTCCTGGATGTCCTCGGGGCTCGCGCCGCCGACGGTGGCGCCGGGCGCACGGCGGCCGCCTCGCGAGCGTCGGGTGGAGCGTGGGGTGGGAGGGTCAGGGGCCATGGGCGACGGTCGTATTTTCCGGGTCCGACGCTACTCCTGCCGGGGCACGTTTCACGAGTCCGGAACGCGCCTGCCGCGGCGGCGCCCCTGGGGCGCGCGCGCCCGGCGCCGGCGCGGCGGCCGAGCGAGGTGCGCGTCGGCGAGCGCCTCGAGGAAGTCGGAGGGGCCGTGGAAGGGGCGCAGCTCGGTGACGGCCGACCCGACGTCCTCGGGCCGCTCCGCCGCGCTGCCGGCGCAGCCGAGGACGCCCATCCGCTGGGCGATCCGGACGGCCTCCTCCTCGCCGTGCCCCTCGGCCGGCCCGGTCACGAGCTGGCGGCAGTCGACGTCGCCGGCGAGGCGGCGCAGCGCCGTGGGGGAGGGCGGAGGCGGCGACCCGTCGGGGTGCGGCGCCAGCACCAGGCCCCCCTGGGCGTGGACCGCCGCGGCCGCCGCCGCGGGGTCGAGCCCCGGCTCGACGTCGCGGGAGAGGAAGAGCCCGACCAGCGCGCCGTCGGTCGTGGGGATCTCCTGGCCGATGACGACCGCCAGGTCGTCCGGGGCGGCGTCGGCGACCGCCCGGGCGGGAGCGGTCCCGTCCGGCGAGGCGACGGCGATCGCCCCGAGGCCGCGCTCGCGGCAGGCGGCGACGATCCGCTCGGGGGCGACTTCGGCGCCGGCCCGCACGCGCAGGTCGGCCAGCACGCGCTCCTCGGCGCGGCTCCTGGCCCGCCGCGCCGGGGCGAGGGCGGCTCCGTAGACGTCCTCGAGGTCGGCGGCCACGTCGTCCCAGCCGCGGAGCCCGGCCGCCGCGGCGGCGGTGCCGAGGGCGCCGCGCCGGCCGGCGTCGACCGCGAGGTCGGCGACCGCGGCGGACCAGAGCTCGCGCGAGAAGGGCGGGAGCAGCAGCGCCTCGACGCCGTGGCGCGCGACCTCGTCGGTGGCCGGGCTGCGCGGCGCCACCACCGCGCAGCCCGAGGCCATCGCCTCCCTCATCGCCGGCCCCGCGGCGTCCTCGAGGGTCGCAAGCAGCGCGATGGTGCCCGGCGACAGCGCGGCGGCCCGCTCCTCGGGGCCCGCGTCGGGGACCACGGTCACGCGGTCGCGGAGCGCCTTCGGCACGGCCGCGCGGGTCCGCCAGGGCGCGTCCGGCGGGCCCACCAGCGTCACGGGGCCCACGGTGCCGAGGTCGAGCGCGCGCAGCAGCCCGAGGGCGAAGCGCAGGCCCGCCCGTTCGCGGCCGCGGGCCACGAGCGTGAGCGGGGGCGGCGCGCCCCGCGGCGCGGGCGCCGCGATCAGGCCGAGGTCCACGCCGGGCGGGATCACCGTGTAGTCGCCGGGCAGGAGCTCCACGAGCGCCTCGGCACCGGCCCGCGCCGTCGCGATGCGCAGGTCCGCGCGCGACAGCGCCCGGTTGACGAGCGGCCGCAGGAGCGCGACCCCGGCGAGCGGCTCCGCGCGGTGGAAGGTGACCGCGGTGACCCCGCGGGCGTGCCGCAGCGCCGCCAGCGCCGGGCTCGGGGCGAGGGGCTCGTGCAGGTCGACGACGTCGAAGGCGGGTCGCGACAGGGCCGCCTCGAGCGCGCTCACCAGGTCGAAGGGGCCGCCGACGCGCCGGCCCGGGCCCGCCGGGAGGGCCCGGCCGATGGCCACCTCGCGCACCTCGCCGGGGTCCGCGATGACCGCCGACGGGTCGCCGGCCTCCGCGGCGCGCAGCCGCGAGCGGCCGGCCGCGATGCGGTCGCGGGTCGTCGCGGGGGCGAGGACCGTGACCCCGTGGCCCCGCGCCGCGAGCGCGCGCGCGACCTCGGCGACGTGGCGGGCCACGTCGTCGCGCGGGGGCGACGGCAGCGGCGAGACCAGCGCGATGTGCAGCAGCCGGCTCACCGGGACGCGCGGTGGACGAGCAGGATGCGGTGGCCGGCCGTCATCAGGCTCAGCCCCGCCAGGATGGCCATGCCGACCGGCAGGACGTCGCCCACGCTGCCGAGGAAGAGTGCGGCGCCGACGATGACGAGCCGCTCGGGCCGGCCCATGAGCCCCGCGCTGGAGCCCGGGATGCCCAGCCCCTCGGCGCGGGCGCGCGCGTACGAGACCAGGAAGGACGCCGTCAGCGCGACGAAGCAGGCCGCCAGGCCCCAGATGTTGCCGTCCTGGGCGAACGTGATCCCGATGGCGCCGATGATGACGCCCTCGGCGAGCCGGTCGAGCGTCGAGTCGAGGAAGGCGCCGAAGGCCGTGACCTTGTTCTGGTAGCGCGCCAGCAGGCCGTCGAGCGAGTTGACCAGGCCCGCCGCGATGAAGACGAGCGACGCGAGCACCCACTGGCGCGCGAGGGCCAGCCCCGCCGCGGCGCAGATGCCGAGGAAGCCGATGATCGTGACCGCGTTGGGGGTGATCCGGCTGCGATCGACCAGCCACAGCACCGCCCGCGATGCGCCCGACCTGCGCCGCGGCGACGCGGCGTCCAGCTCCTGAAGCTCGGTGGCGATGTCCGGTCGCCCCTTGGGGGTTGGGTTCCGTCGCGGGGGCCGGGCCCCGGCACCACTAGGATAGCGGCGCATGCGCCTCTGCACGTATCGCGACCGGGGCGGCACGCGGCTGGGCTCGGTCGAGGACGGCACGGTCGTGCCGCTCGCCGGGCGCGACGTCGCGGACGCCCTCGAGCGGACGCCGGAGCCCGCGGGCCCACCGGTCCCGCTCGACGGCCTGGAGCTGCTGGCCCCGCTCGCCCCGGGGAAGCTCATCGGGGTGGGCCTGAACTACCGCGACCACGCCGCCGAGACCGGCGCCGCCCTGCCGCGCGAGCCGCTGCTGTTCTCGAAGCTCGCCTCCTCCGTGACCGGGCCGGGCGGCGAGGTCGTTCGGCCCGCCTACACGGAGGAGCTCGACTACGAGGGCGAGCTCGCCGTCGTCATCGGCCGGCGGGCGCGCGACGTGCCGCGCGACCGGGCCCTGGCGCACGTCTTCGGCTACGCGGTGATGAACGACGTCACGGCCCGCGACCGGCAGCGGACCGAGCCCCAGTGGCTGCGGGCCAAGGGCGGCGACACGTTCGCGCCATTCGGCCCCTGGGTGACGACGGCGGACGAGGTCCCCGACCCCCAGGCGCTGACCATCCGCACCACGGTCAACGGCGAGGTGCGCCAGGACGGCAGCACGGCGGACATGGTCTTCTCGGTGGCGGCCCTGGTCGCCTGGTGCTCGGGCAGCTTCACGCTGGAGCCCGGCGACGTCATCACCACCGGCACCCCCGCCGGCGTCGGGGTCGCGCGCGGCGCCTTCCTCGCGCCCGGCGACCGGGTCAGGGTGGAGATCGAGGGGCTCGGCGCGCTCGAGAACACGGTGCGGTGACCTCCGAGGAGGCCCTCCTGCGCGTGCTCGCCCTGACCGGGCTCAGCTTCCCGCGCGGGGTGCTGGGGCCGGAGACATGGGCGCTTGCGCGGGCCCTGTCCGACGAGGGCGATCCCGCGGCCGATCCCGCCGAGCTGGCCGGGGCCGCCGCGGCCGCCCACTGGCCGGAGCTGCGCGGGCCGATGGAGGCGGCGCTCCAGCGGGCGGGGGCCGCGGCGGCCCCCGAGGACCGC
This sequence comes from Miltoncostaeaceae bacterium, assembly GCA_963813355.1. Taxonomy (GTDB): domain Bacteria; phylum Actinomycetota; class Thermoleophilia; order Miltoncostaeales; family Miltoncostaeaceae; genus DATAGF01. The sequence goes on along the minus strand of CAWEYS010000022.1, from coordinate 152,418 downwards.
GAGGCGTTCGAGATCGTCCTGCCCTGGGCGGCCGACCCGAGCCCGGACACGCCCCTGGCGCGCGCGCTGGCCGTGCGCGCCGCGACGGAGCTCGCGGCGGCGGGCGCCCGCGCCAGGGAGCGCCTGCGGGCGGCGGAGGGCGCGATCGCCGAGGGCGGGCCCGGCGCCGCGGTCGCCGCGGCCACGGCCGCGGGCCTGATCGCCGCCGACCTGCTCGACCTCGACCCCGAGGACTTCGAGGCGGAGATCGCCGGCTACGTGGAGGCGGGCCGGCGGCCCGAGGACATCTCCGAGCTGGCCCGGTCCACCGGCGACCCCGAGATCCGCACCTGGGCGCGCAGCGCGGTCGCGTCCACCGACGACCCCGAGGCGCCGGCCGCCTCCGCCGGGGTGCGCCACCTCGCCACCGGCCCCCCGCCGGAGGACCCCGCCGAGGACCTGGTCTGGGTGCCGACGATCCTCGCGCTCGCCGAGGAGGCCATCGAGCGGGCCCTGGTCGACGAGGCAGAGGAGAGCTAGGCCCCGGGCGACCGCAGGTTCGGCCGGAGGCCGGCCTCGCTGAAGCCGTAGCGCAGCATGTTGCGGTACGAGGGACCGGGGCGCTCGTCGCCCACGGGGGCCCCGGTCTCCGTGAGGACCGCCTCCAGGCCGAGCTCTTCCGCGCGCCGCAGCCGCTCGGCGAACAGCGCGCCCTGGGCGCCCTTCCCGCGGTGCTCCGGGAGGGTGGCGCCCATGCCGAGCCAGCCGGCGCGGCCGTGGACGAAGAGGGCGGCGGCGCCGACGGGCTCGTCGCCGTCGAGCGCGAGCAGGGCGGTCCAGCCCGGGCGATCCACCAGCGCGGCCATCCACCCGGCGAAGTCGGCCGGCATCTCGAAGGCCGCGGCGACGATGGACCCGAAGGCCGCGGCGCGGGAGGGCCCCGTCTCCTCGACCCTCAGGCCGCCGGCGCGCGGCGTCGGGCCGGGGCCGCGGCGGAAGGTCATCCACGGACGGGCCTCCGAGAAGCCGCGACGCTCGAGCAGCCCGCCGAGCCCGGATGCCGCCGCGTCCACGGCGACGGAGTAGCCGGCCCCCAGGCCGTCGTAGAAGCTCTGGATCTCGTCGAGCTCGGCCTCGCCCGCGGGGGCGCGGACCCCGACGCCGAGGGCGTGGTTGAGGATGGGCGCGCCGGACATCGACGCGCAGCCCAGGCACACGCCGCCCGCCACCTCCCTGAGGGCGACGCCGTGGCGGCCGGCGACGTCCGCCGGCGCCGCGCGCCAGAGGTCGCGGTAGGCGGCGATGTCGGCCGGGACGCCGTTCGCAGCGGTCACGCCCACTCCATGGGCTCGTAGCCGCTGGTCCGCGGCGCCGAGACGATCATCACCGACGCGACCTCGGCGCCCTCGTTGACCACGGTCCGGCGTGGCTCGGGGTCGAGGCGGGCGAACGTGCCCGCGGGCGCCGGGATCCGCTCCCCGTCGATCACGAGCGTCGCCGAGCCGCTGAGCACGACGAAGAGCTCCTCCTGGTCGCGCGACGTCTCGTCGTGCTCGGGGATCCCCTCGCCGGGCGGGATGTTGACGATGTTGATGCCGAACGAGCTGACGCCGAGGGTGCGGCGGACGAGCGACCAGCTGCCGGTGCGCTCGAGCTCGTCGCGATGGGCGATGGTGATGGCGGCGGTGGACATCGGGCCTCCCGAGGTCGTCGTGATGGGGTCAACCGTACGTCCCTCTCGTCGCGGGCGCGTCCCCGCGCGCGTCCCGGGAGCGTCAAGCCGCGCCGCACTAGGGTTCCGCGATGGCCTCGCCCCGCCCCGGCACCCGCGCCCACGCCCGGGAGATCGCGGCCCGGCTCGAGCGTGCGCAGGGGCACATCGCGTGGCGGCGCCGGCGCGACCCCGTGAGCGAGCTCGTCACCACCCTGCTGAGCCACAGCACGACCGACCTCAACCAGCTGCGGGCCTTCGAGGCCCTGCGCTCGCGCTACCCCACGTGGGACGAGGTGCGGCGCGCGCCGACCGCCGAGGTCGAGGAGACCGTGCGCGTGGCCGGCCTCGCGAGCCAGAAGGCGCCCCGGATCCAGCACGTGCTCGACGTCATCGCCGACGACCCGCGCGGCGCCGACCTCGAATGGCTGGGCGACACCCCGCTCGACGAGGCGATGGCGTTCCTCACGGCGCTGCCGGGGGTGGGCCCGAAGACGGCCGCGTGCGTGATGTGCTTCTGCTTCGACGCCCCCGTCGTGCCGGCGGACACCCACGTCCACCGCATCGCCCTGCGCACGCGGATCGTCCCGCCCAGGGCGAGCGCCGTCCACGCCCAGGAGCGCCTGAGCCGGTGGATCCCCCCGGAGCTCACCTTCGCCACCCACATGCACCTGATCGCCCACGGCCGGACGATCTGCACCGCCCGCTCGCCGCGCTGCCCGGAGTGCCCCCTGCTCGACATCTGCCCCGAGGGCCGGCGCCGGACCTGAGCGCCCCTGGGCTCGGACCCGCCCGGCGCGGCTGAACCCAGTTGACATGGGCTTTTCGGCTGAGACGGTGGTGAGAGGATTATCTAAGTCACAGCGACTGAGATCGACTTGACATAGGGCCACTTAGATCTAGGATCACCGCAGACAATTCGACCCGCAGGCTGGGCACGCCCGGCCGAGGAGGACCTGAACGCATGAGCAAGACGATCGGCATCGACCTGGGCACCACCAACTCGGCTGTGGCCGTCCTGACCGGCGGCGAGCCCGAGGTTCTGCCCAACGCGGAGGGTGGGCGCACGACCCCGTCGGTCGTCGGCTTCGCGAAGTCCGGCGAGCGGCTGGTGGGCACCGTGGCCAAGCGGCAGGCGGTCACCAACCCCGAGAACACCATCTTCAGCGTCAAGCGCTTCATGGGCCGCAAGTACTCCGAGGTGGACGAGGAGATGAAGATCGTCCCCTACGAGGTGGTCCGCGGCTCGAACGGAGACGCGCGCATCAAGGTGGGCGACAAGGAGTACAGCCCGCCGGAGATCAGCGCGATGATCCTCCAGAAGCTGAAGGCGGACGCCGAGGCCTTCCTCGGCGAGACGGTGACCGACGCCGTCATCACCGTCCCGGCGTACTTCAACGACGCCCAGCGGCAGGCGACCAAGGACGCCGGCAAGATCGCCGGCCTCGAGGTCAAGCGCATCATCAACGAGCCCACCGCGGCCGCCCTGGCCTACGGGCTCGACAAGGAGAGCGACCAGACGATCCTGGTCTTCGACCTCGGCGGCGGCACGTTCGACGTGTCGGTGCTCGAGATCGGCGACGGGGTCTTCGAGGTCAAGTCCACCGCCGGCGACAACCACCTCGGCGGCGACAACTTCGACAAGGCGATCGTCGATTGGATGGTCGCGGAGTTCAAGGTCTCCCAGGGCATCGACCTGAGCAACGACCGCATGGCCCTCCAGCGCCTGTACGAGGCGGCCGAGAAGGCCAAGATCGAGCTCTCGACGACCACGTCGAGCCAGATCAACCTGCCGTTCATCACGGCCGACCAGACCGGCCCGAAGCACCTCGACCTGCAGCTCACCCGGGCGAAGCTCGAGGAGCTGGTCCACGACCTGCTCGAGCGGCTCGTCGGGCCCACCAAGCAGGCCCTCGCCGACTCCGACGTGAGCGTCGACCACGTGGTGCTCGTCGGCGGCATGACCCGCATGCCCGCCGTGCAGGAGCGCGTGAAGGAGCTCACGGGCAAGGAGCCCCACAAGGGCGTCAACCCGGACGAGGTCGTGGCCGTCGGCGCCGCGATCCAGGCCGGCGTGCTCTCGGGCGACGTCAAGGACGTGCTGCTGCTCGACGTGACCCCGCTGTCGCTCGGAATCGAGACCAAGGGCGGCGTCTTCACCCGCCTGATCGAGCGCAACACCACGATCCCGACCAAGAAGAGCGAGGTCTTCTCCACCGCCGACGACAACCAGAACCAGGTGGAGATCCACGTGCTCCAGGGCGAGCGTGAGATGGCGTCCTTCAACCGCACGCTCGGCAAGTTCAACCTGGTGGGCATCCCGCCGGCGCCCCGCGGCGTGCCGCAGATCGAGGTCACCTTCGACATCGACGCCAACGGCATCGTGCACGTCGGCGCCAAGGACCTCGGCACCGGCAACGAGCAGAACATCGAGATCAAGGCCTCGAGCGGCCTCTCGGACGACGAGATCGACACGATGGTGCGCGACGCCGAGTCGCACGCCGACGAGGACCGCCGCCTGCGGCGGCTGGCCGACGCCCGCAACGGCGCGGAGGCCCGCATCCACGAGGCCGAGCGGCAGCTCAAGGACAACGGCGACAAGGTCGACGAGCCCCTGCGCCGCGACCTCGAGGGCGCCATCGCGGCCGCGAGGTCGGCCGCCGAGGGCGACGACGCCGACGACATCGAGGCCAAGGCCAGCAGCCTGACCGACGTCCTGCACCGGCTCTCGGAGCAGGTCTACCGCCAGGCGGCCGCCCAGCAGGAGGCCGCGCCCAACGGCGACTCCTCGGCCGACGAGACCGTCGAGGACGCCGAGTACGAGGTCATCGACGAGGACGCCCCCAAGGCGTCCTGAGCACCGACCGCAACGACGAGAGACGAGAAGGAGCACAGAGACATGCCCGCTGTCGTGAGGTTCGACCCCTTCCGCGACATCACCTCGCTTCGCGACGAGATGAACCGCCTGTTCACCCGCACCCTCGGCGAGGGCTCCTCGTCCGGGAGCGCGTGGACGCCCGCGGTGGACATCTTCGACACCGCCGACTCCATCGTGCTGAAGGCGGAGCTGCCGGGGCTGTCGCCGGACGACATCGACATCGAGATCGACGACAACGTCCTCACCCTCAAGGGCGAGCGGCGCTTCGAGGAGATGGTCGAGGAGGGCCGCTACTACCGCGTCGAGCGCGCGTACGGGTCCTTCCAGCGCAGCGTCACCCTGCCCCAGGGCGTGAAGCCGGACGAGATCACGGCCACCTTCGACAGCGGCGTGCTGACCGTGCGCGTGCCGAAGGCGGACGAGGTCAAGCCGCGCAAGATCGCCGTGGCGGCCAACGGGGCCGAGGCGGCGTGACCCACGCGGACCCCTACCGGGCTCCGGAGCCGCGCGCTCCGGAGCCCGAGGCCGTGCCCGCCGACGCCGCGGAGGCGGCCGCCCCCGCCGAGCGCAACGGCTCGGAGGAGCTCGCGCGCGCCGAGGCCGAGCGCGACCAGTACCTGGACGCGCTCCAGCGCCTCAAGGCCGAGTTCGACAACTACCGCAGGCGCACCGAGCGCGACCGCGAGGCCGTGGTGGTGGCGGCCCAGCGCGAGGTCGTGCGCGGGCTGCTGCCCGTGATGGACAACCTGGAGCGCGCCGTGGCGGCGCTCGGGGACAGCGGCGAGGAGATCGTCGCCGGCCTCGAGATGGTGCGCGGCCAGCTGGCGGGCCTGCTCGCCGGGCACGGCGTCGAGGAGATCGAGGCCGTCGGGCGCGCGTTCGACCCCAACGTCCACGAGGCGGTCGCCCAGGTGCCGTCCGCCGAGCACCCCGACGGCGCCGTCGTCGAGGTGGTCGAGAAGGGCTACCGCATCTCGGAGCACGTCCTGCGCCCCAGCCGGGTCGTCGTGGCCGCCGGGGCGCCGCCCCCGTCCGGGGACGCGGAGTAGGAGCCGCGGGTGGACGACCTCTACGCGACGCTCGGCGTCTCGCGCACCGCGAGCACCGACGAGATCAAGAAGGCCTACCGTCGCTCGCGCGCAAGCACCACCCGGACGCCAACCCGGACGACCCCAAGGCGGAGGAGCGCTTCAAGGAGATCTCCCACGCCCACGACGTGCTGTCCGACCCGGACAAGCGCCGCGAGTACGACGCCGCGGCCGCCTTCGGGGGCCGGCGCCCCAACGGGGGCGGGCCGGGCGGCGCGACCTGGACCGGCGGCGACGGGGGCGGCTTCGGCGACTTCGCCGACCTGTTCTCGTCGATCTTCCGCGGCGGCCGCGGGCAGGACCCGCAGGAGCCCACGGCGCGCCGGGGGGCCGACGTGGAGGTCGAGGTCAACCTGTCCTTCGAGCAGGCCATGGCCGGCGCCCAGGTGCCGGTGCAGGTCGAGACGCCGGTGGCGTGCGCGGACTGCAACGGCAGCGGCGCCAAGCCCGGCACCAGCCCGCGCCTCTGTCCCGAGTGCAAGGGCCGCGGCGTGCGCGGCCGCGACGTCGGGTCGTTCGCGTTCAGCGAGCCGTGCCCCCGCTGCGGCGGCAACGGCACGGTCATCGACGACCCCTGCCCGACCTGCCGTGGCACCGGCAGCACGTCAACGCGCTCGCAGATCAAGGTGAAGATCCCGCCGGGGGTCAAGGACGGCACCAAGATCCGGCTCAAGGGCAAGGGCCAGGCCGGCGTGCGCGGCGGCCCGGCGGGCGACCTGCAGGTCGTCACCCGCGTCGCCCCCAGCCGCCTCTACACGCGCCGCGGCGACGACCTGATCATCGAGGTCCCCGTGACCTTCTCCGAGGCCGCCCTCGGCGCACAGGTCGAGGTGCCGACGATCGACGGGCGCGTGAAGCTGCGCGTGCCGCCGGGCAGCGCCGACGGCCGCCAGCTGCGGCTGGCCGGCAAGGGCGCCCCGCGCCTGAAGGGCGAGGGCCGCGGCGCGCTCATCGCCAAGCTGCGCGTGCAGGTGCCGCGCGAGCTCTCGGACGACCAGCGCGAGGCGCTGGAGCGCTTCGCCGCGCTCGAGGGCGGCGACCCGCGGGAGGCCCTGTTCCGATGAGCACGAGCCGGCGCCCCACCGCCACCTTCCTCATCGGCATCGCGGCCGAGCTCGCGGGGATGCACCCGCAGACGCTGCGCGTCTACGAGCGCCGCGGCCTGATCACGCCGCGCCGCAGCGCCCGGAACACGCGCCTCTACTCCGAGGCCGATGTCGTGCGCCTGCGGCGCATCCAGGAGCTGTCGGAGGAGGGCATGAACCTGGCCGGGGTCGAGCGGGTGCTCGCGCTGGAGGCGCGCCTGGAGCGCGCCGAGCGGCGCATCCGCGACCTGGCCGACGAGCTGCAGGAGACCCTGGAGCGGCACCGCGACGAGCTCGCGGCCGCGCGCGCGGCGCGCGGGCAGATGGTCGTGGCGGCGGGCGGCGGGAGGGCCCTGGTGCCGCGCTACCCGCTCGCGGTGCCGCGCCGGACGACGACGACGATGGGAGGACAGGCCTGATGGCGGTGGACACGCCGACGCAGAGGGCCCAGGAGGCGATCGCCGAGTCGGCGCGCCTCGCGGGCGACCGCGGCAACCAGGTGGTGGAGCCCGAGCACCTGCTGCTCGCGCTCCTCGACGCCCGCGAGGGAGTGGTGGAGCCGCTGCTCCAGCGCGCCGGCGCGGACATCCCGGCCCTGCGGGCCGCGACCGTCGCGGCGATCGAGCGCCGCGCCCAGGTCAGCGGCGCGACCGCCGGCGCCCAGCCCTCGAACGCCTTCCGGGCGGTGCTGCGCCGCGCCGGCCAGGAGGCCGAGCGCCTCGGCGACCAGTACATCTCGACCGAGCACCTTCTGCTGGCGCTGCTCGAGGAGTCCTCGCCGGCCCGCGAGGCGCTTCGGGGCAACGGCGTCAACCGCGACGGCCTGCTGGGCGCCCTGCAGTCGGTGCGCGGCTCCGCGCGCGTGACCGACCCCAACCCCGAGGACAAGTACCAGGCCCTCGAGCAGTACGGCCGCGACCTCACCGAGCTGGCCGAGGAGGGCAAGCTCGACCCGGTGATCGGCCGCGACGAGGAGATCCGGCGGGTGATCCAGGTCCTGTCGCGGCGCACCAAGAACAACCCCGTGCTGATCGGCGAGCCCGGCACGGGCAAGACCGCGATCGTCGAGGGCCTCGCCCAGCGCATCGTGGCCGGCGACATCCCCGAGGGGCTGGCCGGCAAGCGCGTCGTGGCCCTGGACGTCGGCGGGCTGCTCGCGGGCGCCAAGTACCGCGGCGAGTTCGAGGACCGCCTCAAGGCGGTGCTGCGGGAGATCCAGGAGGCCGCCGGCCGGGTGATCCTCTTCATCGACGAGCTGCACACGATCGTCGGCGCGGGCGCGGCCGAGGGGGCCGTGGACGCGGCGAACCTGCTGAAGCCCATGCTGGCCCGCGGCGAGCTGCGGGCGGTGGGGGCGACGACGCTCGACGAGTACCGCAAGCACGTCGAGAAGGACGCCGCGCTGGAGCGCCGCTTCCAGCCGGTGATGGTCGGCGAGCCGTCGGTCGAGGCGACCGTCGCGATCCTGCGCGGCCTGAAGGAGCGCTACGAGGTGCACCACGGCGTCCGCATCCAGGACGGGGCCCTCGTGGCCGCCGCCCGCCTCTCGGACCGCTACATCACCGCGCGCTTCCTGCCGGACAAGGCGATCGACCTGATCGACGAGGCGGCCAGCCGCCTGCGCATCGAGATCGACTCCGTGCCCGCCGAGCTCGACGTCGTGCAGCGGCGCATCATGCAGCTCGAGATCGAGCAGCAGGCGCTCGAGGCCGAGACCGACCCGGGGTCGGCGACCCGCCGCGACGCGATCGCCGAGGAGCTGGCGTCGCTGCGCGAGGAGGCCGACGCCATGCGGGCCCACTGGGAGCTCGAGAAGTCGATGATCACCCGCATCCGCGAGATCAAGGAGCAGATCGAGACCGCCCGCCAGGAGCTCGAGCGCGCCCAGCGCGACAACGACCTGGAGGGGGCCGCGCGCCTCCAGTACGGGACGCTGCCGGAGCTCGAGCGGGCGCTCGAGGCGGCCAACGACGAGCTGGCCGAGCTGCAGGCGGACCGCCGCATGCTCAAGGAGGAGGTTGACGAGGAGGACGTCGCCGAGGTGGTGGCCTCCTGGACCGGCGTCCCGGTCAGCCGCCTGATGGAGGGCGAGGTCGAGAAGCTCCTGCACATGGAGGAGCGCCTGCACGAGCGGGTGATCGGCCAGGACTCGGCCGTCAGCGCGGTGGCCAACGCCCTGCGCCGCGCGCGGGCAGGGCTCTCCGACCCGCACCGGCCGATCGGCTCGTTCCTCTTCCTCGGCCCCACCGGCGTGGGGAAGACCGAGCTCGCCCGCGCGCTCGCCGAGTTCATGTTCGATGACGACCGGGCGATGGTCCGCATCGACATGAGCGAGTACATGGAGCGCCACGCCGTGGCCCGCCTGATCGGCGCGCCGCCCGGCTACGTGGGCTTCGAGGAGGGCGGCCAGCTCACCGAGGCCGTGCGCCGCCGGCCCTACTCCGTGCTCCTGCTCGACGAGATCGAGAAGGCCCACCCCGACGTCTTCAACGTGCTGCTGCAGCTGCTCGACGACGGGCGCCTGACCGACGGCCAGGGCCGGGTCGTCGACTTCACCAACACCGTCGTGATCATGACCAGCAACATCGGCAGCCAGTTCCTGGCCGACGGCATCGACGAGGAGATCGCCGAGGAGCGGGTGCTCGGTGCCCTGCGCGACCACTTCCGGCCCGAGTTCCTCAACCGGGTCGACGAGATCGTGGTCTTCGGCCGCCTCGGCCGCGAGCAGCTCGCCGAGATCGTGGAGCTGCAGGTGGCCCGCCTGCGCGAGCGCCTCGAGGAGCGCGGCGTCGAGCTGGAGCTGACCGCGGCCGCGGCCGAGCTGCTCGCCCGCGAGGGCTACGACCCCGCCTACGGCGCCCGCCCGCTGAAGCGGCTGGTCCAGCGGCGGATCGAGAACCCCCTGGCGCAGCGGATCCTGGCCGGCGAGGTGCGCGACGGCGACCGGGTGGTGGTCGACGCCGACGGCGACGAGCTGACGTTCGCGACCGCCGAGGCCGCCGTCCGCTGACGGCGGGCGCGCGGCCGGCGCTACGGTGCGGCGGTGCGACTCGCGACCTGGAACGTCAACTCGGTCAGGCAGCGCGTGCCGCGACTGCTGCCGTGGCTCGACGAGCGGCGCCCGGACGTGGTGTGCCTGCAGGAGACCAAGCTCGCCGACGACGCGTTCCTCGAGCTGCTCGGCGAGGAGCTCGCCGCGCGCGGGTACGCCGTCGCCGTCCACGGTGAGGCGACGTGGAACGGGGTCGCCATCCTCTCGCGCGTCGGACTCGACGACGTGGTGGCGGGACTCGCCGGCGCGCCGGGCTTCCCGCACCCCGAGTCGCGGGCGATCTCCGCGACGTGCGCCGGGATCCGGGTGGTCTCCGTGTACGTGCCGAACGGGCGGGAGCCGGGCTCGGAGCACTACGCGTACAAGCTCGCCTGGCTGTCCTCGCTGCGCGAGATGGTCGCCGCAGGCCCGGAGGAGATCGTCGTGTGCGGCGACATGAACATCGCGCCGACCGACGACGACGTCTTCGATCCCGGCGCCTACGTGGGGCAGACCCACGTGACCGCGCCGGAGCGGGCGGCGCTGGCGGAGCTGATGGGGCTCGGCCTGCGCGACGTCGTGCGCGATCGCTGGCCGGACGAGCGGGTCTTCACCTACTGGGACTACCGCGCGGGGATGTTCCATCAGGACCTCGGGATGCGCATCGACCTGGTGCTCGCCGGCGCACGCGTGGCGAGCCGCGTCCGAGCCGCATGGGTCGACCGGCAGGCGCGCAAGGGCAGCGGACCGAGCGACCACGCACCCGTGATCGTCGACCTGGACGAGGCGCCGGACGGGGACATCGGGCCGGTCGTGCCGCCGCCCTCCGCGCCGGTGACCAGGCGCGGCGCGAAGAAGCTGCCGCAGGCGCCCTAGGGGCCGCCGCGAGGCCGGTCGCGGTCGCGCGAGGGCTGGACGCGCTTCGGCTCTCCCGGCATCTTCGGATAGTCGGGCGGATAGGGCATGTCGGCCGCTCCCGCGGCCTCGTCGCGCTCGTACATGTCCAGCAGCGGCTGCAGCGAGTGGACGACGTCATCGATCGCGGCGTGGCGATCGCCCACCTCGGCGAAGCGAGCGGGCATGGTCGCGACCGTGAAGTCCTCCGGCTCGGCCTCGGCGAGCTCGTCCCAGCCCAGCGGCGCCGAGACCGGCGCCCCCGGCCTCGGCCGGACGCTGTAGGCCGAGGCGATCGTGCGGTCGCGCGCGTTCTGGTTGTAGTCGATGAAGACGCGCTCGCCGCGCTCCTCCTTCCACCACCTCGTGGTCACCTCGCCCGGCAGGCGCCGCTCGAGCTCCCGCCCGAAGGCGATCGCGGCGTGGCGGACGTCGGTGAACGTCCAGCGCGGCTCGATCCGGACGTAGATGTGCACGCCCCGCCCCCCCGAGGTCTTCGGGAAGCCGACGTAGCCGAGCTCGTCCAGCAGCGCGCGGGCCTCGCCGGCCACGCGCACGGCGTCGGCGAAGTCCATCCCGGGCTGCGGGTCGAGGTCCAGGCGCAGCTCGTCCGGGTGGTCGACGTCGTCGCCGCGAACCGGCCACGGGTGGAACGTCAGCGTCCCCATCTGCGCCGCCCAGGCGACGACGGCGATCTCCGTGGGGCAGATCTCATCCGCGTGGCGGCCCGACGGGAACCGGATCCGCGCCGTCTGGACGTAGTCGGGAGCCCCGCGCGGGATCCGCTTCTGAAAGAAGGCGTCGCCACCGCCGCGCTCGCGCGTCGAGAGCACGATGCCCGGGTGCACCCCCTTGGGCCAGCGCTCCAGGGTGGTGGGCCGCCGCTCGAGCGCGCGCATGATGCCCTCGGCGACGGCGAGGTAGTAGGCGACGACGTCGAGCTTGATCACCGGCGCCGACCGCTCGGTCGCCGGGAAGATCACGCGATCGGGATTGGACACGCGCACCTCGCGCCCCCCGGCCTCCACGATCGTGGCGTCGCTCGCGGCCATTGCGGGGAGTCTGACGCGGCCACGCGGGCCCGGCCAGGTGGCGTCAATTGGCACGGCGAGGCGTGGCCAATTGGCACGACGCCGGGCGCTAGCCTGACGGCATGGCCGTGGGCACCCCCAACGGGCGGGCGGCGGGCATCGCGACGGCGTCGGCCGTCGGGGCCACCGCCGCGGCCGGGCTGGCGAGCGTCGTCGTGCAGATCGGCGGAGCGGCCGCGTACGCGGCCTTCGCGCTCCTGCTGGTCGCCGTCCTGGCGCTGCTGGTCAGCGCGGGCTACTGGATCCGGCGGGCGCGCGCCGGGTGACGCGCTAGTCGCGGGTGGCGATCAGGGCGAGGCCGCTGAGGATCCCCCCGACCGCGCCCGCCGCGGCGAGGTAGACGCCGATCTCGCGCGACAGGAACTCCGCCGGCTCGGGGAGCACGAAGAGCCGGTAGCCGATGAGGATCGCGGCGATGACCGAGGCCCCGATCACGGCCCAGGCGATGGCGTCGCCCGCCTGCTCGCCGAGGCGCAGCCCGCCGCGGGCCTCGATGGCGGCGGCGGCCGAGGCGGTGGCCACGATCGCGCCCATGAAGACCGAGGCCCGGGCCACGTTGGTGGCCTCCCAGCCGGTGACGCTCTCGGCCGCGAAGGGCGGCCCGATGTCGGTGGCGTACCAGGGCAGGAAGGCCGCGACGACGATGACGATCCCGGAGATCATGCCGACGTAGGGGGCGCCGCCGCGGGGGGGCCGGAGGATCGCCTGGCGGCGCGCGCTCACGCCTCGGCGACCGCGATGACGACCACGACCGGGATCCAGAGGCAGAGGGCCACGATGCCGCAGACCATGCCGGCGACGGCCATGCGGTGGCGCTCCGGGTCGACGCGGCCCGCCGACTCGTCCTGGAAGGACAGCGAGGCCAGAACGATGGCGAGCACCGCGCACAGGAGCGTGATCGCCGTGACGCCGGTGACCAGCCCGACGATCCCGAGGACCAGGACGGCCACGGGCTTGCGCGTGCCCCGGCTCGCCGGCGCGGCCGCGGCCGCTGCGGAGGTCGGCTGCATGGGCCCGAAGACTACGCGTGGCCGCCTGCTGCTAGCGTCAGCGCCCGTGCCACGCCGGCCGAACTTCTTCATCCTCGGGGCGCCCAAGTGCGGGACGACCGCGCTCAGCGAGTACCTGCGCGAGCACCCGCGGGCCTTCGTCTCGCAGCCGAAGGAGCCCCACTACTTCTGCGGCGACTTCGACTACTACTACGCGCCCGGCCGGCGCAGCGAGGAGCACTACCTTCGCCTGTTCGACGCCGCCACCGACGAGCACCTGGCGGTGGGCGAGGCGTCGGTCTGGTACCTCTACTCGGCCGACGCGGCCCGCAACATCGCGGCGTTCGACCCGGACGCCCGGGTCATCGTGATGCTCCGCAACCCGGTCGACCTCGTGCCGTCGCTGCACTCGCAGCTCCTGTACATGCTCGACGAGGACGAGCCCGACCCCGCCCGGGCGTGGGAGCTCCAGGAGCCGCGCCGTCGCGGCGAGCACCTGCCTCCGCGGGTGCGGGTGCCCGAGTTCCTGCAGTACGGCGACGCCGCGCGCCTCGGCGCGCAGCTGCGGCGGGTCTACGAGGCGCTGCCGCGCGAGCAGGTGCTGACGCTCGTCTTCGACGACCTGCGCGAGGACACCGGGGCGGTCTACCGGCGCACGCTCGAGTTCCTTGGCCTCCCCGACGACGGCCGCGCCGACTTCCCGCGGGTGAACGAGAACAAGGTCCACCGCGCCGGGGCCGTGGCGAGGCTCACCCAGCGCCCCCCGGCGGCCCTGGTCGGCGTCGCCCGGAGCGTCAAGCGCGTCGCGGGCGTCGAGCGCCTCGGCGTGCTCGAGCGGGTCCGCCGCGGCAACCGCCAGGTGACCCGCCGGCGCCAGATCGACCCCGAGCTCGCGGCCGAGCTGCGCGACCACTTCCGCGACGACGTCGGCGAGCTGGGGGAGCTGGTCGGGCGCGACCTGAGCGGCTGGCTCGCCCCCGCGGATGGTACGCTCGACCGGTCCCGGTGAGAGGCGAAAAGGACCGGAAGTGCCGACCTACATCCTGCTCAGCACGCTCAGCCCGCACGGCGTGGGAACCCTCAAGGCGAACCCCCAGCGCCTCCTGGAGGTGAACGCCGAGGTCGAGCAGATGGGGGCGAGGGTCGTCGAGCAGTGGGCGGTGCTGGGGCCCTACGACTTCGTGAACATCGTCGAGGCCCCCGACGAGAAGGTCATCGCCCGCGTCTCGGTCGAGCTCGCGGCCCGCGGCACGGCCCACTTCCAGACGCTGACCGCCATTCCCGTGGACGAGTTCCTCTCGCTGCTGAAGTGAGCGCCAAGCGCAGTCGCTGGCTGCTGGCCGGCGGCATCCTGGGCCTGGCGCTCTCCCCCCAGGCCCGCCGGGCGGGCATGGGGCTGCGGGCCCGCGCGACCCGGCTCGGGCGCGTCTCGGCCGACCCGGTGGCCCCGTTCCGCGCCGCGCCCTGCTACGAGCACGACCGCGCCGAGGCCCGCGCGGCCGCGGCCCGCACGGAGGCGGCCGGCTAGATGGCGTGGCGCGCGGAGGTGCTGATCCCCGCGCACCGCATCGTGGTCGCCCTGGCCGGGGGCGAGATGGTGGACCTGCGGAGCTCGAGCACCTTCGGGACCTTCGGCGCCTACCGGGGGCTCCCGGACGCGGTCCACGGGATGATCGCCTGGCCCAACACGGTCCTCCTCACGGGCCCGGAGAGCGTCGTCGTCGACCCCGGCTACCAGACCCAGGGGGACATGCTGGCGGCCGCGCTCGCGGCGCGCGGCGTGTCGCCGGACGACGTCCACACGGTCCTCGCGACCCACCTCCACTCGGACCACGTCTCGGCGCTCCCCCAGCTCGGTGACGTCGAGCTCCACGTCCACGCGGCCGAGCTCGAGACCCCGCACGCCCATGCCGGGCGCGGGTGGCGCGACCGCGCGACCGCCCGCCCCTTCTCCGGGTCGGCGGGCGAGGTCCTGCCGGGGGTGCGCTGGATCCACACGCCCGGCCACACCGACGGCCACGTCGCCTTCCTGGTCGAGACGGACGACGGCCTGGTGGCGATCGCCGGGGACACGCCCGGCCCCGACCCCTCCTGGTTCGCGCAGGGCTCGCTCCCCGCGGACCACCCGCGCCGGGAGGAGCACCTCGCCGCGTTCCGGGCGATCCGCGACTCCGGCGCGCGCCTGATGATCCCCGGCCACAACCCGCCGGCACCCGTGGAGCCCGCCTGACGGGAAGGTGAGGCGGCGCAGGGCGTCGAAACCCCAGATCGTTCGTCCCCGGCACGAGGAGCCTCCGAGATGCGAACCATCACCCGCGAGCAGAGGATGCTCGGGGCCGCGGCCGCGAACGTCCTCTTCATCATCTGCCTGTTCTTCCCCTGGTACGGCGTCGCGTCGTTCGATTTCAACGGCGAGGACGTCATCCCGTCGTGGTGGCTGATGCTGGTCTTCGCCGCCCTCGCGGCGCTGATCTTCGTCGCCGACGCCTACAACTTCGAGCTGCCAACCGTCGTGAACCCCGGCCTGGTGGCCGCGTACCTCACGAGCGTGACCTTCATCGTCACGCTGATGGTCTTCCTCGACGGCGACGCCGGGAGCCGGAAGTTCGGCGTGTGGCTGGCGCTGATCTTCTCGCTCGTCGCGACGATTCTGGCAAGTCTGCACGCCCGCGAGGACGCGCGTTAGACTCGCGCATCGCGTCTCAGGGAAGGGGAGCGGGCACATGGGAATCGTCGACGACGTCCGTGACTACGCCAAGCGGGCGGGCGACGCTGTGAAGCAGCGGGCGGGGCAGGCCCGGCTCAAGGCGCAGGAGCAGTCCCTGAAGCGCCGCCAGAAAGCCCTCGCCTCCGACCTCGGTCAGATCGTCCTCCGTCAGCGCGAGGGCGAGACGGGCCTGGACGCGGAGATCGACCGCCTCGTGACGGAGATGCGCGGGGTGCGGGCCGAGATCGAGGCGCTCCACGACGGCTGAGCCCGGCCCCGGGCGCGTCGGCCGCCGCCGCCTCGGGCGCGGCGGCCTCGAGGTGTCGACGCTGGGGCTGGGGTGCATGGGGATGTCCGACGGCTACGGCGTCCCCGACGAGGCCGAGGCGCTGCGCACGCTCGACCGGGCGCTCGAGCTCGGGGTGACGTTCTGGGACACGGCCGACGTCTACGGGCTGGGCGCCAACGAGGCCCTGGTGGGCCGGGCGCTCGCCGGTCGGCGGGACAGGTGGAGCTGGCGACCAAGTTCGGCAACGTGCGCGACGCGGGCGGGTCGTACGGCGCCGTGGACGGCCGCCCCGAGTACGCGCGGTCCGCGTGCCAGGCCTCGCTGGCCCGCCTTGGCGTGGAGCGCATCGACCTCTACTACCTGCACCGCGTCGACCCCGACGTGCCCATCGAGGAGACCGTCGGCGCGATGGCCGAGCTGGTCGCCGAGGGGTCGGTGGCCCACCTCGGCCTGAGCGAGGCCGCGCCGTCGACGATCCGGCGGGCGGCCGCCGTCCACCCGATCGCCGCCCTCCAGAGCGAGTACTCGCTGTGGCACCGGGAGCCCGAGCACGAGGTGATCCCGACGCTGCGCGAGCTCGGGATCGGCTTCGTGCCGTTCAGCCCGCTGGGGCGCGGTCTGCTGGCGGGAGCCCTGGCGCCGGGGACCGACCTGGAGGAGTCGGACCTGCGCCGCGTGCTGCCGCGCTTCCAGGGCGAGAACCTCGAGCGCAACCTCGAGCTGGCCGAGCGCGTCCGCGACCTGGCCGCGCGGCGGGGCGCGACGCCGGCCCAGCTCGCGCTCGCGTGGGTGCTGAGCCGGGGCGAGGACGTCGTCCCGATCCCGGGCACCAAGCGGCGCGCCTACCTCGAGCAGAACGCCGCGGCCGCCACCCTGGAGCTCGACGACGCCGACCTGGCCGCGCTCGACGCGGCCTTCCCGCCCGGCGCGGCCGCCGGCGACCGCTACCCGGAGTTCCTCGAGCGGCTCATCGACAAGGGCTGACCGCCCTGAGGGGGCCTCACCCCTTTCTGAGGAAGCGGAAGTGGGCCGCGTTGGGCGAGGCCGCCAGGCGGTCGCGCTCGTAGCGCTCCTGCCAGCCGCGCGGCAGGTCGAAGAGCCGTTCGCCGCCGCCCAGCAGGACGGGGACGACGTGCACCTCGAGCAGGTCGACCAGCCCGGCCGCCAGGTACTGGCCGATGGCCTCGGCGCCGCCGGCCAGGTTGATGTCGCGGTCCCCGGTCACCTCGACCGCCCGCTCGAGGGCGCGCTCGATGCCGTCGGTGACGAAGTGGAAGGTCGTGCCGCCCTCCATCTCGAGCGGCTCGCGCGGGTGGTTGGTCAGGACGAAGACCGGCGTGTGGTACGGCGGGTCAGGTCCCCACCAGCCGGTCCACGGGTTCCGCTCGTCCCAGGGCCCGGGCCCGCCGCCGAACATGTTGCGGCCCATGATCGTGGCCCCCAGGTCGGCGAAGGTCTCGGCGAGGACGTCGTCGTCGAGCCCGGTCTCGCCGCCCTCGCGGCCCTGCACGCGCTGGAAGGTCCGCAGCGGCAGGACCCACTCGTGGAGCGCCTCCCCGCCGACCCCGAGCGGGTCGTCGATGCTCTGGTCGGGCCCGGCGACGTAGCCGTCGAGCGACATCGTGATGCCCACGCGCAGGCGCGCCATGCTGCCTCCCTCGTCGTTGTCCATCACTCCGACCGCCGCTGCCCGCAGAACTCATCGCGGTGGGGCCCCCGGGGAGGCTACGGCCGGCGCTTGGGCGGCTTCAGGGTCGCGGAGCGCTGGAGCCCCGTGGTCCCGAACCTGCTGTGGGCCTCGACGGTCACCGTGACGGTGCCGGAGACGAGCGCACTGCCCCGCATGCGGTTCCAGTTCACGCGCTGCCGCCCCTGGCGGAAGGGCGGTTGCGCGCGAGCGTCGCCAGCGTGCTCCCCGACGACGAGAGGACCCGCACGGTCACGCGGGCGGGCCGCAGCAGGCGGAAGCCGACGGCCAGGCGTCCCCGGGCTCGCTTGCCGGCGCCGGTCGTCGTCGAGCGCGCGGTCAGGGCCGAGAGCGTGCGGTCGAAGATCACGCGTCGGCGCTGCTCGGTCTCGCCGCTGCCGTCGGCCGGAGTGAACTTGGCCACCACGACGTAGACGCCGTCGCCGAGGCCCAGGCGCTTGGGATCGACGTTCACCTTCACGGCGCCCGGCCCCAGCGGCCCCTGCCAGAGGCGCTTGGTGGGCCGGCCGGTGCGGCGCGCGATCGTGACCGTGGCCACGCCCGCCGCGGGCGAGCGCACGACCTCCGTGGCGCTGTCGTCGACGTGGTCGCCGTTCGCCGACAGGCGGAAGGGGAGCGGGGTCAGCGTGACCCCGCTGTAGGACAGCAGCACGACGTCGGAGAGGCTGCGGGGCGCCGACCAGGGGATCACGAGGTCGGTGCCCACGGCGAGCTGGGCGCTGCCGCCCGCGTCCATCGCGAACGCCGTCGCGGCCCCGAGCGAGATCATCTGGCGCGCCTGGTCGGCGACGGTCAGCCCCGGGCTGCCCTGGGATGGCCCTTCGGCGGTGACGAGCATCAGCGACCCCTGGGCGGTCTGGCCGACCGCCGAGCGAGAGGTGCGGGCGTCCAGCTGCGATGAGGTGTAGCCGATCGTGGGCCGCGCGACGGGCGCGCCGCCGCTGACGAGCGAGGGCCCGCCGCCGATGGCGTTGAGGGCGCCGGGGGGCAGGCCGAGCAGGCCGGGCGTCAGCGCCACCTGCTGGCCGAGGGGGAACTCCGACACCAGCGTCGGGCCCGCCGAGCCGATGCCGGCCAGGACCACGTTGCCGGGGACGAGGGCCATGCCGCCGCCGGCGGCGGCCCCGACCACGGTCCCCGTGCGCGGGACGTTCGGCGCCAGCGGGCCGGGCTGGTCGAGCCGCACGCTCACCTCGTAGACCGACCCCGCCGCGGGAGTGGCGGGCCCGAAGTCCGGCGTGTAGAGGATCGTCTCGGTCCCGCGCAGCGCGGGCCGGTTGATCCCGGCGAAGGCGCGGATCGCGAACCTGCGGACGCCGGTGGGGTCGATCGCCTGGTAGCGCCCCTGCAGCACCAGGGTGGCCGAGGCGATCGGCCCGGTCGGCGGCGGGATCAGGAGCGCCGGTCGGCTGCCCTCGGGCTCGTGGATGAGGTCCCCGTTGATGAGCAGGACGCCGCTCGGGGAGTTGGTGTCGTAGCTGAAGAAGTCGCCGTTCATGCCCGCGACGACGCCCTGGTCGAGGCGCGCCGCGACGGCGCCGGTGAGCGGGCCGCGCTGGACCGGCGTGCCCGCCGCGAGGGCCGGCGCGAGGCCGACGCGCGGCGAGGGGGCGGCCCGCACGATGTGCACGACCTGCCCATTGTCCTGCACCTGGCGCTGGTAGCCGATGCCGGGGGCCACCTCGACGACCGCCGGCGGTCGGGCGGGGGGCAGGGCCGTGACCGGCCCCTGGGCGAGCGCGGGCGCTGCGGCGGCGGCGAGCGCCGCGAGGGCGAGGGGGACGACGCGCCTCATCGCTGGGAGCCAATCACGCGACCCGGCGGCGTGAAAGCGACTCGGGCGCGGGCCGTCGGGCGGTCTGCGAGACTGGCGGAGTGGTGGTCGCGCTGGTCCTGCTCGGGGTCGCAGCCCTCCTGATCGCGGGCGCCGGCCTCGTCCTCGTGCGCCGCGCCCGAGGCGACGCGCAGCGGGCCCGCGAGGACGCGGCGAGGCTCGACGCCGAGCTCGCCGTCGCCGAGCGCCGCGGCCGGCAGGTGCTGCGGGACCTGCCGTTCGTCGCCCTGCGGGTCGACCGCGACGGCCGCCTGGTCGAGGCCAACCCGGTCGCGCTCGAGCGCTTCCCGTTCCTGGTCGCGGGCATGACGGTGCTGGAGGCCTTCAGCGAGCACCGCCTCGCGCGGCACGTCAACGCCGCCCTCGAGGGGCTGTCGCGCCAGAGCTTCGAGGTGCGCCTGTTCGCCGGCGGCCGCCGAACCTACCGGGCCGCCGTCGAGCCCTACGAGGTCGGCGAGGCGCGCGAGGCCCTCGTCTTCCTGACCGACCAGAGCGAGGCCGTCGCCTACCAGGAGCTGCGCTCCCAGTTCGTCGCCAACGTCTCCCACGAGCTGCGCACGCCGCTGACCGGCCTCCGCGGGCTGCTGGAGGCCCTCGACGATCCCCAGATGGACCCCGAGACGCGCCGCGACTTCGTCTCGCGCGCGGCCAGCGAGACCCAGCGCCTGGAGGCGCTGATCACGGACATCCTCTTCCTGACGGAGCTCGAGACGACGCCGGGCCTGCCCTCGTCGTCGCGCAGCGACCTGGCCCTCGCGGCCGCCGCCACGGTCGCCGACCTGCAGGCGGGCGCCGAGGAGCACGGGGTGCGCCTGGAGCTGAGCGCCGACGGGCCGGCGTGGACGCCGCTCACCGACCGCATGGCCGCCACGGTCGTCCGCAACCTCGTCGAGAACGCGGTCAAGTACGCGGGGCCCGGGGCCACGGCGGCGACGACGGTGCAGTGCGAGGGCGACGCGGTGACGCTGACCGTCGCCGACGACGGCGCCGGGATCCCCGAGCGCCACCTGCCGCATGTCTTCGAGCGGTTCTATCGGGCCGACCCGTCGCGGTCGAAGCGCCTCGGGGGGACCGGCCTCGGGCTGTCGATCGTCAAGCACATCGCCGAACGGTTTGGCGGCCGGGCCGAGGCCTCCTCCCGCGAGGGGTTCGGCACGACCATCACCGTCACCCTTCCCGCCGAGGACGAGCCATGACCCCGGCTGCGCCCGGCCGCTCTGCCGGCGGCCGGTGCTCGCCCGGGGCGTGATAGCGTCCCGCGCCGCCGCATGCCCGTTCCCCTGATGGACATCAAGGCCCAGTACGGGCCGCTGCGCGCCGAGATCGACGCCGCCATCGCCGGCGTCGTCGACAGCGGCCGCTTCATCCTCGGCCCGGAGGGCCGGGCGCTCGAGGCCGCGGTGTCGGAGCGGCTCGGGGGGCGCCCCGCGGCCGGGGTCGCCAACGGGACGGACGCGCTCGTGATCGCGCTGCACGCCCTCGGGGTGGGCCCCGGCGACGAGGTGGTGACGACGCCGTACACGTTCTACGCCACGGCCGAGGCGATCGCGCGCGTCGGCGCGACGCCGGTCTTCGCCGACATCGACCCGGCCACGTACTGCCTCGACCCGGCGGCGGCCGAGGCGCGGATCGGCCCGGCGACCCGGGCCCTGCTGCCGGTCCACATCTTCGGCCACCCGGCCGACATGGCCGCGCTTCCGGTCGCTCGCCGACGCCCACGGGCTGGCGCTCGTCGAGGACGCCGCCCAGGCCTTCGGCGCCGCCACGGCCGACGGCGAGGTGGGCACCTTCGGCGACGCGGCCACCTTCAGCTTCTTCCCGACCAAGAACTTCCCCGGAATGGGCGACGGCGGGATGGTCGTCTGCCGCGACGAGGAGCTGGCCGAGCGGGTCCGGCGGCTGCGCTTCCACGGGTCGGCCGACAAGGTGGTGTTCGAGGAGGTCGGCTACAACTCCCGCCTCGACGACCTGCAGGCCGCGATCATCCGCGTCTTCTACCCGCACCTGGACGACTGGAACGCCCGGCGCGCCCGGGCCGCGGCGTGGTACGCGGAGGAGGGCCTCGGAGACCTCATGGCCCTGCCGGGGGTCGCGCCGGGCGCCCGCCACATCTACCACCTCTTCATGGCGCGCCACCCCCGGCGCGACGAGCTGCGGGCGGCGTTGGCCGACGCCGGCATCGGCAGCGCCGTCTACTACGGCATCCCCATGCACCTGCAGCCCGTCTTCGCGGGCCTCGGCTACTCGGAGGGCGACCTGCCGGCCGCCGAGGAGGCCGCGCGCACGGCGCTCGCGCTGCCGATGCACCCCAACCTGAGCCGGGAGGACGTCGCCGAGGTGGTGGGCGCCTTAGCGGCCGCGATGGGCGGCGAGCAGGGCCTCCACCGACCGCCGGACGTCCTCCGGCCCGGTGCGCCAGCTGGTCACCGAGAGGCGTAGGCCGGCGACTCCGCGCCACACGGTCCCGCTGGGGTAGCAGGTGCCGTCGGCCTGGGCGCGCGCCACCACGGCGCGCGAGTGGGCATCGTGGTCGCCGCCGCGGGGGTCGAGGAACCTCACGACCACCTGGTTGAGGTCCTGGTGCAGCACCTCGACGCCGTCGGCCTCGGAGAGGAGGGCGGCGAAGAGCTCGGCCATCCGGCAGCAGCGTTCCACGAGCTCGGAGACGCCCCGCCGCCCGAGCTGGCGCAGCGCGGCCCAGACCGGCACCGAGCGGGCGCGCCGCGAGAGCTCGGGGTTGTAGTCGATCGGCTCGCGAAGGCCGGCCGCGTCGCCCTCGGGGAGATAGGCGGCCCGCACGCCCATCGCGCGGCGGTGCGCGGCGGGGTCGGCGCAGACGGCGATGCCGCAGTCGTAGGGCGTGTTGAGCCACTTGTGGGCGTCGGTGGCCCACGAGTCCGCGCCCTCCACCCCGGCGACGAGGTGCCGGTAGGCGGGGGCGGCGCGCGCCCAGAGCCCGAACGCCCCGTCGACGTGCAGCCAGAGGTCCTCCCGCCGGACCGCGTGGGCGATCTCGCCCACGGCGTCGACCGCGCCCCCGTTCACGTTGCCGGCCTGCAGGCAGACGATGGTCGGCCCGCGCGCGTCCGCGGCCGCCGCGACGAGGGCGTCGGGCCGCACCCTGCCCGCCTCGTCGGCCGGGACGACCTGCGCCGACGACGTTCCCAGGCCGAGCGCGCGCAGGGACGCGTCGACCGAGTCGTGCCGCTGCGCTCCGACGAGGACGTTCACGCGGGGCGCCCCCTGCAGTCCGCCCTCCTCGACGTCCCACCCGTGGGCCGCCAGGACGCGGTTGCGCGCCGCGGCCAGGCAGGCCGTGTTGGCCATCTGCCCGCCCGTCACGAACCCCACGGACGCCTCGCGCGGCAGGTCCAGGAGCTCGAGCACCCAGCCGGCGACGACCTGCTCGATCATCGTCGTGGCCGGGAAGGGCTCCGCCATCGCCGAGTTCTGATCCCACGCGCTCACGAGCCAGTCGGCCGCGATCGCGGCCGGCAGCGCGCCGCCGATGACCCAGCCGTGGAAGCGGCCCGAGCCGCTCGCCATCAGGCCCGGCTCGGCGCGCTCGGCGAGGTCGCGCACCACCGCCGCCGGATCGGTGCCGTCGTCGGGCAGGGGCTCGGAGAACGCCGCCAGCATCTCGCGCGCCGTCGCCTCGGGGCGCACCGGCCGATCGGGCAGGCCGTCGAGCCATGCCCGGGCGGCCTCGAGCGCGGCGAGGAGCGCGGCGTCGTGACCGGGCGCCGTCATGCGGCCCCGGCGAGGGCGCCCGCCCGGCGGGCGCTCAGGTGGCCTGCGGCGTGGAGCCAGCGGATCGTGTCGCGGATCGAGTCCTCGGCCGGGCGGAACGACACGCCGAGCCCGCGCACCGTCGCCGCGGCGTCCGCGGTTCCGTCCTGGGAGGCGAGCCATGAGGCCTCCCGCGAGGACAGGAGATCGATCCCGGCGCGGCCGAGCGCCTGCCCGAGCACGCCGACCGCCGCGGCGGCGGCCGCCGGCATGGTGACCACCGGCAGGCGCCGCCCGGCCAGGCGCACGGCCGCGCGCATGACCTGGGCCACCGGCAGGTTCTCGCCGGACGCGATGTCGCGGCGCGGCCCGCGCCCCGGCGCGACCAGGGCCGCGTGCACCGCGGCGACGTCGCGGACATCGCTCACGGGCACCGTTCCCGGCGGGAGCGCGGGCAGGCGGCCCGCGAGGACGGCCAGAGCGAGCCGGGACGTCTCGCCCAGGTGGGGGTCGTCGGGTCCCCAGACCATCCCGGGGTAGGTGATGCAGACCGGCGCCCCGGCCTCCTGGAGCGCCCGGGCGACGGCCTCGGACGCGACCTTCGAGCCGGAGTAGGGGAACGTCGAGGAGCCGGGCGGCGAGCGGTCGTCGAGCGGGCCCGCGCCCCGGCGTGGCAGCAGGGCGACGTAGCTCGACACGTGCACCACCGGGTCGAGCCCCGCCTCCGCGGCCGAGCGCAGCACGTTCTCGGTGCCCGCGACGTTGACGCGGGCGATCTCGCCCGCGCGCCGGGGGTTGAGCGAGTAGACGCTGGCCGCGTGGACGACGGCGTCGCAGCCCGCGACCGCCTCCCTCACGGCGGCGGGATCGGTGACGTCCCCGACGGCGGCCTCCATGCCCCCCGGGTCGAGCCCGACGGGCTCGAGCGCGGGGGCGACCCGGGCCGGCGACCGCACGAGGAGGCGGATCTCGTGCCCGCCCCGCTGCAGGGCGGCCACCGTGTGGCAGCCGACGAAGCCCGTCCCGCCGGTCACCAGGATCCTCATCGCCGCTCCGATCGTACCTAGACTCCCGGCGCCATGCGGGTCTGGATCGACGTCACCAACTCCCCCCACGCCGTGATCTTCCGCCCGTTGATCGCGCGCATGCGCGCGCGCGGCCATGAGGTGACGGTGACCTCGCGCGAGTTCGCCCAGACGGTGGGGCTCCTCGACCGCTTCGGCATCGAGCACATGGTCGTGGGCGCCCACGGCGGCGCGTCCCGCCGGGGGAAGGCCCGCGCCATGGCCGGCCGCTCGGCCTCGCTGGCGCGCGTCGCCCGCGCGGGCCGCTTCGACCTGGCGGTGGCCCACGGCAGCACCGACCAGCCGCTGGCGGCCCGGCTCGCCGGCACGCCCCAGGTGACGATGTTCGACTACGAGTTCGCGGCCGCCATGCACCACTGGAACGGCCGCCTCGCGACCCGGGTGCTCGTGCCCGCGGCGATCCCCGAGGCGGCCCTCGCGCGCTACGGGATGCGCCCGCCGCGCCTGGTGCGCTACCCCGGCCTGAAGGAGGAGTACTACCTCGCCGACCACGTCTACGACGAAGGCGTGGGCGAGGAGCTCGGGCTCGACCGGGAGCGCGTCATCGCCGTCGTGCGCCCCCCGCCCGAGGTCACCCTCTACCACCGGGGCGCGAGCACCGACCTGTTCGCCGCGGCGCTGGCGCGGCTGCTGGAGGCCCCCGAGGTCCAGACCGTCGTGCTCCCGCGCACCGACGAGCAGCGCCGGGCGCTCGCCGGCGGCCCCGCGATCGTGCCGGAGCGGCCGGTCGACGGGCCCAGCCTGGTGGCCGCGGCCGACCTGGTCGTCAGCGCCGGGGGGACCATGAACCGCGAGGCCGCCGCCCTCGGCGTGCCCGCCTACACGCCGTTCGCCGCCCGCCTGGGCGCGGTCGACCGGCGCCTCATCCACGAGGGGCGGCTGCGCCGCCTCGAGCGACCGGACGACGTGGCCCTCCGGCGCCGCGAGCGCGGCCCGGCGCCGCCGTTGCGCGATCCCGAGGTACTGCTGGACCTGATTCTGGACCCCGGGCGCGCTAGGGTGCCTGGCTCGTGAGCCGCGCCCCACTCACACGGAGCCCCCGGGCGCTCGCGCATCGGGCCGCCCAGGTGGCGGTGGACGTCGGGCTGGTCACGGCGGCCTACTGGCTCTCGTTCTACTTCCGGTTCGACGGCGACGTGCCGGGCCGGTACGAGCGGCTGTTCACGGGGACCATCGGCATCGTCATCGGCGTGACGCTGGTGGTCTTCATCGCGATGCGCTTCTACACCAAGTGGTGGCGCTTCACGAGCCTGCGCGACCTGCAGGCGATCCTGCTGGCGACGGCCGGGTCGAGCCTCATCCTCGCGGCGCTCCTCTCGACCTGGCGCCCGGACGACCTCGTGCCGGTGCCGCGCGGCGTCCTCGCGTTCAACTTCCTCTTCACCCTGGTGCTGATCGGGGGGGCCCGCTTCGCGGTGCGCAGCGTGATCGAGCGCCCGCCGCGCTCCGAGCTGGTCAGCAGCGGCAAGGAGGTGCTGATCTGCGGGGCGGGCGACGCCGGCAACACCCTGCTGCGCGAGATGAAGCGCAACCGCGCGCTCGGCTACACCCCGGTGGGCCTGATCGACGACGACCCGCGCAAGCGGCGGCTGCGCGTGCAGGGCACCCGCGTGCGCGGCACCCGGGCCGACCTGCCGCGGGTGCTCCGCGAGGTGCACGTCGACGAGGTCATCATCGCGATGCCGTCGGCGCCCGGGCGCGTGCGGGAGGAGATCGTCCAGGCGTGCCGCGCCGCGGCCGTGCCCTGCACCACCCTGCCGGGGCTGCCGGAGCTGATCACCGGCGAGGTCACCGTCAGCCTGCTGCGCGAGGTGCGCGTCGAGGACGTGCTGGGCCGCGCCGCGATCGAGGTCGATTTCGCCCGCGTGGCCCGCTACCTCAACGGCCGCTCCGTCCTCGTGACCGGCGCGGGCGGGTCGATCGGCCGCGAGCTCTGCCGCCAGGTGTCGGCGACCGGCGCGCGGCGCCTGGTGATGGTGGACCACTCCGAGAACAACCTCTTCGAGATCGACCTCGAGCTGCGCGAGCGCGGCCACGCCGGGCTGCTGGTCCCGCTGATCGCCGACTGCAAGGACGCCGCGGTGATGGAGGGGATCTTCGCGTCGGAGCGCCCCGAGATCGTCTTCCACGCCGCCGCCTACAAGCACGTCCCGATGATGGAGCTGAACCCGGTCCAGGCGATCGCCAACAACGCGCTCGCCACCGCGGTGCTCGCGGATCTGGCCGAGCGGTTCGACGTCGAGCGGTTCTGCCTGATCTCCACCGACAAGGCCGTCGAGCCCAAGACCGTGATGGGCGCGTCCAAGGCGCTCGCCGAGCGCGTGGTCGAGTCGCGCGCCGGCGCGTCGGGCACCCGCTTCGCGGCCGTGCGCTTCGGCAACGTGCTCGGCAGCTCCGGGTCGGTCCTGCCGATCTTCCGCCGCCAGATCGCCGAGGGCGGCCCCGTGACGGTGACGCACCCCGAGATGACCCGCTTCTTCATGACGATCCCCGAGGCCGTCCAGCTCGTCATCGAGGCGACCGGCATCGCCGACGGCGGCGACATCTTCGTCCTCGACATGGGCGAGCCCGTGAGGATCATGGACCTCGCCCGGCGCACGATCGAGCTCTCCGGCCAGGACGTGGCGATCGAGATCGTCGGCATCCGGCCGGGCGAGAAGCTGCACGAGGAGCTGTTCAACGTGGACGAGGAGGTGCGCCCGACCCGCTACGGGAAGATCATGCGCGCCACCCGCCCGCCGCTCGATCCCGCGCTCCTGCACGACGGGCTCGACGAGCTCGCCCGCAGGGTCGCCGCCGGGCGTCCGGAGCCTGTTGCCCAGGCCCTCTGGTCCACCCTGCGCGGAGCAAGGAGCACCGCGCCGGACGGCGAAACCAGGATGGCACCCCCCACCGCCCCCCACCCCCGGGAGAATCAATGACCGTCATCGACCGCACGAAGGCCGACCTCCCCCCGGGGACGACCGCGGTCGCGACATGGGGCCTGCTCTCCCGGGTCCACCGCTCGTGCCCCGACCACGGGGGCGAGTGCCCCTGCGTCGCCCGCCGCGAGGATCAGAGCTGCCTGGTCTTCTGGTGCGAGGCCGCGGGGCACCACTTCACCACGCGCTGACCGCGCCGCGGCCGGCCCCGCTCAGCCCTCGTCGGTGAAGGGCAGCTTCTGGTGGCGGGCCTCGAGGACCTCGATGGCGTAGATCACCGTGGCCTCGCCCCGGATGGGGAAGGGCTCGCCGGTGTACTTGCGGGCGATCCGGTCGGCCAGGATCAGGGCGGCGTCGCCGTCGATGCGCTCGACGACCCGGCCGCGCAGGTCGGCCTGTCGGTAGGGGTCCTCGCGGTGGGCGATGGAGAGGGCCACGCGCGGGTCGCGTTCGATGTCGTCCGACTTCCGGCTGCCGAGCTGGGTGACGAAGATGACCCGGTCCTCCTCGACGTTGACCCAGATGGGCCGCGAGGAGGGGCCGCCGTCCGGCTCGATCGTGGCGAGGTGGGCGAAGTTGCGCTCGCCGATCAGATCGGCGACCAGGGGCGGGATCTCGGCCACGGGATCACCCCACCCGGCCGGCACGGGACGGAGCCTCGGACGGATCGTCCCAGTCCTCCACCCACGCCTCGATCTCGTGGACGACCCGCGAGAGGGCCTCGCCCTTGGGGGTGAGGCGGTACTCCACGACCCCGCCGCCCCGCTCGCGCCGCTCCATGAGCCCGGCGGCCTCCAGCTCGCGCAGCCGCTCGGCGAGCAGCCGGGCCGAGAGCCCGTCCACGGAGCCGCGGATCTCGGTGAAGCGGGCCGGCCCCTCCATCGTCGCCCGGATGACCGCGGCGCTCCAGCGGCGGCCGAGCAGCTCGGCCGCGCGCTGGTAGCGCGTGCAGACGGGGGGGCGGGAGCGGCAGCGGTCCATCGCCGGAAGGCTACGCCGCCAGCGCCTCTCCGCGGTCACGGGAGGGCTCGA
The DNA here is from genome assembly GCA_963813355.1 of Miltoncostaeaceae bacterium. Classification (GTDB taxonomy): domain Bacteria; phylum Actinomycetota; class Thermoleophilia; order Miltoncostaeales; family Miltoncostaeaceae; genus DATAGF01. The sequence continues at coordinate 124,367 of CAWEYS010000022.1, read as the reverse complement.
GCGCGATCTCGAGCACCTCCTGCACCGTGAGCACCGGGTGGATGGCGACCTGCTCGAGCACCTGCTCGGGCACGTCGTCCAGGTCGCGCCGGTTGCGCTCCGGGATGATCACGTCCGTGAGCCCGGCCCGGTGGGCGGCGAGCACCTTCTGCTTGAGGCCGCCGATCGGCAGGACCCGTCCCTGCAGGGTGACCTCGCCGGTCATCCCGACGTTCGGCCGCACCGAGCGGCCGGTCGCCAGCGACGACAGCGCCGTCACCATCGTGACGCCCGCCGACGGCCCGTCCTTGGGGACCGCGCCGGCCGGCACGTGCAGGTGCACCTCGCGGCCGGACAGCGCCGCCGGGTCGATGCCGATGTCCTGGGCGTGCGCGCGCGTGTACGAGAGGGCGATCCTCGCCGACTCGCGCATGACGTCGCCGAGCTGGCCGGTGAGGACCAGGCGCTCGCCCGGGCCCTCGGCCTCCATTGCGCTCGCCTCGACGAACAGCACGTCGCCGCCGGTGCCGGTGACCGCGAGGCCGGTCGCGACGCCCGGGGTCGCCGTGCGCTCGGCCGCCTCGTGGTGGAACTTCGGCCGCCCGAGGGCGTCCGAGAGGTCCTCGGCGCCGATCCGGGCCGAGCCGTCGTCGCGGGCCCCCTCCTCGGCGACCCGCCGGGCCGCCTTGCGCAGCACCTTGCCGAGCTCGCGCTCGAGGTTCCGCACCCCGGCCTCGCGCGTGTACTCGGCGATCACCGAGCGCACGGCCTCGTCGGTCAGCTCCACCTCGCCCTCGCGCAGCCCGTTCTGCTCGGTCTGCCGGGGGATCAGGTAGCCCCGCGCGATGGCCAGCTTCTCGTCCTCGGTGTAGCCGTCGAGCGCGATGACCTCCATCCGGTCGAGCAGCGGCCCGGGGATGGTGTCGGCGACGTTGGCGGTCGCGATGAACAGGACCTGCGACAGGTCGAGCTCCACGTCCAGGTAGTGGTCGCGGAAGGTGTCGTTCTGCGCCGGGTCGAGCACCTCGAGCAGGGCCGACGACGGGTCGCCGCGCCAGTCGGCGCCGACCTTGTCGACCTCGTCGAGCATGATCACCGGGTTCATGGTCCCGGCCTCGCGCAGGGCGCGCACCAGCCGCCCCGGCAGCGCGCCGACGTAGGTGCGCCGGTGGCCGCGGATCTCGGCCTCGTCGCGGATGCCGCCCAGGCTGATGCGGGCGAACTCGCGCCCCAGAGCGCGGGCCACCGAGCGCCCGAGCGACGTCTTGCCGGTTCCCGGGGGGCCGACCAGCGTCAGGATCACGCCGCTGCGGCCGTCGTCCATGCCGCGCTCGCGGCGCAGCCGCCGCACGGCGAGGTACTCCAGGATGCGCTCCTTGACCTCGTCGAGGCCGGCGTGGTCGGCGTCGAGCACCTCGCGGGCGTCGGCCACGTCCAGGTGCTCCTCGGAGCGGCTGTCCCACGGCAGCGAGACCATCCACTCGAGGTAGGTGCGGATCATCCCCGCCTCGGGACCCTCGGGCTGGCGCTGGAGCCGGCCGAGCTCGCGCTCGGCCTCGGTCCGCGCCGCCTCCGGCATGCCCGACTCGGCGATCCGCGTCTCCCAGTCGTCGTCGCTCTCGCCCTCGCCCTCGCCGAGCTCCTTGCGGATGGCGGCGAGCTGGCGCCGGAGCAGCATCTCGCGCTGGGTCTGGTCGAGGCCCTCGGCCACGTCCTCGCGGATGCGGCGGCGCAGCCCGGCGTCGGCCAGGCGCTCGCGCTGGGCCGCGATGGCCAGGCGCAGGCGCTCGGCGACGTCGGTCGTCTCGAGCAGCTCGAGCTTGGCCGAGAGCGGGATCTCGGGCGCGTAGCCGGCCGTGTCGGCCAGGCGGCCAGGGTGGGTGATCGACGAGAGGAAGTGGGCCACGCGGGCGGCGTCGCCCCGCAGCTCGGCGACCTCCTCGACGACGGCGCGGTACTCGCGCGCCAGGCGCGCCGCCTCGGGACCCGGGTCGTCCGGGTCGGGCAGCTCGCGCACGCTCACCCGCAGGCCGGCGTCGGCGCCGACCGCGGGGCCGAGCTCGGCCCGGTGGACGGCCTCGACCGCCACGCCGCGGGTGCCGTCGGGCAGCGTCACCTCGCCCATGACGGCCGCCACGGCGCCGAACGACGCGAAGCGGCCCTCGACGCGCGGCACCAGGACGATGCGCCCGTCGACGGCGCCGTCGAGCGCCTCGGCCTGCTCCTGGGTCGCGACCGGGAAGGTCACGCTCGTGCCCGGGAGCACCACCGCGTCGTCGAGGGGGAGGACGGGAAGGATGGTGGTCGGACGGTCGTCCTGGTTCATTCGAGGATCTCCCACTGGGAGGACATGGGACGGCAGTTACCTCTCGTAACTGCGACACGCCAAGGTTACCGCGAGTAACCAAGAACGCAAGCGGCCAATTGGCCGTCGCGCGCTTGGCCAATTGGTCTCCTCAGCCTCGCCCTGAGCCGTCAGCGTTTCGGAGAGAGCTCACCCCACCCGGCGGGCGTCAGACCGGACTGAACGCCACCGGACTGCGGACTACGCCTGCTCGAGGACCTCGTAGGCGTCGACGGCCTCCAGCTCGACAGGCGTGCCCGCGGGCGGGCCCTCTGACCGAATGCGCTCGGCCGCGGCTCGGGCGGCCTCTTCGGATTCGAAGAGCAGCACGCTCGTCCGCGGTCGCCGTCCAGGGCCCGAAGCCAGTTGCCGCCCACGAAGCCGGCCAACTGCTTGGCCCTGGGCACGACCGCCTCGCGGAGCAGCCTGCGTGCTTCGTCCTCGCGGCTCGGGTCGATCTTGACCTGGACAATCACTCCGTGCATCGCGACTCCTTCCGCTGCCAGCTGTCGTCGGTGGCGAAACCCTAGCCATGCTCGCGACGATCGCCGGTAGGGCCGCGTCGTCGCGATCGGCCAATCGGCCGTCGCGCGCGTGGCCATTTGGCCGCGACGGAACGGTCGCGGTCGGCCGGTATGAGAAGATCCGCCGCCCGTGGACCTCCGCCACCTCGTGACGCTCCGCACGGTGGTCAACAAGGGCTCCTTCTCGCAGGCCGCGGAGGAGCTCGAGATCTCCCAGCCGGCCGTGTCGTTCCAGATCCGCGCCCTCGAGGAGCGCTTGGGGCAGCGGCTGCTCGACCGCAGCGGCCGGCGGGTCACGGTGACCGAGGCCGGCGAGGTCGCGTACCGCTACGCCAAGCGCATGATCGGCCTGGAGGCCGAGCTGGAGCGCGAGATGGGGGAGATCGGGACGCGCGTGTCCGGGCGCCTGGTGCTCGGCTCCTCGACCGGCCCGGGGGAGCTGCTGCTGCCGCGCCTGCTCGGCGCCTTCCACGCCGCCTTCCCGGACGTCCGCGTGAGCCTCATGGTCAGCGACACCCAGACGGTCTGCGAGCGGGTGCTCGACGACGAGCTCGAGCTCGGCGTCGTGGGGGCGGCGCGCCCTCAGCGGGGCCTGGTGTTCGAGCCCTTCCTGCGCGACGAGCTGGTCGTGATCGTGCCGCCCGGGCACCCGCTCGCCGGCCAGGGCGCGGTGACCCTCGAGGACCTCGTTGCCGAGCCGATGCTGCTGCAGCAGGAGGGCTCGGGCGTGAGGTCGGTGGTGGAGTCGGCCATGCGCGAGGGGGGGCTGCGCGACCGCGACCTGCACGTGGCGATGGAGCTCGGCCTTCAGCAGTCGGTGAAGGCGGCCGTGCTCGACGGCTTCGGCATCACGGTGATCTCGCGGCTGGCGGTGGAGCGCGAGGTGGCCGAGGGGAGCCTGGTGGCCCTGCCCCTGGAGGGCCCGGGCCTCGAGCGCCACTTCTTCTCGGTGCGCCACGCGGGCAGGACGCCGAAGCGCGTCACGTCCACGTTCCTCGAATTCGCCCGCGCGGAGCTGGGCGAGATCGCCGCCACATAAGCGCTGCTTATTGGAAGCATCGGAGGTCGTCGGCTAGGCTCGCTCGGTGTCGAGGTCCAATGACGCGCGCGCCGACGTGCTCGTGGTCGGGTCGGGCGGCGCCGGGATGTCGGCCGCCCTCGCCGCCCGCGCCGCAGGCGCCGGCGTGGCCGTGGTGACCAAGTCGGCCCTCGGGGCCGGCAACACCGGGCGCGCCCAGGGCGGCATCCAGGCGGCGATCGGCGACGACGACTCCACCGAGTCGCACTTCGAGGACACCTTCGCCGCCGGGCACCGCGCAGCGCGGCCGGAGCTGGTGCGGGGGCTCACCGGGAGCGGTCCCGACGCGATCGCGTGGCTCGAGTCCCTCGGCGTGTCCTTCAGCCGCGACGACGGCCGCCTGCGGCTGCTGCGCTGCGGCGGCGCGACCCGCAAGCGGCTGCTGCAGGCGGGCGAGCGCACCGGCGCCGAGATGGTCAAGGCGCTGCGGGGGGCGGTTCGCGCGAGCGGCGCCCAGGTGAGGGAGTCGACGACGCTCGCCGACCTGCGGCCGCGAGGCGACGAGTGGGTCGCGACGCTCGCGCCGGGCGGCAACGGCGAGCGGACCACGCTCCGGGCGGCCGCCGTCGTGCTGGCCGCCGGCGGCGGGCTGCGCGGGGAGGCCGACGCCCTCGGGGTCGGCAGCACGAACCACCCCGACGCCACGCCGGAGGTGCTGCGCATGGCGCTCGAGCTGGGCGCCGAGGGGCGGGAGGTCGACTCCTGGCAGCGCCACCCGACGGGGTCGATCTGGCCCCAGGCCCTGGCGGGCTACGCCCTGCCGGAGACCACCCGCGGCTACGGCGCGACCCTCCACGACGCCCACGGCGAGCGCTTCGTCGACGAGCTGGCGCCGCGCGACGTCGTCGCGCAGGGCATCATCGACGCGGTCGAGGACGGGCGCGGCGCGACCGCGCCGGACGGCCGGGTGGGCGTCTGGCTCGACACGCCGGCCATCGACCGCGAGAACGGGGCCGGGTTCACGGCCGACCGGCTGGCCTACGTCCACAAGCGGTACCTCAAGGCGGGGATCGACATCACGCGCGAGCGGGTCCTGGTCTACCCGGTCCTCCACTACCGCAACGGAGGGCTGGCGATCGACGAGCGCGCCGCCACGACGCTCCCGGGCCTGTTCGCCGCGGGGGAGATCGCCGGTGGCGTCCACGGCTCCAACCGGCTGATGGGCAACTCGCTGCTGGACACGGTGGTCTACGGGCGGCGCGCGGGCGCGTCGGCCGCGGAGGCGGCGGCGTGACCATCGACGCCGGCTCCGTCAGCACCGAGCTCGGGACCGCCCCCGGCGCGGGCTTCCTCTCGCTCCCGGGCCGGCCGCCGCGGCCGCGCCAGGTCGGCGTGACCCACGTCATCGACAAGGGCCTGAGCCTGTCGGGGGTGGAGGGGGTCCTGGAGGCCAGCGGCGACTACATCGACATCGTCAAGCTCGGCTGGGGCACGGCCTACGTCACCCGCAACCTGCGCGAGAAGCTGGCGCTCTACCGCGACGCGGGCGTGCCCGTGGTGCTCGGCGGCACCTTCTGGGAGGTCTGCCAGTCCCAGCAGAAGCTGGACGAGTGGCGCCGCTGGGTGAGCGACCTGGGGCTCCAGCACGTCGAGATCTCCGACGGCACGATCGCGCTGCCGCACGACGCCAAGCTCGAGCACATCAGCCGCCTCGCCCAGGACTTCGTGGTGCTCAGCGAGGTCGGCTCCAAGGACCTCGCGACCGTCATCGCGCCCTACCGCTGGGTCGAGATGATCGAGGCCGAGCTGCGCGCGGGCGCCTGGAAGGTCATCACCGAGGCCCGCGAGACCGGCACCGCCGGCATCTTCCGCGGCGACGGCGAGGTCCGGATGGGCCTCATCGACGAGATCGTGCACGCCATCGACCCCAACCGCCTGCTCTTCGAGGCGCCCCAGAAGGCGCAGCAGACCTGGTTCATCCGCAAATTCGGCCCCAACGTCAACCTGGGGAACATCCCACCGGACGAGGTGATACCGCTGGAGACGCTACGGCTCGGCCTGCGCGCCGACACGTTGATTGACGCAACAACCACGGGCAACGTGGACGGGGCGGGGATTTGAGCCCCGCCGGCGTGACGCCCGGACCGATCGCCCCGCACGGGGGCGCGCTCGTCGAGCGCTTCGACGACTCGCTCGACGAGGGCGGCGGGCGCCCCCGGGTCACGCTCACCGCCCGCCAGCAGGCCGACCTCGACCTGATCGCCGTGGGGGCGCTGTCGCCGCTCGACGGCTTCATGGGCCGCGAGGCCTACGAGGCGGTGGTCGAGGACATGCGCCTGCCGAGCGGGCTCGCCTGGTCCGTCCCGGTGACGCTCGGTGTGACGCCCGGCGAGCTGGAGCACGTGGGGTCGTCGGACGAGGTCGAGCTGGTCGACGAGGGCGGCCGCTTCCTCGGGATCCTCGACGTGACCGACCGCTACGAGACCGACCCCGTCAGGGAGGCCCGCCTGGTCTACGGCACCGAGGACGACGCGCACCCCGGGGTGGCGTCCCTCTACGCGCACGGCACCACCGCGCTGGCCGGCCCCGTGCGGGTCGCGTCGCGCATGCCGATCGATCCCGCCGCCGTCCCCTTCCTCCTCGACCCGCGCGCCTCGCGGGCCGAGTTCGACGCCCGCGGCTGGCACAGCGTGGTCGGGTTCCAGACCCGCAACCCGATCCACCGGGCGCACGAGTACATCACCAAGGTGGCCCTGGAGACGGTCGACGGCCTCTTCATCCACCCCCTGGTCGGGGAGACCAAGAGCGACGACATCCCCGCCGACGTGCGGATGCGGTGCTACGAGGTGCTGATCGAGGGCTACTACCCGCAGGAGCGGGTGGTGCTCGGGGTGCTGCCGGCCGCCATGCGCTACGCCGGGCCCCGCGAGGCCGTGCTCCACGCGATCCTGCGCCAGAACTACGGCTGCACCCACTTCATCGTGGGCCGCGACCACGCCGGCGTGGGGAGCTACTACGGCACGTACGACGCCCACCGCGTCTTCGACGACATCACCCGGGACGAGCTCGCGATCCAGCCGCTCTTCTTCGAGCACTCGTTCTGGTGCAACCTGACCGGCGGCATGGCGACCACCAAGACGTCGCCCGCCGCGCCCGAGGATCGCGTCTTCCTCTCGGGCACCAAGGTCCGCGAGATGCTCGGCCGCGGGGAGATCCCGCCGGTCGAGTTCACCCGTCCCGAGGTCGCGAAGGTGCTGATCGAGGCGTACTCGGGGACGCCCGTCTAGGGCGCTCCGGCGGCTCCGTGCCAATTGGCCGACGCGGCGTCGGCCAATTGGCACACGGCCACGCTCACGCGGGGACCGGCCGGCGGGCGCGCCGGCGACGCGCCGCCTCGACCATGTTGGCCAGCGCCGGGCCCACCTCGTCCCAGGCGCGCGTCTTGAGGCCGCAGTCGGGGTTCACCCAGAGCCGCTCGCGCCCGACGCGCTCCTCGGCGAGCTCGATCAGGCGCTCCATCTCGTCCGCCGACGGCACGCGCGGGGAGTGGATGTCGTACACGCCCGGCCCGATGTCGTTCGGGTAGGCCGCGCCGTCGGCCAGCGCGTCGAGCACCTCCATGCCGGAGCGCGACGCCTCGATGGAGAGGACGTCCGCGTCGAGGCGGGCGATGTGGTCGATGATCTCGCCGAACTCCGAGTAGCACATGTGCGTGTGCACCTGGGTCTCGGCGCGGGCCGGGGCGGTGGCGAGGCGGAAGCAGTCGACCGCCCAGCGCAGGTAGGCGTCGCGCTCGTCGGCGTGGAGGGGCAGGCCCTCGCGCAGCGCCGCCTCGTCGACCTGGATGGCGAACGCGCCGGCCTCCTCCAGATCGAGGACCTCGTCCTGGATGGCCAGGGCGATCTGGACGCAGGTCTCCTCCCGGGGCTGGTCGTCGCGGACGAACGACCACTGGAGGATCGTGACCGGGCCGGTGAGCATGCCCTTGACCGGCCGCTCGGTGAGCGACTGGGCGTACCGCCACCAGTCCACCGTCATGGGGCCGGGGCGCGAGACGTCGCCGTAGAGGATCGGCGGCTTCACGCAGCGGCTCCCGTACGACTGGACCCAGCCGTGCTCGGAGAAGGCGAACCCGCGGAGCTGCTGGCCGAAGTACTCGACCATGTCGTTGCGCTCGGGCTCGCCGTGCACGAGCACGTCGAGGCCGAGCTCCTCCTGGATCGCCACGACCTCGGCCACCCGCTCCTCGAGGAAGCGCCGGTATTCGGCGGGCCCGAGCGTCCCGGCGCGCAGGTCGCGGCGGGCGGCCCGGATGGCGTCGGTCTGGGGGAACGAGCCGATCGTGGTGGTGGGGAGCTCGGGCAGGGGCGTGCGCTCCCGCTGCGCGGCGCGCCGGACGTCGGCGGGCTCCGCGCGCTCGTAGTCGGCCGGGCGGAGGGCGGCGACGCGGGCGCGCACCGCGGGGTCGCGCGTGCGCGCGCTCGCGCGGCGCTCGGCGGCGACCCGGCGCGGCTCCGCCAGGAGGGCGTCGCGCTCCCCGGGCGCCGCGAGGGCGGCCTTGAGGAGCCCCAGCTCGGCGAGCCGCTCCGCGGCGAAGACGAGCCACCCGCGCACCTCGTCCGGGATGGACGCCTCGCGGGCGACCGAGTAGGGGACGTGCAGCAGCGAGCAGGACGGGGCGATGGTGACGTGGTCCTCGCCAAGGACGGCGACCGCCGCGTCGAGCTGCCGCAGGGCGGCGTCGAGGTCGGCCGCCCAGACGTTGCGGCCGTCGATGACGCCGAGCGAGAGCCGGGTCGTCGTCCCGGCGAGGCGGTCGAGGGCCGGGGACAGCTGCTCCGGCGCGCGCACGAGGTCGAGGTGGACCTCGGCCACGGGGAGCGTGAGGACCTCGTCGAGGGCGCGTCCGCGCAGCCCGGCGAAGTAGGTCGCGAGGCAGACCTCGAGGCCCGCGCCCTCGGCCAGCGCCCGCCAGGCGGGGAGGATCGCGTCGAGCTCGGCGTCGCTCCGATCGAGGGCGAGGCAGGGCTCGTCGATCTGCACCTCGCGGGCCCCGGCGGCGACGAGCGCGCTCAGCAGCTCGGCGTAGGCAGGCATCAGCGCGTCGAGGGCGTCGAGCGGCCGCGGCAGCCCCTTGGACAGCAGCAGGAGGGTCGCCGGGCCCAGCATGACCGGGCGCGTCTCCACCCCGAGGGCCCGGGCCTCGCTCGAGCTGCTCGACCCAGTGCGCCGGCCGTGCCCGGAAGCGCTGGCCGGGGGCGAGCTCGGGGACCAGGTAGTGGTAGTTCGTGTCGAACCACTTGGTCATCTCCAGCGGCCGCGCGCCGGCCGTGCCGCGGGCGCACGCGAAGTAGGCGTCGAGGCCCTCCGCGTCCCCGCCCCCCAGGCGCTCGGGGATCGCCCCCACCGCCCAGGCGGCGTCGAGGACGTGGTCGTAGAGGCTGAAGTCGCCGGAGGGGATCGCGTCGATCCCGGCCGCGCGGGCGCGACCCCATCCCGCCGCGCGCAGCGCCCAGGCGGCCTCGCGGAGCTCCGCCTCGCCGGTGCGCCCGGCCCAGTACGACTCCAGGGCGAGCTTCAGCTCGCGGTTGGGCCCCATCCGGGGGAGCCCGAGGACGGCGGTGCGTGCCATCAGAGCTGCTCCTCATCCGTGCGGCCCGAACGCGAGGCCGCGGTCGTCGGAGCGCCGGCCTGCGCCGGCGCGGAGACGGCAGGTCTTCGGGCTCGGGTGCGATCGCGACGACGGCCTTCCCAGGCCGACCGGCCCAGTGGCGTTCCGCCGTCCCGCACACCCCTACCGCTGCGCGTCAGCTCCGGACTTCGAACCGGATTCCCTGGCCCGCGAGGGCGCGACCGTCTCTGAGGGGGATGCTACCCGGCGGGCGGGGTGGCCGGGGCTGGCCGACGCCACCCGCCGGCGCCGTGGTGGGTGGCCATTTGGCCATCCCGTCGGTGGCCAATTGGCACACGACCCGACACGGCTCCGCGCGCCGGCCGGCGCCGTCCGGCGCTGACGTGGGGTAGGGACCGGCCCCAGGATGGGGCCATGGCGCGGAGCTTCTACAAGGGACAGCGGCTGGGGAAGCGCCCTCCGTGCCTGCTGTGCATGGGCCCGGGGGAGGGGGAGCGGGCCGAGCTGCACCTACCGCACGGGGTCTCGGTCTGGCTGTGCGAGGCGCATCGGAGCGCTGAGTTCCTGGCGAGACGGGCCGGGCGGGACTTCACCGCCTCGCTCTGGCGAGCCTGGGAGGCGGCGGGTTGTCTCACGAAGGCCCGGAGCCGAGCGCTGGATGCCCATCGGGCGCGGATTCTCGGCAGCGCCGGTGTCAGCACGCGAGGCCGGCCGGGCTCCTATTCCTGGCCGGAGCTGCGCCGGGAGGCGGAGCGAAGGTTCGCCGCCGGCGAGTCGCCCTGCCGCGTTGCGCAAGAGCTCAGGAAGCGGGCGCGGGGCGGCATGGCACGGCCGCCGTCGCGCCGCACCCTGCGGCGATGGTTCCAGGAGGGGCGCTGGCTGAACGGCGCCAGCCCCTCGGCCCCCGCGCGGCCGTCGGGTCCGCGCCCTCCGGCCCGGCCCTCAGGTCCGCGCCCTCCGGCCCGCCCTCAGGGATCGAGGGGCGTGAAAACCCAGTCCGTGTCCTCGGCGATCTGGTGGCAGCCCCAGCAGGTCGCGCCGGTCAGGGACGCGCTCGTGGCGAAGGGCGCGTCCGCTCCCGACCGCTTGTACTCGACGAACTCCCAGTCGCCATGGGCGGGGTCGACGCCCTGGAGCTTGCGCATGACGGCGGCCAGGGTGATCTCGCCGCCGGTGCGGCCGGCCTTCACGATGATCGTGCCCACGGGGAACTCGCCGCCCCGCCGGAGCCGCTCGCGCGGCACGCTGACGTAGACGTCCTTCGTGCTCCGGTGGGCGTCGAACCCCGCGCGCCGGGTCTGGGGCGAGTCGGGCGGGATGGGCTCGGCGTTGAGGCGGTCCCACCCCTGGAAGCCCGCGGTGAAGGCGGGGAGCCCAGGGACCGCCTCCGGCGCGGGGCGCGGCCTGGGCCGGCGCGGGCGCCGTCGTGGCGGGAGTCGGCGCCGTGGTCGCGGGCGCGTCGGCGGCGGCCGGGTCCCTGCCGGCCCCCTCGCCGCCTCCGTCGCCGCCGCAGGCCACCCCGCCGAGTCCGAGCCCGGCGGCGAGGACCAGCGCGGCGGCGAGGTGGCGTGCGGTCACGGAGCCCATACTCCTCATGCGTGGCGGCGGGCGCCAGAACGTTTCATGGACCCGTAAGGAAACCGGGCTCGATTGAGCGTCCCCGCGGCCGCGGGCATGATGGGCGCGCCCGTGGCCCGTCCCCGCCCCGCCATCGCCCTCGCGACCGCCGCCCTCGCCGCCTGCGCCGCCACGGCCACGGCCGCGGCGGCCCCCGCGACCGGCGACCGCCCCGCGGGGACGGTCTCCACCTGGGGCCACGAGCTCAACCAGAACGAGCTGCCGCGCTGGAACCCGGCCACCGCTCCGGTGTTCGCGCCGCGCCGCTGGTACCCGATCGTCGACGGCATCCTCCGCGAGTCCGGCGCCAACGGGCTCTGGTTCAGCGGCCCGAGCGCCCTGCCGTTCCCGCCCCTCCCGCTCAGTCCCAAGGAGCCGGTCGGCTGGCGGACCCCGTCCCGCTTTGCGGCCCAGTTCCGCCGCACCGGGCTGCGCTGGGACGTGGCGGTGGAGATCTGGGCCGCGCGCAAGGCGCTCCAGCGCAGGTCGGTCACGATCTCCGACCCCACGGCGGAGCTCACGGCGTACACGCGCCGGCTGTCCCTGCTGGACCCCGTCTACCGGCGCGAGGCGCTCCGTGAGATCCGCCGCATCGTCCCGCGCCTGCGCAACCTCCCCTACGTCAACCTCTACACCGGCAGCGACGAGCCGATCGCGCTGATCCCGCGCGGTAGCAAGGCGCGCTCGAGCCCCTTCGGCCGGCGCCTGGCGCGCGACTTCCGCCGCGCGACCGGCTTCGCGCTCCCCGACCCGGCCGCGCGCCCGAGCACCTCTGCCCAGGAGGGCCTGCGCTGGCTGGCGTGGTCGCGTTTCTCCAGCGACCGCTTCTTCGCCATGAAGGCGGAGCAGGCCCGCCTGATCCGGCGGCTGGACCCCGACGCCCTCGTGAGCCCCAACGACTACGGGTTCATCGACGGCTTCATGCCCTGGGACTACACGCGCCTGGCCGGCTTCGCCGACGTCGTCGAGGCCGACCCCTACGTCAGCTACCCCGAGAGGGACCGCGCCGGCAGGGGCCGCTACAACCCGGGCTTCGGCGCCAAGCTGCTGTCCGACCTCAGCGGCAAGCGCACGCGCATCGTCGTGCAGGGCTTCGACTACTCGCGCTACCAGCCGGTGCCCGGCGACCTGTGGACCTGGACCGCCCAGGCCCTCCGGGCGGGGGCCACCGACATCAGCTTCTTCGCGTCGGACAACCCCCGCTTCACCAACCGCCGCCTCTACCGGGCGATGCTCGACGTCGCGCGCAGCCTCCGGGGGACGCGGCTCCCGGCGCCGCCCACCGACCCCGAGCAGCTCGTTCTCTACGCGACCGCCAGCGAGGGCCAGGCCCAGCCGAACCGGGTGGGCAACGTGCGCTACCGCACCGACGGCGACGCGATCTACACGGCCTACTCGCTCCTCGGCGAGCTGGCCGGCGGCGCCTTCAGCTTCGACGCCGACACGCGCCTGGCCGCCCAGCCGGCGCGCCTGGCGGCGGCGAAGACGCTGTGGCTGCCCCGCGCCGACACCCTCGACGCGCCGTTCGCGGAGCAGCTGGCGGCGTGGGTGCGCGCCGGGGGCACGCTGGTCGTCACCGACCCCGAGGCGTTCACCAGGAGCGCGACCGGCGCGCCGCTGACGGCGGTGCGCGACGCCCTGATCGGGGCGCCGCTCGGCCCGCCGCGCCCGGGCCGGATGCTCCTGGTCGAGCAGGGCGCGCTCGCGCCCGGGGCTGCCGGACGACCTGCTCAGCGTGCCCATCGACGCGGACCGGGCGCAGGCCTTCGCGGCGGTGCCGGCCGGGTCCACGGTCGTGGCGCGGTTCATCGACGGAGCGCCCGCGGCGATCCTGCGCCCGGTCGGCGCCGGCCGCGTGCTCGCGTTCGCCGCCGACCCCATGGTGCCGTCGGTGCTCGACGAGCCGCTCGACCTGGCCCGGCTGGCGGGCGCGATCCACCGCTGGGCCGGCGGGTCGGTCGACCACCCCGCCTGGCGCTACCGCATCCCCGGCGACCCGCAGCCGACCCGCCTGCCCTGGGAGGACGCCGTGGCGCCGGAGGCGGCCCGCGCGGGGCTGCCCTGAGCCGGGCCGCCTCCAACGGTGCGCGTCCGGGGCGATCCACTAGGGTTGCGCCCGCGCCCGGCCGGGACCGAGGGGGGAGATGAGGAGCACGCGAGGCGTGGTGGTGGGGCTGGTGGCCGTCGCGGCGGCCATCGCGCTCGTCGTCGGCACCGTCGCGTGCGGCGGCGGCAGCGGCGATGAGGAGCCGGTCGGCGCGGTCGCGGCCGTGCAGGACGACCACCTGCCGATCGACCCGCTCGAGAACATCCCCGCCCGCCTTGACCTGGTCGCGGACACCGGCGCCACGACCACCCGGTACGACATCTTCTGGGGTCAGGTCGCCCCCTCGCGGCCGGCGAATCCGCGCGACCCGGCCGACCCGGCCTACGACTGGTCGCGGGCCGACCTGGTGCTCCAGGGCCTGGCCGAGCGCGAGGTCACCCCGATCGTCTCGGTCTACAACGCCCCGGCCTGGGCCGCCGGCGGGCGGTACGAGCCCCCGGGGTACCAGATCAACACGGCCGCCCCGGACGCCGACGACTTCGCCGACTTCATGGCGGCCCTCGCCACGCGCTACGCCGGGGACTTCACCTCGCCGGGCGGCGAGACGCTGCCCGAGCTGCGGTACGTCGAGATCTGGAACGAGCCGAACCTCCAGGGCTTCTTCCGGCCCCAGTTCGAGGGCGACCGCCCCGTCTCGCTCGACAGCTACGCCGCCATGGTGAAGGCGGCCTATCCGGTGATGAAGGAGGCGAACCCGGACCTGCAGGTGATCGCCGGCGTCGGCGGGCCGCGCGGGAGCACCGGCCAGACCGGCATCGGCGCGATCGACTGGCTCCAGGGCCTGAAGGAGCGCGGGATACCGCTGGACGGCTACTCGCAGCACATCTACCCCTCGGCGGGGCCCGAGGTGCCGACCGACGCGCTGCCGAGCTGGAGCAGCATCGGCCGCTTCCTCGAGGAGATCGACGGCTTCCAGCCCGGGCTGCCGTTCTACGTGACCGAGGCCGGCTACACGACCGCCCCGACCCCCTACCGCGACACGGCCGTCACCGAGGACGAGCAGGCCGAGTACCTGACCCAGATCTACTCGCTCCCCCAGCTGCGCACGGAGCAGGTCAAGACCGTGGTCTGGTTCAACCTCGAGGACAACGCCAACTGGCCCGCGGGCCTGTACCGCGAGGGGCTCGAGAAGAAGCCCAGCTACCAGCGCTTCGTCGACGTCGTCGAGGGCCAGGGGGGCGCCCGCCTGGACTGAACGCCTAGCGCGGCGCCCCCCACCCCCGGCCGCTAGGCCTTGGGCCCGACCGTGAAGGTCACCCGCTCGTCCTCGACCGTGGCGTCGAGCACGCCGTCGTCCAGCAGGGGCGCGGCCTCGGGCTCGAGGAAGACCGGGACGGCGACGTCCTCCACGACCTGGTCGAGGGGCTCCGGGCCCTCGACGAGGGCGAGGCGGAAGCCGACCTGCCCGTCCGAGCCGGGGTCGGCGCTGATGCGAAGGCCCCCGTCGTCGCTGATGGGGGCGGTATCGATGATCTCGCGGATGGCGCTCTCTGCGGTGGGTGTGAGGGTGAGCACGACGTCCTCTCGTGGTGGTCGCAGGCGGCGCGCGCGGGCTCTCCCCGCGCCCATCTACGTGTTATCAGCCGCCTCTCCGTCGACCGAGCCGCGCTGTCGGGCCACGGCCGTCAGGGCCACCAGGCCGATGATGGCGGCGACGATGGAGCCCCCGAGGATGCCGATCTTGGCCGCCTCGAGCTCGGAGGGGTCGGTGTAGGCGAGCCCGGCGATGAACAGGGAGACGGTGAAGCCGATGCCCGCGAGCGCCGCCACGCCCACGATGTGCGCCCAGCGGACCCCCGAGGGGAGGAGGCTCAGCCCGAGCTTCACCGCGAGCACGACGCCCAGGGTGAGGCCGATCGTCTTGCCCACGACGAGGCCGAGCGCCACCGCCAGCGCGATGGGCGTCTCGGTGGCCGCCTCGAGCGACTCGGCGTCGAGCGCGATGCCCGCGTTGGCCAGCGCGAAGATGGGCAGCACCAGGAAGCTCGACCACTCGTGCAGGCTGTTCTCGACGCGCGTGAGGGGCGAGATCGCCTCGCGCGACAGCCACGCCAGCCGCCGCCAGAGGCCGGCGTCCGCGTCGGGGTCGTCGGGCTCGTCGGCCGTCTCGTTCGCGATGCGCACGGCCTCGGCGCTGACCGTCGCGGGGTCCTGGAAGGGGTGCGCCGGGGTCAGGAGCCCGATCGCCACCGCGGCGATGGTCGGGTGGACCCCCGACTCGAGGGTGCAGAACCAGATGAACAGCCCCAGCACGATGTAGGGCACCATGTGACGCACCTCGACCCGTCGCAGGGCGGCCATGGCGACGAGCCCGCACAGCGCCGCCGCCAGCCAACCGAACGCGAGGCTGTCCGTGTAGTAGACGGCGATCACGATGATGGCCCCGATGTCGTCCATCACCGCCACGCCGAGCAGGAAGGCGACGAGGCCGGTTGGCACGCGGCGACCGAGGGCGGCGAGGGCGCCCAGCGCGAAGGCCACGTCGGTGGCCATGGGGATCCCCCACCCCTCCGCGCCGTCGCCCCCTCCGATCACGGCGATGAAGACGAGCGCCGGCACGATCATCCCGCCCAGCGCCGCCGCGACCGGCAGGAGGGCGGCCCGGACGTTCGAGAGCTCTCCGACGGCCAGCTCGCGCTTGACCTCGAGGCCGATGACCAGGAAGAAGATGGCCATGAGCCCGTCGTTGACCAGGTCGCGAACCGTCTCGTCGAGCTGCCAGTCGCCGATCTCCAGCGTGATCTGGGTGGTCCAGAAGTCCTCGTAGCCGACGCTCGCGACGTTCGCCCAGATGAGGGCGGCGACCGTGGCCCCCAGCAGCACCAGGCCCGCCGAGGCCTCCAGGCGGAAGAACTGCTGCAGCGGCTGCACGACCAGCCGCGGCACCGGCCGCTCGGTGCGCGACCACGGCCGCCGGGGCCTCTCGGGGGGCGCGTCGCTCGTCACCGCGGCATCCGGCCGACACGGTACCTGCTGCGCCGGCGGATCAGCGGCCGGCGGACCTGTCGATCTCGACCTCGACCTGGGCGCCGAGGAGCACCGCGAGGGCGGTGAGCCACAGCCAGGTCATCATGACGATGACCGCCGACAGCGAGCCCCAGGCGGCCCCGTAGTGGCCGAAGCGCGAGACGTAGACGCCGAACAGGCCCGACGCCGCCAACCAGATCGCCACGGTCACGCCGGCGCCGGCGAGCACGGCGCGCCGCGCCCCCGGCGCGCCGGACGGCCCGGCCCGCAGGATGCCCGCCACCGCGACGTAGAGCGCGCCCGCGAGGATGGGCCACTGCGCCGCCCACCAGATCCAGCTCACCGCGCTCTCCGCCCCGACGGCCTCGCCGACGGCCTCCGACAGTGGGGCGCCCAGCACGAGCAGGCCGAACGACACCGCCGCGGCAAGGAGCGACCAGGCCAGCAGGCCCGCCGCCGTGAGGCGCTGGCGCGCGAAGGAGCGCGTCTCCTCGCGGCCGTGCACGCGGTTGAGCCCCCGCATGAGGGCCGACATGGCGCCGCTCGCGGTCCATGAGGCGATGACGAGGCCCACGACGGCGAGCCCGGCGCTGCTGCCGGAGCTGCGCGTCACGCGGCTCAGGGTGTCGTCGATGAGCGTAAGCGCGTCGTCCGGGACGACCCCGTCGAGGCGGTTGACGATGTCCGCCACGGCGTTGTCCCCCGCGACCAGGCCGAAGACGCCGACGGCGACGAGCAGGACTGCGGGGATGGCAAGGAAGGCGTAGTAGGCGAGCGACGCCGCGACGTCCGTGATGGGCAGCTTCATCGCGCGGCGGGCCGAGGTCCGCACCACCGCGACCGCGCGGCGCCACCACGGCCGGGCCGGAGCGGCCGCCGGCCCCGCTGCGACCTCTGGGACGGCGGAGGGCGCCGGGGTGCTGGCGCCGGTCTGCACGCGCGGCCGCCGGCGGTCGGGCAGGAGCGCGATCGCGGCCACCGCGCCGAGGCCCAGGAGGGCGCGCTTCCTCAGGGGCGGCTCCCCGTCACGAGCGACGGGTCTGGCCGCCGTCGGTGATCGCCAACGACAGGCTCTCGCCGCCGTCCGCCGGGTCGACGCTCCAGCGGTTGACCAGACGGTCGACGATCGGGCCGACGCCCGGCAACGCGGTGTCCTCGACGACGCGGGCGGCGGCACCGTCCGGGAGCGGCCCGAGGCGCACGATCACCGCGCCGGGCTCTCCGTCGAGCTCCACGCGCAGCTCGCCCCCGGGGATGCTGCGGCTGGCCGTGGCGACCAGGGCCGCGCTGGCGATCTGCGCGTCCGAGAGCCGGTCGAGGGGGAGGTCCACCCGGGCCGCGAGCGCGGCCACGAGCCGCTCGAGCACGGCCTGCGCCAGCTCGGGCCGGCGGATCACCAGCCGCGCCGCGGGCGCTCGCCCGTCCATCACCGATCCTTGCCGGTCGACGGCGAGAAGGCGATCCGGACCTCGGTCGCGCCCTCGCCGTCGCTCGAGAACGACACCTCGTCGCCGATGGCGAGCATCAGGGGGAGGCCCAGGCCCAGGCCCGCCGCGGGCGACTCGACGCGCGGGGAGATGCCCCGCCCGTGGTCGCGCACCGCCACGACCAGCCGCTCCGGCGCGACCCAGGCGCAGACCTCGTACTCCCCGTCCCCGTCGGGGTAGGCGTGCAGCACGGCGTTGGTGCAGGCCTCGGTCACCGCGATCGAGATGTCGTTGCGGCTCTCCTCGCTCCAGCCGAGGACGTCGATCAGCCCGCGCACCATCTGGCGGGCCAGCACCACGCTCTCGGGGTCGGCGGGCAGCGTGAGCTCGACGTCGGGCTCGCTCACCACCGCCGCCCCTTCCCCTGGCGCGCGCGCGGCCTGCATCGTGTGCTCGCTTCCCTCGTGGCCGACGTCGGGTCCGGCACCGCCCCTCGCGGGCGCCGGGCCTCTCCCCTGGCGGTTCCCATGCTCTCAGACCGCGAAACCCTGCGGGTCGTGGCGGCGGCGCTCACCGGCCCCCCTCCTCCGAGGGACCCTCGGCGCTCTCGCGGAGCCGCTCCAGCGCCCGGCGGATCAGGCGCGAGACGTGCATCTGGGAGACGCCGACCTGCGTCGCGATCTGCGACTGCGTGAGCCCCTCCTCGAAGCGCAGGTGCAGGATCACCCGCTCCCGCGCCGGCAGCCCGGCGAGCCCGGCGTCGAGCGTCGCCCGCGCCTCGGCCTGCTCGAAGCCGGGGTCCTCCAGCCCGACGGCGATCCCCTCGTCCTCGTCGCCGTCGCGCCCCGGCGAGGCCAGCGGCGCCGGCCGCTGCGCGCTGCCCGCGGCCAGGGCGTCCAGGACGTCCTCGACCGACAGGTCGGCCGCGTCGGCGATCTCGCGCACCGATGGGCTGCGCCCCTCGCTCGCCGCGAGGTCGTCCACCGCATGCGCGATCCGCGCCCGCGCCTCCTGGATGCCCCGCGGCACGCGGACGGTCCACGACCGGTCGCGGAAGTGCCGCCGGATCTCTCCCAGGATCGTCGGGGTGGCGAAGCTCGCCAGCTTGTAGCCGCGCGAGGGGTCGAAGCGGTCGATCGCCTTGATGAGGCCGATCGTGCCGACCTGGACGAGGTCGTCGAGCGGCTCGCCGCGCTCGGCGTAGCGGCGGGCGAGCCCTCGCACCAGCGGTAGGTGCTCCATGATCAGCCGCTCTCGCTCGGCGTCGCTCAGCTGCGCGCTGTCTGCCGGCATTCCTCCACCCCTGACGGACCGCGCGGGAGACGTCGCGGTGTCGTGAGTCTGCCCGATGCGGTGCCTTGGGAAACGCCCTCCCGACGCGGTCGCAGGCCCACCGGAGCCCCGCTCGCCCCTGCTAGGCTCAGCCGCATGCCAGACCCCTCTCCGGGCACCTTCCGAGCGCGGCCCGAGCTGCGCGCGGAGGGGGTCGTGATCGTCGCGGAGGGCGAGCTCGACCTGGTGGGCGCGCCCGCGCTCGCGGCGGCGCTGCCCGACTCGGGCGACAGCGCCGTGATCCTCGACCTCGCCGGGGTCGGCTTCATGGACTCGTCCGGGCTGCGCGCCCTCCTCGAGGCGCGCCAGGCCTGCCTCGACGCCGGCCGGCCCTTCGGCATCGCCCGCCCCTCGGACGCCGTCCAGCGGGTGCTCGAGCTCGTCGACCTCGCGCGCGAGTTCGAGGTGGTCGAGTCGCCTAGCTGATCGTCCCGCTGGCCACCAGGCCGATCGTGATCGCGCCGAGCACCACGCGGTAGACGACGAACACCAGCATCGAGTGGGTCGCCAGGAAGCGCAGCAGGAAGGCGATCGAGATGTACCCGAAGACGAAGGCGAAGATTGTCGCGACGGCCAGCGTGCCGAGGCTGACGTCGTCGGAGCCGGTGAAGATCTCGAGCAGCCCGTAGAGCCCGCTGAGGACGATCGCCGGCACCGACAGGAGGAACGAGAAGCGGGCCGCGGCCTCGCGCTTGAGGCCCAGGAAGAGCCCGGCCGTGATGGTGGCCCCGGAGCGTGACGTCCCCGGGATCAGCGCCAGCGCCTGGGCCAGGCCGACCCACACGGCGTCGCGCATGCCCACGTCGTCCGCGTCGCGCGCCAGCCGTGCGGTCCGGTCGGCGACCAGCAGGATCAGGCCGAGGACGATCAGCGTGACGCCGATCAGGTAGAGGTTGCGCGCCCCGTTCTCGATCTGGTCGCGGAAGGCGACGCCGAAGATGACGATGGGGATGGTCGCGACGATCACGTACCAGCCCATGCGCGCGTCGAGCTCGCCGCGCAGCTCGGGCCGCCGCAGGCTCAGGAACCACGTGCGCACGATGCGGACGAGGTCGCGCCAGAAGTAGATGACGACCGCGGCCATCGTCCCGAGCTGGACCACGGCGGTGAAGTAGGCCCCGGGATCCTCCCAGCCCGCGAACGCGGGGATGATGCGCAGGTGCGCGGTGCTCGAGATCGGCAGGAACTCGGTGAGCCCCTGCGCGATCCCGAGGACGATGGCCTCGAGCCACGACACGACCGCGGAAGCCTAGGGCCTTGCGGCGCGGGCGCCGAGCCGCACCGTCGCTACCATGGATCGCGTGCCGGTATTCCTCTGTCCGCGCTGCGCCTACCGGGAGCCGGGTAGCGAGCGGAACGTGCGCCATCAGCCCCGGGGGTGCTCGCGCTGCGGCTTCGGCTTCGCGTTCGAGCTCCTCGAGGACTACTACGCGAGCCCGAAGACGGCGCTGATCGTCTGCGACCAGGAGCGCCGGATCCTCGTGGCGGGGCACGCCGCCTTCGCGGTCACGGGGTTCCAGGAGGGCGAGCTCATCGGGCACGAGGTGTCCGAGCGGCTGGGCCTGGGCGGCTTCCCCAACGGCGACCCGGCCGCGACCAGCCTCGAGTGGGGCGTCCGGGTGCTGAACGTCGAGTGCACCTTCCGGCCCAACGGGGCGCGCGGCGACGTCGCGGCGACGGCCGACTTCTTCCCGGCCTACGACGACGACGGTGGCCTCCTGGTGGCGCTGACGCCGAAGTAGTCTGGCCCGACGCGACCGAGGGGATGTGATGGAGCGGCGCCGTCTCGGCGGCACGGACATGGAGCTGTCGGTCATCGGCCTGGGCACCTGGGTGTTCGGCGGCCGCTGGGGCGGCGCCGACGACGACGAGTCGCTCGCGGCCTGCCACGCGGCCCTCGACGCCGGCGTCAACTGGATCGACACCGCGGACATCTACGGCCAGGGCCGGGCGGAGCGGATCGTCGGCCAGGCCGTGCGCGAGCGCCGTGACGAGGTGATCGTGGCCACCAAGGGCGGGGTCGCGTGGGATGCCGGCCCGCCGCTGCGCATCTGGCGCGAGGCGTCGGCCGACTACCTGCGCGCGGCCTGCGACCGCAGCCTCGCGGCGCTCGGCCTCGATCACATCGACGTCTACCAGGCCCACTGGCCGGTGGCCGGCGTCGGCGCGGAGGAGACGATCGGTGCCCTGGAGGACCTGCGCCGCGCCGGGAAGGTCCGCGCGATCGGCGTCTCCAACTACGCGCTGGCCGACCTCGAGGCCGCCCAGGCGGCGTCGCCGCTGGACTCCTTCCAGCCCGGCTACCACCTCATGCGCCGAGAGGTCGAGGAGGCCGAGCTGCCCTGGTGCGGCGCCAACGACGTGGGCGTCATCGCCTACGGGCCGCTCGCCCACGGCCTGCTCACCGGGAAGATGTCCGCCGACACGACCTTCGCGGCCGGCGACTGGCGCGCCGAGAGCGAGCTGTTCGCCGACGACGCCTTCCCCGAGCGGGTGGCCGTCGTGAGCGAGCTCGAGGACGTCGCGCGCGAGGCCGGGCGGGGCGGCGGGGTCGCCGAGCTCGCGGTCGCCTGGGTGCTGCGCCGGCCCGAGGTCACCTCCGCGATCGTCGGCGCGCGGTCGGCCGAGCAGGCGACCCGCAACGCCGCCCTGGCGGGGCCGCCGCTGGCCGCCGACGAGGAGGCGGCGATCGATGCGGTCCTCGCGCGCCACCCGGCGGCATCGCGCCACTACGGGCACGGCGAGCCGCCCGATCCGTCGTCAGGTGCATAGGCTGGGGCATGGCGTCGTCCGGACCACGACGGCGGCGGACCGACGCCGGCCGCGACCGGCCGCCGGCCTTCGAGCCCACGCCCGACGGCCTCGGGCCGGCGGACCCGAAGGCCCTCCTGCGCTCCCTGGGCGGAGCGCTCGAGTCGGCGCGCCGCCAGCGCAGGCCGATGACGGTCGTCAGCCTGAGCGTGGCCGGGGGCGACGGCGCGGGCCTGGAGCGGGTGGCCGCGCTCACCCGCCGCACGGTGCGCGATACGGACGCGATCTGGCGCGACGGCCAGAGCGGCCTCGTCCTGCTCCTGGCGGACGCCGACGGCCCGCGGTCGGAGCCGGCCCTCGCCCGCCTGCGCCTGCGCCTGCGCGACCGCGGGCTGGCCGGGGTCACGATGGGCCGCGCGGCGCCGCCGCCGGGCATCGGCGCCGAGGAGCTCCTGCTCCTGGCGCGCGCCGACCGGCGGCCGATCGGCGACGCCTGATCTCCGGGGCGGGGCCGCGATGAGGGTGGCCGTCGTCGGCGCGACCGGGATGATCGGCGGGGCGGTGGCCCGTGCGCTCCTCGCGCGAGGCGACGAGGTGGTCGCGGTGTCGCGGCGAGGGCGGGCCGGGCTCGACGGAGCCGAGGACGTGCGCTGGGACCCGGCCGAGGGCGCCCCACCGCCGGCCGCCCTCGAGGCCGACGCGGTCGTCAACGCCGCCGGCTCCAAGAACGACCTCCTCCCGTGGACGGCGGCCCGGAAGCGCAATTACTACGAGAGCCGGGTCGGCACGACGCGCCTGCTGGCGGGCGCGCTCGACGCGGGCCGCGGGCCGCGCGTGCTCGTCAACGCATCCGGCGCCGACTACTACGGCCCCCGCGAGGAGCCGGCCGACGAGGGCGCGCCGCCGGGGTCCACCTTCCTGGCGGGCCTCTGCGTCGCATGGGAGCGGGAGGCCTCCCGCGCCGAGCAGCGCGGACTCCGGGTGGTGCGGCTCCGTACCGGCGTCGTCCTGTCGACGAAGGGCGGTGCCCTGCTGCAACTCGCCCGCCCGGTGCGGCTCTTCGTCGGGGGCCCGATCGGGGGCGGCCGCCAGTGGCTGCCCTGGATCCACGTCGACGACCACGTGGGGCTGAACCTGAGGGCGCTCGACGACGACCGGCTCTCCGGCCCCATCAACGTCGCCGCGCCCGGCATCGTGCGCCAGCGCGAGTTCGTGAAGGACCTCGCGCGCGTCCTCGGCCGGCCGGCCGTCCTGCCGACGCCGGCGATCGCCCTGCGCCTCGCGCTCGGCGAGAAGGCCACGCTGGCCCTCGACAGCCGCCACATCGTGCCCCGGGCGGCCCTCGAGGCCGGCTACGGGTTCCGCTTCGCCGAGGCCGAGCCGGCCCTGCGCGATCTCCTGGGCTAGGTGACCCGCTCCTCGGGGAAGAGGCGCTGGAGCTCGGCGCCCACCTTGAGCCACTGCTCCCGGACGAAGGTCGTGCTCACCAGGTAGCGCGCGCCGGGGAGGCTGCGCGCCATCCGGAGGCGGTCCTCGTCGACGCGCTCCTCCAGGTCCTCCACCAGCTGCTTGTACTCGGCGACCAGCCCCGCCATCTCGTAGTGCTTCATCTGCAGCTCGTCCAGCAGCCGGTAGACCGTGCCGAAGGGATCGCCGCTCACGGGAGGCCTCGATGTCGGGGACGCGGGGGCGCCGATGCTACCGTAGGCCCGCTCCGGGGGGATTAGCTCAGCTGGGAGAGCGCCGCCTTTGCAAGGCGGAGGTCACCGGTTCGATCCCGGTATCCTCCACTTGGCATGGCGACGAGGCAGGCCCCGCTGAGGCGGGGCTTTCTCCTGCCCGTCCCGATCCGCAAGACGGCGCATGTCCGACCATTCCGGCGCACGGAATGGTCACGTGGCGGTCACGCGCTTGGTCACGCCGCTCTCGGTCTGGGCCGTCCTTCACCCTGGGGCGCCTCGACGTGGCGCAGGGCGTCGCTCAGCTCCTCGGCCTCGTGCGAGTGCCCGCTCGGCGCTCTGTGTCAGCCGGGACCCGCGAGCTCGGCGGATGCCCCGCCCTCCACGACAGCTGGTGTCATGGGAAGGAGCGCCTCCGGCAGCTCGTTCCGCCCCGCCACCTCGAGCTTGGTGTAGACGCGGCTGAGATGGTTGTCGACGGTTCTCACCGAGAGGACGAGCCGGTGGGCGATGTCGCGGCTCGTAAGGCCCTGGCTCGCAAGACGGGCGACCTGGTACTCCCTGTCGGTCAGAGCGGGCGGGCGCCAGGTGAGCGCGGGCGTGCGCGCACCCTCGCACCTGCGCTGCAGCGCCGCCGCCAGCCGGGTCATGCGCAGCCCGTCGGATCGGCGGTCCACGTCGCTGTAGGCCCTGCCGGCATGACTCGCAGCCTCCGAGGCCCACAGCACCGCTCCGGCTGCGTCGAACGCGTGCGCGGCGCTTTCGAGCCCCAGGGGATCGTGCGTCGCCGCGGAGGCGGCGTGGGCGGCGAAGCGATGCACGAGCCATGACTGCCCCCCCTCGCGCGCAAGGGCGGTCAGCCGGGCCATGGCATCCCGGGGGCGTCCCAGCCGGACGAGGTCGTGCAGCGCGAGCGCCTCGAGGCTCGTCTGCCCGCTCGCTCTGGCCTGCTCGGCGGACTCCGCGGCGGCTTCGGCCGCCGCGTCGAGGTCGCCCCGAGCGGCCTCGGCCGAGCCGCGCGTCCTCCGTGCAAGGGCGCGAAGGCTCGGGAACTCGTTCTCGGGCCCCTCGATGCCGGCGAGCACCTCGCGGGCCCGCACGGGGTCGCCGGTGAGGGCCGAGGCCTCGGCGACGACGATCCGCGCGAGCTGCCCCAGCGGCCCGTCGCCGGGCCCGATCGCCGAGCGATGATCGTCCACGAGGTGCCGTGCCGACACGGGTCGCCCGGCGAGCGACAGAAGGAGCGCCCTGGCGATGCCGAGAATCGCCGCGGCGAATGGCCGGTCCAGGTCGCTGGCTCGTGACTGCTCACGCTCGAGGAGATCGAACGCCTCTCGGCCACGGGCCGCGAGGAAGAGGCACACTCCGCGAAGGCCGGCGAGCCATGGACTCCCTGGGAGACCGGTCGCGTGCACCGGATCGCGGAAGCGAGCGATGTGCTCGAGCTCGGCGAGCACCTCGACGGGGCGCCCGCCGAGCACCTGTCCCGCGACGGCGACGACGAGGGCGTCGAGGGGAGGCGCCGGCTCCCGGGCCGTCACGGAACGTGCGACGGCAGCGGCCGACTCCAGGTCGGCGGCGGCGAGCAGGCACGTCGCCCTCATCGATTCCACCTGCCCGGTGAGCTGGAGGGATGGGTTCGCGGGCTCGATCTCGTCCAGTGCGGCCAGTGCCTGCTCCGGACGGCCGTGCGCGAGAAGGAGCACGCGCGCCCGCGCGAGGGCCACGCGAGCATCCCGGCTCGGGTCCGCGGAGCCCCCCGGGTCGGTCAGCAGCGCCTCTGCGCCCGCCAGCTCACCCTGCGCCATCAGCGACTCCGCGAGCGCCAGCCCGGCCTCGAGACCTGCGCCCGCCGCCACGGCCGCGCGCGCGAAGCGTTCGCCTGTCACGGGATCCTGGAGGGAGTTGGCCTGCTCGGCGGCGCCCACGAGGGCGTCGATGTCGACGTCGCCGCCCGCATCCAATGCGAGCTCCGCCGCCAGACGGGTGTCGGAGGCTCGTCGCCTCCCCGTCGAGGCGAGCTCGGACGCGAGCCTCCGCGCGGCGAGCCGCCGTGAGGTTCGCGCCATCGTCGCTCTGATGCAGTCGGCGTGAAGTCGTTCCGTGAGCCTGACGTCGGTACGCCGTACGTCGTCCTCGAACGCGATGACCTGCCGGCGCTCGAGGCGCGGGATCGTCTCCTGCTCGGTGAGGCGCTCCACGAGGCCGACGCCGATCGGACCACCCACCGCGAGCAGCTCGACCAGACCGCGCTCGGGGGGCGAGAGCTCGGCCAGCCGCTCCTCGATGAGGTCACGCACGCGATTCGAGTCGGCGAGCGGGCCGATGTGGCTCCAGCGGTCGCCGACGCGCACGAGCGCGCCGGTCTCGAGGGCGCCGAGCGTGATCTCGCGCACGAGCAGCGGCTCGCCGCCCGACAGACGGAAGACCGCCTCGACGGTGCGGCGCTCGACCGGGCCGTCCAGGGCACGTGAGAGGAGCTCGCCGACCTCGAGGCGACCGAGCCGCGGGAGGTCCATCCGGGTCGCAAGACCGGCCCTCCAGAGCCGGGAGATGGGAGCGGGGACCGGATGGGTGGCGTCGATCGTCGCGACGGCGGGCGCGGCGCCGGACATGACGAGGCGTTCCACGACCTCGAGCGAGGGCTCGTCAACGAGATGGGCGTCATCGGCGATGAGGATCAGCCGTTCCTCTCCCGCGGCCGCAAGGAGCGCCTCCTGGGCCCAGTCGAGTCGTGCGGACGGGCTCGCCGGGCGCCCATCTGCCGGAAGAAGATGACCGAGGGCGCTCAACGGCGGGGCACGCATGAGCGCCGACGCGGTCGTCCTGGCGACGAACCATCCCTCCCCGACCGCCCGGAGGCCGAGCTCGCGCACGAGCAGCGACTTGCCCATGCCTGGCGGGGCGATCACCGCGGCGCAGCCCGTGCCCCGGCCCAGGAGCGTGGTGAGCTCCCCCATCTCTCCGTCGCGTCCCACGGACGGCCAGTGCATGCTGCGGATGCCTACCCTTCGCATCGGGGCTGGAAAGCCCGCAATCGCCAGAATCGGTGGGTCGCAGCATGCATTCGCCCGCACACGGCCGGCCCCTCCCCCGCTGGGGAGGAGGCCGCCGCCCGTCTGAGCATACTCAGGCCGAGGCGCGGCGCGCGTTGAGTAGCGGTCTGCTCACGACCTGGGCCCGAGCCCCGGAGAGCATGAGAACGCTGGGCGTCGCGACGGAAGGGGCGCCCAAGGACCGGCAGACCTTCCTCGGAATGCACTGCGAGTTGGGACCTGGAGGTGGTGGCATGAAGAGGTCTAGAGCCAGGTGGCTTGGGGCCGCGCTGGCCGCGGGCGCGATCGCGGGTGGTGCCGTCGCGGCGCAGGCGGGCGCCGCTCCGATCACCGACCCGGGGGGGGCGCCGCCAGTCGTCGGCTCCGTAACGCAGATCACCCCGCCGGTCCCGGACGTGTGGGCGATCCCGCCGCCGTACACGCCGGGAACGACCACGTCGCCGTCGGCGCCCTACACCGTGAGCATCAAGAACACGGACCCAACCGGCTACACCGTGAACGCGTCCTCGACGGACGGGGCCGCGGGGCCGCCCCCGGCGCTGCTGACGCCGGAGCTGCATCTCGTGTCCCCGCCGGCCGGCAGCACGCTGAAGGCCCCGTTCGGAGCGATCATCAACGTGCCGGTACCTTCGCCACGCCGGCGGCTCTGCCCGGGGTCAGTGCGGTCGGCGGACGGACGGCCGGCTCGGCCCCGGTCGCGGCCGACCTGTGGACCTTCCAGGGGCGGATCGTCATCGACCCGCTGTTCGCGGGACCCATGAACGTGGGGATGAACATCACCGTCGTGCCCGGCTTCTGACGGACTCGTGGCTGTACCCGCGGGACAGATGCCCTCGGGTCCACGCCACGCGGCACGGGCGGGGAGCCCCGTGAGGTGGCTCAACATCGCGACAGCCGCCGTTCTCGCGGCGGCTGTCGCCCTCGCGGTGGCGCCGAGCCGATCCTCGGCGATCAGCGTCTCGCCCAGCAGGGCGCTCATCGGGCCGGGCGAGGCGCAGTCGTTCCTCGTCGGGACCGACGTGGACCAGCGGGCGGAGGTCTCGGCTCGCCTCGCCGACTTCGTCCCCTCCGCCACCGGCTCGGTGCGCATCGATCCGCCACGGCGGCCGGCGCGGTCCGCGACCGCGTGGCTGAGCCTCTCGGAGAGCCGGCTGGTGATCGACGGCGGCTCATCGGGCACCGTGGGCGTGCAGGCCCGCAATCCTGGCATCGTGGCGCCCGGTGACTACTACTCGCTCCTCCTGCTCAGCATGCGGGCGCCGAGTCGCGGACCGGTACCCCTCACCCTCACGGTCGGCGCGCCGATCATCGTGCGCGTACCGGGAGAGCTCAGGCGGAGCGCAAGCGTGGGGCGGCTGCGGCTCAAGCGGTCGGGGACGCGGCGTGTCTTCCGGCTTCCGATCAGCAACCGCGGCAACATCAACGAGGAGCTGCGGCGAGGCTATGTCCGCATCGATCTCCGTCGTGGCCGCACGGTCGTCGGGCGGCTGGCGGCGAGCCCGCGCAACATCCTCCCCGGCGTGACCGGGGTGATCGCCATCCCCTACCGCGGCGGGTTGCGCGGACGGGTCGAGGCGACCGCGACGGTGCGCTTCGCTTCGCGGGCGCTCGCAGGGCCGGGAACGGGGCCAGCCCCGCGCAGCGCCGTCCGGCGTGCGACGGTGCGTCTGTGACCCTGGTCACGACCGCGGAGACGCCGCGCCCCTGACCGCCGCCGCCGTCGGTGGGCGAGCGGACACGCTCGACGACCCCGGCGCCTTGCGGTCCGCGGCGGTCTGATCGAGGCTGCTGATCGTGCGTGAGCCCAGCCACTCCGGCCGTACACGGCGCGGGGGCCGCGCGCTCGTCCTGAGCGCGGCCGGTGCTCTGGCGCTGCTCGCCGCCGGCGCGGAGATCGACGCCGCCCAGGCCGCCCTCCCGCAGCAGGCAGGTCGTGCCGATCTCGTGTCGGACGTGCAGCTTCGTATCGATGGCGCGATCGGCGGCGGCCGGACAAGCGCCGCCGTGGCCGGCGCGGGGGATGTCAACGGCGACGGGCGCGGCGATGTGGTCGTCGGCGCCCCGCAGGAGACCGCAAGGGGCCGCAGCGGCTCGGGATCGGCCTATGTGATCTTCGGCACCGAGTCGCCGACGACGGTCAACCTCGCCCAGGTCGGCGCGCGCGGGTTTCGCATCGACGGCGCGGCCGACGGCGACCGGCTCGGGACGGCCGTCGGGGGCGCCGGCGACGTCAACGGCGACGGCCTCGCCGACGTCGTGCTCGGTGCACCGGAGGCCGACGCGCACGGGGGCGGCTCCGGCACGGCCTTCGTCGTGTTCGGACGGCGAGAAACGTCGGCCGCCATCGACCTGGCGGCGCTCGGGGGGGCCGGCTTCCGCATCGACGGCGCGGCGGCGCTCGACAACGCCGGCGCGGCGGTCGCCGGCGCGGGGGACGTCAACGGCGACGGGCGCGCCGACGTGGTGGTGGGCGCGCCGCAGGCCGGCAACAACGCCCGCCCCGGCTCCGGCTCGGCGCACGTCGTCTTCGGCAGGGGCGAGGCCGCCGCCATCGACCTGGCGGCGCTCGGGGGGGCCGGCTTCCGCATCGACGGCGCGGCGGCGCTCGACAACGCCGGCGCGGCGGTCGCCGGCGCGGGGGACGTCAACGGCGACGGGCGCGCCGACGTGGTGGTGGGCGCGCCGCAGGCCGGCAACAACGCCCGCCCCGGCTCCGGCTCGGCGCACGTCGTCTTCGGACGGCGAGAGACCTCGGCGATCGACCTGGCGGCGCTCGGGGGCGCCGGCTTCCGCATCGACGGCGCGGCGGCGCTCGACAACGCCGGCGCGGCGGTCGCCGGCGCGGGGGACGTCAACGGCGACGGGCGCGCCGACGTGGTGGTGGGCGCGCCGCAGGCCGGCAACAACGCCCGCACCGGCTCCGGCTCGGCGCACGTCGTCTTCGGCACGGGCCAGGCCGCCGCCATCGACCTGGCGGCGCTCGGGGGGGCCGGCTTCCGCATCGACGGCGCGGCGGCGCTCGACAACGCCGGCGCGGCGGTCGCCGGCGCGGGGGACGTCAACGGCGACGGGCGCGCCGACCTGGTGGTGGGCGCGCCGCAGGCCGGCAACAACGCCCGCACCGGCTCCGGCTCGGCGCACGTCGTCTTCGGACGGCGAGAGACCTGCGGCGATCGACCTGGCGGCGCTCGGGGGCGCCGGCTTCCGCATCGACGGCGCGGCGGCGCTCGACAACGCCGGCGCGGCGGTCGCCGGCGCGGGGGACGTCAACGGCGACGGGCGCGCCGACCTGGTGGTGGGCGCGCCGCAGGCCGGCAACAACGCCCGCCCCGGCTCCGGCTCGGCGCACGTGCTGATCGGCTTCGGAACGCCGCGCGTCGCCTACGGAGAGCTCGCCGCCGCCGCCGGCGTGCCGATGGCGCCCCTGACCCCCACGGTGGAGCGCACCGGTCCGGCGACGTTCGCCGTCAGCCCGGCGCTGCCGGAGGGCCTCTCGCTCGATGCGGCGACCGGCGTGATCTCCGGAACGCCGACGACGGCGCGGCCGCGGCGCGCGCACACGGTCACGATGACCGACCTGGCCGGCACGGCGCAGAGCGCGCTCGTCATTACGGTCAGGCGGCCGCCGGCCGGGCGGTGTCTGTGGGGTCGTGCCGCGGCGCGAGCGGCCGCCGTTCACCCCGGGCACGGTCACGCTCAGCGCCCGGCAGCTGCGCATCAACCAGCGCATCGCGCAGGCCGCGGTGCGCCGCGTGAACGCGGTCCAGGCATGGCTCGACGCCAGGGTCGACGGGGGCGACATCTGCGGCCTCAGCCTGACCGCCGCGAAGTTCGGGCCCGGCATCGTGACCGGACCGGGGCCGACGGCGCCTGCCAGCGATGCCTTCCCGCGGCCCTTCAGGGAGAAGAGGCCCCCGAGGTCACGGGAAGCCCGGGTCGTGCTGAGCGCCGGTCAGCTACGGGTCAGCCAGCGCATTTCACAGGCGGCCATGCGGCGCGCGAAGGCCCTCTCGAGGCGCCTCGGCCGTGGGCTGACTGGAGGCGACATCCGGCGCGGCACGATCACCCGCGACGTGCTCGCCCCCGGGCTGGCGATCGTCGCGGCGACACCGGTTCCGAGCCCTCCCCGGCCGTCCCGGACGCTCATTCGCGCCCCCCGCGCCCGAAAGCCTGCGCGGTTCGAGCTCTCGGCGGCGCAGCTCCTCACCAACCAGCGCATCGCCCAAGCAGCCCTGCGGCGGGCGACCGTCCTGCGCGACGAGCTGCGGGCCGGTCTCACGGCGGAGGACTTCCGCGACCGCACCATCACCGCCGTGAATCTCGCACCGGCCCTCATCCCCTCGGCCGGAGCCCGACGGGCGGTTCCCTAAAAGGCGATGCCGGCCGGCGGTGTACGAGGCGACGCGCTGATCCGCCGCCCCGGATCGGAGCCCTGCCGGTCGTCGCCCTCACCCGCCGGGAAGTTCGGCGGCTTGTCGACGAGCTGGCGGCCGACACGAGGCCCGAGACGGCCCGCCAGGCGGTGAACGCCCTCTCGGTCGCCTTGCGTGTCGCCGAGCGCGACGGCGTGATCGACCGCAACCCTGCCCACTCGATCCGCGTGCCGCGCGACGGCGTGCCGAAGCGCCGAATCCGGCTCATTCTCCCAGAGGAGGCCGACGCGATCGTCAAGGTGCGCGCAGGGACGACGAGCAGCGCGGACGATTGCTCGCCGGCCCTCTGCTCGTCCTGGCGCTGGGGACCGGTCTGCGCTCGGAAGAGCTACTCGCGCTGCCCTGGGGCCGGAGGGCCTCGACCTCGAGGCGGAGGCCGTGCACGTCCGTCGGTCGGTCGAGTGCGCCCCCTCGGCTCCACGACACCCGGCACGCGTGGGCGGTCGCGATGCTGCGGGCCGGGCATCGCGCCCCCGGCCGTGGCGAAGCTCGGCGGATGGGCCGACGTCGGCCTCGTGCACCCCGCTAGGGTCGGCACGCCCTCCCCGACGAGCAGGGGGCAGGCCGGGCGCTCGGCGAATGGCGCGCGGCCCGGCCCAATGGTCACGTGGTGGTCACGCAGGACGAGCGGCCCGCGAATCCCCTGCGAATCAGGAGTTCGTGCCCGCCTTTGCAAGGCGGAGGTCACCGGTTCGATCCCGGTATCCTCCACTGGTCTGCGCGCCCTGGCATGGGACGGGCCTCCGGTCCTCGGCCGCCCTCCCTCGGCGTTCGGCAGCACCTGCGTGGTGCCGCCCTCCATCGCCGCCACCACCTCATCCGCCATGAGCATCGATCTCTACTGGCTGCCGCTCGGGGCCGGCGGCCATTTCGTCCGGATGAACGGGCGGGCCTACGAGGCCGTGGCCGCCCGGCTCGCGCGGCGGGCGGCGCGTGACCTGTACCACTCGGCGCTCGAGGTCCGCGTGCCCGAGGGACGCTTCGTGATCGAGATGACGCCCGTCCGCCGCGGCGACGGCGCGGTTCGCGGCGTCGTGGCGGAGGGGGCCGTCGGGGCGCGCGTCGCGGGGCGGTTCCGGCTCTTCCGGTACGAGGTCCGCCGGTGGCGCGACGGGACCATCCCCGACGTCGCGGAGGCGGTCGAGAGCCCGCGACGGCTCAGCGGCGACCTCGACCGCGCGCGACGGCTGCTCGAGCTCGTGCCGCAGGTGCCGACGCCGGTGTGGGGTCGCGACGAGCTGCACGCCGGCGAGATGTGGAATTCGAACTCGCTGATCTCGTGGCTGATCGTGCGGAGCGGCGTCGGGGTCGAGGCGGTGGCGCCGCCGGCCGGCGGCCGCGCGCCGGGGTGGGAGGCGGGCCTGGTCGTGGCGCGACGCCGGCCGGCCGGCGGTCCGCCGGGTCTGATGGAATCGGGGCGACCGTGACCCCGGCTCCGACGATCGTGCTGAACGACGGCCGCGAGATGCCGCGGCTGGGCCTCGGCACCTGGCCGATGGACGACGAGGAGGCCGAGGTGGCGCGTCGGCGCCGCCATCGAGGCCGGCTACCGCATGATCGACACGGCGGCCCGCTACGGCAACGAGCGCGGCGTCGGCCGGGCGGTCGCGGCGGCCGCCGTCCCGCGCGAGGAGCTGTTCGTCGTCACGAAGCTGCGCGGCTCCCAGCAGGGGTACGAGGAGGCTCTGGCGGCCTTCGAGGAGAGCCGAGAGCGCCTCGGGCTGGAATACGTGGACCTCTACCTGATCCACTGGCCGCTGCCCGGCCTCGACCGCTACGTCGCGAGCTGGCGCGCCTTCGTCGAGCTGCGCGAGCGCGGCCTCGCGCGCTCGATCGGCGTCTCCAACTTCACGCCTGCCCACGATCGAGCGGCATGGAGCGCGAGACCGGCGTGCTGCCCGCGGTCAACCAGATCGAGATGCACCCCGACTTCGCGCAGGCGCCGCTGCGCGCCTGGCTCTCGGGGCGGGGCATCGTCGCGCAGGCCTGGAGCCCGCTGGGCGCCGGCTCGGCCCTCCTCTCCGACCCGGCCATCGGGGCGATCGCCCGCGCGCGCGGGCGCACGCCCGCCCAGGTGGTGCTGCGCTGGCACCTCCAGGCCGGGGCCGTTCCCATCCCGAAGTCGTCCGATCCGCGGCGGCTGGCCCAGAACCTCGACGTCTTCGGCTTCGCGCTCGACGACGCGGAGATGGCCGCCCTGGCCGCCCTCGACCGGGGCCACCGGCAGGGCGGCGACCCCGACGTCTACGTGGAGATGTAGCGGCGCGAGCGCCTAGGCTCCCACCCGCCCACCCACCGAGGAGCCGCAGATGCTGATCACCACGGCCAACGACCTGCCGGGCTACGAGATCACCGAGGTGTTGGGGGAGACGTTCGGGCTGACCGTCCGATCGCGCCACGTCGGCTCGCAGATCGGCGCCGGCTTCAAGTCGCTCGTCGGCGGCGAGCTGAAGGGCATGACCAAGATGCTCGCCGAGGGCCGCGAGCAGGCGATCGAGCGGCTGGTCGAGGAGGCCGAGGCGAAGGGCGCGAACGCGATCGTCGCGATGCGCTTCGACACATCGGAGTTCATGGAGCAGGCGACCGAGATCTGCGCCTACGGGACCGCGGTGACCGCCTCCAAGCGGTGACGAGCGGTCAGACGGCCGTCCCGACCAGCGCCCCGATCGCGGCGGTCAGGGCCATCGCCGCGGCGCCCCACAGCCCCACGCGCAGCGCCGCCCGGCCCATCGGCGCGCCGCCCAGGCGCGCGCCGATGGCGCCGAGCAGGCAGAGCGCCACGAGGGCCACGACGACGACGAGCGGGACGCGGGCGTCGCCGGGCGCGAGGGCGCACAGGACGGGCGCGGCGGCCCCGGCCGTGAACGCGGCCGCCGAGGCCCAGGCGGCCTGCCAGGGCCGCGCCCTCCGCGCGTCGGCCAGGCCGAGCTCGTCGCGGGCGTGGGCCGCGAGGATGTCGCCGCGCGAGAGCTGCTCGGCCACCTGGCGGGCGAGCGCGGGGGAGAGGCCGCGCCCCTCGTAGATCGAGGCCAGCTCCCTCAGCTCGCCCTCCGGGTTGGCGGCCAGCTCGCGCTCCTCCAGCGCGAGATCCGCGACCTCCGAGTCGCGCTGGGAGGAGACGGAGACGAACTCGCCGGCGGCCATGGACAGCGCACCGGCGACGAGCGCCGCGATCCCGGCGAGGACGATCTCGCCGCGCGAGGCGCCGCTCGCCGCGACGCCGAGGATCAGGCTCGAGACCGACACCAGGCCGTCGTTGGCGCCGAGCACCGCAGCCCGCAGCCAGTTCGCCCGGCCGCTGAGGTGCCGCTCGGCGTGCGCGCGCACTCCGACACTCTGGCCGCCCCGACCGCGCCCTGTCCAGGCGCGGGCGGGCGGCCGGACGTAAAGTGGGTGCGTGAGCGATCCCGGCACCGCCGCATGGCACCGCGCCCTCAAGCACACGCCCTCGGACGGCCTCAGCGAGGACACCGCCCAGACGCCGGGCATGCACCGCATGGAGGCGATCTCGGGGCGCCTGACCGGGTCGCGCAAGATCTGGATGGGCACGAACCGGGTGGCACCGGGGATGCGCTCGGCCGACCACCATCACGGGGAGGCCGAGACCGGCATCTACGTGGTGTCGGGCCACCCGGTCTTCGTCTTCCTCGAGGACGGCGCCGAGCGACGGATCGAGACCGGCCCCGGCGACTTCGTCTACGTCCCGCCGTACGTCCCGCACCGGGAGGAGAACCCCTCGCCGGACGAGGAGGCCGTCGTCGTGCTGGCCCGCAGCACCCAGGAGGGGATCGTCGTCAACCTCCCGAGCCTGCGGGCCGAGGTGCCCGAGCTCGACCGGCTGGTGGCCGAGCTCGTGGTCGGCGGGGACATCGGCGATCGTTAGGACGGCGTTCGTCGGCGCGCTCGTCGCCGCCTCGCTGGCCCTGGGCGGCGCGGGCGGAGAAGCGGCCGCCGCGGCCGCGCCGCAGGCTCCGGTCATCGCCTGCGGACCGGCGGGCCCGCGGGGCATCATCGCGCGCATCCGGCCGGGGGACTGCGTGATGTACAGCCTCGGCTCGGGGGACGCGGGCTACTGGTCGATCCGAGGGATCCGCTGGCGGTCCTGGGGCGGCCGGGTGGCCCCCGCCCGCGGTACCTCCGTGGGCCGAAACCTCGAGTCGGGCGAGGTCATCCGTCGGCCCGCACGGGTCCGGGCCACCGGTCTGCGGCACGGCTGTGACGGTCGCCTGTGGTACTCGCGGGCCCGGGTCACCGTCGGCTTCGGGTGGGTCACCCTTCGACTGGCGACCTGCCCGGGGCCGCTCCCGGACTGACGCCGTCCGACGGCCCCCTGACTCAGGTCTCGCCCTCGCCCCGCCCGGGGACGAGGGCCGAGTCCCAGTAGAGGCGCTCCTCGGTGAACCCCTCGTTGCTCAGGCGGAAGACCGAGACGCCCACGACGTCGATCGGTCGCTCGCCGCGTCGTCGTAGACGGCCGCGGCCGCCGGCCACGGTCCCCCGCAGGCGCCACTCGCTCCAGAGCCGGCGGTCGCTCGAGTAGGCCGCCCCGAGCACCTCGATGGACAGGTCCGGCACGGCGCGGAGAACCCGGCCGATGTCCTCCTCGATGTCCGCGCGCCCGCGCACCACGGGGTCGCGGTGGCCGAGCGACCGGCAGGGCAGCAGCAGCCGGAACTCGCGGACGCCTCCCGGAGCGAAGCAGGCCGCGCAGGCCGCGGGATCGTGGACGTTCCACGCCCGCTCGTACGTCACGAGCAGCTCCTCCTGCGTCACCCGCGGGAGACTGCGCCATCGGCGCCCCGCCGGCCACCGACCCTAGGTGTGGTGTCGACACACCTCG
This sequence comes from Miltoncostaeaceae bacterium, assembly GCA_963813355.1. GTDB lineage: Bacteria > Actinomycetota > Thermoleophilia > Miltoncostaeales > Miltoncostaeaceae > DATAGF01. The sequence continues at coordinate 88,661 of CAWEYS010000022.1, read as the reverse complement.
CGGCGCCTCGAGGCCGGTCAGCCCACCAGGCCGGCGCCGAGCGCGATGCGCACCAGCGCCGTCCGCTTCTGGATCTGGGGCAGGTCCTCCACGTCGAAGCGCCGGTAGAGCTGGCGCAGGTGCGCCTTGACGGCGTTGACGCTCAGCGACAGCTCGGCCGCGATCTGCTCGTTGGTGGCGGGGCTCAACGGTCCCGTCTGGTCGAGGCACGGCCGGCAGAGGGCCTCCAGCACCCGCCGCTGGGCGGTTGAGAGGGCCGGCGGCGCCGCGAGGCGCGACTCGGGCTGGGTGGGGCGGCTCGTCCCCGGTGAGGCGGGCGTGCGGAAGACGAGCGTCGTGTGCCCCGCCCGGACCATGTCGCCGTCGCGCAGCCGGCGCGGCCCCCGGACGCGCTCCTCGTTCACGAAGGTGCCGTTGCGCGAGAGGCCGTCGTCCTCGATCGACCACTCGCGGCCGACGCGCTCGAGCTTGGCGTGGGTGCGCGAGACGCGGTCGTCCCACTCGATCGGGACGTCGCTGGAGGCCGCCCGCCCCACGACGGCCAGCCTCTGCTCTCCGGCGAGCCGGACGATGCGCTGGGCGCCGTCCTCGTCTCGATAGACGAGAAAGGGGTCGCCGGTCTTCTCGGCCTCGCGAACGCGGATCCGGTCCTTCGGATCGGTGGGCCAGGACGGTCGGTCGGGCACGGTCCGCCTGCGGTCGGGGATCTCGTGGAGGAAGGCTAGCGCCGGGGTGTGACGACCCGACACCTAGGGGGCTATCGCGAAGGCCCCGCCTGACATATACACGCGCTAGCACGAAGCGGCGATACCGAAGGACCGGACCGAGTGGATCAGCGCGGGGTGGGCGCGAGCACGATCCTGAGCCGCGGCGGGGGCACGGATGCCGTCGCCGCCGGGCCGACCCTCGAGGCGGGCGCCGTCGTCGCCGGCTACGTCATCGAGTCGCTCGCGGGCGCCGGGGGCATGGGCGTCGTCTACCGCGCCGCGGACCCCGAGCTCGGGCGCCAGGTCGCGGTCAAGCTGATCGCGCCCGCAGCGCGCCGAGGACGCGCGCTTCCGCGAGCTGTTCGTGCGGGAGTCGCTCGTGGCCGCGGGCCTGGAGCACCCCAACGTCATCCCGATCTACCGCGCCGGCGAGGACGAGGGCCGCCTCTACATCGCCATGCGCTACGTGGAGGGCGCGAGCCTGCAGGACCTGATCGCCGAGCGCGGCCGGGTCCCGCCGGGGCGGGCGGCGCGGGTGATCGCGCGGGTCGCCGACGCCCTCGACGCGGCCCACGCGCGCGGCCTGGTGCACCGCGACGTCAAGCCCGCCAACGTCCTGATCGCCGACCCCGACGGCGAGGAGCACGTCTACCTGACCGACTTCGGCCTCAGCGCCGGCAAGTCGGTCGCGCGCGACGGCGCCGCGTCCGGGTGGGCCGGCACGCTCGCCTACCTCGCCCCCGAGCAGATCCGGGGCGGCCCGATCGACGCGCGCACCGACGTCTACGCCCTCGGGTGCGTGCTCTTCCACGCCCTCGCCGGCCGGCCGCCCTTCGCCACGAGCGACGAGGCGGCCGCCCTCGAGGCCCACCTGACCCAGGCCCCGCCGCGGCTCGCCGACGCCGCGCCGGACCTGCCGCCGGCCCTCGACGAGGTCGTGCGTCGGGCCATGGCCAAGCGTCCTGAGGACCGCTTCGAGAGCGCGGGCGAGCTCGGCCGGGCGGCGCTCGCGGCCCGCTACGACGTGGCCATCCTGCGCGCCGAGGGCGACGCGGCGGCGGCGCAGCGAGATCGCCGCCCGCCTCGCGGAGGCGGGCCTCCAGCCGCTCGTGCCGGAGGCTGGCGGCTCCGCGCGCCGCCGCCGAGGGCGTCGGCGCGTCGAGCGCCTGCGTCGTCCTCGTCGGCAGGGAGGGCCTCGGCGACTGGGCCCGCGAGGGCCTCGCGGCCGCGAAGGAGATCGGCGGGCGCGACCGGGCCTTCCGCAAGGTCCTGGTCCTGCTGCCGGGGGGCCCGGAGCCGGTTGACCCGAGCCTCGCCTTCCTCGCCACCAACCCGTGGATCGACCTGCGCGCCGGGGTCGCCGACCCCCACGGCGTCGACGACCTCGTCCGCGTGCTGCGCGGGGCCGAGGTCGGGCCGGGGCTGACCCAGGCGCCGGACGAGGCCTGCCCGTACCGGGGCCTCGAGGCCTTCCGCGAGGAGGACGCCGACCTCTTCTTCGGGCGCGAGGAGGACGTCTCGCGCCTGGTCGAGCGGCTCCGCGGCACGCGCTTCCTCGCCGTGCTCGGCGCCTCCGGGCAGCGGCAAGAGCTCGCTCGTCGCGGCGGGGCTGGTCCCGGCCGTGCGGCGGGGCGCGCTGCCCGGGGGCGAGTCGTGGCGCGTCCTCAGCCTTGCGCCGGGCGCGCGGCCCCTCGCCGCCCTCGCCGCCCAGCTGCGCCACCTCCCCGGCTCGGGCTCCCCGAGCGCCGCCGACCTCGCCGCCGACGAGCGCTGCCTCGACCTCGCGGTCGCGCGGGCGGTCGAGGGCCGCCCGGCGGACCACCGCGTCCTGGTCGTCGTGGACCAGCTCGAGGAGGCCTTCACCCTCTGCCAGGACGAGGGCGAGCGCGCGGCCTTCTTCGGCAACCTGATGTACGCCGCGAGCATCCCCGGCGGCCGGACCGTCGTCGTGGTCGCGATGCGCGCCGACTTCTACGGCCGCCTGGCCGAGCACCCTGAGCTGCGCTCGCTCGTGGCCTCCCAGCAGGTGCTGCTCGGCCCGCTCGACGCGCGCGGCCTGCGGCGCGCCATCGAGCGGCCGGCCGCGCGGGCCGGCCTGGAGCTCGAGCCCGGGCTCACCCGCCGCATCCTGGCCGACGTCTCCGACCGCCCCGGCACCCTGCCGCTGATGGAGCACCTGCTGCTGGAGGTCTGGCAGCGCCGCCGCGGGCGCACGCTCACCCTCGAGGCCTACGCCGCCTCGGGCGGGGTGGAGGGGGCCCTGGCCCGCCGCGCCAACTCGATCTACGGCGCCATGAGCCCCGAGCGCCAGGCCGTCGCCCGGCGCGTGCTCCTGCGCCTCACCCAGCCCGGCGAGGGCACCGAGGACACCCGCCGCCGCGCCACCCGGGCCGAGCTGATCACCCGCCCGGGCGAGGAGGACGAGGTCGACGCGGTCGTCGGCGCGCTCGCCGAGGCGCGCCTGCTGACGACCGAGCACGGACGAGGCGACCGGCGAGCCGGTCGTCGACGTCACCCACGAGGCCCTCATCCGCGGCTGGCCCGAGCTGCGCGGCTGGATCAACGACGACCGCGAGCAGCTCCGCCTGCACCGGCGCCTCTCCGACGCCGCGACCGACTGGGACGCCGGCGGCCGCGACGACGGCCAGCTCTACCGGGGCGCCCCGCTCGGCGTCTGGGAGGGCCGCGACGAGACCGACCTCAACGAGCTGGAGCGGGGCTTCCTCGCCGCGAGCCGCGAGCGGGTGGAGCGCGAGCGGGCGACGAGGCGCCGGCGCACGCGGATCACGATCGGCGCGCTGGCGGGCGTGGCGGCGATCATCGCCGCGATCGCGGTCTTCGCCTTCGTCCAGCGCAACGACGCGGCCGACCAGCGCGACGTCGCCAACTCGCGCCAGCTCGCCGGCGAGCTCGGCCCTGCGCCCGCCAGCGCGACCCGGAGCTCGCGACGCTGCTGGCCGAGAGCGCCTACGCGGCCGCGCCGACGGCCGAGGCCGAGGAGGCGCTGCGCCAGGCGGTGCACGACTCGAGGTCCGCGCCGCCCTCAGGCTCCCGGACGACGTGCCCATCGCCGCCGTCCTCGCCGCACCCGGGCGTCGCCGTCGTCAGCCAGTCCGGGACGCTCCGGCTCTGGGACTCCGAGAGCGATCCGCGCGGCGCCTCGCCGGACGCTGGTCGGCGAGACCCGGGAGGGGTACAACGCGATCACCGCCGATCCCCGCGGGCTACGTCACCGGCGGCGAGGACGGCGTGCTGATGCTCTGGCCCGGGCTGGACGCCCCGGGCGACCCCCGGCGCATCGCCCGCGTTCCGGGCCAGGTCATCGACATGCACGCCATGCCCGACGGCGACCGGGTGATCGTCGCCAGCCACCGAGGGCGCCTGGCTGGCCGACGTCACGGACGGGCGGGTCCAGCGGATCGCCACCGGCGGCCTGCTCGACGCGGTGGCCGAGCCCACGCCGGGCCGCTACGTCACCGCGGGGGTGGACGGGAGCCTCCAGCGCTGGAGCGCCGGCTCGGCGCTCGCCGACGCCGATCGAGGTCGACGGCTCCCCGTGGGCCCTCGCGGTGAGCCCCGACGGTCCCTGCTGGCCGTGGCCGGGGACGACGGCCTCCACGTCCTGCGCCTCGGCGAGGGCGGACGCCGTCGTCCTTCTCGGCGCCGCATGGCAGGCGCCGCCGACGTCGCGTGGTCGGCCGACGGCGGAGCGCCTCGTCGTGGGCGGCGGCGACAGCTCGGTGAGGGTCTACACCAGGAGCGGGCGGCTGCTCTCCCGCATGGAGCGGGCACGAGAGCTCGGTCGCGCCGGTCGGGTTCGTCGGACCCGGCGCCGTCGTCGAGCGTGGGCGGCGACGGCACGGTGCGCCGGTGGGACGCGTCGGCGGGCGTCGAGCAGCAGCTCGCGCGGCCACGTCCCTGCGCCGGCCGGCGGCGTCGGCGTTCGACGGTGACTCGCGGATCACGATCGTCGGCGCCGACGGCTCGGCCGAGAGCTGGCGGCCGGGCAGTCCGGGCGCCCGCCCGCTCCTCCCCGCCGTGCCGGGCGGCGTGCTACTCGGCCGACGCCGCAGGGCGACCTGGTCGCCGCCGGCCTCTTCGACGCGCGGGTCGTCGTGCGCGACGTACGGGTGAGCGCGGAGTCGCGACCTGCGACCGGCGAGCTGGCGAACGGCGTGGCGCTCGATCCCCGCGGTCCGCCGCGTCGCCGTCGCGCTCTCGCGGCGGGCGCGTCGACGTGATCGACCTCGACGCCCGGCGCGAGCCCGCGGACCGTCGGGCGGCACGAGGGCGCAGGCGTTCGCCGTCGCCTTCAGCCCGGTCGACGGGACGATCGCCAGCGGCGGGCGCGACGGCAGACGGTGAAGGTCTGGGGCGGGCCCGGCGGCTCGCGGACCCTCGGCACGCCACGACGGGCCAGGTGATCGGCCTCGCCTTCAGCCCCGACGGCCGCTGGCTCGCGAGCGCGGAGCGCCGACAAGACGGTGCGGATCTGGGACCTCTCGGGCGAGGAGGCAGCCGCGCATCCTCCGCAGCCACCAGGGCTCGGTCTCGTCGGTGACGTTCGCCGACGACGGCCGGCTCGTCTCCGGCGGGTTCGATGGCGTGCGGGATCACGGACTGGCGCCGCGGCGTGACCCTGCTGACCATCCCGCGCCAGGCGGTCAGCGGTGACGACGTCCGGGCACGGCCCCGGCGATCGTCTTCTACGGGCCGGACAACGTCGTCCGGGAGATCGCGTGCGACGTCTGTGGCCCGATCGAGACGTGCTAGGCACCGGCCAGGAGCGCACGACGCGCGAGCTGACCGAGGCCGAGCAGGCCGACTTCCACGTCCAGAGCTGACCAGGAGGACACGATGGGCACAGGCGACGACAAGACCACGCACCAGAGGACGACCGACGGACTCCCGGACCGCTCGTGCGACGCCCGAGAGCGAGAGACGACCCGACCGACCTCGACTCCTGGTCGAGCGAGGCGATCCCGGGACGACCGGACCGCGCGTCGCTCGAGCCTCGTGCAGGCGTCGACGGGCGGACCGCTGGGCGAGCGACGCATCGTCCTCCGGGGATGACCTCGGCCGGTCCGACATCGTCGACCAGCTCAAGGACGTTCCTCGCACGAGGCGGGAGATCGACAGAGCTGCGCGATCGAGGTCATCGGAGGCTCCGCCGAGGACGTGCGGGAGCCGTTCCTGCCGTGGCGGCATCTACCTGTCGCCCCGCCTCGACCGCTACGTGGACTTCCACTGGAAGCGACCTGCTCGGCCTGGCGTCCCGAGGCCAAGGCGGAGCGGCAGGACGCGTACACGGTCTGGCTGCGAGCCTTCGACGAGGACAGCGCTCCCGATCCCCTACCGAGTGGTCCAGGAGACCGAGCTCGGGCCGTCGTTCGCCGCGCTACCTCGGCGGCGAGCTGATCGACGACTACCTCGGCCAGCCCGGCTCGGAGAGCTCGGCGTGGGGTGACCAGTCAGCGGCGTTCGGACGCAAGCCGGGGACCGGCACGACATGCGGAGCGTTCGGCAAGCCGGGGACCGGCGTGCGATGCGGAGAGTGACGGAGGGGCCGTGATCGTCGCCGCGGCGCCGCTCGGCCGGCACCTCACGGGCCATCGGGGCGCTCCCGGCCGGCGCTCGTTCGCGAAGGCGTCCCGCGGCCCGGCCGACCGTCGTGAGCTCCCCCGCGAGGCGGCCGTCTACGAGCTGGTGCGACGACCGGTGCCCGGCCACCGCGGCCCGCCTGCCGCGCGACGTCCGCTGGGACGCCGACGCCGGCGAGCTCGAGATGGAGGCGGTCCCGGCCGGCGACCTCGGGAGCCTCGTGGCGGCGCGACGGGACGCTCGAGCCGGCCGTGGCCGCCGAGCTCGGGCGGGTCGTCGGCGGTCTCCACGCCGAGGGCCGCGCCGTCTCGGGGACGACGACGCCCCTCCCTCGGTCTGGCTGCGGGGCGGCATCGGCGTGGACCGGCCCACGCCGGCCCACCTCCGCCTCTTGAGCGGCGGCGAGGTCGGGCTCCTGAAAGCGCTCCAGCGATCCCAGGAGCTGCAGGCCCACCTCGCCGCTCTGGCGCCGCCCGCCGCCGGCACGCTCGTCCACGGCGACCTGCGATGGGAGAACGTGCTCGTCGCGCCCGGCGCGCGCGCCGCCTCGCGTGTGGCTCGTCGACTGGGAGATGGGCGGCTCCGGGGAACGGGCGTGGGACGTCGGCTGCTTCGCGGCGTCGGGCGTCAGCGCGTGGCTGTCCTCGATCCCCGCCGTCCCGGACGTCGCGCCGGCCCGGCTGGTGGACGAGGCGGGGCTGCCGATGGACGCGATCCGTGCCCGGACTGGACGCCTTCTGGACGGCGTATCGCGCCGCCGGTCCTCGCGCGCCGACCGACGCCTGGGCGATGCGGTGCGCGCAGCTCGCCGCCGCGCGGCTCGTGCACCTGGCCTTCGATCGCAGCGCTCGACGAGGCGGACCTCCACCCCTGGCCGTCGCCCACCTGCAGGTCGCGCTCGCACATCCTGGCCGACCCGGCGCCGCGCCGGCCGCGAGCTCCTGGGGATCGCGTGAGCCACGATGACCCCGCCGCGGGCGGCGGCGGCCATCCTCCGCGCGCTCGAGGCCGTCGAGGTCCGGTCGCCCGACGAGCTTCTCGTGGATGGGAGACGCCTCGGACCTCCCCGAGCATGTCGTCCGCCTGGCCGGCCGGCGGGGGATCGCGGCGGGCGCTCGTCGAGGCCATCCGCGGCGAGGCTGTACGACTCCTTCTTCACGCAGGGCGCGCCCCTGCCCGGCGACGGCCGCGGCGCCGCCGCGCGCCGGGCGGCGCGCCGTCGATGTCGCACGACCTCGCGGCCGCCAACGCGGGACGGGCTGCCTGGAGCCGGGGTGGCGCCTCGTCGGGGAGGAGGACGGGCGCCGGGTCGTCGAGCGGCGCGGTCTGCGGCTCTGGGTGACCGACGACGAGATCGAGGCCGAGCGAGGCGGGCGCTCGCGCATCGGCGACCTCGTCGCGGTCCGGCTGCCCGCGGGTCTCCCCGCGTTCTCGCCCGGCTTCTACATCGCGCGCGGCGACCGCGGCTTCTCGGCCGAGGGCCCTCGGCTGCTCGACCGCTGCTACCTCGACCTCCGCCCGGAGGGCGCCGTGCCCTTCGTGCGGGAGACCACCCGCCGGCTGAACCGCGCCGGGCTCGCCTTCGTCGCCAAGGTCGTCGACGACCCGAGCGGCTTCGATCGCCGCGACTCGGCGGTGCTCGTCGTCGAGCGGCGCGATCGCGCGCGCGCGCTCGCGCGCTCGCGGACGAGCTGCGCGCGGCGCTCGCGCCCTTCCTGGACGACGGCGCCCCCGCGCTGACGCTCCCCCTCGCGCCGGGCCTCGCCTTCGCCGAGGATCCCGGCGGCGGGGAGAGCTTCGGCGCGCATCGCTGCCTCCTCCTGGCGGAGGCCGCCGTGACGGCCGCCGAGCGGGGCCTCGCGCGGCCGAGGACCGGCTCGAGGTCGCCCGCGAGCGCTTCGCCGAGGCGGGCACCACGCTCGACGCCCCGTACCTCGGCGTCCGCTCGGCCGGCGACCTGCGGCCGCCGCGACCCACCCGCTCGAGCGGGAGGGCCGGACGTGACGCCCCCGATCCACCTCGCGCTCGTGGTCGAGGCGCCGACAGGTGTCCCCGCGGGCGACCATGGAGATCGCCGCCGCGCGTCCAGCGGCAGCTCAGCCGCGACGTGGGCCCGATCTGGGAGGTGCAAGCGACCATCGACGCGTTCGCGTCCCTCGAGCATGTGCCCCCGGGGTACTGGCCCATCCTCGTCCGCGACGACCTCCCCGGGATCGAGGTCATCGGGATGCACCTCGATCAGGACGGCCAGCCCTTCGCGCTCGTCGAGGTGAGCCCGACGCTGGTCGCTGACGGTGAGCCACGAGGTGATCGAGATGGTCACCGACCCCTGGGGCAACCGCACCGTGCCGGGCGGTCTCGCCGATGCAGGGCCAGGGGCTGGTCGAGATCCTGGTCGAGATCTGCGACCCGGTGGGCGGCGTCCGGCTCGCGCGTACACGGTCAACGGCTACCTCGTCTCGGACTTCTCACCCCGAACTACTACGACCCGGTCGCCGCTGCCGGGGTGCGCTACAGCTTCACCGGGGCGCTGGACGGCCCGCGCCAGGTCCAGCGAGGGCGGCTACCTCTCGTGGCGGGATCCGGCGACCGGCGAGTGGTGGCAATGCGACCGGGTCCAGCGGGAGCGAGCTCACGTTCCGGCGCCTCGGGCGCGCTCGACGAGGACGGCCGGCCCATTCGTGAGAGGATCGATGTGTACACCCCCGATGCGCCAGCTCTTCACCGGGACGTCCCGCGAGCGATCCGGCCCTCAGGGCGGCCTACGAGCGCCGCGCCAGCACCCGGGTGGCCTCGCAGGCGCGCGCGGCGGCGATCCGCCGCAAGCATGGCCGAGCTCGGCCTCGGCTGACGCGGCGGGCCAGGTCGGGGAGGCGGGCGGGAACTCCTTCAGGGTCTGGCGCCTCAGGGCCCAGATGCCGAGGGCCACCAGGGCGGCGAGGACGAGGGTGCCCCAGATGCCGCGCTGGCTGTCGGTGGGGCTCCAGAGCAGGACCAGGAGGAAGATCAGGGCGACCGCTCCGTAGACGATCCACGGGGCGTTCGCGCATGACCGGGGCGAGCTTGGCGCGGATCCATGTGGCCCACCGGGTCGGGCCGGCCAGCAGGACGCCCAGCAGCAGGACGATCCCGTAGGCGAGGATCGCGACGGCGACGTCGCGCAGGAGGTTCGTGCCGAGGATCCAGACCGCCCAGCCCGTGCTGCGGGTCGTGTCGTCTGGTGAGCGCATCGACCAGCGCGGTGCCCACGAGGCGGCGCACGACCAGCAGGAGGACACCGATCACGATCAGCGAGAACGCGATCGCCCGCAGCGTCTCGCGGCGGAAGCCCGCGGCCAGGTAGACGGCTGCGGCCAGGAGGACGAGCACCGCGATGATGAGGAGGATGGACAGCGGGTCGATGACCGCGACGGCCGTCTGGGCGGCGGCGAGCTCGTCGGAGTCGGCGATGACGTAGGTGCCCGCGCCCTCGGGCAGGATGACGTTCAGGCCCAGCTGGTCGTTGAGGCGGACGACGAGCGGGTTGAGGTCCAGCACCACCTGCCCGTTGGACGACTGGATGAGCCGATCCGAGTCCTCCTCTTCAGGATCGCGACGAGGCGCTCGTGGGCGACCCGGTTGGCATTGGCCCAGAGCTCCTGGACCCGGGGGCGCTGGAGGAGCTGTGTCGACGGCGTTGACGGCGGCCTGGCGGACGAGGCCCGCGGCCGGGGCGGCGAGTCGCTTGAGGGGCGGCGGCAGCCGCTCGGAGAGCTGCTGCTGCACGTCCGTCCCGTCGTACAGGGCGTTGACGAGCCGGACGGAAAGGGTCCTCGCGCACATCGTCGTTCTCCAGGAGCTCGGTGCTGAGGTCGACCCAGTTGTCGGTGTCGAGGGCCTGGCGCTGCACCCAGATGGTGAGCGAGCAGACGAGGACGAGGAGCATCGCGAGGGCCACCAGCCCCCAGACCAGGATCCGCCGGCCGCGCGTGGGCGGCCCGTCGGTCAGCCGGTGATGGAACCGTGCGACCCCTCCGCGGAACCCTCCCGAGCCCTCCACCCCGACCCCCTCGCCGAACGCAGACGTCTCGCGGCAGCCTACGGCCCGCGATCGGACGGCGCATCACCTCTTCCGGACGAACCGGCCGGTGTGTCGGCCGGGGGCACCCGTACGATCGGCCGCGGTGACGTGGTTCCGGGTGCGCCATTGGGTGGCCGACAGCCTGTGGGTCATCCCACTCGTCTGCGGGGTCGCGGCCTGGGCGCTCTCGGTGGCCCTCATCGAGCTCGACGACGCGACGCCCAGCATCGCTGCCCTGGACTTCACCTCGTCGACGGCGACCCAGCTGCTCGCCGCCTTCGCGGGCGCCGCCGTCGCCTTCACCGGCTTCGCGTTCTCGGTGCTCCTGCTGGTCGTCCAGCTCGCGAGCTCGCAGCTCTCACCGCGGGCCACGCGGCTCGCCTATCGCAGCCTGCTGAGCAAGATCTCGCTCGGGCTCTGGGTGGGCACGCTGGCCTACACCGTGTCGGTGCTCGAGTCGGTGACGGGGAGCTACGTGCCCCAGCTCTCGGTCGCGGGCGCGGGGATCCTGGTGTTCATCAGCGTGGTCGTCTTCCTCCTGCTGATCGGCCGGACGTCGCGCATCCTGCGGCCGGCGCCGATGTCGCAGCTCTGCGCCGTGGAGGGCCGGAAGACCATCGCCCGCGTGCACCCCGAGCCCTTCGGCGAGGCTCCTGCGCCCGCGACGCCGGGGGCCGACGGCCCGGAGACCGTCATCCGCCACGAGGGCCGGGGCGGGGTGATCGTCAGCGTCGACGTGGCCGGGCTCGTCCGCGAGGCGGCACGGGCCGAGTGCCTGCTCGTCGCCGCGCCCTGCGTCGGCGACTACGTGACAGCGGGAAACGTCCTCTTCACGGTGCGCGGCGGCGAGCCCGATCCGGAGCGGGTGAGGCGGGCCGTGATCGTCGGGGCCGAGCGCTCATTCGAGCTCGATCCCCTCCTGCCGTTCCGCATCCTCGCCGACATCTCGATACGCGCGCTCTCGCCCGCCGTCAACGACCCGACCACGTCGGTGCAGTCGCTCAAGCGCATCCACGAGCTGCTGGGCGACCTCGCGGGGCGCCGGCTGGGCCCATGGAGCCCTCGGGGCCCCAGGGGCCGGGTGCGCCTGGTCCTCCACGGGCCCGACTGGGAGGACTACCTGGCCATCGGCCTCGCCGAGACGATCAGGTACGGGGCCGGCTCGCCGCAGGTGGCCCGGGCGCTGCGCTCGATCCTGCTCGACCTCCAGGAGACGGTCCCCGAGGCCCGCCGGCCCGCCGGTCGAGGCGCGCCTCGCCGAGCTCGACGAGGCCGTCGCCCACGAATATCCGTGGTCCGCTCGCCCGCGCCGAGGCGCTCGTCCCCGACCGCCAGGGGTTCGGGCCCTCGCCTCGCGACATCCGCCACGACCGCCGCGCGCCCCTGCCATAGCGGGCGGGCGGGACGCCTCCCTCGCGGGCCCGGCCGGCGGGCGCGATCGTGCCGGATGTCGCGAGCGGCGGGGCGCCGAGAATCCGCTCGCCGCAGGACGTTCGGGGGGGATCGCGAGGGTGCCCGTCGTGAATACAATGACCCCCTCACCACGGCGTAAGGGGGCAGGGACGATGGGCGTTTTCGAGGACGAGGTCGACCAGGCCGCCGGCTGGATGGCCGGCGACCGCTTCACCGGGATCCAGCGGCTCTTCACCGCGCGGCAGGTGGTGGAGCAGCGCGGGACGGTGCCCTTCGACTACACCGTGGCGCGGGTCGCGGCCGAGCGCTTCCACGCGCGGCTGCGCGAGCTCTTCCAGGAGAAGAAGTCGATCACCACCTTCGGCCCGTACTCGCCCGGCCAGGCCGTCGCCATGAAGCGCAACGGCATCGAGGGCATCTACCTCGGCGGCTGGGCCACCTCCGCCAAGGGCTCCCGCGACGAGGACCCGGGCCCCGACCTCGCGAGCTACCCCCTCAGCCAGGTCCCGGACGAGGCCGCCGGCCTCGTGCGGGCGCTCCTCACCGCCGACCGCAATCAACGCTACGCGCGGTCGCACATGACGCAGGAGCAGCGCGACGAGACGCCCGAGGTCGACTTCACCCCCTTCATCATCGCCGACGCCGACACCGGCCACGGGGGCGACGCCCACGTCCGCAACCTGATCCGCCGCTTCGTGGAGTCGGGTGTCCCGGGCTACCACATCGAGGACCAGAAGCCCGGCGCGAAGAAGTGCGGCCACCAGGGCGGCAAGGTGCTCGTGCCCGCCGACGAGCAGATCAAGCGCCTCAACGCCGCCCGCCTGCAGCTCGACATCATGGGCGTGCCGGGCATCATCGTGGCCCGCACCGACGCCGAGGCGGCCAACCTGCTCGACGGCGCCGGCGACGAGCGCGACCAGCCCTTCGTCCTCGGCGTCACGAACCGCACCGTTCCCACCTACAAGGCCGGCTTCCTGGCGGCCATGCGCAGCCTCCACCGGGCCGGCGTGACCGAGGTCAACGGCCACCTGCTCTACGCCCTGTCCGAGGAGGAGTACGCCTCCGCCGACGCCTGGCTCGAGCGCAGCGGCGTCGCCGAGGCCATCGACGAGGCCGCGCGCGAGCACCTCGCCGCCGGCGGCCCCACGGCCGAGGCCACCCTCGACGCCGTCTCCGACCGCTTCCTCGACGCGTGGCAGTCGGAGGCCCGCCTCAAGACGCTGGGCCAGGCCGTGGCCGAGGAGATGGCATTCCGCGCCGACGAGGGCGCCGACCTGCCGATGACCCTGGAGGAGTGGCTCGACTTCGCCGACACGGCGTCGTGGTACACGGCCCGCGCCAAGGCGAAGGAGATGGGCGTCAACGTCACCTGGGAGCCCGACTGGCCGCGCAGCCCCGAGGGCTACCAGCAGATCCAGGGCGGCATTCCCTACGCCATCGCCAAGTCGCTGGCGGTGGCGCCGTACGCCGACCTGCTCTGGATGGAGACCAAGACGGCCGACCTCGAGGACGCGCGCGAGTTCGCCGAGGCGATCCACGCCGTCTACCCGGACCAGATGCTGGCCTACAACCTGTCCCCGTCCTTCAGCTGGGACACGACCGGGATGACCGACGAGGAGATGCGCGCCTTCCCCGAGGAGCTCGGGAAGATGGGCTTCGTCTTCAACTTCATCACCTACGGCGGCCACCAGATCGACGGCCTCGCGGCCGAGGAGTTCACGACCGCCCTGCGCGAGGACGGGATGCTCGCCCTGGCGCGCCTGCAGCGGAAGTTCCGCCTGCTCGAGTCGCCGTACCGGACACCGCAGACGCTCGTCGGCGGCCCGCGGGCCGACGCCGCGCTGGCCTCGGCCTCCGGCCAGACCGCGATGACCAAGGCAATGGGCGAGGGCTCGACCCAGAGCCAGCACCTGGTGCAGACCGAGGTGCCGCCGAAGGTCCTGGCCGGCTGGCTCGCCGACTGGGCCGAGCACCACGAGGTCGAGAAGACCCTCAAGGTCTCGCTGCGCCCCCACACCGCCGGCTCGGAGCTGCTGGAGCTCAGCGTGCTCGACGAGGACGACGAGAAGCTGGCGAACATCATCTTCGCCACCCTCCAGGACCGGCGCGGGCGCTCGATCCTGTCGGTCCGCGACCAGAACACCTTCGACCTGTCGCTGCGGCGCAAGCGCCTGATGACGCTGCTGCACCTGTTCCTCATCCACCGCTACAAGGCGGCGGCGATCCACTACCTGACGCCGACCGAGGACAACCACCGCGCCGCCGCGAGCATGCAGCGCCTCGGCATCTTCGAGAGCACCAACGAGGAGGTCGGGGAGATCATCGTCGCCGAGGTCAACTCGGACGCCGTCGCCGCGCTGGTCAAGGAGGCGGACGAGCGGGAGAAGCTGATCACCAAGACGGCCTGAGGGCCGCCGTCCCGGCGGGGCCGGCTACAACTGGCCCCGCTCGAACTTGCGCTGCTCCTCGGCGGTGCGCTCGGCGGCCGGGAGCCGCTCCAGGCGCCGGTCGGAGATGGGCTCGCCGCTGACGATGCTGATGCCGTAGCTGCCGTCGGCGAGGCGCTTCTCGGCCCGCTCCACCGCCGCCAGCTCCTCGCGCAGCTCCTCGATGCGGCCGAGATCGCGCTCGAGGTTCGTCAGGTCGGCGGCGCGGTCGCCGTAGTCGGTGTCGTCCGAGAGGCCCTCGGGCGCGTCGGGCTGGAACTCGGCGTCGAGCCGCCGCAGCTGGTCCTCGACGCGGGCGCGCTCGGCGGCCAGCAGCTCCGCCGCCCGGGCGGGGTCCATGCTCAGCCGCCCCTGGCGCGGTCGACGAAGGCCTCGCTGCGCTCGCTCCCGAAGGCGATCCACAGGATCACCAGCGCGAAGATGATCGTCCAGAGGCCGTCCCAGCGCTGGACGCCGGCCCACGGCCGCGTCGCCACGACGCCTGTGCTCATGTGCGTCTCCTGTCCGCAGGGTGGCCCGGGACGGCCGCGGCCATCCTAATCAGGCGGCCGGGGCGGCGGATAGGGTCGCTCGCTTGCGAAACCGACCCAGGAGCGGAGCAGATGACAGAACCTGCAGGCCGCGGCCCAGGTGCCCAACGCCGTCGTGCGAACCTCGGCGATCGCCGGCGCGACCACGGGGTCGATCGAGTTCCAGGCCTACGCGGTCTGCGCGACCACGTCCTGACCCACGCCGGGCCGGGGCGACCTTCCTAGGTCGCCCCGGCCGGCGCCCGTACGGCCTTGGCGATGGCGCGCGCGTAGAGCCGCGCGCCCTCGCGCTTCATGTGGGCGCCGTCGACCAGCACCTCGGGATTGCGCTCGGTGATGCCGTGCCAGTCCACCAGGACCACGTTCTTCCAGTGGCGGTCGGCGTAGTCGAGCGCCTCGTTGACCGACGTCTCCCACTGCAGCGGCACGCGCGTGTTGACGAGCACCACCCGGGGGACGCGCGCGAGGCGATCGAGGAGGCCCGCCAGGTCCTCGAACTGGATGTAGCCGTTGTTGCCGAGGTGGATCACGACGGTCCGCGGCTTCACGGACTTGACGCCGGCCATCACCTCCTCGGCCCCCTTCGAGAACTGGCGCGAGACCGCCGCGTCCACGACCGCCCCCCGCCCGAGGGCCGGCAGCAGCGTGCCCGAGGCCCCCAGCATCACCGAGTCGCCCACGGCCAGCACCGGCTCGTAGTCCTGGATCGGCTTGGCGGCCGGGGTCGTCCGGCCGGGGGCCTGGCCCGCCCGGGGGCCGAGCGCCGTCTGCTGCTGGGCTGAGCCGTTCGCCGTCGCGGGGAGCCCCGGGATGACCGGGTTCTCGCGCGGCAGCAGCGCCACCGCGATGCCCACCGCGACGAGGGCGACGGCGCAGGTCGAGGCCGCCGCGACCCGCGCCCGGCGCGGGAAGCCCGCCGTGTCGCGGCGCAGGCCGTCGCGCAGGGCGCGCAGGCCGCCGCGGCGGATGGGCGTCTCGACGTACGTGTACGACAGGGCCGCGATGCCGACCGTGAGGCCGATCTGCAGCGTCGCCAGCGCCGCCCCGTCGAGCGGGATGTCCTCGTCGGGGCGCGTGAGCATGATGATCGGCCAGTGCCAGAGGTAGATGCCGTAGCTGCGCAGCCCGATCCAGACCATCGGCGCGACCCCGAGGGCCTTGCCAAGGAAGGAGGACGGGTGGGCGGCGACCGCCACCACGACGGCCGTGGCGAGCGCGACCCAGAGGAAGCCGCCCTTGTAGAGCGACTCGTCGAGCTCGCCGAGGCGGGTGAGGGCGAGCGCGAGAACGATCACGGCGGCGGCCCCCGTCGCCTCGAGGACGATGCGCGGCCGCCGCTCGGTCAGCGGGCGCAGCCGGCTGGCCGGCCAGAGGAAGGCGAGCGCGACGCCGGCGAGGAGGCACACGGCCCGCGTGTCGGTGCCGTAGTAGATCCGCGACGGGTCGGCGAAGGGCTCCCAGAGCACCCAGGCCAGGATCGTCGAGCCGGCGATGCCCGCCAGGACCCCGACCAGCAGGCGCCGTCCGCCGAACCAGGCGATCCCCGCCGCCATGATCGGCGGCCAGAGCAGGTAGAACTGCTCCTCCACCGCGAGCGACCACAGGTGCAGGAAGACCGACGGGCGGCCGAACTGGTCGAAGTAGGGCTGGTCGGCGAAGACGAAGTACCAGTTGGCGACGTACCCGAGCGACGCCAGGGTGGCCCCGCGCAGCCGCGCCACCTCGCCGTGGTGGAAGATGACCATGTAGGCCAGGACCACGGCCATCATCACGAAGAGGGCCGGGAGCAGGCGGCGGGCGCGGCGGATCCAGAACCGCACCAGGTCGATCGTGCCGGTGGCACGCCGCTCGGCGAGCAGCAGCGAGGTGATCAGGTAGCCGCTGATCACCAGGAAGACGTTGACGCCCAGGAAGCCGCCGGGCAGCCAGCTCGCCCCGATGTGGTAGGTGACGACCGCCGCCACCGCGACCGCCCGTAGCCCGTCGACCCCGGGCATGTACGGCAGACGGGGAGCGCCCGCCGTCCGGGAGGGGCTCACGCCGGAGCCGTCCCGGTCCGCCCGGAGGTGAGAGCCGCTGTCACTCAGTCGATCGTCCTCGGCGCGTGGCGTCGGGGGAGGTCGGGGCAACGCTATCGCGGGTTCGCCGGGGGCGCGAAGCCTCCTGCCCTGCCGGCAACCCCTCGTCCTAGCCCCGCGTGTTCCCCCAGGTCTCGTCGTTCACGAGCTCGCGCCAGGTCTTGAAGTTGCGCTTGAGTGCCGGCGCGAGGCCCTCCGGCCAGGACTCGGGGTACCCCAGCGGGCTGACGATGGCCGGGTCGATCTCAGGCGGGAGGCCGACGATCTCGCGCAGCCGGTCCTTCTCCCAGCGCTGGAACGCCGTCGTCGGCACGGTCCCGAGGCCCTCGGCGCGCGCCGCCAGCATCAGGTTCTCGAAGGCGAAGGCGAGCGAGATCAGGTCGTCGAGGTGGCCGCCCTCCTCCATCCCGGCCGGGTAGCCGCGCGGCACCAGCAGCCCCAGGATCCAGACCGGCGCGACGCGGTAGGTGCTCATCACCTGCTCGGCGTACCCGCGCGCCCACTCGGCGTGCTCCTCGTCGCTGGCGTCGCGCTGGGGTCGCATGACCCCGAAGTAGCGGGCGCCCCCCGCGATGATCAGGTCGGCGATCGCGCGCCGGCGCTCGGGATCGCGCACCACGATGACGCCCCAGGCCTGCTGGCCGCCCCCGCTCGGCGCCCTCAGCGCCAGTCGCAGGAGGCCGTCGAGCACCTCGTCCTCGACCGGCCGGTCGGTGTACGTCCGCACCGCGCGGCGCTTGCGGATGGCTTCGGCGACCTCCATTGCTCCCCCCTCGTCGATTGCGGCGGCCGGATCCTCTCAGAGCAGGGTTACGGCCGCCGCGCGCGAAGGACGGGCACGCACCAGACCCCACGCTTCAGAAGGAGTCCCGCATGGCAACGTACGACGAGATCGAGCCGCCGCGAGGGCCCGGAGTCGGGCTGGGCGATCGGGGGGATCGTCTTCGCCGCGTCGATCATGATCCTGATCGGCATCTACCAGGCCCTCATGGGGCTCGTCGCGATCGTCAACGACGAGTTCTTCGTCGTCGCCCCCAACTACACGTATGACGTCGATGTCACCGGGTGGGGATGGATCCACCTGATCGTCGGGATCCTCGTCGCCGCGGGAGGAGTCGGCCTCCTCTACCGCAAGCTCTGGGCCGCGGCGCTGGCGATCGCCCTCGCCTGCCTGAGCGCGATCGTCAACTTCTTCTTCATCCCGTACTACCCGTTCTGGGCCATCCTCATCATCGCCCTGAACGTGTTCGTGATCTGGGCGATCACCCGCCCGGGCGCGATCGCCGACTGACGGGCGCCGGCCGGGAGACGACCGCGGTCGTCTCCCGGCGCGCCGGCCTCAGCTCAGCGCCTTGCGCTTGATGGCGTCGAACTCCTCCTGGGAGATCGTCCCCTCGTCGAGGAGCTTCTTCGCGTTCGCGATCTCCTGGGTCGGGCCGCCCGCCGGCGGTCTCGCGGACGTACTGGTCGAACTCCTGCTGGGCCTGCGACCTGATCCTTGGCCGACCGCTCCGCCATGCCCTGGCCGCGCACGATCAGGTACACGAACAGGCCCAGGAAGGGCAGCACGATGATGAAGAGCAGCCAGCCGGCCTTCGCCCAGCCGCTCAGCTCGTGATCCCGGAACAGGTCGAAGACGACCTGGAAGAGGATCACGAAGTACACGATCATGAAGAAGATGATCACCAGCGACCACAGGAACTCGCCGAAGCTGATGTCCAGGGCCAGGTTGCCCAACACGGTGCTCATTGAGGTGCCACCCCTTGTCGGTGCGGTTGACGAGACTGCCAGAGGCTACTCCCCGGCTCGGCGCCCCGGATGGCCCCGAGGGGATGATCCGGGGCGCGCGCGGGCGGGATCAGTCGCGGGCCATCGCCGCGGCGAGGTGCGCCTCGACGTCGATGTAGGCGTCATCCGCGCCGTCGAAGACGGGGAGCCGCACGGGCGGGGGGCGAGGAGGAGAAGCCCGAGATCGCGTCCCCGATCAGCTTCGAGCGCCGATGACAGTCGCCCACGCCGCGAATCTACATACGGCTGCGGCCGCTCCCCGGCTGGCTAGTATCGGCGCCCCGACGGCGCCGGCGCCGATCACCGAGCTCCCGGGAGGAGTGGATGGCGACGTTCACGGTCTGGAGGTTCCCCACCGCCGAGGGGGCCGAGCGGACGCTCGCGACCCTCGAGCGGCTGCAGGGCGAGGAGCTCGTGAGCATCCACGACGCGGCCATCGTCACCTGGCCGGCGGACCGCGGGAAGCCCAGGACGCGGCAGCTCCACAGCCTCGCCGGCGCCGGTGCGCTCGGCGGGGCCTTCTGGGGGCTGCTGTTCGGGCTCATCTTCCTGGTCCCGCTGCTCGGCGCCGCCATCGGGGCGGCCACGGGGGCCCTGACCGGGGCGCTCACGGACGTCGGCATCGACGACGGCTTCATCAAGGAGGTGCGCGAGAAGGTGACGCCGGGCACCTCCGCGCTCTTCGTCATGACCTCCGACGCCGTGCTCGACAGGGTGCGCGCGGCGCTGAAGGGAACCGAGGCGGAGCTCATCCACACCAACCTCACCGAGGAGGACGAGGCGCGGCTGCGCGAGGCGTTCTCCGAGGCGGCCTAGCGGCGTGGCGGCGGGGCCCCCTCCGCGCCCGGGCATGGCCTGGGTGCCCGGCGGCGAGTTCCTCATGGGCTCCGACCGCTTCTACCCCGAGGAGGGGCCGGTCCGGCGCGTCGCGGTCGACGGCCTCTGGGTGGACGAGGGCCCGGTGACCGTCGCCGACTTCGCCGGCTTCGTCGCGGCCACCGGCCACGTGACCGAGGCCGAGATCGCCCCCGACCCGGCCGACTACCCCGGCGCCGACCCGGCGCTGCTCGTGCCGGGCTCCCTGGTGTTCCGCGCCAGCGAGGGCCCGGTCGACCTGCGCGACGTCCGCAACTGGTGGGAGTGGGTGCCGGGCGCGACCTGGCGGGCGCCCGAGGGTCCGGGGAGCTCGGTCGACGGCCGCGAGGACCACCCCGTCACCCAGGTCTCCCACGGCGACGCGGCCGCCTACGCCGCCTGGGCCGGGGCGGACCTGCCCACCGAGGCGGAGTGGGAGCGGGCGGCCCGCGGCGGCCTGGAGGGGGCGGTCTTCGCCTGGGGCGACGAGTACGCGCCGGAGGGGCGGACGATGGCCAACACCTGGCAGGGGCAGTTCCCCTGGGAGAACCTCCTGGAGGACGGGTTCGCCGGCACGTCGCCGGTCGGCAGCTTCCCCGCCAACGGCTACGGCCTGAGCGACGTGACCGGGAACGTGTGGGAGTGGACGAGCGACTACTTCGCGATGCCCTCCCGCTCCCAGCGCCCGTGCTGCGCCCCGTCGAACCCGCGGGTCACGGACGCGGCCGCGAGCGTCGTTCCCGGCGAGACCCACCCCCGACGGGTCATCAAGGGCGGCTCCCACCTCTGCGCGCCCAACTACTGCCTCCGCTACCGGCCGGCGGCCCGTCAGTCCGAGACGATCGAGACCTCCGCGACCCACATCGGCTTCCGCTGCGTCGTGCGCCCGGCGTGAGCGACGCGGACGCCCCGGTCCAGACGACCGACGAGGTCGGCGCGCGCAGGAGCAGGCCGCGGGACCTGATCGCGCGCGGGGTGCTGACGCTCGCCCTGGTGGGCCTCATCATCTGGCTGCTGCTGAGCAACGTCGGCGAGCTCTCGGCTGTCGTCGAGGCGCTCGAGAACGTCTCCCTGACCGACGCGATCCTGCTCGTGGCCCTGACGCTGCTGTCCCAGGTGCTGATCGGGGCCCAGCTGGCGGCCACCGTCCCGGGGCTGGGGCTGGGGCGGGCGATGGTGGCGGTCGAGAGCGCCGCGGCGGCCTCCAACGTCATCCCCGGCCCGTCGGGCACGGCCACGCGGCTCGCGGTGCTGCGCTCCTGGGGCTTCTACACCGAGGACTTCGCGCGCAGCTGGCTGTTCACCAGCAGCCTCACCAACTTCACGGTGCTCGCCATGCCGGCGGTCGCCGTGGTGCTGGTGGCGATCGACAACGACGTGCCGTGGGCGGTCTTCGCGCTGGCCGCCGTGGCCCTGGTCGTCTGCGTCATCGCGGTGTGGGTGGTGGTCCGCATCGTGCGCAGCGAGAGCTTCGCCCGCCGCGCCGGGGTCCTGGCCGGCCGGGCGGCGCGGTGGGCCGCCGCCGTGGCCAAGCGCGACCCGACCGACCGGGACTTCGGGGAGGCGGCCGTGGGCTTCCGCGACGACCTTCGCACAAGCTGGAAGACGCTCGGCACCAAGGTGACGTTCGCGGTCATCGGCACCTACGTGACGACCGGCGTGATCTTCGGGCTGTCTCTGCGGGCGACCGGCCTCCCCCGCGACGCGCTGGGCTTCGGCGCGATCGCCGTCGTCTACACCGTGGTCCGCCTGCTCACGATCGTGAACTTCACCCCCGGCGGCGTGGGCGTGACCGAGGCGCTCTACGTCTCGGCGCTGCTGGCCGCCACCGACGGGGCGTACGAGTCGCAGATCGTCGCGGGCGTCTTCCTCTTCCGCGGCCTCACCTACATCGGCCCGATCCTGCTCGGCGCGGTCGCGCTGCTGATCTGGCGCTTCCGCCGCTCGTGGCGCGTCCACCCGCCGCCCGAGCCGGCCGGCGCCGCCGCGGTCGGCGCGGTGATCGCCGACCGCGAGCCACCGCACTGACGAGGGCAGTGCGACGATGGCGGGGTGAGCGAGGAGCGCAGGGGACGGCTGAGCGAGGCCGTGGAGCGGGCGCGGCTGGAGTCCGAGCGCGCCCGCGAGTACGCCGAGGACGCGCGCGAGCGCTCGCCGCTGGTCGCCCTGGGCTTCGACGTCTACGAGCGCGACCGCCGGCACCTGGGCGGGCTGCTCTCGGGGGCGCTCGCCTACCGCTTCTTCCTCTGGCTGCTCCCGTTCACCCTCCTCTTCGTGGGCCTCCTCGGCGCCGTCACGGCGGCGGTGGGCGAGACGCCGGACGAGCTCTCCGACGACCTGGGGCTCCAGGGCACCCTCGCTGACCTGATGCACGACGCCGCCGAGCAGAGGGGCTGGTGGATCGCCCTGATCATCGGGCTCTTCGGGACCGCCTACGCGGGGCTGGGAGCCGTCCGGTCGCTTCGGATCGCCCACGCCGCCGCGTGGGGGGTCCGGCCCGAGCGCGCCGCCCGCCCGGCGGCGGGGTCGGCGTGGCTCTTCGTTGTGGTCGTGCTGGCGCTGGCGGCAACCGCGTTCGCGACGTACCTGCGCGAACGGTCGGGCCTCGTCGGCGGGCTCGTCACGGTGGCGGGGCTCTGGGTGCTCTACTTCGTGATCGCGCTGCGCTTGTCGGAGGTCCTCCCCCACCGCGACGTGCCCCGGCGGGCGCTCGTGCCGGGCGCGGTCCTGGTGGCCGTGGGCGTCCAGGGCCTGCACCTCTTCACGGCGTACTACCTGGCGGGTAGCGCCGACCGCGCGACCTCGGTCTACGGCGCGATCGGGGCGGCGCTCGTGATCCTGCTGTGGCTCTTCATCATGGCCCGCCTGATCATAGGCGGCGCCGTGCTCAACGCGGAGCTGGCGGCCCGCCGGGAACGGTCGCGGCGAGCGCCTCCACCAGCATCCTGACGTTCGCCTGGACCGTCGCGGCCTGGCCGATCTCGTCCTGCAGCGCCAGGTCGGTCGCGCCCCCGCGGACCCGGCGGCACGGGCCGCGCGCGCCTTGGCCTCGCGGTCGAGCGCGAGGATCAGGCGCGAGAGGTCGCGCTGGCGGTCGCCGATCCAGGCCAGCGCCTCGGCGGCGAGGCCGTCGGCGGGCGGCCCGAGGCGGGCCTCGACGGCCAGGGCCGTCAGCCGCAGCCAGCCCCAGATCCGCAGGCGCCGGTGCAGCCCCGCGTCGAGCGAGGGGTCGGTCCCGGGCTGGGCTCCGAACTGGAGGTGCTCCTCGAGGGCGATCGCCCCCTCGCCCGTGTCGAGGTGGTGGTCGTAGAGGTCGCGGTGCTCCTCGAACCACTCGGGGAGGCCATCGGCCAGGCCCGCCAGCTCGCCGGCGAGGTCCGGCGCGGCGGTCGCCTCGATCGCCGCCGCGGCGAAGCGCAGATGCGCGCGGATCGCCGGGTCGCCCGCCGGGGCGTCGTCGCCGTCGTCCTCCTCGGCGAGGAAGCCCCGCAGGATCTCGCCGTGCTCGCGCATCCACGCCAGGGCCAGGGGCGCGTCCAGCCCGGCCTCGGCCCGCCCGCTCACAGGCCCGCGCCCTTCTCGCGGTTGCAGGGCGCGCAGAGGAGCTGCAGGTTCTCGGGCGTCGAGGACCCGCCGAGGGCGACGGGGATGACGTGGTCGTACTGCAGCAGCTCGTCGCCGCCGCAGGCGACGCAGCGGCCGCCGTCGCGGCGGAAGACCTGGCGGCGCACGTCCTCGGGGATCGGCTCGCGCCGCGGGCCGCCGGCCACCCCCTCGGCGCTCATCGCATCCAGGGCGCGGTCGATGCGCCGGCGGCGCCGGCGCTCCCGCTCGAGCGCCAGCGCCATGACCTCGTCGGCCTGCAGCCCGTCGTCCTCCCAGAACACGCGGTCGCGGAACATCCACCAGGTGCGGCGCTCGTCGGCGGCCACCGGGACGGGCGCGTCGCGCTGGTCGCGAAGGATCGCGCGGTAGGTCA
The DNA here is from genome assembly GCA_963813355.1 of Miltoncostaeaceae bacterium. GTDB lineage: Bacteria > Actinomycetota > Thermoleophilia > Miltoncostaeales > Miltoncostaeaceae > DATAGF01. The sequence goes on along the minus strand of CAWEYS010000022.1, from coordinate 65,203 downwards.
TCCGCGACAGCGGCCGGAAGTCACGCCGACCGCTCACGAAGCGGCAGCGCAGCAGACCGGGCTCGAAGCGGGCGCTCGGGTCCTCGCGCAGCACGGCGCCCCACGCTAGCCGCCGTCCCGGACGGGATCAGCGCCCGCCGCGGCGCTTCTTCTCGAGCAGCTCCGGCCGCGACCCCGAGACGCCGTACCACAGGCCCACCAGGATGGCGACTCCCAGCAGGAGCCCGCCGACGAGGAGGATGCCGACGAGGGTGTAGGCGAGGGCCATCATGGGCTCGTAACACTAGCTCTCGCGTACCCTCCGGGCCATCGGCTCGCATCACGACAGCCCCGTCATCGGCATCTGCGCCGTCATGGACCAGGCGCGCTGGTCGGTCTGGGACCTCCCGGCGGCCCTCGTGCCGATGAACTACGTCGAGGCCGTCCAGCGGGCCGGCGGGCTGGCGGTGCTGCTCCCTCCGGACCCCGCGCTGATCGAGGCGCCGGGCCGGCTCCTCGACCGCCTCGACGGCCTCATGCTGATCGGCGGCCCGGACGTCGGCGCGGGCCGCTACGGCGCCGAGGCCCACGCCCTCGCCGAGCCCGAGGCCCTCCTGCGCGACGGGGTCGAGATCGCCCTCGCCCGCGAGGCCCTCGACCGCGGGCTGCCCCTGCTCGGCGTCTGCCGCGGGATGCAGCTCATCAACGTGGCGGCCGGCGGCACACTGCGCCAGCACCTGCCCGACGAGCTCGGCGACGAGCGCCACCGCCGCGTCCTCGGGAGCTTCCCCGGCAACGAGCACCGCGTGGACCTCGACGAGGGCTCGCGGGCGCGGGAGAGCGCCGGCGAGAGCCCGCACGTCGTGTACTCACACCACCATCAGGGCGTCGCGCGCCTCGGCGACGGGCTGCGCGTCACCGGCCGGGCCGAGGAGGACGAGGTGCCCGAGGCGATCGAGGGCGACGGGCCCGGCTGGGCGCTCGGCGTGCAGTGGCACCCCGAGGCCGATCCGGACAGCCGTGTCATCGCCGGCCTGGTGGCCGCCGCGCGGGACCGTCTCGGTGGTCGGCGGGAGGGCGTGGACCGGAAAGAAGGGGGCCACTCTCCGATCCAAGCCGCTCGCCGCGACGAACGGAGCTGACCCGGTAGGCAGTGCACTCCACTCCGCTCGTGGGGATGAGTCTCGACGGCGACGGCGGCGCGTTCCTTGGCCCGCTGTACAGGGTGAGGGTCCCGCTATTGCTCCTCGGGGCGGGTGTCGCCGGCCAGCAGCGGGGGCACGAGCTCCGGCTCGAGGCGCTCCAGCAGCGAGGCGGCGCGCGACGACGCGACGTCGAGCGCCCGTCGCGCGCCGGCGCCCTGGCCGAGGAAGGCCGTGAGCGTGCACAGGCCGGCGCGGCGCTGGAACGGGCTCTGCGAGACGCGGTAGGCCACGACGCCCTCCGGGACCACCAGCGAGTGGCGCCGCGACAGGCTGCCCTCGCGCAGGCCCAGGCGACCGCGCTCGAGGCGGTTCCCGAGCGAGCGGTAGCGGTCGAGGCCCACGGGCACCATCAGGACGGCGACGGCCGCGAGCGCGACGGCGAGCTGCCAGGGCCCGAGGACCGCGGCGCAGACGGCGCCGGCGGCCGGCGCGCCGGCCGCCCGCACCAGCCGCCGCTGCAGCGCCGCGCGCGGGTGCGGGTCGAGGCCGTCGTGGCTGTGCGGGTCGATCTCGCGCGCGAGCCGCCAGACCTCGTCGGCCGGGCCGGCGGGCAGGAGGGTCGTGCGGCCCTGCGCGTCGCCCTGCCCGGAGGGCACTCCGCCCACCACGGCCCTCAGGGCGGCCAGGTCGAGGGCGCGCCAGGGCAGGGAGTCGCGCACCTCGAGCGCCCGCACGCGCGAGCGGTCGATGGTCACGCTGCGGCGACCGACCAGGCCGCGCTCGGCCACGAGCCGGCGGGGCCGCTCGGTGAGGCGGAAGCCGCCGTTGACGATCATGCTGCCGAGCGCCGCCGCCCCGGCCGCCAGCACGATGGCCGCGACGATCAGCAGGGCGATGCCGGCGGGGTGGGTCGGCACGAGGTCCACGCCGCGGCCGGCCAGGTCGTCCACCCAGCCGATGTTGGCGTCGCGGATGGCGTTCAGCGCCGCGGCCAGGGCCGCCACGGGCACGAGCAGGTAGCGGCCGCTGGTGGCGCCCGCGACCGCGAGGGTCCCCAGCGGAACCCCCGCCAGGACGCGCCCCTCCGCCTCGGCGGCGGCGGCCCCCGGGGCCGCCGTGCGCCGGGACAGCACCGCCTCGCGCAGCGCCTCCGCGTCGTCGCGGCGCACGGCCGCCAGCCGCAGGCCGGAGGCGGACGCCCCTCCGGCGGCGTCGTCCACGCGCACCTCCACCAGCCCCGCCAGCCGGTGGAGCAGGGGGGCGCTGATGTTGACGCCGCGCACCCGGTCGAGCGGGATGGTGCGCAGGGCGCGCGTGAGCACGCCGGAGCGCACCTCCAGGCGGCCGTCGGCGACGCGGTAGGTGAAGCGGCGCCAGGCCAGGACGGCGAACGGGGCCGCGAGCGCGACGGCCGCCAGCATCACCAGGCCCACGACCAGCGGCGAGCGGCCGGTGGCGAGGCTGATGATGCCGATCACGCCGACGACGCGGACCGCCCGCCAGCCGTAGACGGCGATCGCCAACGGGTGGAGCCGCCCGGCGACGACCGCGCCGCTCAGGTCGCCTCGCCCTCGCCGGCCAACGCCGCCAGGTCCTCCCGCAGCCGCGCGATGCGCCCCTCGTCGAGGCCCGGGATGCGCGCCGCGGCGGCCGAGGCCGTCCGCACCTCCACGGTGGCGAGCCCGAGCGACCGCTCCAGCGGCCCCGACGAGGTCTCGACCGCCTGGATGCGGCTGTGCGGCACGATGGTCCACGACCGTGTGATCCAGCCGCGCTGCACGTAGAGCCCGAGCGGCGTCACCTCGAAGCGCAGGAAGCGGTACGCGATCCCCGGGCCGATCAGGGACGCCGCGATGCCCAGCGCCACGAGGCCGGCGAGCCCCCCCGCCAGGGCGGCCGCCGGCGGGTCGCCGGCCAGCGACCAGATCACGATCGCGGCGATGCCCAGGGCGGCGACGAACCCGGTCGCGATCAGCCCGTGGAGCGCCCACAGCCGCCTCACGCGCGGATCGAGCGACTCCGCCGGGGGCCGGAGCCGGGGCTCGGTCTGGGCCGCCGCATCGCCCGTCATCGGCCTCCCACGCTAGCGGAGCGTCGTCTCGGGAGACTAAGGTCCGCGGCCGTGCTGGTGCTGCTCGACATCGACGGGACGCTCCTGCACGGCTCGCCCCGCGCGCACACCGCCGCCCTCGTGGCGGCGCTGCGCGAGGTGCACGGCGTTCCGGCGGAGGCCGCCGACGTGGCGGCGGTCCGCCCAGGGGGCCGCACCGACCAGGAGATCGCCCGGCTCGTGCTGCGCCGCCACGGCGTGGACGACGACGCGATCACCGCGGCGATGCCGCGGTGGATGGCGCGCGCGGCGGCGCTCTATCCCGACGAGGAGGACCGCCATCCGGGCTCGGCCGTGGCGCCGGACGCCCCCTCCGCGCTCGGCCGCATGAGGCGTGCGGGCGGCGCGCTCGCCCTCCTCACCGGCAACCTCGAGCCGATCGCGCGGGCGAAGATGGCCCGCGCGGGCCTGGCCGCCTGGTTCCCCGAGGGCGAGGGCGCGTTCGGGTCGGACCACGAGAGCCGCGACGCCCTCGTGCCCGTCGCGCTGGCGCGCGCCGCCGCGTCCGGGGAACCGCCGGCCGGGGTGATCGTGGTCGGCGACACGCCGCGCGACATCGCCTGCGCCCGGGCCGGCGGCGCGCGGTGCGTCGCCGTGGCGACGGGCCCCCACGGCGCGGGCGAGCTGGCGGCGGCCGACGCCGTCGCCGACGACCTCGCCGGCGCCGCCGCGGCCGTCGAGGACCTGCTCGCTACGGCGCGAGCGCCGCTCTGACCCGGTCGTAGAGCCGGGCCTCGCAGTCGGTGCGCCGCTCGATCGCGGCGCCGACATCCTCGCCGCCGATGGTGCCGCGGACGACGATCCTCCCACCGGCCGGGGCGATCGGCGCGCAGGTCTCCGCGTCGCGCCCCTCGGCCAGGGCCTCCAGGATGTCGGCGCAGGCGGTCCGGTCGGCGACGGCGCAGTCGAGCGCCACGCGGAAGGACGGCCCCGCCTCGGAGGAGAGGGTGACCGCCAGCCGGTCGGGCGGCGGGCGGTCCGTCCGCTCGCCGCCCCCTCCGCCCCCGCCGCACCCGGCGAGGACGAGCCCCGCGGCGGCCGCGGCGGCGGCCCGAGCAGGCCATCTTGCGGAGGGCGGCGCCATCGTCGGATGCTACGAGAGCCGCCGAGCGGCGCGGCGTGAGCCGCCGTCAGGGGATCGCCCGCACCGCGACCGTGTTGGTCTGTCCGCCGCCCGCTCCGGGTGGGCCGTGCGCGATGACCACCAGGTCGTGGCTCTCCAGGCCGCCGACGGCGCGGGCGCGCTCGAGCATCAGGGCCGCCAGCTCCTCGGCGGAGGCGGGCCGCGGCGGCAGGCGCCCGGGCACCACCCCCCACTCGAGGGCCAGCTGGCGGCGCACGCGCTGGTCCTCGGAGAGGGCGATCACCGGCGGACGGGGCCGGTATTTGGACGCCGCCCGCGCCGCCCCGCCGCTGACCGTGGTCACCACGATCGCCGCGGCGCCCACCTGCTGGGCCAGGTGGACCGCTGCCTGCATGACGGCCTCTGCGCGGCGGGGGGCCGGCGTCAGGAGCCCGAGCGAGTGGGGCACCCCGCGCTCGGCCTCGGCGGCGATCTCGGCCATCGCCGCGACGGCCTCGGCCGGGTAGCGGCCGATGCTGGTCTCGCCCGAGAGCATCACCGCGGACGTCCCGTCGAGGATCGCGTTGGCCACGTCCGCCGCCTCGGCGCGCGTGGGCTCCGGCTGGCTGATCATCGACTCCAGCATCTGGGTGGCCGTGATGGTGAGCTTGCCCTGCGCGCCCGCCCGCCGGATCACCTCCTTCTGCATGAGCGGGACGCGCGCGACGCCCGGCCTCCACGCCCAGGTCGCCGCGCGCGACCATCACCGCGTCCGAGACGTCGACGATCTCGTCGAGGGCCTCGAAGGCCTCGACCTTCTCGATCTTGGCGATCACGCGGGCCTCGCTGCCGAGGGCGCCGAGCGCCCCGCGCAGGCGCCTCACGTCCACGCCCGAGCGCACGAACGAGAGCGCCACGACGTCGGCGTCGAGCTCGCAGGCGACCTCGAGGTCGGCCAGGTCGCGGTCGCCCAGCGTCGATGCGGGGGACTGGACGTAGGTCACGTGGATGCCCTTGCGGGGCCCGATCCTGCCGGGGCGCTCGACGGTCGCCGTCACGGTGCCCTCGGCCGGCCGGGCGTCGACGACGCGCAGCCGCGGCGTCCCGTCGCCGATCACGATCTCCGAGCGGCCGATCGTGACCGTCTCGGCGAGCCCCGGCCAGGCCGTCGGCACGGCTCCGTCCACGCCGTCCTCGCCCGCCGCGAAGACGATCCGCTCGCCGCGGGCGACCTCCCGCTCGGGCGCCTGCGCCGAGGCGCATCTTGGGCCCGGCGAGGTCCATCACGAGAACCAGCGGCCGGCCCGCCCGCTGCGCCGCGGCGCGGAGGCCGGCGGCCCGCAGGGCCCACTGCCCGGGCCCGTCGTGGGCGCAGTTGATGCGCCCGCCGTCCATCCCCGCCGCGACGAGCGCGTCGAGGCGGCCGGGGGCGTCGGTGGACGGCCCCAGCGTCGCGAGGATCTTGGTGCGGCGGACCACCGACGGGGAACGGTTGCACATCCGGCCGCCCGCGCGCCACGGCCGCCGTAGGCTTCTTGCGTGAACGCCCGCTTCACCTTCCGCGACCTCGCGGGCGCCGAGCCCCAGATCGAGAAGCGCGGGCCGGCCGACGCCCTCGCGCGCGAGGCCGAGGCCCTGCGGCTGGTCGCCGGGCGCGCCTGGGCGCCCCGCCTGGTGGCGGCCGGACCGGGCGTCGTGCGCGCGACGCGCTGCCCCGGCGCCCCGCGGCCGCTCGCGAGCCTGGCCCCGCCCGACGCGCGCCGCCTGGGAGCCGTCCTCCGCGAGGCCCACGACGTGCGCAGAGCCGCCGAGGGCGGCCTCTGGTGGTGGCCGTCGCCGGCCATCTCGGTGGCCGCCTACCGCGCCGGCCGCGCCGAGGACGCGGAGGCCGCCCTGGCCGGCACCCGCTACGCCGGCCTCGCGCGCCTGGCGCTCGCCGTCCCGCTGCCCGCGCGGGCGGAGACGGAGCCCTTCCGGCTGCTGCACGGCGACCTCGTGGAGGAGAACGTCGTCTGGGGCCCGCGCGGCCCGGCGCTGGTGGACTGGGAGTTCTGGAGGATGGGCGACCCCGCCGAGGACCTGGCCTACCTCGCCGAGCTCAACCGGCTCCCCGGCCCCGCCACGGAGGCGGTGCTGGAGGGCTACGGGGGGGCTGGGGCCGCGGCGGCGCTGGACGCCTGGCGGGCCGTGGTCGCCCTCGACGCGGGCGGCTGGTACCTGCGCGAGGGCATGGAGGCCGAGGCCCAGCCGCTGCTCGCGCGGGGCGCCCAGTTGGTGGGCCGATAGAGGGGCCCGGCCCACCGGCTGAGCCCCGCTGCTCCACTTGGACATCGGGAGAACCCGGAGCCCGAACTCTCATACACGTGGCTAAAGCCCCTCCGGAGGCCGCTCCTTAGCCTGAGCGCATTCGGGGTCCCCCCGGGCCTGCCGTCGTCTTCCCCCAAGGAGAGTAGATGCGATTGAGGTCATTCCGGCTCGTGCCGGCGCTGGTGGCGGTGCTGCTGCTGCTGGTCCCGGCCCTCGCGGCCGCCCAGGATGTGAGCGACTCGGACATCGCGCTCAACTCGACCTTCGTCTTCTTCGCCGCAGTCCTGGTCCTCTTCATGCAGGCCGGATTCGCGATGCTCGAGGTCGGGCTGTCGCGCATGAAGAACGCGGGCGCGGTGATGGGGAAGATCCTCATCAACGTGGCGATCGCCTTCCTGATGTTCTGGGCGGTCGGCTTCTCGCTGGCCTTCGGGACCGGGAACGACTTCCTCGGCTCGAGCGGCTGGTTCCTGGACAACGGCAACCCCGCGGTTGACTTCGCCTCGCTCGCCTACAGCTCGACGAACTTCGAGGTCACCTACTTCTTCCAGGTGGTCTTCGTCGCCGTCTCGCTGGCGATCGTCTTCGGCGCCATGCTCGACCGCACCAAGTTCATCGGCTACATCATCTTCGCGATCTTCTTCACGGGGCTGATCTACCCGATCGTCGCCCACTGGACCTGGGGCGGCGGCTGGCTGCTGCAGGACGGCTTCCAGGACTTCGCCGGCTCGTCGATCGTCCACCTGCAGGGCGCGCTCGCGGCGGCTCGCGGGGGCGATCGTGCTCGGGCCGCGCATCGGGAAGTTCCGCGACGGGAAGGCGGTGCCGATCCCGGGCCACTCGATCCCGCTGATGATCCTCGGCGTGATCATCCTGTGGGTCGGCTGGATGGGCTTCAACCCCGGCTCGTTCCTGAACGCGATCGGCGTCAACTTCGCCGACGTGGCCGTCAACACCAACCTGGCGGCGGCGGCCGGCATCATCGGCGCCACGGTCAGCTCGCTGATCATGTTCAAGACCCTCGACGTGTCGCAGATGGGCAACGGCGCCATCGCCGCGCTCGTCGCGATCACGGCCGGCTGCGCGTTCGTGGAGCCGTGGGCGGCCATCGTGATCGGCCTGATCGCGGGCCTGATCGTCCCGCCGCTCGTGGTCGCGGTCGACAAGATCAAGATCGACGACCCGGTGGGCGCCCTCCCGGTGCACGGCATGGCCGGCATCTGGGGCACCCTGGCCTGCGGCCTCTTCGCCACCGAGGAGCGGGCGACCGCGCTCGCCGTCGGCGAGGGCGGCCTGTTCTACAGCGGCAGCGGCCACCAGCTGTGGGTGCAGTTCTACGGCGTCGCCGCCACGATCGGCTTCACGTTCACCGCGTCCTTGATCGTCTTCGCGGCGATCAAGTACACGGTGGGCCTCCGCGTCAGCGAGGAGCACGAGCTGCGCGGCCTGGACATCTCCGAGCACGGCATGTTCGGCTACCCGGAGCGCTTCATCGAGGTCCCCGGCGCCGAGCCGGAGGACCTCCCGGCGGCGCCGGCTCCCGCTCCGGCGGGCGCCAGCACCGCGACCGACCCGGCCACCGCCTCGTAAGGAGCTGACGTGAAGAAGATCGAGGCGTTCATCCGCCACGAGGCCCTGGAGGCCATCCACGACCGCCTGGCGACCATGGGGCTCCCCTCCATGAGCGTGACCGAGGTCAAGGGATCCGGGAGGCAGAAGGGCTTCACCGAGAGCTACCGCGGCGCCAAGACCACCATCTTCCTGCGTCCGAAGCTGAAGCTGGAGATGGTCGTCGACGACGCCGACGTTGACCGCGCGATCGACACGATCCTCGAGCTCGCCCACACGGGCGAGCCCGGGGACGGGAAGATCTTCATCCTGCCCGTGGACGAGTCGATCAGGGTCCGCACGGGCGAGCGCGGCGACGTGGTGCTCGCGCCGCACCCGGAGGAGGCGACCGCCTAGCGGTCACCGCCCCCACGCAGGTTCTGCAACCGCGCCCGCGCCTCTCCTCGGAGGGCGCGGGCGCCGTCGTCTCCTGGCAAATGTCAGGGCCCTGTAAGAGGATCGCGCCTTCGGCCACCGCACCAGGAGCACGAATGCGACCCCCTTCGAAGATCCGCGGCCGCTCGGTCGTCACCGCCCTCGCCACGGCCGCCGTCGTCGGCGCCGCCACCGGCGCCCTCGTCGCCCAGGGCCAGTCGGGCTCGACGATGCCCGCCGCGCCCCCGACGGACGCCAAGCTGGCGAAGCTCAGCACGATCAACCGCACGGTCACCCCGCAGCCCACCAAGTTCAAGGGCTTCGACGGCTTCCAGACCTACGCCGTGAAGGCCCCGAGCGGCAGGAACATCGTCACGGGCTACGCGACCCTCTCCGGCGGGAACGTCGGGTCGGTGATCATCAAGAGCACGTCGGTCACTCCCAAGCAGTACACGGTGCAGCTCGAGTTCCCCGGCGAGCAGGGCACCCCCGCCAAGCTCAACGTGCGCGTCCTCACGCTCCCGAACTCCTGAGCCCCGGGAGGTCGATGAGGCGATTGCAGAAGTCGTCCGGACGCTCCTGCGTGTCATGCGAAGCCGTAGCCGGCGGCCCGGACGCTGTGCCGCCGGATGCGCTGGCTCGCTGGCAGACCTGCGGCCCGGATGAGATCATCGTTCGCCGATGGAGGCCCAGGCGCGGGAAGACCTGCTGCGCGCGGGAGAGAACGCGATCGCGGCCGCGGACTGGGACACGGCGCGAGCCTCCCTGCAGCGTGTGCTCGAGGCAGGCGAGAACGCCGATGCGCTGACCGGGCTGAGCAAGGTCGCGATGTTCGAACGCGAGTACGAGCGCGCGATCGAGCTCAAGGAGCGGGCGTTCGACTTGTACAAGGCCGCGGGCGACGGCGCGGGCGCGTCCGACACCGCGAGCTGGCTGACGTTCATGTACGCCACTTACCACGGGAACTTCAGCGCGGCTCTCGGCTGGAAGGAACGTGCGGCGAGCTCGCTCGAGGGCGCCGAGGAGACCGCCGCACACGGCTGGCTGAGGCTCCTCGAGGCACCGTTCTCGCGCGACCCGGCGGAACGCGGGCAGCTCGCGGTCTCGGCGCTGGCGATCGCACGCCGCTTCGGTGATGTGGACCTCGAGATCGAGGCGCTCTCCCTCCTCGGCGAGGCGCAGGTCCTCAGCGGTCAGGTCGTGGAAGGCATGCGTCTGCTCGACGAGGCGATGGCCGCCGTCACAGCCGGCCGCGTTCGTGACCACTTCGCCCTCGGCGAGATCTACTGCCGGCTGTTGAGCGCGTGTGAGGCGGCGCTCGACGTGCGCCGCGCGACGGACTGGTTGTCGATGGTCGATCGCCACGTCGTGTGGACCGATTTCGTGTGGCCGACCTGCCGGACTCACTACGGCGGGATCCTCGTAGCTCTGGGTCGTTGGGCCGAGGCCGAGGCCGAGCTGCTGGCGGCCATCGAGGGCTTCGACCGCGGGTATCGCGGCGAGCGGATGTTCGCAGCCCTGCGCCTCGCCGACCTTCGCGTGCGCCAGGGCCGCCTCGAAGAGGCTGAGCGCCTGCTCGAGGGCGGCGAGTGGCATCCCACCGCGCGGCGTCTGGCCGCGACGATCGCGCTCGCGCGAGGCGACGCCGGGCTGGCGTCCGAGCTCGGGGAGCTGTGTGCCGAAGGGTCGGCGCTCGCCGATCCGACGAGTGCGCCGGCACTGGAGCTGCTGATCGTGACCCGGCTCGCGATCGGGGACGTGGTGGCGGCGCACGAGGCCGCCGACCGGTTGGCCACGGTCGCGCGCGCGTCGGGACTGGAGCGCCTCGAGGCCTGCGCCGCACTCGCCGAAGGGCGCGTCGCGGCGGCAGAGGGCGACGAGCGGGCGGTGGGGCAGCTCAAGCGCGCGGTCGAGCTGTTCGCCTCCCTGGGCCTGCCGCTCGACGCGGCGCGGGCCCAGCTCGAGCTGGCACGCACGCTTGCGGCGTCTGCGCCAGCGGCGGCCGTGCGCGAGGGCACGCTCGCACTCGCGACGTTCGAGCGGCTCGGTGCGCTGCCCGACGCCGACGCAGCGGCTGGCTTACTGCGCGGTCTCGGTGTGGCCGCCGCACGCGCCTGGCCTCGTGGGACGACGGCGCTCACACGCCGCGAGGACGAGGTGCTGGGCCTGCTCGCAGAAGGCCGCTCGAATGCCCAGATCGCGGAGCGCCTCGTGATCAGCACGCGCACCGCCGAGCACCACGTCGCGAGCATCCTCTCCAAGCTCGGCCTTCGTCGCCGCTCCGAGGCCGCCGCCTACGCGGTGCGCCGGACCTCCGAAGATCCGTAGCGCTCTAGGTAGTTCCACCGATGCTGTGCCGCGCCGCCGCCGCAAGGCTGGCGTCATGAGCACACACGAACAGAACAAGGCCGCGGTCCGCGACTGCTTCTCGCAGGCGGCCGCCGGCAACTTCGACGCGCTGCCGGGCTTGCTCGCCGAGGGCTACGTCCTGCATCCAGAGGGCATCCGCGGCGCCGACGGCCTGGCCGAGATGGTCCAGGGCTACCGCTCGCAGATCCCCGATCTCAGCGTCACGGTTGACCATCAGTTCGCCGAGGCCGACTACGTCGCGACCCGGACCACCATCCGCGGCCGACACGTGACCGGCCACGACGTCGAGTTCACCGGCCTCACGATCAGCCGTTGTCGCGACGGCAAGATCGAGGAGGAGTGGGAGATCGTCGACGTCATGAGCCTCTTGGCGCAGATCGGCCAACTGCCCGAGCCGAGCACCGCCTGATCCACGGTGGAGGCGCTGATCGTCGCGCTCTGGCTCCGGGCAGGATGGCCCGGCACGTCGCTCAGACCGAGGTGCGGCCGACTTCTTGAAACCGCCCCTAGGTGCGGGCGGCCCCCGCCGGTGCCGGGGCCCCCTTGGCCGGCAGCTCGAGCACGAAGCGGCTTCCGGCCCCCTCGCGGCTCTCCACCCTCACGTCGCCGCCCAGGGCGCGGGCGAGCTGGCGGCTGATGGCCAGGCCCAGGCCGCTGCCCCGCTGCCCGTCCGGGGTCTCGAGCGACAGGAACGCGTCGAAGATCCGCTCGCGGTCGCCGTCGGGCACGCCGGGACCGGTGTCGGTGACCGCGGCCGCGAACCCGCCGCTCGGCAGGGAGCGGCCCTCCAGGCGCACCGTGCCCCCGGCCGGCGTCCAGCGCAGGGCGTTGTCGAGCAGGTTCACGACGATCTGCTGCACCCGGCTCTCGTCGGTCACCACCGTCGGCATGGGGTCGATGCTCCGCTCGTAGGACACGCCGCGCGCGGTGGCCTCGGCCTCCATGGCGTCGAAGGCGCGGTCCAGCACGTCCGCCGGCTCGATGCGCGCGAGGTCGAGCGTGAACCGGTGCGCGTCCAGGCGGGCGAGGTCGAGCAGGTCGGCGACCAGCGTCTCGAGACGCGTCGCCTCGCCCTCGATCGCGGCGAGCGAGCGCAGGACGTCCTCCTGGGGCACGACGCCGTCCGAGAGGGCGGCCGCGTGCCCGCGGATCGCGGTCAGCGGGGTGCGCAGGTCGTGGGTGACGCGCATGAGGAACTCGCGCGTCTCGCCGTCGCGCTCGGCGAGGCGGCGCACCATCAGGTTGAAGTCGGACGCGAGCTCGTCCAGCTCCTGGGTGCCCGTCCGCCCCAGCTCGGCGCGCAGGTCGCCCTCGGCGACGCGGTGGGTGGCGGCCTGCATGGCCGTGAGCGGCCGGGTGATCCGGCGGGTGAGGAGGAGCATGAGCGCGAGGGCCACCGCCAGGCCGATGCCGGCGGCGCCCACGACCCGGCCGGCGACGTCGGGCCAGGCCGAGGCGAGCTGGCCCGGCGGGCGCGCGAGCAGGATCGCGCCGAAGATCGCGTCGCCCAGGTACACCGGGGCCGCCGACGCCTCGTAGGCCTCGTCGGTGCCCGGGAGCTGGAAGTCGATGCGCTGGACGCCCTCCTGCTCGAGGACCCCGTAGTCGAGCTCATCGGCGGCGACGGAGGGGAAGCCCCCGGTCGGCCGCTCGGCGCCGGGCGTGAGCTGGAGCCCGGTGTAGAAGACGCGCGCCTCCGGTCCCACGAGGGCCTCGAGGGCGTCGGGGCGGTAGTCGGAGCGGAACTCGGTGCCGCGCTCGGCGGCGCGCTCGGCCTGGCCGCTGACGATGCCGGCCAGCGCCTGCGCCTGGCGGTCGAGCTCGCCCCGGGCGACCGCCTGGGACTGGGAGCGGATGAGGCCGGCGCCCACCGCCGCGAACACCACGGCGGCGGTGACCAGCCCGGCGACGGCCGCGAGCACCAGGCGCCCCCGGAGGGTCCGCCATGGCGCCGGCCAGGTCACCGCTTGGCGGGGACCTTGTAGCCGGTGCCCCACACGGTCTGGATCGGGCAGGCGTCCCCCAGCTTGCGCCGCAGCTGGCGCACGTGGACGTCGATGGTGCGGCTGTCCCCGAGGAAGGTGAACCCCCAGACCCGCTCGAGGAGCTGCTCGCGCGTGAGCACGAGCCCGCGGCTCTCGATGAGCGTCACCAGGAGGTCGAACTCCTTGGGCGTGAGCGCCACGGCCTCCTCCCCGACGAAGACCTCGCGCCCCCCGACCTCGATGCGCAGCTCGTCCACCTCGATGATGGTCGGCTGGGGCTGGCCGGCCGCCGCCGGGTGGCTCTCGGCGCGGCGCAGCACCGCCCGGACGCGCGCGACCAGCTCGCGCGGGTTGAACGGCTTGGTGATGTAGTCGTCGGCGCCCAGCTCCAGGCCGACGACCTTGTTGACCGCGTCGTCGCGCGCCGTCAGCATGATGATGGGGGTCTGCCCCTTCTGGCGGATGCGCTTCGTGACCTCGTAGCCGTCGAGGCCCGGCAGCATGAGGTCGAGGATGATCAGGTGGGGCGGCTCCGCCTCCGCCATGCGCAGGCCGTCGTCGCCGCGCGCGGCCAGCGACACGTCGAAGCCCGCCGCCTCGAGGTACATCCGCGCGAAGGACGCGATGTTGGGCTCGTCCTCAACGATCAGGACGCGCTGCCGGTCGTCGGGGGGCGACATCGGCGCCCGATGGTAAAGGCGCCGCGCGGACAGGTCCACCGGCCGCCCCCCGGCGACCGTGCTCACTTCGCCGCGACCGGCTGCAGGAGCACCCTCACGCCGCGGTGCTTGCGGACGGAGTAGTCGGTCACGCTGGCGGTGTCGATCGTGCCCCGGCCCTGGACGAAGCTGCGGGCGAGGCTGCCGGGCGTCGGGGTGAACGTGCCCTCGACGTCGCGGGCGCGGACCTTCATCCGGAAGCCGGTCCCGGTGAGGGTCACGTTCTTGACGTCGCGCAGGCCCGAGTAGACCACCGAGTCGCCGAGGGTCGTCGTGGGCGTGCCGGTCGGCACACCGGTCACGACGAGGTCCTTCGCCGGGTCCCAGACGCGCAGCCGGCCGCTGATCGTCGCCAGGGTGACGCTGCCCGAGGCGGGCCCGTTCAGGCGCCAGGTGGCGCCGTTCGTGCGCCGGTCCCAGTCCCAGCGGCGCTTCACGGTGACGACCTTGCGGCGCGAGACCGTGTGCCCGTTCTGGACCTTGCGGGTGATGACGACGCGCTTGATGACGACGTACTTGGAGCGGCCGCCCACCCCCTTGTGGCCCCGGTCGCCCTTCCACCACCACCCGTCGTGCCAGCCGCGCCCCTCGAGGTCGACCGACATCGGGCCGGCGGTCAGCAGCATGCGCTGGCTCGCCCAGAACGGCAGGGGCACGCCGCCCTTGAGGATCGACTCGCCCCACCCGGCGGCCCGCGCCTGGCCCGTCGCGGGGTGGGTCGCCGTCGGGTTGACGTCGGACGAGAAGCGCCCGGCGGCCCGCACCTTGTAGGAGGAGCCGTCGAGGGTGAGGGTGCCCTCGCCGATGTACTTGGTCCAGACGCCGTCCTTCGACGTCTTCGTGGTCCCGAAGCCGGTGGCCGACTTCACGAGGTCCTTGGCCGCCGACAGGTCCTTGACCTTGACGACGCCGCGGCCCGTGACGACGGTGCCCCCGGAGCCCTCGTACTCGAAGCCGCCCTTGCCCTCGGCGTGCAGGGCCTTGTCGGTGGTCGTCGTGCCCGCGACGGCCTCGGCCGTGGGGTCGGGCTCGTCGATCAGCTCGGGCTCGTCCGCCAGCGCAGCGGACGGCAGGGCGATCAGCGCCGCCGCGCCGCCGATGAGGAGCAGTTTGCGCATTCCTGGGTTCTCCTTCTCTCCGAGGTGGAGGGGGGAGGGATGCGCACCCAGTCGCCGGACCACTCCGACTCGGGCCCGGAATCGATGCTGTAGACCCCGGATCCGGCGAAGAGGGCCCGGCCGTTTCCGGCGATCGAGAACGAGAGCTCGTCGCCGACGATGGTGACCGTCACGTTGGAGCCGGTCACGAACAGGACCCCGGACGCGCGACGCACCCGGGTGGCCCTGCCCCGACGGAGCTCGAGCGCCGACCCGGCCAGAAAGGCCTTCGCGTCGCCCCTACGGTCCCTCACGACGACCATCCCGCGACCCGGGATCAGTCCGTTCACGGTCAGCCGGCCCGAGACCGTCATCAGCCCGCTGCCCGTCGCCTGCACGCGCGCCGACGGCGGTGGGTCGTCGGTCCGCTGCTGGGCGGACTGGGTCGACGCCGACGCGAGGGCGGGGACGATGAGCATGAGCGCGACGGCGGCCACGAGAGCCCGACGCATCACTCCACCTCCGAACGAGGGGGCGGCGCCCACGCGGGGCCCCGCCTTGGTGGTGGAATGCTCCATCGCCCGGATGTGGGACCGGAGGGCGGGGCGTAAGCGCTTTGCGTCACTCTGTTCGGGATGTGTGAGGCCGGCGCCGGCGACTTACGCAATTCGCCGAGGACGGCGGCGGGTCAGGGCTCGAGCTTGACGTTCTCCTGCACCGACACCGGCGCGTCGAGCTTCACGCCCTCCTGCACGACCGGCCCCGTCTTCTCCGGGGCGGCCGCGGGCGCGGCGCCGGGCTCCTCGCCCTCGGGGACCGGCCGCGGGCCGTCTTCGAGGTAGGCCCAGACCATCTCGCCGCACTGCGGGCACGTGGGGAGCGCCCCGCGGTTGCGGATCTGGAACTGGCAGGCCACGCAGCCGAACATGCCGGCGACCTTCTGGCCCGCGTGGAAGCAGGGCAGACCTGAGCGCCGCTCGGCCTCCTCGGCTCCCTCGCGGGGGCTCAGGTTCGAGCGTCCGGCGCGCCCGCCCGGGCCACTCGTCCCGCCCCCCGGGCCCCCGAGGCGGCGCTGCGGTGGCAGCGCATCGCTCATGGTCGTCCTCTCGCATCGGCGCCCTCCCGACGGCGCCGCGCGCCGTCCGGGGTGGCGTATCGTTGGTCGCAGACAAGCCTACCGCGCCGCCTTTCTGACGGCCGAGGCGCGGAGGTCAACAGCCGATCCGGGAGAGGCCCCCGTGCGCGTCGCGTTGGCGCAGATCAACACGGTCGTCGGGGACATCGACGGCAACGCGGGCCGCGTCGCGGCCGCGCTCGCCGACGCCGGCGAGGCGGGCGCCGACGTGACCCTCGTGCCGGAGCTCGCGATGTCGGGCTACCCGCCCGAGGACCTCCTGCTGCGGCCGGCCTTCGCCGCGGCGTGCCGCGAGGCGCTCGTGGGCGTCGCGGCCGGGGTCGGGCGGGGTCTGGCCGTGATCGGCTTCCCCGAGTGGGACGGGGACTGCCACAACTCCGCGGCGGTGGTGGCCGATGGGCGCGTCCAGGCGGTCTACCACAAGCGCTTCCTGCCCAACTACGGCGTGTTCGACGAGGCGCGCTACTTCCGCGCCGGCGACGGGCCGATGGTGCTCGAGGCCCTCGGCGCCCGCATCGGGATCGCGATCTGCGAGGACATCTGGTACCCGAGCCCGGTCGCCTCCGACCTGGCCGCGGCCCGCGTGGACCTGATCTGCTGCATCTCGGCCTCGCCCTACCACCGCGGCAAGGGCGACCGGCGCGAGCAGATGCTCGCGACGCGGGCCGACGACTGCGCGGCCGCGCTGGCCTTCTGCAACCTCGTCGGAGGGCAGGACGAGCTGGTGTTCGACGGCCGCTCCGCGCTGTTCGACGCGGCCGGCGAGCTCGTGGCCCGCGCGCCCCAGTTCGACGAGCGGCTGCTCGTGGCCGACGTCGACCTCGGGCTGTCGGCCCGGCGGCGGCTGCGGGAGCCGCTGGGACGCCGCCTGCCGACGACCGCCGCCGCCGCCGAGGCGGTGCGGATCTCGGCCTCCCGGGCCGCTCGCAACGGGGCGCCCCCCGCGGCGGCGCGCGGCGAGATCGCCCCCGCCCTCCGCGACGAGCCCGAGGTCTGGGCCGCGCTGCGCACCGGCCTGCGCGACTACGTGGGCAAGAACCGCTTCCCCGGGGTGCTCGTCGGCCTGTCGGGCGGGATCGACTCGGCGCTCACGGCGGCCCTCGCCGCGGACGCGCTGGGCGCGGACCGCGTGACCGGCGTGGCGATGCCGTCGTCGCTCTCCTCGCCGGAGAGCCTGGCCGGGGCGGAGGCGCTGGCCGAGTCGCTGGCGATCCGGCTGATGCAGCTGCCGATCGCCCCGCTGGTGGGGGCGTTCGACGAGGTCCTGGCCGAGGCCTTCGCCGGGCGCGAGCCCGACATCACCGAGGAGAACATCCAGGCGCGGGCCCGCGGCACGCTGCTGATGGCGCTCTCCAACAAGCTCGGCCTCATGGTCCTCGCCACGGGCAACAAGAGCGAGATCTCGGTGGGCTACAGCACCCTCTACGGCGACATGGTCGGCGGCTTCGCGCCGCTGCGCGACCTCTCCAAGACCTGGGTCTACCGCCTGGCGCGATGGCGCAACGCCTCGGAGGGGCGCGAGGTCGTGCCCGAGGCGACGATCGCCCGACCCCCCACCGCGGAGCTGCGACCCGGGCAGCTCGACACGGACAGCCTTCCTCCCTATGACGTGCTGGACGCGATCCTCGAGGGATACGTCGAGCAGGGGCTGGAGCCCGACGACCTGGTGCGGCGGGGTCATCCGGAGATCATCGTGGCCGAGGTCGTGAGGATGGTCGATCGCGCCGAGTACAAGCGACGTCAGGGGCCCGTGGGCATCAAGATCACGCCGCGCGCCTTTGGACGCGACCGGCGCATGCCGATAACGACGAGGCATGTCTAGGAGCCTGCGAGCGACGGGCGTCGCGGCCGTCGCCATGATCGCGCTGGCGGCCGCCGCCCTCCCCGCCGGCGCGGCGGGCCCGTCCAAGGGCGACGCGCTCGGCCCCGAGGGGGCGGGCGGCTCGGTCGCGGCCGAGGCCGGCGCCGGCTTCGGCAGGACGCCCGCGGGGCCGCAGCGCCTGCTGGTCACCTTCGCCGACGCCCCCACGAGGGCCGTCGCGGGCGCGCGGCTCGGCGACCTCGGCGCCGTCGACCCCGTGCTCCCCGAGGCCGGCGTCTGGAGCGTGACCGCCGACGAGCCGGCCACGGCGCGCGACCGGGCGCTGGCGCGGCCGCAGGTCTCGGGCGCCGAGTGGTCGCTCGCGCGCCGCTCGGCGGAGCGCCCCCGCCCCGCGCCCCCCGCGCCCCTGGGGCCGCCGCCGGCCTACACCGACCCGTTGTTCACCCCGGACTCGCAGTGGTCGCTCCTGGCCGGCCGCCCGGTCTGGGGCACCGACCTCACCACGCCCGCGGCCCGGCCGCGCATCGCGATCCTCGACAGCGGGGTGGACCCGACCCACGAGGAGTGGGCCGGGCCGACCAGCCCCCTGGTGGCGGGCCGCAGCACGCTGCACGGCGACAACGACTCCTCCGACGGCGGCGACTCCGGCCACGGCACCCACGTGGCCGGCATCGCGGCGGCGCCGGCCAACGGGGTCGGGATCGTCGGCGTGGCGCCGGCGGTCGGGCCGACGGCGCAGATCATCCCGGTCCAGATCGCGAACCGCTTCGGCGAGAGCAGCGACCTGACCATGATCCGCGGCATCCGCCACGCCGTCCGCAACGGCGCGAAGGTCGTGAACATCTCGGCCGGCGGCGAGGGAGAGGCGACCTCCTTCCAGGAGGCGATCCTCTGGGCGACCCGCCAGGGCGCCGTGATCGTCGCGTCGGTCGGCAACGACTACGGCAACACCCTCAACTACCCGGCCGCCTACCGGCGGGTGCTGGGCGTGGGCGCCCAGTGCGACGAGGCGGTCACCTCAGACTGCCCCCGGCCGTTCGGACCCGCCGCCTTCTCCAACCGCAACCGCTCGGTGGACGTCATCGCCCCCGGCGTGAACGTCCTCTCCAGCGTGCCCCGGCGGGTGACCGAGCGCCTCGTGCGCCCCGGGTACGCGCTCAAGGACGGGACCTCCATGTCGGCGGCGTACGTCTCGGGCGTCGCGGCGCTCGTGATGGCGAGCAACGGCAACGCGCTCAGCCCCTACCAGGTGGTGCGCCAGATCAAGAACACCGCCGACGACGCCGCGCCCGGCGGCCGCGACGCCGCGTCCGGCTACGGCGTGGTCAACCCCCGCGCGGCGGTCACCCTCAGGGCGCCCGCCGACGACGAGTCCGAGGTCAACGACGACGTCAAGTGGCTCACCAGCGCCCAGCGCCTCGCCCAGCTCGGCCACCCCGCGACGGTCGAGGCCACCATCGACCGCTACGAGGACCCCGACGACGTCATCGCGGTGACGATGCGGCGGGGAGAGCGGCTCCGCGTGCGCCTCACCTACCGCCGCGGCGTCGCCGACCTCTACCTCTGGCGGCCCGGCACCACGACCGTCGGCACCCGGCGGGCGACCTACCGGCGCAACCTCATCCGCTACGTCGGCGGCGGCCGCAAGTCGAAGACGATCGTCTACCAGGCCAAGAAGAACGGGCGCCACTTCGTGAACGTCTTCGCCCGCCGCGGGGGCGGCGACTACACCGTCACCATCGAGCGCCTGGGCCCGAGGTGACGGGCCCCCACCTGCTCCTCCTCTACGACTACGTGGAGGACATCCTCGAGCGGCGCGCCCCCCACCGCGAGGCCCACCTCGCCCGCATCGCCGAGTGGATCGACGCCGGGCGCATGACGATGGCGGGCCCGCTGGGCGATCCCCCGACCGGGGGCGCGTTCATCCTCCCGGGCGCCGACCCGGCCGAGGCCGAGCGCTTCGCCGAGGGCGACCCCTACGTGCTCGCGGGCCTCGTCACCGGCCGGCGGATCCTCCCCTGGACGGTGGTCGCCTCGGCCTAGCCGGGCTGGCGGCTCCCGAAGCGGGCCCGCAGCTCGTCCTTCTTGAACTTGCCCGTGGCGGTGCGGGGGACGGCGTCGACGAACTCCACCGCGTCCGGGAGCCACCAGGAGGCGAACGACGGGCGGAGGTGGTCGATGAGCTCCTCCGGGGTGGGCGAGGCGCCGTCGCGGGGGACGACGACCGCCAGGGGGCGCTCCCCCCACTTCGTGTCGGGGACCGCGATGACGGCGGCCTCGGCCACGTCGGGGTGCCCCATGAGCGCGTTCTCCAGGGCGACCGAGCTGATCCACTCGCCGCCGGACTTGACGAGGTCCTTCTCGCGGTCGGTGATGCGCACGTTCTGGCGCTCGTCGATCGTGACGATGTCGCCGGTGCGGAACCAGCCGTCGTCCGTGAAGCGGTCGTTGGGCCCGTCGTGGCCGAAGTACTGCGCCGCGACGGCCGGGCCGCGCACCTCCAGCTCGCCCATGGCGGCGCCGTCGAGGGGGACGAGCCCCTCGTCGCCGCGGGCCCGGATCTCGACGAAGGGCACGGGACGCCCCTGGGCCTCGCGCACCCGGTAGCGCTCCTCCTCGGGGTCGCCGGCGCAGTCGGGGGGCAGGCGGCTGACCGTCCCGACCGGCGTCATCTCGGTCATGCCCCAGGCGTGGAGCACGGGGACGCCGTGGCGCCGCTCGAGCCCCTCCATCAGCGCCCGCGGCGCCGCCGAGCCGCCGACGATCACGCAGCGGAGCGTCGAGACGTCGTGCGCGCCCGGCTCGGCGTCGAGGGCCGCGAGCAGCGCGAGCCAGACCGTCGGCACGCCGGCCGTCACGGTGACGCCCTCCTCGGCGATGGCCGCGAGCAGGCTGGCCGCGTCGAGCCGGGGGCCCGGCAGCACCTGGCGCGCGCCCGCCATCGCGCAGGTGAAGGGGAGCCCCCACGCGTTGACGTGGAACATCGGCACGACCGGCATCACGGTGTCGGCCTCGCGCACGTCGAGCACGTCGGCGTGGCCGCTCACCAGCGAGTGGAGCACGAGCGCCCGGTGCGAGTAGAGGACGCCCTTGGGGGCCCCCGTCGTGCCGGACGTGTAGCAGAGGAAGGCCGCGTCCTGCTCGCCGGGCTGGGGGAGGCCGGCCTCCCCCGGGTCGTCGTCGAGGAGGTCCTCGAAGGCCACCGCGCCGTCGGGCGGCGGCCCGTCGCCGGCCACGATCACGGTCCCCGGGTCGACCCGCTCGCGCAGGGCCTCGAGCACCGGCAGCAGGCCCTCGTCGACGACGATCGCCCGGTCGCCCGCGTCGCGGACGATCAGGGCGAGGTCGTCGGCGTGCAGCCGCGGGTTCATCGTGTGGAGGATCGCCCCCACGGCCGGGACCCCGAAGTACGCCTCCAGGTGCCGGCTGTGGTTCATGCAGAGCGTCGCGACCCGGTCGCCCGGCCGGATCCCCAGGCGCTGCAGCCCCGCCGCGAGCCGCCGTGCGCGCGCGGCCACGGCCGCGTAGTCGGTCCGGCGCGGCGATCCGTCGAGCCCGCGCGTCACGACCTCGCGCCCGCCGAAGACGGCCTCCGCGCGCCGGAGGATCGCGGACAGCGTGAGGGGTCCGTCCATCATCAGGCCGCGCATCGAGCACCTCCGGGATCGGGGTGGGGCCATCCTGCCCGAGCCCGGCTGCTGAGTCACGGGTCGCCTCGGCGCGGCATGGGTTAGCGTTCGCGCGTGACCCGGACCGCGTTCGTGCAGCCCTCGGAGGGCCCGAGCTACGACCTTGGCGCCGACCATCCCATGCAGCCGCTGCGCCGCCGGCTGGCGGTGGACCTCATGCACGCGTACGGGCTCACCGAGCGCGACGGCGTGGAGGCCGTGGTCTCCGAGCCGGCGCCCGATGCCCTGATCGAGCGCGTCCACGCGCCGGCCTACGTCGCGGCGGTGCGCCGCTACAGCGAGAGCCCGGCGATGGCCGCGGCGTGGGAGGCCGGCCAGTGGGGGCTGGCGGCGGGCGGCGACACGCCGGCCTTCGCCGGCATGCACGACGCCGCCGCCGCGGTCTGCGGCGCCTCGGCCGCGGCCGCCCTCGCGATCTGGGAGGGCCGGGCCGACCAGGCGTTCTTCGCCGGCGGGGGCCTCCACCACGCCCTCGCCAACCGGGCCTCCGGCTTCTGCGTCTACAACGACACCGCCGTGGCGATCCAGGCCCTGCTCGACGCGGGCGCCGAGCGGGTCGCGTACATCGACATCGACGTGCACCACGGCGACGGCACCCAGTGGATCTTCTTCGAGGAGCCGCGCGTGCTGACGTGCTCGGTGCACGAGACCGGCCGCTACCTCTTCCCGGGCACCGGCGGCATGGCCGAGCGCGGCATCGGCGCCGCCGAGGGCACGTCGGTCAACGTCCCGCTGCCGCCCTTCTCGGGCGACCGGCCCTACCTGCGCGCCATCGAGGAGGTGATCGCGCCGGCGGTGGTGGAGTTCGCGCCCGACGTGATCGTCACCCAGGACGGCGCCGACCCTCACCACGCCGACCCGCTGGCCCACCTGCAGGTCACGATGCCGGCCTTCCCGCGGGCCTACCGCTCCCTCCACCAGATCGCGCGCGAGGCGGCCGGCGGGCGCTGGGTGGCGCTCGGGGGCGGCGGCTACACCTACGAGGTCGTGCCGCGCGCCTGGACCCTGCTGCTCGCGGAGATGCTCGACGCCGAGCTGGAGGACGAGATCCCCGAGAGCTGGTGGCGGTCGTCCGAGGAGCTGGTGGGCCGGCCCCTGCCGCGCCGCCTGTCGGCGGATCCCGAGCCCGAGGTGCCGGCCGAGGAGCGGGCGCGGGCCGATGTGGAGGGCGACCGCGTCGTCGACGACGCCCGCGCGCTCTTCCTCGGCTAGCGGCCCCCCGCCGGGCGGCGGGCCGCCCGCCGTCGACATGGAGGGCGTCCGCGTCTGGCGGGCGCGCCCGGGCGGCGGCCGGGCGGTGCTGCTCGATCGCGTCGATTGGCGCGTCCGCCCCGGGGAGCGCTGGGCGGTGGTGGGCCCGAACGGGGCGGGGAAGACGACCCTGCTCTCGGTCGCCGGCGCCACCGTGTTCCCGAGCGAGGGGACGGCCCGGGTGCTGGGGAAGGCCCTCGGCGCCACCGACGTGCGGGCGTTGCGCGCGGGGATCGGGGCGGTCGACGCCCGCGTCGCCGCCGCCTTCCGGCCCCGGATGACCGCCCTCGAGGCCGTCATGACCGGCGCCGCGGCCTCGATCGTCCCGCTCGCCGACGGCCGCGAGGCGGCGCGGCCGCGGGCCGAGGCCCTCCTCGACCTGATGGGCTGCGGCCCCCTGGCCGGGCGCCGGGTCGCGACCCTGTCGCGCGGAGAGCAGCAGCGGGTGCTGCTGGCGCGCGCGCTGATGCCGCGCCCGCGCCTGCTGCTGCTCGACGAGCCGACGGCCGGGCTGGACCTGCCGGGCCGCGAGGCGTTCCTGGACCGGCTCGACGCGCTCGCCGCCTCGCACCCCGACCTGGCGGTCGTGCAGGTGGGCCACCACCTCGAGGAGCTGGCCGGATCGACGACCCACGGCCTGCTGCTGCGCCGGGGGGCCGTCGTCGCCTCCGGATCGGCCGGCCGGGTGCTCCGCGAGGGGCCGCTCTCACGCTGCTTCGACGCGCCCGTGCGCCTGGCCCGGGCCGGCGGCCGGCTCCTCGCCGTGATCGAGCGGGGCGGCCCCTGAGGGAGGGCGCCGAGCCGACGCCGGCCCTGTGGCGCCGTGCCGGCGAGCCGGCGGCCGCCCACGACGTGGCCGCCGGGCTGCTGCCCTCCGACGGCTACGCCCGCACGCGCGGCGTGGCCCAGCAGGCCGCCCGCCTCGCGCGGGCGCGCCGGCTCGACCGCGCCGGCCGCGCCCGGCTCCTGGCGGCGGCCTGGCTCCACGACGTCGGGGCGGCCCTCGGGCCCGGGCTGCCGTCGCTGGAGGGCGGGCGGGCCCTGCGGCGGGCCGGGCACGAGCCGATCGCGCGCCTGGTCGCCCACGCCGGCTTCGCCGAGCTCGCCGCGGCCCTGTCCGGCCTGCCACCCGTGGTCCGCGAGTTCCCGCGGCCCCGGCCGCCCGACGACGGGCTGCTCCTGCTGCTCGACGTGGCGGTGGCCACGACGGCCGACGACGGGGCGCGCGCGACGCCGGCCGCCGCGCTGCGCGATCTCGTCCGCCGCGGCGACCCGGGCGCCACGGCGGTGAGGGTGAGGGTCGCGATGGTCGCCCGCCTCGGGAACGACCCGGAGGCGCGCCTGCTGGTCGAGCGCGTCGCGGCGCCGCCGGCGTGACGACCGACAGCGGATCGCGCACGGGGCTCAAGGTCGGGCCCCCGGATGCCGAGTGTGAGGAGAGATGACGGACCACCCTGGACCCAGGGCCCGCGACCGCGCGGAGGCCCAGTTCCTCCTTCTCGCCGAGAGCGCCGCCGAGATGATCGTGCGGGCCGACGCCGACGGGGTCATGACCTACGTCTCGCCCGCCGCCCTCCAGATCACCGGCTTCGCGCCCGACGAGCTGGTGGGCTGCGCCGCGTGGGAGCTCGCCCACACCGACGACCTGCCCATCTGGCGGGCCAGCCGCGAGCGGCTGAGCTGGGGGCTCGACGGCGAGACCCTGACCTACCGCGGCCGGCGGCGCGGCGGGGGCTGGGTGATGCTGGAGTCGACCCTGCGCGCCGTCCGCGACGCCGAAGGCGAGGTGGTCGAGCTGCAGATCGCCACCCGCGACGTCACCGAGCGCGTGCTCGCCGACGCCGAGCACGACGCGCTGCACCGGGTCACCGAGGCCGTCGCCTCGGAGTCCGAGGGCGCCGCCCTCTACCCGCTCGTCGCCCGTGAGATGGCCCGCCTGCTCGACGCCGCCGCCGGGCGCGTGGTGCGCTACCGCGGCGACGGAGCGGAGGAGGAGGTGGGCGCGTGGCGGCGGCCCGGCCCGCCGGCGGGCGGCGGCGGCCCGCCCCATGTCGTCTCCGCGCCGATCCGCGTGCACGGCCGCCTGTGGGGCGCGGTCGCGGCGGTGTTCCGCGCGCCGGCCGACGCCCCCTGGGGCGCCGCCGAGCGGGTGGAGCGCTTCGCGCAGCTCGTGCGGCTCGCGGTGGCGAACGCCGAGACCCGGGCGCGCCTGGTCGAGCAGGCGACCACCGACGCCCTGACGGGGCTCGTCAACCACGCGACCTTCCACGTCGCGCTCTCGGACGCGTTCCACGACGCCGTCCGGGAGCGCCGCCCGCTCGTGCTCGCGGTCATCGACCTCGACCGCTTCAAGGCCCTCAACGACACCCTCGGCCACCGGGCCGGCGACGTGGCGCTGGCGGCGATCGGCGACCTCCTGCGCCGCCACGCGCGCCGCGGCGACATCGTGGGACGCACGGGCGGCGAGGAGCTCGGCTGGCTCATGCCCGAGACCCGGCTCGAGGGCGGCCGCGCCGCCGCCGAGCGCCTGCGCGCGGCCATCGCCGAGGCGCCGGTGGGCGGGTCGTCGGGCGTGACGGCATCGATCGGGGTCACCGAGATTCGTCCCTCGGACACGGAGCCCGACGAGGTCTTCCGCCGCGCCGACGCGGCGCTCTACGACGCCAAGGAGGCGGGCCGCGACCGCGTGGTCGCCGGCTAGGCGCCCGAGGAGACCCGCCTGAGGAAGGGGCGGATCGTCCGCGCC
The DNA here is from genome assembly GCA_963813355.1 of Miltoncostaeaceae bacterium. Lineage (GTDB taxonomy): Bacteria > Actinomycetota > Thermoleophilia > Miltoncostaeales > Miltoncostaeaceae > DATAGF01. The sequence goes on along the minus strand of CAWEYS010000022.1, from coordinate 39,802 downwards.
AGCTCGCCGGGGCGGTCGACGTAGGGCGTGTGGGTGCCCGCGGCGGTCCCCACCTCGGCCCCCAGGGGGCCGACCAGCCAGGCGACGATCTCGGCGAAGAACGGCAGGCTCTCCTCGCCGACGAGCAATTGGACCGGCACCGCGACCGCCCGCAGGGCGGCATCGCCGGGGCGCCAGGCGGCGAACGGCGCCCGCTCCATCCCGAAGAAGGTCCCGGCGTTGGCGATCATCCGCTCGCGCACGTCCGGCGCGAGGCCGTCCCAGCCCGCGTCGCCCCCGACGTGGCGCCAGAACGCCTCCATGGCCCCGGCCTCGCCGCCCGCCGCCAGGCCCTCCTGCACCAGCGCCGCGATCTCCGACAGGGTCTCCTCGGGGTGCCGGAGCACCGAGTACAGCGACGGCTCGTGGAGGATCGCGCCGCGCACTGCCTCGGGGTGGCGGAGGGTGAGGCCGAGCGCGCACACGCCGCCGATGCTCGTGCCGAAGACCGCCGCAGGCGCCAGCCCGAGCGCCCCGAGCAGGGCCGCGGCGTCGTCCGCCTGCTCGTCGACCGAGGTCGCGCTCCATCCGGCCGGCGGCGGGCTCCGCGAGTTGCCGCGCCGGTCGTAGGTGACGGCGGTGAACTCGTCGGCCAGAGCCTCGGCCACGGGCGCGAGGTGGCCCGCGTCGCCGGTCGCCCCCATGATCAGCAGGACCGGGGGGCCCGTCCCCCGCACCTCGTAGTAGAGCTTGACCGAGCCCGCCGAGACGGTCGGCATGGCGCCTCCCAGGAGCCCGTCAAGTCTCCTACAACTGCGCTGCGGCGTCCTGGGTGAGGATCCAGGTGAACAGGCCCGCGGGATCGAGCCGGCCCGCCGGGATCGAGGGGTCGCGCGCGATCGCCCTCGGCACCATCGCCGCCTTCTCCGCGCCGCCCACGATGACGAGCACCCGCTTGGCGGCGTTGAGGACCGGCAGGGTCATGGACACGCGCCAGGGCTGGGGCATCTGCGGGCGGTGGACCGGCACCATCAGGCGCTCGGTCTCCTCGAGCTCCGGGGCCCCGGGGAAGAGCGAGGCGGTGTGGCCGTCCGGGCCCATGCCGAGCAGGATCAGGTCGAGCTCGGGGAACGGGTCGCCCGCGACCGACGCCCGCAGGTCGTCCTCGGCCCGCGCGGCCGCGTCGGCGGGCGGCAGCTCGCCGAGGATGCGGTGGACCTGGCCGTCGGCGAGGGGGATCCGGTCGAGGAGCGACTCGCGGGCCATGAGGTAGTTGGACCCCTGGGCGTCCGGGGGCACGATCCGCTCGTCGCCGAAGAAGAAGCCGACCCGCGCCCACGGGGGGCAGCGCGCCGCCAGGTGCTGGTAGGCGGCCCGCGGCGTGGAGCCCCCGGACAGCGCGACCGACGCGGTCTCGCCCACCGGCGTCTCGAGCAGCACGCGCTCGACGCGCGCGGCGGCCTCGTCGGCGAGGGCGGCCATGTCCGGCACCACGACGACCTGTGGATCGCTCATACCGGCGCCCTCGCGAGCGCCCGCTCGAAGGCGCGGTCGCGGCGCTGGATCTCGAGCTCGCCGGCCAGCAGGCGCGCCCGGTCGGGGTCGGGGAGGGGGAGCGTGCGGTCGTGGTCCGTCCCGTCGGCCTCGGTCACCGTGACCGTGGCCGCCTCGCGCCCCGCCAGCCGCTCGACCCGCAGCCGCCGGCCCGTCGGCCCGGCCACCTCGACGGCCAGCACCCCGTTCCCGGCCCCCTCGCCGGGGCGGAGCCGGACGCCCCCGGCCGCGCCGAGGAAGTCGCGCAGCCAGCCGGCCAGCAGGAGGGCGCCGGCGTCCGGCTCGGCGCCGGCGTGGACGATGGCCGTGTCGGCGCGCGGGCGCAGCGCCTCCAGCGACTCCGGGTCGAGCACCTGCACGAGGAGCTGGCGCCACGAGGTGATCGCGGCCCAGGCGAGGTCGGTGATGGCGGGCCCGTCCTCGCCGGGGATCCACTCGGCCAGCGCGCGCACCGCGGCGGCCGCGTCATCGCCCCGCCCGGCCTCGGTGACGACGCGGTCGGCGACGGACAGCAGGCCGGCCAGCCCGCCTCCCGCCGCCGTGTCGGGCGGGAGGGGCCACCACAGGAACGTGGGCAGCTCCGAGCGCAGGAGCGGCGTGCAGGCGCTGGCCGTGCCCGCCCTCGTCTCGCGGTGGACCGTCAGCACCACGAGCTCGAGCGCCATCGTCGTGGAGTCGCCCGCGAGCCGGCAGCTGGTGCTGACGGTCGCGTCCATGCCGCTCCCCTCGCCCGCCTCGGCGATCAGGATGGTGCGCGAGGCCTGGTGATCGGCGAGCCGCTCGATCACCCCCTGCATGGGCCCGAGCTCCTCGGCGCTCGGCGCGTAGGCGACGAGGTTCAGCACCCCCGAGAGCATGTAGGGGGCGCCGCCCCCGGGCGGGCGCCGCTGCTCGGCGAGGCGCTCGGCGACCTCGGCGATGCTCACGCCCAGCCCATCCCAGCCGCCCGGCCCGCTCACAGGCGCCGCCACTCGCGGCCGTCGCGCTCCAGCATGCGGTCGGCGGCCTCCGGGCCCCACGTCCCGGCGGGATACTCGTGCAGGTCGGCAGCGTCCGTCTCCCAGTGCTGGATGAGCGGATCGAGGATCTCCCAGGCCCGCTCCACCTCGTCCCAGCGGGTGAACAGGGTGGAGTCGCCCAGCAGCGCGTCCAGCAGCAGCCGCTCGTAGGCCTCCGGGGAGGAGCGCAGGAACGCGCTGCCGTAGGCGAAGTCCATGCTCACCACGCGCAGGTCGATCTGGGGCCCGGGCACCTTCGCCAGGAAGCGCATGGAGGCGCCCTCGTCGGGCTGGATCCGCAGGAGCAGCAGGTTGGGCTCCAGGGTCTCCACCGCCGTCGAGGCGAAGGGCAGGTGCGGCGCGGGCTTGAAGTGGATCGCCACCTCGGTGGCGCGCCGCGGCAGGCGCTTGCCGGTGCGCAGGTAGAAGGGCGTCCCGGCCCAGCGCCAGTTGTCCACCTCGACGCGCATCGCCACGTAGGTCTCGGTGGTGGAGTCGGGGTCGACCCCCTCCTCCTGGCGGTACCCCGGCACCTGCTCGCCGGCGATCCACCCGGGCCCGTACTGGGCCCGCACAGCGTCGCGGCGGACCGACTCCGCGTCGAAGGCCGGGATGGCGCGCAGCACCTTCACCTTCTCGTCGCGCACCTCGCGGCTCTCGAAGCGGGCCGGCGGCTCCATGGCCACGATCGACAGCACCTGCATCATGTGGTTCTGGACGATGTCGCGCAGCGCGCCCGACTTGTCGTAGTAGCCGCCGCGGGTCCCCACCCCGAGGTCCTCGGCCACGGTGATCTGCACCTGGTCGATGTAGCGCCGGTTCCAGACCGGCTCGAAGATGGCGTTCCCGAACCGCAGCACCAGCAGGTTCTGGACCGTCTCCTTCCCCAGGTAGTGGTCGATGCGGTAGACCTGCCGCTCGCGGAAGACGAGGTTCAGGCGCGCGTTCAGCTCCTGGGCCGAGGCCAGGTCCGCGCCGAACGGCTTCTCCACGACCAGGCGCGCGAACCGCTCGGCGTCGTCGGGCTCGTCGGCCAGGCCGGCCCCGCCCAGGTGCTCGGCGATGACCGGGAAGAACTCGGGGGCGGTCGCCAGGTAGAAGAGCCGGTTGCCGCGCGTGCCGAGCTCGGCGTCGAGGGTCTCCAGGTGCGCCCGCAGGCGCTCGTACCCGTCGACCTGGTCGAAGGGCGCCGAGACGTAGCTCAGCCGGCGCGCGAAGCCCTCCCAGATGTCCTCGTCGATCGGCACCCGGCCGTGATCCTCGACGGCCGTTCGCATGCGGCCCCGGAACTCGTCGTCGGGCAGGTCCGAGCGGGCCACGCCGACGATCGCCGTCTCGGGCGCCAGGAGCTGCTGCGTGGCGAGGCTGTAGAGGGCGGGAACCAGCTTGCGCCGGGTCAGGTCGCCGGTGGCGCCGAAGATCACGATCGCCGCGGGCGAGGGCGTCCTGACGAGCCGGACGTCCTGCTCGAGGGCCGGCGCGGAGCCGATCTCCACCGCGCTCATGGCATCACCCGAACCGTCAGGTCGAGGCTGAGATCGCCCGCCGAGGGCCGGTCGCCGCGAGAGCGGCCGAGCCCGAGGGGCCCGTTGGCCCCGGTCATCGGCCCACCTGCGCCTTCGCGGCCTCGGCGACCGCCCGTGAGGTGATCCCGAGCGCCGCCAGCGCGTCCGGCCCCGGCGCCGACGCCCCGAACCGGTCGATCGCGACCACCGCCCCGGTGAGGCCGACCCACTCCGACCAGCCGAAGGGGCTCGCCGCCTCCACGGCGACCCGCGCCGTCAGCGACGGCGGCAGCACCTCGTCGCGGTAGCTGCGCTCCTGGGCGCGGAAGAGCTCGAAGGAGGGCATGCTCACCACGCGGGCGGAGATCCCGTCGCCCGCCAGCACCCCGCGCGCCTCCCGGGCGACGCCGACCTCGGAGCCGGTGGCGATGAGGATGCAGTCGTCGCCGTCCTCCAGCACATAGGCGCCCCGCTCCACCGGGATGGGCCCGGGGAGGGTGTGGAGGCCCTGGCGCGAGAGGATGAGCGCCGTCGGCCCGTCGCGCCGCGAGAGCGCCACGCGCCAGGCCCCCGCCGCCTCGTTGGCGTCGGCGGGCCGGATCGTGACGAGGCGGGGGATCGCCCGCAGGCCGGCCAGGTGCTCGATCGGCTGGTGGGTCGGCCCGTCCTCCCCGAGCCCCACCGAGTCGTGCGTGAAGACGAAGATCGACGGCAGCTCCATCAGGGCGGCGAGGCGGATGGGGTTCTTCATGTAGTCGGAGAAGGTGAAGAACGTCGCGCTCGTGGGCCTCCAGCCGCCGTGGGCCGCGAGGCCGTTGGTGATGGCGCCCATCGCGTGCTCGCGCACGCCGTAGTAGATGTTGCGGCCGGAGTAGTCGCCGCGCTCGACGATCCCCAGGTCCACCAGGTTCGTGCTGGTGGACGTCGACAGGTCGGCCGCGCCCTGGATGAGCTCGGGCACGGCGGACGCGAGGGCGTTCATGACCTTCCCGGCCGAGGCCCGCGTCGCGATCGACTCGCCGACGGGGAACTCCGGGATGGCCGACTCCCAGCCCGCGGGCAGGCGGCCCTCCATGACGCGCGCGAACTCGGCGGCCTCCTCGGCGTGGGCCGCCGCGTAGGCGTCGAAGCGCTCGCGCCACTGCGCGCTCATCCCCTGGCCGCGCGCGATCATCTCGTCGCGCCAGGCGGCGACCTCGTCGGGCACGAGGAACTGGGCGTCCTCGGGCCAGCCGTAGACGCGCTTGGTGGCGGCCACCTCCTCGGCCCCGAGCGGAGAGCCGTGCGCCTTCGAGGTGTCCTGCTTGTTGGGGGAGCCGTAGCCGATGTGCGTGCGGGTGGCGATCAGCGTGGGCCGGCCGTCCGGCTGGGCGGCCTCGGTCAGCGCCGCGTCGATCGCCTCGAGGTCGTTCCCGTCCTCCACGCGCAGGACGCGCCAGCCGTAGGCCTCGAAGCGCGTCGCGGTGTCGTCCCCGAACGAGAGGCTCGTCGGCCCGTCGAGGCTGATGTGGTTGTCGTCGTAGATCCCGATGAGGTGCTCGAGCCCGAGGAACCCGGCGATCGAGGCGGCCTCGTGGGAGATGCCCTCCATCATGTCGCCGTCGGAGCAGATGAACCACGTCCGGTGCCCGACGATCTCGCCGTCGGGGCGGTTGAAGCGGGCGGCCAGCATCCGCTCCGCGAGGGCGAAGCCCACGGCGTTGGCGAACCCCTGGCCGAGCGGCCCGGTGGTGATCTCGACCCCCGGGGTGTCGCCTCGCTCGGGGTGGCCGGGGGTCTCGGAGCCGAGCTGGCGGAAGCGCTTGAGCTCGTCCATCGACAGGTCGTAGCCGGTCAGGTGCAGAAGCGCGTAGAGCAGCATCGACGCGTGCCCGGCCGACAGCACGAAGCGGTCGCGGTCCGGCCAGGCCGGGTCGGAGGGGTCGTGGCGGAGGTGCTTGGTGAACAGCGTCCAGCCGACCGGCGCGAGCCCCATCGGGGCGCCGGGATGGCCGCTGTTCGCCTTCTGGACCGCGTCCATGGCGAGCGTGCGGACGGTGGTGATGCTGAGCTCGGGCGACGCGAGCGTCGTGGCCACGACTCGTCTCCTCGTAGCTGACTAGTAGGTCACGTCGTGCGGGTAGCTCTCGCGCAGGCCCCCGGGCGTGATCCGCACGAAGCGCGCCTTGCCGTGGAACTCCGGGATCGTGTGCGCGTCGGAGTAGCTCATCCCCGACCGCAGGCCCCCGACCAGCCCGTGCAGGACGACCGGGGTCGCGTCGCGCAGCGGCACGACGGCCTCGACCCCCTCGGGCACCACCGGGATGAACTCGGTGCCGTCCTCGCCCTCGGCGGCGCGCCGGGCGGCCGCGGCGGGCCCGGAGGCCATGCCGCGGAACACCTTGACCCGCGTCCCGTTGCGGCGGACGACGTCGCCGGGGCTCTCGGGGGTCCCGGCCAGCAGGTTGCCGACCATCACGCTCTCGGCGCCCGCGGCGATCGCCTTCGCGACGTCGCCGCCGGCGCGGATGCCGCCGTCGGCGATGACCGGGACGCCCTCGGGGGCGCAGGCCTCGGCGCACTCCATCACGGCGGTGAGCTGGGGCACCCCCACGCCGGCGACGACCCGGGTGGTGCACACCGAGCCCGGCCCGACGCCGACCTTGACGCCGTCGGCGCCCGCCGCGACCAGGTCGCGGGCGCCCTCGGCCGTGGCCACGTTCCCGGCGACGATCTCCGTCCGGCCGCCCACGGCCTCCCGCACCCGGCCGAGCGCGTCGATCGCCCGCTCGGAGTGCCCGTGGGCGATGTCGAGCACGAGGACGTCGGCGCCGGCCTCCTGCAGGGCCTGGGCCCGCTCCACCACGTCGCCGCGCACCCCGATCGCCGCGCCGACGGCCAGGCGCCCGCGCTCGTCCTTCGTGGCCTCGGGGCGCTCGGTGCGCTGCAGCAGGTCGCGCAGGGTGATCAGGCCGACCAGCCGGTCGTCCTCGGCGACCAGGGGGAGCTTCTCGACGCGGGCGTCGCGCAGCAGGCGCGCGGCCTCGTCCGAGGTGGTCCCGGGCCCGCCCACGACCAGCCGCGCCCGGGGCGTCATCAGCTCCGCCACGGGGGTCAGGGGATCGGTCTGCAGCAGCACGTCGCGCCGCGTGAGCATGCCGGCGAGGCGGTCCTCGGCGTCGACCACGACCAGCCCGCTCACGCCGTGGCGCTCCATGCGCTCGAGCGCGTCGGCCAGGCGCGCGCGCGACTCGATCGTGTGGGGGTCGGGGATGACCAGCGCCTCGGCGCGCTTGACGCGCGCCACCTCGGACACCTGCTGCTCGACCGACAGGAAGCGGTGGACGATGCCGATGCCGCCCAGGCGCGCCATCGCGATCGCCATCTCCGACTCGGTGACCGTGTCCATGTTCGCCGACACGACCGGCACGGCCATCCGCAGCCCGCGCGTGAGCCGGGTCGAGACGTCAACGTCCGCGCGCGACCGGATGCCGCTGCGGCGCGGCGCCAGCAGGACGTCGTCGTAGGACAAGGCGAGCGGGATGCCGGCCGAGGTCACTCGGCGCACCTTAGCCCACCACCCCGCCCGCGGGACCCCCCAGATGCGTGAGGTAGCATCGCCCGATGGCGCCCCGCCTCGGAGTGACCGCCGCCATCGCCGTCGGGGCCGCGACATGCCTCGCGATCGCCGGCTGCGGCGACGGCGACCCGCAGGCCACCGGGGGCCCCGACCCGCCCGCCTCGTACGTCGCCGCGGTCGATGCGCTGGTCAAGCCGCCCGCCCAGCTCGCCTCGGCGATCGACGCGCGCGCCCACGCGCAGGACGGCCCGGCGCCCGCCCGCGAGCGCCTCGAGCGCATCGTGAGGGCGGCGCGGGTGCGGCTCGCCGAGCTGCGCGCCCTGCGGATCCAGGATCCCGGCCTGCGCCGGCACCGCGACCGGCTCGCCGCCGCCTACGCGCGCCTGGTGCCGCTGATGCCGCCCGTCGTCGCCGCCCTGGCGGGGGGCGACCGGGCCGCGCTCGAGCCGGCCGCCACCCCGTTCCTCGACGCGCTCCGCACGCTGCCATCCGGCGCCTCCTCCTCCTCGCGCTGATCCCGCTGGCGCTCGCGGCCGGGTGCGGGGGCGACCCGCTCGGGCCCGTGACGACGCCCCTGAGCGACGGCACCCAGGTCTCGCCCCAGCGCTACCTGGCCGACACCGACGCCGCCGCCGCGGCCGTGGCCGAGTTCACGCGCGACCTGGCGACGGTCGGCGCGGTCGCGACGCCCGAGGCCCTGCAGCGGGCGGCGCCGGAGCTGCGCGCGTCGCTGGCCGGCGCCGAGGCGCTCTCCCAGCGCCTGTCGGCCGAGCGCCTCGAGGACGCCCGGCTCGAGGCCCAGCGCGCCCGCGCCGCCGGGGCGCTCGAGGGCGTGGTCGCGGCGATGCGCGCCGCGGCCGACGAGGCGGCCGCCGGGCGGCCCACCCGCTTCGTGCGGGCGGTCGACGACTACTCGAACGCGATCGCCGCCCTGCGCGCGGCGGGGGAGGACGGCTAGGGCGCGAGCTCGCGCAGGACGGCCGCCGCCTCGCTGACGACCTCCTCCACGATCTCGCCCGCCGGCGGGGACCCGGTCGCCAGCCCGGCGGCCTGGCCGGCGAAGAGGGCGATCAGGTCGGGGCGGTCGGCCGCCGCCGCCGCCGCCCGCAGGTCGGCGCTCGCGACGGCCTGGCGCGGGTAGCCGAGCGCGGGCGGCCCGGCGGCCTCGAGGGCCGCGACGAGGCGGTTCGGCAGGCCCCGCGCGGGCCGCCCCGAGAGGGCTCGGGTGATCACCGTGTCGGAGTCGCGCGCCTCCCGCAGGCGGCGCTTGTAGCCCTCCGGCGCCCCGCTCTCGGCCGCGACCAGGAACCGGCTGCCCATCTGCACCCCCTGGGCGCCCAGGGCCAGGGCGGCGGCGAGCCCGCGGCCGTCCATGACGCCCCCCGCGGCCACGACCGGCACGTCGACCGCGCGGATGATCTGCGGGACCAGGGCGAAGGTGCCGATCAGGGGCACCTCGCCGTCGTCGGGGATGTCGAACGAGGACCGGTGGCCGCCCGCCTCGGCGCCCTGGGCGACGATCACGTCGGCGCCCGACTCGACCGAGCGCACCGCGTCCTGCACCGAGGAGGCCATCGCGATCACCGGCACCCCGGCGGCGCGGGCGAGGTCGTGGACGTCCCCGGGGTCGCCGAGGCCCACGCTCACGACGGTCGCCCCGGACTCCAGGCCCGCGCTGACGAGCTCGCGCGGCGTCGCCGGCCGCGGGGCGGGCGGGGCCTCGTCGGGCAGCCCGAGCTCGCGCCGCAGGGGCTCCAGCGCCGACCGCGGGTCGTCGCCGCGCCGGTCCGGCGGGGTGGGCGCGGCCACCAGGACGTTCACCGCGAGCGGCGCCGCGGTCAGGGCGCGGGCCCGCGCGACGTCGGCCGCCGCCGCCTCGGCGGTCATGGCGTTGAGGCCGAAGGTGCCGAGGCCCCCGGCCTCCGACACCGCCGCGACCAGCTCCGGCGTCGTGTAGCCGCCGGCCATGCCGGCCAGGATCAGGGGGTGGCGGATCCCGAGGATCTCGCAGAGGCGGTTGGCGAAGGGTGCCGGCGCCATCGCCGGCCGAGCCTACAGCCCGCGCCCGGCGAGGACCTGCTCGATGGCGGCGGCGACGCGGGCGTCGCCGGGCTCGACGGACGGCGCGAAGCGGGCGACCAGGCGCCCGCGGTCGTCGAGGAGGTACTTCGTGAAGTTCCAGGACGGCTCCTCGCCGGCGGGCCCGGGCCGGGCCGCGATGGCGCGGAAGAGCCGGTTGGCGCGGCGGCCCGTCACGGCCGACTCGGCCATCAGCGGGAAGCTCACGCCGTAGCGGAGGCGGCAGAAGTCCTCGATCTCGCCGTTGGCGGCCAGCTCCTGGCGGAAGTCTCCGCTGGGGAACCCGACGATGGTGAGCCCCTGCGCGCGCCGCTCCCGGTAGAGCGCCTCGAGGCCCTCGAACTGGGGCGTGAAGCCGCAGCGGCTCGCCGTGTTGACGACGAGGACGGGCCCGCCCAGGAAGCGCCGCAGCGGAACCGGCTCGCCCTCGATCGAGCGCACCGTCCCGGTGAGCAGGCTCGGCCCCGGGTCGGCCGTGGTCACGCCGGCCGTGGTCACGCCGGCCTCGTCCCCGGCCCCACCGCACGCCGCACCGGCCGCGAGGGCGGCGGCGGCGAGAACTGCGAGGGCGAGACGACGCATCGCCTCACGCTACGCGCCCCGGGCCCCCGCGGACCAGGGGGCGCGGTGCCCCTCAGGCGGGCAGCTCGGCGGGAAGGCCGACCGCGGGCAGGGCGGCGGGGGTGACGAACCCCGTGACGTCGGCGATCGCGCCGCCGCGGAGCGTCAGCACCTGGAGGGCGTAGGGGAGGTAGGCGCCGCGCTCCTCGTCCCAGCCGTAGGCGCCCAGGGCGAGCTGCCCGCTCGCCCGGCCCGGGACGAGCCGCACCCGGCGCCGGCCGGTCTCGAAGCGCGAGCCGCTCCAGGGCCCGGCGAACGCGAAGTCGCGCAGGAAGACGGCGATCGCCTCGCGGCCCTGGTACCAGGTCGGCATCGGCGGCATGGCCACGACGGCGTCCTCGGCGAGCATCGCGACGATCGCCTCGACGTCGCCGCGCTCCCAGGCCGCGACGTACTCCTCGACGATCTCGCGCAGCCGCTCCTCGCCCAGCGTCCGCAGGGTCGCCTGCTGGCTCTCGTCGGGGAGGCGCTCGTCGGCCGCCTTGCGCGCGCGCTGCAGCGCGCTGTTCGCCGATGCGACGGTCGTCTCGAGGGCCTCGGCGGTCTCGCGGGCCGAGAAGCCGAGCACGTCGCGCAGGATCAGCACGGCCCGCTGGCGGGGAGGCAGGTGCTGCAGGGCGGCGATGAACGCCAGCTCGACCGACTCGCGGCGCTCGTAGCGCGCCTCGGGCGCGGCGAGGCCGTCCTCGACGCCGATGATCTCGTCCGGGTAGGGCTCCAGCCAGACCGTCTCGGTCAGGGGCGCGCCCGGCCCCCGGCGCGGGTCGGAGGCGGGGCCGCGGTCCGCCGGCAGACCCCGCCTGGGGCGGCGGGCGATCGTGTCGAGGCAGGCATTGGTCGCGATGCGGTAGAGCCAGGCCCGGGGGGAGCTGCGGCCCTTGAAGCCGCCCAGGCCGCGCCAGGCCCGCAGGAGGGCGTCCTGGAGCGCGTCCTCGGCGTCGTGGACCGAGCCCAGCATGCGGTAGCAGTGGGCGTGCAGCTCGGCCCGCAGGGGCTCGACCAGCCGCCCGTAGGCGCCCTCGTCGCCCGCCTGGGCGGCCTCGACCAGCGCGCGCTCGCGCGGGCTGGGTCCCGTGGACGGGCGGGTCATCGACCCGGAGGCTAGCCCGGGGCGGCGACCGCCCGCACCGCGCGCGCGTGGCGGCGCGCCGAGGCCGCGGTCAGCGGGCCGCCCGGGAGCTCCACGACGAAGGCGCTGGTGCCGGCCTGGGTGCGGTTCTGCCAGCGCGTCGCGATCCCGGGGAGGAAGCCGAGCCCGACGGGCCTGGCTGGAAGCCCCGACAGGCGGGCGTAGCGCCGGGCGACGCCCGGGTCGGCCCCGCTGGAGGTGTCCACGAGCGCGAGCGCCTGGTGGTACCAGATCGTCACATCCGGCTTCAGGCGCCGGATGAGCCGCGCCGCCAGGCGCGACTCGGGCTCCGAGAGCGGGCGCCGCCCGGAGTAGTTCGCCGAGAAGGGCCGGCCCTGGGCCCGCCAGCGGTGCGGGAAGTTGCGGTTGAGGTCGACGCCGCGGGCGTTCTGGCGCGTGCCCGCGGCCGCGCCGTCGGGGTTCAGGTCGCGGATGAGCCACAGCTCGGCGCCCGCCGGGGCCGGCCCGCGGCGGAGCGCGCGCACCACCGCCCGCCCGGCCGGCTCGTTGCCGTGGACGGCCCCCACCACCAGCACCCGCCGCTCGGCCGCGGGGTCCCCCACGCGGGTCAGGGCGATGGGGCGCCCCTCGACGCTGCGGCCCAGCACCGAGTCGCGCGCCGGCGCGGCCGTCGCGGCGCCCGCCCCCGCGGCGAGGGCGGCGGCGACCAGGACGACCCTAGAAGTCGCGGGCGGCGGCGAGGCTCAGGGCCTCCTCGCGCGCGCGCACGACCTCCCACGGGATCGTGATTGTGCGCCCCTCCATCTCCACCGAGCCGCTGGCGCGCAGCTTGCTGAAGGCGGTGGTGACGGCCTCGCGCGAGGCGCCCACGAGCGAGGCCCACTGGGCGTGGGTCAGGTCGAGGCGCAGCTCGACGCCCGCCGGGGTGGCGACGCCGAAGCGATCGGCCAGCTGGTGCAGCCGGGCCCGGAGGCGGTCCTCGACGCGCATCTCGCTGACCAGGGCGACGGTCTCGCGCAGCATTGCGACGCGATCAGAGAGCAGCTCGGCGAGGTTGCGCCCGAGGCGCGGGTAGCGGGCGATGAGGCCCTCGATCGCGCGTCCCGACAGCGGCGAGACGGCGGAGTCCTCGAGCGCGCTCACGTTGGCGACCGGGGCCGTGCCGAGGGTGCTGTAGATGGCACCCGAGTCGAGCAGCGAGATCATGATCTCGTGCCCCGGCGCCGTCGACTCGAACAGCGCCAGGCGCCCCTCGCGGACCACGTAGAGGTGGTCGGGGCGGCCCAGCGGGTCGGGCATCGCGGCGCCGCGCGGCCAGCGCACCAGCTGCAGGCGGCTGTCGAGCAGCGAGAGGTCGCGCTCGGGCAGCCCCGCGAAGAGGTCCATCTGGCTCAGGCCCGGCCTGCCGTTGCTCCTCATGCCCGACGTCCTGAAGCCGTCGATACGCAGGGCAGAGAGGGCCGTCGCCATGCGGGACAATGTGGCATTCGATTGTTATGGCGCCCTAAGAACCGACACAAGATAGATCGGTGATGCCCGCTGGGCGCTCGGTTCTCACCCCTTCGGCGCGGGCGGTACGATTCCGCGTCCATCCCAAGGAGACGCGAGTGGATCGGCCGAGCCCCGCGGTCCAGGACTACCTGAAGGCCGTGTACCAGCTGGGCGAGTCGTCGGACGCCGGGGGCCCGATCACCACCTCGCAGGTGGCCGAGGCCCTGGCCGTGACCACGGCGTCGGCGAGCAACATGCTGAAGAAGCTCGACGCGCTCGGCTACGTCGTCCACGTCAAGCGGCAGGGCGTGGAGCTCACCGACTCCGGCCGCCAGGCCGCGCTGGAGGTCATCCGCCACCACCGCCTGCTCGAGACCTACCTGGCCACCCGCCTCGGGATGTCGTGGGACGAGGTGCACCGCGAGGCGGAGGTGCTCGAGCACCACGTCTCGGAGGCCCTGGCGGCCCGCATCGCCGAGGAGCTCGGCCACCCCGAGCGCGACCCGCACGGCCACCCGATCCCCACCACCGGGGGACAGGTGGCCAGCCACCCCTCGCAGCGCCTGTCCGAGCTCGCCGACGGCGCGACGGCGGTGGTGGGGCGCGTCGACGACCGCGACGACGCCCTGCTGCGCTTCCTCGCCGACCGGGGCCTGGTGCCCGACGCCCGCCTGGAGGTGCTGGCCCACGCGCCCTTCGGCGGCCCGATCTCGGTGCGGATCGACCAGGACCGCGTCGTGGACGTGCCCCCCGAGGCCGCCCGCGCCGTCCACGTGGAGTAGGGCGCGGTGCCCCGGCGCGACTGGGACTCCGAGATCGACCGTTGGACCGAGCGCTTCCGGGGCGTCGACGATCCCCCCGAGCCCTTCGCCACCGCGCTTCGCGAGGGCTGGAGCGACGAGGCGCGGGCCGCGCTTGCCCGCGAGGCCGAGTCCTACCGCCTCTCTCAAGAGGCGTTGCTCGAGCAGATTCGGGGCGCTGGCGTCGATCTCGTGCGCTTCGACTGCAAGGCCGGCTCGTGCGGCGTGTGCGCCAAGTACTGCGGGAAGGCCTACACGCTGTCGGGCGAGACGCCCGAACTCCCCGCCCCGCCGCCGCTGCCGATCTGCCCCGCCTGCCGCCACACGCTCAACCTGCTGACGCCCTTCTACATGCAGAGCCTGGGGCTCGACCTCGAGGACCTGGCCGCGGACTCCCAGCCCTTCGTCGACTAGGGCTACGGTCTTGAATGTTCCGGCGGCCGGCCCCGGCGCAGCCGGTGCCGCCGGTCCACAAATGCGCTCGGCCAGCAGTCGCATCTCGGCGTCCGCCGGGCCCGCAAGAGGCCCGGCGTCGCTGGCTCAGTCCTCCACGAAGTCCACTGCGGGGGCGTGCGTCGAGCAGGCCGGCCTCGTGGCCGCGGCGCAGCAGCTCGGCCACGGCCGCGCGGCCGTCCTCGCCGTAGTCGAGGGTGCGGTCGTTGACGTACATCCCCACGAACCGGTCGGCGAGGCCCCGGTCCAGGCCGCGCCCGAACTGCTCGGCGTGGGCGAGGGCGCCCTGGCGGTGCTCGAGGCCGTAGGCGATGCTGGCCCGCAGGAGCCGCGACAGGCGCGGGAGCGTGTCGCCCTCGTCGAGGTCGCGCCGCACGGCGTTGGCGCCCAGCGGGAGGGGCAGCCCGCCCGTGAGGTCGTCCCACCACTCGCCGAGGTCGAGCACCGACCGCAGCCCCTGGCGCGCGTAGGTGAGCTGGCCCTCGTGGATCACCAGGCCGGCGTCGGCCTCGCCGGCCTCGACGACGTCGAGGATGCGGTCGAAGGGGGTGATCAGCGGGTCGTCGATCCGCCCGACGGCGAGCTGCAGCTGCAGGAAGGCGCTGGTCAGCCGGCCCGGGACCGCAACCCGGAGGCCCGGCAGCGCGGCCGGGTCGAGGTCGCCGCGGGCCACGACGATCGGCCCGTAGCGCTCGCCCATCGAGGCCCCGTGGGGCAGCAGGCGGTAGCGATCAGAGAGGTACGCGTAGGCGTGGACGGACAGCGCCGTGACCTCGAGGCGGCCCTCGCGCGCCCAGTCGTTGAGGGTCTCGATGTCGCGCAGCACGTGCTCGAAGCGGAAGCCGTCGGTCGGGATCAGCTCCTCGGCCAGCGCGTAGAACATGAAGGCGTCGTCGGGGTCGGGGCTGTGCCCGAGGCGGATCAGGCGGCCGCTCACGAGAAGAAGGTGTCCTCGTGGCGGTAGGGGGGAGCGCAGGCGCACAGCAGCCGCAGCGGGCCCGTCTCGTCGGCGCGGATCTGGTGCCACGCCCCGGGCGGGATCAGGATCGCGTCCCCCGCGCTCACGGCCGCGCGCTCGCCGTCCAGCTCCATCTCACCGGAGCCCTCGACGACGTAGTAGATCTCCTCGCTGCCGCCGTGGTAATGGCGCACCGTCGCCTCGCCCGCCTCGATCGTGGCCTCGGCGAGGCTCTGGTTCGCGACGGGGGCGTTCGAGCGGTCGAGCAGCGAGCGGATGGTGCTGCCGTCGGCCGTGGTGAACGGCTCGGCGGCGTCGCGCGCGCGGATCTCCACGGCCGTCAGGCTACTCGGCCGCGGCCAGGGCGGCCGGCTCGCGGATGACGCACATGCCCTCGCCCTCGGCGGCGAGGACGTCGTCCGGGAGGTGGATCGACACGACCGCCCGGAAGCCGCGCTCGGTGCGCTGCACCAGGCGGCTGCGCAGGGTCAGCTCGGCGCCGAGGGGGATCGGGCGGCGCAGCCAGTAGCGCACCTTGGCGGTCACGCCCCAGACGCCGTGGGGCGCTCCGGCGTAGACGAGCATCTCGTCAACGAGCATCCCGATCAGCCCGCCGTGGACGCGGCCGGGGTATCCGATCTGCGTCGTGCGCGGGGTGTAGCGGGCGACGGCGTCGGTGCCGTCGCGGTGGATCCGGAGGTGGAGCCCCTCCGGGTTGTCCGGCCCGCAGACGAGGCAGTCCGGGAAATCCGGCGGGTTCAGGAGGGGCAGGTCGTCCAAGGGGGCCATGCTACCGTCCCGCCCGTGACCGCCATCCTGATCGTCGTGCACGCGATCGTCTCGGTGCTCCTGGTCTTCCTGGTGCTGATGCACAGCGGCAAGGACGCGGGGCTCTCGGGCGCCTTCGGCGTGGGCGGCTCGTCGAGCGCCTACGGCGGCTCGACGGCCATCGTCGAGAAGAACCTCGACCGCATCACGGTCGCGGCCGCGGTCGTCTTCTTCCTGACGACGTTCTTCCTGGCCAAGACCCTCTAGGAGCGCTCCCCGCCCCCGTGGGGCTGGGCCGGCTCGACGACCCACGCGTAGGCCTCGGCCAGGCGCAGCAGCGTGGTGGCGTTGGGCGCCGCCGCCGCCTGGGCGGCGATCGCGGCGATCAGGGCGTCGCGGGCCTGGTACGACGTCGCGGGCTGCTCGCTCACGCATCCTCCTCGGGATCGTTGTCCGCGCACTCTAGGACGACGCGCCTACCCGCGGCCGGCGCCGCCGGGTAGGCTTCCGCGCGGTGGACAACGCCGCCCTCATCACCGGCGCCAAGTGGATCGGGGCCGTGGTCGCGATCATCGTGATCTCGATCGTCATCTACCTGGGCGCGGTGCTGTCGGTCTACATCCTCGCCTGGATCCTCGACCTCATCGGGACCATCTTCGACTGAGCGCCGCAGGCTCTGGGGCGCGCTGCTCGTGGCGGCCGCCGCGTGGACGGCCTTCGTCTGGATCACCCGGCTGGTGAACCTGGCGGGCGACGACCGCAGCGCCTCGTTCGTGACGGTCCACGTCGTCATCGCGTCGGTCTCGCTCGGGCTGGCCGTGCCCGTGGGGATCGTGGGGTGGCGCCTGCTGCGCAAGGAGTCCGGCGCCGGGGGCCGAAACCGCCCGGCGTGAGGAACGCGCGGCTCTGGATCAACGGCCTGCTGCTCTGCTGGCGCCGCTCCTGCTGGCGGTGAGTCGCGGAGCTAGCCGGCTCCGTACACGACCATCGAGACCGCGACGTACTGGGTGGCGAACGCGGCGATCGTGAGGGCGTGGAAGACCTCGTGGTAGCCGAAGACGGTCGGCGCGGGGTCGGGCCACTTGATGGCGTAGACCACGCCCCCGGCCGTGTAGAGGGCGCCCCCGACGATCGCCAGGACCACCGCGGCGACGCCCGCCCCGGTCAGGAGATCGGGGATGGCGAAGGCCGCGATCCAGCCGAGCCCGACGTAGAGGGGGGTCGTCAGCCAGACCGGCGGGCGCACCCAGAACACGTGCAGGGCGACGCCTGCTGCGGCGCCGCCCCAGACGGCCCAGAGGACCGCCGTCTGCATCGACCCGCTGAGCGCCAGGACCGCGAAGGGCGTGTAGGTCCCGGCGATGATCAGGTAGATGTTCGCGTGGTCGAGGCGCTTCAGCAGCCGGTGCCGGGTCGGCGAGCCGCGCCCGAGGTGGTAGAGGGCGCTCACGGCGAACAGGGCCACCGCGGAGACCGCGTAGATGGCGGCCGACGTCCGGGAGGCCGCCGTCGGCGCCAGGGAGATCAGGACGACGCCGGCCGCCAGGCAGAGGGGGACGGCGGCGGTGTGGAGCACCCCGCGCATGCGCGGCGGCAGCGCCGCCGCGCGCTGGATCGCCGTCACGCGGCGACCCTCAGGCGGGCACCGCGGTCACCACGACGTTGTCGACGTAGTGGCCGGTGGCCTGGTCGAAGCGGCCTCCGCAGGTGACCAGCACCAGGCGCGCCCGCCCTCGCAGCGAGTAGATGTCGGTGGGGAGGCGGTCCTTGGGCATGCGCCGCATCGACACGACCCGGTAGGCGTGGGTGCGGCCGTTGGCCGTGGCGACCTGGATCCGGTCGCCGGCCCGCGCGCTCTGCAGCCGGAAGAAGGCGCCCGGGCCCCTGCTTGGCGCTGTCGATGTGGCCCGCGATGAGCACGGCCCCGGTCGCGTCGCCCGGAGCGGCCCCGTCGCGCCACCAGGCGGCGCGACGGACGTTGACCGGCACGTTGACCGTCCCCGTCGGCAGGTCGATGCCCACGGCCGACACCGGCGCGTTCAGCCCGAGCGCCTCCGACCGCACGCGCAGCGGCCGCGAGCGCCCCGCCTGCAGCAGGCGCCCGGCGCCGGCGGGATCGCCGCGGCCGGTGAGCACCGCCGGCGCGGCGAGCGCCGTCTCGTCGGCGATGCCGCACTCGGTCTGGATCCCCGCCACCAGGTTGGTCTGCTCGATGCTCGCCCGGTAAGTGTAGAAGCCCACCTCGCCGAGCCCCGTCGCGGCGGTTCGCACGACGCCGTCGCCCGCGGCCTGCACGGCGCCGCGCCACGCGGCCCGCCCGGTGCAGCGCATCGCCGCGCGGGTCGCGAACGGACCGAAGAGCTCCATCTGGATGGTCACCGGGGTCTTGCCCACCCCCGCGAGGCGCAGGCTGTCGAAGACCTGGTCGCCCGCGCGCACGACCTCGGCCGAGGCGCGCGACGTGATGGCCGGGCGGGCCGTGGTGACCGTCGTCTCGGCCGCCTCGGCGCAGGCGGTCTGGACCGCGTCGGTGTACTCGGTCGCGGCGATCGACTCGCGGTACGTGTAGTAGCCCGCCCGGTCGAGCGTCACCGGCGGGGTCGTGTAGGTGCCGTCGCCGTTGGCGGCGATGCTGCCGGTCCAGTACGGGGTGCCGGTGCAGGTCATGGCCTCGGGGGTCGGGTAGGGGCCCCACAGCTCCACGTTGACCGTCGCCTGCAGCGCCCCGAGCCCGGTGACCACCGCCGTGTCGGTGATCTGGGCGCCCGGCGCCGTGCTCTGCGCGCTGATCTGGGTGCGGATGGCCGGCGCGCCCACGGCGACGCTGGTCTCGAGGACGTCGCCGCATGCCGTCTCGGTGGGCCGCACGAAGTCGCTGCCGGCGATGGTCTCGCGGTAGGTGTAGTAGCCGGCGGACGGCAGCTTCACGGGCGCGGTGACGTACTGGCCGTCGCCGCGCGCGTCGATCGTGCCGGTCCACAGCGGGGGCACGTCGCACTTGACGGCCTGGCGGCTCGGGAAGGGGCCGAAGAGGGCGGCCGACACGGTCGCGCTCTCCTCGCCGAGGCCCTCGACGATGACGGTGTCCGTCAGCGAGTCGCCCGCGCGGACGCGGTCCGAGCTGACCTTGGTCGTCACCTTGGGTTGTCGCTGCACCCGGAAGCTCTCGGCGGGCACCCCGCACGGCGTGGTGACGGGCTCCAGGCTCGCGTCACCGGCGATGACGAGCTGGTACGTGTACCAGCCGGTGCGGGACAACCGCGCGACCGGCGTCCCGACCGTGCCCGACCTCGTGAGGGTGAAGCTCGCGCGCGAGGCGGGCTCGGCGTCGCACCGGATCGCCTCGCGGGTGCGGAAGGGGCCGTGGATCAGCACGGTGACGGGCACGCTCCGGCCCTCGGGCAGGCCGGTCACGGTGACGCGGTCGCGGTTGGCCTGGCCGACGAGCAGGTTCGTCGGGAAGGCGCTCGTCGAGATCCCGATCGTCGCCTTGGAGGAGACCTGGGTCGCGGTGGCCGACACGCGCTGGCTGGCGGGCGCGACCAGGCGCTGGCCGTTGCGGGCGGCCTGGGCGACGGTCGGCGCGAAGAAGCGCGGTTGGTCGGAGGCGATGGACTCGCTGCGCGCCTCGATGCTCACCCGGCTGCCGGCCGCCGGGGTGAACTTGAGCTCCGCCACGCCGTCGTCGCCGGTGCGGACCCTCGCGGGCAGACCGGTCACCCCCTGGCCGTCGAGCTCGATGACCGCGTCCGGCACCGCGGCGCCGCCGGCCGCGACCAGCTTCACGGTCCCGGTCGCCGGGGTGCCGGCGGTCAGGCCTCGGGAGATCCGGGCCTCGATGCGGTAGGGCCCGTGCAGGCGCGCCGACTCGCGGCTGATCTTGGCGAAGAGCCCTTCGACCGAGGGGCCGAGCGCCGACGGGTTGACCTCCCCGGGCGCGCCGTCGCCCACCAGCGAGTGGACGTACAGCATCACCGCGGCCTGCTGGTCGCGGTTCCGCGAGCGGCCGTAGTTCCAGAGCGCGTAGGCCATGCGCCGCTGCGTGGCCGTCGAGAGGACCTTGCCCTCGCGGCTGGTGAAGCCCTCGTTGGCGACCTCGCGGAACTTGTAGGCGCGGCTGGGGTACCAGAACCGCAGGTCGGTGCAGAAGGTGGGCCCGGCGACCGGGGCGACGTCCCGGTAGTCGCCGAACCAGCGGATGCCGTAGCGGTATCGCTCGTACGAGCCCACCCCGGTGTGCGCGCAGGTGTTGCGGCCCTGGGTCGAGCACGGGTCGTTCTGGTTGGGCGGCTCGGCGGCGCTCGCGGCCGACGCCAAACCGAGCGCCAGGATGGCCGCCGCCGCGGCGCCGAGGATCCACGCGAGGGTCCGCGGACGGGGGCCGCGCGTCGGGCCGGGGCAGGGCACGCCGCTTTCTACCATCCCGCGCGGCCGTCGGTGAGGGCCTCGGGCCGTCGCCGTCCGAACTCGACACGGTCCGAGGCCGGGCATACCCTCGGCGCACGATTCGAGAGGAGGCTCGCATGGCGCTCGCACGGGTGGTGTCGTTCGACGGGGTCACGAAGGACCGCATCGAGGAGCTGAAGCGCGAGGTGCAGGACGGGGAGCCGCCGGACGGGCTCCGGCCGACGGAGATGCTCATGCTGCACGACCCGGAGGCCGAGAAGTCCGTCGTGATCCTCTTCTTCGACACCGAAGAGGACTACCGGAGCGGCGACGAGGTGCTGAACGCGATGCCGGCCGGGGACACGCCCGGGGCGCGGACGTCGGTGGGCAAGTACGACGTCGCCCTGCGCATGAAGATGTGAGGCGCGGGCCCCTCGGGGCCCGCGGCCCGCGTCAGGAGCGCTCGCACCCCCGGCCGTCGCCATCCCCGTCCAGGCGGTGGCGGTCCGACCCGACCACCCGGACCGGGCGTCCGATGTCCGCGCAGTCCAGGTCGGACGAGGTGAGCGGGACGCAGGCGCCGGCGTAGCTCGGGTCGCAGCCGGCGCCCGGCGGCGTGACGCCGCGGTCCGCGTCGCCGAGGCAGGGCGCTCCCCACAGCCCGAGCCGGGCGGCGCGGGCGCGGTGCTGGGCCCGGAAGAACGGGTCGGCGTAGCGGAAGCGGACGCCGCCGTAGACGTAGACCTTCGCGTACCCGCCGCGGACCATGCGGTGGTTCACGGAGCCGGTGGGGCCCGACGTCCCGGGCGTGTAGACGTACGCCAGGAGGCGGCCGTAGCGGTCCCGCGTGTCCTGGGTGTCGTCGGTCACCAGGCGCACGCGGCGCCCCGTCGGCAGCAGCCGCTTCGCCCGGGCGCTCGCCTCGGGGCCGAAGCACTGGACCGGCTGGGACGGGTCGCGCGTCTCGGGGGTGTCGATGCCGATCAGGCGGACCGTGGTCTCGAAGCCGCGCGACCGCACCTTGACGGTGTCGCCGTCGACGACCCGCGTGACCTCGCCCGAGAGGGTCGCGCCGTGGGCCAGGGCGGGGAGGACGAGCAGGAGCAGCGCCCCCGATGCCGCCAGCACCGCGCCGAGCGCCGCGCCCTTCCGCCAGACCATCGACCACCCCTCACGTCATCGCGCCGCCCGGGGCGCGTCGGACTCCTGAGGGTGACTTCGGCCGGAGTCCCGCGCGGCTTGACCAAGCGACGGCGAAGAGGGGCGCCGCACCGATGCGCCACAATTTACGCGTACGTGAGGAACGGGCCTGACCGGGACCCCGGCAGGCACACGATGAGGAGATCGAACCATGAGAGAGACACGACGGGCCGACCAGATGCGTCCCGGCGTCCGCGTCCGGTTCCGCACGGACCGGGACGTCTACGCCGGGACCATCGCGTCGACGCGGCCGATCGAGAGGGACCGCATCGAGTTCACCTTCGTCGACCGGTTCCGCTGGACGTTCCGCAACCCCGACCTCTTCTACCGCGACCTGCCCGACGACGAGGTGGACGTGCGCGGGGACGCCTCCGTGGACCGGCCGGTCGTGTTCACGTCCGACGAGCTCGCGGCGGTGCCCGCATGACCACGCGCGCTGCGCCGCCGGCCCTGTACCACGTCTACGTCATCGAGCTCGACCGGGACCTCTGCCGCAGGCGCGATTGCGTCGGCGCGAACGACGGCCCACCCGTCTACGTCGGCCAGAGCGCTCTGACGCCGGAGCTGCGGTTCGAGCAGCACAAGGCGGGCTACCGGGCGTCGCGGGACGTCCGGGCGCACGGCATCCGCCTCCGGCCGGACCTCTACGAGGCCTGGGGCCCGTACGGCTCGCGACGCGAGGCCGAGGCCGCCGAGGCCGAGCTGGCCGAGCAGCTGCGCGCCCGTGGCCTCTGCGTCTTCGGGGGCACCTGAGATGGCCCACATCCACCCGCCCGAGGGGCTGCCGCTGAACTGCTTCGAGTGCGGCCGGGCCTTCCCGGCCGGGAGCAACCACCCGGATGCCCGCGGCAAGGGCCTCGGCCCACATCGCTACTGCCCGTTCTGCGGGGCCTCGCGCGACCTGACGGAGTACGTCTGGGTCAATGCCTGCGCCGTGGACTGGTCGTGGTGGGACTGTCGCGAGCGGCTCATCGCGGAGGAGGCACGATGAGCCTGGCCCTTGCGCGAGTACGTGAACACCGGCCCTACGAGGTGCCTACGATGACCAGAACTCGTCCTCTGCCTCCTGGTCGCCCTGGAACTCCCGGAACGCGACGGCCTTTCCGTCCTGGACGCGCCATACGTGGACCTCCGGGGAGGACCAGGACCGGCCGTTGCGCTCAGCGGACACAGTGGGTTTCAGGTGCGCCCGAGAGGACTTGAACCTCCACGGGATCGCCCTCGAGGTCCGGAATCCCGCTGCTGGGGGGATTCCGGCCACCCGGCTGAGATGGCTGGGGAGGGCTGAAACGGGCTCAGGGGAGTTTGGGCTGACGCGGGGCTGACGCGGGGCCCGCCGCCGCGTCTCAGTGCTGCGGCCCCGCGGGGAGCTGGGCGCGGGCGGCGGCCACGCGGCTGCTCCTCGATGAGCCGGGCGGGCGTAACCGCCCGGTCGATGAGCCGGTCGGCGCTTTTGTTGGATCGCCGATGCGCTCCCTTCAGCCTCGCGGTTAGGTTCGCTCCGACGGTGCCGAGGGCCCGGCCCCCGCCCCGGACACCGGCAGTGGATCCGCATGGCCGGCAGGCCGTGCTCCTCGTCGGACGATAGGAGGTCGGCATGGCGCGGTTCGATCCACGTGGATCCGGGGCGAGAGGTGCGGTGCGTTCTCGTCCCGGGATGATGTTCGTCGTCGGGGCGGCCGTCGCGGCCCTTGTCGGCTTGGGCATCTACGTCAGCGGCGGAGACGCGCACTCGACGAGCAAAGACCCGAAACCAAAGAGCGGCGGCGGGGGCGGCGGCTCGAATGCTGAGTTCGGCGTCGCGAACGTCTTCGTGAGCCGTGGCGGTGAGCGGCCCGCCCGCTTTGCAACCTTCTCGGTGACGCTTGGCTCACCGGCCGGATCGACCACGGGCGGCGCGTTCCGCTTCTCGTGCTCGCAGGCCCAGGCGCCCTGCAAGGTTTCGCTCGGGGCTGCCGTCATTTCCGACAGCTCTGGGGAGGCGATCCTTTACCCAAGACTGCTGATCCACAAGCAGAACGGCGACAGCGTTCCGATCACCTTCTGCGAGTACGCAGACGGCGCCAACAACAATCTCGGCATTGACCGGATACGGCGAGTGCCGACCTTGAGCGACGCGATCGTCGCGATGCAGGAGCCTCTCGACATGGGGATCGGTGGCTCGCTCGACTGTGGCAGCACTCAGCCGTACCCGCCCAACGGAACCGTGAACGAGATCTGGGTGCCCGCTGCGTCGAATGGCACCGAAACCGCCTTCTACGACGTGTCGGCAACCCTGACGTTCAGGTAACCCCAAACCGCCCGGACGTCATCGCAGTCACGGAATGGTCGGGGGCGCCATGCTCCCGACCTTCCCACTGTCGAGCGCCCGCGGAGCGGGCCCACCGGTCCCGGCGCTGGTCGGATCCGATCGAGGTGCACGACGCTCCCACCCTGAGCTACCCGCGCGGTCAGATGCCGAGGACGCGACGCTTCTTGGCCGTGAACTCCTCGTCGGTGATGACGCCCGCGTCCCTAAGCCTGGCGAGGCCGCGGAGCTCGGCCGTCCCGGGGGGATCCCGTAGCGGCGGCCCGGCCGTGCCGCCCTGCGCCGCCCATCGCCCCTGCTGGCGTTCGAGTGCGCGCTTGCTCAGCAGCGCCTCGGTCCCCGCATCGATCGCCTTCCAGCGCATCGCCCTCATGAGCAGTGCCACGGAGCCCACTCTCTCATGTCGCGCCGTCCGCCGGAGTCCGGGGCACCCGGCTCGACCCGCCCTCAGGCGCGATGGCCCGGCGTCCCGCTGTCGCCCCCAGCACTGCAGCTATGAGCGAGGGCTTTCATCGCCATGTACGCGTCAGCGAGCCCGGCCCGCCGCGACAGGGCGGGTCATGCGGCCGCCGCGCCCGAGCCGTCGCACCAGCAGCAGCGCTCCTGGGCGCCGGTGGCATCGGGACCCGGGAGCAGGCCGCTCCCCCGGCATTCAGGACACCGTCCGACGCGGACCATCGACAGGATGAAGCCCCTCAGGCCCCCGGTGCTGTTGGGCTTGTCCGGGGTCGGCACGGGCCCGCCACGCATGATGGCGCCCAGATCGGGGGTTGGTGCGGTGGTGCTCATCGTCTCGTCCCTCCGGGGATTGGTAGCCGCTGGATCCATCGGCAGCAGACGCGCCGACGCCAACCCGCCGCTGTTAGCGGTTGGCCATGGCCAGCGTTAAACCGCTCGATCACGGGGTGTGGGCCCGCTCGTGGCCCGAGACGGGCCGGTGCCCCGACGCGTGTACGATCCCGCCGCGCCGACATAGACTCGATCGCGGTGGATCGGGACCGGCAGCTGGCTGGCACCACGTTCGCCGGGTATCCCCTCTGGCGGTCGGGGCAAGTGTCCCAACAACCCCCCAGTCTCCTGCTCGATCCCTGGACCTTCGGTCATCTCAGAGTTGGCCGCGTCCCGGCACGATGTTGTTGGCACGAAGCAGGCTTTCGCGGGGCTGAGGTCGCCGAGGCGGTTCGACTCCCTGGACCCGCCTTCGGGCGGGGCGCGCATCTGCGCGCGTACACGAACCAAGGGGACGAACATGAGCTTCAAGCGTTACATTGCCGTCGGGCTAGGCGTCCTTGCGCTCGGCGCTGGCGCGAGCGCGGCTTCGGCCAAGATGATCGACTCGTCAAGCATTACCGGCGAGTTCACCGTCTTGAATGCCAGCGGTACTGCGAAGCACCCGCAGTTGATCTTCGTGCAGGCGACCTCCTCTCCACACAAGTGGGTGAGACTCAACTGGTCGTTGGTCTGCGATGGCACCAAGCGGATGGGCGGGACCACCGGGTATTCGCCGTTCAAGGTCACGCTGCCGCTTCCGACGAAGCGCCCCAACAAGTGCGCGGTGAGCGTCTCCGGGCAGATATGGACCGGCGGAGGTGGCCGTCTGACGGTCCGCATCTTCGCTCGGTAGT
This sequence comes from Miltoncostaeaceae bacterium, assembly GCA_963813355.1. Classification (GTDB taxonomy): domain Bacteria; phylum Actinomycetota; class Thermoleophilia; order Miltoncostaeales; family Miltoncostaeaceae; genus DATAGF01. The sequence continues at coordinate 14,428 of CAWEYS010000022.1, read as the reverse complement.
TGGACCCCTCGCTCACGCGGGGGCAGCGCGCATCTGCGCGCGAACACGAGCCGCTCTAGCTGTTCAGGGGCTTGGGATCTCCAGGCGGCAGCGGCCGAGGATGGGGACCCGGTTTCGTGCTGCCCGGCCGCGACGGCGGGCCGACCGAGCCCGAGGTCCTCGACCGAGCCTGGCGGCAGGCTCAGAAGCGGGCCAGGGTGATCCCCCGCAAGCGCCGGCCAGCTCCTTGCCGGGAGAGTGCTTCGGCCCGCGGCCACTGTGGCCCTGGCGTCGCCGAAGGCAGCGACAGCGACGCGGCCGGACTCCGTGGAACCTGGTCAGATCATCCGCACGCGTCGCGCGGTCGCGGGCGACGGAGATCGCGCGTGCCCGGATCGCCGGATCGCGGGCGGCCGCGTGCACGGTACGCCATGTCGCAGCGCCGGCCTCGACCTGCGCGGCTCGACGCTCGGCCGCCGCGGCCTCGGCCTCGAGCACGGCGACCTGCCGTACCTGGTCGCGCAGGCGCGCCAGATCGGCGCCGTAGCCGACGACCCACTCCCGGATCTCTACCTCGCGCGCGAGCTGGCGACCTGCCGTGCGAGGGCGTCGCTCTCCTCCTCGAGCTCGAGGCGGCGCTGCTCGAGCTCCGCCGAGCGCCGCACGCGATGGGTGGCGAGCAGCAGTTCGGGCTGCTCTTGGAGGCGCTTGTCGCGCGGGGTCCCGAGGCGGAAGACCTTGCCCTTTTCGAGCACCCCGGGGGTCTTGCGCTCCAGGGCGTCACCGATCCGAAGGAGCGCCTGGTCGAGGGCGACGTTCGTGTCGGAGACCAGAAGCAGGGACCGCCCGCGTCGGTGGAGCTCGGTGCCGATCGCCCCGAGGGTGTGCGTCTTGCCGGTGCCCGGCGGGCCCCATATGAAGGTCAAGTCCCGCCTGCTCAGCGTGATCGCCAAGCCGCTGATCGAGATGACCACCGCCTCGTAGTGGCGCTCGCCGACGATCAGGTCGCCCGGCGAGTCGTCCGGCAGCTGAAGCGCGGACTCGACCTGGAACAGATATTGGTGCATCGCGCCGATCCGGGCGATGCGCACCCCTTCCCGCAAGCCCACGGCCGAGGAGAACGACGCCCGGGAGGCCGCCTCGATCTCGTCGCGAAGAGCCTCGCGGAACTCGGCGCGCCGGCCCTCGAGCTCGACCTCGGCCGTGGATGCGGGCTCCCCCCGTGCGCCGAATGCTCCCATGGCAGGTCAGCCTAAGACCAACTCCACTTGTGCGAAACGCGGGGTGCAGCGCCCCCTTGCCCACTCTCGTCTTAGGCAGACTGGCAGGACGACACGCGGCTCGGGGCAGATACGGACGCTCGACAGCGGCTCTTGCCGGAGGTCGGGGTCACGTGGGCCGGCCCCCACTGGGCCCCGCAGTATCGTCTATGGCCCGCTCGGGCCCTCGTCAGCCGAATCACTCACGTTGCCCTACCGCGATGCAACGGCCGCAAGAGCTTCTGTCGATCAGGACGCGAAAATGCCTTGCGAGGCTCGCGGCGAGGGCGCGGTCGTGTGAGAGCACGCCGACCTCGAAGACCGTTTCGGGCCTCTGGGTCCGACGAGGGTTCAAATCCCTCCCCCTCCGTTTCCGCCGAGTTCTCTCCGGAAGAGGCATCAGGAACTCGGCGGCGATCGGCGCCCGCCGTCGGCCACTTCTGCTCGTGGCGTGTCGAACACTCGGGCGGCCGAGGCGTGAGTTCAGGGGACGCCCCGTCGCCAAAAGAAGCTCATTGCGTGCTCAGAAGATCAGGGCTGCGCCACCCTCCGGGCGCGCTCGAGCGCCCTCAGGTCGCGCTCGGTCTGCGTGCCGACTACCCGTCGCCGGCGCGCCACCCTGGCCGAGTGAGCGAGAGCGTCGCAGAGCCCGCGTCGCGCGACAGGGTCCCTGGAGGCGCGGACTGCAGCGCGGGCGGTGATAGCCGCGGCCCGCGGCAGCGGGCGCCGAAGCCATGCGCACCAGAGCGCATTGCGCACCTGGAGACGCCGCCGGGCGGCGCCGCCGTCGGGTTTCGGTTCGGGATGGTGGCTGGCGACGACCTCTGGGACGTAAGCCAGCCGCCATCCGCGATCAGCCATGTCGATCGCCAGCAGCTCTTCCTCTCCGCCGATGCCGAGGCAAGCGTCGAAGCCCCCGGCCTCGAGGAAGGCCGATCGGCGCACGATCGAGCCGCATGCGACGAACCCGAGGACGCGCGCTCCGGGTCCGCCGCCATTCTTGGCCAAGGGGCTGTCGGCCATGAGCGCACAGACGGGATCCTCGCGTCCTTCGGGCCCTACGAGCACGCGGGCCGCCACGAGGCCTAGGCACGGATGCATCTCTAAGAGATCGACGCCAAGGCTGAGCGCTCCCGGCTCCCACCACGAGTCGTCGTCGCAGAAGGCGACGTACGGAGCATCGGCGGCCCGCGCGCCGATCGTCCGGGCGGCGGCCCCGTGATTGCGGCGGAGCGGGATGAGCCTGGAGCCACGGGAGACGGCCACCGCGGCGGCGGTTCCGTCGCTCGACCCGTTGTCGACCACGATGACCTCGGGCCGCTCGGGGAGGCTCTCCAACCGCTCCAGAGTTCGAAGCAGGCTGTCACGCCGGTTCCTCGTGGCGATGACCACCGCGGCCCGTGGCCCCTCCAAATCGCTCACCGCCTCAACCACGTAGGTGGCCCGCTCCCGATGACGATGGCTTTGCGGCGGTCACCGCTAGGGGTCATTTCGGGGTGGCGCCCACGTCTGTAGGGGCGCGGGCCGCGATCCCGCTCGTGGTGGCCAGTCGGCACGCAGCTGGCGTTTCGTTCAGGGTCGATCAAGTCCGACAGTTGGCGCGACGTCGCTCTCCAAGGCGGTCGTCGACCCGTTGGTCCGGTCGTCGACGAAGGACGATTGCTCCACCCGGCTGACGATGTCCTCGCCGGAGCCGATGCCCTGTGAATCGGGCGACGGTCCCTCGGTCTCAGTCGACGCCCTCAGGAGCTGAAGCTGGCGCCTCAGCGCAGGCTGGCGATCCGTTGGTGCGATGTTGAGCAAGTCCTCGAGCGCTGCCGCGAGGCGCCGAGGGATCTGCGGAGAGGTCGCGCCCGCCTCGCGGATTTCGTCGAAAGCGAGCCTCACGTAGCCGTCCCAATCGATCGTTGAGGTCACGAGCCGCACGACGCCCGAGCCATCGCGGTACCGCCCGTCGGGGAATCTGCGATTCGCCAGCTGGCGCAGGCAGTCGTGCAGCCGATCGATCGCCTGAACGGTGGTTGTCGGATCGAGGAACGGCTCCGACAGGCCGCGCTCGGCGATGTTGACGAGCATCCGCATCCCGTAGGCCACATCCTGATTCATCGTCCGCTCGGGCCCGAGGTCGATGAGCGCGCACACCTCGTCGTGGTCTACCGGCGCGTCCGACGGGATTATCCGCGCGAGCGCCGCGCCCGCTGGGACGAAGTCGCCGAGCGTCGGCACCAACTCGACGAGGCAATCGGCCCGGCGGGCCAGCTCGACCAACCGCTCGTGATCGACGTGGAAGACGACGCCCGACTCGGCGACGACCACCACGCCCGGCTCGGATTCGGCTGGCGCGCCCGCGTCGGGGTAGAGCCTCTCCACGAGCGAGCGGACGTCCTTGCCCACGAGCTCGATCAAGGCGGCGACGCGCAGCGACTGTCCGAGGTGATGGACGTAGGAGACGAGCACGATGATGCAGGCGATGACCAGCAGGAAGGCGACGAGGATGGACACGCCCGGCACCGATGCCTCCTTGCCCTCACCCGCGAACTGGACCTCGCGCATCGCGAGCATGGCGTGGGCGAACGTGCCGACGAATATGCCGATTGCGAGCTGGCTCGGCCGATCCTGCAGGATCGAGCGCACGATCCTCGGAGAGAACTGGCCCATCGCGAGCTGGACCACGACCATGGTGATCGTGAGCACGAGGGCCGCGAGCGTGACCATCGACGCTGCGACCGTGCTCAGGATGACGAGTGCCGCGTCAGGCCCGCCCGTCACCTGGGATGGCAGGAGGTTCGGCCCAAGCCCGCGGTCGAGGGCGATGGTGGCAAGACTGAGGACGACACCGGCGAAGACGCACAGCATCGGCAAGAGCCAGAGGCTGGAACGCACTCGGTGCGCGAGGCGGAAGCTGGTGATGCACTGACCTGCCCGGTCGGCGGCGGCGGGAAACGGTGGAGAGGCCGGTGCAGCGGACATCGCGGGTCTGTGGCGGCGTGCCTGCCGCCTCCGCCCGCGGACCAGCCGGGGCGAACGCTGAAAACGCGTCACGGCTGATCGAGATCGCGAGGACCCGACTCGTCGCCACCGCGCCCTCTCGCTAGCCGTTCCGCGGCGCATCGGGCGCGATCGGCGCCAGGACGATCAGCGCGGCGTCGTCGGAGAGCGGTTTGGCCGATGCGGTGATGATCGCGTCCTCGATCGCCTTGACGGTTCCGGCGACGGAGATCGCGGACGCGGAGGCCGCTGCGGCGGCGATGCCCTCGTGCCCGAACGGCCGCCCGGAGCTCGTCTCGCGCTCGCTGACCCCGTCCGAGAAGAGGACGAGGCGCTCACCCGGGGCCAGCTGCCGTCGCATCGGCTCGGGCGCCGGTTCCTTCTCCGTACCGAGCTGCGGGGTCCCTGCGGGCCCGAGGCGCTCGGCGCGCCCGTCCGCCCCGATCACGAGCGGCGCCGGGTGGCCGCGGTTGATCCAGGTGAAGGTGCTCGCTGGCCCGTGCCAGCGGCCGATCACCGCGCTGACGGGACCATCCGCGCCCCCGACCTTGGTGACGCACTCGTCCATGTAGCGGACCGCCTCGGCGAGGTCCGCGCCGTTGCGACGGGCGGCGCGGAAGGCTCCCAGGGCGATCGACGCCAGCGCCGCGGCGGTCGGACCCATGCCGATCGCGTCGGCGAGGCCGAGCCAGCCGCCGTCAGCGTTGTTGACGTAGTCGAACCAGTCCCCGCCGACGTCGTAGCAGGGCAGGACGTTGCCGGCGACGGTGGCTCCCGAGAGCCGCCCGATGCGCGGCGGCAGGAGATTCTGCTGGATCTCGGAGGCCGCGCTGATGTCCTTGCGCCGGCGAACGATGTCGAGGATGTCGGTATAGGGCTTGGCCAACTCGACCGCGGCCGCCGCCTGACGGGCGAGCTCGGCGAGCGGCGCCTCGGCCGCGCCGAGCGCGACGAGCGCGCCGATGGCCCGCCCGCGCAGGTAGAGCGGGGAGAGCGTCACCCCGGGGAGGATGTCCTCGACCTCGCGCCGCAGGCCGGGAACACCCGCGCGCGGCAGCTCGGGTCCCACGGCGAGCGGCGCGGGCAGCTGGGCGGGGAACTCGGGTGAGCCGGCCAGGAGCAGCAGGCGCGAGCCGTCGATGTCCACAAGGTAGAGGGCAGCCGACGAGACGCCGTCCAGGCGGCGGGCCTCGGCCACGATCTGGTCGCCCACAAGGTGTGGCGGGACCTTGTTGAGCACGTTGACCGCGCTGAAGGGGGTCGGACCGCCCGACAGCTCGCCCGCCGCCCGAAGGGCGTCGCGCTCGTTGGTGTCCGCCTCCTCGCGCGCCTGGCGCTGCGCGGCGGCCATCAGCTTCTGCCGCGAGCCGAAGTGCCGGTAGATGGTGACCCGGGCGACGCCGCTGCGGGCGGCGATCTCGTCGATCGTCGCCCGGGGATCGTCGCGCAGCGCGAGGACCGCGGCCTCGATGATCCGCGAGTAGTTCTGCTCCGCGTCGCTTCGCCGGTTGCGGCCCGCCTGAGCGTCCTCCTGCGCCGCGCGGCCGTCGTCCATTGCGCCTCCTCTCACGGGGCTCGGGCGCCGAACCGACAACTGAAACGCACCGTACCACTTGCAGTGCTCAAAGTCGTCATTAGCCTCATCTGAGCCATGACGTACCACTTAACGCCAGTGAGGTTTCGGTTGATGACGGAGATGGTACGAGCTGTCATGCAGCGCCACGACGCATCGAAAGGGGAAGCATCATGGAAGTTGCCAAGGCACGACCCGAGGCGCTTCACGGCCGCACGGTCTACGCCGCCGACGGCGGCAAGCTCGGCAAGGTGGACGACGTGCTGGTTGACGACGACGGCACGCCGGTCTACGTCGAGACCAAGAAGGGGTTGTTCTCCGGCAGGCGGCACGTCATCCCCGTCGAGGGAATGACCGTCGCCGACGACGACCTCAGGGTCGCTTACACCAAGGAGCAGCTCGAGGGCGCTCCGGTGCTGGGCGATGACGATGAGATCGACTACGACCGCGAGCGCACGCTCGGCTCGCACTACGGCACGAGTGTCCGTGACTGGGACGAGCGGCGTGACCGGCTGACCGGCGAGGACCTCTCGCGCGGCCCGACGCCCGAGACCCGTCATCCCCGGGGCGGGCGCGACGACGTGCGCGACACCACCGAGGGACCGACGCCCGAGACGCGGGTCGCCAACCGGGCGGCGGACGGCACGGACGACACCGCCGCCGGACAGCCCGCCGCCGACGCGCGGACGCGGGAAGGCAGCACGCTCGGCGCCCGAGACCAGGCCGGCGACAGGAGCGGCCGCGTGCGCCTGCGCAGGTGGTCCGATGGCGAGCGCGTCGAGGGCCGGGTCGGCACCGACGAGGCGCGGCGCTGATCCGCAGCGGCTCCCTCGGGCGCGCGTTCGCGCCTGAGGGAGCCGTCGTCCTTCCCCTGGGGGCACCGCCACCCAGGACCATCCCAAACGACTGGAGCCCCCGAATGGGGATCATCGCATTCATCATCCTCGGCCTGCTGGCCGGGCTCATCGCCAAGGCTCTTCTGCCCGGGAAGGACCCCGGCGGCATCATCGTGACGATGCTGATCGGCGTTGCCGGCGCGCTGATCGGCGGCTTCGTCGCCAGCGCCATCTTCGACGCCGATCCGCTGGACGAGTTCTTCGACATCTCGACGTGGATCGTCGCGATCGTCGGGGCGATCGTCCTGCTGCTGATCTACCGCGCCGTCGCCGACGGTCGCCGCGGCCGCACGGCGTAGGGATGTCGGGCCAGACCCTCGCGGAGGCGGCGGCATGAAGGTCCTCGGAGTCAACGCGGTGTTCCACGATCCGGCCGCTGCGATCGTCGTCGACGGCGAGGTCGTCGCCGCGACGGAGGAAGAGCGCTTCACCCGCCGCAAGCATGGCAAGCCGGCCGCTGCCGTTCTCCACGTGGGAGCTGCCCGAGGCCGCTGCCGGGTGGTGTCTCCGCCGGGCGGGCATCACGCCTGAGGAGCTCGATGCGGTCGCCTACTCGTACGATCCGGCTTTGGCGCCGGCGCCCGGCGGGAACGTCACCGGCGACCGGTGGGAAGGCCTTCGCACGCTCTACGTGCAGCGCGCACCGCGCTTCCTCGCGGCGGCGTTGCCCGGGTTGGCGCCGGAGATCGTGCGCTTCGTCCCGCACCACGTCGCCCACGCCGCCTCGGCGCACCTCGCGGCGCCCTTCGGCGACTGCGCGGTGATGGTGCTCGACGGCCGGGGGGAGCGCTCGTCCTACCTCGCGGGGCGCGCGTGCGACGGCCGCCTTGATGTTCTGGCGACTCAGGCGCTGCCTCACTCGCTCGGGCTGATGTACGAGGATCTGACCGAGCACCTCGGGTTTCGCCGGGCGTCCGACGAGTACAAGGTGATGGCGCTCGCCGCCTACGGCCGCCCGAAAATGCTCGATCGCCTACGGCAGCTGGTCCGCGTCACCGACACGGGCGGCTTCCTGATCGAGCCGATCGACTGGGCAGCTCTGCGGGCCGAGCCGGAGGACCTCGCCGCGTCGGTGCAGGCGCGACTGCAGGAGGTGATCCTGGACCTCGCCCGGTGGGTGCACCTGCGCAGCGGCGAGGAGGATGTTGCGCTGGCGGGCGGGGTGGCCCTCAACTGCGTGGCGAACTCGCACTTGGCCGAGCACGGTCCGTTCAAGCGCGTCTGGGTGCAGCCGGCGGCCGGCGACGCCGGCACCGCGCTGGGCGCAGCCTTGCGCGTCGCCCGCGACCTCGGCGACGCGGTCCTGCCAATGACAACGGCCGCCCTTGGGCGGGAGTGGAGCGATGCCGACATCGAGGCGGCGCTCCAAGAGGCCCGCGTACCCCACGAGCGGCCGGACGATCTTGCCGAGGCGGTGGCCCAGGTGATCGCCGATGACGGCGTGGTCGCGTGGTTCCAGGGCCGCAGCGAGTACGGCCCCCGGGCGCTCGGTCACCGCAGCCTGCTCGCGAACCCCGGCAACCCGGCAAACGTCGACCGCCTGAACGCCGTCAAGGGACGCGAGAGTTTCCGACCGGTCGCCCCGATGGTCCGCGCCGAGCGTGCCGCCGAGATCTTCGAGGGTCCTCTGCCGAGCCCGTACATGCTCTTCACCCACCGGGTGCGCGACGGCTGGCGCGAGCGAATTCCCGCGGCCCTCCACGTCGACGGCACCGCCCGCATCCAGACGGTCGATCGGCTCGACGAGCCGCTGGTCGCTTCGATGCTCGAGGCGGTTGAACGGCGCACCGGCGCTCCGGTCGTCATCAACACGAGCCTGAACACCGCCGGGCGGCCGATGGTCGACGATCCGCGCGACGCGCTCGAGTGCTTCGGCTCCGCGCCGGTGGACGCGCTCGCCATCGGCCCCTTCATCGTCCGACGCCCGGCCATGACGCCATGACCGTCGACCTGGTCATCCCCACCATCGGGCGGCCCGCGCTCCCACGGCTGGCTGCGGCGCTCGGCGCGGGGAGCGGCCCGGCGCTCGGGACGGTCGTCGTGGTCGACGACCGTCCGGTGGCATCGCAGCACGAGCCTCTTCCGAGGATCACCGCGCTCGACGGCGCCGCCGCGCGCGTTCAGGTCGTGCGCGGGCGCGGCGAGGGACCGGCGGCGGCGCGCAACCTCGGCTGGCGCATCTGCACCGCTCGATGGATCGCCTTCCTGGACGATGACGTCGTCCCCGACTCGGACTGGCGGGCGCAGCTCGCCGAGGACCTTGACGGCCTGCCCGTGGACGTCGCCGCCAGCCAGGGCCGCATCGTCGTGCCGCGGCCCTCCGGGCGCGCGCCCACCGACTGGGAGCGCAACGTCGCCGGCCTCGAGACCGCCCGGTGGGCGACGGCCGACATGGCGTACCGCCGCGTCGCGCTGGCCGCGGTGGGCGGGTTCGACGAGCGGTTCCGGCGCGCGTACCGCGAAGACGCCGACCTGGCGTTGAGAGTCCTCGGCGGCGGCTGGCGGCTGGTGCGCGGAGCGCGGCGGGTCACGCACCCGGTGGGCCCGGCCTCGCCGCTCGTGTCTCTGCGGCTTCAGGCCGGCAACGCCGACGACATGCTGATGCGGGCGCTTCACGGCGGGGGCTGGCGGTCCCGCGCAGGCGCGCCGAAGGGACGGCGGCGACGGCATCTCGCGATTGCGACCGCCGGCCTGTCGGCTGCGGCCGCGGGGGCCGCGGGGCGGCGGGGGCCCGCCGCGGTCTGCGCGGCCGCCTGGCTGGCGGGCAGCACCGAGCTCGCCTGGGCGCGCATCGCCCCGGGCCCGCGGACCGCCCGGGAGGTCGCCCTCATGTTGGCGACGAGCGCGGTGATGCCGCCGGTCGCGGCCTGGGAGACCCTGCGCGGCGCGGTGAATCTCCCGCGCCGCCTCGGCGACCGCGCGCGCCGTCCGGTCGCTGCCCGGCCGGGGCGGCGCCCGCGCGCCGTCCTGCTCGACCGCGACGGCACGCTCGTCGCCGACGTCCCCTACAACGGCGACCCGTCGTTGGTGCGGCCGCTCGCGGGCGTTCCGGAGGCCATCAAGCGGCTGCGCCGCGAGGGCATTCCGACGGCGGTCGTCTCCAATCAGAGCGGCATCGCCCGCGGCCTGCTGACCCTGGACGACGTCGAGGCGGTCAACCGCAGGATCGAGGACGTGCTCGGCCCTCTTGGCCCGTGGGTGATCTGCCCGCACGGGCCCGCCGACGGCTGCGACTGCCGAAAGCCGCAGCCCGGGCTCGTCCTCCGTGCGGCGGCCCTGCTCGGCGTAGCCCCGTGGGAGTGTGCGGTGATCGGGGACATCGGCGCCGACGTGGACGCCGCGCGACGCGCGGGGGCGCGGGCGGTGCTCGTCCCGACCTCGGTCACCCGCCGCCGGGAGGTTGCGGCCGCTTCTGAAGTCGCGGCGGACCTGCCTGCCGCCGTGGAGCTTCTCCTTGGAGCGGGCCGATGAGGCACGTCCTCGTTGCCCGGCTCGACAGCGATGGCGACGTCCTTCTGGCGGGACCGGCGGTGCGGGCCGTCGCGGCCGGCGCCGAACGCGTGACGCTCCTCGTGGGCCCCCGCGGCCGCCAGGCCGCAGAGCTCCTGCCCGGCGTCGACGCGATCCTCGAGCACCGCGCCCCGTGGATCGACCCGGAGCCGGAGCCGATCGACCGCGAGTCCACACTCGGGCTGGCCGATCGCGTGGCGCGGATCGCCCCGGACGCTGGTCTGATCCTCTCCTCCTTCCACCAGAGCCCACTGCCGGCCGCGCTCGTGCTGAGGCTCGCCGGCGTGCCATGGCTCGGGGCGATCAGCGCCGACTACCCGGGCTCCCTCCTCGACCTCCGCCACCTCGTCGATGACGACGTGCACGAGGTGGAACGGTCCCTCGACCTGGCGAGCGCCGCCGGATTCCCCCTCCCCGCCGGCGACGACGGCCGGCTCGCGGTGTGCCGCGACATCGAGGCGCGGCCGCCCGGACTTCCAGACAACTACGTCGTCGTGCACCCCGGCGCCTCCGTGCCGGCGCGGGCGTGGGCGCCCGAGCGCCACGCCAGTCTCACCTCTGCCCTCGTCGACGACGGCTGGGACGTGCTCGTCACGGGCGGCCCATCCGAGACCGGGTTGACCGCGCGAGTGTGCGGTGCGCCGCGGGACGGGGTGATCGACCTCGGCGGCCGCACCTCGCTCGCCGCCCTCGCCGAGGTGCTGGCCGGGGCGCGGGCGGCAGTCGTCGGCAACACCGGCCCCGCCCATCTCGCGGCTGCGGTCGGGTGCCCGGTGGCCTGGCTCCACGCGCCGACGCTTCCCGCCGTTCGATGGCACCCGTGGCGCGTGCCCTTCGCTCGCCTCGCGCTGCCAGCTCCCTGCGAGGGGTGCCGCGCCCGGGAATGCCCTGTCCCCGGTCACCCGTGCCTCGACCCACTCCCGGTCGACGACGTCGTCGCCGCAGTGGCGACTCTGGCTCGAACGGCATCACCGGCTCTTGCGGGGACGTCATGAGAATCCTCATCTGGCACGTCCACGGCGCCTGGACGACCTCGTTCGTTCACGGCCCCCACGAGTATCTGGTGCCGAGGCTGGCCGACCGGGGTCCGGACGGCCGCGGCAGGGCCCTCACCTATTCCTGGCCCGAGTCCGCCCGCGAGATCGGGCCCGAGGAGGCCGCCTCCGCGCCCGTCGACGTCGCGATCCTCCAGCGGCCGGAGGAGCTCGACGGCCTGGCCGAGCGCTGGCTCGGCGGCCGCCGGCCGGGAATCGACCTACCGGCCATCTACGTCGAGCACAACGCGCCGCAGGGGCGCATCAACGAGATGCGCCACCCGGCCGCGAACCATCCTGAGCTGACGCTGGTCCATGTCACGCACTTCAATGCGCTGTTCTGGGACGCCGGCACCACGCCGACGCGCGTCATCGAGCACGGGGTGGTCGACCCCGGCCGCCGCTACGTCGGCGACCTCGCCCGCGCCGCGGTCGTGGTCAACGAGCCCGCGCGCCGCGCACGGGTCACGGGCACCGACCTGCTGCCGGCGTTCGGCGACGAGGTGCCGATCGACCTCTTCGGCATCGGCGCGGGCGCCCTCGGCGGGATCGAGGATCTGCCACAGGACCGCCTGCACGACGAGATGGCCCGGCGGCGGGTCTATCTCCACCCGGTCCGCTGGACGTCGCTGGGGCTCTCGCTGATCGAGGCGATGCACCTGGGCATGCCGGTTGTCGCCCTGGCGACGACCGAGGTCGCCGAGGCCGTCCCGGCGGGGGCCGGCGTGGTCTCCAACCGGCTCGACGTCCTGCGCGGTGCGCTGTCCGAGCTGGCGGACGATCCGGCTGCGGCGGCTCGGATGGGCGCAGCGGCGCGCGAGGCGGCCACGGCGCGCTACGGGTTGGAGCGCTTTCTCAACGACTGGAACGGGCTGCTGGAGGAGGTGGGGGCATGAGGATCGACATGGTGTCCGAGCACGCGAGCCCGCTGGCCGCGCTCGGGGACGTGGACGCGGGAGGGCAGAACGTCCACGTGGCTGCGCTCGCGGCCGGGCTGGCGCGCCGAGGAGCCGAGGTCGTCGTGCACACGCGGCGCGACGACCCGGAGCTGCCGGCCGAGGTCGAGATGGCGCCCGGCGTGACGGTCAGCCACGTTGCCGCCGGCCCCCCCGAGCCCCTGCCCAAGGACGAGCTCCTCCCCCACATGGGCGACTTCGGGCGCCGTTTGCTCGAGCGGTGGCGCGGGCGGCCGCCCGACGTGGTCCACGCCCACTTCTGGATGTCGGGCCTGGCAGCGCTGAATGCCGCGCGCCAGGTGGAGGTGCCGGTCGTCCAGACGTTCCACGCCCTGGGGGTGGTCAAGCGCCGGCACCAAGGCGACCGCGACACCAGCCCGGCGGGCCGTCTCGCGATGGAGAGGGCGATCATGGGCGGCGCGGCCTGGATCGTCGCCACATGCAGCGATGAGGTGTTCGAGCTCGTCCGCGAGGGCGCCGACCGGCGGCGCATCTCCGTGGTGCCGTGCGGGGTTGACACGGCCCGCTTCCGTCCCGGCGGCCCGGCCGAGGAGCGGCGGGCGCCGCGCGTCGTCTGCGTCGGGCGGCTGGTGGAGCGGAAGGGCGTCGACGACGTCATGCGGGCGCTGGCGGGTCTGCCGGGCGTCGAGCTGGTCGTCGCCGGCGGGCCAGCGCACGAACGCCTGGCCAACGACCCGGAGGCTCGCCGGCTTGCGGCGCTGGCCTCCGACCTGGGCGTCGCGGACCGCGTCGATCTGCGAGGGGGGATCCCTCGCGACGCCGTCGCGTCCCTCATGCGCTCGGCGGACGCCGTGGTCTGTGTGCCCTGGTATGAGCCGTTCGGAATCGTGCCCCTGGAGGCTATGGCGTGCGGGGTGCCGGTCGTTGCATCGACGGTCGGAGGGATGATCGACACCGTCGTCGACGGCGAGACCGGCGTGCACGTGCCCCCGCGCCGGCCGGACCGGCTGAGGGCTGCCCTCGCGACCCTTCTGTCGGACCCGGGGCGGCGCACGACGCTCGGGGCCGGCGGGGTCCGGCGGGCGCGGGAGCGCTACACATGGGATCGGGTCGCGGGCGCGACGCTCGACGTCTACTCCAAGCTGGGCCTTGGTGCCACGGCGGTCGCCCGCGAAGGTCGGCGATGACCGGCCGAGAGCATGTGCTGGCTCTCGTGCGCGCGCTCGTCATGCTGGACGCGCGCATCGACGAAGTGGAGAGATGGGGGCGCCGTCTGGCGGCTTCGCTGTCGGAGGGCGGACGGCTGCTGGCCGCCGGCAACGGCGGAAGCGCGGCGCACGCGCAGCACCTCACGGCCGAGCTTGTCGGCCGCTACCGCGACGAACGTCGTCCGCTGAGCGCCATCTGTCTCCACGGCGACGCCTCGAGCCTCACCGCCATCGTCAACGACTACGGCGCCGAGGAGGCGTTCGCGCGCCAGGTTCGGGCCCACGGGCGCGCCGGCGATCACCTCGTCGTGCTCTCGACCTCAGGACGCAGCCTCAACCTGGTCGCCGCCGTCGGGGCGGCACGGGCCGAGGGAATGCGGACCTGGGCGCTCACCGGGCCGGCACCGAACCCGCTCGCGGCTGCCGCCCACGACAGCTTGGCGGTCGATGCCCCCACAGCGGCGACGGTTCAGGAGATCCACCAAGTCGTCCTGCATCTGGTCTGCGCGGCAGTGGACGACGCGATCGCCGGCCGAAGCAGCCTCGCCCTGGTGGCCGCGCGATGACCCGGGGGTCGTCGTCGGCGACGCCCTGCTCGACCGCGACCTCGACGGACGCGCCGAGCGTCTGTGCCCGGACGCTCCGGCGCCCGTGCTCGAGGATATCGTCGTGCGCGAGCGGCCCGGCGGCGCCGGCCTTGCCGCAGCCCTCCTCGCGCGCGACGGGGCCCGGACGACCATCGTGACTGCGCTGGGCGACGATCCGGCCGGGCAGGCCGTTCTGGCGCACCTGGCATCACGGGGCGTCGAGATCATCGACCTGGGCAGCGGGGGGGCGACCCCGCAGAAGGCTCGGATCCGGCCGCCGGACATCTGCTGGCCCGGATCGATACCGGCGGCGAGGCGCCGAGGGTGCTGGCGCCGACGGGGCCGCCCGCCGTGCGCTCCGCGACGCCGACTCGGTGCTGGTCTCGGACTACGGACGAGGGATCGCGGCCGCGCCCGGGCTGCGGGCGGCCCTGAGAGCCGCCGCCGCGCCGCTCGTCTGGGACCCCCATCCACGTG
>CAWEYS010000021.1:0-143454 GCA_963813355.1 Miltoncostaeaceae bacterium | reverse complement strand
TGGGCCGTGAAGGATTCGAACCTTCGACCTTGGGATTAAGAGTCCCCTGCTCTACCAACTAAGCTAACGGCCCGCCGGGAGGCTAGCAAAGGCCCCGCGGCCGCCGGAACCGGCTCAGCCGCCGCCCGTCGTGGTGCCCGCGCCGGACAGCTCGTTCAGGCGATCTTGCACCGCCTCGGCGTTCGGATCGTCCGGCTCAAGGCGCAGGAAGGTCTGGTAGGCGAGCTGGGCGAGCTGGGTGCGGCCGGCCTGCTCGGCCTGCTGGCCGAGCTGGAGGAACGCCTCGGCGTCCTCGGGGTTCCGGGCGGTGTAGTCCTGAAGCGACGCGACCGCGGCGGCGGCCTGGCCCGCCTGGAGCTGCAGCGAGACCAGCACCTGAACCCGCGAGAGGTCGTCGGGCTCGAGTGCGACGGCGCGGCGGGCGGCCGCGATCGCCTGGGGGTAGTCCTCCTTCGCGGCGTAGGCGGATGCCAGCTCCTCGTACGCCTCGGGGTTGCGCGGCTCGTTCTCGACGCGCGCGATGGCGTCGTTGAGGATCTGGTCCTCCGCCGACTCGCCGCCGCCGCCGAAGAAGATCAGGCCGAGGACGACGAAGATCACCCCCGCGAACGCCACGGAGGTGAGGATCGCGACGACCTGCACCGTCCGGCGGGTCCGCTTCTGGTCGAGGAGCACGGCTCGCGACGCTACCAGAGCCGCTCGCGAGCCTCGCGAGCCCGGGCATCGATGCCATCGGCGTCCGCGGCGAGGGCGCTGCCGCCGCTCACGACGACCTCGCCGGAGGCGACGACGAGGTCCACGCCGGTGGCGGCCGCCATGGCGGCCGCGGCGGGGTCGTGGACGGGCGCGGCGGGGCGCAGGGCGACCAGGTCGGCCCGCTTCCCGGGCGCCAGGCTGCCGACCTCGCCGTCGAGGCCGAGGGCTTTCGCGCCCCCGAGGGTCGCCATCCGCAGCAGCTCCTCGGCCGCCATGGTCTCGCCGTGGACGCGCGCGCAGGCGCGGGCCTCGGCCCGCACGTCGTAGTCGCCTCCGCTGGCCGGGCTGTCGGTGCCCAGCCCCACGGCCAGGCCGGCCGCGCGCATGGCCGCGAGGGGCGCGCGGCCGGTGAGGAGGTACTCGTTGGAGCGCGGGCAGTGGGCCACACCCACGCCCGCGCTCCGGAGGGTGGCCGGGTCGGCATCGGCCAGGCGGACGCAGTGCGCGGCGACCAGGCCCTCCCGCAGCGCCCCGGCCCGCGCCACCCGCGCGACGATCGACTCGCCGCCGGCGCCGTCCCAGCGCCCCGGGGCGAAGCCGGCGGCGGCGAAGGCCTCCGCCAGCGGGCCCTCCCCTCGGGCGACCACGCGGTCCTCGTCCTCGGACTCGGCCAGGTGGGTCGCCCAGGGCCGGCCGGCGAGTGCGGGCTCCGCGTCGAGCGCGCGCCAGAAGGCCGGGCCCACGGTGTACGGCGCGTGGGGGGAGAGGCCCACGCCGACGCCCGGCCCGGCCTCGGCGTCGAGCGCCGCCACGCGCCTCCCCACCGCCGCGGCGGCGCGGCGCGCGCCCTCGCCCTCGGGGGTCCCGAAGGCCTCCAGGTGCACGGCGCCCCTCAGGCCGACCTCCGCCATCGCGGCGGCGCCGGAGCCCGTGGGCCCCGAGTCGGCGAGCGTCGTGGTCCCCGCGCGCAGCGCCCGCAGGGCCCCGTGGCGGGCGGCGATCCGGTGGTCATCCAGCGTGATCCGGGCCCGCAGCGGCAGGAAGCGCCCCAGCCAGGTCCCGAAGCGGGCCGGGGGCAGGAGCCCTTCGAGCAGGCTCCACTCCAGGTGGCAGTGGGCGTCGACGAGCCCCGGCACCAGGATCGCGTCGCCCAGGTCGTCGACGGGGGCCCCGGGGAACCGCTCGGCGAGGGCCGTCGCCGGCCCGACGTCGACGATCCGGTCGCCCGCGCAGGCCACCGCGCCCTCCGGCACGGGGGGGCCCGCCACCGGCATCACCCAAGCGGCCCGCCAGACGCGGGCGGCCCCGGGCTCAGCCGCTCTTGCCGTCCTCCTGCTTGGGGCCGCTGATCGCCTCGCCATCGGCGTCGTTCTTGTCGCCGGTGATCCCGGACTTGAACTCGCGGGCGCTGGATCCCAGGCTGCGGCCGATCTCCGGCAGCCGCTTGGCTCCGAAGATGACGAGCAGGATGAGCAGGACGATGACCAGCTCGAGCGGCCCGATGCCGAACGGCACGACGGCCTCCTTGAAAGGGGTGCGACGACAGTCGCCGCCACGCGTGAGGGTAGCATGGTCGCGTGGCGCCGCTGAGTCCCCGACGGTCCAACGTCGCCCAGCGGCTCGATCTCATCGCCGCGGTCTGGGGAGGCCTCATCGCCTCCATCGGCCTCATGGCCGGCTCGGGCCGGGACTGGCCCGCCCGGCTCACGGCGGCGGCGCTCTCGTTCGGCCTGGGCGGGTTCCTGGCGGCCGTCCGCGCGGCGGCCCGGCGGCCCTTCCACGCGTTCGCCGCCTGGGTCGCCGCCTACGTCATCCACGCCTGCTTCATCCTGGCGGCGCGGATCATCCAGCGCCTCGGCGGGCCCGACGCGCCGGACCTGGTCGCCGGGGGCGCCAGGGACTGGGCGATCGCGGCGCTCTGGGCGCTCGGCTTCGCCCTGCTGGGCGGGTTCATCGCCAACTCCTGGCTGCGCCCGGCGTCGGGGCGCCGCCGCATCTCCTAGGAGGGGCCGCCCCGCTCGAACTCGCGGTGGAAGGCGCTCGCCGTGGGGCCGCTCTGGCCCTGGTACTTGCCACGGTAGGGGGCGTCCACGGGCGTCGTCATCTGGAGGAAGGAGATCTGCCCGATCGCCATCCCGGGGTGGATCGAGATCGGCAGCTTGGCGACGTTCGACAGCTCGAGCGTGATGGTGCCGTCGAAGCCGGGGTCGACGTAGCCGGCGGTGGAGTGGATCAGCAGGCCCAGCCGCCCGAGGCTCGACTTGCCCTCCAGCCGCGCCACCAGGTCGTCCGGCAGCGCGACGCGCTCGAGGGTCGAGCCGAGGACGAACTCGCCCGGGTGCAGGATGAAGCGGTCGCCCGGGGCGACGGCGACGACCTCGGTGAGGTCGTCGGACGGCTCGCGCACGTCGATGAACGCGCGGCGGTTGTTGTGGAACACGCGGAACCGGTCGGCGACGCGGACGTCAACCGACGACGGCTGTAACAGCCTCTCGTCGAACGGCTCGATGACCAGCCGCCCGGAGGCGAGCTGCTCCCGGATGGTTCGGTCGGACAGGACCACGGTCGGCGAGTGTATCCGAGCCGTCGAGCATCGCCGCCCGTGAGAGGCGGCGAGCGCAGACGGCGCATTGGTACCTTTGGGACATGGTCGGCGAGCGCGCGTTCCGGGTCGACGAGGTGCCCGGCGGGCCGACCCCGGACGAGGTCGCCGCCGCGCGCGCGGCCGGTCACGTGCCCGACGTGCTGCTGGGCGGGCGGCTGATCGGCGAGGGCCCCGCCGAGGCCCTGGAGCCGGTGGACGTCGCACCGGACGAGCTGGCCCAGCTGTGCTCCCGCCGGCGCCTGCCCCGCTGGGTCGCGGCCAAGAACCCGCTCTCGGGCGGCTTCGTGCAGACGAAGGCCCTGATGCGCTCGGCCGACCTGGTCACGGTCTGCGAGGAGGCCGCCTGCCCCAACATCGGCCGCTGCTGGTCGCGCGGGACGGCCACCTTCATGATCGCCGGGAGCCGCTGCACCCGCGGGTGCCGCTTCTGCAACGTGGTGACGGCGCGGCCCCTCGGGCCGCCCGACCCCGGCGAGCCGGCCCGCGTGGCCGAGGCGGCCGCGGCGATGGGGCTGCGGTTCGTGGTCGTCACCGCGGTGGCCCGCGACGACCTGCCCGACGGCGGCGCGGCCCACTTCGCGGCGGTCATCGCCGCGCTCCGCGACCGCCTGCCCGAGACCCGGGTCGAGGTGCTCATCCCCGACCTGCGCGGCGGGTGGGAGGCGCTCGAGACGATCATCGAGGCCGCCCCCGACGTCCTCAACCACAACACCGAGACCGTGCCGCGGTTGTACGGGCGCGTGCGCCCGGGCGCGCGCTACGAGCGCACGCTGGAGCTGCTGGCCCGCTCGGCGGCCTCCGGCCTGACGACCAAGAGCGGGATCATGGTGGGCCTCGGCGAGGGCCTCCCCGAGGTGGCGCGGGTCTTCGCCGACCTCGCCTCGGTGGGCTGCGATCTCGTGACCGTGGGCCAGTACCTCCGCCCCTCGCCCTCCCACCTGCCGGTCGCGCGCTACTACGCGCCGGCCGAGTACCCGGCGCTCGCCGAGGCCGGCCGGGCCCTGGGGCTGGCGCACGTCGAGGCCGGGCCGCTGGTGCGCTCCTCCTTCGAGGCCGACAGGGTGGCGGAGGCGGCGTTCGCGCCGGCCTGACACGAAGCCTCAAGTCCGTCGCATCCGGGCCGATACGAGGTCCGATGAGGGGATATCGGACCAAGAAGATCTCGCTCCCCGGTGGTCGCGTGATCGAGATCGTGTACTTCACCGAGCCGGGGGAGAGCGAGGTCGCGGGCCTCTCTGCCGAGGCGGTGCAGCGCGCGCTCGAGGCGCCCGAGGACGAGGCGGCCGACGACGCCGCTCCCGCGCCGCTGCTGCACACCTGCCCCGCCTGCGCGAGCGACCTCGTCTACCCGGTGCAGTGGGAGGAGTCGTCGGGCACGAGCTGGACGGTCGAGCGCCGGTGCCCCAACTGCGAGTGGCGGCACGTCGGCGAGTTCGGCGACGAGGAGCTCGGCCAATTCGACGACGCGCTGAACGAGGGCACCGAGACCCTCCTGGTCGCGCTCCGCGACACCACCCGCGCCAACATGGAAGCCGCGGTCGAGCGGATGATCGACGCGATCAAGCTCGACCTGATCGAGCCGATGGACTTCTGAGCCCCGGCCGGGGGTAGCATCCCGGCCGATGGCGTCCTGGTCCGAGTTCGCGGCCGCCGAGCCCGGGCTGGCGGAGAGGGTG
Source organism: Miltoncostaeaceae bacterium (assembly GCA_963813355.1). GTDB lineage: Bacteria > Actinomycetota > Thermoleophilia > Miltoncostaeales > Miltoncostaeaceae > DATAGF01. The sequence continues at coordinate 138,477 of CAWEYS010000021.1, read as the reverse complement.
CGCGGCCGCCTGGAGGCCGGCGTGCACAAGACCCTGGCGACGGTCCGCGCCGACGGCGCGCCGCGCATCTCGGGCAACGAGGCCTGGATCGCGGCCGGCGAGCTGTGGTTCGGCTCGATGTGGCGCTCGGCGCGGTCGCGCGACCTGCGGCGCGACCCGCGCTTCGCGCTGCACACCGCCTCGGCCGACCCGCCGGAGTGGGCCGGCGACGCCTCCGTGTCGGGCCGGGCCGTGGAGGAGGACGTCGGCGACCCCGAGCTGGTGGCGCGGGCGATGGAGGGGCAGGAGCACGTGCCCAGCGGGCCGTGGCACCTCTACCGCGCCGACCTCACCGAGGTCCTGGTCGTGGCGCTCGGCGGCGACCCGCCCGACCACCTCGACATCGAGATCTGGCGCCCCGGCGAGCCGGTGCGCCGGCTGCGCCGTTAACGAGGAGGGGCGCCCTCGTAGGGGAGGCCCTCGGCGGCCCAGGCGATGATGCCGCCCTCCACGTTCGCGACCTCGCCGTGCTCGCCCGTGGCGGTGAGGTAGTCGGCCACCTGGCCGCTGCGGCTGCCGCTGCGGCAGATGATCGCGAGCGCCCGGTCCTCCGGCAGCTCGTCCACGCGCGCGAGGAACTCGCTCATCGGGATCAGCGGCACCCCGTCGATGCGCGTCGCGTCGTGCTCGTCCTGCTCGCGGCAGTCGACGATGACCAGCTCCCCCGCGCTCCAGGCCGTGTGCGCCTCCTGGACGGTCAGCTCCGTCACCTCAGAAGCTCCTGACCTCGCGGTAGAGCGTGTCGCGCTGCACCGCGCGCCGGCCGGTCGCCTCGATGGCGCGCACCATCCGCTCGGTGTCCAGCCGGAAGGCCGTGCCCGCGGCCCGGACCACGTTCTCCTCGATCATGATCGAGCCCATGTCGTCGCAGCCGAACTCGAGCGCGAGCTGCCCGACACGCAGCCCCTGCGTCACCCAGGACGACTGGAAGTGGGGGAAGTTGTCGAGGTAGAGGCGGCTGACGGCCAGGGTCATCAGGTAGTCGGCGGCCGTGGTGTGGGCGTGGTCGTCCCCGCGGACGCTGCCGCCGCCCGGCTGGTAGCTCCAGCAGACGAAGGCGCGGAAGCCCCCGGTCTCGTCCTGCACCTCGCGCAGCCGGCGCATGTGCTCGACGCGGTCCTCGACCGTGTCCACGGTCCCGTACATCATCGTGGCGGTCGTCGACATGCCGGCCCGGTGGGCCGCCCGCATCACGTCCAGCCACTCGTCGGTGGTGGTCTTGCGCGGCGCGATCACCTGCCGGACGCGGTCCACCAGGATCTCGGCCCCGCCCCCGGGCAGGGAGTCGTGGCCGGCCGCGCGCAGGCGCTCCATCGTCTCGTCGAGACCGATGCGGGACACGTTGGCGATGTGCTGGATCTCCGACGGCGACAGCGCGTGGAGGTGGATCGGGTAGCGCGCCTTGATGTCCGAGAAGAGGTCCTCGTACCACTCGATGCGCAGGTTCGGGTGATGCCCGCCCTGGAGCAGCAGGGCCGTGCCCCCGAGGTCGAGGGTCTCCTCGATCTTGCGGAAGATCACCGCCTTGGGCAGGACGTAGCCCTCGGGATCCATCGGCCGGCGGTAGAAGGCGCAGAAGTCGCAGTCGGTGATGCAGAAGTTGGTGTAGTTGACGTTGCGGTCGACCACGAAGGTCACGACGTCGGGGTCGTTCTGCGCGTCCCGGACGCGCGAGGCGGCCTCGCCGACGGCGACGAGGTCGCGCGAGGCGAGGAGCTCGAGGGCCTCCTCGTCGCTCAGGCGCCCGCCGGTCCGGCGTGGGGGGGCGATGGTGGTCACGGCACCGATCCTACGCCGCCAGACGGGGCACGGCGTCGAGCTCGCCGCTCTCGCGGGCCAGGCGCAGGAAGGTCTCGAGCCCGATGCGCTCGGGCGGTCCGAACTCGTAGCGCAGCCGCCGGAAGTAGGAGCGGATGAACTCGGCCGGGAACGGGAAGCGCGCCGCCGCGGCGGCCACGACGGCCTCGGGGTCGGCCAGGTAGGCGGCGCGGGCGTCGCTCAGGATCGCCGAGAGCTCGGCGAGCGCGTCGCCGCGCTCGCGGGCGGCGTCGGCGCGCGCGGCCCAGACGGCGAAGACCATCGGCCGGCCGGTGCGCTGGCGCCACAGGGCCCCGAGGTCCGTGCGGTGGGCGCCGAGCCCGTCGCGCAGGCCGGCGAGCGCCTCGTCGCCGATCAGGAGCACGCCGTCGAACCGCTCGAGGGCGGCCCCGGCGGGCTCCGACAGGCGCTCGAAGGGCGCCCCGGGCCCGAGCAGGATGCGCAGCAGCGCGACCGAGGTGGCGCTGTGCGGGGTCACGGCCACGCTGCGGACCTCCTCGAAGGGCACCCGCGAGAAGACCTGGATGGAGTCGACCGCGCCGTCGGCCGTGATCGACGCCACGGGCAGCAGCGACAGCTCGGACGCGTGGCGCGCGTAGGCGATCGACGAGACCGCCGAGACGTCGAGCTCGCCGCGCAGCAGGGCGTCGTTCAGCGCGGTCGGCACCCCGTCGGTGAACGACAGCATCGGCTCGGCCGTGCGCTCGAGGCCGTGGTAGATCGGGTACATGTTGAGCAGCGAGATCCGCCCCACGCGCAGCCGCCTCATCCGGGCACCGCCTCGGCGCCCACGGCGGCCGCCAGCCCGGCCGCGTCGGCGCGGTCGTCGGCCGGGATGCGCCAGCCGGTCGCCCCGAAGGCCACCGCGATCTGGCAGGCGGCGGGGCCGAGCCGCCGCCAGTGGGGCCGCACGGCGACGCCGGCCGGCATCGCCAGGCGGCACACGGCGATGACCGTGAGGTCCTCGACCCCCCAGGAGCCGGGGCGGTCCTCGGTGCCGTCGCCGGGCACCGGGCACACCGCGCGCAGGAGGCCGGTCTGCCGGGCGACGCGCGCGAGGGCGTCGATGCGCTCGGCGACGGCGGCCGGCTCGCGGCCGGCCCCGTAGGCCACGGCGGCCTCGCTCGGGCGGCCCTCGGCGTGAGCGGCCGCGTGCGCGTCGACCGGCCCCTCCTCGTCGCCGTCGACGAGGAGGCCGGCCGGGGCCGGGCCGCGCTCGACGACCACCTCGCCTCCCGGGCCCGCGCCCGCCGCGCGGGCGGCCGCCAGGGGGTCGCGCGCGGCCAGCAGGGCGGCCAGCTCCTCGAGCGTGGCGCTCACGAGAAGCGGTCCACCACGCCGTCGGCGATCTCGCGCAGGGCGGCGACGTCCGCGCCGTCGCATGGCCCCTCCTCGACGGCCCGGCGGGCGGCCGCCACGAAGGCCAGGGCGCGCTCGCGCGCGATCTCCAGCGCGGGGTGCGCGGCGAGGCGGTCGCAGAGGTGCTCCAGCTCCGGCCCCTCGCAGGCGTCGGCCACGTGGGGCCGCAGCGCGGGCTCGAGCTGCAGGGCGATGATCACCGGCAGCGTGACCGTGCCGTCGCACAGGTCGGTGCCCCGGCGCTTGCCCGTGGTCGCGGGCGCTCCGGCCAGGTCGAGGATGTCGTCGAAGATCTGGAAGGCCATGCCGACGTTCTCGCCGAAGGCGGCCAGCCGCGCGGTGGCCTGCGGGCCCGCCCCGCCGATCAGGGCGCCGAGCCGGCACGCCGCCGAGAAGAGCGCCGCGGTCTTGCGCCGGCAGCGCGCCAGGTACGCCTCCTCGGTGAGGCTGAGGTCGAAGGCCGCCCGCTGCTGGGCCATCTCGCCGCGGGAGAGGTCGAGCGCCGCCCCCGCCAGCGCCTGCACGGCTGCCGCCGAGCGGGTGCGCGTGAGCTCGGCGAAGGCGCGGGCGAACAGGTAGTCGCCGGTGCTGACGGCCCTCTCGGCGCCGAGCTCGCGGGCGACCGTGGGCCGGCCGCGGCGCATCGTGGCGCCGTCCAGGAGGTCGTCGTGGACCAGCGTCGCCATGTGCACCAGCTCGACCGCCGAGGCGGCCGCGAGCAGGTCCTCGAGCACCGCCGGGTCCTCGAGCGCGGGCCGGGGGGCGGCGCAGAAGACGAGCAGCGGGCGCACGCGCTTGCCGCCCGCCGCGAGCGTGTCGGCGGCCGGCCGGACGACCTCGCTCGCGTGGCCGTCCACCGCGCGGCGCAGGCGCTCCTCGCACAGCTCGAGCATGGGGGCGAGCGGGCGGATGGCCGGGACGGCGGCTGCGCTCGTCACCTCGCCCTCCCGTGGTGGAGGGCCACGATCCCGCCGGCCAGCCCCCGCCAGCGCACGTCCTCCAGCCCGGCGGCGGCCATTCGCGCGGCCAGCTCGGGCGGCTCGGGGAAGCGGCGGACCGAGGCCGGGAGGTAGGAGTAGGCGGCGCCGTCGCGCCCGAGGACGCTGCCCAGCCGCGGCACCACCCGGTCGAACCAGAGCCCGTAGAACGGCCGCAGGCGCGCCGGCGTCGTGATCTCGAGCACCACGACGCGCCCGCCCGGGCGGACGACGCGCGCCATCTCGGCGAGGCCCGCGTCGAGGTCGGCCACGTTGCGGATGCCGAAGGCGACGGTCGCGGCGTCGAACGCGTCGTCCTCGTACGGGAGCGCCAGGGCGTCGGCCACGCGGAAGGTCGCGGAGCTCCCGCGCCGCGCGGCCTTGGCCCGCGCCCGGGCGACCATCTCCTCGGAGAAGTTGACGCCGACGGCCTCGCCGGCGCCGGCCGTGCGGTACGCGAGCTCGAGGGCCAGGTCGCCCGTCCCGGTGCAGACGTCGAGCGCCCTGTCGCCGGCGGCCAGGTCGGCCGCGGCCGCGGCCGCGCGCCGCCACCGGCCGTCGAGGCCGGCCGTCATCGTGCGGTTCAGCAGGTCGTAGCGCGGGGCGATGCGGTCGAACATCTCCCGCACCTCTGCCGGGCGGAGCGTCCCGGTGGTCACGGCACCCGGTCCGTCTCGCCCCAGCGCGCCATCAGCTCGTGCGCGACGCCGAGCTGGTCGAGGGCCTTGGCGACCACGAAGTCGACCATGTCGTTGACCGTGCGCGGCAGGTTGTAGAGCCCCGGCGCCGCCGGCAGCACCACGGCGCCCGCCCGCGTGACGGCGGCCATGTTCTCGATGTGGACCAGGCTGAGGGGCGTCTCGCGGGTCATCAGCACCAGCCGGCGGCGCTCCTTCAGCATCACGTCGGCGCAGCGGTGGATGAGGTTGCGCGCCGTCCCGGTGGCGATCGCCCCGAGGGTGGAGCCCGAGCAGGGCGCGATCAGGGCGGCGGGGGCCAGCGACGAGCCCGAGGCGAAGGGGGCCGTGAGGTCGTTCAGGCCCAGGACGGTCACCGTCCCCGGCTCGGAGGCGAACCGCTCGACGAAGGACGCCACGGCCAGGGCCGGGTCGGCGGGCGGCCGCGGCCCGGCCTCGAGCACCTCGTGGCTGATGACGTGGGCGCCGGCGTCGCTCACGCAGAGGCCCACGTCGCACCCCGCGGCCGTCAGCGCGCGCAGCGCCCCGCCCGCGTAGAGGGCACCGCTGGCTCCGGTCACCCCGAGGAAGACCCTCATCATGACCCCTCGATGGTAGCTGCGGCGCGCGCCCCTACTTGTACTCGGTCCCGAGCCCGCTCAGGAACGTCCCGATCTGCTGGTACTGCTCGGGGGTGAACCCGGTGAACGCGGGCATGATGCTGCCGGGCGGGTCCTTCAGGAAGCCCTCGTAGAACTCGGGCGGGTGCCCCTTGCTGCCCTCGTCGCTGAGGTTCGGTCCCGGTCCCGGCGCGCCGACGCCGGCGACGGTATGGCAGCTGGTACAGCCGTTGGCGATGAAGAGGTCGGCGCCGGCCTGCGCATCGGGGTTCTGGTCGAGGCCGCTGAGCGTCAGGCCCTCGCCCGCGCCCACGCCCTCGGGCGCCTCGGCGCCGAGGTGGGTCAGGTAGCCGAGGAAGAAGATGGTCGCGGCCGCCGTCAGCAGGGCGATCGGGCGGCGCTGGATCCGGCGCTCCGGCCCCCGGTCGTAGAACGGGAGCGCGATGAGCAGGACCATCATGATGTTCGGGATGATGAACGTGGCCATGATGACCGGCGTCAGGTCGTTCTGGCCCTTGAAGATCCGGAGCAGCTCGAAGAGGAAGAAGAAGTACCACTCGGGCCGCGGCACGAAGTCGGTGCTCGCCGGGTTGACCGGCTCGCCCACCTCCACCCGCTGCCAGATGGCCAGCGCGATCACCAGGCCGATCGCGAGCGTCGCGATCAGCAGGTCCTTGTAGACCGCGTAGGGGAAGAACGGCTTGCCCGCCGCCTTCGCGACGTTGTAGTCGCGCTTGTAGTACTCGCGCTGGCCGCGGTTCACGAGCTGCCCTCGGCGCGGCCGGGTCCGGCGCCTCGGCCGGCACCTCACGCCGGCCGTAGGGCAGCCGCTCGCGCTCGGCGGCGCGGCGCGCCTCCTCCTCCGCCCGCTCGACCGCCATGCGGCGCTTGCTGTACGGAGGCTCGGCGATGCCCAACTTCGTGATGAAGAAGAGGTGCAGGCCGATGAAGGTGGCTATGCCGATCGGTATCACGAGCATGTGGATCGAGTAGAAGCGCGCGAGCGTGTCCGGCCCGAACTCCGGCCCCGCGCGCAGGATGTCGGCGATGTAGGGGCCGATCACGGGGGCGCTGGCGGTGATGTTCACGGCGACCACCGTGGCCCAGTACGCCTTCTGGTCCCACACCAGCAGGTAGCCGGTGAGCCCCATGAACATCGTGAGGATCAGCAGCAGGGAGCCGGTCACCCACGTCAGCTCGCGCGGGTACTTGTAGGCGCCGAAGAAGAACACGCGGCCCATGTGGAGGAAGACCACGACGATCATCGCGCTGGCGCCCCACTTGTGCATGCCGCGCACCAGCCAGCCCCAGGTGACCTCGTTGGTGATGTTGTCGATCGACTGGTAGGCCTGGTTCGGGTCCGGCGTGTAGTACATGGCCAGGAAGATCCCGGTGACCGCCTGCAGCCCGAACAGGGCCAGGGCGGTGAAGCCGAGGGTCTGGAACCAGCTCGTCTCGGCGGGGACGTTGCGGAAGAGGAACCACTTGAACCCGGTCTTGGCGCCGGAGCGGTCGTTGACGTAGTCGAGCGTCGCCTCGCCGACCTTGATGACGGGGTTCTTGGGGCCGATGTCCTTGGTCGCCATCCGCCGCTTCCTAGAAGGGGTAGAGGTTGGCCAGGACGCCGGTCACCGGCTCGCCCGGACCCTTCAGCTCGTACGGGTTCTGGTCCTCGTCGATCGAGAACGGCCGGCCGACGAGGACGCGGTCGTCGGGCTTGGCGCCGCCGGTCGGGCAGCCGTCGGCCGGCATCTCCTGCTTCGCGACCTGCTTGCCGTCGGGCGTGACGATCTTGACGTCGAAGCGGTCGAGCGGGCGCGGGGGCGGCCCGGCGGTCACCAGTCCGAGCGAGTTGTAGGCGCCGCCGTGGCAGGGGCACGAGTAGACGTCGCCGCCCGCCGAGTAGGCGACCGGGCACCCCAGGTGCGCGCAGCGGTTCCAGATGGCGATGATCGCCCCGTCCTTGTGGCGCAGGTAGCAGCGCCGGTCGGACTCGGGCGACGGCCCGGAGACGGCGATCGAGCCGACCTCGCCGTCGGGGTAGTCGGACAGCGGGCCGACGTTGACCCACTGCCACTCCTCCTCCTGCACCGAGTCGGCGACGGCGAAGCCGACCACGGGGACGAGGATCGCGGCCGTCACGACCCCGCCGGTCACCACCGCGACGCCGCTGAGGAACTTGGTCCGGGTGATGTAGGCCGGGTCGTCGTGGGGGTCGGCCTCGGGCGTCGCGTCGCCCGCGACGGGCCCGGTATAGCGTCCCCCGTTGCCGTCCCCCTGGGCCTCAGCCAACCCTGACCTCCCGCGGCCGTCGCGTCGCTGCGCGCCCCCGGACCTTCGGCGCCCCGGGATTCAACCCGACGGAGGGGGTGTTTTCAACGAGGCCCGCGGGGGCCGGACGTCCCTTCCTCACCCTTCTGGAGCCCGTACTCCGCCCACCGGCGGTTGACCAGGGCGCGCACCTCGTCGCTCATCACGATCGGGTCCGGCCACGGCCGCACGACCCCCTCGCCGGGCCACTTCCGGGTCGCGTCGAAGCCCACCTTGGACCCGTAGGCGAAGTACGGCGCCGCGTGGTCGAGCGCGTTGACCGGGCCCTCGACGACGAGCATGTCGCGGCCGGCGTCCACGTTCGAGAACGCCTGGAACGCCACGGCCGAGAGGTTCTGCACGTCCACATCGTGGTTGACCACCACCACGCACCGGCTCAGCGACAGCAGGCCCAGGCCCCAGATCGCGCTCATGAGCTTCTTCGCGTGGCCCGGGTAGCGCTTGCGCACCGAGACGATCGCGCAGTTGTGGAAGACGCCCTCCAGCGGCAGGTTCATGTCCACCAGGTCGGGCAGCGTCATGCGGATGACCGGCAGGAAGAGGCGCTCGGTGGCCTTGCCCAGGTGGAAGTCCTCCATCGGCGGCGGCCCGACGATCGTCGTCGCGTAGATCGCGTCGCGGCGCATCGACATGCCCGTGAGGTGGAAGGTCGGGTAGTCGTTGACCGGCGTGTAGAAGCCGGTGTGGTCCCCGAAGGGCCCCTCGGGGCGCAGGTCGGTTGCGTTGACGTAGCCCTCGAGGACGACCTCGGACTCGGCCGGCACCTCGAGGTTGACCGTCCGGCAGCGCACCATCTCCACGCTGCGCCCGCGCAGGAAGCCGGCGAAGATCATCTCGTCGATCCCCGGCGGGAGGGGGGCCGTGGCCGAGTAGGTCGTCGCGGGGTGGGTGCCGATCGCCACGGCCACGGGCACGCGCCCCTGCGAGTCGCGCAGGTGGGCGGCGCCGTCCTTGTGGATCTGCCAGTGCATCATGGCCGTGCGCCGGTCGAGCTTCTGGATGCGGTACATGCCGCAGTTGCGCGCGCCCGTCGTCGGGTCTCGGCTGAAGACCAGCGGCAGCGTGATGTAGGGGCCGCCGTCGTCCGGCCAGCAGGTGAGGATCGGCAGGCGGTCGAGGTCGGGCTCGTCGAGCCAGACCTCCTGGCAGGGGCCCTCGCGCACCAGCTTGGACGAGAAGGAGGCCAGCTCGCGCAGGCGCCCGAGCGCGCGCACCTTCGCCACCATGCCGTGGGGCGGCTGCAGGTCCATCAGCGACTCGATCCGCGCCCCGAGGGCGTCGAGGGAGTCGGTGCCGAGCGCGGCGCACATCCGCCGCTCGGTCCCGAACTGGTTGATCAGCACCGGCATCCCCGCACCCGCGACGTCGGTGAACAGCAGCGCCGGGCCGCCCGACTTCGCCATGCGGTCGGCGATCTCGGTGATCTCCAGGTGGGGGTCGACGCGGGCGCCGACGCGGGCGAGCTCGCCGTCGCGCTCCAGCCGGGCGATCCAGTCGCGAAGATCCCTCACTCCCCGAACGCCTCCGCGAGCCCTGGCGTCGGCGGCAGCCGCGCGGCGACCTCGACCACGCCCGACGGGTCGCCGTCCACCCGCAGCCGCCGCTTGGCCTCGATCAGGCTTGCGCCCACGGCGTCGGCATCGGTCGATCCGCGCGCCGCGATGGCGGCCGCGGTGGCACGCCACAGCGGCGTCAGCGCCTCGCGCCGGCCCGCGGCGACGACGCCCGCCCCCAGGGCGATCAGGTCGGCGAGCGCCTCGATGACGAAGAGGTCGCCGGCCTCGGCGATCCGGACCAGGCCGTGCGCGTAGCAGTAGTCGCCGGCCAGCACCTCGCGTCCGGGCTCGTTCGGCGAGAGGTGGCGGGGGTGGCCGTGGTGCAGGAGGAAGCCCTCCAGGATGAGGTCGAGGCCGACCGCCTGGTCGGGGGTGAGCGGCGGCGCGACCAGCGGGGCGAGCAGGGCCTCGGCGGCCGGCTCGACCAGCTCGGCCGCGAGCGCGGGCTCCTGGGCCAGGACGGCCCTCACTCTTGGCCCCGACGAGAGCCGGCCGCCGTCGAGAGCGGCCGAGGGCGAGGAGGGCTCATGCGACCACCGACGCCGCCCGCGCCAGCGCCTCGCGCGCGCGATCCATCTCGGCCTCGCCGTGCGCGAGGCCCACGAACCAGGCCTCGAACTGCGACGGGGGCGGGTAGACGCCGTCGTCCAGAAGGGCGCGGGCGAAGGCCGCGTAGGCGTCCGTGTCGCTCAGGGTCGCGGTCGCGTAGTCGACGACCGGCCCCTCGGCGAAGAACGGGGTCAGCATCGAGCCGACCCGGTTGATCGTGACCGGCGCGCCGCTCGCCCGCAGGGCGTCCTCCAGCTCCGCGCCGCGCTCCTCCAGCCCCGCGTAGACGCCGTCGCGGGCGAGCTCGGCCAGCACGGCGAGCCCCGCGGCCGTGGCGAGCGGGTTCCCGGACAGCGTGCCGGCCTGGTAGCAGGGGCCCTCGGGGGCGAGCTCGGCCATGACGTCGGCGCGCCCGCCGAAGGCGCCGACGGGCAGGCCGCCGCCGATGACCTTGCCCAGGCAGGTCAGGTCGGCGCGCACGCCGTAGCGCTCCTGCGCCCCGCCGCGCGCGACCCGGAAGCCCGTGATGACCTCGTCGAGGATCAGCAGCGCCCCGGAGCGGTCGCAGGCGGCCCGCAGGGCGGCGAGGTAGCCGTCGTCGGGGGGCACGACGCCCATGTTCCCGGCGACCGGCTCCACCAGCATGGCCGCCGCCCCCTCCAGCGCCGCCTGGGCGGCGGCGGGGTCGTTGTAGGGGACGATGCGGGTGGCGGCGGTGGCCGCCGCGGTCACGCCCGGGCTCGACGGCACCCCCAGCGTGGTCAGGCCGCTGCCCGCCTCGGCCAGCAGGCCGTCGATCGCCCCGTGGTAGCCGCCGGCGACCTTGACGATCGGCTCGCGCCCCGTGGCCGCCCGCGCCAGGCGCAGCGCGCCCATGACGGCCTCGCTCCCCGAGGAGGTCATGCGCAGCCGCTCGACCGACGGGAACGCGTCGATCACGGCCTCGGCGAAGCGCACCTCGCGCTCGGTGGGCGCGCCGTAGGAGGTGCCGAGCGGCAGGGCCTCCTCCAGGGCCCCCCGCACCGCGGAGGGCGCGTGGCCCAGGATCGCCGGGCCCCAGGTGGAGAGGAAGTCCAGGTAACGGACCCCGTCGGCGTCCCAGACGTAGGGGCCCTCGGCGCGGGCGATGAAGAGCGGGTCGCGCCCGATGGCGCGCATGGCCCGGACCGGCGAGTTGACGCCGCCCACCAGGACCCCCTGGGCGCGCTCGAAGAGCTCGGCGCTGCGACCTATCGGGAGGACTCCCACCGGGGCAGCGGCTGCCCGGCCAGCGCCAGGTCCTCCCACTCGCGGTAGTCCGGGGTGAAGTACATCAGCCGGATCTTCTTGAACTCGTAGGTCGAGTAGAGGACGGCCCGCCGGTCCGGGTCGGTGATGCCGGTCTCCTCGGCGATCGCCGCGATGGCGTCCTCGCACGCCTCCTTCGAGCGCGCGTGGACCATCGTGAAGATGCTGTACGGCCAGTCCGGATAGGTGGGCCGCTTGTAGCAGTGGGAGACGGCCCGGAAGGCCGCCATCCGCGGCCCGAGCTCGTCGAGCTCCTCCTCGGGCACCTTCCAGACCGCCATGCCGTTGGCGCCGAAGCCGGCCTTGCGGTGGTTGAGCACTGCGGCGAAGCGGCGCATGTAGTTGCGCTCGACGAACACCCGCCCGGCGTCCAGCAGCTCGTCCGGCGACACCCCCGCCGCGGCGGCCCAGGTGTCGAAGGGCCGCGGCTCGACCGGGAGGTCGCGCTGCAGCACCTCGATCATGCGCTTGTCGTCGTCGGTGGGGAGCACCCCGTCTCCGCGCGTCGGCGCCGGCCGGGGCGCGTCCTCCTTGGCGTCGCTCGCCACGCTCCCGGTCATGTCGAGCTGGACGTTGATCTTGTAGAGCTTGAGCGTCGGGAGCAGGCGCATGGACTCGGAACGCGTCGCGGCCGCCAGCCGCTCCATCGTCTCCTCAAGCCCCAGCCGCGAGCCCGGCTCCACGGCCAGCGTGTACCAGAGGTTGAACGCGTGCGTGCGCCGGTAGTTGTGGCTCACGCCGGGGTGGCCCCCGACGAGCCGGGCGGCGTCGAAGAGGCGGTCGTCCGGGTAGCGGGCCGCCACCAGGCTGCTCTCGTAGCCGAGGGCGCGGGTGTCGAAGATCGCCGAGAGCTGGCGGACGATGGCGGCCTCCTTGAGGCGCGTCAGCCGCCGCAGCACCTCCTCCTCGTCCATGCCGATGCGGGCGCCGATCTCGGCGTACGGCTCGCGCACCAGCGCCAGGCCGGCCTGGAGCTGGTTGAGCAGCTCGCGGTCGGCCTCGTCGGGCTTGTGCTGCACGCGCCCGGCGGCGGCGGTGGTGGTCACGCCGCGTCCTCGGCGAGCCAGCGGGCCGCGTCCAGCGCGGCGTAGGTGATGAGCAGGTCGGCGCCCGCCCGCGCGACGCCGGTGAGGGTCTCGAGGGTCGCCCGGCGCTCGTCGAGCCAGCCCCGCTCGGCGGCCGCCTTGAGCATCGCGTACTCGCCGCTGACGTGGTACGCGGCCAGCGGCAGGTCCGTGGCCGCGCGCACCGCGGCGATCACGTCGAGGTAGGCCGCGGCGGGCTTGACCATCACCATGTCCGCCCCCTCGGCGGCGTCCAGCAGCGTCTCGCGCACGGCCTCGCGCGCGTTGGCCGGGTCCATCTGGTAGCCGCGCCGGTCGCCGAACCCGGGCGCCGAGCCGGCCGCCTCGCGGAAGGGGCCGTAGAAGGCCGACGCGTACTTGGCCGAGTAGGCGAGGATCGCGGCCTCCTCGTGGCCCTCGGCGTCGAGCGCGGCGCGGATCGCGGCGACCCGGCCGTCCATCATGTCGCTGGGCGCGACGACGTCGGCGCCGGCGTCGGCGTGGCTGACGGCGGTGCGCGCGAGCAGCTCCAGGGTGAGGTCGTTGTGGACCTCCCCGTCGACCACGACCCCGCAGTGGCCGTGGTCCGTGTAGCCGCAGAGGCAGACGTCGGTGACCACGACCATCTCGGGCACGGCGTCCTTGATGGCCGCCACGGCGGCCTGCGCGGGGCCGTCCTGCTCATAGGCGGCGCTGGCCGCGCCGTCCTTGCGGTCGGTCACGCCGAAGACCAGCACGGCGGGCACGCCCGCGTCATAGGCGCGGACGGCCGCGCGGGCCGCGAGGTCGGGCGACAGGCGCGAGTGCCCGGGCAGCGAGGGGATGGGGACGCTGGCGTCCCGGCCCTCGATGGCGAACAGGGGGAGCACGAGCCGATCGGCGCTCAGGCGGGTCTCGCGCACCATCCGCCGGATGCCCTCGCCTGCGCGCAACCGGCGCATCCGCACCTGCGGGAAGCCGACGGCGGCGGTCGGGGAGATGGTCGGGCCCTCCATCGCCCGCGGGAGTCTACTCCCGCGCGGCCGCGCCGACCGCTGGCAGACTGCCCGCGTGGCCGGACCTCCTGTCCTCGTGGCCTTCGGGGCGCGCAACGTCGGCCGCGCGGTCGTGGCCGAGCGCCTGGCGGCCGGCTGGCGGGCGCTCGCGGTCGCCCGCACCGACGCCACCCTCGATGCGCTGCGCGAGGCCCATCCCGAGGTCGCGACGGCGCGCGGGGACGCCGCTGACCACGAGGTCGTGGCCGAGGCCCTCGCGCGCGCCGAGCGCGACCTCGGCGGGCTCGACCTGGTGGTGAACGCGACGACCTCGGTGCCGCGCGACCACAGCTTCGGCGGCGGGCCGGTCGCCGAGGCGCCGCCGGACCGGCTCGAGAGCTGGATGGCGGGGTACCTCCCGGCCGCGTGGGCGATCCTGCGCGGCGGCGGCGCGGCGCTCGCCCGGCGCGGGTCCGGGACGCTCGTCCAGATCTCCGGGGGCTCGGCGCGCCGCGGCATGCCCGGGCGCGGGCCGTGGGCCGCGGCCCAGTTCGCCGCCCGGGCGCTCACGCAGTCGCTCGCCCAGGAGCTGCGGCCGGCGGGGGTCCACGTGGCGCTGCTCGTGGCCGACGGGATCATCCGCACCGAGCGCAACCCCATGGCCGGCCGCCCGGTGCAGGACGCGATGGACCCCGGCGACGTCGCGGCGGCGGTCGCCTTCCTGGCCTCGCAGCGCCCGACGGCGTGGACCCACGAGCTGGTGATGACGCCCGCGGGCGACACCTGGGTCCCCTAGGGGGCGACGGCAGCTAGCGTCCGCGGCTCAGGCGGAGTCGATCGGGGAGGTCGGGATGTTCATCGCCGTTGTGGGGCGGCGCCTGAAGCCTGGCGTCGCCGTCGAGGACTTCGTGCGGGCCTGGTACCCCGACCGCGGGTTCAACGTCCCCGGTCGTGGGCCGATCCTCGCGCAGGACGTGGCCGACGAGCGGGAGGTCCTGACGCTCGCGATCGTCGACCTGCCCGACCGGGAGGCCCTCGGGGAGGCCATGGAGCGGCTCGCCGCCCAGGAGGCCGCGCGCCACGATCGCATCGAGGCCCTGATCGAGTCGTCGAAGGTCCACGCGATCTACGAGGTGCTGGCCGAGTACGACTTCTACAGCGACGAGACGGTGGAGCGGGGGCGAGGCGACAGCCTACGCCGGGCCTCTTAGCGGGCCCGGCGGAGGCCATCGGGCCCCTGGCCGGGGCCCGATGTGGACCGGCGGCACCGCCTTCGGCGGGAACGGCCGCCGGGACAAGCACCTCAGACGCGAGCCCTCGATCACGGTGGTGTTGACCTTTCCGGCGCCGTCCCCGCCGAAGGCGGTGCGCCGGTCTGCCGGAGGCCCCGGCCAGGGGCCGGAGGCGCGCATGGCCGCCCGAGAGAGGCGGCCATCCGCAATCGGGGCCCGCGAGAGGCCCGCTGCACGCCTCGCCGCGTGCTACGCCTCGCTTCATGCATCCGTCGCTCGATCCTGATGCCCTGCTGGCGGCGTACGCGCGCGGGTGGTTCCCGATGGACGAGCCCGGGGCGTCCGGGCCGGTGGGCCTCTTCGAGGCCGACCCGCGCGGGGTGATGCCGATCGAGGGCTTCCGCGTGCCGCGGTCGGTCGCCCGCGGCCTGCGCCGCGCGGGCTACGAGATCCGGCTCGACGCGGCCTTCCCGCAGGTCGCGGCCGGCTGCGCGGTGCGCCCCGGCGAGCCGACCTGGCTGACGCCGCGCCTGGTCGCGGCCTACGAGCGCCTCCACGCCATCGGCGTCGCCCACAGCGTGGAGGCCTGGCGCGGCGGGCGCCTCTGCGGCGGGCTCTTCGGCCTCGCGCTCGGGGGCCTCTTCACCTCCGAGTCGATGTTCCACCGCGCCCCGGACGCCGGGAACGCGGTCCTGGTGGCGACCGCCGGGATGCTCAGGGTGGCGGGCTTCGCGCTCTGGGACATCCAGATGACGTCGCCCCACACGGCGCGCTTCGGCGCCGACGACATCGCCCCGCGCGACTACCGGCGGCGCCTGCGCCAGGCGCTGGGCGTCGCCCCGGGTCCCCTCAGGCCGCCGAGCGGCGGCTGACCGCCCAGGTCGCGAGGCCCCCGAAGACGGCCGCCAGCAGGGCCAGGTGGCCGAGGGTGAGCGTCAGGTCGCCCGCCGAGATCGTCGGCTCGACGAGCAGGGTCTGGAAGGCGTCGAACGCCGGGCCGAAGGGCACGGCGTTCGAGATCGCGGCCGCGACGTCGGCGTCGGGCAGCAGTCCGAGCGCGAGCAGGGGCAGGGCGAGCATGAGGGCGACCAGCAGGGCGGTGCGCGTCTCGCGCGCCAGGGCCCCCGCCAGGACGCCCAGCGCGCCGAAGGCGAGCCCGGACAGGATCAGCGCGATCAGCCACAGCCCCCAGCGGCCGACCGTCAGGGAGGTGAAGAGCGCCACCCCGCCCAGCAGGAGCAGGCCGACGATCAGGCAGGCGGCCGCGGTGAAGACCATCTTCTCGCCCACGAGCGAGGGCGACGAGATCAGCCCGCGGCGCAGGCGAGCGAGCGCATGGTCCTCCCGCTCGGAGGCCATGGCGGCGGCTGCCAGCAGCACGCCCGCGAGCCCCAGGCTGACGAGCAGGGCCCCGGCGAAGCCGAAGGCCGACAGCGGCTCCCGTCCCTCGGCGGCCTCGCTCACCTCGATCTCGATGGGCGCCCGGATGGCGTTGGCCGCGGGCCGGGCGAGGTCGAGGTTGTTCTCGGTCTCGGCGATGAAGTTGAGGAGGGGGGCGAGGCGCCGCGCGGCCGCGCCCTCGCCCGCCTCGCGCAGCTGCGCCTGCACCGCCAGCACCAGCGCGCGGCTGCGGTGCAGGCCGAGGGCGCTGCCGCTGCGCCCGAAGATGCCGATCTCGCCCCCGTCGACCACCAGGTTGACGAGCCGGAGCACCTGCTGCACGTAGCCGGTCGCCAGGCTCTGGTTCAGGCGGTAGACCGCGGCCTCGAGCCGGCGCTCGATGGCGTCGGACTCGATCGGCGACCGGCGGCTGGTGGTCAGCTCGAGGGCCGGGGGCCGCACGCCCGACTGGAGGTCCGAGATGAACCCCTCGGGGATCGTGAGGACCGCCGCGACGCGGCCGTCGTCGAGGGCCGTCTGCGCCTCCTCGGGGTCCAGCTCGCGCACGTTGACGTCGTCGGAGAGGCGCTCGACGTAGTCGTCGATCGACAGCCGGCGGTCGCCGACCTCCACCGAGCGGCCGGAGGTGTCGAGGACCACCAGCGCGACGTCGGGGCGGCGCTCGTCGGACTGCAGCGCCAGCGCGACGAGCAGCGCCACGAGCAGCGGGTAGACGACGAGGACGAGCAGGAGGGCGGGCGTGCGGCGCAGCAGCCGGACGTCCTTCAGGAGCAGGAGGCCGGCGGCCCTCACCCGGGCGGCTCCACGAGCCGTATGAACGCGAGCTCGGCGGCCTCGGCGTCGTGCCCGTCGCCGATGCCGTGCTCGCGCACCAGGTCGGCCGGGCTGCCGGCGAACAGCAGCTTGCCGGCGGCCAGCACCACGATCCGTCCCCCGTGGCGCATCGCCTCGTTCGACGGACTGGGTGGAGAACATCAGCGCCAGGCCGCCGCCGCGCAGCTCGTCCAGCCATCCCCACAGCCGGTGGCGCTGGTCGGGGCTGAGGGTCGCCGTCGGCTCGTCGAGCAGGAGGACGCTCGGTTCACCGGCCAGGGCGATCGCCAGGTTCAGGCGCTGGAGGGTGCCGGTGGAGAGCTTCGCCGCCGACTGGTCGGCGAAGCGGCCGAGGTCGGCGCGCGCGATCAGGTCGTCTGCCGCCGCCTCCGGGTCCCCCGCCTTCTCCAGGGCGGCGAACAGGCGCAGGTTCTCGCGGGTCGTGAGGCGCGGGTAGAGCGACGCCTGCTGGGGCACCCAGCCGACGCGCGGGGCCACCCCGTCGGCCCAGGCGACGGAGCCCTCGCTGGCGCGGCCGACCCCCGCGAGGATCGTCAGAAGGGTGGTCTTCCCGGCCCCGTTCGGCCCGAGCAGCGCGACCGACTCGCCCGGCCGCAGCTCGAGGTCGACGCCGTCCAGGGCCGCGAAGTCGCGGTATCGCCGACGGAGGCCGCGCGCCACCAAGAGGGGCGGTCCGAGGGTGGTCACGGCACCGCGCGCCCGCTCATCGAGCGCGATTGTAGATCACCCTCCCGGCCCCTCGGTTACGGCTCGGCCAGCCCCGGCGGCCCTGTTCCTGGCGCGTCGTCGCGCGGCTCCGCTAGCCTGGCCTCACATGTCGTCCCGACCCAGGTACCCGGCCGGTACGGGGCGCCCGGTCGCGGGGCGGCGGCGTGGGCTGCGCCGCGACCGGCGCGCCATCATCGCGGCCGCGATCCCGGTGGCCGCGGTGGCCATCCTCGCCCTGATCCTCAGCCTCGGCGACGGAGGGGCGGCCTCCGAGGCCGCCGGGCCGCTCGCGACGCCGGTGCCCCCGCCCTCGGAGTCGGGCTCGGGCGCGAAGCCGCCCGAGGTGGTCATCGCCCGCGGCGAGGGGGTCGAGGTGCACCTGCCGGTCGACTCCCAGCGCGTCACGGCCGCGATGTTCCACCCCGTCAACGACACCGCCGGGGTCGCGCTCGAGGCGACCGGGTCGCTCGAGATCCACCAGGCCGACCGCGGCGACCGCGCGGGCCCCGAGGCGGCGGGCCTCGACGTGGGGGCGCCGGCGGGCACGACGGTCTACTCGCCGGTCGACGGGGTGATCGTCAGCGTCAGCGACTACGTGATCTCGGGGCGCATCGAGGGCTACGAGGTGGTCATCGCGCCGTCGGTGGCCGCGAGCGGCCTGGTGCTGCGGCTGACCCACCTCGACGAGCCCGTCAACGCCGAGCGCCCGAGCGTCGGCACTCCGGTCCGGGCCGGCACCACCCCCCTCGGGCGGGTCCGCGACTTCGCGCCCGTCGCCCGCCAGGAGATCTCGGAGTTCACGAGCGACAGCGGCAACCACCTCCACATGGAGCTCGTGCGCACCGAGGCGGACCTCATCCCCTAGGCCGGGGCGGGGCGACGGCCCCAGGCCTGGACGATCCGCGGGAGCGCGACCAGCGTCCCCCCGCGCTCGGAGAACGCGCGCATCCCGGCGACGACCGCGTCAACCTCTGCGTCCGTCGCGAGGCCGGCGTGCACCACGCGCGGCCGGATGCGCTCCATCGTCACCTGGTTCAGCACCTTGAGCGGCCCGTCGATGTGCGCCGGCTGGCACACGCCGAGCTCGACGTCGGCCAGGCCCGCCGCTGCGATCAGCCCCGGCAGCCGCCGCCCGATCGAGGAGTCCCCTCCGCTCAGGGCGACGGCCTCGGAGTAGAGGCGGGCGTATTCGTCGTGGGCCGGGTCCGGCGGCTCGCAGAAGAAGCCGCTGAAGTCGATGTCCTCGACGACGACCACACCGCCGGGCCGCGCGAGCTCGCGCATGCGGGCGAGCACCGCTGGGGGATCGGAGACGTGGGAGAGCAGGAACCGCGCGTAGCAGACGTCGAACCCGCCATCGTCACCGGCCTCGTCCGCCAGGCAGTCCTCGGCAAGGAACTCGACGGCCACCCCGGCCTCGGACGCGTCGGCCCGCGCCAGCTCGATGACGGTCGCGTCGAAGTCGACCCCCACGACCCGTCCCGACGCGCCCACCAGCCGGGCCATGTCGATCGCGACGTGTCCGCCGCCGCAGCCGAGGTCGAGGCAGTGCAGCCCGTCGCCCACCCCGACGCGATCCAGCAGGGCGAGCGTCGTCGGGCGCATGATCTCGGCCAACAGGTTCAGCCGCCGCTTGCCGTCGACGCCGCCATCGATGGCGTAGCGCTCGCCGACCCGTCCGTCGCCCATGTCGGCTCCCTCCCGGGACGATCCGGCGCGATCGTCCGTCCGCCGGATGCGGCCTGTCAACCGTCGCTAAGGTGGCCGCCGTGCGGGCGCTCCTCATCGGCGACGTGGTGGGCGGGGTGGGCCTGAAGGCGCTGCTCGCGAGGCTCCCCGGCCTGCGCGAGGCGCATCGCCCCGACGTCGTGGTCGTCAACGCCGAGAACGCGGCGGCCGGCGCCGGGACGTCGCCGCGCCAGGCCCACGACCTGCTCGAGGCCGGCGTCGACGTGATCACCGGCGGCAACCACACGCTCCAGAAGCGCGAGATCTACCCGCTGCTCCAGTCCGAGCCGCGCCTGCTGCGGCCGGCCAACATCGCGGCCCGCGCCCCGGGCCGGGGCCTCGTGACCGTCGAGACGGCGGGCGGGCCGGTGAGCGTCGTCAACGTGATGGGGTCGGTCTTCATGACCGCCGCGCACAGCCCGTTCGCGGTCATCGACGACCTCGTTGACGAGGCTCGGCGGGGGGCGGACGTGGTGCTCGTCGACGTCCACGCCGAGGCCACCAGCGAGAAGATCGCGCTCGGCTGGCACCTCGACGGGCGCGTCTCGGCCGTCGTGGGCACGCACACGCACGTCCAGACCGCCGACGCCCGGGTCCTGCCCAAGGGCACGGCCTACGTCAGCGACCTGGGCATGACCGGGCCCCACGACTCCGTGATCGGGGTCCGCACCGACCTCATCCTGCAGCGCTTCCTCACCGGCAGCCCGGGGCGCTTCGAGCCGGCCGACGAGAACGTGCTCGTGCAGGGGGCGGTCGTGGACATCGGCGGCGCCGGCCGGGCCACCGCGATCGAGACCTTCAGCGTGCCCGGAATAAGCCGCGTCCTTGCAGTGCTTTTTCCGGCGCCCGCCCCGGCGAAGCCGGTGCGCCGGTCTGCCGGAGGGCCCGGCCAGGGCCCGGAGGCGCGCATGGCCGCCCGCAAGAGGCGGCCAGCCGCTCCGTCACGTCAGTCCGCGAGGTACCGCGCCGCCACGGCGCGCTCGGCGCCCTGGCTGTCGGCGTCCGGGCTGCGGAGTATCCGCCCGAGCGGCCGGCCCGCGATGCTCGGCCGCGGCCAGCAGGCCGCCAGCAGCGCGATCAGGGCGGTGTCGCGCAGCACCAGCAGCGCGATGGGGACCGGCTCGAGCGCGACCAGATCCCAGTAGCGGTCGGGGAAGTAGGCCAGGGTGAGCAGCATCGCGGCGGCCGCGATCGCGAAGGCCGCCGGGCCGTAGCGCCCGGCGACGAGGAAGGCGACCGGCAGCAGCCAGATGAGGAACTGGGGCGACAGCACCTTGCCGGCGACCAGCAGCGCGACGATGGTCGCGGCGCAGGCGGCGACGAAGAGGCGCGCGTCGCCCGGGGGGCGGGCGCGGCGCAGCCCGATCCAGAGGCTCCACGCGATGGCGCAGAGCAGCCCGATGAGCACGGCCGTCGAGATGCCCGCGATCACCGCGGGCCCGGTGCCGTCCAGGCCCTGGCTGCCGAAGGAGTTCTCGATCGTGATCGGGATGTCCGCCAGCGCGTGGAGGCCGAGCAGGTAGGCGCCCCCGGTCGACTCGATCTGGAGCGGGCGGTCGAGGTGGTACTGGACGAGGTCCCAGGTCCCCGATGGCGAGGCGACGGCGAACGGCGCCACGACGACGGCCACGATGACGAGGCAGGCGGCGAGGCCGCCCCACGCGGCGCGGGCGCTCGCGCGGTGGCGCTGCCAGATGAGCAGCGCCGGCACCAGGGCCAGCGGGACCAGCTTGAGCAGCGTCGCGGCGGCCAGCAGCCCCCAGGCCAGGCGGAAGCGGCCGGCGGCGGCGGCCCAGAGCGTCCAGGTGACCAGCGCCGCGAGGGCGAGGTCGAAGCGGGTCTCCACCAGGTCGCCCAGCAGGAGCGGGCTGATGGCGACCGCGCCGGAGGCCAGGAGCTGGCGCCGCTGGTCGAGGCCGAGGGTCCGCGCCAGGGCGAGCACGCCGAGGGCCGTCGCGCAGAGGCAGGCGAGCATCAGCACCGAGAACCCGACCTCGTACTGGCCGGGCAGGGCGCCCGCCAGCCAGAAGAGCCCGGCCGCGAGCGGCGGGTACTCCAGCGAGAAGTCGGCGTACGGCACCTGGCCGTCGGAGATCTGCTCGTAGGCCGCGCGGTAGGTCGGGATGTCGGTGATCCCGCCCTGGTCGTAGAACGGGACGAGCTGCAGGGGCACGGCCCAGACGACGATGGCCAGCGCCACGACGGCCCAGGGCATGAGGCGCCGCGACGTCACGAGGCCACCGGGACCGGGAGGGGCTCGCGCTCGGGCGCGCGGGCCGGGTCGGGGGTGCCCGCGTCCGGGCGGCGCGGCGGCGGCCAGTCCGGGACCATCGCGAGCAGGGCGAAGGGCAGGAACCAGGGGATGTAGAGGTAGAACCAGTGGGTCACGGTGAGCTCGATGCCGATCATGAGGGCCCCCGAGAGCGCCGCCATGGTCAGCAGGTCCAGCCGCCGCGGCCAGCGCAGGACGGCCAGCGCCGCGACGCCCACGAGCACCATCAGGGCGATCTGGACCGGGCGCAGGCCCGGGTGCTGCCCCCAGATCGAGAAGGGCGAGTCGCGGTCGAGCTGGTAGCCGATGGTGCGCGACCAGAACGCCGTCACGCCGTCCAGGCCGTCGAGCAGCAGCACCCAGCCGGTGAGGACGACGGCGCCCGCCAGGCCGGCGACGTAGGCGGCGACCTCGCGCAGCCCGCCGCCGCCGCGGGGGAAGGGCCGGCGGCTCCAGAGCGGCAGCAGCACCACCGGCGCGAACTTGCTCGCGAGGGCCAGCCCGAGCAGGAGCCCCCGGCCGAGGGGATGCCGGAACAGCACCAGCCCCCAGATGAGCGCGGCGGCGACGAGCGAGTCGTTGCTGTTGGTCTCGAGGGCGAAGGCCGTGAAGGGGAAGGCCGACCAGGCGAGCGCCAGCCCGGTCCCGAGGCGGAGGCCGGAGATGGACCACCCGAGGGCGAACATGCCGGCGATGCAGAGGACGTCGAAGAGCGTGGCCGCCCCGTGCGCCGCCGGCAGGGAGTCCCACCTGCCCTCCCAGGGCTGGGCGAGCTCGAAGGGCACGTACGAGACGTAGGTCAGCGGCCCGTACGTGTCGCACGTCCCGCAGTCCCTCGGCATGTTCCCGTACGGGGTCTCGCCGTGGGCGATGCTGTCGGCGCCGATGACCCCCGCGTAGCCCACGTCGATGACGTTCGAGTCGAAGGCGTTGAGGCCGAAGCGCAGCGCGAGCGCCGCGACCAGCAGGGTCGCCAGGAGCCAGGTCGGCAGCCACCCGCCGAAGGCCGGCCGCCGGCCGCCCGGCGGCGCGGTCTCCTCGGCCGGCGCCGGCCGGCGCGCCGCCCGCGCCCGCGCAAGCGCGATCCAGGCGAGCCGCGCCGCCAGGTAGACCATCGGTGGGTACTGCAGCGGCACCGACGTGTAGATCTCGCCCCGGTTGAACCAGATCAGCGAGACGCCGAACGACAGCAGCGCGAGCAGGTCGAGGGTGCGCCATGACAGCAGCCGCCTCGGGCGGGTGGCGGGGAGCAGCGGGATCAGGAACAGCAGGCACAGCGGGATCCAGATCGCCGGCCGCGTGATCGCCCTCCCGAAGGCGCCGTCGTAGCCGCGCGCCATCGACCAGGCCACCTGGGGCCCGGTCCGCACCTCGGTGATCTCGCCGCTCTCGTCGGCCACCAGCACCTGGGCCTCGACGGTCTCCTTCCCCTCGTCGTCCTCGCTGACGTAGAAGACGGTGTGGACGCGGGTCGTCTCGTCGAAGTCCACCGCCGTGCGCGACAGCTCGCGGTCGTCGATCCAGTCGTGCAGGCGCTCCGAGGTGCCGGCGATCGTCTCGACCTCGTCCTCGGTCAGCGAGGGCTTGGCGTCGGGCGCCGGAAGCCCCAGCGCGCGCTGGATCTCCGCGGCCTGGTTGCCGACGGCGCGCACGATGCCGTCGGCGGCCCCGGCCGCCTCGGAGGGCGTCGGCTCCTGCACGGCGTTGCCGGCCTGGGCGGCGGCGGGCGCGGCCCCGGCCAGCAGGGCGGCGACCGCCGCGACGACGGCGACGCCCCCGATCACGCCGCTACCGGAAGGACCAGCGGCGGTTGAGCAGGAAATTGATCGGCATGACGGCCGCGATCGCCAGCGCCTGGGCCGGCACCTCCGGGCTCCCGGCCCGGATGAGCAGCTCCAGCAGCAGGAGGTTCAGCCCCAGCGCGACCAGGCTCACCGCCAGGTACCGCGCTCCCTGCTGCATCGCCGACAGCCCGTGGCACCGGAAGGTCCAGTACTTGTTCCAGAGGAAGTTGTTGGTCCAGGCGACGCAGAAGGCGATCACCGCGGAGAGGGCGTAGTGGGCGCCGGCGGCGTGTACCAGGGTCGTGAACACGGCGAGGTTCACGAAGTAGCCCGAGGCGCCCACCACGCAGAAGCGGATGAGCTGTTGCCAGTCCTCGCGCTGGGCGCGGCGGATGTTGGGCACCCGCAGCACGCGCGCCTCGGCGGACGGCACGGGCTGGACATCCCGGGTCGGCACGGATCGCGATCGTACCAGAGCCCCCTCGCCCGCCCGGCGCGCGCGGGGCGCCTAAACTGGCCATGACCTCGACCGTTACGCCGATGGGAGACACGACGAGCCCGCCCACCCCGCCGCCGCGGCACCGGCCGCACGAGAGCGCGCTCACCCCGGGCGACTCAGCCCGGTACGACTCCCGCTTCGCCTCGCGCGCGGCGGGGATCGTCTCGTCGGTCATGCGCGACCTGATGTCGCTCTCGGAGCGCCCCGACATCATCTCGCTCGCCGGGGGCTTCCCGAACACCGAGGCGTTCGAGCGCGAGGTCTTCGACGACGTCATGGAGGTCGTGGCGCGCGACTACCTGGCCTCCTCCCTGCAGTACGGCCCCACCGAGGGGATGGGCGAGCTGCGCGAGCGCATCGTCGACGTGATGGCCCACGAGGGCGCCCGCGCCCGCGTCGAGGACATCATGATCACGAGCGGCGGCCAGCAGGCCATCGACCTCTCGATCCGGACGTTCGTGAACCCCGGCGACACGGTCCTGGCCGAGGGCCCCACCTACCCCGGCGCGGTGCCCTGCTTCACGACCTACGAGGCCGAGGTCGAGCACGTGCCGATGGACGACGACGGCCTGCGGATCGACCTGGTGGAGGAGGCGCTCGACCGCCTGGCCGCGCAGGGCAGGCCGCCCAAGCTGCTCTACACGATCCCGAGCTTCCAGAACCCGGGCGGCGTGACCATGTCGCTGGAGCGCCGCGAGCGCCTGATCGCCCTCGCGCACGAGCGCGAGCTGCTGATCGTGGAGGACAACCCCTACGGCCAGATCCGCTTCGAGGGCGACCAGCTGCCCACGCTCTGGGAGCTCGACGACGGCGCCGGCTGGGTGATCTACCTGTCCACGTTCTCGAAGATCCTCGCGCCCGGCGTCCGCACCGGTTGGGTCGCCGCCCCGGCGGCGGTGCTGCGCAAGATGAACCTCGGCAAGCAGGCGGCCGACCTCGCCTCCTCGACCATCTCGCAGCGCTTCGTCGTCGAGTACCTGCGCCGCTACGACTGGCGCGAGTACGTGGCCCGGCTCAACGGCATCTACCGGCTGCGGCGCGACGCGATGCTGCGGGCGCTCGAGGAGGAGATGCCGCCCGAGGCGCGCTGGACGCGGCCCTCCGGCGGCCTGTTCGTCTGGGCGACCCTGCCCGAGTACCTCGACACGACCAACCTGCTGGCCTCGGCGGTGGAGCGGCACCAGGTGGCCTTCGTGCCCGGGCGCGGGGCGTTCCTCGACGGCCGCGGCGGCGACGCGATGCGCCTGAACTTCTCCGGGGT
This sequence comes from Miltoncostaeaceae bacterium, assembly GCA_963813355.1. Classification (GTDB taxonomy): domain Bacteria; phylum Actinomycetota; class Thermoleophilia; order Miltoncostaeales; family Miltoncostaeaceae; genus DATAGF01. Next base: position 113,507 of record CAWEYS010000021.1, on the reverse strand, counting down.
CGCCGAGGCCGTGATCAGCGAGGGCGTGCGGCGGCTCGGGGTCGCGGTCGCCGAGATGACCGAGCTGCACCGGGCGCTGGGCGGGGAATCCCGATGAGGCCTCCTCGGGCTCGGCCGCTCTCGGCGGCGGCCGGCCCTCGTCGGGGACGGCGCTCGTGAGGGTGGCCGTCCTGAAGGGCGGCCGCTCGCTCGAGCGGGAGGTCAGCCTGCGCTCGGGGGCCAACGCCGAGGCCGCCCTGCGGCGGCTGGGGCACGACGTCCTCGAGGTCGACGTCGACCAGCACCTCGTGCGCGGCCTGCGCGCCGAGCGCCCCGAGGCGGCCTTCATCGCGCTGCACGGCAAGGGCGGCGAGGACGGCACGATCCAGGAGCTGCTGGAGATCCTCGAGATCCCCTACACCGGGCCCGGCGTGCTGGCCTGCGAGCGCGCCTGGGACAAGGTCGTGGCCAAGGCCCACTTCGCCACCGCCGGGGTCCCGACGCCGGCGGGCTACGCCTTCAGCCAGGACGCCTTCCGCGAGCTCGGAGCCGGCGAGGCCATCCCCGAGATCCGCGAGCGGCTCGGGCTGCCGCTGGTCGTCAAGCCGGCCAAGCAGGGGTCCGCGCTCGGCATCACGGTGGCGGGCGCCGCGGCCGACGTCCCCGGCGCGCTGATGAACGCCCTCGCCTACGACGACCGCGTCCTCATCGAGCGCTTCGTCGCGGGCCGCGAGCTGGCCGTGTCGGTGATCGGGACGGCCGAGCCCTGGGCGCTCCCGGTCGTCGAGGCGATCCCCCGCGAGCGGGAGTTCTACGACTTCGAGGCGCGCTACACGCCCGGGCTCACCGACTTCGAGGCGCCGGCGCACCTCTCCGACGCCGTCGCCCAGGAGGCGGCGACCCTGGCGCTGCAGTGCTTCCGGGTGCTCGGCTGCCGCGGGCTGAGCCGCGTGGACATGCTGCTCGACGCCGACGAGCGCCTCTGGGTGCTCGAGGTCAACGCGATCCCCGGCATGACCGACACGAGCCTGCTGCCCAAGGCCGCCGAGGCGGCCGGGCTGGGGTTCGACGAGGTGGTGGAGCGGATCCTCGCCGACGCCGCCCTCGGCGCCTGACGAGGACCCACTCGGTCAGCAGGTCAGCTGGAGGTTGAAGGCCCGATCTGCGGCGACAGGCGGGTTCGCGTTGTCCGTCGTGAAGACGACGAGCCGCTCCGAGTCCACCGGGTCGATCGCGGCGCCGATGTCGCCGAGGTCCGCGGCCGACGAGACGACCAGCGTCGCGGTCCACGCGCACTGGCCGACGTTGCGGTTGACGTCCACGCGGTAGGCGCCCTCGCCGGTGCGCTGCGACGTGATCCCGCCGCTCGAGCGGGCGAGCGCCCCGTTGGCCCCGACGACGGCCCAGGAGGTGAGGCGGCTGGTGACCGAGCTCGCCAGCTTGGCGTCGGACACGGCCCCGTTGGCGATCTTCGCCGCCGAGACGGCGCCGTCGCGCAGGTCCTGCGTCCGCCAGCCCAGCACCTTCTGGGGCAGCTTCGGCTGCCTCCTGATGGGGTCGAGGAGGTTCAGGGCCTCGTTGCTGCGGCGCACCGCGGCGATCGAGATCCGCTGGTTGGTGCGGAGCTGCTCGGCCGTCGCGGCGAAGCCGCCCTGGGCCGACGCGTCGTCCGTGCCGGCCTCGACGCCGACGACGACGGCCAGCCCCAGGACGACGCCGGCCGCGACCCCGGCCCACCACCGCGTCCGCATCAGCAGAACACCTGGAGGTGGAAGCCGGCGTTCACGGCGTTGCCGTTGGCGAGGAACGTCCGCACGATCAGCTGGGTCCGGGCGACGTCGGTCGTGTCGAGCGCGAGCCGGATCGAGGCCGCCGACGGGATGGGCGGCACGTCGTCGCCGACGGTCGCCGACCAGGAGCAGGTGCTGATGTTCCGAATGAACTTGACCCGGTAGTTGCCCTCGCCGACGAGCTGAGAGCTCACCGCCCCGCGCCCGCGGACCAGGTTCGAGCCGACGGCCCCGCTGCTGACCGCGTAGAGCGGCGCGGCGGCGCCGAGCGCGGCGATGTCCCTCTGAGCCTGGTTCACCCGCTTGACGGCGGCGACCGAGATCTTCTGGTTCGTCCGCAGCTGCTCGCGGGAGAGCGTGAAGCCCGACTGCGCGGACGCATCATCGGTCGCCACCTCGACCGCGACGACGCTGCCCAAGCCGAGGACCACGCCCGCCGCGACCCCCACCCACCATCGTCCCGTCATCCTGACCCCCTTCCATCCCTGGTGATGCTGGCGGGGTGAACCTACGCCGCCCGCCCGCCGCCCGGCGCGGCGTTCACGGGACTCTTACCGCCCTCGAATCGCCAGCCGCGGACTGTGTGGCGACGATAAGAAGGGCGGCGTGAGCCTCTCGCGGCCTCCGCTCAGCAATCGACATCTCTCTTCGGAGAGGGCGACGCGAGGGGAGGCCCGCGCCGGGTCGACGTTTCTCATCGCACCTTTACGGGCCCCGGTGAAAGCGATCACCGGCGAAGCAGGAGAATCAGCGGACGGCGCGAGCCTCGTGCAGCGCGAGGAGGGCGTCGAGCACGGCGTTGACCGGCGTCGGCACGCCCAGGCGGGCCCCCTCGCGCGCCAGGAAGCCGCACAGCGCGTCCCGCTCGAGGCGCTTGCCGGCGTCGAGGTCGCGGGCGGTGGAGGGCCGGTAGTCGCGCAGCTCCTCGTTGGGGCGGGCCATCTCGTCGACCTCGGCCTGGGTCAGGGCGATCCCGTGGGCCGCCGCGACGGCCACCACCTCGCCCATCGCGGCGCGCACCAGCCGCTCCGAGTCCGGCACGGCCAGGGCCTCGCCGGCCGTCGCGCCCGTCACCGCGCAGATCGCGTTGAAGCCGGCGTTCCAGAGCAGCTTGTGCCACTGGTCGCGCACGATGTCGTCGGACAGCACCACGTCCCAGGCCCCTGCGACGAGCTCGTACGCCGCCTGGGCGCCCTCGGGGCCGTGCGGGTGGCCGATCCGCACCCAGCCCTCGGCCTGGTGGTCCACGACCCCCGGCTCCTCGATCCTCACCCCCACGAATGCGACGCCGGCGAGCGCCCGCTCGTGGCCGAGCGCCGCCGCGATCCGGCCCACGTTCTCGATCCCGTTCTGGAGGGAGAGCACCGGCGTGCCGGCCGGGAGCGCGTCCCCCAGCGCGTGCGCCGCCGCTAGGGTGTCGTGCGATTTCGTGGCGACGATCGCCAGGTCGGCCGGCCCGGGGTCCGGGCGGGGGCGCACCGCGACGGGTGCCTCCCACACGCGCCCGTCGGCCTCCCGCACGACCACCGTCCCGCGCCTACGGAGGGCTTCCAGATGCGGTCCACGCGCCACCATCGTCACCTCGTGCCCGCCGCGGGCCAGCAGCGCCCCGTAGTACGAGCCCACCGCTCCCGCGCCCATCACGAGGACTGATGCCAGCTGAGCCCTCCTCCTCCGGCGGCCGCCTCCTCGTGGAGGAGGACGGGCCCGCGCTCATCCTGCGGATGTCGAACCCCGGGCGCGCGAACGCCCTGGACGAGGCGATCCTCGACGCGCTCGCGAGCCTACTTCACGCGCCTCCGCCGGCCGCGCGCGCCGTGCTCCTGGGGGGCGACGGCGACCGCCACTTCTCGGCCGGGCTCGACGTCGGCGGCGAGGGTGACCCCATCGAGCGCATGCGGGCGGGCGAGCGCCGGCTGGGGGCGGCCGTCGCCGCCGTCGCGGACTGCCCGATCCCCGTGATCGGGGTGGTGAACGGCGCCGCCGCGGGGGGAGCCCTGGAGCTGGCGATCGCCTGCGACTGGCGTATCGCGGGCGCGGGCGCGCGACTGGCGATGCCGGCGACGAGGTTCGGCGTGGTGTACACGGCCGACGGCCTCCGCCGGTTCGTCGCCGCGATGGGTCCCGGTCGCACGCGGCGGATGTTCCTCACGGGCGCCCCGATCGAGGCCGACGAGGCCCTCGCCGTCGGACTGGTCGACCACGTGGTCGAGCCGGCGGGGCTCTGGGGGGCGGCGCGGGCGGCGGTGAACGAGGTCGCGGCGGGGGCGCCGCTCGCCGTGGCGGGCACCCGCGCCGTGGTGCGCGCGCTGTCCGACGGCTCCCCCGCGGCCGACGTCGAGGAGACCGCGCGGCGCTGGCGCGAGCGCGCGTACGCGTCGGACGACATGCGCGAGGGCCAGGCCGCGTTCCGCGAGAAGCGCCCGCCGGAGTTCACCGGGCGCTGATCGGCCGCACCCGCGCCGTCCGCCCCGCCACCGCGATGGTGCGGCGCCGCGAGGCGCCGGCGGCGGGCACGACGACGTAGTCCGGGCGGCGGACGTAGGTGGGCAGGTACCGCACCCTGCGGACCCGCGTGTGCCGCGGCGTGACGGCGAGGTCGAGGACGGCGACCAGGCCGTCCTGGGAGGCGCCGGACTGGTTGGAGACCAGGTTCCCCTCGCCGAAGACCACGGGCTTGCGGTTGACGAAGCGGATGGGCTGGACGACGTGGGCGTGCTGGCCCACCACCGCCGTCACGGCGGGCGAGGCGGTGAGCCGGCGGGCGAGGCGCCACTGGAAGGGCGTGGGCCCGTGCCGGTACTCGGCGCCCCAGTGCAGGTTGACGACCACGGCGTCGGCCCCCTCGCGGCGAGCGCGGCGCGCGGCGGCCAGGATCGCCCCCGGGTCGGCGAGCGCGACCGACCAGGGATGGGGAAGGGCGATCCCGTTGGTGTGCTCGGTGGCCGCGACGAACCCCACGGTCACCCCGCGGGCCCTCAGGAGCGCCGGGCGGCCCGCCGGGGGGCGCGCCCAGCTGCCGGTGTGGCGGACCCCGGCACGGTCCAGGGCCCCCAGGGTGGCGTCGACCCCGGGCTGGCCGTAGTCGAGGGTGTGGTTCGAGGCGGTGCTGCACACGTCGAAGCCGGCCGAGCGGATCGCGCCGGCCAGCGCGACCGGGGCGCGGAAGCGCGGGTAGCCGCTCGGCGGCCCCCGGCCGACGGGATGCTCGACGTGGCAGAGGGCGAGGTCGGCCCGGCGGACCAGGGGGCCGATCCGCGCGAGCATCGGGCGGAAGCGGTATCCGCGCCGGCCGCCGTTGTACAGCGCGCGCGCGGCGACCGGCGTGTGGATGAGGAGGTCGCCCGAGACCGCGACGGTCACGAGCGCCGGCAGGCGCACGGCGCGCTCGACGGCCGTCTGCGCGCCGCCCGGGTCGCGCGCGACGACGCGCAGGCGGTAGGCGCCGCCGGCGAGCCGCCCGAGCCCCAGCCGCGCCCGCCCGGCCTGGAGCGGCCGCACCGGCACCCGGCGGACCAGCTCCCCGCCGCGCGTCAGCGCCGCAGCGACGCTCGCGCGCTCGGAGAGCCGCAGCTCGAGCCGCCACGCCCCGCCCCAGTCGCGCAGGCGCCACTCCACCGTCGGCGGGCGGGCGTCGCCGGCCGCCGACGCCGGCGCGGCGAGCGCCAGCGCTGAGACGACGATCGCCAGGACCCGCCCCGGCCGCATGGCCGCGAGGCTATCCCCCGCCGCGGACGGCCCGGGGCGTCCCGACCCGCGGGCCCCGCTACGAGCGCATCTGCGCGGCGTGCTCCTGGATCTTGGCGGCCAGGTCGGCGGCCGCCTCGTCGTAGGCGGATGGGTCGTCCCAGGTGCCGCGGGGGTCGAGGAGGGCGGCGTTGACGCCCTGGACCTCCGTCGGCACCTCGAAGCCGAAGACAGGGTCGGTGCGGGTGGGGGCGCCGTCCAGGTCGCCCGAGACCGCCGCCCGCACGATCGCGCGCGTGGCGGCGATCGGCATGCGCGAGCCGGTGCCGTAGGGGCCGCCGGTCCAGCCCGTGTTGACCAGCCAGGCGCTCGCGCCGTGCTTCTCGATCCGCTCGCGCAGCAGCTCCGCGTAGACGGACGGCGGCTGCGGGAGGAAGGGCGCCCCGAAGCAGGCGCTGAAGGCCGCCTGGGGCTCGACGACGCCGACCTCGGTCCCGGCCACCTTGGCGGTGTAGCCGGCGAGGAACATCGTCATCGCCTCCTCGGGGGTGAGCTTCGCCACCGGCGGCAGCACACCGAAGGCGTCGGCGGTCAGCATCACGATCGTCGACGGGTGCCCGGCGCGCTTGTCCGGGACGTGGTTCGGGATCGAGGCGAGCGGATAGGCGCCGCGGGTGTTCTCGGTGAGCGCGTCGTCGTCGAGGTCCAGGCGCCGGGTGGCCGGGTCCATGACCACGTTCTCGAGCACCGTGCCGAAGGTGCGCGTGGTGGCGTAGATCTCGGGCTCGGCCTCGGGCGAGAGCTTGATGACCTTCGCGTAGCAGCCGCCCTCGATGTTGAAGACGCCGTCCTCGCCCCAGCCGTGCTCGTCGTCGCCGATCAGGGGGCGCTGGGAGTCGGTGGAGAGGGTCGTCTTGCCGGTGCCCGAGAGCCCGAAGAAGACCGCGACGCGGCCGTCGGCGTCGACGTTGGCCGAGCAGTGCATCGACAGCACGCCGCGCTGGGGCAGGCGGTCGTTCATCAGGGTGAAGATCGACTTCTTGATCTCGCCGGCGTACTGGGTGCCGCCGATCAGGATCTCCTGGTCGGTGAGGTGCAGGATCACGAAGTTCCCGGCGCGCGTGCCGTCGGAGGCGGGGTCGGCGGCGAAGCTGGGGGCGTGGAGCACGAGGGCCTCGGGGCGGTGTACCGGGAGCTCCTCGTCGGTGGGCTCGATGAAGAGCGTGCGGGCGAAGAGGGCGTGCCAGGCGCTCTCGGTGACGACCCGGAGCGGCAGCCGGTGGGCGGCGTCGGCGCCCGCCCAGGCGTCGATCACGTAGACGTCGGCCGCGCCCAGGTGGGCGCGCAGGCGCTCGCCGAGCGAGGCGTGGACGGCGGGGTCGATCGGCTGGTTGACCGCGCCCCACCAGACGCGGCCCTCGCTGCCCGGCTCCCGGACGAGGTACTTGTCCTTGGGCGCCCGGCCGGTGTGCGCGCCGGTCGAGACCACGAGCGCGCCGCCCTCGGCGAGCTCCGCGTCGCCGGACGACAGCGCGCGCTCGTAGAGCGCCGCCACCGGCAGGTTCCACCACACGGCGGCCTGGGGCTCGATGCCGTGGGCAGTCGAGCCCCACCGCCCCGCCGCGCGCCGCCGTCGTCTCGATCGCCACCTCTAGCCCCCAACCCTCGCGTCCGCCAGTTTCCGCTCCCACGGCGGGCCGAGCAGCCAGTAGGTGATCGCCGGCACGACCGCCGCCGCCGGGAGCGCGAGTGAAGAGCCTGCCAGTTGCAGCGCCAGCCCGCACGCGAAGCCCGCCCCCCAAGAGGCCAGGCCGATCGTCCCCCATCCGGGACGCGGCTCGCCGCCGCGGGCCACGTGGATGGCGCAGATCGCGACCAGGCCGGGCGCCGCGAGCGCCATGATCGTGAGCCACGAGAGCATCAGCTCGTCGAAGCCGGCCGCCGCCAGGCAGGTGCCCGCCGCCGCGACCGCCAGCAGGGCGGCCCGGTGCGACACGCGCGGGGCGACGTCGGCGAGCGACAGGGCGCCCGACCAGATGTTGGTGAGGACCGAGCCGGTGAAGCCGACCGCCACGAACAGGTACGCGATCGTCGGGCTCCCGAGGTCGCGCAGGACGTCGGAGAGGTCCCACGTGCCCGTCGCGGCGTAGAGGGCCGCCCCGGCCAGGCCGAAGGCCAGCGTCGGGATCGCGAGCCCCACCAGGGCGCACCAGATCACCTGGCGGGTGCGGGCGAGGTCGTGGGTGAAGTCCGGCGTGCGCAGGGAGAACGCCGCGCCGTAGCCGATCACGAGCGCCACGGCCGGCAGGAAGCCGATCGGGTCGCTGCCCGCCAGGCCGCCGGACAGGGTGGCGTCGCGCGCGTCGAAGGCCAGCTCGAGCCCGTAGATCGCGAGGCCGGTGGTCGCCAGGCCGGCGACCAGGGCCGACCACGACAGCACCCCCAGGCCGAGGCCGACCACGCCGAGCATGACGACGGCGAAGGCCACCACGCCCGCGACGTCCGGGATGCCGAGCAGGCGCGCCAGGGCGACGCCGGCGACGCCGACGTTGACCCCGAACCACCCGACCATCATCGCCAGCATCACGACCGACGCGGTGCGCCGGCTGCCGTCGGCGCCGAGCGGCCCGGCGGTCAGCGACGCGAGCGTGCGCCCGGTGCGCTGGCCCAGGATGCCCTGGCCGGCCGCGAGGCCGGCGAGCAGCGCCACGCCGGTCACCAGCGCCGCCATGAGCTCGCCGCCGCGGAGGCCCTCGCCGACGCCGCCCCCGATCATCATGGCCGCCGGGCTCGTGCCGATGCCGACCCAGGGGCCGAGCCGTCGCAGCCAGCCGTCGCGTCCCATGAGGGGGGAATGGTAGATGCGTACGCTGGCGGTGTGCGACGCGACGAGCTCGCCGCGCTGGGGGTCCAGCTCCCGGTCCTTCCCGCGATCGCCCTGGGCCCGCTCCCGGGGCCGCCCGGTTGGGCGGGGCGGCTGGCCCGGATCGGCCTCGACGTCGCCGCCAGCGGCGCCGGGCAGGACACCGCCGAGACGCTCGCCGCCGCGCGCGAGGCGGCGCCCCACCTGCCGCTCAAGGCCCGCGTCGCCGACGCGGGCGCGCTCGACGGCATGGCGGCGATGATCGTCGAGACGGCCGGCCCCGTCCCCGCCGGGCACTACCGCCTGGGGCCCGAGGAGGACCTGGTGGCCGCGGTCGACGGGCGCGCTCGGCTCGTCGAAGGGGCCATGGACGTCGCCCGGCTGGCCCTCGCGCGGGCCCGCGCGGGCGCCGCCTCGTCGCTCTGGGTGGCCGCGACCCCCGGGCTCGAGCGCCTGCCCGCGGACGTCGCCGAGGCCAAGCTGGCGGCGCTGGTCGAGGGCGTTCGCCAGGCCCGCCTGTGGCTGGCCAAGGAGCAGTTCGACCCCGACGACCCCGGCCCGTCCTGGGGCCATCGCGGGTACGCCGGCTGAGCCGGGGTCCCGCTACCCTCGGTCCGTGACCCGATCCCGCTCCCCGCGGCCGCCACGTCCACACGCGGCTCCGATCAGGCCGCGGCGCCCTCCCGGGCGGACGTCGCCCTCGAGGGCCTGGCGATCCGCCGCCTGCTGGTCGCCGCCTCGTCGCCGACCACGACGCGGCACGCTTCCTCCCGGTGGAGGACGCCGCGCGTACGCGTCTGATCCGGGTCTCCGCTACCGCGACGCACTGCGAGGTCACGACGGCCGACACCGAGGGTGGCCCGCATGCGCGACCGTCGCGCACTGGAGCCTCGTCACCACCCGACCTGTCGCTCGCCGACGAGCGCTTCGACCCGGACGTCATCGACGGGGCCGTCCGCCGCGCGGTGGCCGCCTGGGCGGAGGCGGTGGACGGCGACGACGCGGAGTTCGCCCACGTGGCCCGCCCCGACCTGCTGGATGAGCTCCTCCCACCCGCCCGGGAACGGGCGGAGCCTGCGCCTGGTGGTGCGCGCGCCCGAGGTGCTGGAGACGACGCTCGTCGACGTTCACTCGACCCCGCCGATCCCGCGCCGTCCTGGGGCCGCCGCGGGTACGCCGGCTGAGCCGGGGTCTCCGCTACCTTCGACGGCACCTGGACGCTCGCCCTCGACGGCCCCGACGACTCGCCGTGGCGGGTCGCCGCCGTCGTGGACGATCAGGCCGCGGCGCCCTCCCGGGCGGACGGCTCGTAGGCGAGGTTGGGCGCGATCCAGCGCTCGACCTCCTCCAGCGGCAGGCCCATCCGGGCGGCGTAGTCCTCGGCCTGGTCGGCGCCCACCGGCCCCACGGCGAAGTAGCGGGCCGCCGGGTGCTGGAGGTAGATGCCGCTCACCGAGGCCGCCGGCAGCATGGCCAGCGAGTCGGTCAGGGTCATGCCGACCGAGCCGGCGTCGAGGAGCTCGAAGAGGCGGCGCTTGGGCAGGTGGTCGGGGCAGGCGGGGTAGCCGAAGGCCGGCCGGATCCCCCGGTACGCCTCCGCGATCAGGTCCTCGTTGCTGAGCGACTCATCCCTGCCGTAGCCCCACTCGCGCCGCACGCGGGCGTGGAGCATCTCGGCCAGGGCCTCGGCGAGGCGGTCGGCGAGGGCCTTGACCATGATCGCCGAGTAGTCGTCGTGCTGGCCCTCGTAGGCGGCGGCGATCTGGTCGACGCCGATCCCGGCCGTCACGGCGAAGCCGCCGACGTGGTCGGGCAGCCCCGACTCGCGCGGCGCCACGAAGTCGGCGAGGCAGTACTGGGGCTTCTCGTCGGCCTTGACGCGCTGCTGGCGCAGCATCGGGAAGCGGGCGAGCTCGGCGGAGCGCGATGCGTCGGCGTAGAGGACGATGTCGTCGCCATCGGCATTGGCGGGCCAGAGGCCGTACGCGGCGTTGGCCGTGAGGGCCCCGCCGGCGACGAGCTCGTCCAGCATCGCCCGGGCGTTCGCGTAGAGGTCGCGCGCGGCGGCGCCGTGGCGCGGGTGGTCGAGGACCTCCGGGAACTTGCCGCGCACCTCCCAGGCGTGGAAGAAGAAGGTCCAGTCGATGAACGGCACGATCTCGGCGAGCGGGATCCCGCGGAGCTCGCGCCGGCCCGTGAGCTCGGGGACGGGGACGTCCTCGGCCCGCCACTCGATGGCGGGGCGGCGCGCGCGGGCCTCGGCGAGGGTGCGCAGCGGGCGCTCCCGCCGCGTCGAGTGCTGCTCGCGCAGCGTCTCCTGGTCCTCCCGCACCTCCGACAGGAACTCGTCGCGCCGGCCGGGGTCGAGCAGCCGCGCCACCACGCCGACGGCCCGCGAGGCGTCGAGGACGTGCGCGACGCCCGTCGAGTACGCGGGCGCGATCTTCACCGCGGTGTGCTGGCGGCTGGTGGTCGCCCCGCCGATCAGCAGGGGGATCCGCATGCCGCGGCGCTCCATCTCGGCGGCCACCGTGACCATCTCGTCGAGCGAGGGCGTGATCAGCCCCGACAGCCCGACGATGTCGGCGCGCTCGGTGTCGGCCGTCTCGAGGATCCGGTCGGCCGGCACCATGACGCCCAGGTCGACCACCCGGTAGTTGTTGCAGCCGAGCACCACGCCGACGATGTTCTTGCCGATGTCGTGGACGTCGCCCTTCACGGTGGCCATCACGATGGTCCCCTGGGGCTCGGTGTCCTCGCCTGCGGCCTCCGCGCGGGCGCGCTCCTCCTCCATGTAGGGCTCGAGGTACGCCACCGCCCGCTTCATGACGCGCGCGCTCTTGACGACCTGGGGCAGGAACATCTTCCCCGAGCCGAACAGGTCGCCGACCACGTTCATCCCGGCCATCAGGGGCCCCTCGATGACGGCCAGCGGCGCCCCGTAGCCGATGCGGGCCTCCTCTGTGTCGGCCTCGACGTGGTCGACGATGCCGTTCACCAGCGCGTGCTCCAGGCGCTCCTCGACGGTCCCGGCCCGCCAGGCCGCGTCGACCACGCGCGCGCCGCCGTCCTCGCGCACCCGCTCGGCCAGCTCCACGAGCCGGTCGGTGGCGTCGGGGCGGCGGTCGAAGAGGACGTCCTCGACGGCCTCCAGCAGCTCCTCGTCGATCTGCTCGTAGACGGCGAGCTGGCCGGCGTTGACGATGCCCATGTCCATCCCGGCGCGGATGGCGTGGAAGAGGAAGGCCGCGTGCATCGCCTGGCGCACGACCTCGTTCCCCCGGAACGAGAAGGACAGGTTGCTGACGCCGCCGCTCACCTTCGCGCCCGGGCAGGCCTCCTTGATCCGCCGGGTGGCCTCGATGAAGGCCATGGCGTAGCCGTTGTGCTCCTCGATGCCGGTGGCGACGGCGAAGACGTTCGGGTCGAAGATGATGTTGCGCGGCGGCACGCCGGCCTCCTCGACCAGCAGCCGGTAGGCGCGCTCGCAGATCGCGACCTTGCGCTCGACCGTGTCGGCCTGGCCCTGCTCGTCGAAGGCCATCACGACCATCGCGGCGCCGAAGCGGCGCGCCTCGCGGGCGCGGTCCAGGAACTCCTCCTCGCCCTCCTTGAGGCTGATCGAGTTCACGACCGGCTTGCCCTGCACGCAGCGCAGGCCGGCCTGGATCACCGACCACTTGGAGCTGTCGATCATGATCGGCACGCGCGCGATCTCGGGCTCGGTCGCGACCATGTTGAGGAACGTGGTCATGGCGGCCTCGGAGTCGAGCATGGCCTCGTCCATGTTCACGTCGATGATGTTCGCGCCGCTGCGCACCTGCTCGGTCGCGACCTCGAGCGCCGTCGTGAAGTCGTCGGCGAGGATCAGGTCGGCGAAGCGGCGCGACCCGGTCACGTTGGTGCGCTCGCCGATCATGGTGAAGTTGGCGTCGGGCCGCAGGATCAGCGGCTCGAGGCCGGCGAGGCGGGTGTCGCCCTCGGGAGGCGGGATGGGCCGGGGCGCCTTGCCCTCGGCGGCGGCGGCGACCGCCCGGATGTGGTCCGGGGTGGTCCCGCAGCAGCCCCCCATGATGTTGACGAAGCCGCTCGCGGCGAACTCGCCCAGCTCGGCGGCGGTCTGCTCGGGCAGCTCGTCGTACTCGCCGAAGACGTTGGGCAGGCCGGCGTTCGGGTAGCAGGTCGTCCAGCAGTCGGCCACGCGCGACAGCTCGGCGAGGTACGGCCGCATCTCGGCGGCGCCGAGGGCGCAGTTGAGGCCCACGCTGAAGGGGCGCGCGTGGGCGATCGTGATCCAGAACGCCTCGATCGTCTGGCCGGCGAGGGTGCGGCCGCTGCGGTCGGTGATCGTCACCGAGATCATCACGGGCGGGCGGATGCCGGTCTCCTCGGCCACCTGCTCGATGGCCACGATGGCGGCCTTGGCGTTCAGGGCGTCGATGATGGTCTCGACGAGCAGCAGGTTGACTCCCCCTTGCGTCAAGCCGCGCACCTGCTCGGCGTACGCCTCGCGCAGCTCGTCGAAGGTGATCGACCGCGCCGCCGGGTCCTCGACGTCGGGCGAGATCGACAGCAGGCGGTTCGTGGGCCCGATGGCCCCGGCGACGAAGCGCGGCCGGTCCGGCGTGCGCGCGGTCCACTCGTCGGCCGCCGCGCGCGCGAGGCGGGCGGCCTCGGCGTTCATCTCGCGCACGACCGCCTCGGTGCCGTAGTCCCCCTGGCCGACGGCGGTCGAGCTGAAGGTGTTCGTCTCGATGACGTCGGCCCCGGCCTCGAGGAAGGCGTGGTGGATGCCGGTCACCACGTCCGGCCGCGTCAGCGTGAGGATGTCGTTGTTGCCCTTGAGCGGCAGCGGGTGGTCCGCGAAGCGCTCGCCGCGGAAGTCGGCCTCGTCCAGGCGATGGGCCTGGATCATGGTGCCCGTCGCCCCGTCGAGGATCAGGATCCTCTCCGAGAGCAGGCGGTCGAGCGTGTCGCGGGGGTCGGCGCTCACGGCGACGAGACTAGCGCGCGGCTCACGCCTTCCCGTCGCGGGGACGTGACAGGACCCAGGCGACGACGGGCCCGGCGAGGATGCCGGCCAGCACGAGGCCCATGGCCGCGTAGCCCACCGCCTCGCTGTCGAGGGCCACGGCGATGATGCCGAGGACGGCGGCGAGGATGCAGACGGCCACCAGCCGGATGGTCTTCTCCGCCCGCGGCGACAGGCGGCGCACCCAGCCCATCAGGCCTCCCCGTCCGCGGCGCGGGTCATGACGAGGGCCGAGTTGTGCCCGCCGAGGCCGAACGAGGTCGACATCGCCACCCGCAGGTCGGCCGGCCGGGCCGCGTTGGCCACGTGGTTGACCCCCCCGCAGGCCGGGTCGAGGTCGTGCAGGTTGATCGTCGGGGGCACCACGCCCTCGCGCAGGGCGAGCGCCGTGATCGCGGCCTCGAGTGCGCCGGTCGCGCCCATGCAGTGCCCGTGCATCGACTTGGTCGCGCTGACGGCCACGCGCGCGGCCGCCTCCTCGCCCAGGGCGAGCTGGAGCGCGCGCACCTCGGTGGGGTCGCCGGGCTGGCTGGCCCCGCCGTGGGCGTTGACGTGGTCGATGTCCTCCCCGGCCAGCCCCGCGTCGTCGATCGCCGCGGTCACCGCGCGCGCCTGGGGCTCGCCCGTCGGGTCGGGGTCGGTGATGTGGTAGGCGTCGGCGGTCGCGCCGTACCCCGCGATCTCGCAGATGACCTCGGCGCCGCGCGCGCGGGCCTCGTCGAGGGGCTCCAGCACCAGGACGGCCCCGGCCTCGCCGACCAGGAAGCCGTCGCGGTCGCGGTCGAAGGGCCGCGCCGCTCCGGCCGGGTCGTCGTTGTGGTGCGAGAGCACCCGCATCGCGTCGAACCCGGCGAGGAAGTAGGGCGTGATGGTCGCGTCGGCGCCCCCCGCGAGCATGGCGCGGGCGTCCCCGCGGCGCAGGACGTCGAGCGCCGTGCCGATGGCGTCCGTGCCGGCGGCGCACGCGTTGCAGATGGCCGTGACGGGCCCGTGCAGCCCCAGCTCCATGGACACCTGCCCGGCGCCCATGTTGGCGACGCTGAGCGGGATCGCGAAGGGGGAGACGCGGTCGGGCCCGCGCTCGAGCAGCACGGCGTGCTGCTCCTCGCGCGAGGCCGGCCCCGAGCCGCCGTTGCCGATGATCGCCCCGATGCCCTCGCCGTCGCGGTCGATGGGCAGGCCGGCGTCGGCCACGGCCATCCGCGCAGCGGCCACGGCGAACTGGGCATAGCGGTCCATGCGCCGCGCCACGCGCCGGTCCATGAAGTCGGACGGGTCGAAGCCGTGGGCCTCGCACGCCATCCGCACCGGCCAGTCGGAGGCGTCGAAGAGCGTGATCAGGCCGGCGCCGGAGCGTCCCTCGCTCACCGATCGCCACATCTCCTCGCGGCCGATCCCGAGCGGCGAGACGACCCCGATGCCCGTCACCGCCACCCGGGCCCGGGAGGGGTGGCCGTTCGCGGCGCTCACCCGTCCTCCATCGCCGCGAAGGCGAGCACCGCGTTGTGGCCCCCGAAGCCGAACGAGTTGGAGAGCGCCACGCGCACCGGCCCGCGGCGCGCCTCGTTGGCGACGTGGTCCACGCCGGCGCAGGCCGGGTCGAGCTCGTCGAGGTTGATCGTCGGCGGGATGGCGCCCTCGCGGATCGCGAGCGCCGTCAGCACGGCCTCGAAGCCGCCCGCGGCGCCCATCGCGTGGCCGTGCATCGACTTGGTGGACGAGACGCGCACCTCGGCCGCCCGCTCGTCGCCGACGAGCTGGCGGATGGCGGAGACCTCGACCGGGTCGCCGGCCGGGGTGGATGTGCCGTGCGCGTTCACGTAGTCGAGGTCGTCCGGCGCGAGCCCGCCCTGGGCCAGCGCCTGGCGCATGGCCGCGAGCTGCCAGCGCCCGCTCGGCTCCGGGTCGGTGAGGTGGTAGGCGTCGCTGCTCGCGCCGTAGCCGGTCAGCTCGCAGACGATCTCGGCCCCGCGCGCCCGCGCGTGCTCCAGGCTCTCGAGCGCCAGGACGCCGGCCCCCTCCGCGGCCACGAAGCCGTCCCGGCCGACGTCGTACGGCCGGCTGGCGCGCTCGGGCTCGTCGTTGCGCCGCGACAGCGCCCGGGTCGCGTCCAGGCCGGCCATGCAGAACGGGGTGACGCCGGCCTCGGCGCCCCCGGCGAGCATCACGTCGGCGGCCCCGCGGCGGATGACGGCCGCGGCGTCGCCGATGCCGTGGTTCGCCGCGGCGCAGGCGGTGACGACGCTGCTCGTCGGCCCCCTCAGCCCGAGCTGCATCGAGACCTGCCCGGCGGCCATGCTGACGATCATGACGGGGACCATGAGCGGCGACGACCGGTCGGGCCCGCGCTCGCGCAGCGCCCGGTGGTGCTCCTCGAAGGTCTCGCTGCCGCCGTTGCCGGTGGCGATCACCGTCCCGGCGCGGTATCCGTCGCCATCGATCTCCAGCTCGGCGTCGTCGAGGGCGAGGCGCGCGGCCGCGACCGCCATCTGGCTCGAGCGGTCCATGCGGCGGGCCGAGCGCCGGTCGATGAAGTCGCCGGGCTCGAAGCCCCGCGCCTCGCAGGCGATGCGGCAGGCGAGCTCCGACGCGTCGAAGCGGGTGATCGGGCCCGCGCCCGAGCGCCCGGCCAGCGCCGCGCTCCAGGTCTCCTCCCAGCCGATGCCGAGCGGGCCGACGATGCCGAGCCCGGTCACGACCACCCGCCGGGCCGGGTCGCGCCCGTTCGCGCTCACAGCCGCAGCCCCCCGTCCACCGCGAGCACCGCGCCGGTGATGTAGGCGGCCGCGGGGGAGCAGAGGAAGGCGACCGGGCCCGCGACGTCCTCGGGCTCGCCCAGCCGCCCGAGGGGCGTGGCCGCGAGCAGGCGCGCCCGCCGCTCCTCGTCCAGCACGTCGGTGAGGCGCGTCCGCACGAACCCGGGCGCGACGGCGTTGACCCGCACCCCGGACGGCCCGGCCTCCCGCGCGAGGGCGCGCACCAGGCCGAGGATGCCGGCCTTCGACGCCGCGTAGTTGGCCTGGCCGGCGTTGCCCTGCACGCCCACGATCGAGGAGATCGCCACCACGCACCCGCCCCCGCGGCGCACCATCCCCGCGAGCGCGGCGCGGATGGCGTTCATGGTGCCCGTCAGGTTCACGTCGATCGGCTCTCTCCAGGCCTCGCCGGCCATCCGCACCGCGGGGCCGTCCCGGGTGACCCCGGCGTTGGCCACCATGACATCCAGCGGGCCGAGGGCGCCCTCCACCTCCTCGACGGCGCGGGCGGCGCCGCCCGCCTCGCGGGCCTCGCTGCGCACCGCGCGGGCCCGGCGGCCCGAGGCGCGGACCGCCTCGGCGACCGCCTCGGCGCCCTCGCGGTCGCCCGCGTAGGTCAGCCCGAGGTCGTAGCCCCGGCGCGCGAGGGCGAGGGCGCACGCCGCCCCGATCCCCTTGCTCGCGCCGGTGACGAGCGCGACCGGCACTCCCCGCGGTCCTAGTCGGGGCGCCCGGCCATGGCCAGGAGGGCGGGCAGGTCCGACGGATCGCCCAGGTGGATCGCCTGGACGTCGGGCCGGATACGCCGCACCAGGCCGACCAGCACGCGCCGGTGGCCGAACTCGACGAAGGTGTCGACGCCGTGGTCCAGGGCCATCCGGACGGTCTGGGTGAAGCGCACCGGAGCGGTGAGCTGCTGGGCCAGGAGGGTCCGCAGGCGCTCGCCGCGCTCGAACCGGCCGGAGGTGGCGGAGAGGAAGGGCAGCGAGGGCGTCCCGATCTTCACGCTCGAGAGCGCCTCGCGCAGCTTCTCGGCGGCGGGCGCCATCACCGAGGAGTGGAACGCGCCGTTGACGTCGAGGAGCCGCGCCTTGATCCCGCGGGCGTGCGCGAGATCGCGCAGCCGGTTGACGCCGCGGTGCAGGCCGGAGGCGACGATCTGGCCCGGGCCGTTGTAGTTGGCGGGCCACACCTCGCCGGCCTCCAGGCAGAGGGCCTCGACGTCCTCGTCGCTGGCGCCCAGCAGGGCGACCATCTGGCCCGGCGTCGCCGCCGAGACGTCGGTGGTCGCGTCGCCGCGCGCCTGCACCAGCTGCAGGGCCTGGTCGAAGGAGAGGCTGCCGCAGGCCACGAGCGCGGAGTACTCGCCGAGCGAGTGGCCCATCGCGATGTCCCCGGTCACCCCGTGCTCGTGCGCGACCCGCCACGCCGCCACCGAGGTCGTCAGGATCGCCGGCTGGCAGTTGCGGGTCGAGGTCAGGTCCTCGGCCGGGCCCTCGAAGCACAGGCGCGCGAGGTCGTACCCGAGCAGGTCGTTGGCCTCCTCGAATGTGCGGCGGGCCGTGGGGAAGGCCTGCGAGAGCGCGTGTCCCATGCCGACCTGCTGCGCCCCCTGGCCGGGGAAGAGCAGAGCGATCAGCGGGGGACCTCAGCGGGGTCGCAAGAGCGCGTGCACGGCCTCAGAGCCGGCTCCTCGTCCGGGGGGGCAACGGGCGGACAAAACCCGATAACCGGGCGATGATAGAGGTCCGGCGGCCGCCCGTCCAACCGGGGCCGGCCGGGCGCCTCCGCGCCGCGACCTGCCACGATGCCCGCCGTGCCCCCGCTGATCCCGCTCCGCGACCTCTTCGGGGATCCCGAGCGGGCGCTGGCGCGGCTCTCGCCGGACGGTCGCCGGCTGTCGTGGCTCGCGGCCCGGGAGGGCGTGCTGAACGTCTGGGTGCGCGACCGGGAGGGCGGCGGGGAGCGCCCCGTGACCGACGATCGCGACCGGGGCGTTCGCTCGTACCTCTGGTCGCGCGACTCGCGCCGCATCCTCTACTCGCAGGACCAGGGCGGCGACGAGAACCACCACCTGATGGCGGTCGAGGTCGATGGCGGCCGCACTCGCGACCTGACGCCCTTCGCGGGGGTGAGGGCCGGGCTGATCGCGGCGCCGCGGGCCACCCCCCGCCACGTCCTCGTCTCGATGAACCACCGCGACCGCTCGGTCTTCGACGCCTACCGCCTGACGCTGGCGACCGGACAGCTCCGGCTCGTCGCCCGCAACCCGGGCAACATCATCGGCTGGCTCGCCGACCGGGAGGGGCTCCTGCGGGCGGCGCGGGCGCAGACGCCGGCGGGCGACTACGAGCTGCTGGTGCGCGACCACGAGGACGGCGAGTTCCGGGTCGTCGCCGAGTTCGCCAACGAGGACGGCGGGCACGCGTTCGCCTTCACGCCCGACGGCGCCCGGCTGTGGGTGGGGAGCGCCCGCGGCTCCGACCTGGAGCGGCTCGTCGAGCTCGACCCGGCCGACGGCTCTGAGCGGGAGCTCGACCGCGACGACGAGGCCGATCTGTCGGGGCCGGTGATCAGCGACCTGACGGGGGAGCTGCTGGGCGCCGCCTACCTGCGCGACCGCACCGTGATGCACCCCTTCGACGAGCGGTTCGGCCGCGACTGGGAGGCCGTCCGCGCCCTCCACCCCGGCGACCCGCACATCACGGGGCAGGACGCCGACGAGACCGCGTGGATCGTGGCCTTCGACGACGACCGCGATCCGGGGGCGACCTACCTCTTCGACCGGGCGACGGGCGCCGCGGAGCTCCTCTACCGCTCGCGCCCCTGGCTCGACCCGCAGACCCTCGCGCCCATGCGCCCCGTGACGATCACATCGCGTGACGGGCTGCCCCTCCGCTCCTACCTCACGCTGCCCCTCGACGCCGAGCCCCGCGGCCTGCCGGCGGTGCTGGTGGTGCACGGGGGCCCGTGGGCGCGCGACGCGTGGGGCTACGACCCCCAGGCCCAGCTCCTGGCCAACCGCGGCTACGCGGTGCTCCAGGTCAACTACCGCGGCTCGACGGGGTTCGGCAAGAGCTTCACCCACGCCGCCGAGCGCGAGTTCGCCGGGAGGATGCACGACGACCTCATCGACGGCGTGGAGTGGCTGGTGGCCGAGGGCATCGCCGACCGCTCCCGCATCGGCATCTACGGCGGCTCCTACGGCGGCTACGCCGCCCTCGTCGGGGCGACCTTCACGCCCGACGTCTTCGCGGCGGTCGTCAGCGTGGTCGGCCCGTCGAGCCTGGTCACGCTCGTGCGGTCGTTCCCGCCCTACTGGCGCCCGTTCCTGGCGAGCACCTGGTTCCGCTACGTGGGCGACCCCGACGACCCCGCGCAGCTCGCCGACCTCGAGGCGCGCTCGCCGCTCAACCGCGTCGACGCGATCCGTGCGCCCCTGCTGGTGGTGCAGGGCGCCAACGACCCGCGCGTGACCAAGGCCGAGTCCGACCAGATCGTCGCGGCCCTGCGCGCGAGGGGCGTCGACGTCGAGTACCTCGTGAAGGACGACGAGGGCCACGGGTTCGTGAAGCCCGAGAACCGCATGGACGCCTACCGGGCCATCGAGCGCTTCTTCGCGAAGCACCTCGGCGGGCGCAGCGAGCCGTAGGGACTCCTACCGGTGGGTCGTCCTCGCCGTGGGGATGGCCGCCCAGGCCAGCATCTCGGCCGTCCAGCTCGGCCTGCCCGCCGTGGCGCCGCAGATCCGGAGCGAGTACGGGCTCTCGATCGCCGAGACCGGGGCTCTCCTGGCGGCCTCGACCGTCGGCATCGTCGCGACGCTGCTCGCCTGGGGGGCGCTCGCCGACCGCGTCGGCGAGCGGCTCGTGATCGCGGTGGGCCTCACCGGGGCGGCGGGCGGGCTCGCGCTCGCCTCGCAGACGACGTCCGGCGGGGCCCTCGGCGCCGCCCTGGTGCTCGCGGGGGCCTTCGGCTCGAGCGCCAACGCGGCGAGCGGCCGGGCGGTCGTGTCGTGGTTCGGTCCCTCGCAGCGCGGATTCGCGCTCGGCCTGCGCCACATGTCGACCCCGCTCGGCGGGGCCATCGCCGCGGCGCTGCTGCCCCTGGCGGCCGACGCCGGCGGGGTCGAGGCGGCCCTCCTGGCGCTGGCAGGGGCGTGCCTGGGGGGGGCGGCGGCCGCCGCCATCGGGCTGCGCCGGGCGGAGCCCGAGCCGGGCGAGCTCGACGAGCCGCCGCCGCACGTCACCTCGGCCGGCCCGCTGCGCGACCGGGGCATCTGGCGCCTGTCGCTGGGGACGGCGGGGGTGGTCCTCGGGCAGATCTCCGTCCTCAGCTTCCTCGCCCTCTACCTCCACGAGCAGCGCGGCTGGTCGGTGACGGCCTCCGCGCTGGCGCTGGCCGGCGTCCAGATCGGCGGCGCGGCGGCGCGGGTCGCGGCCGGGGCGTGGTCCGACCGGCTGGGCAGCCGCATCCGGCCGCTGCGGGCGATCGCCCTCGCCGGCGGCGTGTGCCTGGGCGTCGCCACGGCCCTCCTTCCCGCGCCCGACGGGCTGGCCGTGCCGCTGCTGATCGTCGCCGGGATCGTCGTGATGGCGGGCAACGGGGTCTCGTTCGCGGCCGCCGCCGAGATGGTCGCCCCCTCGCGCGTCGGCACCGCCCTCGGGCTGCAGAACACGATCCTGTTCGTCGCCGTCGCCGCGGCGTCGCCGCTCTTCGGCGCGGCGGTCGGGCTGCTGTCGTGGCCGGCCGCCTTCGCGCTGGCCTCGGTCTGCCCCCTCGTGGGCTGGCTGACCCTGGGCCCGCTGGCCGCCGCGGAGGCCCGGCGCGAGCTGGGCTAGGCCGGGCCGGCCGCCCCGTGGCGGCCCAGGCCGAGCGCCCGCACCGAGCGGTGCGCCGCGACCGCGGCGAGCACCAGCACGAACAGGGCGAAGAGGCCGTGGAGGCCGCCCACCCAGTCGTCGCCGTCGGCGAAGCCGAGCTGGATGGTGCCGATGGCCCCGACGGCGAACCCGAGCCCCACGTCCCACCACCGCCGCCAGTACGCGACGATCGAGGCGAGGAAGACCAGCACCTCGACGATGTGCACGATCCCCCCGAGGTCCTTGTGCGCGTCGAGGGCGTCGGTGCCGGCGCCGAAGAAGTACGACGCGATCAGGTAGACCTGGACGAAGATCCCCACCACCACGAGGGTCGCGAGGACCAGGTGGATCCAGAGGAAGGCGCGCGTCACGCCGCCACTCTACTCACACCGCTCGGATCCCTCGTGACCCGGATGGCCGCGCCCAAGCCGGTCGACGACCCCGGGCATGTGCGTGATCACCACCACCAGGCGGCCGTCGCCGGCCAGCCGCTCGACGCCCGACAGGGCCTGCTCGAGCGACTCGGCGTCCAGCGACGAGAAGCCCTCGTCCAGGAACAGGCAATCCAGCCGCCCGCCCGACTCGGCCGCCGCCTCGCCCAGCCCCAGCGCCAGCGCCAGGCTGGCGAGGAAGCGCTCGCCGCCCGACAGCGTCGCCGCGCCCCGCCGCCGCTCGCCGCGCGCCAGGTCGATCACGTCGAGCGGGTCGGGCCCGGTCCCGGCGAAGCGGTAGCGGCGGCCGCTGAGCTCCTCGAGCCGGGCCGACGCCCCCACCGCCAGGCGCTCGCGGTACCGCTGCAGCAGGTAGCGCGGGAAGCGGTTCGCCTGGAGGTCGGCGGCCACCCGGCCCTGGCGCTCGGCGGCCGCGCGGGAGCCGGCCTCGAGCGCCGCCAGCCGCCGCCCCTCGGCGGCCGTCGCCTCGATCGCGGCCAGGGCGCGGCGCGCGTCGTCGCGGGCGCCGCCCGCCGCGGCCGCGGCGGGCCCGACGTCGCCGGGGCCGGCGAGGCCCAGGCCCGCCCCGGCGTCGGCGATGCGCGTCTCGACCTCGCCGGCGTGCTCGTCCGCGCTCGCGGCGCGGGCGGCCAGCGCCGTCACGGCCCGCTCGGCCCGCCGCGCCAGCCGCCCCGCGGCCTCGACCGCCTCGTCCGGCCCGGACGCCGCGTCCGGCGGGTCGGCCCCCAGCCGCTGGGCCAGCCGCACGGCCGCGCCGCGGAGGCGGGCGAGCTCGCCGCGCTCGATCGCCTCGTGCGCCTGGCGGGCCGCCTCGGCGCCCCGGCGCGCGGCCGCGTCCTCGCCGAGCGCGCGCTCGGCCGCCGCGTCGAGCGTGCCCAGCTCGGCGACCGCGGCCTCGAGGCGGGCCGCCGCCCCGGGCTCGCCCCAGGCCCCGAGCCGCTCGCGCAGGCGCGCCGCCTCGCCGCGCGCCGCCTCCAGGCGCTCGGCGAGCGCGGTCAGCTCCCCGCCCGCGGCGTGCGCGGCGGCCGCGTCCTCGGCGACCGGCCCGGCCTCGCGCCGAAGGGCGCCCGGGTCGTCGTCCGGCGTCCCGCCGGCCTCGGCCTGCCGCGCGCGCGCCGCCGCCGCCGCGTCGCCCGCCGCCTGAGCGGCCGCCCGGGCCGCGGCCTCCTCCGCCGCTGCGCGGGCCGCCGCCGCCGCCGCGTCGTCGGCCTCCCGGCGCGCCCCCTCGGCCTCCCGGCGCGCCCGCTCCAGCTCCGGGGCGCCGGCCGCCGCCGGGTGCTCCCCGATCGTCGCGCCGCACACCGGGCAGGTGTCGCCGGGATCGAGGCTCGCCCGCAGGTCGGCCGCCAGGTGGGCGCGCCGGGCGCTCTCGACCGCCGCCGCCGCCTCGTCCGCGAGCCGGGTGGCGGTCGTGCGCCGGCCGGCTGCGGCCACGGCGCGCTCCGCCGCCCGGGCCACGGCTCCCTCGGCGGCCGCCCGGCTCGCCTCGGCCGCCGCCACGGCCTCGGCTCGGTCGGCGCGCGCCACCAGTGCGACGCGTGTGTCGAGGGCGGCCGCCACGGCCTCGAGCTCCCCCCGCCGCCGGGCGATCTCGGCCTCCTGGCGGGGGAGGTCGGCGTCCAGCTCGGCCAGGCGCGCCGCCTCGCCGCGCAGCGCGGCCAGCTCGGCGGCCGTCCCGCCGTGGCCCGCCCGCGCCTCGTCGCGCCGCCCCACCGCCTCTGCCGCCGCGCGCGACGCGCCGGCCAGCGCCGCCTCGGCGCGCTCGCGGGCGGCGCCCGTCTCGGCGAGGCGCCCGGCCAGGGCGGCCCGGGCGTCGGCGTCGGGGAGGCCCCCGAGCGACTCCGCGAGCAGGCCGGCCTCGGCGGCGGCCTCCGCCGCCTCGCGCCGGGCTGCCGCGGCGGCCTCGGCCGCCGGCACCAGGGCTCCGACGGCCGCGGCGCGGACGGCGGCCTCGCGCGCCGCCGCCGCCGCCCGCCCGCGCTCGCGCGCCCCGTGGGCCGGCAGGCGCGCCCGCTCGGCCGCGAGGGCGTCGGCGGCCGCGCGCGATGCGCCGGCCGCGGCCTGGGCGGCGACGCGCGCCCCCTCGAGCGAGGCGACCCCGAAGAGCTCGCGCAGGATGTCGTCGCGCTCGCGCGGGCGCGCCCCGAGGAACCGCGCGAAGCGCCCCTGGGCGAGGATCACCGCGCTCGTGAAGGCCTCGAAGCGGAGCCCGACCAGCTCCTGGAGCCGCTCCGAGACCACGATCTCGCCGGCCATCCCCTCGACGACCTCGTCCGAGTCGCCGCGCAGCCGCTCGAGCAGGTGGAGCGGCTCGGGGGCGTCGGGCCCGAAGCGCCGGGTCGCGCGCCACACCTCGTCGCCGCGGGCGAAGGTGAGGCGCACCTCGCCGTGGGTCCGGCCGAGGCTCAGGAGCTGCTTGGGGCCCGACAGCTCGGGCGTGCGGCCGTAGAGCGCGAAGCAGATCGCGTCGAGGAGCGACGTCTTGCCCGCCCCGGTGTCCCCGGCGATCACCACGAGCCCGTGGCGACGCCAGTCGACCGTCTCCTCGTCGTAGGAGCGGAAGGCGGAGAGGCGCAGCTCGAGAGGCCGCACCCCGTGCCTCAGGGCGAGGGCTCGGCGGCCGCCAGGGCCGCCGCGAACGCGTCGGCCTGACGCGGGTCCAACGGGCGCCCCGAGGCGGCGTGCCAGTCCTGGTAGTGCTCGGGCAGCGTGCGTGGCTCGCCGCCGTCGGCCGCGCCGGTCTCGTCCGTCGCTCCCAGACCCTCGGCGTAGCGGGGCTCGACGCGCAGGGCGTCGGGCAGCAGCTCGCGCACCTCCCGCACCAGGTCCAGCGCCACCCGGTCGAGCTCCACCTCGCAGAGGAGGTACGCGCCGTCATGGGCGGCGGCGAGGCGGGGGAGGTCCTCCAGCGGCCCCCGGATCCGCGCCAGCCGCCGCCCGGCCGTCAGCGCCACCTCCCGAACGTCCGTGACGTCGCGCCCGATCGTCGCGAGCGCGACGCTCTTGGCGTGGTTGTCCTCGGAGAAGTCGAGCGCCAGGGGGCTGCCCGCGTAGCGGCCGGGAGCCGAGACGCGCGGCACCCGCTGGGGCCGGTGGACGTGCCCGAGCGCGAGGTAGTCGAGGTCGGCGGGCACGGACGCCGCCGTCACCGCGTACGACATCCCCAGGGTGAGCTCGCGCTCGCCGCCGCCCGCGGCGGCGCCGTTGACCAGCAGGTGGCCCAGGAGCACCGCGGGGCCGCCGTCCGCCGCCCGCCGGGCGCGCAGCTCTCCGGCGAGGAGCCCGAGGATCCCGGCGACGTCGTCCGCGTAGGTGCCGTGGGCCGTGCGCCGGTCCGCCCCCGGCGCCAGGCCGAGCCGCTCCGTCTCGAGCCACGGCAGCGCGGCCACGTGGAGGGGCCCGGCGCGGGTCGGCACCGTGACCACCGCCTCCTCGGCGCCCCCGCGCACGCGCCCGATCACGGTGATCCCCCGCGGCGCCAGGTACGGCGCCAGGTGCTCCCACAGCGACGGGTCGTCGTGGTTGCCGGTCACGGCCACGACCGGCGCGACCTCGGCCAGCGACTGCATCGCGGCGAGGCACGCCCCCAGGCACGCCGGGTCGATGAGGCGCCGGTCGAGCAGGTCGCCCGCCACGAGCACCGCGTCGACCCCCTCGGCGGCGGCGACGTCGCGGACCTCGGCCAGGACGGCCGCCGACTCGGCCATCCGGTTGACGCCGTAGAGCCGCTTGCCGATGTGCCAGTCGGCGGTGTGGAGGAGCCTCATCGCGACCCGGATGCGTGCCCTAGGAGAACTTGGCCAGCGCCTCGGCCCCGCGCGCGGCGGTCGAGACCTCGCCCGTGGCGGTCGCCCACGGCGGGAAGGGGATCTCGACGGCCAGCGGCGCCGGGACGCTCGGCTGGCTCAACAGCACGCGGCCCTGCATCAGCAGCCGGGCGCGCGCCCGGGCCTGGGGGCTCAGCCACCCGTACTCGGCCCGCTCCGCCTCGGCCGGGTCGAGCCGGCCCGAGATCCGCACGGCCGCGTTCTGGGTCACCTCGGGGGCCACGAGCGAGGCCTGCTGCTGGGCGCCGACGAGGATCACCCCCAGCGAGCGCCCGCGCTGGGCGATGTCGACCAGGGTCTCCTTGATCGGCGACTGGCCCTCGCGCGGCGCGTACTTGTTGAGCTCGTCCAGCACCACCAGCTCGATCGGGTCGCGGGCCCCGACCTCCTTCGCCTGGAACGTCTGGGCGAGCAGGGTGCCGACGACGAACCGCTGGGCGAAGTCGTGGAGCGGCGTCAGGTGCACCACGGCGACGGGCGGCTCGCTCGCCGCCGCATCCCCGCGCGGGATGGCCTGCGCGTCGGCGCGGATGAGCCCGCGGAGGCGCCCGGCCGCGCCCTGCAGGCGCCGGATGAAGGCCTGGATCGTGCCCTGCGCCGTGTTGGCCACCCACGCGCGACCGGCCCCGGCGGTCCAGAGGTCGTCCGAGAGGCGGTCGGCGATCCACTCCACCAGCTCGCCGAGGTCGGCGAACGGCCCGGCCATGAGCTCGCTCGGCGGGCGGCCCGGCCGGCGCGCGGGGTCGCCCCCGGCCGCGCCGTCGACCAGGCCCAGGCTCCCGGGGTGGCCGTTCACCGGCACCGCCCGCCGCAGCAGCTCCCCGCGCACGCGCTCCTCGAGGAAGGAGAGCTGGTTGCGCATGTCGGCGGCCTCCGTGAAGCAGAAGCGCAGGAGCCCCTCCACCGCGAAGGCGTACGGGGTCCAGCCGAACGCCCGCACGTCCTCCTGGCGGCTCGCGGCGTTGGCCGCGCCGTCGGGCCGCGAGGGCGCCCAGACGCCGACCGACGGGAACGGCCCCGGCTCGGCCAGCCCGAGGGCGGCCCACCGGCGGTCGAGCTCCTCCCGGTCGGGGCGGGCCGCGTAGCGCGCGTTGGGGCGGTCGAGGTGCAGCAGGTCCTCGCCCTTGACGTTGAAGACCAGCACCCGGACCCGCCGGCGCATCTCCTCGTGCTCGAGCATGAGCCGCACCAGCGCCAGGGCGGTGCTGGTCTTGGTCGCGACGCCGCTGATGCCCGAGATGGAGACGTGGCCGCCCTTGGTGCCGTCGAGGAAGTCGAGGTCGAGGTGGATCGGCTCGCCGTCGCGACCCAGGCCGACGGCCAGCCGGCGCGCCATCGTGTCCTCGTAGAGGGCCATGGCCCGCTCCATCCCCCGCGCGCGCCGCACCGGCCGGCCGGGGTGGGCGGCGATCCAGCGCTCGGGGTTGACGCGCACCACCTGCACCTCGGCCGTCCGCACCAGCTCGCCCGGCATCTGGCCCGCGGCGATCACGCCGGTGTCCGAGGGCAGCGAGGCCCCCTCGAGCTCGGCGTAGCTCTCGGCCACGATCCCGAAGGTGGTCACGTCCCCGGCGGGGTCCTCGGTCGTGACCGCCACCAGGTCGTCGACCTCGAGGCTCTGGCCGTCCGCCAGCCCGACGGAGAACGTCTGGCTCGAGGCGGCCTGGTGCCCCAGGACGATGCCGACGGGCGCGTCCGCCTCCCGGGCGCTCACGCGGCCACCGGCTCGGGCGGGGCGACGTTGACCCGCGCGGCCGCCGCGTCGAGGGTGGCCGCGGCCGCGGCCCGGCGCGCGGCGCGCAGGGCGAGGCGGCGGTCCCCCATGCGGTGGCGCAGGCGCTCCTCGAGCCCCGCGACGGGGGCGAGGTTCTGGGGGGCGCGCGGGTCGCGGTGCGGCCGCCCCGCGAACCGGGGCAGCTCGGCCGCGGCCCGATCGGCCAGCCGCCGCGCCTCGGCGAGGCCGACGGCCGCGGGCAGCTCGCCGCGCAGGATCCCGGCCCAGCCCTCGCGGCCGGCCCCGGGGAGGCGCTGGTACCACGACAGGCGGTCGTCGCCGATCGCGAAGAGCGGCGTGCGCTCGCCCACCTCCAGCGCCACGACCGCCTGGGCCTGCTCGGGCGGCAGGTACATGCGGTGGTGGCTCTTGATGGCCCCGACGACCGGCCCCGCGGCGTCGCGGACGAACGAGAGCCGCCCGTCGAGCACCACGAGCCGGTGCTGCGCGGCCAGCTCCTCGGCAAGCGCGAGCTCCAGCTCCTGGCGGAACTGCCCCACGCGGCGGGCGATGCCGGTGGCCTCGCGGGCGGCCCCGGCGCGCGACTCCCAGGCGAAGCCGCCGGCCGCCGGCAGCGCCAGCCGGCGCTCGCCCACCGTCAGCACCATCCGGCGCACCCGCAGGGCGACGATCGACGCGCGCCGGCCGGGCCCGGCGGCCACCGCACCCGCCGCCACGGCGAAGGCCACGCCGGGGGTCGCCTGCGGGTCGTCCGGCGGCGTGATCGTCAGCCAGGCCTCCACCTGCTGGGCGCCGTCGACGAACAGGAGCTCGCCCGGCGGGGCCGTCCGGGGCGCGACCGGATGCCACGGGATCCCCTCGACAGACGTGTTGACGGGGGCGGTCTCGGGCTCGGTCGGATCGAGGCCCGGACCGTACGACGGGTCGGAAACCTGGACCGCCGGCCGCTCGCGCTCGGGGGGCATCCCCGGACTGTAGTCCGACCTCCGGACGCGCCTCGGCGCCAGGTGGCACGCTATCGTCGTGCCGGGCGGCCCCGAGGTCCGAGGCGCCGGCCGAACGTCAGGGGTGGCAGCGACCGGAGGCCGGAGAGGTGAAGAAGGAATACTGGATCGGGATCGTCGTGGCCGCGCTCGTCGTGGTCGGGATCGTGGTGGGCGTCAGCCTGGCCGGAGGGGGCGACGACGACGCCCCGTCGTCGATCACGGGCACCGAGGAGGTCCAGGCCCAGCTCGAGGGCGTGCCCCAGGCGGGCAACGTCCTCGGCGACCCCGACGCCCCGGTGGAGATCATCGAGTACGGCGACCTCGCCTGCCCGGCGTGCCGCGAGGCCTCCACCACGACCATCCCCGAGGCGATCGACCAGATCGTCAAGCCCGGCGACGCGAAGCTGGTCTTCCGGCCGATCGCCTTCATCAGCCGCAGCTCCGAGCGGGGCGCGCTCGGCGCGGAGGCCGCGGGGATGCAGGACGCCATGTGGTCGTTCGTGGAGCTGATCTACCGCAACCAGGGCTCGGAGTCCGACCAGGACTGGCTCACCGACGAGCTCATGACCGACGCGGTCGAGCAGCTCGGCCTCGACGTTGACCAGTGGACGGCCGACTACATGGGCCAGGAGAGCGAGCAGAAGTTCCTGGCGACCGAGTCGCAGGCGCAGGAGGACGAGGTCGGCGTGACGCCCACCTTCCTGATCCGCGGCCCGAACGGCGAGAAGACCGTCACGGGCGCCGTCGAGGTGTCCGAGCTCCAGGACGCCGTGGCCGAGGTGGGTCCCCAGACGTGACGCGGAGCAGGCCGTCCGAGACCGCGCTGCGGATCGCGATCGGCGCGGTCGCGGTCGCCGGGCCTCGCGGTCTCGGGCTACCTCACCGCGGTCCGGGCGGCCGGCGACGACCCGGCCTGCGTGGTCGGCGGCGGCTGCACGACGGTCCAGGAGAGCGAGTACTCCGAGCTGGCCGGCGTCCCGGTCGCGGTCCTGGGCCTGGTGGCCTACGCGGCGCTGCTCGTCGCGGCCCTGCTGCCCGGCCCGATGGGGCGGGCGCTCGGCCTGTTCACGGCGCTCGTCGGCGTCGGGTTCTCGGCGTGGCTCACCTACGCGGAGATCGTCCTGATCGAGGCGATCTGCGCCTGGTGCGTGACCAGCGCCGTCCTGATCACGCTGGCGCTGATCCTGACGGCGGTCCGGGCGGCTCGGGCGGGTTCCGGGCCGGAATCGGAAGGAACCGCTCGTCGGTCAGCGCCAGACCCGTCACCGCAAGGGCCGTCCCCACCAGCGACACCAGGATGATCGCCGGGTCGGGCGCGGCCACCTCGAAGAAGTCGCGCCAGCCCGGGCAGGGACAGCACCACCAGGTAGAGGGCGAAGAGCGCCGCACAGAGCGCCCCGACGGTGTAGCCGCGCACCTTGCTGGAGGCCTCCAGCACGATGACGAGGTAGAGGCCCACGAGGACGAGCACGGTGGTGGCGACCGTGCGGGCGCGCACCTCGCTCATGTCGATCAGGTTGATCGACAGCAGGAAGCTGGCCACCACGCCCAGCCCGGCGGCCGTGCCCGCGGGTATCGCGAAGCTCGCCAGCTCGCGCAGGAAGCGCTCGGGCCGCCACGGGCCGGTGCTGGGGGCCAGGGCGAGGAAGAAGGCCGGGATGCCGATCGTGATCGCCGAGGCGAGCGTCAGGTGGCGCGGCAGGAACGGGTAGCTCTCGGACGAGATCCCGACCGTGAGGATCAGGAAGGCGGCCAGCGCCGACTTGGCGACGAACAGCTTCGCCACCCGCTGCAGGTTCCGCAGCACCTTGCGGCCCTCGCGGATCATCGCGGGGATGGCGGCGAAGCCGCCCTTGACCAGCACGAGGTCGGCGATCGCGCGCGCCATCTGGGCGCCGCTGCCCTGGGCGATCGCCAGGCGCGCCGACTTCAGCGCCGGGACGTCGTTGACGCCGTCGCCGACCATGCAGACGTAGCGCCCCTCGGCCTCCAGCGCCTCCACGAAGCGCTTCTTGCCGTCGGGGGAGATCCGCCCCACCACCGTCGCCTCGCGCGCCAGCTCGCGCATGCGGGTCGCGTCGGGCGGGAGCTCCCGCCCGTCCACCGGCTCCCCGTGCACCGGGATGCCGGCGTCGGCCGCGATCGCGGCGACGGTCGCGGGCGCGTCGCCGGAGATCACCTTGATCTCGACGCCCTGCTCGAGCAGGAACGCGACGGTCTCGCGGGCGTCGGGCCGCAGCTCCTCGGCGAGGACCACCAGCCCCATCGGCCGCAGCCCCGAGGGCGGCGGCGACTCCGGGCCGGGGGCCGACAGCGCGGCGTCGCCGACGGCGAAGGCCAGCACGCGCCGCCCGGCCTCGGCCTCCCGGCGGGCGCGCTCCTGCAGGTGCGCGCCCAGGGCGAAGTGCTCCGGCGCGCCCAGCACGTACGCGCGGCCGCCCATCGACAGGCCGCTCCAGCGGCGCCGCGACGAGAACGGCACGCCCTCGCGCACGGGCTCGGGCGTGCCCGGGTAGGCTCCCGCGATCGCCTCCAGCGTCGAGTTGCGGCTCGGCGAGCTGGCCGCGTAGCGGCCGAGCAGGACCGACAGCTCGCCCTCGTCGGCGTCGTCGGCGGCGACCAGCTCGACCACGCGCAGGCGGTCCTCGGTCAGCGTGCCGGTCTTGTCCATGCAGATCGTGTTCACCGAGGCCAGCGACTCCACCGCGTTGAGCTGCTGGCTGAGCGCCCCCCGCCGGGTCATGCGCAGCGTCGCGACGGCGTAGGTGATGCCGGTCAGCAGCACCAGCCCCTCGGGGACGATCGTGATGACCGCCGCGACGGCCGTCTCGACCGACTCGCGGAACGGCTGTGTCCTGCTCGATCAGCGACCAGAGCAGCAGCCCCCCCAGCGGCACCATCGCCGCCGTCAGGATCAGGATCAGCCGGTCGAGGGCCCGCTCCAGGGGCGAGCGGGGGTGGCGGAACTCGCGCGCCTCCCCCGTGAGGCGCTCGGCGTAGGTGTCGTGCCCGACGGCCTCGGCCACGTAGGCGCCGGAGCCCTCGACCGCGAAGGACCCCGCCCTCACGGCCTCGCCCCGCGCGCGCGTGACCGGCTCGCTCTCGCCGGTCAGGATCGACTCGTCGAGCCCGAGGGCCTCGCTGCGCACCAGCGGCCCGTCGGCCACCACCTGGTCGCCGGCCCCCAGGGTCACGAGGTCCCCCGGGACGACGTCGGCCACGGCGACCTCGCGCGGGCGGCCGTCGCGCACCACGGTCGCCTTCGGCGCGACCAGGGCGGCCAGCCGGTCGAGGCTCCGCTTGGCCCGCGCCTCCTGCACGATCCCGATGCCCGCGTTGATGATCAGGATCCCCAGGAACAGGGCATCGCGCCAGTCGGCGAAGATCAGCGTGATCAGGCCGAACACGACCAGCACCACGTTGAAGACCGTCAGCAGGTTGGCGCGCAGGATGCTGCGCCACGAGCGGCTCGTCGTCGGCGGCTCGACCTCGCCGCGGGCGGCCAGGCGCCGCTCGGCCTCGGCCTGGGTCAGGCCCTCGGCCCGGGGCGGCAGCCGCTCGGTCAGCGCGTGAGCAGTGCCGGACACGGCGCCTCCCTCGCCAGGTGCGCCGCGAAGCTGCCGAGCAGCGCGCGCTCGACCGGGCCGCGGTGCGCGGCGGCCACGACCAGGTCGGGGCCGGCCTCGCGGGCCCAGTCGACCGCGGCGTCGGCCGCCAGGCCCGTGAGCGCGACGGCCTCGGCCCCGGGCACGCCGGCGGCGGTCGCCGCGAGCCAGGCGCGGTCGTCGTCGGCGATGTCGCGCGGGGCGCCCTCCGCGCCGCCGGGCACCGGCTCCTCGATCAGCGCGTGGGGGGCCACGTGGACCAGGCTCAGCCTCCCCGGGCCGAGGGCGCGCAGCCGCCGCGCCTCGGCGAGGGCCCGCATCGACCCGGGCGAGTCGTCGATGCAGCAGGCGACGTGCGCGTACGGCGCCTCCCCGGGCCCCGGCGGCGCGCCGGGCTCCACCCCCGGCGGGAGGATCAGGGCCGGGCACGGGGCCGACATCGCCAGGCGCCGCGTCGTGCTGCCCAGCGCGCCCGCGACCCGGCCCGCGTGCGAGGCCGCCACGATCACGTCAGGGCGCGCCTCGCGGGCCCATTCGGCCAGGCGGAGGGCCGGCGGCCCCCACAGCAGCACCGGGTCGGCCCCGTCGGCCTCCGCCGCCAGCGACGCGAGCCACCGGCGCGGGCCGCGCGAGAGCAGCCTGCGGAGGGGCCCCGTGGCGACGTGCACCACCGACAGGCGCTCCGGCCCGAGGCGTCGGGCTTCGGTAAGCCCACGACGGGCCGCCTCGGAGCGGTTGACGCAGACCGCCACGTGCTCGAAGGCTCCGCGGATCACCACAGGCTAGCGCCCGAGGCGGGGCCTCCCACGGTCAGGGCGCCAGCGCCTCCGCGACGGTCGGGTTGACGATCGCGCCGTGCCGGACGTTGACCCCCGCTTCCAGCCCGGGGTCCGCGGCCAGGGCGGCGTCGAGGCCCTCGTCCGCGATGCGCAGAACGTAGGGCAGGGTGGCGTTTCCCAGCGCCCGGGTGGCCGTGACGGGGACCGCGCCCGGCATGTTCGCGACCCCGTAGTGGACCACGCCGTTGACCTCGTAGACCGGGTCGGAGTGGGTCGTGGGGCGCGAGGTCTCGACGCAGCCGCCCTGGTCCACCGCGACGTTGACGATCACCGAGCCCGGGCGCATGAGCCGCAGCGACGCGCGCGGGATCAGGGTCGGGGCGCGCGCGCCGGGGACCAGCACGGCGCCCACGACCAGGTCGGCGGTCGGCAGGAGCTCCTCGATGGCGAGGCGGGTGGAGTGCAGCAGGGTCATCCGGCCCGCGAGCATCAGCTCCAGCTCACGCAGCCGCCCCAGGTCCGTGTCGAGCACGGCGACGTGGGCCTGCATCCCCGCGGCGACCACCGCCGCGTTCGTGCCCACGATGCCGCCGCCGATCACCACCACCGAGCCGGGGGCGACGCCCGCGACCCCGCCGAGCAGGACGCCGCGCCCTCCGTGGGGCTTCTCGAGGTGGCGCGCGCCGGCCTGGACGGCCAGGCGTCCGGCGATCTCGCTCATGGGCGCCAGCAGGGGCAGCCGGCCGTCGCGGTCCTCGACGGTCTCCATGGCGATGGCGGTGGTGCCGGCCCGGCGCAGGGCGTCGGCCACGCCGGGGTTCGCGGCGAGGTGGAGGTAGGTGAAGAGCACCTGGTCGTCGTGGAGGTAGCCGAACTCGGCCGGCTGGGGCTCCTTGACCTTGAGGACGAGATCGCACCCCCACGCCGCGGCGGCGTCGCCGATGCGCGCCCCGACCCGCTCGTACGCGGCGTCCGAGAAGTCCGAGCCCTCGCCCGCGCGGTGCTCCACCCAGACGTCGTGGCCGTGGCGCACGAGCTCGTTCGCTCCCGCCGGGCCCAGGGCCACCCGGTACTCGTCCACCTTGACCTCAGCCGGCACGCCGACGCGCATCTTCAGCCCCTCTCCGTCGGGGTACGGAGGGATCCTCGCCCACGCCCCCCCTGGCGCGCCAGGCCGATCGCGCAGGCGACCGCTGCGGCGACCGCCAGCGCGCCGAGCGCCAGCAGGAAGCCCTGGCGCCGCCGCTCCCCCACCAGGTCGAAGTCGGCCGCCGCCATCTGGCGGGCGCGCAGGCCTTCGCGCGCGGCGAGCGTGTGGTCGGGGAACGCGCGCTCGGCGGCGGCGAAGCCGCGCTGGGCGCCCGCCATGTCGAGGTCCCAGAACGCGGCCATCGCGCCCCGGAACAGCTGCGCCGAGCGGCCGATCCCCGGCTCGACGCCGACCTGCTCCAGCAGCTGGCGCACCTCCGTGGCCCGCTCGGCGATCCCGCCGTCCTCCCTGCGGATGACCGCCACGCCCCGGACGTTGCCGGCGGCGTCGATCACGGGCGCCCCGGAGTCGCCGGGCTCGAGGGGGATGGTCAGCAGGATCGCCTGGCGCTGCTGCGGGTCGTCCTCGAGGAGGCCGGTGCGGGCGAGCGCCCCCCGCCGGATGGCCGGCTCGAGGGCGCCCCGGGCGGGCTCGGCGAACGCGCCGCCGGTGCCGAAGCCGAGGCTCTCGACCGGCGTGCCGATGCTGGCCGACTCGTCGAGGGCCAGGGCCGGCGCGCCGCGGGCGTTGATGCGCAGCAGCGCCAGGTCGGCGCGGTCGCTCGGCTCGAGCCGCGTGGGCATGTAGGTGCGCGAGCCGACGGCGCCCTCCCCGGCGTCGGCCTGGCGCACGACCAGCCCCACCAGCCGGGCGCCCACCGGCCGCGCGCCGGTCCGCTCGACCCACCGCTCGGCGACGGCGTCCGAGTGCGGCTGCTCCGCGTTGGCCAGCGCGCTCTGGTACGCGAGGCGGGCGAGCCTCGCGTCGTCGGGTGCGACGACGTGCCGCGCGGTCACGAGCCAGCCCCCCGGCGCGACCGCGAAGGCCGTGCCGCGCTCGCGGATCTCGTGGGCCTGCGGCGGGATCGGCACCCTCCGCCCGTCCTGGGTCCGCAGCGCCTCGACGTGGATCGTCGCCTCGACCCGGTAGAGGCTCGGCAGCGCGAGCAGGGCGCCCCGGTCGAGGGGGTCGTCGGAGAGGTCGTCCGGCGGCGCGGCCGCGGCGCCCGCCGCGGTCCCGAGCAGGGCCAGCGCGGTCAGGGCGAGGGCGGCGAGGGCGCGCATGCGCCTCCGAGGTTAGGGGCTCTCGCCCGCGGGGTGCCCGCGGCCGGTCAGCCGCCCTCCAGGATCTCCTTCATCCGGCGCAGCGCGTCGGTCTGCGTCGGGGTGAGGCGGCCCTGCAGGTCGGCGGCCGGATCCGACGGCTCGGCGTCCGTCCACCAGGTGATCCGGCTGCCGCCGCCCTCGGCCGTCACGGCGAAGCCGGCCCGGTGCGAGCTCACGGGCGCCCCCGAGAGCACCGAGTACGAGTACGAGCGGGCGGCGTCGTCGCGGTCGAGCAGCCGCTCGCGCAGCTCGCCGCCCTCCGCGGTGCGGAGGACCCGCGAGTCGCCGTTGACCTCGGCGGCCGCGTACTTCGGGTACCAGCGGGGCACGGACGTCGGGTCGCCCACCAGCGCCCAGGCGGCGTCCGGGGGCGCGTTGACGTCGATGAAGAGCTCCCAGGCCGGCATCAGTGGCGGAAGTGGCGCCGCCCGGTGACGACCATCGCGACGCCGGCCGCGTCGGCGGCGTCGAACACCTCGTCGTCGCGGATCGAGCCGCCGGGCTGGACGATCGCCGTCACGCCCTGCTCGATGGCGGCCTCCGGGCCGTCGGCGAAGGGGAAGAAGGCGTCGCTGGCGAGCGCCCCCCCGGCGACCGGCGTCTGGGCCTTCTCGATCGCCAGCCGCACCGAGTCGACGCGGCTCATCTGGCCCGCGCCCACCCCGACCGTGGCGAGGTCGCGCGCGATCACGATCGCGTTGCTCTTCACGTGCTTGGCCACCCGCCACGCGAACAGCAGGTCGCCCCACTCGGCCTCGGTCGGCGCCCGCCGGGTGACGACCTTCATCTGGGAGCGGTCCTCGCTCTCGGCGTCGCGGTCCTGCACCAGCAGCCCGCCGACCACCCGGCGCAGGTCGCGCTCCCCCGGGTTGCGGCGGCGGCGCTCGCTCTTGCGCAGGATGCGGGTGTTCGGCTTGACGGTGAGCGCCGCCATCGCGGCCGCGTCGTACTCCGGCGCGCAGAGCACCTCGACGAACGTCCCCGCGAGCATCTCCCCCAGGGCCCCGCCCACGGGGCGGTTGACCACGATCACGCCGCCGTACGCCGACACGGGGTCGCAGTCCCGGGCCCGCTCGTAGGCGGCCCCCACGTCCCCGGCCGCGGCCACCCCGCACGGGTTGTTGTGCTTGATGATCACGCAGGCCGGCAGCTCGAACTCGGCCGCCAGGCCGAGGCCCGCGTCGAGGTCGTAGAGGTTGTTGAAGGAGAGCTCCTTGCCGTGGAGCTGCTCGGTGCGCGAGAGCAGGTGGCGGCGCGCCCCCCGCTCGGCGTAGTAGGCCGCCCGCTGGTGCGGGTTCTCCCCGTAGCTCAGCTCCCGCTGCTTGTCGAAGTTGAGCACGAGGCCCTCGGGGAAGTCGTCGTGGGTCTCGGCCAGGTAGGCCGCGATCGCCGCGTCGTAGCCGGCCGTCCTGCGGAAGGCCGCCTCGGCCAGCCGGCGGCGCAGCTCGGGCGACAGCTCGCCGTCGCCGGCGCGCAGCTCGTCGAGCACGGCGTC
Source organism: Miltoncostaeaceae bacterium (assembly GCA_963813355.1). Lineage (GTDB taxonomy): Bacteria > Actinomycetota > Thermoleophilia > Miltoncostaeales > Miltoncostaeaceae > DATAGF01. Next base: position 77,304 of record CAWEYS010000021.1, on the reverse strand, counting down.
GTACTGGTCCGGCGAGGTCACGACGCCCACGCGGGCGAAGTTCTTCGCCGCCGCGCGGACCATCGCCGGCCCGCCGATGTCGATCTGCTCGACGATCTCGTCCTCGGCGGCGCCGCGCCGGGACGCGGTCTCCTCGAAGGCGTAGAGGTTCACGACCACCAGGTCGATGGGCTCGATGCCGGCCGCGCGCATGTCCTCCGCGTCGCCCTCGTGGCCCGGGCGCGCCAGGATGCCGCCGTGCACGCGCGGGTGCAGGGTCTTCACCCGCCCGCCCATGATCTCGGGGTGCCCGGTGACCTGGTCGACCGGCACGACCTCGACGCCCATCTCGCGCAGCGCCGCCGCGGTGCCGCCGGTGGACACGATCGTCACCCCGAGGTCGGCGAGGCCGCGCGCGAGCCCCTCGAGCCCGGCCTTGTCCGACACCGAGATGAGCGCGCGACCGACCCTCACTCGACCTCCACGGAGACCACCTCGACCCGGCGCCGCTCGACGGGGTCGCGGCGCACCCGGCCGGCGGCGAACATCCGCACCACCTCGGGCACGAGCCGGTGCTCCACCTCGCGGATCCGCTCCGTGAGCGTCTCCACCGAATCACCGTACATCACGGGTACCGGCTCCTGCAGGATGGGCGGACCGGCGTCGACCGTCTCCTCGGCGAAGTGCACCGTGACGCCCGTGACGCGCACCCCCCACTCGAGGGCCTGCTCGATGGCGTGCATCCCGGGGAAGGCCGGCAGCAGCGACGGGTGGAGGTTCACGACCCGGTCGGGGAAGCGGTCGAGGAAGGCGCCGGTCAGGATGCTCATCCACCCGGCCAGGACCACCAGCCCGGGTGAGGCCGCGGCCACGACGTCGGCGAGCTCGCGGTCGCGCTCCTCCCGCTCGCGGCCCCGGAGCGCCACCACCTGGCACGGGATGCCGGCCGCCGCCGCCCGCTCGAGCGCCAGGGCGTCGTCGCGCGAGCTCACGACCTGCACGATCTCGATCGGGCCGCCCGCCGCGTGGACCGTGTCGATGAGGCTCTGCAGGTTGGTGCCGCTGCCCGACACCAGCACGCTCACGCGGAAGGCGCCCTCAGGCAACGGCCACGCCCCCGCCCGCCACGACGCGCCCGACCACGCGCCCGCCGTCGACGGCCGCCGCCGCCGCGTCGCCGTCCGCGACGATCGCGCACATCCCCAGGCCCATGTTGAAGGTGCGCCAGGCCTCCTCCTCGGCCACGCGCCCGGTGGCCAGGACCGCGGCGATCGCGGCCCCGGGCTCCCACGAGCCGGCCTGCAGCTCCGCCCCGAGGCCCTCCGGCAGCGCCCGGGGCAGGTTCTCCGCCAGCCCACCCCCGGTGATGTGGGCCGCCGCGCGCAGGTCGGCCGCCGCGGCGATCGCCCCGAGCTCGCGGACATAGAGGCGCGTCGGGGCGAGCAGCAGGTCCGGGTCGGGGTCGAGCGCCCCGGCCTCGACCAGCGCGCGCACGAGCGAGTAGCCGTTGGAGTGCAGGCCCGACGACGGCAGCCCCACGATCGCGTCCCCCTCGCGCACCCGGTGGGGCCCCAGCATCTCCGCGCGCTCGACCACGCCGGCGGCGAAGCCCGCGAGGTCGAAGTGGCCGGGCGCGTAGAGGCCGGGCATCTCGGCGGTCTCCCCGCCGGCCAGGCGGCATCCGACGGCCTCGCAGGCCGCGGCGATCGCGCGGACGATCACGCCCGCCTCGTCCGGGTCGAGGCGCCCGACCGCCAGGTAGTCGAGGAAGACCAGCGGCCGCGCCCCGGTGCAGGCGAGGTCGTTGACGCACATGGCCACCAGGTCCTGGCCCAGCCCCTCGAGCCGGCCGAGCTCGCGGGCCAGCAGGAGCTTGGTGCCCACCCCGTCGGTGCAGGTGACCAGCATCGGCTCGCGCATGCCGGCGGGCAGCGGGTGCGCCGCGGCGAAGCCGGTCTGGCCCGCCACCAGGGCGGTCAGCGCGTCGGTGTGGCGGCGCGCCGCCTCGAGGTCGACCCCCGCGTCGCGGTAGGAGAGCGGCTCCGCCACCCCGCGAGCTTAGACCCGGGCGGGCTCGCGCGCGCCGGGCTCGAACCGCAGCTTCAGGGACGAGTCGGGGACCGGGATCGGGTAGTCGCCGGTGAAGCAGGCCCGGCAGTAGGCCTCGGCCGGGCGCCCCAGCGCGCGCTGCAGGCCGGCCAGGCTCAGGTAGGCGAGCGAGGCCGAGCCGGTGAGCCGGGCGATCTCGTCCACCGTGCGGCCCGCCGCCACCAGCTCGGAGCGGTCGGCCATGTCGATGCCGTAGTAGCAGGGCCACAGGATCGGCGGGCTCGAGATGCGCATGTGCACCTCGGCCGCGCCGGCGTCGAGCAGCATCGCGACGATCTGGCGGGTGGTGTTGCCGCGCACGATGGAGTCGTCGACCACCACCAGGCGCCTGCCGCCGATCACGGCCGGGAGCGGGTTGAACTTCAGCCGGATCCCCTGCTGGCGCATCGCCTGCTCGGGTTGGATGAAGCTGCGCCCCACGTAGCGGTTGCGCACCACCGCCTCGGCGTACGGGATGCCCGACGCGCCGGCGTAGCCGATCGCGGCCGGCGTGCCGCTGTCGGGCAGCCCGACCACCAGGTCGGCCTCGGCCGGGCTCTCGCCGGCGAGCTCCGCGCCCATGGCCCGGCGCGCCTCCCACACGGTCGCGCCGTCCATCTGGCTGTCCGGGCGGGCGAAGTAGATGTGCTCGAACACGCACAGCCTGCCGCCCTGCGACGGGATCGCCTGGCGGCTCTCGATCCGCCCGGCCGACAGGCGCACGGCCTCGCCGGGGCGCACGTCGCGCTCGAACGTCGCGCCGATCTGGTCGAGCGCGCAGGTCTCGGACGCGACGCACCAGCCGTCGCCGTCCAGGCGGCCGATGACCAGCGGCCGCACGCCGAGGGCGTCGCGGAAGGCCACCAGCTCGCGGCCGGTCATGGCCACCACCGAGTACGCGCCGACCAGCCGCGGCATCACCTCGCAGGCGGCCGACAGCAGGCTGCCCGGCTCGGCGGCGAGCATCGCGGCGATGATCTCCGAGTCGGTGCTCGCCTGCAGGTCCGCGCCGCCCAGCGTCATCTGGTCGCGCAGGGCCCCGGTGTTGGTGAGGTTGCCGTTGTGGCCGAGCGCGACCAGCCCGCCGTTGCGGGTGTTGGTGACCGGCTGGGCGTTGTCCCACTTGTTGCCGCCGGTGGTGGAGTAGCGGACGTGGCCGATCGCCGCGCCGCCCGTGAGGCTGCGCAGGGAGGGCTCGTCGAAGACGCCGCTCACCAGGCCGAGGTCGCGCTGCACCGTCACCTGGCCCTCGTCGCTCACGGCGATGCCGGCGCTCTCCTGGCCGCGGTGCTGGAGCGCGTGGAGGGCGTAGAAGGCCAGCCGCGAGACGTCCCGGCCGGGCGCGACGACGGCGAAGACGCCGCACTCCTCCTTGGGCAGGTCGTCGATGAGGTCGATGCGCGCTCCTCGCCCTCGGCCGCTCTCGGCGGCGGCCGGCTCTCGTCGCGCGGCGGAGCGGTCGGTCACGCCAGCGCCTCCGCCAGGCCGCGCTCGTGGGCGTCGCGCGCGTCCTGCAGCGACAGGCGCGCCTCGCGGCCGCCGACGCGGGCGACCAGGTCGCCTCCGCCCACGGTGCCGATCGCCTCGGTCCGCACCGGCTGGTCGCCCGCCAGGTCGCGCAGGCGCCCGACGGCCTCGGGCCGGAGGCTCAGCAGGACGCGCCCCCCGCCCTCGCCGAACAGCACCTCGTCGTCGCGGCGGCCCGGCGCCAGGTCGACCTCGGCCCCCAGCCCGCCGGCGATCGCCGACTCGGCGAGCGCGGCCGCGAGGCCGCCGCCGGACACGTCGTGCGCGCTGCTCAGGATGCCCTCCCCGGCCGCCGCCAGCACCAGCTCGATCGTCGCCACCTCGCGCGTCACGTCCACCTCTCGCGGCCGGCCCACCGCCCCGCCGGCGTACTCGCTCGCGTCCAGCACCCCGTCGTCGCCGACCAGCACCAGGGCGTCCCCCGGGTCGGCGAATCCCTGTCCCACGCTCGCGTCCGCCCGCTCCAGCAGGCCCATCATGCCCACCACCGGGGTCGGGTAGATGGCACGGCCTGCGCTCTCATTGTAGAGGGACACGTTCCCGGACACGACGGGCACCGACAGGGCCGTCAGGGCCTCGCTCATCCCGGCGATCGCCTCGGCCAGCCGCCAGCCGGTCGAGCCCTTCTCGGGGTTGGCGAAGTTGAGGCAGTCGGTCGCGGCGATCGGGCGGGCGCCCACGCAGGCGAGGTTGCGCGCGGCCTCGAGCACCGAGGCGCGGCCGCCGCCGCGCGGGTCGAGCTCGCAGTGGCGCTCGGCGCAGTCGGTCGTGAGGGCGATCGCCCGGTCGGAGCCCGGCAGCCGCACCACCGCGGCGTCGCCGCCCGGGCGGCGGACCGTGTTGGCGCCGACCAGGTGGTCGTAGCGCTCGTAGACCCAGCGCTTGGAGGCCAGGTTGGGCCGCGCCAGCAGGTCGCGCCAGGCCGCGGAGAGGTCGGCCGGCTCGGGGAGCTCCGCGAGGTCGAGGGGCGCCGCCGCCGGGGCGGGCGTCCGCGGCACCTCGTACACGGGCGCCTCGTCGGCCAGGAGGCGCGCGGGCAGGTCGGCGACGGCCTCGCCCCCCGCGCGGGCGACCAGGTTCTCGCCCTGCGTGACCACGCCGATCCGGGTGGCGTCGAGGTCCCAGCGCCGGCAGACGGCCGCGACCTCGTCGAGCCGTCCCGGCTCCACCACCGCCAGCATCCGCTCCTGGCTCTCGGACACCAGGATCTCGGCCGGCGCGAGCGCCTCGCGCAGCGGCACCAGGTCGAGGTCGATGTCGAGCCCCACGCGGCCCTTGGCCGCCATCTCGCTCGCCGCGCTGGTCAGCCCGGCGGCGCCGAGGTCCTGGAGGGCCACCAGCGCCCCCGCCTCGGCCAGCTCGAGGCAGCAGTCCATGAGCTTGCGCTCGGTGAACGGGTCGCTCACCTGCACCGACGGGCGCTTGTCCTCGTCCTCGTCCAGCTCGGCCGACGCCAGCACGCTGGCGCCGCCGATGCCGTCGCGGCCGGTGCGGTTGCCGATCAGCACCAGCGCGTTGCCGGGCCCCGACGCGGCCGCGCGCAGCATGGCGCCCGGCGCGACCACCCCGACGCACATGGCGTTGACCAGGCACGAGTCCTCGTAGCGGTCGTCGAAGGCCACCTCGCCGCCCACGGTGGGGACGCCGATGCAGTTGCCGTAGTGGCCGATCCCGGCCACCGATCGCGTGAACAGGTGGCGGCTGCGCGGGCTGGAGAGCTCCCCGAAGCGCAGCGAGTCGAGCAGGGCGATCGGCCGGGCGCCCATCGCGAGGATGTCCCGGACGATGCCGCCGACGCCGGTCGCCGCGCCCTCGAAGGGCTCGACCGCCGAGGGGTGGTTGTGGCTCTCGATCTTCAGGGCCACCGCGATGCCGTCGCCCACGTCGACCACGCCGGCGTTCTCGCCCGGGCCCTGCAGCACCCGCGGCCCGCCGGTGGGGAAGCCGCGCAGGAGCGGCTTGCTGTGCTTGTAGGAGCAGTGCTCGCTCCACATCAGGCTGAACATCACCAGCTCGGGGTCGGTCGCCTCGCGGCCGAGCAGCTCCGGGATGCGGGCCGCCTCGTCGTCGGTGAGGCCGAGCTGGCGGTGGCGGGGGAGGGCGGTCGTCATGCCGCCACCAGGCCCCTGAGCACGAGGCCGCCGTCCGTGGAGCCGAGCAGCGGGTCGCAGGCCTCCTCGGGGTGGGGCATCAGGCCCATGACGTTGCCCTCCGGGCTGGCGATCCCGGCCACCCGCTCGGTCGAGCCGAGGGGGTTGTCCGGGCCGTAGCGCAGCACGACGCGGGCCTCGGACGGGTCGCCGTACCACGCGCCCTCGTTGTTCTTGATCGGGATCGACAGGCGCTCGCCGCTCGGCAGGCCGCCGGTCCACGGGGTGTCGGCGTCGCCGACCTCGAGCTCCATCTGGCGGCACACGAACGACAGGGTCGCGTTGCGCCGCAGCGCCCCCGGCAGCAGCCCGGCCTCGCAGAGCACCTGGAAGCCGTTGCAGATGCCGACGACGCGCCCGCCGGCCTCGGCGTGGCGCCGCACCGCCGCCATGATCGGCGCCCGGCTGGCGATGGCGCCGCAGCGCAGGTGGTCGCCGTACGAGAACCCACCCGGCAGCAGGACGGCGCTCGTGTCCGGCGGCAGCGCGTCGTCGGCGTGCCAGGCGTACTCGGCCCGGCCCCCCAGGCGCTCGACGGCGCGGCGGGCGCTGTCGTGGTCGAGCGACCCCGGGAAGCGGACGACGGCGACCGTCATCCCGCCCGCCGAGGTCCGGCCGCCGCCGAGAGCGGCCGAGCCCGAGAAGGGCTCATCGAGCGGCCTCCACCGTGTAGTCCTCGATCAGGGCGTTGGCCAGCAGCTGCTCGCACATCGCGCGCGCCTGGCCGGCGGGGTCGTCCCCGGCGATCTCCAGCTCGATGCGCTTGCCGATGCGCACGTCGTCCACCCCCGCGAACCCGAGCTGCTCCAGCGCCCCCCGCACCGCCTGGCCCTGGGGGTCGAGGACCCCCTCCTTGGGCATCACGGTCACCACCACCCGGGTCACCCGCACCTCCCGCCGAGGGCCGGCCGCCGTGAGAGCGGCCGCGACCGAGAAGGGGTCATCGAAGCACCTCCGCGATGCGGTCGTGGGCCTCGACGTAGCGGCGCCGGGTGCCCTCCACGACCTCGACCGGAAGCTCGGGCGGCGGCGAGGCGTGGTCCCAGCCGATGGCGTCGAGCCAGTCGCGCAGGTACTGCTTGTCGAAGGAGGGCGGGCTCTGCCCCGGGCTCCAGCGGTCGGCCGGCCACAGGCGCGAGGAGTCGGGGGTGACCGCCTCGTCGCCCAGCACGAGGGCGCCGTCGGCGTCCAGGCCGAGCTCGAACTTGGTGTCGGCCAGGATCAGCCCGGCGCGGGCGCAGTCGGCGGCGGCGCGCGCGTAGAGGTCGAGCGTCAGGCGCTCCAGGCGCGCCAGCGTCTCGGCGCCCACCAGGCCGGCGGCCTCCTCGCGGGTGATGTTCTCGTCGTGGCCCTCGGCCGCCTTGGTCGCGGGGGTGAAGATCGGCTCGGGCAGGCGGTCGGCCTCGCGCAGGCCGACCGGCAGGCGGTGTCCGCAGACCTCCCCGGTGCGGGCGTAGTCGCGCCAGCCCGACCCCGCCAGGTACCCGCGCGCCACGCACTCGATCGGCAGCATCCGCAGGCGCCTGACCAGCATCCCGCGCTCGCCGAAGCGCTCGATCATGTGGTTGGGCACGATGTCCTCGGTCCGCGCGAACCAGAGCGCCGACATCGCCGTGAGGATCGCGCCCTTGCCCGGGATGGGCGTCGGCATGATCCAGTCGTAGGCCGAGATGCGGTCGCTCGCCACGATCAGCAGGCGGCGGTCGTCGACCTCCCGCACCTCGCGCACCTTGCCCTCGAAGAGCAGGGGGTAGGAGGTCGTCACAGCGCGGCGACCCGGTCCATGATCGCGGGCACGTGCCGGGTGTACCAAGAGGGGTCGAGCAGCGCCCGCAGCTCGTCCCGCGGGATCACGGCGGTCACCTCGGCGTCCTCGGACAGCAGGTCGGCGAGCGGGCGGTCCTCCTCCCACGCGCGCATGGCGTTGCGCTGCACGAGGGCGTAGGCCTGCTCGCGCGTGAGGCCGCCCTCCACGAGCGCCAGCAGCACCCGCTGCGAGTAGACGAGCCCGTGCGACGAGTTGAGGATGGCCCGCATCCGCTCGGGGTGCACGACCAGCCCCTCGAGCAGCGTCCGGCTGCGGGCGAGCATGTAGTCGAGCGCGAGGAACGCGTCCGGCAGGATCACCCGCTCCACCGAGGAGTGGGAGATGTCGCGCTCGTGCCACAGGGCGACGTCCTCGAGCGCCGCGACCGCGTGGCCGCGGACCACCCGCGCCAGGCCCGAGATGCGCTCGGCCGTGATCGGGTTGCGCTTGTGGGGCATGGCCGAGCTGCCCTTCTGGCCGGCCGCGAAGGCCTCCTCGGCCTCGCGCAGCTCCGTGCGCTGCAGGTGGCGCAGCTCGGTGGCGAGGCGGTCGAGCGAGCTGGCGGCGACGGCCATCGCCGCCACGAGCTGGGCGTGGCGGTCGCGCGCCACCACCTGGGTCGCGACCGGCTCCCCGCCGATGCCGAGCTCGCGCAGCACCTCGGCCTCCAGCTCCGGGTCGAGCATGGCGTAGGTGCCGACCGCCCCCGAGAGCTTGCCCACCGATGCCCCCCGGACCGCCTCGGCCAGGCGCTCCTCGTTGCGCCGGCTCTCCATCGCGTGGCCGGCCAGCTTGAGCCCGAAGGTCGTGGGCTCGGCGTGCACGCCGTGCGTGCGCCCGACGCAGAGCGTGTCGGCGTGGCGCAGGGCCAGCTCGCGCAGCGTCGCCGTCAGGGCGCGCTGTCCCTCGAGCAGGAGGTCGCCCGCCCGGGCGATCGCCAGCGCGAGCCCGGTGTCGAGCACGTCCGACGAGGTCAGGCCGTAGTGGACCCATCGCGAGGCCGGGCCCACGCGCTCGGCGACGTCGGTGAGGAAGGCGACCACGTCGTGGTCGGTGGTCCTCTCGAGCTCCTGGGTGCGCTCGACCGTGAAGCCGGCGCGGCCCTCGATGTCGGCCAGGTCCTCGGGCGGGATGACGCCGCGCGCCCCCCAGGCGCGGCAGACGGCGAGCTCCACCTCGAGCCAGCGGGCGAGCTTGGCCTCCTCGGTCCAGATCGCGGCCATCGCCGGGCGCGAGTAGCGCGGGATCACCCTCCCCTCACCTCGGCCTCCATCCCGGCGGCGATGTCGCGGCGCATCTGGCGGCCCTCGAACGCCACCAGGTCGGCGGCGGCGTAGGCGCGCTCGCGCGCCTGGGCCACGCCGTCCCCCCGGGCGCTCACGGCGAGCACCCGGCCGCCGGCGGTCACGACCGTCCCGCCCGGCCCGGGGGCGGTGCCCGCGTGGTAGACCTCGGCGCCTCGGGACATCGCCTCGTCGAGGCCGGAGATCGGGTCGCCCGCGCGCGGCGTGCCGGGGTAGCCGGCCGCGGCCAGCACCACGGCGACGGCGGCGCCGTCGCTCACCGCCACCGGGCCGTCCTCGACCCCCCCCTCGGCGGCGGCGGTCAGCACCTCGAGCGCGTCGTCCTCCCAGCGCGGCAGGAGCGCCTGGGTCTCGGGGTCGCCGAAGCGGGTGTTGAACTCGAGCACCCGCGGGCCGTCGGCGGTCATCATCAGGCCGGCGTAGAGGACGCCCGAGAAGGGCGCCCCGCGCCGCGCCATCTCCTCGACGACGGGCCGGTGGACGCGGTCGATCAGCTCGTCGGCCAGGGCGTCCGGGACGTCCGGCACCGGCGAGACCGACCCCATGCCCCCGGTGTTGGGCCCGGTGTTGCCCTCGCCGATCGGCTTGTAGTCGCGCGCGGCCGGGAAGCGGGCCAGGGCGCGGCCGTCGGAGATCGCCAGCAGCGACACCTCCGGCCCGGTCATCCCCTCCTCCACCACGACGGCGGCGCCCGCCTCGCCGAACGCGCGCTCCGTCAGGCACGCCTCGAGCGCCTCGCGCGCCTCGGCCTCCGTCTGCGCGACGACCACCCCCTTGCCGGCCGCCAGGCCGTCGGCCTTGACGGCCACGGGCAGCCCCATCTCGGCGACGGCGGCGACGCCCGCGTCGACGTCGGTGACCGTCACGGCGCGCGCCGTCGGGACGCCCGCCGCGGCCATCACCTCCTTCGCGAACGCCTTGCTTCCCTCGAGCCGTGCCGCCGCGGCCGACGGGCCGAAGGCGCGCAGCCCCGCCGCCCGGGCCGCGTCGCAGAGCCCGGCGACCAGCGGCGCCTCGGGGCCGACCACGACGAGGTCGACGCCGTAGCCGCCCGCGAGTGCGACGATGCCCCCGATGTCGTCGATCCTGAGCGGGATGACCTCGGCGTCGGCGGCGATGCCCGCGTTGCCCGGCGCGCACAGGATCCGCGGTCGTTGGGGCGACCGGGCGAGGGCCCTCACCAGGGCGTGCTCGCGCCCTCCGCCTCCGACGACCAGCACCGTGCGGCTCACCCCCGCACTCTCGCACACGGCCCGGTCGGCGGACGCTCGCGGCGGCGCCCGGTCGATACCATCAGCGGAGCCATGACCGACCGGCGAGAGCCCCTGTCGCGCGCGGAGCGCGAGGCCCACCGCGCCGTCCTCGAGGAGGCGCTCGCGGACCTGGCCGAGTCGCCCGATCCGCACCGCGCCGCGCAGGACGTGATGCGCGCGCTCGACTCGTACATGGAGGCGAGCGGCGGCGGCACCGCGCTCGCGCCCCGGGAGTCCCCGGTCACCAACTACGACCGCCGCGAGAAGACCGAGATCCGGTGGGCGATGTGGATCGTCCTCGGGGGCGCGGTGGCCGCCACGGCCGTGGTCGCGGTGCTCCTGTCGGGCGGCTGGCCGGTCGGGCTGGCGATCGTCGCGATCTGGGTCATCGCCCTCTTCGCCCTCCTGTCAACCTGAGCGCCGCCGCCGACAGCGCGAGGCCGCGACGGCGCCTGGCGATCCTGACCTGCATGGACGCGCGCATCGACCCGCTCGCCCTGCTCGACCTGGCGCTGGGCGACGCGCACGTGATCCGCAACGCGGGCGGCATCGTCGACGAGGGCGCGGTGCGCTCGCTCGTCATCTCCCAGCGCAAGCTCGCCACGCGCGAGGTGCTCGTGCTGCAGCACACCGGCTGCGGGCTGCTCGGCCTCGACGACGCGGCCTTCGCCCGAGAGGTCGAGGCCGACTCCGGCGTGCGGCCCGCCTGGGCGGCCGGCGGCTTCTCCGACCTCGACGAGAGCGTGCGCCGGTCGGTCGCGGCGCTGCGCGCCGAGCCCGCGCTGCCCCACCGCGACCGCGTGCGCGGGGCGGTCGTTGACCTCGCCACGGGGGTCGTGCGGGAGGTCGGCGCGAGGGCTTAACCGAGACTTAGCCGGGGTTTGATCCGACTTTCGGGCCGATGCGAAGGACTACCAGGCGAGATGATCGACTGGTTCCCGACATTGCGCGCCCCCGCGTCGACCGACCCCGGCGGCGAGCCCACCCGTCGGCAGCGGATCGCAGGCCTGCGCGCCGTGGCCCGCCACATCGACGGGCTCTCCCCGACCACGGAGGGCCACTCGAAGCGCGTCGCCGACATGGCCGCGCGCCTGGCGATCGAGTGCGGGTGGTCGGGGCCGCGCGTCCGGCAGCTTCGCGACGCGGCCCTCGTGCACGACGTCGGCAAGGTCGGCGTCCCGAAGTCCGTGCTGCTCACGCCCGGCGGCCTCACGTTCGAGCAGTACGCCCTCGTCAAGGAGCACGCGGCCATCGGCGCCCGCATGGCGTCGGACCTGCTCTCCCCCGCCCAGGTGTCGTGGGTGCGCCACCACCACGAGCGCTGGGACGGCCGCGGGTACCCGGACGGGGTCGCGGGCGAGGACATCCCCGACGGCGCCGCCATCCTGTGCCTCGCCGACTCGTGGGACGCGATGCGCCGCCGGGCGTGGATCGGCCAGCCGCTGTCGGTCGCCGACGCCATGGAGGAGTGCTGGCGCGAGTCGGGCCACCAGTTCGCGCCCTGGGCCGTGCACGCCCTCGAGGCGGTCATCGCCGCGGCGGCGCCGCCGGCCCCGTGCCCGACCGGGCCCTCCGAGGCGCCGCTGCAGCCCGCGGCCTGAACGATCGGACGGCCGATCGGGGGGTTCTGCCCCGGCGCGGCCTGCGGATGTGAGCTTTTCGCACTCTTGCGGGACGACCGGCCCGAGACGTTGAGGTATAAGGGAGCGTCTTTCGCGCAGGAGGGTTGCCGGTGGCCACGTCGGTCGCACCCGGTCCGCGGTCGGCGGTACTCGGCCCAGTTCCAGGCTCGTTCGCCGTCCTCGGCGACGCGGCCCTGGCCAACCTGATCGCCGCCGGCGACGAGCGCGCCTTCGAGGCCCTCTTCGAGCGCTACCAGCGGGACATCTTCCGCTACGCCAGCGCCATCCTCCGGCACCCGCAGGACGCGGAGGAGGTGCTCCAGCTCACGATGATCGCCGCCTACAACGCGCTGTCATCGGGCGCGCAGCCCCGCGAGCTGCGGCCGTGGCTCTTCCGGATCGCGCACAACGAGTCCATGGACCTCATCAGGGCGCGGCCGAAGGCCGAGGAGCTGGGCGACCGCGACGACCCGGTCGCGGGGTCGCTGCACGAGACCGTCGAGGCGCGCGAGCGCCTGCGCCAGCTGCGCGCCGACCTGGGCGCGCTGTCGCCGGGCCAGCGGTCGGCGCTGGTGCTGCGCGAGCTGAGCGGCCTCTCCCACGCCGAGATCGCCACCGCCCTCGGGACGACCGAGGCCGACGCGCGCCACCAGCTCTACGAGGCGCGCGCCTCGCTGGCCGAGTTCGGCGCCGGGCGCGACGCGGCGTGCGCCGACATCCGCCAGCGCGTCTCGGACGGCGACCGCCGCACCCTGCGGGCGCGCAGCGTGCGAGCCCACCTGCGCGGGTGCGAGCCCTGCCGCATCTTCGCCGGCGAGCAGGAAGAGCGGCGCCGCCGGCTCGGCGCCTTCTTCCCCCTCCTCCCGGCGGCGGCCGCGGCGGAGATCCTGCGCTCGGCGATGGGCGCCGACTCGGCCGCGGCCGCCGTCGGCGCGGGGGGAGGCGGCACGGCGGGCTCCGGCTCCGGCGGCGGCGGCACGGGTGCGGGTGCAGGCGCGGGCGGCGCCGGAGCGGGGGCGGGGGGCGCGGGAGCCGCGGGAGCCGGAGCGGCCGTCGGGTCGGCTGCGGCGGGGCTCGGCGCGGCCGCGGTTGGCGGCCTCGCAACCGCCGGAGTCGTCGCCGCCGGCGTCATCGCGACAGTCGCGGTCACGGGGAGCGGCATCGGCCCCCTCGCCGGCGACGAGGCCGGCAAGGCGGTCGAGGCGGCCGGCTCCATCGCGGCCTCGGCGTCCGCCGCCGCGACCGGGTCCTCCGGGCCGGTCGGGACGGCTGCGGCCGCCCCCGGCGTCGGCGCGGTCCCGGTGCCGATCGCCGCCGCCGCGGCGCTGCCGATCGGGACCGAGACCGCTCTCGGCGGCGACGACGACCCCGGGACGTCGTCGGGCGCGCCCGAGGATCCCGACCCTGATGCCGGCGCCCCGGCCGCGGGCGGCGGGGACGACCCCGACGACGGCCGGCCGTCGCGGCCCGACCCCGACCCGGATCCCGACCCGGATCCCGCTCCGTCCGCCCCCGCCCCGCCCGCCGCGGGCGAGCCGTCGACGTCGATGACACCCCCGGCGACCCCGACGATCCCGGTGACCGAACTGCCTCCGCTGCCGGCGCCCCCCGTGGTTGAGGTGCCGCCGGTCGAGGTGCCCCCGGTCGACGTGCCCCCGATCGACGTGCCGCCGGACGACGTGCCCCCGATCGACGTGCCGCCCGATCGACGTGCCCCCGATCGACGTGCCGCCCATCGACGTGCCCCCGATCGACGTGCCGCCCATCGACGTGCCCCCGATCGACGTGCCGCCGCATCGACGTGCCGCCCATCGGCCTGCCCCCGCTCGACGTGCCGCCGCTCGACGTGCCGCCGCTCGACCTGCCCCCGGTCGACGTGCCCCCGGTCGAGGTCCCCCCGGTCGACCTGCCCCCGGTCGAGGTCCCCCCGGTCGACCTGCCCCCGGTCGAGGTCCCCCCGGTCGAGGTCCCCCCGGTGATTGACCCACCGGTGATCGAGGTGCCGCCGGTGATCGACCCACCGCAGGACACCGACCCGGGCCCGCTGCAGCCGCCGGACGAGGTCGACCCCCTTCCGGTCGATCCGACCGCTCCCCGCGCCGCCCTTTGCCCGACGGCCTATCGCCCGTACGTTCTGGTCCGCGCCGCGGACCCCGAAGCGCCGGTCGTCCGCTGCCGGCTCGTGACGCTGCCGCTGCCGGTCGATGCGGTCCCGCTCCCGGAGATCGAGGTTCCGACGCGGGGCGACCCCGCGGTCCGCGACACCACGCCCGTCGCGTCCGAGCCGGCGCCGGGCATCGGCCCCGCGCCGGTCGCGATCACGCCGTCGGCGCTCGTCGCGTCGCCGGAGCCGCTCGCCGCGAGCGAGCCGGAGGCCGCGGAGCCCGGCGCCGAGCCGGTCGCTCCGCCGCGGCCCGAGAAGCGCCCCGCCCCCGACGCGCCGGCCCCCGAGCCACAGCCGGCCCCCGCACCGTCGCCCGGCGACGGCCCCAAGCTGCCGCCCACGCCCGAGCAGCCCGACCCCGACCCCGGTCCCGAGCAGCCCGCAGCGGAGGTGCCGGCGCCGGCGCCGAGCCCGGGCCCCGAGGTCGCGCCGTCCCGAGCCCGCTCCCGCGGCGGCGGCGGCCGAGCCGGCCGTGCCGGAGCCGGTGGGCCCGCCCGCGGCCGACGCGCCGCAGCCAGTGGGGCCGCCGGCCGCCGAGGTCCCCGCGGACTAAGCCGAGATCTCCACCTGGTCGATGACCTGGTGGCGGCCCTGGCCCGTGCCGATGAGCGTGATCGGGACCTCGAGGGCCTCGGCGATGCGCTCCACGTAGTCGCGGGCCCGGGGCGGCAGCTGGTCGAGCGAGCGGCACTCGGAGAGGTCCTCGTCCCAGCCGGGCATGTCCTGATAGACGGGCCGGCAGCCGTGGAAGACCGTCTGGTGGTAGGGGAAGTCGGTGATCTGCTCCCCCTCGCGCGTGCGGTAGGCCTCGCAGATCCTCACCCGCGCGAGGCCCGAGAGCACGTCCAGCTTGGTGAGGGCCAGCTGGCTCACGCCCGACAGCCTCACCGAGTAGCGCAGCGCGACCAGGTCGAGCCAGCCGCAGCGCCGCTGGCGCCCGGTGGTGGTGCCGAACTCGTTGCCGCGCTCCATCATGTGGCGCCCGTCGGCGTCGTCCAGCTCCGTGGGGAAGGGGCCCTCGCCCACCCGGGTGACGTAGGCCTTGCTCACCCCGAGCACGTGGTCGATGCGGGTGGGCCCCACGCCGGCCCCGGTGCACGCCGCGCCGGCGATCGGGTTGGAGGAGGTGACGAAGGGGTACGTGCCGTGGTCGATGTCGAGCATGGCGCCCTGGGCGCCCTCGAACAGCACCCGCTTCCCGGCGCGGAGCGCCTCGTCGAGCAGCAGCGAGGTGTCCGCGATGAAGGGGCGCAGCCGCTCGGCGTGGCGCAGGGTGTCGTCGGCGACCTCGGCCGGGTCGAGCCGCGGCATCCCGTAGAGCTTCTCGAGGATCTCGTTCTTGGCCTCGAGCGCGACCTCGAGCTTGGCCACCAGGATCTTGGGGTCCAGCAGGTCCTGCACCCGGATCCCGACCCGGGCGGCCTTGTCCTCGTAGCACGGCCCGATGCCGCGACGCGTGGTGCCGATCGAGAACCGCCCCAGGCGCATCTCGGACGCCCCGTCGAGCATCACGTGGTACGGCATGATCAGGTGCGCGTTCCCGCTGATCCGGAGGGTGTCCAGCGACACCCCCCGCTCCTCCAGCGAGTCCAGCTCCTCGCAGAGCGCGCCCGGGTCGACCACGGTGCCGTTGCCGATCACGCACAGCGTGCCCGGGTAGAGGATCCCGGAGGGCACGAGGTGCAGCTTGTAGACCTCGTCCCCGGCCACGATCGTGTGGCCGGCGTTGTTGCCGCCCTGGTAGCGCGCGACGACGTCGCTCCGCTCGGCGAGGAGGTCGACCACCTTCCCCTTGCCCTCGTCGCCCCACTGGGCCCCGACCACGACGGTCGCCGGCACTAGGACTCGCGCGTCGTCAGGTTGTCGAACTTGGCGTAGCTGCCGCGGAAGGTCAGCTTCACCTTCTCCGTGGGGCCGTGCCGGTTCTTGGCGACGTTGACCTCGGCGATGCCCCGGTCCTCGGAGTTCTCGTCGTAGTAGTCGTCGCGGTAGATCATCAGCACCAGGTCGGCGTCCTGCTCGATCGCCCCCGACTCGCGCAGGTCGGAGAGCATCGGCCGCTTGTCCGTCCGCGCGTCCGGGGCGCGGTTGAGCTGCGAGACGCAGATGATCGGCACCTCGAGGTCGCGCGCCAGCATCTTGAGGCCGCGCGAGATGGTTGACAGCTCCTGCACCCGGTTCTCGTCCCTCCGGTGGCCGGTCCCCTCCATGAGCTGGATGTAGTCGACGATCACCAGGTCGAGGCCCTCGCGGCTCTTCAGCCGCCGGGTCTTGCTGCGCATCTCGCCGACGCTGACGCCCTCCGAGTCGTCGATGAAGAGGCGCGCCGCCGAGAGCCGGTCGGCCGCGCGTCCAATCCGTGACCAGTCTTCAGGTGCAAGCCTTCCGGCGCGGATGCGCCCCGCGTTGACGATGGCGGTCGACGCGAGCAGGCGCTGGATGAGCTCGTCGCCGCTCATCTCGAGGCTGAAGATGGCGACCGAGCGCTCCTGGGTCAGCGCCGCGTGCTCGGCCATGCCCAGCGCCAGGGCCGTCTTGCCCATGCTCGGGCGGGCGGCGACGACGATGACGTTCCCGGGCTGGAGGCCGCCGACGGTGCGGTCGAGGTCGGTGAAGCCGGTCGCGACGCCGGTGAGGCCCGTGCCGCTCTCCTCGGCGGCCGTGAGGCGCTCGATGCCGCGGATGACCAGCTCGTGGGCGCGCGCGAAGTCGCCCCGCACGTCCTTCTGGGAGAGGCCGTAGACGAGCGTCTCGGCGTCCTGGAGCATCGCCGACGTCTCGCCCTCGCGCTGGGCCACCATCTTCTCGATCTGCTGGCCCACCTGCAGGAGGCGCCGCTGGATCGCCGTCTCCCGCACCATCTGCGCGTAGGTCCGGAAGCTGGCCGCGATGAACGGCGTCTCCATGAGGTCGAGCACGGCCACCCGGCCGCCGGCCGTCTCCAGCTCCCCGTCCTTGGTGAGGCGCTCGATGACCGTGATGGGCTCGACCGGCTCCCCGGTGCCGAAGAGGGACTCGATCGCGCGGAAGACCGCGCGGTGGCCCTCGCGGTAGAAGTCGTCGCGCGCGACGACCGACAGCGCCTCGGCGACGTAGGTGTCGGCGGCCATGAGGCTCGCGAGGAGCATCGCCTCGGCCTCCGCGTTCTGGGGCGGTGAGACGGTCTCGGGCATCGGCCCCGCCGGCCGGGCGCTCAGGTCAGTCGACGAGCGGGCTGACGATGGTCTTGACCTCCGCCGCCAGCCCCGGGGCGAGCTCGATCGGGACCGAGTAGGTCCCCACCGCCCGGATCGGAGGATCGACCGTGATGTGGCGGCGGTCGACCGCGACGCCGCGCGCCTCCTCGATCGCCGTCGCCACGTCGGCCGAGGTGATCGAGCCGAACAGGCGCCCGTCCTCCCCGGCCTTGGCCTTCAGCGTGAGGATGGTGCGCCCGAGCAGGTCGACCAGCTCGCGCGCCTGCTCCTCGGCGCGCGCCTCGGCCACCCGGCGCTGGTCCTCGCGCCGCTGCACCTCGGCGATGCGGCCCGGGGTCGCGATCGCCGCGAGCCCGCGCGGCTGCAGGTAGTTGCGCATGTAGCCGCGGGCCACGTTCACCACGCTCCCGGCCTCGCCGAGCCCCTCCACCTCTTTGAGAAGGATCGCCTGCATCGTCGTCAGCCTCGCCCTGTCCTAGAAGGGGATGTCGTCGTCGTCGGCCGGGGCGGCCGGCTGCATGTCGGTGCGGTCGACCGGGAGGTCGCCCCCGCCCGCGGGCGCGCTCCACCCGCCGCCCTGCTGGGAGCCCCCGCCCTCGCCGCCGCCCTCGCCGCGGCTGTCGAGGAAGAAGACGTCGTTGGCGATCACCTCGACGCCCTGGCGCTTGGAGCCGTCCTGGGCCTGCCACTCGCGCCAGGACAGGCGCCCGTCCACGCCGATGCGCCGGCCCTTGGCCAGGTAGGTGGAGGCGGTCTCGGCCTGGCGGCCGAAGACGGTGACGTCGAAGTAGTTGGAGCGGTCGCCCCAGTTGCCGCTCTCATCGCGGGCCCGGCTCGAGACCGCCAGGCGGATCGAGCAGACCGGGTCGCCCCCCTGGGTGTGGCGCAGCTCGGGGTCGCGGGTGAGGCGCCCCACCAGGGTGACGCGGTTCAGGTCGGCGGGCACGACGCCCTCCCGGTCAGCGCGGCCGCCGGCCGCGGGGGCCGCCGCCGGCGCGCCCGCCCCGCTGCGGGCGGGAGTCGCCCTCGGGGTGCGTGTCGACCGGCGCCGGGGCCCCGCCGGCGCGGGCCCGCTCGGCCTCGGTGCGGTTCAGCCGCACGAAGAAGGCCCGCAGCACGACGTCGCTGATCGACAGCACGCGCTCGATCTCCTCGAGCGCGGTGGGCACGCCCTCGGAGGTGATGACGACGTAGCGCCCGTCCCCGTGCTTGCGGATGGGGTACGCGATCTTGCGGCGCCCCCAGTCGTTGACGTGCTCCACGGTCCCGCCGCCGTCCCGGATGAGCTGCTGGACCCTCTCGAGGATCTCCTGCTGCTGCTCCTCGTCCGCCTCGGCGTCGAGGATGATCATGATCTCGTAGGGGTGGATCCGAGCCTCCCAGGGGGTCGCAGGCACGCGCGCGCCGGGACCACCGCGGCCCCGGCAGGCGCGGCACTATAGCAGCGAGCCCGTCACGGCCGACGCGCGCCTTTGTCAACATCGCTGCGTGACCTCGACCGCTCCCAGCCGGCCGCGCCGCCTGAGCCCCGTCCGCCGCGAAGGCGGGCGGGTGATGCCGCTCGAGCTCTTCTTCGACCTCGTGTTCGTGCTCGCGCTCACCCAGTGCACGGCGCTGATGGCCGACGAGCCGACCTGGGCCGGCGTCGCGCAAGGCGATGCTGATCCTCGGGGTCCTGTGGTGGGCCTGGGGCGGCTACGCGTGGCTCACGAGCGTCGTCGAGCCCGAGGAGACGCTTGCGCGGCTGACCATCTTCGTCGCGATGGCGGCGATTCCTCGTCGCTGGCCCTGGCCATCCCCCAGGGGTTCGGCGACTGGGCCCTGCTGCTGGCGTGCGCCTACGCGGTGGTGCGCGTCGCCCACATCGCTCCTCTTCATCCTCGCCAGCGGCGACGACCCCCAGCTGCGCTCCTCGGTCACCAGCCTCGCCGTGAGCTCGGCGATCGGCGTCGGCCTGCTCGTCGGGGCGGCGTTCGCCGACGGCGTCCTCCAGGGCGCGTCCTGTGGCTGGTCGCCCTGCTGATCGACTTCGGCGGCCCGTTCCTGTTCGGCGTCGAGGGCTGGCGGCTGATCCCGGGCCACTTCGCCGAGCGGTACGGGCTCATCGTGATCATCGCCCTCGGCGAGTCGATCGTCGCGATCGGGGTCGGCGCCGAGTTCGGCCTCGACGCGGGGGTCGTCACGGCGGCGGTGGTCGGGATCGCCATCGCCGCGGCGCTGTGGTGGCTCTACTTCGACGTCGTCGCGCTGGTCGCCGAGCGGCGCCTGTCGCGCGCGACGCCGGGGCGCGAGCAGAACTCGCTGGCGCGCGACTCCTACTCCTACCTGCACCTGCCCATGATCGCCGGCATCGTCCTGCTCGCGCTCGGCCTGAAGAAGGCGCTGGAGCACGTCGGCGACCCGCTGCACACCGTTCCGGCCGCCGCGCTCCTGGGCGGCGTCGCCGCTCTACCTGCTCGCCCACGTCGCCTTCCGCTGGCGCATCGTCCACCGCTTCAGCAGCCAGCGGCTGGTCTGCGCGGCAGTCCTGCTCGTCGCGCTCCTCCCGCTCGCCGTGGAGGTCCCCGCCCTCGTCGACGATGGCCATCGTCGCGGCGCTCCTGGCCGCCCTGATCGTCTACGAGAGCGTGCGCTTCGCGGAGCTGCGCGACCGCCTGCGGCACCAGCTCGCGGCCGGGCACGAGGGCTAGCATCCCGGTCGACGGCCGAGCGAGAGGAGGGGCGATGGCGAGGTGGGGGCTCTGGACCGCATCCGCGATCGGCGCCGCGGGCGCCGGGGCGGCGCTGGCCCTGGTGCGGCGCCGCCGGCCGGAGGGCGACGTCGCGACCGCCACCATGCGGACGCCGGCCGAGGCCGCCGGATCCGGCCCGGCCGCCGACGCCGCCGCGACGGCCGAGGACCCGCGCGAGGCGCTCGACGCGGCGCGCGACCGCCTGCGCGCCCGCGCCGACGCCCTCCGCGACGAGATCGCGCGCGAGGGGGAGGGGCCCCCGGCCGAGGGATGATCGCCGCCGCGATCGTCGGGGCGGCGCTCGCGCTGGGCGCGCCGGCGAGCGGGGAGGACGCGGCGGGCGCGGTGCGCTTCGCGGTCAAGGGGGACTGGGGCAGCGGGACGACCGCCCAGGCGGCCGTCACGCGGCGCATGTGCGCCGAGGCGCGGCGCGACCCCTTCGCCTTCGTGCTGACGACCGGCGACAACTTCTACCGGCCCGACGGGGTCGCGACGGCGCGGACCTTCTGGCGCCCCGAGCGCTGCCTGCGGGCCATGCGGGTCCGGTGGCGCGCGGCCTGGGGGAACCACGACGTCGCCGGCTCCGGCACGGCGACGGCCCTCGGCTCGCCGCGCCGCTACTACGCCTTCGCCGCGGGCCCGGCGCGGGTCGTCGTGCTCGACGGCAACGCGCCCACCGACCCCGCCCAGGCCGCGTTCCTCCGCGCCCAGCTGCGGGCGGCGGACGAGCCCGTGCGCATCGTCGCCTTCCACCAGCCGATCTACACGGCGGGGCTCCACCCGCCCGCCGAGGACGCCCGGCGGCTGTGGGAGCCGATCATGCGCGAGGGCGGGGTCAGCCTCGTCCTGCAGGGCCACAACCACGCCTACGAGCGGCTCGAGGCGGGCGGCATCACCTACATCACGACCGGCGGCGGCGGGGCCCAGCTCTACCCGTGCGTCCGTCCCGCGCGCGAGCTGCGCCGCTGCCTCTTCGCGAACCACTTCCTGATCGTCACGGCGACGGCACGGGCCGTCTCGGTGCGCGCGGTCGCGCCGTCCGGCAGGACCCTGGAGCGGGTCCGGATCGGCGTGAGCTAGGTCAGCCGGGGCGCCAGCGGCGCGCGGGAGCCCCTGCCCGCCACGGCCGCGGCCCACGCCGTGGCGACCCTCACCGTCAGCTGGCTCATCGCCGCCACCACCTCGCGCCGCTGCTCCTCCGTGAGGGCCGGCGGGGGGGCCTGGACGGCCCGGTCGATGGCGCGCTCGAGCGCGAGGCTCCCGCCGAGGGTGACCTCGGCCGACGACCCGGCCAGGCCGTGCCCGCGGCCGTAGGTCTCGGCGCGGTCGAGCGCGTCCGCGAGGCTGCCGGCCTCGAAGCTGTCCGCCAGGGCCTCGACCCAGGCCCGCACGACGCCGCGGCGCTCCGCCGCCGGCAGGCGCCGGTAGGCCGTCTCGGCGGGCCCCTCGACGAGGTTCTCGACCGCGTCCGACACGACGTCGGCCCGCACGCGCAGCGCCTGCGCGAGGTCGGGCGAGGCGACGATGTCGACCGATCCGGGGCGGACCGGGCGCACGGTCCGGGCGGGCCGGCGCGCGAGCCACTGGCGCAGCACCTCGGGGTCGAAGCGGCGGTGGCCGCCGGCGGTGCGCACGTGCGGCACGCGCCCCTCGCTGGCCCACAGCCGCAGCGTGCTCGGGCTCACACCGAGCGCCTTCGCCGCGGCGGACACCGAGAGCCAGGGCCCCTCGGAGCGCCGCGGTCGGGCGGAGGCGGCGGGCGTCACGGCACCCTCACCCGGTGGCCGTCCGCAGGCGGCAGCGCACGCCCTCGGCGTAGCCCGAGGCCACGCGCACGGCCATCCGGTCGAGCGCGCGCTCCAGCGCGCGCTGGTCCAGCGGGCGCCCGGCGCAGGCGGGGTGCAGCTCGCGATCGACGGCGCGCCGCACGGCGAGCGCCTCGGTCACCACGGCGTCGCCGGGCTGGCCCGACGCCCCGTGCCGGAAGCCCTCCCACTCGGCCTCGCTGTAGCAGTCGCCGAGGTCCCCGCTGTCGAGGGCGTCCGCCAGCGCCTCCACCGCCGCCAGCACGCGGGAGCGGCGGCTGGCCGGCGCCCGTCCCGCGGCGGATGCCCGGCTCTGGGCCAGCTCCTGCTCGAAGGTCTCGACGACGGCGTCGGAGCGCTCGCGGAGGGCCCGCGCGAGGGCGGGCATGGGCTCGACGCGGGTCGGCACCAGCTCACCCGTTCGGGGGACCGGCGCCGGCGGCGCCCCGCCGCGCTCTGCGAGCCAGCGCACGAGCTCGTCGAGCTCGAAGCGGCGGTGGCCGCCGGGGGTGCGCACATGGGGCACGCGCCCGGCCGCGGCCCAGGCGCGCAGCGAGGATGAGCTGACGCCGAGCAGGCGCGCGGCCGCCGACACCGACAGGAGCTGAGGGGCCTTCGCGCTCCGCTCCTCCTCGCGCGGAGGGGCCGGGCGGATGCCCGTGTCTGCCCAGCCGGACCGCGCCATCTCAGGCGCTTTCGACGTTGTCGAGGACGGTGGGGATATCGCGATTCTGTGCAGTCGTCTCGCACAATGCAACTGCACGCCTCGTTCGCAACCCGAGTGAAGCTCGCAAAACCTGCCGGCGAGCTCCGGATCCTCAATGAATTCTCACAGGATCGGGCGCTATACGATCACCCGCCGGGGGTGATCGTCGGTTCGGCGTTTCTGCGCCGCCGCCGCTCCTCCTCGGCCTCGGCGCGCTCGCGCCGCACTCGCTGGCGCTCCTTCACGGCCACGAACCCGCCGACGAGCAGGGTCACGGCGAAGGCGACCACGAAGGCGACCCAGAGCTGGTCGGCGAAGGCCTTCCCGGCGAAGTACCCGAGCAGCGCGGCCTGGCTGGCCCAGACGATGCCCCCCAGGAGGTCGAAGAACAGGAAGCGGGGGTAGGCCATCCCGCCGGCGCCGCAGGAGAGGTTGATCGCGATGCGGATGCCGGGCAGGAAGCGGCCCACGAAGACCAGCGCGGCCCCCTGGCGGCGCACCATCCGCTCGGCGGCCTCGAGCCGCTCGGGGCCCGCGAAACGGGTCACGAAGCGCTTGATGGGCCCGCCCCCGGCGCGGCCGATCCAGTACGCGGCCGAGTCCCCGATGACCGCGCCCGCCGCCCCGGCCAGGATGACGAGCGGGAGGCTGAGCGAGCCGTCCGCGGCGAGCACGGCCGCCGCGACGATCGCGGTCTCGCCGGGGAGGATCGGGAACACCCCGTCGCCCGCGACCACCAGGAGCACGGCCCAGTAACCGTAGGCGGCGGCCTCCTCGGCGAAGTCCGAGAGCTGGTCGAGGATCGCCGCGCTCTGGGCCCACGCGATCGTCATCGTGCCCACGCGCCGATGATGCCAGGCGGTACCGCCCGGCCGCGACCGGGCCCGTCGCTATCGTCCGCCGGGCCATGGGGCGCATCGCCGACGCCGTCCTCATCCTCCTCGCCGACGGGCCCGCCGCGCCCGACGAGCTCGGCGCCGCGCTCGCGCGCGGCGGCGTCACGCGCGCCCGCGACCCGGCCTCGGCCGTGCGCCGGGCGACGCGCGACGACCCGCGGATCATCCAGATCGCCGACGGCCGCCTCGCCAGCGCCGCCGGCGCCCTGTCCGGCCTCGACCTGGCGACGGTGGTGACCGTCGAGGCCGCCGCGGCGGGCGCCGTCGAGGTGGAGCCCGACCTCGCGCCCCTGGCGATGCTCGGGATCGGGCCGGCCATCGCCCTCCCGGCGGGGATCGCCGCGGGCGAGGCGATCGCGGTGCGCCTCGAGGACGCCGGCCGGC
Source organism: Miltoncostaeaceae bacterium (assembly GCA_963813355.1). Lineage (GTDB taxonomy): Bacteria > Actinomycetota > Thermoleophilia > Miltoncostaeales > Miltoncostaeaceae > DATAGF01. The sequence continues at coordinate 53,690 of CAWEYS010000021.1, read as the reverse complement.
GGCGCGTGTCGGTGCGCCGCCTCGGAGGCCTGTCGCCGCGGGCCGCCGACGAGGAGGCGCTCCTGTCGGCGATCTCCGAGCGCCTGTCGCGCTGGACGCCCGAGCGCCCCTGGGTCGCGCCGCCGGTCACCCACCTGGCGACGATCGCCGCGTCGGTGGCGGCGGTCGACGCGGGGGCGCTGCGCGCCGCCGGGCGGCCGCTCTCGCAGGTGCTGTCCGAGGCGGGCTACGAGGTGCACCTGGGCTGGGTCGGGCTCCGCGGCACGGCCTGGGACAGCCTCACCGAGGAGGAGGTCGCCGCGCTGGAGGCCGACGCGGCCGAGCTCCTCGCCGAGGAGCGCACGGCCGAGGCCGCCGCCGTCCAGGAGCAGCTGCTGGCCGTCCTCCGGCGGCACCTGCCCGACCGCGTCGGGCCCGCGCGCCGCCGGCTCGCGCGCATGCTCGCGCGCGCCGGGCGGTCGGGCGCCGCCCTCGACGGGCTGACGTCCGCCTTCGCGGAGGGGGACCCCGAGGACTGGTACGAGGCCGCGGTCATCGCGAACCGCTCCGGCGACGAGGTCAGCGCCCGCCGCTGGGTCGAGGCCGGCCTGGCGCGGTGCGAGGCGGAGTCCGAGGTCGCCGAGTGCCTGGCGGACATCGGCGGCGACCTCGACGCCCAGGCGGCCTTCCTGCGGCTGCGGGCCGGCCTCGCCGAGCTCGAGGCCGACGAGGACGGCGCCGAGCGGATCGCCCGGGCGATCGTGGGCCCGGCGCGCTCGTACCTCGTGGAGGCGATGGTGGAGGAGGTGCTCGGGGCCGTCGCCCCCAACGACCTCCCGGCCCTCCTGTCGGCCCTCGGGGAGGCGGGCGACGCGGGCCGCGAGGCGCGCATCGCCCTCGCCGCCGTCCTGCCGCCCCACGCCGTGCCGCCCGCCCCGGCCGGCCGCGCGCGCCGGCCGGCGGTGCGCGGGCTGGTCGAGGCGCGCCCGGCCGCCGCGTGGGCCACGTCCCCGGCCGACGCCCCCGACCAGCAGCAGATCGTCGTCGCGGTTGCCAAGGAGCGCGGCCGGGTCGCGCCGCTGGTCGCGCTCATCGACCACGACGAGCTGGAGGGCGGCGTCAAGGACGCCTTCTTCCTCCCCGACATGGCGGCGGCGCGGCTGCGCCGCGAGATCTTCGCGCCGATGGAGGAGGTGGGGCTGCCGAGCGCGGAGGCCGGTCTCGACGAGACCATCGCGGCCCTGCGCGGGGCCCTGGCGACCAGCGCCCGCATCGGGTGGACGCTGCCCTCGCTGCGCCACCAGCCGGTGCTCGACCGGATCGAGCGCTGGGTGATGCGCCCCCGGCCCGACGCCACCTAGGCGGCGCGCCGCCCCTCGTCGCCGGACTCGCCGCCGCGCGAGCTGAGCGAGCACCCGCAGGTCGGGCGCCCGGCGCGCCTCGGCGGGCTGGCGGATGCGGCCCAGCAGGCCGATCAGCAGCCCCGCGGCGCCGGCGGCCGCCACGAGCGCGCCGAGGGGCGCGTCCGCCTGGAGCGCGAGGGCGGCGAGGGCCATCAGGCCGAGCCCCCCGACGGCCCGCATCGTCATGAGGGCGGGCCCGGTCGCGCGGCCCGGCCGGCCCGACGTCCCACGCGGCCCACGCCAGCAGCGCCGAGAGCGCCAGACCCGCCGTCCACCAGCCCATCGAAGCCTCCCGTCCAGGTGGCTGGTCCTTGGCGGCGGGGCGGCGTTCCCCTGCCGCCCGGAGGCCCGTCTGAAACGGCACGGTGTCCGCGGTCTGTGCGATAATGCCGGTCATGCCAGAGATCCCCGCCCAGCTCCTGGAGTCCTTCAAGCTGCTCGATGCGGACGTCGCACAGCGGCTGACCGACGCCCTCACGCCCGTCGCCGGTGAGCTCGGACCGCGCGAGGAGGCCGTCCTCGAGCGGCTCGTGCGCGGCATCGCCGACGGGGCCCCTGCGGCGGAGCTGAACGCGTTCGTGCGACTCCTGCCGGTGACGGTCAGCCGCGCGGTTCAGCCGGCGATCGAGCCGGTCACCGCCGCCTGAGCGCCCGGGCGCTGCCGGACATACCCCGGTCGCCGCTCCTGAAGCGGGGTCTGCGCTAGCCTTCGGCGTCGTGAACGCCGGCCGCATCATCGCCGCGATCGCCCTCGTGGCCGCGGCGATCGCCGTCGCCGGGTGCGGCTCGGGCGACGGCGCCGCGAGCGAGGGCGGGACCGCCCCGCGCGAGGAGGCGCAGGCCGGCGGGTTCCGCCTGGCGAAGGTCTCCGGCAACCTCGGCGACGCCCTCTTCGTGACCGCCGCGCCCGGCCAGCCGGGGCGCCTCTACGTCGTGCAGCAGGGCGGGCGCATCCGCATCCTCGAGGGCGGCCGGGTGCGCGGGCACCTTCCTCGACCTCTCGGGCATCGTCACCGCGGGCGGGGAGCAGGGCCTGCTCGGGCTCGCGTTCCACCCCGCCTACGCGCGCAACGGGCGTTTCTTCGTCTACTACACGGCCCGCAACGGCGACCAACGGCTCGTCGAGTACCGGCGCGCGAGCGCGAGCCGCGCCGACCCGGGGAGCGGCCGCGGCCTGATCACGATGGACGACCCCTACTCGAACCACAACGGCGGCCACCTGGCGTTCGGCCCCGACGGATACCTCTACGTCGGCACGGGCGACGGCGGCAGCGGCGGCGATCCCCAGGGCAACGGCCAGCGCACCGACACCCTGCTCGGCAAGCTCCTGCGCATCGACGTGAACTCGCGCGGCGGCGGCCGGGCCTACGGCATCCCGGCCGGCAACCCCTACCGCTCCGGCGGCGGGCGGCCCGAGATCTACGCCGTACGGCCTGCGCAACCCGTGGCGGTTCTCGTTCGACCGGCAGCGCGGCGACCTCTGGATCGGCGACGTCGGCCAGGGCTCGATCGAGGAGATCGACTACCGCGCCCGGGGAACGGGCGCCGGCGTGAACTTCGGCTGGAACGCCTTCGAGGGCCGGTCGTCCTTCTCGGGCGGCGGGCCGGTCCGCGGCCGGACGCCCGTGCCGCCGGTCGCGCAGTACTCGCACTCCGACGGCTGCTCGGTCACGGGCGGCTACGTCTATCGGGGCACGAAGGTGCCGGCGCTGCGCGGCCGCTACGTCTACGCCGACTTACTGCAGCGGCAAGCTCTGGACGATGCGGGCCGGGCCGAGCCCGGGCGGCGTGCGCGACGACACCGGCCGCCTGGGCGTCGGGCTCTCGAACGTGACCTCGTTCGGCGAGGGGTTCGCGGGCGAGCTCTATGTCATCGCCAACGGCTCGCTCTACCGCTTCGCCCGCCGCTAGCCCGGCAGGGGGCGGGGGGCCCGTCCGGCCGTCGGCCGGCTGGGGCGTGGTGCACCTGATGCTCCGCGCGGCCCCCGGGGCGACCGGGGCCGAGGAGGCGCTGCAGGCCATCGACGCGTTCGCCGCCGTCGACCCGCAGCAGGTCGTCGCCTTCTCCGTGCTCGGCGGTCGCGCCGACGTCGGCCTGATGGCGATCGGCCCGGACCTCGACGCCCTCGACGGCGTGGTCAAGCGCGTCCTCGGCGGGCCCTTCGAGCCGGTCTACTCCTTCGTCTCGCTCACGGAGCTGAGCGAGTACACCGCCACGGAGGAGGAGGAGCGGGCCCGGCTGGAGGCCGAGGGCGTCGCCGACCTCGAGGGGCGGTTGGCCGAGTGGCGGAGCCGGATGGAGGCCTACCGGGAGGCCCGCCTGCACCCGCGCCTACCCGCGCGCGCGATGATCGCGTTCTACCCCATGTCCAAGCGCCGCGACGAGGGCGCCAACTGGTACGAGCTCGGCTTCGAGGAGCGCAAGCGCCTCATGGGCGGCCACGCGCGGGTGGGCCGCCGGTACGCCGGCCGGATCCTGCAGCTCATCACCGGCGCGACCGGCCTCGACGACTGGGAGTGGGGCGTGACCCTGCTGGCCGACGACCCCGCGGCGATCAAGGAGATCGTCTACGAGATGCGCTTCGACGAGGTCAGCTCGCGCTACGCCGACTTCGGGCCGTTCTTCGTGGGCCTGGTCATGGAGCCGCGCGCCGCCTTCGCGCGCGCCGGCGTGATCTCGGACTCCTAGAGCTCCTCGACCAGCTCCCGCGCCACCGGGATCGGCCGGACCAGGACGTCGAGGACCGGGCAGTGGCGGTCGACCGCCTCCGCCAGCTCCTGGTACCGCTCGGCGCCCTCCGGACCCCGCAGGGCGACTCGCACCACCACGCCGTCGTAGCCGGCCCTCTCGACGCCGTCGACGCCGAGGAAGCCGCGCAGGTCGATGTCGCCGACCACCTCCACCTCGACCCGGTCGAGCGCGATGCCGAGCTCGGCCGCCCAGATCCGGTACGTGATGGCCTGGCAGGTGGCGAAGCTGGTCAGGAACAGCTCCACCGGGCTCTGGGCCGTGTCCGACCCGCCGACGGAGCGCGGCTCGTCGCACGCGACGGTGTGGCCGCGCACGGTCGCCTCGCAGGCCAGCCCCTCCTCGAGCTCGGTCGTCACGCGGATGGCGACCTGCGCCCTGCCCGGGTCGGCCCGGAAGCGGTCGGCGAGGGCGGCGTGCGGGGCCTCGGCCATGCCGCGGATCCTAGCCGCCAGGGCCCGCGCCGGCCGGCCGCCGCTATCCTGGCGCCCGGCCGAGCGAGGGGGAGGCATGAGGGGGCTGACGTTCCAGGGCACGCGCGACGTCCGCGTCGAGGACGTGCCCGACCCGGCGATCGAGCAGCCGACCGACGCGATCGTGCGGGTCACGATGGCGGGCATCTGCGGCTCTGACCTGCACGTCTTCAACGCGGGCGAGGCCTTCGGGTTCCCGCCCGGGTCGCGCCTGGGGCACGAGTTCATCGGGACGATCGAGGAGGTGGGCCCGGAGGTGCGGGGCCTGGCCGCCGGCGACAGGGTCCTGTCCTCGTGCATGGTCGCCTGCGGGGTCTGCACCTGGTGCCGCGAGGGCCTGGCCTCCTCCTGCGTCAGCTGGTCGCTCTTCGGGTGGGCGCCGCGCGTCTGGCAGCACGGCGGCGCCGTGCAGGGCGGCCAGTCCGAGCTGGTGCGCGTCCCGCTCGCCGAGAGCACGCTGCACCCCACGCCCGAGGCGCTCGCCGAGCCGGGGCGCGAGGCCACGCTGCTCCCGATCGTCGACGTCATGTCAACCGGCTGGCACGGCCTGACCTCGGCCGGCGCGGCGCCGGGACAGTCCGTGGTCGTGATCGGCGACGGAGCCGTGGGGCTGGCCGGCGTCCACGGGGCGCGGGCCAAGGGGGCCGAGCGGATCGTGTGCCTGGGCCACCACGCCGACCGCCTGGAGACGGCGACGGCCCTCGGGGCGACCCTCGTCGTTCGACTCGCGCGACGACGAGGAGATCACGGAGGCCGTCATGGAGCACACCGGGGGCGAGGGCGCCCACGTCGTGGTCAACTCGATCTCGGGCCCCGAGTCGATGGCCACCGCCCACGCCTGCGTCCGCCCCGGCGGCACGATCGCGTGCCTGGGCATGGACCACTTCATGGGCAAGACGCCCAGCGTCAACTGGTTCGACCAGTTCCTGCGCAACATCTCGGTGACCGGCGGCCTCGTGCCCGGCAAGCGGTACTTCCCCGAGCTCCTGGCACTCGCCGAGCGCGGCGAGATCGACCCGGCGCCGATGCTCTCCCACCGCCTGCCGCTCGGCGAGGCCGCCGAGGGCTACCGCCTGATGGCCGACCGCGCCGAGGGGGTCGTGAAGGTGGCCCTGCAGCCGGCGGCGTGAGCCTCGGCGAGCGCCTGGCCGCGGTCGGCCAGCACCGCCTGGCGGCCGCCCTGGCCCGGTTGTCCGGGGCGGAGGAGGCGCGCCTGCGCGATCAGGTGGAGGCGCTCGACCTCGACCTGGTCGGCAACCTCGTCGGCGACCTGGTGGAGGGGGGCGGGCCCCCCGAGCTGGGCCGGATCGAGCCCCTCGCCGCGGAGGACGTGATCCCCATCCCCCGCAGCGAGGCCGACAGGGAGCGGGCGCGCGAGGCGGCCGCGACGGGGGCGGACGCCCTGAGGAACGGGCGCGTCGCGGCCGTCCTCCTGGCCGGCGGCCAGGGCTCCCGGCTCGGCTTCGACGGTCCCAAGGGCGCCTTCCCGTTCGCGCCCATCACCCGGACGACCCTGTTCGCCCACCACGCCGCCAAGATCGCCGCATTGCGGGAGCGCTATGGGGCGACGATCCCGTGGTACGTCCTCACCTCGCCGCAGAACGACGAAGAGACGAGAGCCTTCTTCTCCGAGCGCGGCCACTTCGGGCTCGACCCTGCCTCGGTGCGCTTCGTGGTCCAGGGGACCCTGCCGGCGGTCGACCGCGAGGACGGCGCCATCCTGCTCGACGCCCCCGACCGCCTGGCGCTGTCGCCCGACGGGCACGGCGGCCTGCTGTCGGCGCTCCGGGCCTCCGGCGCCCTCGACGAGATGGAGGCCGCGGGGGCCGCGACGATCTTCACCTTCCAGGTCGACAACCCGCTGCTGCCGGTCTGCCGTCCGGACGTGATCGGCCACCACGTGCGCGCCGAGGCGGACATGTCCTCGATGGTCGTCCGCAAGCTCGCACCCGAGGAGAAGATGGGCGTCATCGCCCGGGTCGACGGGCGCACCGCCGTGGTCGAGTACAGCGACCTGCCCGACGAGCTCGCGCAGGAGCGCGACGATGACGGGGAGCTGGCCTACTGGGCGGGCTCGATCGCGGTCCACTGCATCGAGGTCGCGTTCGTGCGGGAGCTGACCGAGGGCGGCCTGCGGCTGCCCTACCACCGCGCCCTCAAGCGCGTGCCCCACGTGGACGACGCCGGGCGGGCGGTCGACCCGGACGAGCCCAACGCGGTCAAGTTCGAGACCTTCCTCTTCGACGCCCTCCCGAGCGCGCGCCGCTCGGTGACGGTGGAGGCCCGCCGCGCCGACAGCTTCTCGCCGATCAAGAACGCCGAGGGGGCCGACTCGCCGGCGACGGCCCGGCGCGACCTGAACCGCCTCTACGCCCGCTGGCTGGAGGCCGCCGGGGCCGGCGTGCCGCGCGACGCCGACGGCGAGCCGGTCGACCTGGAGGTCGACCCCCGCCACGCGCTCGACGCCGAGGGGCTCGCGCGGCGCCTCCCGGCGGGCACCGAGCTCGCCGGCCCGACGGTCATCCCGCCCGCGGCCACCCCGTGACGATCGGATAGGGCGGGACCGGCCCGCCCCCGCCCGGGTGGATCTCGAAGTGCAGGTGAGGTGACGCGCCCTGCGCGTCGCCCGTGTTCCCCACGTAGCCGATGACGGTCCCGCGCGCGACGCTCGCGCCCTCGCGGGCGGCGGGCGCGTAGCTCGTCATGTGGGCGAAGTAGTAGGTCGTGCCGTTGCCGTCGCGCAGCCACAGGCGCCAGCCGCCGAGGCCGTTGTAGCCGACGTTGTAGAGGGAGCCGTCGGCGACCGCGACGATCGGCGTCCCCGCCGCGGCGAAGATGTCGATGCCCTCGTGCGAGCGGCCGCCGGGGCGCGGCGCGAGCCAGTCGTCGCCGAAGCGGGCCGGGCCGGCGACCGGGAAGACGTAGCTCCCGCGCGGCAGCGCGCCCACCACCGAGGCGACGCTGGCGTAGGGGAGCGAGTTGAGCGACGCCCGCCGCGCCGCCTCGAGCGCGGCGAGCCGCGCCCGCCGCTCGCGCTCCTCCGTGATGAGGCGCTTCAGGTCCGCCCGCGCGTCGGCCAGCAGCTCCGCCCGCCGGGCGCGCAGCGCCGCGAGCGTGGCCTGCCGGTCGCCGGCGGCGGCCTCCTCGCGCTCGCGGGCGGCCTCGGCCTCGACCTGGCGCGCCTCCAGCAGCGCCAGGCGCTCGCGCCGGTCGCGCACGGCCTCCAGCACCCGTGCGTCGCCCTGCGCCGACCGGTCGAGCACCTCGCCGACCTCGTAGGCCGCCCCGATGCTCCCGCTGGTGAGCAGCACCTGGATGAAGGTGGGCTGCGCGGTCACGTAGAGGTCGATGAGGCGGTCGGCGAGGACCGCCCGCGAGCGGCGCAGGTCGGCCCGCGCCGTCCGCAGCTCGCCGCGGGTGATGGCCAGGGTCCTCCGGGCGGTCTCGAGCCGGTCGATCGCGACGTTGTGCGCCGCCGCGGCGGCGCCGGCCTGCACGTCGAGCTCGGCGACCTGGCGGCCGAGCTCGGCGATCTCCGACCGCGTGCCCGCGATCGACGGCGCCGCGACGGCCGCGGGGGCGAGCAGCAGGCAGGCGAGGGCGAGCGCGGCCGCGAACGACAGCGCCCGCGTGACGGGATGCGACGGCATCGGGCGGGCCACCCACTCTGGTGGCGCCCGCGCCGGGCCTCAAGATCGCGGCGGCCGCCTGCAACGGCCGTTGCGCCGCCGCGCCGGCGTCAGCGGGAGGGGCGCACCTCGCGCGGGAGCGCGAAGACGACGCCCTCGGCCGAGGGCTCCTCCTCGCCGGTGCGCGCGTAGCCGGCCTCCACCAGGGTGGTCGCGACCTCCTGCACGAGCACCTCGGGCGCCGATGCGCCGGCCGTGAGCGCGACCCGCCTCCGGTTCGCCAGCCAGGCCGGGTCGAGCTCGGACGCGTTGTCGATCAGGTGGGCGTCCGATCCCGCGGCGCGCGCCACCTCGACCATCCGCATCGAGTTCGACGAGTTGCGCGACCCCACCACGAGCACGAGGTCGGCGCCGTCGCCGACCACCGAGCGCACGGCGTCCTGGCGGTTCTGGGTCGCGTAGCAGATGTCGCTCGACTTGGGGCCGACCAGCGCCGGGAAGCGCCGCTTGAGGACCTCGACGATCGCCGTGGTGTCGTCGATCGAGAGGGTCGTCTGGGTGGTGAGGGCGACGTTCGAGGGGTCGGGCACCTCGACCGTCTCGGCGTCGGCGATGTCCTCCACCAGGATGACGGCGTCCGGTGCCTCGCCGCGGGTGCCGATGACCTCGTCGTGGTCGTGGTGCCCCACCAGCAGCACCGTCGCGCCGCGGCCGGCGAAGCGCCGGACCTCGGCGTGGACCTTGGCGACCAGCGGGCAGGTGGCGTCGATCACCCGCAGGCTCCGCTCGGCGCAGACGCGCCGCACCTCCGGCGACACGCCGTGGGCCGACAGGATGATCGTCTGGCCCTCCGGCACCTCGAGGGGGTCGTCCACGAAGACGGCGCCCTTCACGGCCAGCGACGACACGACGTGCGTGTTGTGCACGATCTCCCCGCGCACGTAGACGGGCGGGCCGAGCTCCTCGAGCACCCGCTCGACGGTCTCGATGGCGCGGTCAACGCCGGCGCAGTAGCCGCGCGGTGCGACGAGCTCGAGCTTCGCGGTCACCGGCCCAGAGTAACGGACCCCGCCGCGTATCGTGCCGGGATGCGCTGGCTGGCGACGACCGAGACGGGCTCGGGCCCCGCGGTGCTCCTGATCCACGGGCTGAACGGCTTCAAGGAGGGGTGGGGCCGCCTGCCCGGCCTGCTCGCCGACTCCGGCCTGCGGGTGGTCGCGGTCGACCTGCCCGGCTTCGGCGGGACGCCCGGCCTCGCCCGCACGACCCCGCAGGGCCTCGCGCGGGCGATCGAGCCCCTGATGGCCGACCTCGCCCCGGTGTCGCTCGTCGCGCACTCGCTGGGCGCCCAGGTCGCCATGCTCGCCGCGGCCGAGCGCCCCGAGCGCGTCGGGGGCCTGGCGCTGCTGGCCCCCTGGGTGCTCGCGCGGCCGCGCCGCCTCCCTCCGCGCACGCTTCTCCGACGTCCTCCAGATGCCGGTGGTCGGGCGCCCGCTCGCGCGGCTGTTGATCGCCCGCGCGCGCCGCAGCCCGGCGCGGCGGCGCGACGCGTACCTGACGACGGTCGGCGACCCTGCGGCGCTGACGGCCGACCCCGCGTTGGCGGCGCTGCTCGAGGAGGGGAGCGCGCGGCTGCTCCACGGGAACCTCCGGGCCATGGTCGACTGGGGCGCGAGCGGGCTCAGGTTCGACGTGCGGACGCTGGCGCGACTCGTCCGGGGGCCGGCGCTCGTCGCGGCGGGTACCCTCGATCGCGTGACCCCCCTGCCCGGCGCGCGGTGGCTGGCCGACGCCCTCCCGGACGGTCGGCTCGTGACGCTGCCCGGGGTCGGGCACTTCCCCCAGTTCGAGGCCCCCGAGGAGGTGGCCGCGGCCATCGCCGCGCACCTCGTCCCGCGCGCGACGTGAGCGCCGAGCTCCTGGACCTCGCGGCGCGCGCCGCCCGGGCCGCGGGCGAGCTGCTGCTTCGGCGGGCCGGCGGGCCGGTCAGCGGGGTCGCGTCCAAGTCCAGCCGCACCGACCTCGTCAGCGACACCGACCGCGACGCCGAGGCGCTGATCGTCGGGATGATCGCGGCCGAGCGGCCGGGCGACGCCATCGTGGGCGAGGAGGGCGCCGACGCCCCCGGCTCGGGCGAGGTGCATTGGCTCGTCGATCCGCTCGACGGCACCATCAACTACCTCTGGGGGATCCCGCAGTGGAGCGTCAGCGTCGCGGCCCTCGACGCCGAGGGTCCCCTGGTCGGCGTGGTCCACGACCCCTCGCGCGGCGAGACGTTCACGGCCGTCCGGGGCGGGGGGGCGCGGCTCGGCGACCGGGTGCTGCGCGTGGGGCCCGGGGCGCCGCTCGACGAGGCCCTCGTCGGCACGGGCTTCAGCTACGTCGCAGCCCAGCGCGCCCGCCAGGCGGCCCTGCTGCCGGCGATCCTTCCGGCGGTGCGCGACCTGCGCCGCTTCGGCTCGGCCGCGATCGACCTCGCCTGGGTGGCCTGCGGCCGCCTCGACGGATACTTCGAGCGCGGCCTCAATCCCTGGGACTGGGCTGCGGGACGGCTTATCGTCTCCGAGGCAGGCGGCGTGGTCGAGGAGCTGCCGGCAACAGGGGAGGACCCGCTCGGATGCATCGCGGCGCCGCCAGCCTTGATCGGCCCGCTTCGCGCCCTGGTCGACGGCGCGCTCGCCTGACGAGCGCCGCGGCAGGGCCGGTCCGCCTCTGGGAGGTCAACGCCGCCCGCACCGCGGCCATCGCGATGATGGTCGTCTACCACGTCGGCTACGACGTGAGCCAGTTCGGCCCGAGCGTCGACATCGACCCCTTCTCGGGCGGCTGGCGGGCGCTGCAGCTGGCGTGCGGGTCGAGCTTCCTCTTCGTGGTCGGCGTGAGCCTGGCGATCTCGAACGCCCGCGGCCGCGCCCGCGGCCTCGACGGCTGGCCGCTCTACCGCCGCCACCTGCGCCGCGCCGGCGAGGTCGCCGCGGCCGCGCTGCTGGTCACGCTGGTCACCTGGATCGCGCTCGGGGACGACTACGTGCGCTTCGGGATCCTCCACTGCATCGCCGTCGCGATGGTCGTCGGGCCGCTGCTGCTGCCGCTCGGGCCGGTCAACCTGATCCTGGCCTGGGTCGTGCTGCTCGCCGGCATGGCCCTGCTGCGCGGCCCGGAGTCGGACATCCCGGGCCTGCTGGTCCTCGGGGTGCCGCCCGAGGGCGGCGCGGGCGTCGACTGGTACCCCCTGCTGCCCTGGCTGGCGCCGGTGCTCGTGGGGCTCGCCGTCGGGCAGGCCCTCTACCCGGGCGGCGTGCGCGGGCCCTGGGGGGCGCGGCTGCCCACGCCGCCGTGGGCTCGCGGAGTGGGCGCCCCCGGCCGCCACGCCCTCCCCATCTACCTCGTGCACCAGCCGATCCTGATCCCCCTCGTGATCGCCGCCCTCGCGATCGCGGGGGTCGAGGTCAGCCTGGACGAGTTCCGATAGCGCTCCGGATCGCCTGGTCCAGGTCCCAGGCGATGTCGTCGAGGTCCTCCAGGCCCACGGCCACCCGCACCATGTCGTCGGTGACGCCCGCGCGGCGCAGGCCCTCCTCGTCGAGGCGGCGGTGGGTCGTGGAGGCCGGGTGGATGATCAGGGTCTTCGCGTCGCCGACGTTGGCCAGGTGCGAGCAGAGCTCGCAGGCCTCGATCAGCCGCCGGCCGGCCTCGCGCCCGCCGCGCACCCCGAAGGTCAGCACCGCGCCCGGCCCGCGCGGCAGGTAGCGCTCGGCGAGGTCGCGGTACGGGCTGCCGGGCAGCCCGGGGTAGCTCACCCACTCCACGCCGGGGTGCCCCGAGAGCATCTCGGCGAGCGCGCGGGCGTTGTCGACGTGGCGGTCCATGCGGAGCGACAGGGTCTCGAGGCCCTGGAGGAGCAGGAAGGCGTTGAAGGGCGAGAGCGCCGGCCCGAGGTCGCGCATGGTCTCGACGCGCGCCTTCATGATGAAGGCGAAGTTGCCGAAGGTCTCGGCGTAGCGCATGCCGCGGTAGCCGGCGCTCGGCTCGACCAGGCCGGGGAAGAGGCCGTCGGCCCAGGGGTAGGTGCCCGCGTCGACCAGCACCCCGCCGATGGTGGTGCCGTGGCCGCAGATCCACTTGGTCGCCGAGTGCGACACCAGGTGGGCGCCGTGCTCGAACGGCCGGCAGAGGTACGGGGTCGCGAAGGTGCTGTCGATCAGCAGCGGCACGCCCGCCGCGTTCGCCACCTCGGCGACGGCCGCGATGTCGAGCACGTCCAGCCGCGGGTTGCCGATCGTCTCGCCGAACAGCAGCCGCGTGCGCGGGGTCACCGCCTCGCGCCAGGCGCCGTGGTCCGCCGGGTCGACGAAGGTCGTCTCGATGCCGAACCGGGCGAGGGTGATGGCGAGCTGGTTGTGGCTGCCGCCGTAGAGGTGGGCCGACGAGACGACGTGGTCGCCGACCTCCAGCAGCGTGGTGATCGCGACGGACTGGGCGGCGAGCCCGCTGGCGGTGGCGAGCGCGCCGACGCCGCCCTCGAGGCTCGCCATGCGCTCCTCGAAGACCGCCGTGGTCGGGTTCATGATGCGCGTGTAGATGTTCCCGAAGCGGTTGAGGTCGAAGAGGTCGGCGGCGTGGTCGGCGTCCTCGAAGACGTACGCCGCGGTCTGGTGGATCGGCACGGCGCGCGAGCCGGTGATCGGGTCAACGCGCTGCCCCGCGTGCAGGGCGCGCGTGTCGAAGCCGAACTCGCGGGGCTCGTCGTCACCCGTGGAAGCGGTCCATCCGGCGCGAGCCGATGACGCCGGTGGACAGGCCGACCACGTTGAGGCCGCCGAAGAAGCGGCAGTGCTCCATCTTGATGCAGCGGTCCTCGACGACCTCGAGGCCGGCGTCGCGGGCGCGGGCCGCGGCCTCCGGGGACGACAGGCCGAGCTGCATCCAGACCACCCTGGCGCCGAGCTCGATCGCCTCGTCGACGATCGGCGGGATGTCCTCCGGGCGGCGGAAGATGTTGACGACCTCGAGCGGGCCCTGCGCGGCGGCCTCCTCGAGCGACGCGACGCAGGGGTTCCCGAGCACCTGCTCGCAGGCCGGGTTCACCGGGGTGATCTCGTAGCCGTTGGCCGCCATGTGCACCATCGCCCGGTGGCTGGGGCGCTCGGGCCGCGGCGACAGGCCGACCACCGCCAGGCGCCGGTAGCGCTCCAGGATCAGCCGCACGTCGTCGGACGGAGGCGCGCCGTTGCTCATGCCTGCGTAGAGGGGCACGGGGAGATCATGCCCGAATAGAGTCCGTCGCCGATGAGGGTCGTGATCGTGGGCGGCGGGATGGCGGGCGCCGTGCTCGCCGGGGCGCTGAGGCGCCGGGGCGTCGAGCCGGTCGTGCTCGAGCGCGGTCCGGCGACCGCGACGATCCCCGGGCCGATCATGCTGCCCTACCAGGCCTACGACGCCCTCGCGGACCTCGGCCTGCTCGAGGAGGTGCGCGCGGCGGGGCGGCCGATCGCCCCCCAGGCCGACGGCACCCCGGTCGCCATCGCCGTCGCCCGCCAGGCGCTGATCGACGCCCTGCGCCGCGACGTGCCGATCCGCTTCGACACGACGGTGACCGGCCTGCTGCGCCACGGCGACCGCATCGCCGGGGTCGAGACGGCCGGGGGGCCGATCGCCGCCGACCTGGTGGTCGGCGCCGACGGCTCCCGGTCGCCCGTGCGCGAGATGGCCGGCATCGCGGCCGAGGTGCGCCCGGCCCCGGGCGCCGGCCTGTCCTTCCGCAGCCCCGTGCAGCTCGAGGTCCCCTTCGCGATGGCCTACCAGTCCGACGGGCGCCAGGTCGGCGTGCTGAGCTGGTCGGGCGGCTCGGCGGGGTGGTGGCAGATCGACCGCATCGGCCGCGAGGCCGCCCTCGCCCCCGGCGTCGAGGCGTACCGGCGCGCCTTCGGCCGGCTGCTGCCGGCGGCGGCGCCGGCCCTCGAGGGCGTGACCTCGGTCGACCAGCTCGTCTACCGCGAGGTGATCGAGGTGCGCTGCGAGACCTGGTGGGCGCCCGGCGTGGCGCTGATCGGCGAGGCGGCCCACGCCATCGACCCCGAGGCCGGCGTCGGCGCGGGCCTCGGCTTCGGCGACGCCCTCGCCCTGGCGGTGGCGATCGCGGGCGCCTCCGACCCGGACGCGGCGTGCGGCGACTACGAGTTCTGGCGCCGGCCGGTCGTCGCCCCCTACGAGGCGATCGGCGCCGCGGGCGCGCGGATCGCCCGCGGCGGAGAGAAGCCCGACGAGGAGCGCTGGCCGCCCGTCGCCCGCTGAGGAGCCCGGCGCGTCACGCCGTCGATGCCCCGTCCTCCATCTTCGGTGGTCAACGGCATGACCCGACGCGGCCGGGGAATGTGACCGATGGCGCTGCGATCCGACGGCGGCTCGGCCACCCCCGAATCGCCGTTCACAAGTCGTTCACCACAGGGTCACAGCAAAGTCACCCGCGGGCTCCCGGGGCTGGGTTAGCGTCGCGCAGGTTGTGGGCCGGACCGTCCGCGCCCCGTTGCGGGAGAGAGGAGCACCAGCTCATGGCACGTGGACGCCGATTCGCCCTCATACTGGCCGCGGGGGCCATGGCCCTCGGGTCGCTCGCCGCGGCCGGCTGCGGCGGCGACGACGACTCCGGCTCGGACACCTCCGGCGGCGACTCCGCCAGCGTGTCCGGCGACATCCTGATCGACGGCTCCTCGACCGTCGCGCCGCTCACCTCGGCCGCGGCCGAGGCGTTCGCCGGCGAGAACTCCGGCGTCAACATCACGGTCGGCACCTCCGGCACCGGCGGCGGCTTCGAGCGCTTCTGCGCGGGCGAGACCGACATCTCGGACGCCTCCCGGGCCATCGAGCCGGACGAGGTGACGGCCTGCGAGTCCGGCGGCATCACCTACCAGGAGCTGCGGGTCGCCTCCGACGGCATCACCGTGGTCACCGGGAAGAACGGCGACGTCGGGTGCACCAACCTCACGCTCAAGCAGCTCGAGGCCGTGTGGGCCCCGAACTCCAAGATCAAGAACTGGAGCGAGATCCCGGGCGCCAACTGCAGCGACGTGCCGCTCACCCTCGCGGGCCCCGACTCGCAGTCGGGCACCTACGACTTCTTCAACGAGGAGGTCCTCGGTGAGGACGCGGCGGGCGAGACGGTCACGCCGCGCCAGGACTACACGGCCTCGGCCGACGACAACGTGATCGTCCGCGCGGTCGAGAGCGCCCCCGGCACGATGGGCTACTTCGGCTTCACCTACTACGAGGAGAACGCGGACCAGCTGACGGCCTTCACGCTCGACGGCGTGGGCCCCGACGCGGCCACGATCACCTCCGCCGACTACCCGCTGGCGCGCCCGCTCTTCATCTACGTGAAGGACGAGTCGCTCTGCAGCAAGCCCCAGGTCGCGGCCTTCGTGCAGTACTACGTCGAGAACGCGATCTCGCTCGCCGAGGCGAACCAGTTCGTCCCGGCTCCCCAGTCGTCGATCGACGAGGACCTGACCAAGCTGCAGAGCCCCGCCGGCACCACCACCGGCTAGGTAGTCTCCCGCCGTGGCCGCCCCCACACCATCTGATCCGGTGCCGGCGGCCATCGGCGGGCGGCGCCGTCGCCCCGTGGAGCAGGGGATCATCCTGCTCCTGGCGGCGGCCGCGATCGTCTCGATCCTGGTCACGATCGGGATCGTCTTCACCCTGCTGGAGGAGGGCATCCCCTTCTTCACCGACGGGGACGTGTCGCTGTGGGACTTCCTCAGCGGCACGACGTGGCAGCCCGTGTCCGGCCTCTACGGCGTCCTGCCGCTGCTCTGGGCCTCGATCTACATCGCCCTCATCGCGGCGGCGGTCGCGATCCCCCTGGGTCTGGGGTCGGCGATCTTCCTCTCCGAGTACGCGCCCGAGGGCGTCCGGCGCACGGTCAAGCCGATCCTCGAGCTCCTCGCCGGCATGCCGACGATCGTGCTCGGCTTCTTCGCGCTCGAGTCGATCATCCCGGTCCTGCAGGACCTCGGGATCGTCGAACGAGTTCCAGCTCTTCAGCGCGCTCGGCGCCGGCATCGTGGTCGGCATCCTGATCACCCCCCTCATCAGCTCGCTCTCCGAGGACGCGATGCGCGCGGTGCCCAACTCGATGCGGGACGGCGCCTACGCCGTGGGGGCCACCAAGCGCCACGTCGCGACCCGCATCGTCTTCCCGGCGGCGCTGTCGGGCGTCACCGCGGGGATCGTCCTCGGGCTCTCGCGCGCGGTCGGCGAGACGATGGCCGTCACCCTGGCGGCGGGGACCCAGCCCAACCTGACCCTCGATCCCACGGCGCCGATGCAGACGATCACGGCCTACATCGTCCAGATCTCGCAGGGCGAGGCCACCCGCGGCAGCGTCCAGTACGAGTCGATCTTCGCCGTCGGCATCCTGCTCTTCGTGGTCACCCTGATCATCAACCTCATCGCGGTCCGCGTCGTCCGGCGCTTCCGCACCGTCTACCAGTAGGCCGGCGCCGATGGCCACCGAGACACCCCCGCTCACGGGCGGCGTCGCCGCCCCCCGCCCCCTCGCCAAGAAGCGGGTCCGGCCCGCCGACGCGCTCTTCTTCGGCGGTGTCCTCGGGGCCGTCCTGATCTCGCTCGGGCTGCTCGGGTGGCTGCTGGTCTCGATCCTGATCCAGGGGCTGCCGCGCCTGGACTGGCAGTTCCTGACCGAGCCGACCTCGACGAACCCGGACCTGGCGGGCTTCAACTCCTCGATCCGCGTCACCTTCGTGCTGATGGTGATCACGTTCGTGATCGCGATCCCCATCGGCTTCGCCGCGGCGCTCTACCTCGAGAAGTTCGCCGCCATCAGCCGCGAGCAGCTGCTGTCGGCGGCCAACGCCCGCGACCGGCGGCTGCGCGACCTCCGCGCCCGCAACGCCCCGGGGGCGCGGGTGACCATGGCCGCGGTGTCCGCGCGGGCATCGCGATGGTGGGCGCGCATCGGGCCGTCCGTCAACCGGACCGTCGACGTCAACATCTCCAACCTGGCGGCCGTGCCCTCGATCATCTACGGCCTGCTGGGCCTGGCCGTCTTCGTCGCGATCGTCGGGCTGGAGAAGAACACGCTGGCCGGGGCGTTGACGCTCGCGCTGCTCGTGCTGCCGATCATCATCATCGCGAGCCGCGAGGCCATCAAGGCGGTCCCCGTATCGATCGAGCAGGGGGCGATGGCGCTCGGCGCGACCCGGTGGCAGGCGGTCTCGCGCCAGGTCTTCCCGGCCGTCGCTGCCGGGGATGCTCACCGGCACGATCCTCGCCCTCTCGCGCGCCATCGGCGAGGCCGCCCCGCTGATCGTGGTCGGCGGCGTCGTCTTCGCCACCCAGGTGCCGTCCCTCAACCCGCTGGAGGCCAACGACACACCGCTGCTCGCCATGCCCCTCCAGATCTTCTTCTGGGCCGGGCAGCCCCAGGAGTCCTTCCAAGAGCTGGCCGCGGCTGGCATCATCGTCCTGCTCGGGACCCTGGTCCTGATGAACCTGGTCGCGATCTTCCTCCGGAACAAGTTCAGCCGACGCTGGTAAGGAGCCACGTGTCCGACGACGCCACCGTGCCCCGAGAGGCACCCGCGCCCGCCCCGGCGCCGGACGCCCAGCGCGCGCACGAGGCCGTTCCGACCCACGCGCCCGAGGTCACCGCCCGCACCGAGCCCGCCGGCTCGCACGAGGTCGTCTTCCGGGCGGAGAAGCTCGACTTCCACTACGGGAAGTTCAAGGCCCTCCAGGGCATCACGATGGACATCCGCCGCAACGAGATCACCGCCCTGATCGGCCCGTCGGGCTGCGGCAAGTCCACCTTCCTGCGCTGCCTCAACCGGATGAACGACCTCATCCCGGGGACGAAGGTCAACGGCCAGCTGCTGTTCCAGGGCCAGGACCTCTACTCCTCCGACGTCAACGCGGTGGACGTGCGCCGGCGGATCGGGATGGTCTTCCAGAAGCCCAACCCCTTCCCGAAGTCGATCAAGGACAACATCGGCTTCGGCCTCAAGGTCAACGGCCTCAAGGCCAACGACGACAAGATCGAGGAGGTGCTGCGCCGCGCCGCCCTCTGGGACGAGGTGAAGGACAAGCTCAAGCAGGACGCCTTCGCCCTGTCGGGCGGCCAGCAGCAGCGGCTCTGCATCGCGCGCGCGATCGCCGTGGAGCCCGAGGTCGTGCTCATGGACGAGCCCTGCTCGGCGCTCGACCCGATCTCGACGCTGGCGATCGAGGACCTGATGCAGGACCTCGTGAAGCGCTACACGATCGTGATCGTCACCCACAACATGCAGCAGGCGGCGCGCGTCTCGCACAAGACCGGCTTCTTCACGGTCGCCGGGCTCGACCAGGGGCACCGCTACGGCGTGCTCGTGGAGATGGGCGACACCGACAAGCTGTTCACGGCGCCGGACGAGCAGCGCACGCAGGACTACATCACGGGGCGCTTCGGCTAGCGCCCGTCACCGCGCCGCGGTCCACGCGGCGACGCGGTCGAGCAGCCAGGCGTCCACCGGCTCGCGGAGCTGGGCCTTGTAGGTCGAGAGGCTCGGGGGCCCGGGTGGCGCCGCAGCAGGTGGGTGAGGTCGTCGGGGACCTCGCCCTCGAAGGGGCCGCCACCAGCTCCCCAGGCGCGCACGTCCCCGGGTGACCTGCAGGTCCTTGGCCCCGGTGATCGCGAGCACCGGGCAGCGCACCTCGGGGAGGTCGGCGGCCGGGTCGTAGGCCATGTACTCCCGCAGCCAGCGGGCCGGCAGCCGCTCCCGTCGATCGCAGGACGTCCTCGCGGAGCGAGCAGCCGGCGCCGCGCCGCTCCTGGCGCCGCTCAGGCCCGAGGAGCCGGGCGAGGCCGCGCAGCGAGGCGGCGATGCGCTCGGACTGCTCGCGCATGACCTCGTCCCGGCCGGCGGCGGCGGCGAGCAGCACGATCCCGGCGAGGCCGTCGCCGCGGGCGAGCCGGATCGCGATGATCGCGCCCGCGGAGTGCCCGACGACCGTGAGGCGCGCCGGGTCGATCCGGGCGGCGCGGAGGGCGCCAGGCGGCGGCGGCGTCGCGGTCTCCCGGTCGAAGCCGGTCGGCAGGTAGTCGCCGCCCGACTCGCCCACCCCGCGCTTGTCGAGCCGCAGCGACGCCACGCCCCGGGCGCGAGCGCGCGGCGAGCGCGGCGCGCCGAGCCGCTGGCGCTTCACGTTCGAGTCGCGGTCGAGCGGGCCCGAGCCGTTGAGGATCAGGGCGGCAGGGGCGTCGCCCTCGCGGCCGGCCGCGCCAGCGTGCCGACGAGGCGGACGCCGTCGTCGGCGACGGCCTCCAGCCGCTCGTCCACCTACGGGGACGTTCTCCGGTACAGGCGCCGCAGCACGGCGGGAGGATGCCGCCCTCGCGCAGGTACCCGAGCTCGGTGGGCCCGTCGATGCGCGCCAGGGCCCGGAAGGCGCCCGGCGTGCCGTCCTCGCGGACGTAGGCGACCTCGAGCTGCTGGCGCGGCTGCAGCTCCGGCAGCCCGGCGATGGTGAACGTCTCGCGGCCGGTCAGGCCGAGCTCGTCGACGCCCTCCCCCTCCAGGAACTGCAGCGGCAGCACGCCCATGCCGACGAGGTTGCCGCGGTGGATGCGCTCGAACGACTTGGCCACCACCGCCCGGACGCCGAGCAGCAGCGTGCCCTTGGCGGCCCAGTCGCGGCTCGACCCGTTGCCGTAGAGGCTCCCGGCCAGGACGACCAGCGGGGTGCCCGCGTCCTGGTAGCGCATCGAGGCCTCGTAGATGCTCGTGACCTCGCCGCTCGGCAGGTGCTCGGTCCAGTTGCCCTCCTTGCCGTCGGCCAGGAGGTTGCGCAGGCGGATGTTGCCGAAGGTGCCGCGCATCATCACCTCGTGGTTGCCGCGCCGCGAGCCGAAGCTGTTGAAGTCGCGCGGCTCCACCCCGTGCTCGATCAGGTAGCGCCCGGCCGGCGAGCTGGCCGGGATGCTGCCCGCCGGCGAGATGTGGTCGGTGGTGATCGAGTCGCCCAGCACGGCCAGGGCCCGCGCGCCGACGATGTCGGTCACCGGGGCGGGCTCGGGGGCGATGCCGGTGAAGAAGGGCGGCAGCTGGACGTAGGTGGACTCGGGGTCCCAGGCGTAGGTGCCGCCCTCGGGCACCGGCAGGGCGCGCCAGCGGTCGTCGCCGTCGAACACCGTGGAGTAGCTCGTCTCGAACAGCTCGCGGCTGACCGAGCCCGCGACGGCCTCGGCCACCTCGGCGGAGGTGGGCCAGATCTCGGAGAGGTAGACCGGGTTGCCCTCGCCGTCCTCGCCGAGCGGCTCCGAGGTCAGGTCGATGTCGACCCGGCCGGCGAGCGCGTAGGCCACCACCAGCGGCGGCGAGGCCAGGTAGCTCGCGCGGATCTGGGGGTGGATGCGCCCCTCGAAGTTCCGGTTCCCCGACAGCACCGCGGCCGCGACGAGGCCGTTCTCCTCGATCGCGGTCGCGATCGGCTCCGCCAGCGGGCCCGAGTTGCCGATGCAGGTCGTGCAGCCGTAGCCGACGAGGTCGAAGCGCAGCGTCTCGAGGAAGGGCGTCAGCCCCGCGGTGTCGAGGTAGCCGGTCACCGCGCGGCTGCCCGGCGCGAGGCTGGTCTTCACCCAGGGCGGCGTGCGCAGGCCGCGCTCGACGGCCTTCTTGGCCAGCAGCCCGGCCCCGACCATCACCGACGGGTTCGAGGTGTTGGTGCAGCTCGTGATGGCCGCGATCGCCACCGAGCCGCTCGCCAGCGGGAAGCGGTCGCCGTCCGAGCTGACCTCGACCGGCGTGTAGTGCGGCCCCGCGCCGTTCTGCTCGAGCCCCTCGGAGTAGATCTCGCGGAACTCGCCCGCGACGTTCCCGAGCGCGACCCGGTCCTGGGGCCGGCGCGGGCCGGCGAGGCTCGGCTCGACGCTGCCCAGGTCGAGCTCCAGCGTCTCGTCGAAGGCCGGGTCGGGCGACTCGTCGATGCGGAAGAGGCCCTGGGCCTTGGCGTAGGCCTCGGTCAGCGCGATGGTCTCGGCCGGCCGGCCGGTCAGCTCCATGTACCGCAGCGTCTCGTCGTCGATCGGGAACATCGTCGCGGTGGCGCCGAACTCCGGCGACATGTTCGAGATCGTGGCCCGGTCGGCGAGGCTCAGCGACGAGAGGCCGGCGCCGTGCAGCTCGACGAACTTGCCGACCACGCCGTGCGCGCGCAGCATCTCGGTGACCGTCAGCACCAGGTCGGTGGCCGTCGCCCCGGGGCCCAGGCGCCCGGTGAGCTTCAGGCCGATGACCTGCGGCGTCGGCTGCGACAGCGGCTGGCCGAGCAGCACGGCCTCGGCCTCGATGCCGCCGACGCCGAAGCCCAGCACGCCGATGCCGTTGATCATCGTGGTGTGCGAGTCGGTGCCGACCAGCGTGTCGGGGAAGGCCACGCGCTCGCCGTCGACCTCCCGCGACTGCACCACCGGCGAGAGGTACTCGAGGTTGACCTGGTGGACGATCCCGGTGCCGGGCGGCACCGTGCGGAAGTCGGCGAAGGCCTGCTGGGCCCAGCGCAGGAGCATGTAGCGCTCGCGGTTGCGCTCGTACTCGCGCTCGACGTTGGCGGCGAAGGCGCCGCCGTCGCCGAAGCGGTCGACCTGCACCGAGTGGTCGATCACCAGGTCGGCGGGGACGAGCGGGTTGATGAGGTCCGGGTCGCCGCCCAGCTCGGCCATGGCGTCGCGCATCGCCGCCAGGTCGACGACGCACGGGACGCCGGTGAAGTCCTGCATCACCACCCGCGCGGGCAGGAACGGCACCTCGGCCGTCGAGCCCGAGTTGGGGCGCCAGCCCGCCAGCGCGCGGACGTCGTCCTCGGTCACGAAGCCGCGGCCGCAGTTGCGCAGCACGCTCTCCAGCAGCACCTTGATCGTGAACGGCGTGCGGTCGAGGTCGTCCCGGACGGCCTCCAGCCGGTAGAAGGCGTGCTCGCCCCCGCCCGCGCGGAGCGCGTCGCGTGCGGAGAAGGGGTCCGGGCTGGGGGTCACTGCGGTCTCCTGGGTCGGCCTGCCTGCACCCTCCAAGGGTACCCGGCCGCGCCCCGGCTATGCCGCGGCCTCGACCCTCCGCGCGGCGACCTCCCGGCGCACGACCGGCGCGACCTCGGTGCCGAACAGCTCGATCGCCCGCATCACCTTGGCGTGGGGCATGGTGCCGACCGTCAGCTGCATCAGGAAGCGGTCGTGGCCGAAGATCTCCTGCTGGTAGAGGATCTTCTCGATCACCTGCTGGGGGCTGCCGACGAAGTTCGCGCCGCGCAGCTCCGTGCTCGCGTCGAAGTCGGCCCGGGACATGGGCGCCCAGCCGCGCTCGCGGCCGATGCGGTTCATCATCGTGGCGAAGGGCGGGAAGGCGTCGTCCGCCGCCTCCTGGGAGGTCGCCCCGACGAAGCCGTGCGAGTTGACGCTCATGCGCGGCGCGGGGTGCCCGGCCTCGGCGGCCGCGCGCCGGTGCAGCTCGGCCAGCGGGGCGAAGCGCTCCGCCGTGCCGCCGATGATCGCGAGCGCCATCGGCAGGCCCAGCAGGCCCGCGCGCGCCACCGAGTTGGGCGTGCCGCCGACCGCGATCCAGACCGGCAGGGGGTCCTGCAGCGGCCGCGGGTAGACGCCGCGGTCGTCGATGGAGGCGCGCAGGCGGCCCGTCCAGGTCACCCGCTCGCTCTCGCGCAGCGCCAGCAGCAGGTCGAGCTTCTCGGCGAACAGGGCGTCGTAGTCGTCGAGGTCGTAGCCGAACAGCGGGAACGACTCGATGAACGACCCGCGCCCGGCCATGATCTCGGCCCGCCCGCCCGAGAGCAGGTCGAGGGTCGAGAACTCCTGGAAGACCCGCACCGGGTCGTCCGACGACAGGACGCTGACGGCGCTGGTCAGGCGGATCCGCGACGTGCGCTCGGCCGCGGCGGCCAGCACCACGGCCGGCGCCGAGACGGCGAAGTCGGGCCGGTGGTGCTCGCCCACCCCGAAGACGTCGAGCCCGACCTGGTCGGCGAGCTCGACCTCCTCCACCAGGTCGCGCAGCCGCTGCGCGGGGGTGATCGTCGCGCCCGCGCCGGCCGGCGTCAGCTCGGCGAAGGTGTAGAGGCCGAGCTCCATGGCCGGCCGGTCGTCGTGATCGCTGTGCGCGTCCTCGGTGGTCATGCTCCGAGGCTAGCACATGCTTGATCACGCAAGTATGTGCGAGGGACCTACCCGGCGACCGGCGGGCGCACCTGCTGCTGCACCGCCTGGGCGACGCGCACGAGGGCCTTCGCCCGCGCCGAGCCGCAGGTGGCGGAGACCGTCGCCGCGAGCGCCCGGGTGCCCGAGGCCGTCCGGTCGGCGCGCAGCGTGAGCGACATCGAGCGGGCCGCGCGCGGGGCGAGCGTCCCGATCGACCAGCGCATGGCGCCGCCCTTCATGACCGAGCTCTCGACCGGCGTCGTCAGCGAGAAGCCGGCCGGCAGGCGCACGGTCAGGTGGGCGCGGCGCGCGGCGGCGGCGCCCTTGGCGTTGTGGACCCTGATCGTGAAGAGCGCCGTCTCCCCGGCCCTCACCTTGCGCGGCGCGGCCACCCGCGCGCCCAGCTTGGGCGGGGGGCAGACGGCCGGCTGGGACTGCGGCATCGCCTCGCGCGCCCCGGAGGGGGAGGGCGGCGCGACCGGCTTGGCGATGTCGCTGACGGCCACGGGCGGCGCGCACGCGCTCGCCGGAGACGTCCACGGCGTGGGTCGCGCTGTCGTTGGCGGGGTTGGCGTCCTCGCCGGCCTTCTTGCCGCTGCGGAGCTCGACCGTGGCGGTGTTCGAGAGGGGGCCGCAGTCGTCGGCGGAGGCGACGTGCGTCCCGACGTAGACGATGCTCGCGCCCGGGGCGAGGTCCGCGCCGGCGGTCCCGCCGCCGTCGGCCGGCGCCAGGTCGGCGAGCATCGGGTCGCTGACGAGGATGGCGGCGCGCGGGACCGCGGTGCCGCCCACGTTGGTGACGGTGATCGTGTAGACGATGGTCTCGCCCGGCTGGTAGCCGTCCCTGTCCGAGGCCTTGGCGATCGCCACGTCGGTCGGGGCCTTCGACGGCGGAGGGGTCGTCCCGAGGGCGAGCGCCGGCGCCGCGGACGCGACCAGGCAGCCGGCCACGAGGGTGACGACGATCCGGGGGCGCCGGATCCGTGCGGTGGGGGTCGGGCTCATCGGGGGACCTCGAGTCTCGTGCCGGGGCCCGGGCGCACCGGGCGGTCTCGGCGAGGATCCTCTGGCTCCGCGCCCGCCGCTCACAGGCCCGCGAGGCCAGTCTTGGCGCGGCCGAGCGGCCAGGGCGCCGCCCCCCGTCAGGTGGGCGTCGTGAGCTTCCGGTAGGTGATCCGCTTGGGCCGCGCGGCCTCGTCGCCGAGCGTCCGGCGCCGGTGCTCCTCGTACTCGGCGTAGTTGCCCTCGAACCAGCGGACGGCGCTCTCGCCCTCGAACGCGAGGATGTGGGTGGCCATGCGGTCGAGGAACCAGCGGTCGTGGGAGGTGATCAGCGCCGAGCCCGACCAGCCCACCAGCGCCTCCTCGAGCGCGCGCAGCGTGTTGACGTCGAGGTCGTTGGTCGGCTCGTCGAGCAGGATCAGGTTGCCGCCCCCCGCGAGCAGCTTGGCCAGGTGC
The DNA here is from genome assembly GCA_963813355.1 of Miltoncostaeaceae bacterium. Taxonomy (GTDB): domain Bacteria; phylum Actinomycetota; class Thermoleophilia; order Miltoncostaeales; family Miltoncostaeaceae; genus DATAGF01. The sequence continues at coordinate 28,800 of CAWEYS010000021.1, read as the reverse complement.
AGCCGGTTGCGCTCGCCGCCGGAGAGCTGGCCGACCGGCTTCTGCTGGTCCGACCCGCGGAAGTTGAACGACGCGACGTAGGCCCGCGAGTTGACCTCCTCGCGGCCCCCCAGCCGGATCAGGTCCTGCCCGCCCGAGACCTCCTCCCAGACGGTCTTGGCCGGGTCGAGGGCGTCGCGCGACTGGTCGACGTAGGCCAGCTCCACGGTCTCGCCCAGCCTCAGCCGGCCGGCGTCGGGCTCCTCCTGGCCCACGATCATGCGGAAGAGGGTCGTCTTGCCGGCGCCGTTGGCGCCGATGACGCCCACGATGCCGCCGGGCGGCACCGAGAACGACAGGTCCTCCATGAGCAGGCGGTCGCCGTAGCCCTTGGTGACGCCGTCGGCCTCCAGCACCAGGCCGCCCAGGCGCGGGGCCGGCGGGATGCGGATCTCGACCGTCCCGCTGCCGCGGGCGCCCTCCTCGGCGACCAGGCGCTCGTAGTCGGCCAGGCGCGCCTTGCTCTTGGCCTGGCGGGCGCGCGGCGAGCTGCGCACCCACTCGAGCTCGCGGGCGAGGGCCTTCTGGCGCGCCGACTCGGACTTCTCCTCCTGCTCCAGGCGCATGCGCTTCTGCTCCAGCCAGGAGGAGTAGTTGCCCCGCCACGGGATGCCCCTGCCGCGGTCGAGCTCCAGGATCCAGCCGGCGACGTTGTCGAGGAAGTAGCGGTCGTGGGTCACGGCGACGACCGTGCCCGGGTACTCCTCGAGGAAGCGCTCGAGCCAGGCGACCGACTCGGCGTCGAGGTGGTTGGTGGGCTCGTCGAGCAGCAGCAGGTCGGGCGCCGACAGCAGCAGGCGGCAGAGCGCGACCCGGCGGCGCTCGCCGCCCGAGAGCGTCGTCACGTCCTGGTCGCCGGGCGGCACCCGCAGGGCGTCCATGGCGACGTCGAGGGTCCGCTCGATGTCCCAGGCGTTGCGGCGCTCGATCTCGTCCTGCACCTCCTGGTACTCGGCCAGGAGGGCCTCCATCTCGTCGGGCTCGACCTCGCCGAGCCGCGCGCCGATCGCCTCGAAGCGGCGCAGGAGGGCCATCGAGTCGGCGACCCCCTCCTCGACGTTGCCGCGCACGTCCTTGGAGGGGTCGAGGTCGGGCTCCTGCGGCAGCAGGCCGACCGTCGCGCCGGGCGCCAGGAGCGCGTCGCCCGAGAACTCCCGGTCGACCCCGGCCATGATCCTCAGCAGGGTTGACTTCCCCGCCCCGTTCGCCCCCAGCACGCCGATCTTGGCGCCGGGGAAGAAGGACAGGGAGACGTTGTCGAGCACCACCTTGTCGGGAGGATGCGTCCTCCGCAGGCGGTACATGGTGAAGATGTACTCGTCGGCCACGACGCTCCAGCGTAACGAACCCGCGTCCGGGGAGGTCGCGGCTTCTCAGGCGCGCTACCCTCGATGCCGACAAAGGAATTGACGCGCGCGGCGGGCGCCGCGCAGCCCCCGGGGAGGGGGAGGACATATGACGACGATGATCGATGAGCGGCGGCGGGATGCCGTCGACGAGACGGGCGCCGTCGCCCACCTGAGCGCGGGCGGCTGGGGCCACTACCACCGGCGCGACTGCCCGGACGCGCCGCGCCGCGGCGACGCCGGGGTGCGCGACGTGGTGCACGGGCCCTGGCGCTACCTGGCCGCCCACTGGCGGCCCTGCCCCCGGTGCCGGCCGCCGGCGCCCGAGGCGCGCGACGCGGCCTGACCGCTACCGTAGGCGCGTGACCGGAACGGAGGGGATGCCCGTATGGACGTGACCGAGGCCACCTTCGACGCCGAGGTCATCGAGCGCTCGCGCGAGGTGCCGGTGGTCGTCAACTTCTGGGCCGCCTGGTGCGGCCCGTGCCGCCAGCTCACCCCCATCCTCGAGCAGGCCGTGGAGCGCCGCGACGGGGCGGTCGTGCTGGCCAAGGTCGACATCGACTCCAACCCCAACCTGGCCCAGCAGTACCGGGTGATGAGCATCCCGCTGGTCAAGGGCTTCCGCGACGGCGCAGGCCGCCGCCGAGTTCGTCGGCCTCCAGCCGCCGGCCGCGATCGAGGCCTTCCTCGACCGGCTGGTGCCCTCCGAGACCGACCGGCTGGTGGGCGAGGGCGACGAGGCCTCCCTGCGCGAGGCGGTCGAGCGCGAGCCGGGCCACGTCGGCGCCCGCGTCGCCCTCGCCCGGCTGCTGCTCGACGAGGGCCGCTCCGGCGAGGTGCCGGAGGTGCTCGAGCCGGTCGCCTTCGACCAGGGCGCCGCGGCCCTGCTGTCGCGGGTCAAGCTCGCCGCGGTCGACCAGCCCGACGTCCAGGCCGGCCTCGCCGCGCTCGAGCGCGGCCAGACCGAGCAGGGCCTCGCCCACCTGATCGACGCGGTGCGGGTGGCCGACCCGGAGCTGCGCGACGACCTGCGCCAGGCGCTCCTCGGCGTCTTCGCCGAGCTGGGCGAGCACCACCCGCTCTCGGTCCGCTTCCGCCGCCGGCTGGCCCAAGCGCTCTACTGAGCCCCTGAGCTTCTCGCCTCCCGCCAAGCCCGAGACGCAGGAGCTCTTCTCGGGGCTGGCCGGGGCGGCCTACTCGCGCCGGGCGGCGGTCCTCAGCCTGGGGCAGGAGCCGCGCTGGCACCGCTTCCTGGCGGCGCGCCTGGGGGCGCGGCCGGGCGACCGCGTGCTCGACGTCGCCACCGGCACCGGCGCCGTCGCGGCCGAGCTGGCCTCCCGGTACGGCTGCCGGGTGACCGGCGTGGACCAGAGCGACGCCATGCTCGCGGCCGCCGGCGCGCGGCTGGCCGAGCGCGGGCTGGCCGACCGGGTCGAGCTGGTGCGCGGCGAGGCCGAGGCGCTGCCCTTCGCCGACGGCGACTTCGACGGCCTCACGGTCACCTACCTGCTGCGCTACGTCGCCGACCCGGGGGCGACCCTGGCCGAGCTCGCCCGCGTGGTCCGCCCGGGCGGCACGCTCGCCAGCCTGGAGTTCGGCGTCCCGCCGCGGGCGCCGGCGCGCGCGGCGTGGCGGCTCTACACCGGGGCGCTGCTGCCGGCCGGGGGCCTGCTGGTGGGCGGCCGGCCCTGGTGGCGCGCGGGGCGCTTCCTGCACGAGAGCATCCCCGACCTCTACCGCCGCCACCCGCTGCCGGCGCTGCTCGAGCTCTACCGCGCCGCCGGCCTCCGCGACCTGCGGGTGCGCCGCCTGAGCCTGGGGGGCGGCGTCGTCGTCTGGGGCGTGCGCGAGGGTTAGCGTCGACGGGCGTGATCGCCCACCTCGACATCGACGCCTTCTTCGCCGCGGTGGAGATCCACCGCCGCCCCGAGCTGCGCGGCCGGCCGGTCGTGGTGGGCGGCGACCCCCACGGGCGCGGCGTCGTGGCCACGGCCAGCTACGCGGCCCGGCGCTTCGGCATCCGCTCGGCCATGAGCGCGGCCGAGGCCCTGCGGCGGTGCCCCGACGCCGTCTTCGTGCGCCCCGACATGGCCCTCTACCGCGAGTGGTCGGCGCGGGTCTGGGGCCTGGTGCGCGAGCTGTCGGCCGCCGTGGAGGTGGTGGGGCTCGACGAGGGCTACCTGGAGCTGCCCGACGCGGGCGCCGCCGAGGCGGCCGACGCGGTGCGGCGCGCGGTCGCCGAGCGGGTGCGGCTCTCCTGCTCGCTGGGGGTCGCGACCTGCAAGGTCGTCGCCAAGATCGCCTCCGACCGCGACAAGCCCGGCGGCGTCACCGTCGTGGAGCCCGGCGGGGAGGCCGCCTTCCTCGCCCCGCTGCCGCTGCGCGCGCTGCCGGGCGTCGGGCCGCGCACCGAGCAGCGCCTGACCGCCGCCGGCCTGGCCACGATCGGCGACCTGGCCGGGCTCGGCGACGATGCCCTGCGCGGGCTCGTGCCCGGGAAGTTCGGCGAGGACCTGCGCCGCCGCGCCCGCGGCATCGACCCGCGCCCGGTGGCCGCCGTGCCGGCCGAGCGGATCTCGGTGTCGGCCGAGACCACCTTCGAGCGCGATGTCACCGACCCGGCGCGCCTCGAGTCGGTCGGCCGCGGGCTGGCCGAGAGCGTGGCCGAGTCGCTGCGCCGCCGCGGGCGCGCCGGCCGCACGGTGACGGTGAAGCTGCGCTACGCCGACTTCCAGACGATCACGCGCGGCCAGACCGTGGGCGCGGCGCTCGACGACGCGGGGGCGATCTGGGCGACGGCCTCGGCGCTGCTCGCGCGCGCGCTGCGCGAGCGGCCCGGAGCCCTGCGGCTGCTCGGGGTGGGCGTCTCGGGCCTGCGCTCCGACCGCCAGCTCACCCTCTTCTGAGCCGAGCGGATAGGGTCACGGCGATGAGCGGCCCCGCCACCGCCTCCGGAGAGCGTCTGGTGCGCGTGGTGGGCGCGGCCCGCGCGGCCCTCGAGGCCCGGGCCGGCGAGATCGACGACCTCAACGTCTTCCCGGTCGCCGACGGCGACACCGGCACGAACATGCTGATCACCGCCGTGGCGGTGGAGCAGGCGGCGGCCGCCACCACCGGCCTCCCGTGGCCCGAGCGCTGCGCCGCGCTGGCGCGCGCCGCCCTGATGGGCGCGCGCGGCAACAGCGGCATGATCCTCTCCCAGCTCGTGCGCGGCGCGGCCGAGTCGCTGGCGGGGGAGGACGACCTCGGCGGACCGGCGCTCGCCCGGGCCCTGCGGCGGGCGAGCGAGACGGCCTACGCCGCGGTGCGCCACCCGGTCGAGGGCACCATGCTCACGGTGGCCCGCCGCACCGCCGAGGGCGCCGAGGCGGCCGAGGGCGACGGGCTCGAGGCGGTCCTGGACGCCGCCCTGGAGGGCGGGCGCCGCGGTGTCGCCGAGACGCCCGAGCTGCTCGCCGTCCTGCGCGAGGCCGGGGTGGTCGACTCGGGCGGGCTCGGCCTTGTCGTCCTGCTGGAGGGCCTGGGCGCCGGGCTGCTGGGGCGCGAGGTCGCCCCGCCCATCGACGTGGGCCGCCCGCGCGTCGTCGCGGCCGACCACGTCCCGTCGCGCTACCGCTACTGCACCAGCTTCCTCGTGGAGGGGGCGGCGATCGACCTCGACGCCCTCGAGGCGTCGCTGCTGTCGCTGGGCGACAGCCTGCTGGTGATGGGCGACTCCGCGCAGGCCAAGGTGCACGTCCACACCGACGCCCCCGAGCGGGCCGCCGAGGCGGCGCGCCCCTGGGGCGAGGTCACGGCGATGCGCTTCGACGACATGCGCCGCCAGGAGGCCGAGCGCGACGCCCGCCTGCGGCGGGCGGCGGCGGCGGGGGCGAGCTGCGCCGCGGTCGCGCTCGTCGCCGGCGAGGGCGTGCGGGAGCTGGCCGAGGGCCTCGGGGCCGGCACGCTCGACCCGGCCGCCGCCGCCGGCGAGATCGCGGCCGCGCTGGAGGCGACCGGCGCGCCCGAGGGCGTCGTCGTCACCGCGGGCCCCGAGGGCCTGGCCGCCGCGCGCGCCGCGGTCGGCGGCGCGGCCGTCGACGCGGGCTCCCTGCCGGGGCTGCTTGCGTGCCTGGTCGGCCTCGACCCGGCCGCCACGGCCGAGGCCAACGCCCGGGAGATGCGCGAGCTGGCGGCGGGCGTGCGCGCCGCCGAGGTCGACGGCGACGACCCGGCGACCCTGCGGGCCGGGCTCGAGGCCGCCCTCGCGGGCCTCCTCGGCGACGAGCCCGCCCTGGTCACGGTGCTGATCGGCGCCGGCGCCGGGGTGGCGCCGCCCGAGGTCGAGGCCTGGGTGCGCGGGGCCGCCGGGCCCGAGGTGGAGGTCGAGGCCCACGAGGGCGGCCAGGCGCGTCCGGCGCTGGCCGTCGGGGTCGAGTGATGGAGCCCGCCCACCACCTCGACGCCAGCAGCACGGCGGTGGTCGTCAACTCGTCGGCCGACGTCTCGGCCGACCTGCGGCCGCCGAACTGGCGGGTGGTGCCCATCCCGGTCGCCTTCGGCGCCGAGTCGTTCGCCGACGGCGTCAACATCGACGCCGCCGGCTTCTACGAGCGCCTGGCGCGCAGCGACCGCCTGCCCACCACCTCGCAGCCGCCCACCGGGATGCTGGCCGACGTGCTGCGCGAGGCGCTCCAGACCCACGAGACCATCGTCGTCCTGCCCCTGTCGGGGCGGATGAGCGGCACCGTCGAGGGCTTCCGCGCGGCTGTGCTCGAATTGGGCTCGGTGGGCGAGGAGCGCGTGATGGTGCTCGAGAGCAAGTCGGTCACCATCGGCCTCGGGCTGCTGGCGCTGCGGCTCCAGGCGCTGCTCGAGCGCGGCTGCACCGCCGGCGAGGCGCAGGAGGCCCTGGCGCGCCTCAGCGACGACCACCGGGTCGTGTTCTCGCTCGAGACGCTCGAGTTCCTCCAGCGCGGAGGCCGCGTCGGCCGCGCGCAGGCCGCGGCCGGGTCGCTGCTGCGGGTGCGGCCGATCCTGCAGTTCGACGACGGCGAGGTCGCCCCCCACTCGCGCGTGCGCGGGTCCCACCGGGTCATGCCGGCCATGCGCGAGTACCTCGAGGAGCGCTCCGCCCCGGACCGCCCGCTGCGCGTGGCGCTCGGCCACACGCGCCGGCCCGAGATCGTCCCCGAGCTGGAGGAGATGGTGCGGCAGGCGCGCCCGCGCGCCTCGATCGACCTGGTGAGCGAGATCGGGCCGACGGTCGGCACCCACGCCGGGCCGGGGGCGTACGCCGTGGCCTTCGTCCACGACCCGCTGGACGACGAGTAGATGGACCTCGCCCTGCGCATCGCCCTGGCGGCCGTGCTGCTGTGGGCGGCGGCGGCCAAGCTGCGCGACATGCCGCGCTTCGCGGCGGTCGTCGCCGAGCACGGCGTCGCGGAGCGGCTGCGCCGGCCGGTCGCCTGGGCGGTGGTGGCGACCGAGGCCGCCCTCGGGGTCCTGGTGCTCATCGGCCCGACGGCGCGCGCGGCGGGGCTCGCCGCCTGGGCGCTCGGGCTGGTGTTCGCCGCCTCGCTGGTGAGGCTGCGCCTGCGCGGCGCGCGGCGGGCGGGCTGCGGCTGCTTCGGCCGGGCCCGCGAGCGCCCGGTGGGGCTGCTGGCCGCGCGCGCGCTCGGGCTGGCGGCGCTCGGCGGGCTGGTGGCGTCCGGCGTGGGCGCCGACGTGCCGGCGCCCTCCGGGGACGCCGTGGTCGTCGCCGCGCTGGTCGCGCTCGGGCTCGTCGTCGCGATCCTGGTCGTGCTCGTCCTGGCGCTCTACCGGCAGGTCGGGGTGCTCGAGGCCCGCCTCGGCCCGGCCGCCGCGCTCGAGCTGGCCGACGAGGGCCCCCCGCTCGGCGCCACCGCCCCGGCGCTGGCGGGCCTGACCCGCAGCGGCCCCGAGCTGGTCGCCTTCGGCTCGCCGGGCTGCCGGCTGTGCGCCGAGATCGCGAGCGCGCTGGGGGCGCTGGAGCGCGACGGGTTGCGCGTCCTCGCCGTCTCCGAGGACCATCAGTCGGACGTCTTCCGCCGCTACCGCGTGCCCGGCACGCCCTACGTCGCCTACCTGGAGGACGGCGTCGTGGCGGCCAAGGGGCTCGTCAACACGCTGGAGCAGATCGAGGAGCTCATCGAGACCGGACGCGAGCGCGCGCGTGCCGCGGCCTGAGGGGCCGGTGGAGCGCGGGGCGCGGTCGCTGTCGCGGCGGCTGGCGTCGGGCACCACGCGCCGCTCGTTCCTGGCCGGGGTCGGCGCGACCGTGCTCGGGGCCCTGGGCCTGCGCGAGGCCGAGCGGGCCGAGGCCGCCCGCATCCCCGGCACCAACCGCATCCGCGGCGGCTGGTACGGCTTCTGCGGCCACTACTTCACGACGGGCTCGTGCCCCGGCCCCTACGAGCTGCCGCGCATCGACGCGCGCGGCTTCCCGCTGCGGCCCGCCGACGGCCGGCCGATCGACGACCTCGGCCGCCTCATCGACGCCCACGGCCGGCCGGTCGGCCGCGAGGGGGAGCTGCTGCTGGCCCCCGACGGCAGCCCGCTGCCGCGCGCGCCGCGCACGCGCATGTGCGAGGACGAGGTCCCGCGCCGCTTCGGCGTCGACGCGGTCACCCAGGGCGCCTGGTACCGCTGCTGCGACGACCAGATCCGCAAGCTCACCGACTGCTGCACCACCAACCGCACGCGCATCAACGGCGACGCCGGCCTGCGCGGCTACTGCCGGCCCGGCCGGCGCGTCTTCTGCGTCATGTACTACGACACCGGAGTCCCGTGCTAGCCGAGATCGGCATCGCGGCCGCCGCCCTGATCGCCGGGGTGTCGGGCGCCTGGTCGCCCTGAGGCTTCTCGATGGTCGAGACCATCACTCCCGCCGGGTGCGGGAGCCGCCGCCGCTACCGCATCGCCCTCGCGCTCTTCGCGCTCGGCGGCCGTGCTCGCCTCGGCCGCCCTGGGCGCCCTGCTCGGCCTCGCCGGCTCCGCGCTCGACCGCACGGTCGCCCTCGCCGTCGTGGCCGCCCTCGCGCTGGTCGCCGCCGCGCGCGAGATCGGCCTCATCCCCGGCCCCGTGCCCGGCGCGCGCGGCCAGGTGCCCGAGCGCTGGCGCCGGGACTGGCCCCTGCCCGTCTGGTCGCTCGCCTACGGCGCCGGCCTCGGCGTGGGCCTGCTCACGCGCCTGCCGGTCACGACCTTCCTCGTCGCCTGCGCCGGCGCCCTGGCGATCGGCGACCCGCTGGTGTCGGCGGCCTGCCTGGTGCCGTTCGGCGTCGGGCGGGCCCTCATGGTGATCCTGCCGACAATGCGCAACGCCGACCCGGCCGCCGCCGTGGGCCGCCTGGCCGCGCGCTCGCGCCTGGTGCGGCCGGCCAACGCCGCGGCGCTGGTGGCGGTCGCCGTCCTGGTGGGCGCGTCGCCCGCGCTCGGCCAGGCGCCGCCGGCCGGGCCGCGCGGCGGATACGACCCGGCCGCGTGGGGCGACGTCGTCGCCGAGGCGCGCCTCGACCCCCTCGCCGGCCCGAGCGTGCAGGTCCGCCCGCCCGGCGCCCCGCCGGTGGGCTTCGCCGGCGGCCGCTCGCCCGCCCTCCACGGCGACCTGCTGGCCTACGCCGACGCGGGCGGCATCCGCGTCGTCCGCTGGACCACCGGCGAGCAGATCGCCCGCCTCGAGGGGCCCTACGACGCCCCGGCGCTCGAGTGGCCGCTCGTCGCCTACCGGGTGCAGGTCCCCAACGGCGCCGAGTTCCTCGAGGTCGCCGACCTCACCACGGGCGAGCGCCGCGGCATCGCCGGCGCCCGCCCCAACGCCGACATCGGCCGCCCGGCCCTGCGCGCCGGGCTGATCGCCTGGCACATCTCCACCGGCCGCCGCTCGCAGGTGCGCCTGCGCCCGGTCGCCGCGGGGCCCCAGCGGTCCAAGGTGATCGCCTCCTCGCGCACTGGCCTGGTCGTCAACCCCTCGATCGCCCGCGGCCGCATCCTGTGGGTCGAGCAGCGCGGCGCCATCTCGTACCTGCGCCTGCGCCGCATCTCGCGCGGGGGCGTCCGCACCCTGGCCACCCTCCGCGGGCCCAGCGAGATCCTCTGGACGACCGCCCTCGGCGACACCCAGGCCTACGCCACCCGCTGGAACCCGACCGCCGGGCGCGCGCGCATCGTCCGCCGCTCGTGGCGGTCGGGCGGCGCCGCGACGCGGTGAGCCGCGTTACCCTGGCGTGATGAGTGACGCGCGCATCGAGAACGAGCCGAGCCCGCCGTCGATCCGACTGGTCGAACGCGACGGCTTCCTCGCGGCGGAGATCGAGCCTGACGCCGCCGAGCCGTTGACGGCGTCCGACGTGCGCGAGGTGCTCGAGCGGCTGCGCGCGGATCGCTCCTAGAAGGGCACCTCCGCGTCGTCGTCGCTCGCGTCGCCCCCGCCGCCGTTGCCGGCCGGCGCGCCGACCGGGGTCGGGGCCGGGGTCTCCGTGCTCTCGCGGCTCCACCCGCCCCCGCCCTCGCCGCCGCCCTCGCCGCGGCTGTCGAGGAAGAAGACGTCGTTGGCGATCACCTCGACGCCCTGGCGCTTGGAGCCGTCCTGGGCCTGCCACTCGCGCCAGGACAGGCGCCCGTCCACGCCGATGCGCCGGCCCTTGGCCAGGTAGGTGGAGGCGGTCTCGGCCTGGCGGCCGAAGACGGTGACGTCGAAGTAGTTGGAGCGGTCGCCCCAGTTGCCGCTCTCATCGCGGGCCCGGCTCGAGACCGCCAGGCGGATCGAGCAGACCGGGTCGCCCCCCTGGGTGTGGCGCAGCTCGGGGTCGCGGGTGAGGCGCCCCACCAGGGTGACGCGGTTCAGGTCGGCGGGCATGTGCGCACCTCCGCTGGTGCCGTTTCGGAATCCGTCCGGCACCCATCCTGACCCGGGCGCCGGACGCCATTCACCGCCCGACCGTGCCGAGAGCGTGCCTCAGGTGCCCCAGCGCTTGACCCTCACCTCGTCCGGGTCGTGGCCCCGGGCGAGGGCGGCCTCCACCTCGGCGTCGGCGATGCGCGTGGTGGGGGCGGGCTCGGTCTGGCGGGCGGCGAGGTCGGTGCGGCGCGCGTCGTAGACCGTCGCGTCGGACGCCCCGGCCTCGGCGTCGGCGGCCTCGGCGGCGGCGACCTCCGGCGTCGGCGCGGGCGTCGTCTGCCGCGCGCGCACGACGTCCCAGTAGGGCGTCCGCTCGAAGTGGCTGTGGATCTCCCCCTCCAGCGTGACCGTGGGCTCGGTGCCGGGGGCGAGGGGCGGCGCCTCCATCAGGTGGGCGCGGGTGTACGGCACCCGCACCGCCTCCCCGAGCTCGTCCTCCTCGGCCGCCACGCCCTCCAGCGGCACCAGCACGTGCACGCCGAGGGCCTCGGCGGAGATCCCGAGGTAGCGGATCTCGCCCGTGGGCCGGTCGACGTAGAGGTCCTCGACGGTTCCGACCGGGGCTCCGTCGCGGTCGCGCACGAACATGCCGCGCAGGTCCTGCGGCTGCAGGGGCATGGCGGTCCTCCATCTCGGGGGTTCGGGGGAACCCTTCCCCGGAACGGCGCCGGTCACGCCCGACCGCGGGCCTGTCATGCTGGAGCCGGACCTCGGAGGCGCCATGGGACCACCCCTCGCACCCTCGGACGACCCCACCGGCGGACGCGGGCTCACGCGGCGGCTGAAGGTCGTGCTGCCGATCGCCTTCGCCGTGGGCCTGGTGATCGGCATCCCGGTGGCCATCCTGGTCTCGGACTGGCGCCCGGCGATCGTGATCCCGCTCGGCGTCGCCGCGCTGGCGGGCACCGTCGTCGCCGCCATGGAGGACGGACGCGTCCAGCGGCGGGTGGACGCCGCGACCGGCCAGGGCACCGAGGCCGGCCTGCGCTCGGCCTGGCACGCCGCCCACGAGGACGACGACGCGCGGGCCGAGTCCGAGGTGCGCCGGGCGCTCCTGCGCGGCGCCACGCCCGCCCGCGTGGCGCGCGCCATCGACCACCCCCGCTGGCCCGAGGAGCGCATCCGCGCGATCGCCCGGGAGGTCGGGGAGCCGGTCAGCCCTCCTCCGAGGCCTCCCGCATCTCGCTGACCTTCGCGAGGGCCGCCCGGAAGACCTCGTGCGGCTGGGCGCCGCTGACCAGCAGGCGGCCGTCGAGCACGAAGGCCGGCACCGCGGCGATGCCGTGCTCCTGGGCCACCCGGGTCGACGCGTTGACCGGGGCCTTGAACGCCCCGGAGTCGACCTCCGCGCGGGCATCGTCGGCGTCGAGCCCCGCCTCGACGACCAGCGGAGCGAGCACGTCCCAGCCCGTGATGTCCCGCCCCTCGGTCCAGTAGGCGTTCATGATGCGCTCGTGCACCGCGTCGTAGGCGCCGCGTGCCCGCGCCCACTCGCCGAGCTCGAGCGCCCGGCGGGTGTTCGGAACGCGCTCGGGATGGGGGTTGTAGACGAGGCCCGCCTCCTCGTTCATCCGCCGCACCGAGTTGGAGAAGCTGGCGCCGTAGCGGCGGACGAGCTCCGCGCGCGGGATGCCCTCCGGCGGGTACTCGGGGTGCAGGTCGAAGGGGAGCCAGTCGATCCGGGCGCCGGCCTCCTCGCGCAGGAACGCCGCGCGCTCGCGGGCGACGTTGCAGAACGGGCAGACGAAGTCGCTCCAGATCATCACGTCGATCGGCCGCCCGCCGTCCATGCGTCGCAGGATAGGCGCCGGCCCAACGCGGCGCCCCGGCGGTGAGCGCGCTCGACTGGATCCTGGTCGCCTGGGTCGCCCTGTGGGCGCTGCTCGGCGCCGCCCGCGGGATGACCGAGCAGGTGCTCTCGCTGGCGGGGCTGGCCGTCGGCGCCGCCGCGGGCTCCCGTCGGCGCTCGCTCCTCGCCTGGCTCGCGGGCGCCGTCGCCCTCTACCAGCCCGGCGACCGCGCCACCGGCCTCCGCGAGGAGGTCCAGCGCTCCAGCATCCTCTCGGCGGCCCTGCGCGCCGTCCCTCCCGACCACCTCCTCGGCGCCCTCGCCCGCATCGACCCCTTCCCGGTCATCCCCCTGCCGGCCCAGGCGCTTCCGCCGCCGGACGAGTCGGTGCTGCGCGACCCCGTCGCCCTGCGCGCCCGCAACTCGGTGGTGCAGGTGCGCGGGCGCGCCTGCGGCCTGGTCAAGCAGGGGTCCGGCTGGGTGGTGGGGGATGACCTCGTGGCCACCAACGCCCACGTCATCGCGGGCCAGGACGACACCCTTCTGATCGCGCCCGGCGGCCCCTCGCTGGCCGCCGAGCCGGTGTTTGTCGATGCACGCAACGACGTGGCGCTCCTGCGGGTGCCCGACCTCGGGCTCCGCCCCCTGCCGCTGGCCGACGCCCCCGACGCCGCCGAGTCGGTCGTGCTGATGGGCTACCCGAACGGCGGCCCGCTGGTGGCCGAGGCCGCCACCGCGGCGCCGCCGCGCACCGTCATCGCCCCCGACGCCTACGGCCGCGACCCCGGCGCGCGCAGCGTGGTCGTCACCCGGGGCACCCTCGGCCCGGGCTCGAGCGGCGGGCCGATCGTCGACCGGGACGGCGCGGTCGTCGCCATGATCTTCGGCGGATCGCGCGACGGCGGCTCCGGCGCGGCGGTGCCGCCGGGCCCGATCCGGCGCGGCCTGGAGTCGCCCCTCCACCCGGTGGACTCGGGGCCGTGCGCGTAGGGAGTACCCTTCCGGCGTGGTCGAGATCCTGATCGCCGCAGCGGTGCTCGCGTGCTCGTGCGTGACGGCGGTGGCGCTCGCCGTGCACGCCGCCCGGCGCCGCTCGCGGATCCGGGCCGAGCGCCTGCTCGACGTCCTGGCCGCCGAGGCCTGCGCCGCGCTGGCGCACGACGACGGCTCGCGCCGCACGGCCCGCGCCCTGGAGCGCTACGACCGGGCCCAGGGGCGGGTGGCCGCCGCGCGCACCTGCCGCGAGCTCGAGACGGCCATCGCGCGCGACCGCCTGCGCCTGGCCGCCTGGGACCTCGCCGGCCGGGGTGCCGAGCGGGTGCGCGCCCTGCTGCCCGTGGGCGCTCCCGCCGCTCGCCGCTAGCACCCGGTGGCGGGGGAGAGCGACGAGGCGGTCGCCGCCGCCCTCGCCGCGGTCGCCGACGACCTGGCCCAGCGCGGCGACCCGCTCGCGCTCGGGCGCCTGGAGCTGCGCGACGCGCTCGCCAAGCCGCCTGCGCCGCCGGGTGGGCGCCCTGACGGTGGTCATCCCCGAGGACGCCGTGCGTCTGCGCGGCTGGCCCGAGGGCATCGCGGTCGTCGACCTGGGCGTGCGCGGGCGCATGGCCGGGCGCCAGCGGGCGGTCGCCTGCTGCGCCTGGTGGGCCGGCGAGGACGAGCGCCGCCGGACGGTCTCCGGCGCCTGCCTCATGGCCAGCGCCGCGCGCGACGGCGCCGGCGACGGGTACATCGTGGCCGGCGGGCCGCCGGGGGCCTGGGACGGCGACGCCCCCGAGGCCCGCCTCTTCCGCGACGGCGAGCGCGCCACGCTGACGCTGCTGCGGGAGGCCGGCGTCGAGCGGGTCGCCGAGGGCCCGGCGCTCGTGCCCGGCCGCCTGCGCATCGGCGCCGTCGCGCGCGAGCCGCTCGGCCCGACGGCGGCCGGCTGGGAGCTGCGGGCGGCGCGCGTCGGGCCCGCCGGGGGTGACCTGCAGGTCGGCTGATCGCGCGCGCCGCTGGCACACTGGGCGTTCGTGCCCCTGCCGCGACCGCGACGCCCCGAGACCCTGATCGCCGTTGTCGCCCTGGCGATCGTCGCCCTCATCGTCCTGGCGGTGGTGGCCGTCCGGGTCCTCCACGGCCCCGACGACCGCGTGCCCGCCGGGGTGTCGATCGCCGGCATCCCCGTGGGCGGGCTCACCGCCGAGCAGGCCGAGCGGGTCGTCGCCGCCCGCGCCGAGCCGCCCCCGCGCGAGGTCGAGATCGTCATGCCCGGCGAGCCCGGCTTCCCGCTGCGGGTGCCCGTGGCCGAGCTCGCGCCCATGCCGCGGGCGCGGCTGGCGGTGCGGGCCGCCGTCCAGCAGCCGTCGGTCACCGACCGCCTGCTCAGCGAGATCGGCGTGCGCGAGCGCACCCGCGACCTGCCGCTGCGCTACCGGCCCGACCCCAGCGCCCTCGACGGGCGGGTCGCCGCGATCGCCGCGCGCGTCGACCGCCCCGCGGTCCCCGCCAAGGTCGTTGTTCGTTCAAACAAGCTCGAGATCGCGGCGGCGGCGGACGGGCGCGCGGTTGACCAGGCCGAGCTGCGGCGGCGCCTGGCGGCGCTGCCGCGCCGGGTCGAGGTGCCGACCGTGGTGGTGCCGCCGGCGGTGACCGACGCGGCGGCGCGGCTGGCCTACGCGCGGGCGGCGGCCCTCGCCGACCGCCCGGTGGCCGTGCGCGGCGCCGGCCGGGCGGCCCTCATCCGGCGCCCGGCGCTGCTCGGCGCCCTGCGCTTCGAGACCGAGGGTGGCCAGATCGCCGTGCGGCTCGACCGCAACGCGATCGTCGCGGCGGTGGAGCCGGCGTTCGCCGGGATCGTGCGCCCGGCGTCGTCGGCGACCTTCGCGGTCAGCGGGCACGCGGGTGTCGGTGGTGCCGTCGCAGGAGGGCCGGCGCCTCGACGGCGAGGCGATCGCCCAGCGCATCGAGGCGCGCCCGACGGCCAAGGCCGTCCGGGTGGCGCTGGTGCCGATCGCCCCCGAGCGCAGCACCGCCGACGCCCAGCGGATGCGCATCCGCGAGCTGGTCAGCCAGTTCACGACCCCGCACGCGTGCTGCCAGCCGCGCGTGACCAACATCCAGAAGGCCGCCTCGATCCTCGACGGCCAGATCATCCCCGCCGGCGGCACCTTCTCGCTCAACACCGCCCTCGGGGAGCGGACGCGGGCCCGCGGGTTCGTGTCGGCGCCCCAGATCGGCGAGGGCGGCGTGCTGGAGGACGCCGTGGGCGGCGGCGTCAGCCAGACGGCCACGACGGTCTACAACGCGGCCTTCTTCGCCGGGCTGAAGATCGTCACCCACACCCCGCACGAGTTCTGGATCACGCGCTACCCGGCGGGCCGCGAGGCGACGGTCTCGTGGGGCGGCCCCGAGCTCATCGTCCAGAACGACTGGCCGGCGGCGATCCTGGTGAAGGCCTACGACACCGGCACGTCGCTGACCGTGCAGATGTACTCCGCCAAGCTGGGCCGCAGCGTCAGCACCGAGACCTTCGGCGACCCCGTGGAGGGCACCGCCTTCTCGGTCGAGTACACGCGCGTGGTGCGCGAGCGCGGCGATGTGAAGCGCGACGAGCGCTACTCGTGGTCGTACGAGGCGCCGCCCGGGTAACGTCCGGACCATGGACTGGTTCACGAACGCCTTCCCTGTGGTGCAGGCGTTCGACGAGGAGGTCATCCGGGCCGGCTTCCGGCCGGCGCAGATGGTGCTCGTGGCCTTCCTCGTCACCTTCGGCTGCGTGCGCTTCTACACCCACTCCGTCCGCCACGGCCGGGGGCCCGGCAACCTGTCCGTCGGCGGGCTGCGCGTGCACCACATGGTGCCCGGCATCTTCCTGCTGCTGGGCGCCGGCTTCATCGCGATCACGGCCGACGACGACTCGCTGCCCTGGTACCTGTGGTGGGTGCTGCCGACCGCCTTCGGCGTCGGGGCCGCGCTGGTGCTCGACGAGTTCGCCCTCTGGCTCAACCTGCGCGACGTCTACTGGACCGAGGAGGGCCGGCGCTCGATCGACGCGGTCATCATCGCCGCCGCCCTGATCGCGCATCGTGGCGCTGGGGGCGCCGTTCTGGGGCAAGGTGATCTCCGGCGCCGACCCGGCCGGCGGCTTCCTGATCGTGGCCTACCACGTCGCTCAGCGTGGTCTGCGCGGTCATCTGCCTGGCCAAGGGCAAGCTGCTCGTCGGCGTGATCGGGTTCCTGCTCTGGCCCGTGGGGCTGGTCGGGGCGCTCCGCCTGGCCGAGCCCGGGTCGCTGTGGGCGAGGCGGTTCTACGACGAGGACAAGCTCCAGCGCTCGCGCGAGCGGTATCCCGAGCACGCCGCGGCGGTCGATGAGCGGGACCGGCGCCAGGCGACGGTGGCGGGGGCGCGGTGAGCCGGGTCGCCAAGGCGGCCGCCTACGCGGCGCGGGTCCACGACGGCCAGACCCGCACGGGCACCGAGGCGCCCAAGATGGCCCACCTGCTCGGCGTGACGGCCAACGTGCTCGAGGACGCCGGCCGCGACGGCGCGGTCGACGAGGACGAGGCCGTCGCCGCCCTCCTGCACGACGCGGCCGAGGACGGCGGCGGGCCGCGAGCGCCTCGACGACATCCGGCAGCGCTTCGGCGAGCGCGTGGCCGAGATCGTCGAGGCCCTCAGCGACAGCCTCGACCCCGAGCCGCCGCCCTGGCGGGAGCGCAAGGAGGCCTACCTGCGCTCGCTCGACGACGAGGTGCGGCCGAGCGTCCTGCGGGTCTCGCTCGCCGACAAGCTCGACAACATGCGCGCGATCGTCGCCGCCCACCGCACCCAGGGCGACGCGTACTGGGAGCGCTTCCACCCCCGCGACGACACGCTCTGGTACTACGGCACCCTGGCCGACATCTTCTCGCAGAAGGCCCCGGGGCCGATGGCCGAGGAGCTCCAGAGCTCGGTCGCGCGGCTGCGCGACGGGGGCTAGGGGGAGCGGCGGCTCAGGCCGGCTCGTCGCGCTCGCGCAGGAAGCGCTCCAGCTCCTCCGCCAGCTCCTCGCCGGTGGGCAGCGGGCCGTAGTCGCCCTCGCGCCCCTCGTCGGCGGCCTGCTCCAGCTGCTCCACCAGGGTGCGCAGGCGCGGCTCGGCCTCCACCGCGCGACTACACCTGGATCTCGAACGCCCGCGCGGCCGACTCGAGCTCGTCGAGGTCGAGCTCGACGCCGCCGACGCTCTCGAAGGCCCGCAGCAGCGCCAGGGTGCCCTTGGCGTTGGTGATGCCGGCGGCGTAGTGCGACACCGGCGCCCAGATCGAGACCGCCTCGCGCCCCCGCTCGATGGCCGCCTGGTGCAGCACGCCGACGATGCCGGTGGGGCCGGCGTAGCTCGGCTTGCGGAAGCTGAGCTCGGCGATCAGGGCGTCGTCGGAGGACATCCCGGTGAGGCGCACCGGCCGGGTGTGGACCACGTCGGCCAGCAGCGACCCGAGCGTGACCACGCGGGTCACGCCGAGGGCGTCGGCGGCGTCGAGCACCGTCGTGCAGAAGGCGCGCCAGCGGAACGAGGGCTCGGCCCCGGTCACGAGGACCAGGTCGTGCCCGGCGTCCGCCGGCCGCGCCGCGAGGATCTCCACCTCCGGCCAGACGATCGGGGCGTTGCCGTCCGAGGTCAGGTTGACCAGCGGGCGGGTGGCCTGGAAGTCGTAGAACTCCTCCGGGTCGATCGCCGCCAGCCGGCGCGCCCCCAGGCGCTCGCCGAGGAAGCCGACCGCGCTCGACGCCGAGGCCCCGGCGTCGTTCCAGCCGCCGAAGGCCGCGACCATGATCGGCTCGCGCAGGTCGCCGGGACGCTCGTCCCAGGAGAGTGGCTCCATGCCCGGATGGTGACAGGTGCCGCGGCTGGCAGGGCCGCCCCTGTCAGGGCGGCCCCGAGGGTCGGCGCTAGCCGGCCGCCTCCAGCGCCTCGAGGGCCTCGCGTGCAGCCTGCATGCGCTCCCAGGCGCGCCGCTCGGCGAGCTCGTAGTCGGCGTGGGTGGCGTAGATCTCCGAGTTGCGCGACACGGCGAGGTAGTCGCTCACCGCCCGCTCGAGCTCGGCGGCGGGGTCGTGGAGGACTGCTGCGCTCATCGGATACCCCCTCGGTTCGCGTGGGTCTGGACACCCCATCGGCACGATCGGGCCGTCCATTGAGCGAGGGTGCCAGGTTCGTCAACCGCCCGCCCTTGGCCCGAGGGCCAATCGACACCGCCTCGGTGGGTACTGTCCGTCCACGATGACCTACGACCGGATCAAGGACCGCGAGGAGACCGAGGTCGAGCGCCTCGACCGCCAGCTCATGGAGCTGCTCCAGGAGGTCCGGGTCGCCGTCACCGGCGTGCAGGTCCTCTTCGCCTTCCTCCTGGTGGTCCCCTTCTCGGCCAGGTGGGGCGACACGACCGACCTCCAGCAGGACGTCTACTTCGCGACCCTCCTGATGACCGCGGTCGCCACCGCCCTCCTGATGACCCCGGGCGCCGTCCACCGCGGCCTCTTCGAGCGGGGGGAGAAGGAGTTCATCGTCCGGGCCGCCCAGCGGGCCACCGTCGCCGGCGTCGCGGCTTTGGCGCTCGCGGTGACCGGGGCGGTCTTCCTGGTGAGCGACGTCCTCTTCGACGTCGCGGCCGCCGCCGTGGCGGCGGGGTGCATCTTCGGGTTCACGGTGGTGCTGTGGTACGTGGTGCCGCTCAGCCGGCGCTTTGCCGAGGCGCAGACCCACCGACTGAGCGGCAGCAAGACCCGCCAACGGTTGGAGCAAGCCGGCTCGGGCCAGGGGGCGGCAAGGCTGAACTCCGCGACGCAGGGTGCGCAAGCCCTCCGCGAGGGGTCCGTTGTGCGCGCATGCTGGTGCGCCACTTCCGCGCCCAAGGTCTCGGGGCTGCGTCCTCGGCCCGGTGGTGCGCTTGGCGGACGCCCGGCCGTAGCGAGCTCACGCGCCCAGTCGCGGGACGATGGGTGAGCCACGGCTGGGGTACCGCTGCTCCCGCTCGCGGACCTGGTTGAATTGCCGGCGGTGACCGTGGAGCCCTTCCCTCCTGGAAAACGCCCGTGGAAATCCGCCAGCTTCCTCCGGAGGCCAGCGAGCTCTCCCGATCGTCGGATTCTGTGCGGTTCGGCTCTGGGAATAAGGGTTCCTTCCTGGAGAGGAGCGCAAATGGACGTCTTTGACCTCCGGGACACGCTGGTGGGCGACTACGGTCGCTACGCCGAGAGCTTCTTCGCGATCCGTGACGAGCGGATCCGTGACCACGTCGCTGCAGAAGGTGGAGCTGCTGGAGCGCTCTGGCCTGACCCCCCGCTGCAGCTGAACCCCTCGTTCGAGCCGGGTGGCTACGTTGACGAGTTGGTCGACGAAGGGCTGCTGCATCCACGTTGCTCAACCATTTTCCGAGTCGGGAAGACAGCCGAGGGCGGAGGCACCGGACTGCGCTTCCACCGCCATCAGGCCGACGCCATCCGTGTTGCTCGCAGGGGCAGGAGCTACGTCCTCACCACGGGCACCGGATCGGGAAGAGCCTCGCCTACATCGTTCCGATCGTGGACCACGTGCTCCGGAAGGGCAGCGGGACAGGGTGTCAAGGCCATCATCGTCTACCCGATGAACGCGCTCGCCAACAGCCAGGTGGGCGAGCTGGAGAAGTTCCTCTGTCACGGGTTTCCCGGGGGCAGGGGCCGGTCACCTTCGCCCGCTACACCGGCCAGGAGAACGACGAAGAGCGCAAGGCGATCCTCGCCAATCCGCCCGACATCCTGCTGACCAACTACGTGATGCTGGAGTTCGTCCTCACCCGGCCCGGATGAGCGCCGCTCTGGTTGCAGGCCGCCGAAGGCCTGCGGTTCCTCGTCCTCGATGAGCTCCACACCTACCGGGGTCGCCAGGGGCAGACGTGGCCCTTGCTGGTACGACGCGTCCGCGAGCGTGTCGGGCGCCGGCACTCCAGGTGGTCGGCACATCGGCAACTCTGGCCGGCCCCGGGACCTTCGCCGAGCAGCGGACCGGGTGGCGGAGGTTGCGACTCGATTGCTGGGTGCCAACGTCGAGCCCTCCGACTCGTTGGAGAGACGCTCAGCGCGGCCACGAAGCCGGCCGACCTCAGTGATCCGAGCTTCCACCAGGAGCTCGCGGCCGCTGCAGTGGGTGATCGGCCCTCCACCCGCGCAGCGTTCGTCGATGACCCAGTCGCTCGCTGGATCGAGCGCACGAGGGGTCCGTCGGTGATCCGATGCACGCCTTGGCCCTTCGGCGGGCCCCAAGGCGTAGGTCAAGACCTCGCCGCAGTGACTGGTCTTGAACCCCAGTACTGCGAAGGGGCCATTAAAGCGACGCTCATGGCCGGTGCCGACTTCAAGGGCACCAACGGCCTGCCCTTGTTTGCGTTCCGGCTGCACCAGTTCTTTAGCGGTGGCGCGAGCGTGGCCGCATCCCTGCAGTCCGAAGCGACGCGCGCCATATCGATGAGCGGGCAGCAGTTCGTACCAGGCGCCGATCGAGAGGCTGTCCTGTTGCCCCTCGTCTTCTGCCGCGAGTGTGGGCAGGAGTACTACAGCGTTCGCGAGCGGACCTCAGACGGCGAGAAGGTGTTCGAGGGCCGGGCTCTCAATGACAATGCCTCGGGTCCGGGGGGATTTTGAATGGTTTCCTCTACATGTCATCGGAGAATCCATGGCCCTGAGGATCTGCTTGACACACCTCGAACGCATCCCCCGCAAAATTGGCTCGAGATTGGCGCGCGCCGCATCAAGAAGAGCCAGCAGAAGAACATGCCAGGACGAGTCACAGTCGATCGTCTTGGCCACCACTCTGCAGTAGGGCTCGACGGGGTCCGGCTCGCGTCGCCCTTCCGGTCCTGCCTGGAGTGCGGTGTCGCGTACGGACCGCGAACCGGCGACTACGTGAAGCTCGCGACCCTCGGTGCGGGCGGCCGCAGCACCTCCACCACCATCCTCGGCTTGTCGGCGATCCGCCATCTGCGGGAGAGGTCCGGCGCCTTCCGACCAGCAGAAGCTGCTCAGCTTCAGCGACGACCGGCAGGACGCGTCGCTGCAGGCTGGGCACTTCAACGACTTCGTCCAGGTTGGTCTGGTGCGGGGCGCACTTCACCGCGCCGCGGTAAAGGAGGGTCGCGGAGGGACTGGACTACCTGGCGGTGGGACAGACGACGTTTGCAGGCTGGATCTGGCTCCCGTCGAGTACGCGTCGAATCCGGACCTCAAGGGCGGGGCGAAGCTGGCGACAGACAAGGCCATGGCGTGACGTTCTCGCGTAGACGGCCTCTTCACCGATCAACAGCGCTGGCGGATCACGTCCCCGAACTTGGAACAGGCCGGCCTCATCGTCATGGCGTACGCGCATCTCGACGACTGCTGTGCAGACGAGGACGAAGTGGACGAAGCCACTCCCTACCTGGGCGGTCCGCGACGCGTCTGAATCCGACGCTCCCGTCCTCGCGAACGCCTCGCCGGCTGACCGAGCCCGGATTGCGCGCGTTCCTCGACTATCTGCGACGCGAGCTCGCGATCAAGTCCGACCCCCTCGACGCGGAGCTCCAGGAGCAGCTCAAGGCCGCCTCGAACCAGCATCTCCGACTGCCGTGGGCGATCGATGAATACGAGCGGCTGGACTTCTCCAGTGTCGCCTACCCGCGTCCGCGAAGCGGTCTCGGTGAGGATCGCACCGCCGTTTCGTCTCACCCCGCGGCTCATATGGGACCTTCCTCCGTCGAGAAGGAGTCTTCCCACAGCTGGAAAGACGCCTGACGCTCGACGAGACCGCGCAGGTGATCGCGGGTGTGCTCGAAGCCTTGGCGGTCTACGGATTGGTCGAGCGGGTGGATGACGACCGATGGAGGTGTTCCCGCAAGTACGCAGAGCTCTCCGCCGCGGCGCTGCGTTGGGTGGCGGGCGATGGAGCACGCCGTTCCATGACGAGCTCCGCATGCCTCGACAAGCGCGCGGCGGAGGATCGACGAACCCTTTCTTCGTTGACCTCTACAGAAGTATGGAGACGACGGGCGGGCCGGAGTATCGAGGCCCGCGAGCACACCGCTCAGGTCCTTCCCGAACTGCGAGAGAGCCGCGAGAATGCCTTCCGCGCGGGGGACCTGCCGGTCCGTGTTCGCGAGCTTCTCGGCATCCCAGCCGACCTGCGTGATGGCGAGGTCGGCGCCCGCGGCGATCTTCTTCTCGAGCTTCAGGTACTGGTACATGCAATCCGCCTCGACGTACTTGAACGGCGAGACGGCAACGGCGACGTGGAAGGGCATGCCCGCCCGGCGCATCTCGGCGATGAGGCGCACGAGCTGCACGGAGTCGAGGTCGAATGCGGCCTCGGCGGGCCCGGTGCCGGCTTGCGCTCTCGGGAAGTCGCCGGTGAGGGCGAAGACGTTCTGGATCCCGAGCGCGTGCAGGTCCTCGAGTGTCTTCCGAAGGGCCTGGCGGTCTCCATTGACGCACGTCAGATGGATGTTGGGCGTGAGCCCGCGCGCCCGCGCCGCGGTTCCCACCCGCAGCGGATCGTGGCCCATGGCGCCTCCCGCATAGCTCGTGATGCTTCCCGCGACGACGTCGGGCAGGGTCGCGAGCCGCGAGGCAACCTCGAGGAGCTGGGCCTCGCGGCGAAGCCCCGTGGCGACCAGCTCGACGACATAGCAGAAGCGCCGGGTGGCGAGCGCGTCGGCGAGGGAATTGCTCACCCGCCGACTTCCTTCCTGACGATCCGCGCGCCGTCCACCATGGCGCACAGCTTGGCGAACGCGACGTCGCGGGGCAGGTGCAGACAGCCGCAGTCCGGGTTGACGCCGAGCCGATCGGCCGGCACGATCTCGAGCGCTTTCCTGATGCGCTCGGCGACGATCGCCGGGCTCTCGACGTCGTGCGTCTTCACGTCGATGACGCCGAGACCGAGGCCGAAGGGCGGATCGAACTCCTTGAACAGCTGCACGTCCTCCTCGCCGCGCCGGCCGAACTCGAGCATGAGCTGATCGATGCGCGCCTCCCGGATGGCGGGGAAGAGATAGCGGTAGCTGCCTTCCCAGGACGGCTTGCCGTAACGATTGCCGTAGCAGATGTGCAGGCGAATGGTCGCCTCCACGCCATCGACCAGAGCATTGACGGCGCGGATGCCCCAGCCGAGGTCCTCGGGGAAGCCCGAGTAGTAGGGCTCGTCGATCTGGAGATCGGTGGCCCCGCTCTTGACCAGCTCCCGCAGCTCGAGGTTCATCACCCGCGCGATGTCGAGCGCGAAGGCCTCCTCGCTCGGGTAGTGCTCGTTTCGGATCCGCTTGACGAGCGAGTGCGGGCCGGTGACCGAGACCTTCACCTGGCGATCCGTGAACCGGCGCAGGAAGCGAAAATCGTCGCCGAGCCCGAGGGAGGCCGTGGGCATCCGGGCGCGGACTGCGCTGTCGTAGAAGTCGTAGTAGAAGCGCTTGGAGGTGTGATCGATCTGCACGCCGGGCAGGCGCATCGCGAAGTAGTCGATCATGTTGTCGCGCCGCAGCTCGCCGTCGGAGACGATATCGACGCCCGCGACTTCCTGGTCCTTGATCGCCGCCTTGACCGCCGCGTCGTGGATCTCCTCGAGGTCGTGGCGGCTGATGCGCCGGTGCAGGTAGTCGTTCTTCACCCGCTCCAGCCACCCCGGCATCGAATAGCTTCCGACGACCGCCGTCGGCAGCACGCGCTCAGTGCTCATGACCTCACCTCCACGTGTCGCGACTCCCCGGTCGCGGGCATCAGTCTCGCGGGGTCGTGAACAGGACGGACGTCCGTGATCCGGGACGGTAGCGGAACGGCGCGAAGTGCACGTCGTAGCCGGCCCGGGCGCCGATGGCACGGAGGAGGGCGCCGTTCACCCAGCTCACGACCGAGCCGTCCAGCTTGCCCGGGCCGCGGAAGCCCTGCCGATACTCGTCCATCGCGGTCACGAAGATGTCCTGCACCTGGAGATACCCGCGCGGATGGAGCAGCGGCAGGGTGTTGACGAAGCTCTCCGCAGCGCCGCGGGACACGTGGAAGCGGACGTCCTCGGGTCCGCCGGCAAGGAGGTCCTCGAGATGACTCTGATCGAGCCCCGCCGGCAGCGGCGCCTGCGACAGGTCATCGAGGGCGACCAGCCGCTCGTCGAGGCGTACGGCGTCCCAGACAGCTCGCCAGAAGGCGGCGCCGCGGGCCCCGACGACCTCGGGGCCGACCTCGAGCAGGCGGTCCACCAGGCGCGGCAGGTCGGCCGCGGGCACGTCGAAGTCCGCCGCGATCCGCCCGGCGGCGTCCGTCTGCAGGAACGCGCGCGTCTGCACCACGTAGAGCCGGCCGTCGCGCCGCACCAGCTCGTCGTGGGGCAGGTTGTCGTAGACGTTGGTCAGGTGCACGTAGAGGATCTTGTAACGGAGGAACGACAGCGTGCGGAAGGGATTGAGCGCGTCGAGCGCGAGGACGCTCACGGCGTCCCGGTGGTGGGCGACGGCATCGTGGGCGCGGTCGAGCGTGGGCAGCGAGTAGTCGCCGAGGAGAAATCTGAGGCGCGGGTAGTATCCGGTGCCGCGCTCCTCGTCGAGCGCCTTGAAGCGATCGAGCCAGAGCGCCGCGCGGAGCCCCGAGCCCACACCGATCTCGAGGGCGAAGATCTCGGCCGGAAGCTGCCCGTGCTTGTCCATGTCGCGCAGGAGCGTCCAGAAGTCGGCGACGGCATCGGCGACGGCCTGGGGATGGTTGGCGTCCGACTTCCCGCTGGGCAGGGCATCCTCGAAGCCACGGCCGGTGGCCCGCTCCCACTCGCCGAGCCGCTGCCAGAACAACCGGTTGAACCGCCAGATGATGCTCTCGCGCATGGGGGCCCACTCGTCCAGCCAGACGCGGCGATCGTCGTCCGCCGGCTCGGGTCCGAGCGCGGCGAGCGCCCGGGCCAGCTCCTCCCGGAACCGGCCGGGCTCCGCCTGGCGCAAGTCCACGGCAATCTCCGCGAGCGCCACCGGAGTGCCTGCCGCATCGGTGGCCCGGCGGACGGAGACCGGCTCGCGGAAGTTCGCCCGGTACTGGATCCAGTCAAGGTGCACGCGCAGCGCGGGCAGCACGCTCGTGTCCACGCTGCCGTCCTCGACGAGCGCCATCAGCGCACCCACCAGCTCGCTCGCGGGCGCGGCCAGGCGGCCGTTCGGCGCGGTGTGGTTCACATGCAGGATCACGACCGGAGCCGGCGCGCGACGATCCGCTAGTCGGCTCCGGGTGCCTCGGGCGCCGTGTCGTCGCTCGGGGCGAAGGTCGCTCGTACAGCGACAGTCTCGCGGACGCGTCGCTCGCGCCGATCGATGGCCGCGAGCCTGCGCCGCGTCCCTGATCGGCCCATGCTCCGCCCGATACCTCACGATGGCCTCGACCTGGTCGGGGCTCACGCCGGGGAGCTGCCACCGCGCTCGAAGGCGCATTGGCCAGATTCACGCGCACCTTGTTCCGGCATGGTCACCTCCATACTCCGGGCTATCCTAGCGCCGCATTCTCCGACAGACCGCCACCCCATGGCACTCTCGCGTATGGCACACTGGCGCGGGAGGACACGTCCATGGCGGATGCCGCGCGTATCGTGAACCCGCAGTACCTCGTCGAGACGGAGTGGCTGGCCGCGCACCTGGCGGATCCGGACCTCCGCATCTTCGATTGCACGACCTACCTCGATCCCATCCCGTGACGGTCTATGCGGCCCGAAGCGGCCGGCCCGACTGGGCGCAGGGACACATCCCCGGCTCGGACCATCTCGACCTCCAGGGCGAGCTGTCGGATGCCTCGAGCCCCTCCGGTTCACCATGCCGTCGCCCGAGCAGTTCGGCGCGGCCATGTCTCGGCATGGCGTGGGCGACGGGACCCGCGTGGTGTGCTACAGCGTCGGCAGCGTGATGTGGGCGGCGCGCATCTGGTGGATGCTTCGGGCGTTCGGGTTCGACGACGTCGCCATCCTGAACGGCGGACTCGACAAGTGGAAGGCCGAGGGCCGGCCGCTGTCGACCGAGCCGCCCCGGTACCCCGCGGCCCGGTTCGTGGCGAGGCCGCGTTCGGAGATGATCGCGACCAAGTCCCAGGTGGCCGCGGCGATCGCCGATCCGCGGGCCTCGGTCGTCAATGCGCTCACCGCGCGCCAGCACACGGGCGAGGGCGGCGTCCACTACGGCCGGCCCGGGCGCATTGCGGGCAGCGTGAACGTCCCGGCCCATCGCCTGGTCGACGCCGAGACCAAGGTCTTCCTCGCCGCGGGAGACCTCGCGGCGATGTTCGCGGAAACCGGCGCCGACCGGGCGGACAAGGTCATTACCTACTGCGGCGGCGGCATCGCGGCGAGTGCCGACGCCTTCGTCCTGGCCTTGCTGGGCCACGACAATGTCGCGGTCTACGACGGCTCGCTATCGGAGTGGGTCAAGGACCCGGCCGCCCCCATGGAAACGGGCCCGGCCTGATCCCGGACACGGTCCCGGTATCCGCCCTCACCCGGACCGAGTCACAGCGGCACTTCGCGAGGGCTCACCACCTGCCGGGAGAATGAGCATGAGCGTCCGCGCTATCGACCGCCGCCGGCACGCCCGGCCCGCCGCCCTCGCCCTGCTGCTCGC
Source organism: Miltoncostaeaceae bacterium (assembly GCA_963813355.1). Lineage (GTDB taxonomy): Bacteria > Actinomycetota > Thermoleophilia > Miltoncostaeales > Miltoncostaeaceae > DATAGF01. The sequence continues at coordinate 2,118 of CAWEYS010000021.1, read as the reverse complement.
GGCGAGCCTCGGCGGCTGCGTGACCCAGGAATACGTTCGCGGCCTCGGGCATCACGCGGCGAAGGGCGCCATGGACGGGGCGGCAGAGGGCATGCCGGCGATGGAGGAGCCCCTGCGGCAAGCACTGCGCCGCGCCCTCGTCGAGGACGACACGCTGCGCCAGGCGGCCACGGACATGACGGAGACGGCGGTGAAGAGCCTCGAAGCCGGGCTCGCCTCCTCGGAGATGCGAAGGCAGATCGACGATCTCGTGACCCAGGCCATCGACTTGCATGAATCCGAGGAGCTCAAAGCGGCCATCCACCAGAGCGCGCACGACAACTATGTCGGCCCCTGGCTCAGCAGCTTTCTCAAGCGGCGCGGACTCTGAGCGGGATCGGCCCGCCCATGCGGCCGACGGCCCGGGCCGGCGCCGGCCTCCTCCTCCTGACGATCGGGCTCGTTGTCCGATCGTCGCCCGCGAGCGCCGGTCGCCAAAGGGGTCGCGCACCGTCGAATTGACCATAGACCATGACCATGGTACAAGCCTGGCATGGACACGATGGCCATCTCGAAGTTCAAGGTGACCTGCCTGGCGACGCTGGAGCGGGTCCGCCGGACGGGTCGACCGCTGCGCGTCACGCGCTTCGGGAAACCCGTCGCCGACATCGTTCCCCCGTCTCCGGAACGCCGGCAGCCCGAATGGCTGGGCTCGCTGCGCGGAACGATCGAGATCCGGGGGGACATCCTGACGACGTCGAGCGAGCTCGTCACGTGGGAGGCGCTCAGGTGAATCTGCTCCTCGACACGCACATCTGGCTGTGGAGTCACGCCGAGCCCGAGCGACTCAGCAAGCGGGTGGCGGGCGCGCTCGCCGACGACAGCAACCAGCTATGGCTGTCTCCGATCAGCATCTGGGAATTCCTCCTGCTCACCGAGCGCGGTCGCGTGCGCGTCCGGGGCGGAACGCCGCCGGCCGACTGGGTGGAGGCGGCGTTGTCGCGCGCGCCCATGCACGATGCGCCGCTCACCCGCGAGGTGGCGGTGCGCAGCCGGTCGGTGCGCCTCGAACACGAGGATCCCGCTGACCGGTTCCTGGCGGCGACGGCAGACGTCTACGAGTTGGCGCTCGTCACCGCCGATGACCGCTTGCTCCGCGGGAAAGGCTTCCGGACCCTCGCGAACCGTTGAGCGACGAGGGCCGCGTCAGCGCGCGGGCTCGAGCGCCGCACGCATCACGCTGAGCCCGACGCCGAGCCCGGCGGCCGGCCGTCCTCGTTCATCTCGAACTCGGGGGCGTGGTGCGGGGCCGGACGGCCGTGCGTGGGCTGGATGCCCACCCGGAAATAGCAGCCGGGGCGCGCGCGAAGAAAGAGGCTCATGTCGTCGCTCGCCATCACGAGCCGGCCTTCCTCGACTGCTCCCTCGCCCACCACGCTCGCCGCGCACTGCCGCACGAAGGCGCTCTGGGCGTCGTGATTCACCACCGTGGGAATGGCGCCGCTGTCGAAGCGCACGCGCGCCTCGGCCCGGTAGGCCCGCGCGATGTCCGTCGCATGGGCGCCGAGCCGCTCCTTGAGCTGGGCGCGCACGCCATCATCGAACGTGCGGATCGTGCCGCGCATCGTCGCCTCCGGGGATGATGTTGCCCTTCGTCCCGGAAAGGATCTGCCCCACCGTGACCACCGCGGTCTCCTGAGCGGCCACCTCGTGGGACACCAGGTGCTTGAGCCCGAGGAGAATATTCGCCGCGGCGGCCATCGGGTCGACGGACAGGTGCGGCATGGCACCGTGCCCGCCCTTGCCCACCACGTCGATCTCGAACGCGTCGCACCAGGCCATGCAGGGCCCGGGAGCCGCACCTGGACATGGCCCGCCGCGGTGAGCGTCGTGAGATGAAGCCCGTACACCTCGTCCACGTGCGGGTCGTCGAGCACGCCCGCCGCGATCATCGGCTCCGCGCCGCCGATCACCTCCTCCGCGGGCTGGAAGATGAACACGGCCGTGCCCGCCACCTCGGCGCGGCGCGCCGCCATGATCTCGGCCAGCGTGATGGCGATGGCGGTGTGCCCGTCGTGGCCACAGGCGTGCATCACGCCGGGCTTCCCTGACGTGAATGTGCCTCGAGCCGCTCGGTGA
>CAWEYS010000020.1:0-32261 GCA_963813355.1 Miltoncostaeaceae bacterium | reverse complement strand
TGTTCGCGGCGAAGGGCTGCGTCGTCTGCCACCTCGGCCCCGGCAGGACCGAGGGCTTCGGGATCGGCCCGGACCTGCGGAGCCTGGCGGCCTCGGATCAGCGCGTGCCCGGGCTCTCGGAGCGCGGTTGCGTGCGCCAGTCGATCCTCTCCCCCGCGGCCTTCGTGGTGGCCGGGTTCGGCGCGATGCCGCAGCTCGAGGTGGGCGAAGCCGAGGCCGACGCGCTCGTCAACTACCTGCTGCCCGGCGGCGCGAGCTAGCGCACCGAGAAAGACCACCGCGCCCGGCGCCGCCGCGGCAGGCACCCTCAGCAGCACGCGTCGCACACGCAGCTCCTCGTCGCGGCCCAGCTCGGGGGCGTCAACCTCCCAGACCTGCGTTCTCGCCCCCGACGCGCACGGCGGCGGCGGGGAGCCGCCGGCCGTCGCCGATCGGCGCGAGCGCCAGGACGGGGCTCGAGGCGTAGGCAGCGCCAGGCCGGCTTGCCGACGGGGCCGCCGGTGTCGATGAGGCTCCAGATGCGGTCGGGCTCGGCCGCGCGCAGCTGGTCACAGGCCACCAGCAGCTCGCCCGGCGCGCCCGGGAGCGGAGGGCGGTGGGGCCCCGCGCCCCGCCGCGCCGCGGGGACCGCCGGCCCGCCGCCGCCTCCGCCGCGGAAGCTCACGGCGACGCCGGGCCCGGCGGTGGCGGGCCCCAGGCGGTCGCCCTGCGGCGCGTAGGCCACGGCGGCGACGCCCGCGGGCGGCGCGGCGGCGGCGCGGCTCGCCAGCGCCGGGTCACCAGGCCACCCGCGCGGCGCCCGTCGCGCCCGACGTAGGCCAGGGCCTGGGTGTCGGCGCGCCACGAGGGCCGCACGGGGGCGACGTCGGCGTCGACCAGCTGGTCGCGGTCGCCGTCGCCCTCGATGACGTGCAGCTCGTTCGCGCCGCCGCGCCGCACGACGTAGGCGATCACGATCGGGTTGGGCGCCCAGGCGGCGGCGACCACCGGGCCGGGCGTCGGGTGCGACCAGGCGCGCCGCCCGTCGGGGACGATGTACAACCAGCGACCGGCCGATGCCGACGGCCGCGTAGAGCGCGTTCGGCGAGAGCTCGGCCGTGCTCACGGCGAGGCCCTGGACGCCGAAACCCTCGCGCGTGCCGAGCCAGAGCCTGCCGCCGGCGACGAGCGCCATGCCCTGGGTGCCGTCGGGCAGCTGGACGACGCCCATCGCCGGCGTCCGAGCCGCCGCGGGCCGGTCGGGCGCCGGCGGCGCGCCGAGCCTCACGTCCAGGCGGTCCGTCGCCGCGAGCGCGGCGCCCGCGACGACGACCGCCGCGACGGCCGCGGCCGCGGCCAGGAGCCACCGCCTGCGCCGCGACGCGGCGGCGCCGGAGGGCGTCGAGGGCGGCGCGCTCGGCGCGTCGGCGGCGCTCCTCGGGGGGCTCGGGCAGGCCCGCGAGCGCCCGGCGCAGGCGATCCTCGAGGCCGGTCACCCGCCCTCCCCCAGCAGCTCGCGCAGCTCGGCCAGCGCCCGGCCCAGCCGCGAATTCACGGTGCCCACCGGGATGTCGAGGATCTCGGCGATCTCCGGAGGGGTGTAGTCGAGCAGGTGGCGCAGCACGACGACGGCGCGGCGCTCGGCCGGGAGCCCGGCGAGCGCCTCCAGCGCCTCGGGGTCCTCGGCGTCGTCGGCCCAGGCGTGCGGGGCCTCGGGCGGATCTCCGACCAGCACCAGGCGCCTCTCCTGCCGCAGCACGTCGAGCGCCCGGTTGACCACGATGCGGTGCAGCCAGGGCGCGAACGGGCGCGAGGCGTCGAAGGTCGCGAGGCGCGCGAAGGCGCGCTCGAAGGCGTCCTGGGCCACGTCGTCGGCCATCTCGCGCCGAGCCGGTCACCGCGAGGGCCGCCCTCCAGGCGCGCGGCCAGTGGGTCGCGAACAGGCGCGCGGCGGCGTCGCGGGAGCCGCCCTGGGCCCGCCGCACCAGTCCCGCTTCGCCGGCATCGGCCGTCGAGGCCACACCACGTTCTACGCCATGGGGACCTCCCTCCGTCCCGCGCGGGCTACGGTCTCGGCATGGAGGCGGACGCCGGGGCCTGCTCGAGCGCTCGGACGAGCTGGGGCGTTGGGTTCCCGGCTCAGCCGAGCGCGCGTCGCGCACGCCCCGCCGGGTAGGCTCCCGGCGTGGGCCTGCGCGACTCCCATGCTCCGGGCACGTTCTCCTGGACGGACCTGAGCACCCCCGACCCGGCCGCGGCGGCGGCCTTCTACGGCGCCCTGCTGGGGTGGGAGGCCGAGGAGGTCCCGGCGGGCCCCGACGCCACCTACTGGATGATGCGGGTCGGGGGGCGCGACGTGGCCGGGATGTCGGCGATGCGCGAGGAGCAGCTCGCCGCGGGGGCGCCGCCGGCGTGGCTGTCCTACGTGACCGTGGAGGACGCCGAGTCCGGCGCGGCGCGGGTCGCCGAGCTCGGCGGCGCCGTGATGCTGCCGGCCTTCGACGTGCTGGACGCGGGCCGCATGGCCCTGGTCAGGGACCCCCAGGGGGCGATCTTCGCGCTCTGGGAGCCGCGCGCCCACATCGGCGCCGGCCTGGTGAACGACCCGGGCGCGATGGTGCTCAACCAGCTCAACACCTCCGATCCGGAGGGCGCGCGAGCTTCTACGCGGACCTGTTCGGCTGGAGGATCACCCAGGTCGCGAGCGAGCCGCAGGCCTACTGGGGCATCGAGAACGGCGGGTCGCTCAACGGCGGCGTGATGGCCCTGCCCCCCGGCACCCCGGCCCCGCCCCACTGGCTGGTCTACTTCACCGCCGCCGACCTGGACGCGGCCGCCGAGGTCATCGCGCGCGAGGGGGGCGCGGTCGTGCTCCCCGCCCTGCGGATCCAGTCCGGACGCATCCTCGTCGCGCGCGACCCCCAGGGGGCCTACTTCGCCCTGTTCGAGGGCGCGGTCGACCCCTGAGCCTCGACCGGTCGGCCGGCGGCGGCCCACCCTCGAAGCCGCCGATCATGTCCGTCGCCCCCGCGACGCCCCAGTGCCTGGAGGACCGCCGCGGCCAGGCTCGACTGGTAGCCCTGGGCGCACATGAGGACGAGGGGTCCGTCGACGGCGAGGGCCGGGTCGCGGTGGCCGCAGCGCGGGTCGGCGCGCCGCTCCAGCACGTTGCGCGGGACGGAGCGCGCTCCGGGAACGAGCCCCTGCTCGTCGCGCTGCCGCTCGGAGCGGATGTCCACGATCAGGCCGCCCCGCACGCGGGCCGCCTCGTGCGCCCCGGCCGGCGTCAGCCGTGCAGGCGGGCGCGCGCAGCGCGCAGCAGGTCGTCGAGCGACCGGCCCGGCGGATCAGCCGAGCTGGTCGTACCCCTCCCTCCAGTCCCGCGGCGCGCCGGGCGGCCGGTAGGAGCGCGTTACCGCGCCGGCCAGCTCGAGCGCCTGCTTCCCCTCGTCCATGTCCAGCACCTGGAAGGTCTCCTGCCGCGCCAGCTGGTTGGTGCCCGCGACGGCGGCCCCCAGGCTCGCCGCCGCGATCTCGTTGGGCACGGAGTAGATCGCGAAGCCGTCCGAGTGGCCCAACATCCAGTAGAAGGCCAGCAGCTCGCCGCCCACGGCCTCGATGGCCGCCCGCGCCGCCTCGGTGCGGTCGTCGGGGCGCTTCACCATGCGCGCCCACGCCTCGCTGGTGTAGCTGAAGAACGTGACGTACTTCGGCATTTCGACCCCTCCTCGGTCGGCGTGCCGGAGCGAGGGAGCGTAGTGCCTCGTCGTACCCCACGCGCACCGCCGCGTCTCCCTCGGGCCGGCCGCTTCTTCACGATGACCTTCCCGGCAGGCTTCGAGGGCTTCTTCCGGGAGCTGGCCGAGGCCGACCGGGCCGGCGGCGCGGGGCCCGAGGACTACGCGCGCGTCTCGCGCAGGTACGGCATCACCTGGCTCTTAGAGCTCCTCCGGCTCAGTCCGGCGGCGTCATCATCACGGCCGGGTCGATGTACTCGGCCTCCTCGGCGATCAGCCCGTCGGCGACGCGGTAGATCGACACCGCCGGCACGTCCACGCGCTCCCCGCGCGCCGTCCAGACCCCCCAGTCGGCGCGGTGGGTCCCGGTGAGGTGCCACTCGAGCCACGCCGTGTCGGGCGGTCCCTCGCCGACGCGCAGGACGTTGACGCGGAGGTCCGGCACGGCGACCATGAACCCCGCGATGCGCTCGCGGATCGCGTCGCGTCCGACGAAGCGCGGGAAGCGCGCCCCGCCGGCCGTGGCCCGGGCGAGGATGCGCCCCTCGCGGACGCCGTCCTCGGCGAAGCACGCGGCGCAGGCGGCGGCGTCCATGGCGTTCCACGCCTCCATGTAGGCGAGAGCCGTCTCCTCGGGGTGCGGTCGGGCATGTGGGCCTCCTGACGGTCGAAGGGCGCCGGACGCTAGGCGCGGTAGCGCAGGAAGAGGAAGCCGTCCTCCTCGCACGCCGACGCGAGGGTCATCCCTGGCGGCGGGCTGAGCGCCGGCCCGTCCACGATGCGCTTGGCGTCGCCGGCCGTCAGCAGGGGCGCGACGGTGAGGCAGAGCTCGTCGACCAGCCCGGCGGCCGCGAGCCCGCCGTTGAGCGCCGGGCCGCCCTCGCAGAGGACGGTGCGCACGCCGTTCTGGCCGAGCATCGCGAAGACTCCCGGCAGGTCAACGCGCCCCGCCCCGGCGAGGACCACCTCGGCGACCTCGCGGGCACGACCGAGGGGGTCGGCCGGGGCGTCCGCGGGGGCGACCACGACCGGCCGCGAGGTCGGCTCGGCGAAGAGGGACGATCCCCAGTCGAGGACGACCGAGCGCGTGACGACGGCGATGCGCGGGAGCGGCTCCTGGCCGCGGCGCTCGCGGGCCGCGACCTCGTCGTCCGACAGCTTCGGCGGCCCGTACCCCTCGGCGCGAGCGGTCCCGGCCCCCACCAGGATCACGTCGGTCAGCGCGCGCAGGGCGTGGAAGAGGGCCCTGTCGCCGGGGCCGCCGAGCCCGCCCGAGAGGCCCTGAACGGTCGTCGCCCCATCGGCGCTCGCGACCATGTTCAACCGCAACCCCGGCCTGCCGTCGGCGGTCGGCGGGTCGCCGTAGACATCGAGCAGATCGACGGGATCGACGGGATCCGGGAGCAGCCGCCGCACCGTCAGGCCGCCAGCGCGTCCCGGCGCGCGCGCAGGAACGCGAGGGCGGCCGCACGCTGGTCGGCGGCGTCGAGGAACTCGCCCAGGCGCAGGATGGCGCCCGTGAAGGAGGTCGCGTTCCACAGGCCGCCGCCCGCAGCCGACGGCTGGGAGGGGAGCACGTAGAGGTAGGGCTCGTCGACCGCGGCGTCCCCCGGAGACGCGCCGTAGATGGCGCGCGCCGGGCCGTCCGGGCCGAGATCGACCGCGGCGTCGAAGTGCTCCGGCCAGAGCTGCGTGCGCCCCGCCGGCGCCGAGGCAGGCTCGGCCCGCATCTCCTCGAGAACCGACCACGCGAAGCCGTACCAGTCGCCCAGCAGTCGCGCGGCGGCCGGGTCGACGTCGAGGGGCGCGTCCGGATCCCCGGCCGATGGGACGTCGAAGCCCGCGGCCCCGGCGGGGTCGGGCGGCCCGCCGAGCGCGAGGGCCGCCGCGCCCGCGAGCGTGGTGAGCGACTCCCCGCGGGCCTCGGGGCCGAACTGGCGCACGATCCGGTCCCCCTCGATCCTCACCTGCTCGTCGTTCCCGTAGAACGGGGTGCCGAACCCGCCCATCGTGAAGCGCAGGCCGATCTTGCCGTTGGCCCGCCGGCGCGCCGGCGAGACCGCGTAGACGGCCACACGGTGCAGCGCCAGGCGGGTGGCCGCGAACGCCGGCGGCGGCGCGACCAGGCGGCGGCGGGCGCCGAGCCAGCGGTCGGCGGCCCACCCGGCGTGCTCCGGTTGACCGGCGAGCCACTGGTCCCAGGTGCGGCCCGCCCCGAGCGGGACCGGCGCGACGGTCCCATCGCCGGGGAGGCCGCCGTCGCGCACCGGGTCGTCGGCGAGCCATTGCGGGTCGGTCGACGCGGGCGGGCTCGGCTCGAGCACGCGCGCCTGGAGGCCCCCCTCGAGCAGGGCCTGCGCCTCGGCCCGCGGGTCGCGGACGCTCATGGAGGAGGCCCGGCTACGCCCTACTCTCCTGAGAGCACGCCGATGGTGTGGCCCTCGGGGTCCTGGAAGAGGCCGATGATGAGGTTGTCCATGACCTTGTCGGGGCCCATCATCCGCGTCCCTCCGAGCTTCTCGGCCGAGGCCAGCGCGGCCTCGACGTCCGGCACCTCGACGTAGACGGTCACGTGGCCGTCGTATCCCTCCTGGGCGCCCATGATGCCCCCGCCGATCCCGGCGCCGTCCGCGTTGGTGTTCCCCTCGCGGGTGACGATGCCGTAGTTCATCGGGTTGTTCGAGTCGATCTCCCAGCCGAAGAGCTGCGAGTAGTAGCTCTTCAGCGCCTCGCCGTCCTTCCCGATGATCTCGAAATGCACGACCGGCTGTCCCATGTCCATCTCCTTCTCGTCCTGGGTTCTGAGCCTACGACCGCGCCCCCCGCCGAGAATCATCGCCGGGCGCGCCCGGCGTGGGCCGCAGGCTATCCCGCCGCGCGGTCCCAACCCACACGATTGGCCAGGGAATCGCCAGCCTTCCGGGGGAAGGCGCCTGCAAACCGCGTCCATAGGGTCGGGCCCCCCGGCGCCCAGGAGGAGGCCCCCAACGTGCAGACCCTCGGAATAGATCTCGGCTTCGGCTTCACCAAGGCCACGGACGGCGAGCGGACCCTCGTCGTCAAGTCCGTCATCGGCGAGGCGACCGACGGTCGCCTGGGAGGCCCGATGGCGGAGGCCCGCCCCGGCAACGACCACCTTCACCTCGAGCTGGAGGACCGCGGCGTCTTCGTCGGCGACCTCGCCGAGCGCCAGAGCAGCCTGCGCTCCTTCACTCTCGACCAGGACCTCTTCATCGCCGACTCGGCCAAGGTGCTCGCCCTCGCGGTGGCCTCCGAGCTGACCGAGTCCGACGAGCCCGTGGGCATCGTGACCGGCCTGCCGATCGCGACCTTCCGCCAGAAGGCCGACGAGCTCGCGCGGCTGCTGCGCGACCGCCACTCGTTCACGGCGATCGCCCCGGACGGCTCGCGCAGCCGACGGGTGCTCGAGGTCCGCGACGTCAAGGTGATCCCCCAGCCCTTCGGCTCGATGTACGACATCGTGCTCGACGACGCCGGCGGGATCGGCGACCGCCAGACCCTTCAGCAGAAGGTGGGGCTCGTCAACGTCGGCTTCCAGACCTCCGACCTCACCGTCTCCGACCGCGGCACCTTCCTCGAGCGGGCCAGCCAGAGCACCGAGACCGGCGTCGGCCGCGCCTTCGCGACGATCGCGGCCAAGATCCGCGAGAAGAGCGGGGTCAACGTCGAGCTCTACCGGCTCTACGAGGCGATGGACGAGGGCCGCATCAAGATCCGCGGCGAGAGCTTCGATCTCAGCCGCCTGATCGAGCACGTGCTCGGCCAGCTCGCGACCGACATCGCCACCGACGCCAACCGGCTGTGGGCGGACGAGTGGGACATGGACGCGATCGTCATCACCGGCGGCGGCGGCGCGGTCCTGGCGCCGTACCTCGCGCCGCTGCTGAGGGGGCGTGTCCTGCCGGTTAACGGCTCGCGCGACGCCCGCCTCAACAACGTGCGCGGGTTCTGGAAGCTCGGCGTCCAGAACTGGGGCGCCCCGGCCCCCGCGCCGGCGGCCGAGCCGGAGCCCGCCCTCGTGGGCGCCGGCGACAACGGCGAGGCGCCGAAGGACCTCCCCTACTGAGGCAACCCGTAGCGGACGGCCCGGGCCATGACCTCGTCGGCGTAGTCGGCCCGGGCGTCCGCACAGGCCCCGTAGTACCCGCAGGCGGCCTGGCGGTAGCCCTCGAAGGCTCCGCCGCGAGGCGGCGCGCCCTTCCCCAGCCGCAGGCCGCGGGCGGCCGTGGCGATGGCGTCGGCCGGCTGTAGGGGATCGACGCCGCCGTCGCCGTCGCCGTCGACGCCCCAGGCGCCGACGAAGTCGCCGCAGCGCCCGCCCACCCCGAGCTGCATCGGGCCGACGCAGCCCTCCGAGTTGACGCGCGCCGCCCATCGGTTGCGCCCGTGATCGGACTCCTGCGCGCCGATCGCCGCCAGGAAGCGCCAGTCGATGTCCATCTCGAGCCCGAACTGCCGGTAGAGGGCCAGGTAGTCGGGGGGGATCTCGGCGGCAGCCGCGGCCGTGAGGCCGGGCACGCGCGACGGCTCCGGCGAAGGGGCGCCGCCGCCCTCTCCTCCCGCGCCGCCGAGAGCCATGAACGCGGCCCCGGCGAGGACCGCGAGCGCGACGGCCGTCCCCCCGATGCGGCCCCAGCGGGGCTGGGCGGCCGGCCGCGGCGGGCGCGCTCGCGCGGGGAGCGGCGGGGGCGGGAGGGCCGGCGCGGGGGGAGCCGGCGCCGGGCGCGGCCGCGCCAGGAAGGCGGGCACGTCCAGGTCGACCGCCACGGCGGCCGCCCGGGACGGTGGGGCCGCGGCGGCCGCGGGCCGCGGCGCCGGCGCGCGGGACCGCCGCGCCGGCTGCGGCCAGATCGTGCGCCGCGGCCCGCGGGCGGCCGGCCCGGGGGCGAGCGGGCGCCGCAGGGACCGCCCGCGCGGCGCGCCGATCCGCTCGATGTCGGGGGGCGGGGGCGCGCGCCAGGGCGGCGGGGGCGGTGGGAACGCGGCCCGCGGCGGGCCGTCTCCCGGCAGGAGCTCGATGTCGGGGAGTCTGCTCGCGAGCGAGACCACGGGGGCGTGAACCTAGGGGGAGCCCGCCCGCCCGTCTGCCCCCCGGAGGTCGAGTCGGATCGACCGCCGGGGGGCGGCGCCCGACGACAGGACCGAGCCGCGCGTTAGGCGGCTCCCAGCTCCCGCACGCGCGCGCGGTGGCGCTCGAGGAACTCGACCGCTCCTCCCATGAAGTCGAGGATGAAGCGGAGCTGCTCCTCGTCGTAGGCGGCGAACATCCGGCCGGCCTCCTCGGCGATCGGGCCCCACACCTCCCACGCGCGCCGGCGCGCATCGTCGGTCAGCTCCACGAGCACCCGCCGGCGGTCGGTCTCGTCGCGGACCCGCCGGACGTATCCGGCCGCCTCCAGGCGGTCGATCACCGTCGTCACCGCCCCGCTCGAGAGCCCGCTCTCGCGGGCGAGCGCCCCGGCGGTGACCTGGCCCGCCCGGTCAACGATGTCCATGCACCGGAGGTCGGTCCGGTTGATGCCCATGAAGGCGGCCGCCACGTCGTCGAATGCGTCCTGGGCGGTCTGGTGGCGCCGCACCTCGTCGGCCACCTCGGCGATCAATTTGTCCTTCGAGTCTCTTGACATTCGAATCTCTTGAGGATTAAGGTACCCGCTCGCACGATCATCTTACACATCGAGAGATTCGATGATCGAAGAGAAGGGAGGCAATATGACGACCGCGATCTTCGCCGCCGGGTTGGTCAAGACCTACCCCGGCGGCGTGCGCGCGCTCGAGGGGCTCGGCCTGGAGGTGGAGGCCGGCACGATCTTCGGTCTCCTCGGGCCCAACGGCGCGGGCAAGTCGACGACCGTGAAGGTGCTGACGACCCTCTCCCGGCCCGACGCCGGCGAGGCGCGCGTCGCGGGGCTCGACGTCCTGCGCGAGCCGGACCGGGTCCGGGCGGCGATCGGCGTGATCGCCCAGCGGTCCGGGCTGGACCCGGAGGCGACCGCCCGCGAGAACCTGGCCCTCCAGGGCCGCATCCACGGCCTTCGGCGGACCGAGGTGCGGGCCCGCGCGGCCGAGCTGCTCGACCGCCTGGGCCTGACGGAGGCCGCCGACCGCCGGGCGGGGACCTTCTCGGGCGGCATGCAGCGCCGCCTCGACATCGCGATGGGCCTCATCCACCGCCCCAGCGTGCTCTTCCTCGACGAGCCGACCACCGGCCTCGACCCGGAGATCCGCGCGGCGATGTGGGCCGAGATCACCCGGCTCGCGCGCGAGGAGGGGCTCACGATCCTGCTGACGACCCACTACCTCGAGGAGGCCGACCAGATCGCCTCGCGGCTGGCGATCGTCGAGCGCGGGCGCATCGTGGCGGAGGGCCGGCCGCAGGAGCTGAAGGCCGGGCTCCACGGCGACGCGGTGACGGTCGACCTGAGCCGCCCCGAGGCGAACGGCCGGGCGACCCTGGCCCTCGAGCGGGTGGCGGGCGTGCGCGAGGTGACCCTCGACGGGCTCGCCCTGCGCGCCCGCGTCGACGAGGGCGCCACGGCCGTCCCCGCCGTCCTGTCGGCCCTGGAGTCGGCCGGCGTGGCGGTGGCCTCGGTGACCGTCTCGCGCCCCTCGCTCGACGACGTCTACCTGCAGCGCGTCGGCCGCGCCTTCGCGGCCGGCGACGACCGGGAGGAGGAGACCCCGTGACCACCGCACTCACCCACTCGGGCCTGATGGCCGGCCGCTGGCTGCGCATCCTGTGGCGCCAGCCCTGGTTCGTCGCCATCACGCTCGTGCAGCCGGTCATCTGGCTGCTGCTCTTCGGCGCCCTCTTCGAGCGGGTCGTCGACATCCCGGGCTTCGCGGGCGACGACTACGTCGACTTCCTGGTGCCGGGCATCGTCGTGATGACCGCCCTCTTCTCGGCCGGCTGGAGCGGGATGGGCATCATCAACGACCTCGACCGTGGGGTGATGGACCGCTTCCTGGTCTCGCCGGCGCGGCGGGCCTCGCTGGTCGCCGGGCCCATGGGGCAGCTCGCGGCCATCGTGATGATCCAGTCGCTGATCATCGTCGCCCTGGGGCTGGCCCGCGGGGCCGACCTGGCGGGCGGGGTGGCGGGGGTCGCCGTGCTGATCGGGTGCGCGATCCTGCTCGCCTGGGCGATCGGCGGCCTGTCGATGGCCATCGCGCTGCTCGCCCGGAAGGAGGAGACGCTCATCGGCGCCGTCAACTTCCTGGTGCTCCCGCTGACGTTCCTCTCGACCGCCTTCATGCCGAGCTCGCTCGCGCCGGGGTGGCTTGCGGACGTGGCGGGGTACAACCCCGTCAACTGGGCGATCGAGGCCGGGCGCGAGGCGCTCGCCGCCGACCCGAGCTGGGGCGACGTCGCCGGCTGGGCCGGGCTGCTCGTCGGCACGGCGCTGGTCTGCGGCTGGGCCGCGGTGCGGGCCCTGCGCGCCTACCAGCGGTCGGTCTAGAGATGAGGAAGGCTGTGAGCAGCAGTCTCAGGTGGGTGGTGTCGATCTCGGTGCCCGTCGTTCGTCGCGGGGTCGACATCCAACCCGACGAGGAGGGGAGTGACCGATGAGGAAGCTCGTGGAATCCACGTTCGTGACGCTCGACGGCAGCATCGGCGAGCCGCAGGTGTGGGGTCCGTCCTACTGGGACGACGAGCACTTCGCGTATGCGTCCAAGCTCATCGCGGCGGCCGACGCGCTGCTGCTGGGGCGCGTGACCTACGAGGGCTTCGCCGAGGCCTGGCCCCAGCGGTCGGGCGACGCCTACGCGGACAAGTTGAACGCCATGCCCAAGCACGTCGCCTCCCGCACCCTGACCGACGCGACCTGGAACGCCTCGATCATCGAGGGCGACGCCGCCGAGGGCGTCGCGGCGCTCAAGGACCAGCCCGGCGGCGACCTGCTGAAGTTCGGCACCGGCGAGCTCGACCGGGCGCTCATCGAGCACGGCCTGGTGGACGAGTTCCACTTCTGGGTCTTCCCGATCCTCGCCGGGGGCGGCCAGCGCCTCATCGAGGGGATCGACACGACCCACCTGGAGCTGCTGGACACGTCCGTCTTCTCCTCCGGAATCGTCGTCCACGTCATGGGGCCGAAATGAGGAAGGTCGTCCTCTACGAGCTGCTCTCGCTGGACGGGGTGGCCGAGGAGCCGAGCTGGTTCATGGACGGCGGCCCGGAGGTCATCGAGAATCTCGGGCGCGTCATCGGCTCGCAGGACGACGTCCTCCTCGGCCGCCGGACCTACGACTACTGGGCGGGGCACTGGCCCACGTCCGACATGGAGCCCTTCGCCAGCTTCATCAACACGACCCCGAAGCACGTCGTCACCTCCAGCGCGCCCGCCCGTGAGTGGGCGAACTCGACGCTGGTCACGACCCCGCCCGCCGGCTACGTGGCGGACCTGAAGGCGGGGCCGGGAGGCGACATCGGGATCCACGGGAGCATCGCGCTGGCCCAGTCGCTGCTGCGCGCCCGCCTGGTCGACGAGCTGCGGCTCGTGGTCGCGCCGGTGGTCGCCGGCCGGGGCCGGCGGCTGTTCGACGGCGACGACGAGCTCCAGCGGCTCGAGCTGATCGACGTCACCTCCTCGCCGAACGGCACGCTCTTCCTGGCCTTCCGCGCATGACGGCCGACGCGGCCTTCTCGATCTGCGCGACCTGCGCGGTCGAGCACGCCGGGCGCCCGGAGGTCTGCGCGATCTGCGCCGACGAGCGGCAGTGGGTGCCGGCGGGCGGGCAGCGGTGGACCACCCTCGGCGAGCTGGCGGCCGCCGGGCACCGGACCGTCGTCACCGAGCTCGAGCCGGGCCTCCTCGGCATCGAGGCGAGCCCGGCGGTCGGCATCGGCCAGCAGGCCAAGGCGGTCGGCACGCCCGAGGGGGTCCTGCTGTGGGACCCGATCGGGTTCGTCGACGACGAGGCCGTCCGCCGGATCCGCGCGCTGGGGGAGGTGGTCGCGATCGCGGCGAGCCACCCCCACATGTTCGGCGTGCAGGTCGAGTGGAGCCGGGCGCTGGGCGGCCCGCCGGTGCTCGTGGCGGAGGCGGACCTCGGCTGGGTCGCGCGGCCCGACCCGGTGGTCCGGGCGTGGTCCGGAACGGTGGAGGTGCTGCCGGGGGTCACGCTGAGCCAGCCGGGCGGGCACTTCCCCGGCAGCGCGATCGTGCACTGGGCCGCCGGCGCCGAGGGCCGGGGCGCGCTGCTCAGCGGTGACACCGTGTTCGCCAACCCGGACCGCGCGTCGGTCGCGTTCATGCGCAGCTACCCGAACCACCTGCCGCTGTCGGCCGCCGTGACCGAGCGGGTGGCCGGCCACATCGAGCGGCTCGCGTTCGACCGCCTCTACGGCAACTTCACCAACGTGATCGACTCCGACGCCCGGGCGGTGGTCCGCCGCTCGGCGGCCCGGCACGTCGCCTGGGTCCGCGGCGACCACGACCACCTCACCTGACGCGACGCGAGATGATCCCCCCAGGATGACGAGCCGAGGCATCATGGGGCGGGGCGGGTGAGCGGCCCGCCCTCCGGGGAGCAGGTCGAGCTGCGCCACGGGCCGTGGTCGGCCGTCGCCGTGGAGGTCGGCGGCGCGCTGCGGGCGCTGGAGCACGACGGGGCGCCGCTGCTCGACGGCTACCCGGCCGGCGAGATGGCGAGCGGGGGGCGGGGCCAGCCCCTGCTGCCCTGGCCCAACCGGCTCGCCGAGGGGCGCTACCGGTTCGGGGGCCGGGCGATCGAGGCGCCGGTGAACGAGCGCTCCACGGGGTCGGCGATCCACGGCCTCACCCGGTGGACGTCCTGGCGCGTCGCCGAGCGCGGGCCGTCGCGCTGCGCCATGGAGCTGAGCCTGCGTCCGCAGCCGGCCTACCCGTTCCCCCTCGACCTGCGGCTGGAGTACGCCCTCGGCGACGGCGGCCTCGAGGTGACGCTGCGCGCGTCCA
Organism: Miltoncostaeaceae bacterium; assembly: GCA_963813355.1. Taxonomy (GTDB): domain Bacteria; phylum Actinomycetota; class Thermoleophilia; order Miltoncostaeales; family Miltoncostaeaceae; genus DATAGF01. Next base: position 18,586 of record CAWEYS010000020.1, on the reverse strand, counting down.
ACCCCGGCGACGCGGAGCTGCCGTTCGGCGCCGGGTTCCACCCGTACCTCACGCTCGCGACGGCGACGATCGACGAGCTGAGCGCCCGCGTGCCCGCCGCGAGCTGGCTGCCGGCCGACGCGCGCGGCATCCCCACGGGCGAGCGCCGCCCGGTGGCGGGCGACCTCGACCTGCGCGAGGGCCCGGTCCTCGGCGGCCGGGTCCTCGACCACTGCCTCACCGACCTCGCGCGCGAGCCCGACGGCCTCGCCCGGGTCCGCCTCGCGGCGGGGGACGGCCGCGCGGCGACGCTCTGGATGGACGAGGCCTTCCCCTACGTCATGGTCTTCACGGGCGACACCCTGCCCCCCGACCGGCGCCGGCGCGGCCTGGCCGTCGAGCCCATGACCTGCGCGCCCGACGCCTTCAACTCGGGCGACGGCCTGGTGGTTCTGCGCCCCGGCGAGTCCTTCGCGGGGCGCTGGGGGATCGCCTACGAGGCGGGCCCCGGGTCGTAGCCGCCGCGCGTCCCCGGCGGCCAGAAGGGCCACTCCTCGAAGGCCGCGCACCGGCCGTCGGCGGCGAGCCGCACGATCCAGAGGTCCCAGAAGACCTGGTCCTCGGGCGCCGTGTAGTGCACCCGCAGCCGGACGACGCCGACGTCGCCCTCGACGGCGACGACCTCGCTCGACATGACGAACTCCTCGCCGGGCTCGCGCCCGGCCTCCCACATCTCGCGGATGGCCGGCAGCCCGGCGAACGGGTTCTGGAACGGCGCCGTCGAGTAGGTGGCGTCCTCGGTGAAGAGGGCGTCGAGCGCCTCCACCCCCGGCGCCCGCCACGCGCGCTCGTAGGCGTCGACCCACCGGGTGAGGGCGTCGCGGTCCACCGCCGCCCAGGCTAGCGGCCCACCCGGGGCTGGTATCGTGATCCGGCCGATGCGGTCCGGGCGGTTAGCTCAGCGGTAGAGCGCCTGCCTTACACGCAGGTGGCCGGCGGTTCGATCCCGTCACCGCCCACCTCCCGCCGCCGGCGCCGTGGGGGTGTAGCTCAGATTGGTTAGAGCACCGGACTGTCAATCCGGAGGCCGCGGGTTCGAGTCCCGTCACTCCCGTCACAGATAGGCGCTCGGCTGATGGCTGGTTCCGACGTCAGCGCCACGTAGGGCCGCGATTCGCCCGACTGCGATCGAGTGTGCGCCTGCAGCGCCCAGGCCCGCTCGAGGCGGCTGATCTCGCTCAGCTCGGCCAGGCGTGCCAGGAAGCGAGCGCGCGCGCTGCAGAAGTCGTCCCAGCTGGTACCAGCACGAGGGTGGTCGGTGGCTTCCATGCTGCCGAGGCCCGGCGAGTCATCGAGCATCTGTCCGTCTCCCTGAGGTTGCGCTGGCAGTCCTCGGGGGCGAACCGCGGTGGCTGCGATCCTCCGACGCGATCTCGCTTTGGCGCGACAGGGACATCCCTGGCGCCTGGCGGCCGAAATCGCCGCCGGGCCTCAGGTTCTGGGAGGTCGGCGCGGTCGCGCCCTTGATGGCGTCCAAGAGGGCCTCGGCCTCCTCGGGCGAGACCAGCCCGATCTCGATGAGGTCGAGCGGGCTGATGAAGCCGTCACTGATCCGAAACCCGCCGGCGCGCGCGATGGCGTCGCGCAACGGCACGGCCCAGCGGTGCTCGATGACGAGCAGCGCCGCCGACGAGCCGTTGGCGATGTCGTCGAGGACGTCCCAGGCCTCCTCGTCCGTGTAGATGTCGCGGCCCTGCGCGCCCGCCTCGGCGCGGGCCTGGGCGTCTTCCGCGCTCTCGACGCCGGGGTCGATCAGGGCGCCCACCGTGCCGCTCAGCTCGATCGCCTCGTCCTCGGTCAGGTTGCTCAGGTGCTGGACCTCGATCTCACCCTCGGCGTCCCTGTGGACGGCCAGGGCGCCGATGACGCGCACGGTGTCGCTGTCGCGCAGCCGCTCCAGCTGGGAAACGATCTCGCCGTGGAAGTCCCGGTGCGGGAAGCCCAGCACGATCAGTTGCACGGGTCCGATGGCCACACTCTTCTCCTCTTGTCTTGCAGATCCGCTGATCACGCCGGCGCGACAGGCCGACGCCCAGTCGGTGCACGACTCGCTCGGCCCCCCGGTGGTGGGCTCGGCCGGCTCAAGGCGGCCCGCCGAGCTCGCGCTCGAGCTCTGCGTGTTGCGCGGGTGTGAGCCGCGCGCTCACGACGTTTCCCCCGCGCGGTTCGAGAAACGAGAGCACCGACTGGGCGTCCTCGTCCGTGAGCAGCAGCGCCACCCCGGACGTTCCCGGCACCAGTGCCCCGCGCGCCCGGGCGCGAAAGCGGTTGTCCACGCCGACTTGGACGACCGTCTCGAACAGCGCGCCGGCGCCCGGGCCGTAGGAGCTGCCCGGAACGGGCACGAGGAAGACGAGCCCGAACAGCGCCTCCCAGAACATGCCCGGGAACCCCAGCCCCGAGCCCGGGCGGCCGGTCGTCCCGACGTCGTAGCTGCCGGCGTCGCCGACGCTCACGGTTGCAGCCGAGGCGAGGCCGTCGAGGGCCGGGCGCGCCACACGCAGGTCGCGCAGCACGCGCGCCGCGGATTCCTCACCCGCGAAGACGCTGAGCACCAGCTCGCTCATCTCCCCAGAGGGTGCGCCGGTCGGCGGCCCGGCGCACCACCCCGGAAGGGTGGTCAGCCGCTGGGATCGAGCAGCCCGAGCCGGCGGGCGCGCTCGACGGCGTCCGAGCGGCCGCTCACCTCGAGCTTGCGGTAGATCGCTTTGAGGTGGCCCTTGACGGTGTTCCGCGAGATATGGAGCGCCTCCCCGATCTCGGCCGGGGACAGGTGGGTGGCCAGCAGCTCCAGCACCCTGCGCTCGGCGGCGGTGAGCGGCTGGTCGAGCACGCCGCCGCCACCCCGGGCCTCCTCGAGCGCCCGCTCCTGCCGGACGAGCAGTCGGGGCAGGACGCCGGCGTCCAGGTAGCCGGCGAGCCCCCGTCGAGCCTCCCCCAGCAACGATCCCGCCAGTTGGAGATCGCCGAGCGTGAGCGCGACCCGGCCGAGCAGCGCGCGCGTCCTGATCGACAGCCACGGTGCAGCGGCCACCCTCGGGAGGACCGACCGCCCCTGCTCGAGATGGACGCGCGCCCGCGTGACGTCACCGCTGCGGGCGCCGAGGCACGCGGCGGCGGTGCCGACGGAGGCGCTGGCGGCGTTCTCCCCCAGACCAAGCCGGCTGATGAGCTCGAGTCCCTCTCTGGCGCTGGCCTCGGCCGCGTCAACCTGTCCCTCCTCCAGCGCGATCTGCGCGAGCACTCCGCGGGCGAGGATCGAGGCCAGCGGCCTGGCCTCCCCAAGCGCCGAGGCCTCCTCCAGGAAGGGCACCGCTTCCGCGGTCCGCCCGAGCAGCATCAGGCTGCAGCCGCGGGCGAGCGCCGCGGGCTCGCGGGCGGGATGGCCGGCGGGGAGGAGCTGGCAGGCCGTGAGCGCGTCGGCGCTCATCCTGCTCACGCCCTCCCAGCCGAACACCGCCCTGATGAGCGCCACGGCGGCCTCGGGCGACGGCTCGCGGATGGGGCCGAGCCCGCGCCAGGGCGCGCCCTCCGCGACCGAGACGTACCGTCGTGCCCGGTCCTTCTCGCCGGACAGGGCGCAGACCCAGGCAGCGGTCACGGCCAGCGGCGCGGACTCGGCGATGTCGTCGTCCGGGAAGGCGTCCAACCAACGGCGAACCGTGGCCAGGCGACCGACGCGGATCAGCCCGATCGCCGTCTGCACCGCGAGCTTGGTCGCTCGGCGCATGTCCTCCCCGGCCAGCGCGTGCTGCACGGCTTCCTCGGGCGTCCCCTTCCGCTCGTGCCACCGTGACGCCCGGCGATGGAGCGACCGAGCCGATCGGGCGTCGCGACGCGCGAGCTGGGCGCGAAGGGTCTCCCGGAACAGGTGGTGGTAGCGGTACCACTCGCGCGTGCGATCGAGGGGCTGGACGAAGAGGTTCGATTGCACCAGCCCGGCGATCTCCTGCGCCGAGTCCTGGCGACCCAGGATGGCGTCGCACAGCGGAGCCGAGATGCGATCGAGGATCGACGTCCGCAGGAGGAAGGAGAGCCGCTCGGGCGGCAGACGCGTGAGCAGCTCGGCGGAGAGATAATCCACGAGATCGCGATCGTCGCCGGCCACCCGGACCGCCGAGCCGGGGCCCTCGCCGGCGTCTCGGAGCGCGAGCGCGACAAGGTAGAGGGCCGCAGGCCACCCCTCCGTGCGCTCGAGAACGGCGTCGAGGTCCTCGTCTGCGAGCGAGGCGCCGGCCGCGCGCATGAGGCCCTCCGCCTCCGAGCGGTTGAGCGCCAGGTCTCGCCATCCAAGCTCGAGCAGCCGACCGCTCACTCGCAGGTTGCCGAGGGGCAAGGCCGACGTGTCGCGCGACGCGACCAGGAGCTTCGCCCCGGGAGGGGCGTGCTCGCAGAGGAAGGAGACGATCCCCAGGCTCCGGGAGCCCTCGAGCAGGTGCAGGTCATCCAGGGCGAGAGCCACCTCCCCTGAATCGAGGCTGTTGACGAGGCCGGGAAGGACCACCCTCCGGATGGCCGGCGCCGGGGTGCTCAGGCTCGAGAACACCCGGGCATCGACCGTTGAGACGCGGTCGATGGCGGTGGCCAGCTCGAGCGCGAGGAGGACCGGGTCGGCGTCGGCTGCGTCCAGCGAGAGCCATGCGAACGGGCGATTGGTGACGGCCGCGTACTGGGCGAGGAGGATCGTCTTGCCGTAGCCGGCCGGGGCGCCGACGACGACCACCGGTGCCTCCGGGTCACGCAGCCGGCGCAGGAGGCCGGCGCGCTCGACGAGCCCCGGCCGAGACGGGGGCGGGTGGAGCTTGGTCTCGAGCACGATGGCCGGAGCGGGCCGCCTCTGCGTCGAGGCGCTCACGGAGACAGTCTACGACCGCGATCTGCGTGGCTGCAGAGGCCGGTGGGTGCCTTCGGCCCGTCGGCGTACGCTTGCGCGGCGCTCCTTTGCGGGGGCGCTCGCAGAGGGAAGGTCGGGGGCTTCGCGCCCCCGACCATTCCCTGACTGCGATGACGTCGGGCGGTGCGGGGTTACCTGAACGTCAAGGTTGCCGACACGTCGTAGAAGGCGGTTTCGGTGCCACTCGACGCAGCCTGGCATCCAGATCTCGTCCACGGTCGGGCTGTACGGCTGAGTGCTGCCACAGTCGAGGGTTCCACCGATCCCCATGTCGAGAGGCTCCTGCATCGCGTCGATGGCGTCGTTCACCGACGGCACTCGCGATATCCGGTTCGACACCGTCCCCGCATGGGTCACGCGGGGGGTCACGGGACTCAGGGGCACTCGCCGGGCACAACTTTCAATCGGAGGCCGCGGGTTCGAGTCCCGTCACTCCCGCCTTTGAGACCCCGCTGATCACGCGGGGTTTCGCCGTTCCGGGAACCGTTGCGCAAGGCCCGCCCGGCCCGCTTGCCAAGGGACGCCCGCCGTCCGCGAGCCATTCCAGGAGGTCGAGCACAGGTCCTGGTTGGGAATCGGCGTCTTCGCCCCGTCATGCGCCTGGCGGGCGCTCATGCCCGTAGCGCCTCCGGGTTCACGACGTTCGTCGGTGCGCCGCGCTCGAACGCGTTGATCTGGTCGAAGACGTCGCCGAACTGCAGATCCCACTCCTCGCGGGTCACGTAGCCGATGTGGGGCGTGCACACGACGTTCTCCAAGGCGAGCAGCGGGTGCCGCGTGTCGAGGACCGGCTCATCCTCGAAGACGTTGACCGCGGCCATCCCCGGGCGGCCCGCGTGCAGCGCGCGCACCAGCGCACCCGGCTCGATCAGGCCGGCGCGGGCGGTGTTGACGAGGAGCGCAGTCCGCCTTCATCCGCGCGAGGTCGCGCGCGGTGACGATGCCCCGTCGTCGCAGGCACCAGCCGCATGTGCAAACGAGATGACGTCGCACTCCGCGAAGAACGCCGCCCTGCTCTCTGCGGCCACCAGTCCGTCTGCGCGAGCCCGCTCCAGCGACTCCGGGCGCGCCCAGACGCGGACGTCCATCCCGAAGGCCTCCCCGTAGCCCGCGACGACCTTCCCGATGCGCCCGTACCCGTGAATGCCGAGTGTTCTGCCCCGAAGCGTCCCGCCGATGCCCGCCTGCCAGCTGCCGGACCTCAGAGAGGCCACCTGGCGCGGGATCTGCCGCATGGCGGCGAGGACCAGGGCCCATGTGAGCTCCGCCGTCGCGTAGGAGGCCGATCCGGCGTGGAGATCCGAGCAGACGGTGACCCCCAGGCGTGTGCACGCCTCCACGTCGATGTGGGGGTAGACGCTGCGCTGGCTGATCAACCGCAGGCGCGGGAGGCGTTCCAGCAGCGGGGCCCGGATGGCGGTGCGCTCGCGGATCAGGACCAGCGCGTCAGCGTCGGCGAGCCGTTCGGCGAGGACATCGGTGTCCGTGACGTGGTCCCTGAAGACCGTGACGCGATGACCGGCGAGCCTCTCGAAGCACGGCAGCGTGCGCAGGGTGTCGAACCAGTCGTCGAGGATCGCGACGTTCATGTTCCCCGGTGCCTCCGTCCCTGCGCAGGCTGATCACCTTGTATCAAACTTGTTCTCTACTTGTCTCGTATGCTTGCCCCATGGGTCGTCAGCTCCGGTACCAGCAGATCGCGGACGAGCTGCGTGGCCGCGTGGCGACGGGGGAGTTCGCGGAGGGAGGCCTGCTTCCCTCGGAGTCCGAGCTGGCCGCCGCGTACGGGGTGAGCCGGGTGACGGTCCGCCGCGCGCTCGCTGAGCTCAAGGGCGCCGGCCTCGTTGACAGCCGCCAGGGGTTCGGGTGGTTCGTGGCGGGGACGCCGTTGCGTCAGTCGCTGCGCGACCTGACGACGATCGAGCGCCAGATCCTCGCGGCGAACAGGACGCCCGGACGCGAGCTGGTGCGGTTCGCCTTCGTCCCCACGCCGCCGCACCTCGCGGGCGTGCTCACGACCGACACCGTCCTGGAGGTGGGTCGGATCGACCGGATGGACGGCCGGCCGTTCGCGGTCGCAACCGTCTGGGTCAGGTCGGACCTTTCCTCCGGGCTCTCCCCGCGCGCACTGGAGCGTCGCCCGCTCTCCGAGCAGCTCGGCGTGGAGCTCGGGGGCGCGGTTCAGACCATCAGCGCCGTCGCGGCGACGTCGCGGGAAGCCCGGTCCCTCGAGGTCCCACGGGGCGCCCCGCTGCTGCGCATCGAACGCACGACCTCAGCCGCCGACGGCACGCCCGTGCTCCGCAGCGTCGCGCTCTACAACCCGCTGCTCGCAGAGCTGGTCGCCCACCTCCCGCCGGTGCCCGACGATGCCGCCCCTGGCCTGCGCCTCCTCGCCGAGGACCACTCCTGAGCGTCGCCGGCGAGTCCGACGGAGCGTCTCTGCGACGGATCCTGCGGACCTTGCAAGCCGCGACCGCCTGGTGCTGGCCCTCCTCGACCCGCGTTCCTGAGCCGTGGAACGAGCGGAGCATGGAGCACGGAAACGGCGCCGTGGAGGCTAGTCTCCGTGGCGGTTCCCGATGCCGCACCAGCTCGACAGGTGGATGTACAGGAAGCGGCCGCCCGAATCGCCTGGCGGCGTTCCTGAACGGCATCTGGAGGCTGGTTGGGCTGGCCGGGCTGCCACCGCACCGCTTGAACACCCTCGAGGTGCGCGGCCGCCGCAGCGGGCGCCCCACCTCGTTCCCGGTTGTGGTGGCAGATTACGAGGGCGACCGATACCTCGTTGCGATGCTCGGCCAGGACGTGAACTGGGTCGCCAACGTGAGGGCATCCGGCGGGCGGGCGGTTCTCCGCCACGGCCGCCGTGAAGTGGTCCGCCTCGAGGAGGTCGATCCTGACGCCCGTGCCCCGATCCTACGGCGGTACCTGGAGCTCGCGCCCGGGGCCCGTGCCCACATCCCGGTGGATCGGCGGGCCCCTCTGGTGGAGTTCGGACGGATCGCCTCGCAATACCCCGTGTTCCGCATCCGGGCCGATTCGCCCCGACAGGCTGAGGGCGCGAGCGCTCGATGAGCGCGAGCGAGGGGCGGCACCAGGGGGGTGCTCCCAAAGGGCAGGGAGAGCCGAGAGCCGCTTGAGAAGGACTGCACAGCACTCGGAGGCACTCGCGGGGCACAACTGTCAATCCGGCCGTCGCCGGATAGCATCGGACGCCCGGAAGGGATTCGCGCTTGGATGGCTTCACGCTCACGTACGACGGCTACGAGCCGGCCGAGGAGGGCCTGAGGGAGGCGCTCACCTCGACCGGCAACGGCTACTTCTGCACGCGCGGCGCCGCGGAGTGGGAAGACGCCGACGACGTGCACTACCCGGGGACGTACGCCCACGGCGGCTACAACCGGGAGACCACGATCATGGGCGGCATGCCGGTTCCGAACGAGGACCTGGTGAACCTGCCCAACTGGCTCGTGCTCAAGCTGCGGATCGAGGGCGAGGAGGTGCTCAGGCTCGCCGACGTCGAGCTGCTGTCCTACCGCCACGAGTACGACATCCGCAGCGCGGTCCTGTCGCGCACGCTGCGCTTCCGCGACCGGGCGGGTCGCACGAGCACGCTGCGCAGCAGGCGTTTCGTCAGCATGGCCCATGGCCACCAGGCGGCGATCGAGTGGACGCTCACGCCGGAGGACTGGTCGGGCCGGGTCGAGGTCATCTCGGCCCTCGACGGCCGCGTCATCGAACCGTGGCGTCGCGCGCTACCGGGAGCTCGAGGGCCGGCACCTGGAGCCCGTGTTCCCGCGGACGTTCGGGCCCGACGTGATCGGGCTGATGGCGCGCACGCGCCAGTCGCGGATCCACGTGGCGCAGGCGGCCCGCACGCGCGTCTTCTCGGGCGATGAGCCGGTCGATGCGCAGCGCGGGCTCCTTCAGATGGAGGACTACGTCCAGACGGTCCTCGCCTTCGACGTGACGCAGGGCGCGCCGGTGCGCGTCGAGAAGATGGTCGCGCTCTACACATCGCACGATCGCGCGATCAGCGAGCCGCTCGGCAACGCCGGAAAGTCCGTCGGCGACTACCCGTCGTTCGGCAGGGCGCTGGCCGAGCATCGCTCGGCGTGGGACGAGCTCTGGGAGGCGTGCGACCTGGTCCTGCCCGGGAACGCGCGCGTGCAGCTGCTGCTGCGCCTTCACATCGCCCACGTCCTGCAGGTCTGCTCGCGCCACACGGCCGACAAGGACGCCGGCGTCGTCGCGCGCGGCCTGAACGGCGAGGCGTACCGCGGCCACGTCTTCTGGGACGAGCTGTACGTGTTCCCGTTCCTCAACTTCCGCCTGCCGCGGATCAGCCGGCACCTGCTCCAGTACCGGGCGCGGCGGCTGGGGGAGGCCCGCCGAGCGGCGCGGGCGGCCGGCTATCGCGGCGCGATGTACCCGTGGCAGAGCGGCAGCGACGGCCAGGAGGAGACCCAGGTCGTGCACCTCAACCCGCTCTCCGGGCGCTGGGAGCGCGACCTCAGCCACAACCAGCGCCACGTGAACGCGGCGATCTTCTACAACGTCTGGCAGTACTACCAGGCGACCGGCGACGTCGAGTTCATGCTCGACCACGGGGCGGAGATGATGCTCGAGATCGCCCGCTTCTGGTCCTCGCTCGCGCACTACAACCCCGAGCGCGACCGCTACGAGATCCACGGGGTGATGGGACCCGACGAGTTCCACGAGAAGTACCCGGGAGCGGCCGAGGGCGGGCTGCGCAACAACGCCTACACGAACGTCATGGTCGCCTGGATCTGCGCCACCGCCCCGGCGGTCCTCGGCCTCCTCCCGGCGCGCCGCGCCAAGGCGCTGCGGAGCAGGATCGACCTCACCGACGACGAGGTCGCCACGTGGGCGGAGATGAGCCGCAAGATGCTCGTGCCGTTCCACGGCGACGGCATCATCAGCCAGTTCGAGGGATACGAGGAGCTCGCCGAGCTCGACTGGGACGGGTACCGCGAGCGGTACGACGGCAGGATCCAGCGACTGGACCGGATCCTGCGGGCCGAGGGCGACGACCCGGACCGCTACAAGCTGGCCAAGCAGGCCGACACGGTCATGCTCTTCTTCCTGTTCTCCGAGGAGGAGCTCGGCGAGCTGTTCGAGCGGCTCGGCTACGAGCTCGGCCCGGACGCCGTGCGCAGGAACATCGAGTACTACGACGCCCGCACCTCTCACGGCTCGACGCTCAGCTTCATCACCCACGCCGCCGTGCTCGCCGCGATCGGACCCCGAGAGCTCGTGGGAGCGCTTCCTCGTGGCGCTCGAGAGCGACATCGGCGACATCCAGGGCGGCACGACCAAGGAGGGCATCCACATGGGCGTGATGTCCGGCACGCTCGACCTGGTGCAGCGCGGGTACCTCGGCACCGCGATGCGCGGGGACGTCCTGTACTTCGCCCCGCGGTTGATCGATCGCCTCGAGGGCCTCTCGTTCGCGATGCAGGTCCGCGGCACGCCGATCCATCTGAGCCTCGCCGACGGCCGGCTGACCGTGTCGGTCCGCGCCGAGGGCGCGTGCGACCCGATCAAGATCGGCGTCGGCGACGAGGTTCGCGAGCTGTTTCCCGGCGACCGCTTCTCGTTCGCGCTGGCCGGGGCGCCGGCCCGCGGGTGACGGCGAACGTGCCGGACGGCTTCGGCGGCGCGGTCTTCGACGTTGACGGCGTGCTCGTCGACTCGCCGCACGAGCGCGCGTGGCGCGACGCGCTTCGGGAGCTCATGGAGGGCGAGTGGAGCGGCATCCGGGACGAGACGACCTGGTCGCCCGAGGCGTTCACCCCGCAGATCTACCAACAGGTCATGTCGGGCAAGCCGCGGCTCAGCGGGGCGCGCGCGGCGCTGGACCACTTCGGGGTGCCGGACGCCGAGCGGCGGACGATCGCCTACGCCGACCGCAAGCAGACGATGGTGACCGAGTTGATCGAGGAGGGGGAGTTCGAGGCCTACCCTGACGCGCTGCGCTTGGTGCTCGCGACGCGGGCGGCGGGGGTCCGCATCGCGGCGGCCTCGTCCTCGAAGAACGCCGGGCTGTTCCTGCGGAGGATCCGCCTCGACACGTTCGCCCGGGAGCAGGGTCTCGGCGAGGCACTCGTGGCGCCCGGACAAACGCTGCTCGACGTCTTCGACGCCGACGTCTCGGGCCGCGACTTCGCCCACGGCAAGCCGCACCCCGAGATCTTCCTCACCGCCGCCGCCGAGCTCGGCGTGCCGCCGGGGCGGTGCTTCGTCGTCGAGGACGCCGTCTCGGGCATCCAGGCCGCCAAGGCCGGCGGCATGGCCGCGCTGGGCGTCGCCCGGGCCGACGACGCGGCGATGCTGGCCGGCGCGGGCGCCGACCTGGTCGTCGAGTCGCTCGACGAGGTCGATGTCGCGCGGCTCGGACAGGGGCGTCTGGTCACGACGGACGCCTGAGCACCTCAGCGGCCACCCGCGTTCGCTTCATTGAACGGCCCCTTGGGGCGCAGGGAAGGTGTCGCTCGCACCAGGACGCTCGCCGGCGGGCGCGAAAGGTGCATCCATGGCTCGGAACGAGCTCAGCGAAGCCGATCACGAGACGCGGGTGGAGGCCGCCCTCGCCGTCGTCGCGGTGATGGGCCTGCAGGTGCTCATCGGCATCGTCAGCGCCACTCAGGGCTGGTCGCTCTGGGGGCTCCCCTGGTGGGTCTGGCTGGTCCCGGTCGGACCGGAGCTCGTCCTGCTGATCCTCCTGACCTGGTCGCGACCGCGCCAGCGGCTCCTTGAGCGGGGCCGTCGGCGCGCCGTGTCCCTCGGCCTGGTCGCCTGCGTGGGGCTCGGCAACGCGGTGGCGCTGGTGGCCCTCCTCGGCGCGATCCTGAGCGGCGACGAGGTGAACGGGGGACAGCTCCTGTTCAAGGGGCTCGCCATCTGGACGACGAACGTGATCGCCTTCGGGCTGTGGTTCTGGGAGCTCGACCGGGGAGGGCCGGTGCGTCGAGCCGAGCCCGATCCGCTGCCGCCGGAGTTCCAGTTCCCCCAGATGGACGACGCCGGCCGTGCGCAGCGGGGCTGGTACCCGCGCCTCGTGGACTACCTCTACGTCTCGTTCACCAACTCGGTGGCCTTCAGCCCCACCGACGCCATGCCGCTCACGCGCCGGCTCAAGGTCGCGATGCTGAGCGAGGCCAGCATCTCGTCGATCACCGTCCTGCTCGTCGCCGCGCGGGCCATCAACATCCTGGACTAGCCGCGGATCCCGTCAGGCGGCGCGCTCGGCGAGGAGCGCATCGCTCTCGATGCTGTGCTCGGCCCGCGCACTCGCCGCGGAGCACCAGGTGAAGTCGTCCTCCCTCTCACGAGGACTTGGCAGAGCGTGAGCCGGCGTGAGCCGCGCGGCGTCGGATGGCGGCGAGCCAGCTCCTGCGGATGGCGCCGCTCCCGAGCCGGATCACGCGCCAATAGCGCAGCATCGCCTGCGTTGCCTCGGGGCTCGTTCCCGCGACGCGGGTTTCGGTGATGAGGCGGCTGCCCCCGCGCTCGGGACGCACGAGGAACGCGATCACCGCCTTCGCGTAGCCGGGATCGGCGAATGAGAGGAAGTCCTCGCGCGTGCGTACCGCCGCCGGCTCGTTGCCGGCCAAGCGCCAGAAGCGGCCGACGGCTCCCGCGGCGATCTCGGCGCCGGGGCGCTCGCCCAGGGGGACGACGCCCACCGTGAACGCATCGAGCACCGGCGCCGAGCGCGCCGGCCGGAAGGCCGGGCGTCGCGTGAGCAGGCTCGGCAACCCGCGCAGCGCCTCCAACGGCGTCAGGAGGCGCACCTCCCGCACGGTCACCTGCTTCACGGCCGCGAACACGACGGTCGGCTGGGCCGCGATCCAGACGCTCGTGCACCTCACTGGTGTCGAAGCGCGGCAGAAGCTCATCGAGCAGCGACCGCTCAGCGATGGCTCCAGGCTCTGCCACGACCGCCCCTCACCATAGTCGGGGAGCTCGAGCAGGTTTCCCAGCGCGGCGCCGGTGGCTCCTCAGCCTCGCGTGTAGCTCACGAGCTCCTCTCGGTCTGCCCCGCCGGACACGCCGATCGCCAGCACCGGGCCGACGCCTCGGGCGTAGAACTTGAGCTCCAGGACCTTCGGCTCGAGGGGATTCGTCTCGCGGGTCGTGAGGACGCGCCCCGCGCGAAAGTGGCCGAACGGGACCTCGACCTGGTCCGCCAGGCTCACGACCGACGCGCGGTCCTCGGCCTGTCCCGCGTAGTACTCCTGGCGGTAGGCGAGGCCGGGCCGGGGCGTGGCCGGCATGATGACCCCGGCCTGCGCGCCGTCGACCCCGGCCTCGAATGAGCCGGCCGTGGAGACCGGCTCGCCGTTCACGAACTCCGTGGTCGCCTCGCCGAGGTACCAGATGTTGCCGGCGCGGTCCTGCGCGTAGTAGTCGTCGGTCACCTCGACGGGCGCGCCGCCCTCGGTCACCACGTCGCGCACGACGCGCGCGGTGACGCCGTTGGCGATCAGCTTCGTCCGGCGTGTCACGGTGACCACGACCCGCTGGCGCGTCCCGTCGGGGGTGGTCTCCCGGTAGACCCACCGGCCGCCGGGTCGCATCGGCCAGTACGGGTTGTCGATCCGCGTCGTGAAGTCGGCCGGGTTCAGGGTGACCGGCTCGCTGCCCCGGGGCAGCCGAGGTCCATCCGCCGCAGCGCCGCTCGCGCCCACCCCCGCGACCGCGACCGCGAGGAGCGCCGCCGCCCAGGTACGCCGCCGTGCCGTCATGGGTCCACCTCCGGGGATCGTGTGTGTCGGCGCCCTTTTACGAGGTGGCGGTGAGACCGAGATGAGACGGGGACGGATCGTGGCGCGGCGGTCGCCCCCCGCCGGGATCGGAACGGGGGCGCCGCTTCCTGCGAGGCGACTACGGTAGCGAGGCTTCTTCGGCCGGCTCCGGGACCACCAGGATCGGCCGGGTCGCCTGCTCGGCGAGCCGGGTCGCCACCGAGCCGAACAGCGCAGCCCGCGCCGCGCTCAGCCCGCGCGCGGCCACCGCCAGCATCCCCGCGCCCTCGCGGTCGGCCACGACCTGGAGGGCGTCCCAGGGCGCGCCGGGCTCCACGACGCCCGTCGCGCCGTCGCCGGCCGCGCCGAGGGCCTCCTCGACGATGCGCACGGCCTCGGCCTCGCGCGCGTCGGGCTGGCCGGTGAGCGGAGGCTGGGTGGAGCGCGCGCCGAGGTAGGCGATGGTCGCGCGCAGGTCCTTGAGCGCGTGGGCGACCACCACGCGGCCGCCCAGGGCGCCCGCCAGCTCGCCCGAGATCCGCGCGGCGGCCACCGCGTGGGCGGATCCGTTGACGCCGCACACGACGGTCGCGTCGCTGCCCCCGTCCCCCTCTGCGCGGTGGGGCGGCACGACGATCACGGGGATCGGGCTGCGGGCGGCGAGGTCCCGCGTGACGCTGCCGAGCAGCCCCGATCGCAGCGCCGAGTGGCCGCGCGAGCCCACCACGAGCAGCCGTGCGCCCTCGTCGGCCACGGCGGCCAGCAGCGCGTCGGCGGCCGGATCCGGGGGCAGCAGGCGCACCTCAGCCGCGCCGGCGCCCGCCCGCTCCCGCAGAGCCGCCAGCTCGTCGGCGTGGTCGTCGGGCCCGTCGACCACGTGGGCGATGAGGAGATGAGTGCCCAGGCCGTCGGCAAGCCGCTGCGCAACCGCGACGGCCGGCGCGGCCGCTGCCGACAGGTTGACGCCGCAGACGATCACGGGGCGGATCCTAGCCGCTCGCGCTGACGCGCCCGATGGCAGGATGCCGCGGTGTTCTTCTCCCTGAGCAGCTGGGCCCTGGCCCTCATCCTCGTCGCCGTGATCGTCGGCACCACCGTCGCCGGCCTCGTCGCCGGCGGCCGCTGCGCAAAAGGGGGGACGCGCTTCGCGAGCCGTTCGGCGTCCTCCAGACGGCGACGCTCGGCATCGTCGCGCTGCTGCTCGCCTTCGGCCTCTCGCTCGCCATCGGACGGTACGAGACGCGCCGGGCCGCCGTCGTCGACGATGCCAACACGATCGGCACGACGTACCTCCGGGCCCAGACGCTGGCCGAGCCCGTCCGGACGCGATCGCTCGACCTCCTGCGACGCTACACCGACGAGGCGATCCGGATCTCGCACGAGGTGCCGGGCAGCGCGGAGATGCGCAGGACGGAGGCGGCCCAGGAAGTGCTCCAGCGCCGGCTCTGGAGCCTGGCGGGGCAGGCGCTCGATGACGCCCCGGTCGCGAGCGCGCCGCGCCTCTACGTGGACAGCCTCAACGAGATGATCGACCAGCAGACGGTCCGCATCTCGGCGCTCAACAACCGCGTGCCGGGCACCGTGCTGCTGCTGGAGGTGGTCGCCTCGGCCCTCGCGCTCGGGCTGCTGGCGCTCTACCTCACCCACCTGGGGCGCGGGCCGGTGACGGTGCTGGTCGCCGCCGTGCTCGTGACGATGCTGCTGTTCGTGACCTTCGACCTCGACCGGCCGACGCGCGGCCTGATCACCGTCCCGGACACGCCGCTCGTCTCCCTGAGGGCGTCGATGGCGCTGCCTCCCGCCGCGGAGTGAGGAGCGAGCGCCGGCAGCCCGCCCGGCCGATCGGCGGCCGGGGGGGCGGCGCGAGGGCCGTTCGCCGATCCGCGAGCCCTCGGTTGGTCTATCGACGCCGGCTGCCGCGGCTTTAGCGCCTCGGCACGCCGGCGCCGGGGTCGGTCGCCGGCGCCGCGGCCCCCGGTGACGAGGCCGCGGGCTCCGGCGGAGGAGGCGGCGGCAGCGGCCGGGTGCGCCCGTTGCAGGGGGCATCGAAGAGGCCCGCGCGGTCGAGGCGGGCGGAGCGCTCGGCCGTGGCGAGCTGGACCCGGTAGCGGTAGCGGCCGCGGACCGCGCGCGCTGCCCCGGCGGCGACCATGCCGTAGTTGGTCGTGATCGACCCGACCTGGTAGGGCGCGAACGCCCGACGGCTGACGTAGGCGACCAGCCGGCCCGCCGCGTCGCGGGCGCGTCGCAGTGGGTCGGTCTCGACGATCACCGCGGTGCCCCTGGGGAGCTCGCGCCGAAGCTGCCCCCGCGCCTTGCCGAAGCGGCACCCCGCGGCGCGGCCGCCGCGGGCGGGCTGCGGCGCGCGCAGCCCGGCGAGGCGCACGGTCCGCCGCCGCCCGCCGGAGCTCACGATCACCGTGTCGGCCGCGACGGTCCGGACCACCTGGCCGGCGAGGCGGGTGACCCGCAGCGCGCGCCCCGGCGAGGGCGCCACGACCACCGCTCCCTCGGCGAGGGCGACGAGGGCCGCCGGGTCGTCGAAGCTCGCCTCCAGCGAGACCCTCAGTCCGTCGCGCTCGAAGTCCAGGGTCCAGGCGTCCCGGACCCCGGATCCGTTCTCGTAGGCGGAGTAGGCGGCGGGCCTGCCGTCCACGACCATCTCCGAGATGAGCGTCGACCGCGGGCCGTCGGCGCAGCCGTACGGATGCCCCTGGACCAGCTGGAGGGTCCGCCCGTCCGGAGCGGCCCAGGTCGCGACGGCGTCGCCGAGCGTGTCGCCCGAGCAGGCGAGCGAGCGGGCGCCGAGCGCCTGGAGCGCGTACCCCGGCGCCTCGGGGACCAGCAGGGCGATGCCGGCCGCGTCGGCGGCGGCCTGCCAGCGCGCCTGGTCGGCCGGGTCCAGGGCGAGCGCCGGGGTGCTGAGGGCGCCGCCGATCGCCAGGATCGCGGTGGCGCGCAGGATGGAGCCAGGCATGATCGTCTCCGAGGCGAGCGAGCGCGATCGACCCTAGGCGCCACCCGCCCGGCAGCCACCTGGGCAACCGGCGAGGTTCGCCGCCGTCGATGGTCCAGGCGCGATTGACGGACCGCGTCGTTCCCACGCGGCTGCGCGATATGGGCGGCGGGGCCGATCACGGGCGGGTCGCCGCCGGCGGTGCGCTCCCAGGCGCACCGACGGTCGCAGACCGCGGTCCGCGCTCGCCGCCCTCGCGGCTGCGCGGGCCTGAGTCGGATGAGATGATCCCGTCATGGCGCCCGCCGAGCTCAGCGACGACGACCTGCTCGCGCTCCTCGGCCGCTACCTGGAGATCCTGCAGGGGCACCCCGAGCCCGAGGCCATGATGGAGGAGATCCTCACCTCCGACTTCGCCACGGGCTTCGTCGGCGGCCACCTGTGGACGGGGATCGAGGGGCTGCGGGACTTCCTCTCACAGCGCCGGCCGTTCTTCGACGAGCACCACGAGATCCAGGAGCTGTTGGGCCGGTCCGGCGGCGGGCCCGGCGAGGAGGTGGAGGCGCGCACCCGGCTCCACTTCTTCCTGCGGAGCTGGGAGCCGCCGTCGCCGGTGAGCGAGGAGTACACGGGCGACTGCTTCCACACGTGGCGCGTGCGCGGCGTGGACGGGCGCTGGCGGGTCGCCGCCCAGCTCGTCGAGCGCTTCGCCGACCTCAACGACAACGCCGAGCGGCTGTTCGCGACCCCCCAGGAGGGGCTCAACACCTGAGTCAGGCCGCCCCGGTCGTCAGGAGCACCTTGACGGCGCGCCGCTCGTCCATGGCCGCGTAGCCGGCCGGCGCCTCCTCGAGCGGGATGACGAGGTCCATCACCGGCGACGGGTCGAGGCGGCCGGCCAGCACGTCCTCCATCAGCTCGGGGATGTAGCCCCGGACGGGGGCGACGCCGCCGATCAGGCGGACGTTGCGCATATGGACGTCGAGGAGGTTCACCGGATCGGCCGGCACGCCCACGTGGCCGACCGCGCCCCCGGGGCGGGCGCTGCCGATGGCCGTGGCGAACGAGCCGGCCGTCCCGACGCACTCGACGACGTGCGGGGCGCCGCCGCCGGTGAGCTCGCGGACCCGCTCGACGGCCTCGTCGCCGCGCTCCTCGACCACGTCGGTCGCGCCGAAGCCGCGCGCGATCTCCAGCCGGTCGGCGTGATGGCCGAGGACGATCACGCGCTCGGCCCCCAGCCGCCGGGCGGCCAGCACGGCGCAGAGCCCGACGGCGCCGTCGCCGACCACGACGACGGTCCCGCCCGTCCCCATGCCCGACGCGAGCGCGCCGTGGTGCCCGGTCCCCATGACGTCGGTCAGGGTCGCGAGGGCCCGCGCGAGCCGGTCGTCGGAGAGGTCGGCGTCCTCGGGCATCGGGACCAGGGTCCCGTCGGCGAGCGGCGCGCGCACGGCCTCGCCCTGGCCGCCGTCGTCCTGGCCGCCCCAGTAGCCCCCGGCGCGGCACGAGGTCTGCAGCCCGGCGCGGCAGTAGTCGCAGGTGCCGTCCGAGAAGGCGAAGGGCGCGATCACCCGCTGGCCGGGGCGCAGCGTGCGCACCTCGGAGCCCACCTCCTCCACGACGCCCATGAACTCGTGCCCGGTGCGGGCCGGCCCGGCGCCGTAGATCTCGAGCTCGCCGCGGTAGGGCCACAGGTCGCTGCCGCAGATGCACGCGTGGGTCACCCGCACGAGGGCGTCGGTGGGCTCGCGGATCGTCGCGTCGGGGACGTCCTCCACCCGGATGTCGCGCGGCCCGTGGTACACGCTCGCCCTCATCCCCGCCTCCTCCGCTCGCGGCCGGCCTCCGCGCCGGCCCCGGGAGACTAGTCTCCGGGAATGGAGGAGCCCCCGCGCCGCCGGCCGCGCGCCGGGCCGCCCG
>CAWEYS010000019.1:0-37489 GCA_963813355.1 Miltoncostaeaceae bacterium | reverse complement strand
AGCACGCGCCGCGCACGCACTCCTCGTTGCGGCCCAGCTCGGGGCGTTGACCTCCCAGACCTGGGTTTCGCCGCCGACGCGCATGGCGGCGGCGAGCCGCCGGCCGTCGCCGATCGGCGCGAGCGCGAGGACGGGGCTCGACGCGTAGGCGGCGCCGGCCGGCTTGCCGACGGGGCCGCCGGTGTCGATGACGCTCCAGATGCGGTCGGGCTCGGCCGCGCGCGGCTCGTCGCCGGCCACCAGCAGCTCGCCCGGCGCACCCCAGGAGAGGGCGGTCAGCCGCGCCCCCGGCGCGCCGAGGGGGACCACCGGCCCGCCGCCGCCCCCGCCGCGGAAGCTCACGGCGACGCCGGGCCCGGCGGTGGCGAGCCCCAGGCGGTCGCCCTGCGGCGCGTAGGCCACGGCGGCGACGCCCGCGGGCGGCGCGGCGGCGGCGCGGCTCGCCAGCGACGGATAGTCGGCCACCCGCGCGGCGCCGTCGCGCCCGACGTAGGCCAGGGCCTGGGTGTCGGCGCGCCACGAGGGCCGCACGGGGGCGACGTCGGCGTTGACCAGCCGGTCGCCGTCGCCGTCGCCGTCGATGACGTGCAGCTCGTTCGCGCCGCCGCGCCGCACGACGTAGGCGATCACGATCGGGTTGGGCGCCCAGGCGGCGGCGACCACCGGGCCGGGCGTCGGGTGCGACCAGGCGCGCCGCCCGTCGGGAGCGATCGCGACGAGCGACCGGCCGATGCCGACGGCCGCGTAGAGCGCGTTCGGCGAGAGCTCGGCCGTGCTCACGGCGAGGCCCTGGACGCCGAGACCCTCGCGCGTGCCGAGCCAGAGCCTGCCGCCGGCGACGAGCGCCATGCCCTGGGTGCCGTCGGGCACCTGGACGACGCCCCTCGCCGGCGTCCCAGCCGCCGCGGGCCGGCTCGGGCGCCGGCGGCGCGCCGAGCCTCACGTCCAGGCGGTCCGTCGCCGCGAGCGCGGCGCCGGCGACGACGACCGCCGCGACGGCCGCGGCCGCGGCCAGGAGCCACCGCCGGCGCCGGCGGCCCGGCGGCGCCGGGAGGGCGTCGAGGGCGGCGCGCTCGGCGCGTCGGCGGCGCTCCTCGGGGGGCTCGGGCAGGCCCGCGAGCGCCCGGCGCAGGCGATCCTCGAGGCCGGTCACCCGCCCTCCCCCAGCAGCTCGCGCAGCTCGGCCAGCGCCCGGCCCAGCCGCGAGTTCACGGTGCCCACCGGGATGTCGAGGATCTCGGCGATCTCCGGAGGGGTGTAGTCGAGCAGGTGGCGCAGCACGACGACGGCGCGGCGCTCGGCCGGGAGCCCGGCGAGCGCCTCCAGCGCCTCGGGGTCCTCGGCGTCGTCGGCCCAGGCGTGCGCGGCCTCGGGCGGATCTCCGACCAGCACCAGGCGCCGCTCCTGCCGCAGCACGTCGAGCGCCCGGTTGACCACGATGCGGTGCAGCCAGGGCGCGAACGGGCGCGAGGCGTCGAAGGTCGCCAGGCGCGCGAAGGCGCGCTCGAAGGCGTCCTGGGCCACGTCGTCGGCCATCTCGCGCCGGCCGGTCACCGCGAGGGCCGCCCTCCAGGCGCGCGGCCAGTGGGTCGCGAACAGGCGCGCGGCAGCGTCGCGGGAGCCGCCCTGGGCGCGCCGCACCAGTCCCGCTTCGCCGGCATCGGCCGTCGAGGCCACACCACGTTCTACGCCATGGGGACCTCCCTCCGTCCCGCGCGGGCTACGGTCCCGGCATGGAGGCGGACGCCGGGGGCCTGCTCGAGCGCTCGGACGAGCTGGGGCGTTGGGGACCGCGGCTCAGCTCGAGCGCGCGTCGCGCACGCCCCGCCGGGGTTTAGGCTCCCGGCGTGGGCCTGCGCGACTCCCATGCTCCGGGCACGTTCTCCTGGACGGACCTGAGCACCCCCGACCCGGCCGCGGCGGCCGCCTTCTACGGCGCCCTGCTGGGGTGGGAGGCCGAGGAGGTCCCGGCGGGCCCCGACGCCACCTACTGGATGATGCGGGTCGGGGGGCGCGACGTGGCCGGGATGTCGGCGATGCGCGAGGATCAGCTCGCGGCCGGGGCGCCGCCGGCGTGGCTGTCCTACGTGACCGTGGAGGACGCCGAGTCCGGCGCGGAGCGGGTGGCCGAGCTCGGCGGCGCCGTGATGCTGCCGGCCTTCGACGTGCTGGAGGCGGGCCGCATGGCCCTGGTCAGGGACCCCCAGGGGGCGGTCTTCGCGCTCTGGGAGCCGCGCGCCCACATCGGCGCCGGCCTGGTCAACGACCCGGGCGCGATGGTGCTCAACCAGCTCAACACCTCCGATCCGGAGGGCGCCGCGAGCTTCTACGCGGACCTGTTCGGCTGGAGGATCACCCAGGTCGCGAGCGAGCCGCAGGCCTACTGGGGCATCGAGAACGGCGGGTCGCTCAACGGCGGCGTGATGGCCCTGCCCCCCGGCACCCCGGCCCCGCCCCACTGGCTGGTCTACTTCACCGCCGCCGACCTGGACGCGGCCGCCGAGGTCATCGCGCGCGAGGGGGGCGCGGTCGTGCTCCGGCCGTGCGCATCCAGTCCGGGCGCATCCTCGTCGCGCGCGACCCCCAGGGGGCCTACTTCGCCCTGTTCGAGGGCGCGGTCGACCCCTGAGCCTCGACCGGTAGGCCGGCGGCGGCCCATGCCTCGAAGCCGCCGATCATGTCCGTCGCCCCCGCGACGCCCAGATCCTGGAGGACCGCCGCGGCCAGGCTCGACTGGTAGCCCTGGGCGCACATGAGGACGAGGGGTCCCTCGACGGCGAGGGCCGCGTCGCAGTGGCCGCAGCGCGGGTCGGCGCGCCACTCCAGCACGTTGCGCGGGACGAAGCGCGCACCGGGCACGAGCCCCTGCTCGTCGCGCTGCCGCTCGGAGCGGATGTCCACGATCAGGCCGCCCCGCACGCGGGCCGCCTCGTGCGCCCCGGCCGGCGTCAGCCGTGCGAGGCGGGCGCGCGCAGCGCGCAGCAGGTCGTCGACCGACCGGCCCGGCGGATCAGCCGAGCTGGTCGTACCCCTCCCTCCAGTCCCGCGGCGCGCCGGGCGGCCGGTAGGAGCGCGTTACAGCGCCGGCCAGCTCGAGCGCCTGCTTCCCCTCGTCCATGTCCAGCACCTGGAAGGTCTCCTGCCGCGCCATCTGGTTGGTGCCCGCGACGGCGGCCCCCAGGCTCGCCGCCGCGATCTCGTTGGGCACGGAGTAGATCGCGAAGCCGTCCGAGTGGCCCAACATCCAGTAGAAGGCCAGCAGCTCGCCGCCCACGCCCTCGATGGCCGCCCGCGCCGCCTCGGCGCGGTCGTCGGGGCGCTCCACCATTCGCGCCCACGCCTCGCTGGTGTAGCTGAAGAACGTGACGTACTTCGGCATTTCGACCCCTCCTCGGTCGGCGTGCCGGAGCGAGGGAGCGTAGTGCCTCGGCGTACCCCACGCGCACCGCCGCGTCGTCCCACGGGCCGGCCGCTTCCTCACCATGACGCTTCCCGGCCGGCTTCGAGGGCTTCTTCCGCGGGCTGGCCGAGGCCGACCGGGCCGGCGGCGCGGGGTCCGAGGACTACGCGCGCGTCTCGCGCAGGTACGGCATCACCTGGCTCTTAGGGCTCCTCCGGCTCAGTCCGGCGGCGTCATCATCACGGCCGGGTCGATGTACTCGGCCTCCTCGGCGATCAGCCCGTCGGCGACGCGGTAGATCGACACCGCCGGCACGTCCACGCGCTCCCCGCGCGCCGTCCAGACCCCCCAGTCGGCGCGGTGGGTCCCGGTGAGGTGCCACTCGAGCCACGCCGTGTCGGGCGGTCCCTCGCCGACGCGCAGGACGTCGACGCGGAGGTCCGGCACGGCGACCATGAACCCCGCGATGCGCTCGCGGATCGCCTCGCGTCCCACGAAGCGCGGGAAGCGCGCCCCGCCGGCCGTGGCCCGGGCGAGGATGCGCCCCTCGCGGACGCCGTCCTCCGCGAAGCACGCGGCGCAGGCGGCGGCGTCCATGGCGTTCCACGCCTCCATGTAGGCGAGAGCCGTCTCCCTCGGGGTGCGGTCGGGCATGTGGGCCTCCTGACGGTCGAAGGGCGCCGGACGCTAGGCGCGGTAGCGCAGGAAGAGGAAGCCGTCCTCCTCGCACGCCGACGCGAGGGTCATCCCTGGCGGCGGGCTGAGCGCCGGCCCGTCCACGATGCGCTTGGCGTCGCCGGCCGTCAGCAGGGGCGCGACGGTGAGGCAGAGCTCGTCGACCAGCCCGGCGGCCGCGAGCCCGCCGTTGAGCGCCGGGCCGCCCTCGCAGAGGACGGTGCGCACGCCGTTCTGGCCGAGCATCGCGAAGACTCCCGGCAGGTCGACGCGCCCCGCCCCGGCGAGGACCACCTCGGCGACCTCGCGGGCACGACCGAGGGGGTCGGCCGGGGCGTCCGCGGGGGCGACCACGACCGGCCGCGAGGTCGGCTCGGCGAAGAGGGACGATCCCCAGTCGAGGACGACCGAGCGCGTGACGACGGCGATGCGCGGGAGCGGCTCCTGGCCGCGGCGCTCGCGGGCCGCGACCTCGTCGTCCGACAGCTTCGGCGGCCCGTACCCCTCGGCGCGAGCGGTCCCGGCCCCCACCAGGATCACGTCGGTCAGCGCGCGCAGGGCGTGGAAGAGGGCCCTGTCGCCGGGGCCGCCGAGCCCGCCCGAGAGGCCCTGAACGGTCGTCGCCCCATCGGCGCTCGCGACCATGTTCAACCGCAACCCCGGCCTGCCGTCGGCGGTCGGCGGGTCGCCGTAGACATCGAGCAGATCGACGGGATCGACGGGATCCGGGAGCAGCCGCCGCACCGTCAGGCCGCCAGCGCGTCCCGGCGCGCGCGCAGGAACGCGAGGGCGGCCGCACGCTGGTCGGCGGCGTCGAGGAACTCGCCCAGGCGCAGGATGGCGCCCGTGAAGGAGGTCGCGTTCCACAGGCCGCCGCCCGCAGCCGACGGCTGGGAGGGGAGCACGTAGAGGTAGGGCTCGTCGACCGCGGCGTCCCCCGGAGACGCGCCGTAGATGGCGCGCGCCGGGCCGTCCGGGCCGAGATCGACCGCGGCGTCGAAGTGCTCCGGCCAGAGCTGCGTGCGCCCCGCCGGCGCCGAGGCCGGCTCGGCCCGCATCTCCTCGAGAACCGACCACGCGAAGCCGTACCAGTCGCCCAGCAGTCGCGCGGCGGCCGGGTCGACGTCGAGGGGCGCGTCCGGATCCCCGGCCGATGGGACGTCGAAGCCCGCGGCCCCGGCGGGGTCGGGCGGCCCGCCGAGCGCGAGGGCCGCCGCGCCCGCGAGCGTGGTGAGCGACTCCCCGCGGGCCTCGGGGCCGAACTGGCGCACGATGCGGTCCCCCTCGATCCTCACCTGCTCGTCGTTCCCGTAGAACGGGGTGCCGAACCCGCCCATCGTGAAGCGCAGGCCGATCTTGCCGTTGGCCCGCCGGCGCGCCGGCGAGACCGCGTAGACGGCCACACGGTGCAGCGCCAGGCGGGTGGCCGCGAAGGCCGGCGGCGGCGCGACCAGGCGGCGGCGGGCGCCGAGCCAGCGCTCGGCGGCCCACCCGGCGTGCTCCGGTTGACCGGCGAGCCACTGGTCCCAGGTGCGGCCCCCCCGGAGCGGGACCGGCGCGACGGTCCCATCGCCGGGGAGGCCGCCGTCGCGCACCGGGTCGTCGGCGAGCCATTGCGGGTCGGTCGACGCGGGCGGGCTCGGCTCGAGCACGCGCGCCTGGAGGCCCCCCTCGAGCAGAGCCTGCGCCTCGGCCCGCGGGTCGCGGACGCTCATGGAGGAGGCCCGGCTACGCCCTACTCTCCTGAGAGCACGCCGATGGTGTGGCCCTCGGGGTCCTGGAAGAGGCCGATGATGAGGTTGTCCATGACCTTGTCGGGGCCCATCATCCGCGTCCCTCCGAGCTTCTCGGCCGAGGCCAGCGCGGCCTCGACGTCCGGCACCTCGACGTAGACGGTCACGTGGCCGTCGTATCCCTCCTGGGCGCCCATGATGCCCCCGCCGATCCCGGCGCCGTCCGCGTTGGTGTTCCCCTCGCGGGTGACGATGCCGTAGTTCATCGGGTTGTTCGAGTCGATCTCCCAGCCGAAGAGCTGCGAGTAGTAGCTCTTCAGCGCCTCGCCGTCCTTCCCGATGATCTCGAAATGCACGACCGGCTGTCCCATGTCCATCTCCTTCTCGTCCTGGGTTCTGAGCCTACGACCGCGCCCCCCGCCGAGAATCATCGCCGGGCGCGCCCGGCGTGGGCCGCAGGCTATCCCGCCGCGCGGTCCCAACCCACACGATTGGCCAGGGAATCGCCAGCCTTCCGGGGGAAGGCGCCTGCAAACCGCGTCCATAGGGTCGGGCCCCCCGGCGCCCAGGAGGAGGCCCCCAACGTGCAGACCCTCGGAATAGATCTCGGCTTCGGCTTCACCAAGGCCACGGACGGCGAGCGGACCCTCGTCGTCAAGTCCGTCATCGGCGAGGCGACCGACGGTCGCCTGGGAGGCCCGATGGCGGAGGCCCGCCCCGGCAACGACCACCTTCACCTCGAGCTGGAGGACCGCGGCGTCTTCGTCGGCGACCTCGCCGAGCGCCAGAGCAGCCTGCGCTCCTTCACCCTCGACCAGGACCTCTTCATCGCCGACTCGGCCAAGGTGCTCGCCCTCGCGGTGGCCTCCGAGCTGACCGAGTCCGACGAGCCCGTGGGCATCGTGACCGGCCTGCCGATCGCGACCTTCCGCCAGAAGGCCGACGAGCTCGCGCGGCTGCTGCGCGACCGCCACTCGTTCACGGCGATCGCCCCGGACGGCTCGCGCAGCCGACGGGTGCTCGAGGTCCGCGACGTCAAGGTGATCCCCCAGCCCTTCGGCTCGATGTACGACATCGTGCTCGACGACGCCGGCGGGATCGGCGACCGCCAGACCCTTCAGCAGAAGGTGGGGCTCGTCAACGTCGGCTTCCAGACCTCCGACCTCACCGTCTCCGACCGCGGCACCTTCCTCGAGCGGGCCAGCCAGAGCACCGAGACCGGCGTCGGCCGCGCCTTCGCGACGATCGCGGGCAAGATCCGCGAGAAGAGCGGGGTCAACGTCGAGCTCTACCGGCTCTACGAGGCGATGGACGAGGGCCGCATCAAGATCCGCGGCGAGAGCTTCGATCTCAGCCGCCTGATCGAGCACGTGCTCGGCCAGCTCGCGACCGACATCGCCACCGACGCCAACCGGCTGTGGGCGGACGAGTGGGACATGGACGCGATCGTCATCACCGGCGGCGGCGGCGCGGTCCTGGCGCCGTACCTCGCGCCGCTGCTGAGGGGGCGCGTCCTGCCGGTCGACGGCTCGCGCGACGCCCGCCTCAACAACGTGCGCGGCTTCTGGAAGCTCGGCGTCCAGAACTGGGGCGCCCCGGCCCCCGCGCCGGCGGCCGAGCCGGAGCCCGCCCTCGTGGGCGCCGGCGACAACGGCGAGGCGCCGAAGGACCTCCCCTACTGAGGCAACCCGTAGCGGACGGCCCGGGCCATGACCTCGTCGGCGTAGTCGGCCCGGGCGTCCGCACAGGCGCCGTAGTACCCGCAGGCGGCCTGGCGGTAGCCCTCGAAGGCTCCGCCGCGAGGCGGCGCGCCCTTCCCCAGCCGCAGGCCGCGGGCGGCCGTGGCGATGGCGTCGGCCGGCTGTAGGGGATCGACGCCACCGTCGCCGTCGCCGTCGACGCCCCAGGCGCCGACGAAGTCGCCGCAGCGCCCGCCCACCCCGAGCTGCATCGGGCCGACGCAGCCCTCCGAGTTGACGCGCGCCGCCCATCGGTTGCGCCCGTGATCGGACTCCTGCGCGCCGATCGCCGCCAGGAAGCGCCAGTCGATGTCCATCTCGAGCCCGAACTGCCGGTAGAGGGCCAGGTAGTCGGGGGGGATCTCGGCGGCAGCCGCGGCCGTGAGGCCGGGCACGCGCGACGGCTCCGGCGAAGGGGCGCCGCCGCCCTCTCCTCCCGCGCCGCCGAGAGCCATGAACGCGGCCCCGGCGAGGACCGCGAGCGCGACGGCCGTCCCCCCGATGCGGCCCCAGCGGGGCTGGGCGGCCGGCCGCGGCGGGCGCGCTCGCGCGGGGAGCGGCGGGGGCGGGAGGGCCGGCGCGGCGGGAGCCGGCGCCGGGCGCGGCCGCGCCAGGAAGGCGGGCACGTCCAGGTCGACCGCCACGGCGGCCGCCCGGGACGGTGGGGCCGCGGCGGCCGCGGGCCGAGGCGCCGGCGCGCGGGGCCGCCGCGCCGGCTGCGGCCAGATCGTGCGCCGCGGCCCTCGGGCGCCCGGCGCGGGGGCGAGCGGACGCCGCAGGGACCGCCCGCGCGGCGCGCCGATCAGCTCGATGTCGGGGGTCGGGGGCGCGCGCCAGGGCGGCGGGGGCGGCGGGGGCGCGACCCGCGGCGGGCCGTCTCCCGGCAGGAGCTCGATGTCGGGGAGTCTGCTCGCGAGCGAGACCACGGGGGCGTGAACCTAGGGGGAGCCCGCCCGCCCGTCTGCCCCCCGGAGGTCGAGTCGGATCGACCGCCGGGGGGCGGCGCCCGACGACAGGACCGAGCCGCGCGTTAGGCGGCTCCCAGCTCCCGCACGCGCGCGCGGTGGCGCTCGAGGAACTCGACCGCTCCTCCCATGAAGTCGAGGATGAAGCGGAGCTGCTCCTCGTCGTAGGCGGCGAACATCCGGCCGGCCTCCTCGGCGATCGGGCCCCACACCTCCCACGCACGCCGGCGCGCATCGTCGGTCAGCTCCACGAGCACCCGCCGGCGGTCGGTCTCGTCGCGGACCCGCCGGACGTATCCGGCCGCCTCCAGGCGGTCGATCACCGTCGTCACCGCCCCGCTCGAGAGCCCGCTCTCGCGGGCGAGCGCCCCGGCGGTGACCTGGCCCGCCCGGTTGACGATGTCCATGCACCGGAGGTCGGTCCGGTTGATGCCCATGAAGGCGGCCGCCACGTCGTCGAATGCGTCCTGGGCGGTCTGGTGGCGCCGCACCTCGTCGGCCACCTCGGCGATCAATTTGTCTTTCGAGTCTCTTGACATTCGAATCTCTTGAGGATTAAGGTACCCGCTCGCACGATCATCTTACACATCGAGAGATTCGATGATCGAAGAGAAGGGAGGCAATATGACGACCGCGATCTTCGCCGCCGGGTTGGTCAAGACCTACCCCGGCGGCGTGCGCGCGCTCGAGGGGCTCGGCCTGGAGGTGGAGGCCGGCACGATCTTCGGTCTCCTCGGGCCCAACGGCGCGGGCAAGTCGACGACCGTGAAGGTGCTGACGACCCTCTCCCGGCCCGACGCCGGCGAGGCGCGCGTCGCGGGGCTCGACGTCCTGCGCGAGCCAGACAGGGTCCGGGCGGCGATCGGCGTGATCGCCCAGCGGTCCGGGCTGGACCCGGAGGCGACCGCCCGCGAGAACCTGGCCCTCCAGGGCCGCATTCACGGCCTTCGGCGGACCGAGGTGCGGGCCCGCGCGGCCGAGCTGCTCGACCGCCTGGGCCTGACGGAGGCCGCCGACCGCCGGGCGGGGACCTTCTCGGGCGGCATGCAGCGCCGCCTCGACATCGCGATGGGCCTCATCCACCGCCCCAGCGTGCTCTTCCTCGACGAGCCGACCACCGGCCTCGACCCGGAGATCCGCGCGGCGATGTGGGCCGAGATCACCCGGCTCGCGCGCGAGGAGGGGCTCACGATCCTGCTGACGACCCACTACCTCGAGGAGGCCGACCAGATCGCCTCGCGGCTGGCGATCGTCGAGCGCGGGCGCATCGTGGCGGAGGGCCGGCCGCAGGAGCTGAAGGCCGGGCTCCACGGCGACGCGGTGACGGTCGACCTGAGCCGCCCCGAGGCGAACGGCCGGGCGAGCCTGGCCCTCGAGCGGGTGGCGGGCGTGCGCGAGGTGACCCTCGACGGGCTCGCCCTGCGCGCCCGCGTCGACGAGGGCGCCACGGCCGTCCCCGCCGTCCTGTCGGCCCTGGAGTCGGCCGGCGTGGCGGTGGCCTCGGTGACCGTCTCGCGCCCCTCGCTCGACGACGTCTACCTGCAGCGCGTCGGCCGCGCCTTCGCGGCCGGCGACGACCGGGAGGAGGAGACCCCGTGACCACCGCACTCACCCACTCGGGCCTGATGGCCGGCCGCTGGCTGCGCATCCTGTGGCGCCAGCCCTGGTTCGTCGCCATCACGCTCGTGCAGCCGGTCATCTGGCTGCTGCTCTTCGGCGCCCTCTTCGAGCGGGTCGTCGACATCCCGGGCTTCGCGGGCGACGACTACGTCGACTTCCTGGTGCCGGGCATCGTCGTGATGACCGCCCTCTTCTCGGCCGGCTGGAGCGGGATGGGCATCATCAACGACCTCGACCGCGGGGTGATGGACCGCTTCCTGGTCTCGCCGGCGCGGCGGGCCTCGCTGGTCGCCGGGCCCATGGGGCAGCTCGCGGCCATCGTGATCATCCAGTCGCTGATCATCGTCGCCCTGGGGCTGGCCCGCGGCGCCGACCTGGCGGGCGGGGTGGCGGGGGTCGCCGTGCTGATCGGGTGCGCGATCCTGCTCGCCTGGGCGATCGGCGGCCTGTCGATGGCCATCGCGCTGCTCGCCCGGAAGGAGGAGACGCTCATCGGCGCCGTCAACTTCCTGGTGCTCCCGCTGACGTTCCTCTCGACCGCCTTCATGCCGAGCTCGCTCGCGCCGGGGTGGCTTGCGGACGTGGCGGGGTACAACCCCGTCAACTGGGCGATCGAGGCCGGGCGCGAGGCGCTCGCCGCCGACCCGAGCTGGGGCGACGTCGCCGGCTGGGCCGTGCTGCTCGTCGGCACGGCGCTGGTCTGCGGCTGGGCCGCGCTGCGGGCCCTGCGCGCCTACCAGCGGTCGGTCTAGAGATGAGGAAGGCTGTGAGCAGCAGTCTCAGGTGGGTGGTGTCGATCTCGGTGCCCGTCGTTCGTCGCGGGGTCAACATCCAACCCGACGAGGAGGGGAGTGACCGATGAGGAAGCTCGTGGAATCCACGTTCGTGACGCTCGACGGCAGCATCGGCGAGCCGCAGGTGTGGGGTCCGTCCTACTGGGACGACGAGCACTTCGCGTATGCGTCCAAGCTCATCGCGGCGGCCGACGCGCTGCTGCTGGGGCGCGTGACCTACGAGGGCTTCGCCGAGGCCTGGCCCCAGCGGTCGGGCGACGCCTACGCGGACAAGTTGAACGCCATGCCCAAGCACGTCGCCTCCCGCACCCTGACCGACGCGACCTGGAACGCCTCGATCATCGAGGGCGACGCCGCCGAGGGCGTCGCGGCGCTCAAGGACCAGCCCGGCGGCGACCTGCTGAAGTTCGGCACCGGCGAGCTCGACCGGGCGCTCATCGAGCACGGCCTGGTGGACGAGTTCCACTTCTGGGTCTTCCCGATCCTCGCCGGGGGCGGCCAGCGCCTCATCGAGGGGATCGACACGACCCACCTGGAGCTGCTGGACACCTCCGTCTTCTCCTCCGGAATCGTCGTCCACGTCATGGGGCCGAAATGAGGAAGGTCGTCCTCTACGAGCTGCTCTCGCTGGACGGGGTGGCCGAGGAGCCGAGCTGGTTCATGGACGGCGGCCCGGAGGTCATCGAGAATCTCGGGCGCGTCATCGGCTCGCAGGACGACGTCCTCCTCGGCCGCCGGACCTACGACTACTGGGCGGGGCACTGGCCCACGTCCGACATGGAGCCCTTCGCCAGCTTCATCAACACGACCCCGAAGCACGTCGTCACCTCCAGCGCGCCCGCCCGTGAGTGGGCGAACTCGACGCTGGTCACGACCCCGCCCGCCGGCTACGTGGCGGACCTGAAGGCGGGGCCGGGAGGCGACATCGGGATCCACGGGAGCATCGCGCTGGCCCAGTCGCTGCTGCGCGCCCGCCTGGTTGACGAGCTGCGGCTCGTGGTCGCGCCGGTGGTCGCCGGCCGGGGCCGGCGGCTGTTCGACGGAGACGATGAGCTCCAGCGGCTCGAGCTGATCGACGTCACCTCCTCGCCGAACGGCACGCTCTTCCTGGCCTTCCGCGCATGACGGCCGACGCGGCCTTCTCGATCTGCGCGACCTGCGCGGTCGAGCACGCCGGGCGCCCGGAGGTCTGCGCGATCTGCGCCGACGAGCGGCAGTGGGTGCCGGCGGGCGGGCAGCGGTGGACCACCCTCGGCGAGCTGGCGGTCGGGTTCATGCGCAGCTACCCGAACCACCTGCCGCTGTCGGCCGCCGTGACCGAGCGGGTGGCCGTCCACATCGAGCGGCTCGCGTTCGACCGCCTCTACGGCAACTTCACCAACGTGATCGACTCCGACGCCCGGGCGGTGGTCCGCCGCTCGGCGGCCCGGCACGTCGCCTGGGTCCGCGGCGACCACGACCACCTCACCTGACGCGACGCGAGATGATCCCCCCAGGATGACGAGCCGAGGCATCATGGGGCGGGGCGGGTGAGCGGCCCGCCCTCCGGGGAGCAGGTCGAGCTGCGCCACGGGCCGTGGTCGGCCGTCGCCGTGGAGGTCGGCGGCGCGCTGCGGGCGCTGGAGCACGACGGGGCGCCGCTGCTCGACGGCTACCCGGCCGCCGAGATGGCGAGCGGGGGGCGGGGCCAGCCCCTGCTGCCCTGGCCCAACCGGCTCGCCGAGGGGCGCTACCGGTTCGGGGGCCGGGCGATCGAGGCGCCGGTGAACGAGCGCTCGACGGGGTCGGCCATCCACGGCCTCACCCGGTGGACGTCCTGGCGCGTCGCCGAGCGCGGGCCGTCGCGCTGCGCCATGGAGCTGAGCCTGCGTCCGCAGCCGGCCTACCCGTTCCCCCTCGACCTGCGGCTGGAGTACGCCCTCGGCGACGGCGGCCTCGAGGTGACGCTGCGCGCGTCCAACCCCGGCGACGCCGAGCTGCCGTTCGGGGCCGGGTTCCACCCCTACCTCACGCTCGCGACGGCGACGATCGACGAGCTGAGCGCCCGCGCGCCCGCCGCCAGCTGGCTGCCGGCCGACGCGCGCGGCATCCCCACGGGCGAGCGCCGCCCGGTGGCGGGCGACCTCGACCTGCGCGAGGGCCCGGTCCTCGGCGGCCGGGTCCTCGACCACTGCCTCACCGACCTCGCGCGCGAGCCCGACGGCCTCGCCCGGGTCCGCCTCGCGGCGGGGGACGGCCGCGCGGCGACGCTCTGGATGGACGAGGCCTTCCCCTACGTCATGGTCTTCACGGGCGACACCCTGCCCCCCGACCGGCGCCGGCGCGGCCTGGCCGTCGAGCCGATGACCTGCGCGCCCGACGCCTTCAACTCCGGCGACGGCCTGGTCACGCTGCGCCCCGGCGAGTCGTTTGCCGGGCGCTGGGGGATCGCCTACGAGGCCGGGCCCGGGTCGTAGCCGCCGCCCGAGCCCGGCGGCCAGAAGGGCCACTCCTCGAAGCTCGTGCAGCGCCCGTCGGCCGCGAGCCGCACGACCCAGAGGTCGCGGTACTCCTGGTCGCGGGGCGCCGTGTAGTGGACGGCGACCCGCACGACGCCAACGTCGCCCTCGACCGCCACCACCTCGCTGGCCATCGAGAAGGCCTCGCCCGGCGAGCGCCCCGCCTCCCACATGGCGCGGATGGCCGGCAGCCCGACGTGGGCGTTCTCGTACGGGGCCGTCGAGTAGGCGGCGTCCTCGGTGAAAAGCGCGTCGAGCGCCGCCACCCCCGGGGCCCGCCACGCCGCCTCGTAGGCGCCGACCCAGCGGGTGAGCGCGTCGCGGTCCATCGGCCCAGGCTAGCGCCCCACCCGGGGCTGGTATCGTGATCCGGCCGATGCGGTCCGGGCGGTTAGCTCAGCGGTAGAGCGCCTGCCTTACACGCAGGTGGCCGGCGGTTCGATCCCGTCACCGCCCACCTCCCGCCCGCCGGCGCCGTGGGGGTGTAGCTCAGATTGGTTAGAGCACCGGACTGTCAATCCGGAGGCCGCGGGTTCGAGTCCCGTCACTCCCGTCTTAGAAAAGGCCCGCTCAGAACGGCCTTCTGGCGCTCAAACCGCGGGCGGGAGCGGGACGCAGATCGCTATGGGTCACGCGGGGGCCCCGCCGAAGCGCCCTCGCCACAGCCCCCACGGCTGCGTGGCAGGGTCCAGGGACAGGTGTGTCCAGGCTTCCATCCAGGCGAAGACACTCGGACGCGGCGCGTCCTCAGCGAGGTCCGCGCTGCTTGCCCGCGTCGCCGGCCGAGGGCGACGGGGCGTGACTGGCCTCGCCACCCCCACCCGACCAAGCCCCGGCGAGGCCACCAGTCAGGCGGTATGCAGATTGGAGGCCCTAAATTGATCGTGCCGTGCGTGCGTTTGCGGATCGCGGCTCTCGGTCTCGCCCTGACTGACCTGCATCCCAGCGGACCCGGTCGCGGGGCGCCGCCAAGTCGGACCGAGTTTCGGACCGAGAGACAGCAGGAGGGGGACGCTGTGGCACTTTCGGATGCGCTTGAGCAACTCGCGGCGCGGGCGCGGGCCGTCGAGCAGAACGCCCGGGACATTGAGGCCCGAGGCCGAGCGGACCTCGAGGCGAAGGTCGCCGAGGCCAGGAAGGCAGCCGACGAGGACGCCGACCAGCTTCGCGCAAGAGACGAAGAGGCCTACGACGACGCGCAGCGAAGCTGGAATGCCGTCCAGCAGAGCTGGAAGGAGCACGTCGCGCACGTTCGCGGGCGGATCGCCGACAAGAAGGCCGAACTCGACGTCGATGTGGCGGAGGGCCGAGCGAAGCGCGCGGAGGACGACGCGCTCGACGCCATCGACTTCGCCGGGGCTGCGCTCGACGAGGCCGAGTACGCAACGCTCGACGCTGTGCTCGCGCGGAAGGAAGCTGACGAGCTTGCCGCCTCATAGCCCGGCCGCTGAACCGAAGGGGCGCTAGACGACGGCGAGATCGACGCGGGCCAGCTCGTCGATGTACCGCGGCGGCGGGTCGGTGGCGATCGAGGCGTGTGAACTGGTGGCACGCAGGCGGCCACGCGGAAACGCGGGGGTCACGCAAAGGGTCACGGGACCCAGCGGCACTCAGGGGTACTCGCCGGAGCACGCAAGGGCCAAGAGCGCGATCAGGTAGGACTCAGCGGTACTCAGCGGCACTCGCAGGGCACAACTGTCAATCCGGAGGCCGCGGGTTCGAGGCCCGTCACTCCCGTTCCGTGAAAGCCCTGCGAGCGCAGGGCTTTTTCTTGGTGGGAGCGGTGTCCCAGGGCATCGAAAAGGTAGGGGGTCACGCGAGGGGTCACGCGGAGGTCGTCGCGCTGCGGCGCACGATGTGCGCCTTCCACTTGTTGCGCCACTGGGGGCGGCCCCTTTCAGGGGGCCGGCGGGTGGCGCCGAATCGCGGGAGGCGCGCAACAGCGATCCTCGGCGTGCTGCTGTGGAGGGGCGGTGCCCGCGAACCCGACCATCGGCCAGTCCCGCCGCCCTCGGCCGAGCTCTAACGTGGTCAGGATGCACCGACGAGCCGTGTCGGTGGTCGCCCTCGTCGGCGTCCTCCTGACCGCGAGCGCCGCCTGGGCGGCCGGCGCCGACCCGGGCGCCAGCCCGGACGTTCCCGGGGTCGTCTCCGCGGTCACGGAGCTGACGCCCGCGGACGCGCCCCTCACGGCTCGCGTCGTGGACGGGATTGGCGGCGTCGAGGTCGCCGTCGCGACCACCCAGCCCGTGGAGATCCTCGGCTACGAACGCGAGCCCTACCTCCTCTTCTTCGGCGGGGAGGTGTTCGAGAACCGGCGGTCGCCGTCCACCTACGTGAACTCGCAGGACCCGGCCCGGGGCATCCCCCCGCTCGACGAGCTGCGGGGCCCGCCCGACTGGGTCCCCGTCGGCAGCGGCACGTCCTGGCGCTGGCACGACCACCGGACCCACTACGGGAGCCGGCCCTCGGCCCGCATGCTCGCCGATCCGTCGGCCGGCTTCCGCATCAAGCGATGGCGGATCCTGGCGACGGTCGACGGTCAACCGGTGGCGATCGCGGGCAGCCTCGACTACCGCCCGACCGTCCGCGCGGCCGCCGCGGCGCCCGCGGCTCCGCCGGCCTCGCCGCCCGGGGGCGGGGGTGGCCTCGGGCCGGCCGGCTACGCGCTCCTTGTCGGGGGGCAGATCGTCCTCGTCGGAGGGATCCTCGTGGCCCTGCGCGCCCACCGGCGCCGGCGCCGGTCGCGGCCCCCGGCCGGGCGCGAGGCGCGAGCGCCGTAGCGCGCCGGGCCGCCGGCGCCTCTCGTGCGATTGCCGGGCCCTCACGACGGAGCGGGATCGGCGGAGGTGACGTGGCGGTTCTCACGGGACATGGCGCGGCGCGCGATGTCGAAGCCGTCGTCCTGACCGCGCTGGGGTGCCATCGCCTGAGCGGGGAGTGGCTGAGCTGTCCGCTGGAGATGGCACTAGAGGCCGTGGCCATACAGGATGGGTGGGTCAGCCAGGGCCTAGCTGAAGCCGACGGCGGCCGCCAGCTTCTCGCCGTCAGGGAGATCGGACGGAAGCGCGTGGACGTAGAACGCGCGGCGGGCTTGAACCCGCGGTAGAGGTTCCGTGCCTGGAGCGGGCCGCCCGTCGTCGCCGGGAACACGAGGTCGTCGTCCCGCTCCACGGCGAGGCGAGCTGGCAGCGGTCAGCTCCCGCACCAGGGCCGCCGAGAGAGGGACCTCGCGTCGCCCACGGCGGACTTGGGCACGCCGGTCCGACCGTTGCGAACCCGCTGGCGGACATGCAGGCGCCGCCCGGTCGTCTCGACGTCCCGCCAGCGGCGGCGCGCCTCCTCAGGAGCGGGGCGAGGGCCGGTTCCGGTCGTCGCGCGGAGTAGGTCGGAGGCGAGCCCACGAGCGGCGGCGGGTCCCCCGCGTCTCCCTCACAGGTCGAAGGCTCGAATCCTTCACGGCCCGCTCAGCACGCCTCGGCGGCGAGTGGGGACGCCGACGGCGTGCCGCGTGAGCAGGGGCGCCTGACGAGCGTATAGCTCGACGCAATCCGGTCGCGCGGGCGGCTGAAGACGTCGAGGACGACTGGCGGCGAGCGGTCGGCCCGGGAGCGGCAGGTCCAGCGGAGGGCCGCCGAGCCGCGGTCCGCGCGGACGGTGTAGCGGAAGGCGATGTGGCGGCAGGCGCTGCCCGCCCCGGTGGCCACCGGCCCGCGGATCAGGGATCCGCTCCCGACGACCCTCAGGTAGTCGGCGCCGCTGCGCGCGTCGATGACGACCTCCTCGACCCGCGCGCGCTGGGCCGGCGCCGCGCTGGGCCGGTAGGTCGCGAGCGCCCCGCCGACGGGGAGGAGCCGGTACCTCGAGCGGCCGGGCCGGCCGGCGCCGCGGAAGCTCCCGGCGATCGTGGCGGTGGCGCCGCCTCCGGAGTGGGCCCCGGTCACGCGCAGGCCCCTCAGCGTGACGACCGGATCGGCCCCGTCGCCGACGACGTGGCCCAGGAAGGCGAGAGGCGCCCTTCGAACCGTCCCGGGCTCCGCCGGCGTGGTCCAGCGCAGAGTCGCACGCGGGTGACCGGCGGCGTTCTGGATCAGGACGTGGACCTCGGCGGGGGGGCCGGCGGGGGCGAGCGCCTCGTCCAGGTAGACGCCGTCGAGCCGGTCCGCGGCCCCGCGCCCGGAGGCGCATCCCACCACCGGACCTCGCTCGGCCGCCGTCGTGAGCCGGCCGCGGTAGAAGACCGCCGGCTCGGCGCACTGCGGCGCCCCTCCGAGGGAGGCGAGCTGAGCCCGCCCCTCGGCGTCGCTGACGCGGCTGAGGACGAGGTCTCCCTGGCCGCCGCCCGCGCCGAGCCCCCAGACGCCCGCGAAGGGGGTCGCGCTGTCGTGGTCCGCCCGGGCGGTGGGGCTCAGCGCGAGAAGGCCGGCGGCGGCGGCGAGCGCTGTGAGCGATGCACTCCACACGGCGGTGAGCCTCCTGGAGCGGGCCTGGCGCGGCAAGCCGCCGATCACCGGCCGGTTCCTCGAGAACCTACCGGAGGAAGTTGTGTAAAGCTCCCGGCGGCGGGGTAGAGGGAGCACATGAGTCGAGCGGGTCTGGCACGGGCCCTCGCGGTGGCCGCCGCTCTGGTGGCCTGCGGCTGTGCGCCGGCCCTCGTCGCCGCGGCCCCGGCGCTCCCGACGCCGCAGCTCCCGACGCCGCAGCTCCCCCAGCTGCCGGTGCCGTCGCTACCGACGCCGCCGGTCCCGACCCCGGCGCCGGTTGCGCCGCCTCCGCTGCCCGCCCCGCCGGTCCCCGTGCCGCCGCTGCCGACTCCGCCCCGGCCGCCGGTCCCAGCCGCGCCCGCGCCGACCCTGCCGCTCCCGACGCCCCCCGCCCCGAGCCTCCCGAAGCCGCCGCTTCCGGTGCCGGTGCCGTCGGTCCCGAAGCCCACCGCGCCCGCCACCGGCGCGCCGAGCGTGCCGTCGCCGAGCGTCGCCTCGCCGGGTGCCCCGGCGCCGGGCTCTGGCGCGGCGGTCACCACCGGCGCGAAGACGGGCTCGTCGGCGCGCGACGGGGGATCCGGGACCCGCGCGGCGCCCACCGGAGCCGGCCTCGCCCGGCGGTCAGGTGGCTCGCCGGCGTCCGGAGGGGCGGGGCAGGGCGGGGCGGCGGTGGCCCCGACCGACGCCCGGGACGCCGCCGCACAGATCGCCGAGGCCTGCCGGGCGGTGGGCCGGCTGGTCGCGGCCGGCGTCGGCCGGTCGCTGCCCGCCGCGCCGGGGGCCGCGGCCTTGTCCGACGGCGGCGGCGGGGAGGACGTCGGGGCCGCGGCCGTCGCGCTGCTGATCGGGCAGCACGGGCTTGCCGTGCCCGCCGGCAGCGACGGCCCGGAGCGCGCAGACGGCTCCGGGGGCCCGGCGGTGGTGGCCGCCGGCCTGGGGGGCTTCACGCCGGAGGACGTGTCGGTGCTCGGCGCCCTCGCGATCGGCATGATCCTGCTCGCGGTGACCGCGCTCGCGGCCTACGCGCTGGCCGACGGCTATGCCGGTGCCCGGCGCCGGCGCTCCCTCCTCCACGGCGCCCGTGCCGCCCGCCATGACCCCGGCCGCCGCGCCGACGCGCTCGCCGTGCTCGTCCTGGTGGTCACCAGCCTCGCCTTCTGGAGCGGGATCACGCTCTGGCTCGTCCTCGGGGGCCCCTGAGCCCGTCGCCGGACTCCGTCGCCCGAGGAGCCGCACGTCCTCGTCGTCGCCGCGACGGTGCACGGTTCCTTCAGGTGAGCCCCAAGGGTCCTGCGTCGCGGCGCGGCCACCAACCGCCAGCCCTCCACGCCGCGACGACTGGGGCGACGGGCTGACGCCGGCCGGCCGGCCGCCGCGGGAGTTCACGATCGGTCCAGGCGGCGTCACCGCCGGCGAGGAGGGGTCACGCGAGGGGTCACGGGAGCCAGCGGCACCCGGCGGTGCTCGCCGGGGCGCCGGTGGCCTCAAAAGCCACTCCGGAAGGACTCAGCGGTACTCAGCGGCACTCGCCGGGCACAACTGTCAATCCGGAGGCCGCGGGTTCGAGTCCCGTCACTCCCGCTCCTGAGGCCCCGCCCACTGGCGGGGCTTCTTCATTGAGCGGGGCCCTTGGGGCGCAGGGAAGGTGTCGCTCGCACCAGGACGCTCGTCGGCGGGCGCGAAAGGTGCATCCATGGCTCGGAACGAGCTCAGCGAGGCCGATCACGAGACGCGGGTGGAGGCCGCCCTCGCCGTCGTCGCGGTGATGGGCCTGCAGGTGCTCCTCGGCATCGTCAGCGCCACTCAGGGCTGGTCGCTCTGGGGGCTCCCCTGGTGGGTCTGGCTGGTCCTGGTCGGACCGGAGCTCGTCCTGCTGATCCTCCTGACCTGGTCGCGACCGCGCCAGCGGCTCGTGGAGACGGGGCCGTCGGCGCGCCGTGTCCCTCGGCCTGGTCGCCTGCGTGGGGCTCGGCAACGCTGTGGCGCTGGTGGCCCTCCTCGGCGCGATCCTGAGCGGCGACGAGGTGAGCGGGGGACAGCTCCTGTTCAAGGCGCTCGCCATCTGGACGACGAACGTGATCGCCTTCGGGCTGTGGTTCTGGGAGCTCGATCGGGGAGGGCCGGTGCGCCGAGCCGAGCCCGATCCGCTGCCGCCGGAGTTCCAGTTCCCCCAGATGGACGACGCCGGCCGTGCGCGGCGGGGCTGGTACCCGCGCCTCATGGACTACCTCTACGTCTCGTTCACCAACTCGGTGGCCTTCAGCCCCACCGACGCCATGCCGCTCACGCGCCGGCTCAAGCTCGCAATGATGAGCGAGGCCAGCATCTCGTCGATCACCGTCCTGCTCGTCGCCGCGCGGGCCATCAACATCCTCGACTAGCCGCGGATCCCGTGAGGCGGCGCGCTCGGCGACGCGCGGGGCTTTTCTCGATGTGGAAGGCTGGTCTACGTCGGACGCCCGGAAGGGATTCGCGCTTGGATGGCTTCACGCTCACGTACGACGGCTACGAGCCGGCCGAGGAGGGCCTGAGGGAGGCGCTCACCTCGACCGGCAACGGCTCCTTCTGC
Source organism: Miltoncostaeaceae bacterium (assembly GCA_963813355.1). GTDB lineage: Bacteria > Actinomycetota > Thermoleophilia > Miltoncostaeales > Miltoncostaeaceae > DATAGF01. Next base: position 17,012 of record CAWEYS010000019.1, on the reverse strand, counting down.
ACGCGCGGCGCCGCGGAGTGGGAGGACGCCGACGACGTGCACTACCCGGGGACCTACGCCCACGGCGGCTACAACCGGGAGACCACGATCATGGGCGGCATGCCGGTTCCGAACGAGGACCTGGTGAACCTGCCCAACTGGCTCGTGCTCAAGCTGCGGATCGACGGCGAGGAGGCGCTCAGGCTCGCCGACGTCGAGCTGCTCTCCTACCGCCACGAGTACGACGTCCGCAACGCGGTCGTCTCGCGTACGGTGCGCTTCCGCGACCGGGCCGGTCGCACGAGCGCGTTGCGCAGCCGCCGCTTCGTCAGCATGGCCCACGGCCACCAGGCCGCGATCGAGTGGACGCTCACGCCGGAGGACTGGTCGGGCCGGGTGGAGGTCATCTCGGCCCTCGACGGCCGGGTCACGAACCGTGGCGTGGCGCGCTACCGGGAGCTCGAGGGCCGGCACCTGGAGCCCGTGTTCCCGCGGACGTTCGGGCCCGAGGTGATCGCGCTGATGGCGCGCACGCGCCAGTCGCGGATCCACGTGGCGCAGGCGGCCCGCACGCGCGTCTTCGCGGGCGATCGCCCGGTCGACGCTCAACACAGGCTCCATCAGATGGAGGACTACATCCAGACGGTCCTCGCCTTCGACGTGACGCAGGGCGCGCCGGTGCGCGTCGAGAAGATGGTCGCGCTCTACACATCACACGACCGCGCGATCAGCGAGCCGCTCGGCAACGCCGGAAAGTCCGTCGGCGACTATCCCTCGTTCGCCAGGGCGCTGGCCGAGCATCGTTCGGCGTGGGACGAGCTCTGGGAGGCGTGCGACCTGGTCCTGCCCGGGAAGGCGCGCGTGCAGCTGCTGCTGCGCCTTCACATCGCGCACGTCCTGCAGGTCTGCTCGCGCCACACGGCCGAGAAGGACGCGGGCGTCGTCGCGCGCGGTCTGAACGGCGAGGCGTACCGCGGCCACGTCTTCTGGGACGAGCTGTACGTGTTCCCGTTCCTCAACTTCCGCCTGCCGCGGATCAGCCGGCACCTGCTCCTGTACCGGGTTCGCCGGCTGGGGGAGGCCCGCCGAGCGGCGCGGGCGGCCGGCTACCGCGGCGCGATGTACCCGTGGCAGAGCGGCAGCGACGGCCAGGAGGAGACCCAGGTCGTCCACCTCAACCCGCTCTCCGGGCGCTGGGAGCGCGACCTCAGCCACAACCAGCGCCACGTGAACGCGGCGATCTTCTACAACGTCTGGCAGTACTACCAGGCGACCGGCGACATCGAGTTCATGCTCGACCACGGGGCGGAGATGATGCTCGAGATCGCCCGCTTCTGGTCCTCGCTCGCGCACTACAACCCCGAGCGCGACCGCTACGAGATCCACGGGGTGATGGGACCCGACGAGTTCCACGAGAAGTACCCGGGGGCGGCGGAGGGCGGGCTGCGCAACAACGCCTACACGAACGTCATGGTCGCCTGGATCTGCGCCACGGCCCCCACCGTCCTCGGCCTGCTCCCGGCGCGCCGCGCCAAGGCGCTGCGGAACAGGATCGAGCTCACCGACGACGAGGTCGCCACGTGGGCGGACATGAGCCGCAAGATGCTCGTGCCGTTCCACGGCGACGGCATCATCAGCCAGTTCGAGGGATACGACGAGCTCGCGGAGCTCGACTGGGACGGGTACCGCGAGAGATACGACGGCAGGATCGAGCGGCTGGACCGGATCCTGCGAGCCGAGGGGGACGACCCGGACCGCTACAAGCTGGCCAAGCAGGCCGACACGGTCATGCTCTTCTTCCTGTTCTCCGAGGAGGAGCTCGGTGAGCTGTTCGAGCGGCTCGGCTACGAGCTCGGCCCTGACGCCGTGCGCAGGAACATCGAGTACTACGACGCCCGCACCTCTCACGGCTCCACGCTCAGCTTCGTCACCCACGCCGCCGTGCTCGCGGCGATCGACCCCGAGAGCTCGTGGGAGCGCTTCCTCGTGGCGCTCGAGAGCGACATCGGCGACATCCAGGGCGGCACAACCAAGGAGGGCATCCACATGGGAGTGATGTCCGGCACGCTTGACCTGGTGCAGCGCGGGTACCTCGGCACCGCGATGCGCGGGGACGTCCTTCACTTCGCGCCGCGGTTGATCGATCGCCTCGAGGGCCTCTCGTTCGCGATGCAATTCCGCGGCACGCCGATCCATCTGAGCCTCGCCGACGGCCGGCTGACCGTGGCGGTCCGCGCCGAGGGCGAATGCGACCCGATCAAGATCGGCGTCGGCGACGACGTTCGCGAGCTGTTTCCCGGCGACCGCTTCTCGTTCGCGCTGGCCGGGGCGCCGGCCCGCGGGTGACGGCGAACGTGCCGGACGGCTTCGGCGGCGCGGTCTTCGACGTCAACGGCGTGCTCGTCGACTCGCCGCACGAGCGCGCGTGGCGCGACGCGCTTCGGGAGCTCATGGAGGGCGAGTGGAGCGGCGTCCGGGACGAGACGACCTGGTCGCCCGAGGCGTTCACCCCGCAGATCTACCAACAGGTCATGTCGGGCAAGCCGCGGCTCAGCGGGGCGCGCGCGGCGCTGGACCACTTCGGGGTGCCGGACGCCGAGCGGCGGACGATCGCCTACGCCGACCGCAAGCAGACGATGGTGACCGAGCTGATCGAGGCGGGGGAGTTCGAGGCCTACCCCGACGCGCTGCGCTTGGTGCTCGCGACGCGGGCGGCGGGGGTCCGCATCGCGGCGGCCTCGTCATCGAAGAACGCCGGGCTGTTCCTGCGGAGGATCCGCCTCGACACGTTCGCCCGGGAGCAGGGCCTCGGCGAGGCCCTCGTGGCGCCCGGACAAACGCTGCTCGACGTCTTCGACGCCGACGTCTCGGGCCGCGACTTCGCCCACGGCAAGCCGCACCCCGAGATCTTCCTCACCGCCGCCGCCGAGCTCGGCGTGCCGCCGGGGCGGTGCTTCGTCGTCGAGGACGCCGTCTCGGGCATCCAGGCCGCCAAGGCCGGCGGCATGGCCGCGCTGGGCGTCGCCCGGGCCGACGACGCGGCGATGCTGGCCGGCGCGGGCGCCGACCTGGTCGTCGAGTCGCTCGACGAGGTCGATGTCGAGCGGCTCGGACAGGGGCGTCTGGTCACGACGGACACCTGAGCACCTCGGGGCCCTCAGGCGCGCCGCGTCGTCCCGGGTTCGAGCCCCTCCTCCGCCATCGGCCTGGGCACGCCGCGGCTACACATAGCCCTTCCGGCCGAGCCAGCGGAGCGCGAAGGCACCCCAGATCGGGGGCAGGTAATAGGTGCAGAACCGGTGGGTCAGGGCAATGGCGAACGCCGTGGAGTCGTCGACCCCCATGGCGACAAGACCGGCCGTGAGGGCCGCCTCCTCCGCCCCGACGCCGCCCGGCACGGGGACCAGGCTGGAGAGCGCGGACGCCGCGACATTCACCACGAGGAGCTGGGCGAGGTTGAGGTCCACGCCGTACGCCAGGCAGACCGCCCCGAGCGTGAGCGCGTAGCAGACCTCGGAGGCGACGTTCCCGCCGAAGAGCTCGAGCCGCTTCCGCCTGGTGCGGGCCACGGTCCAGAGGTTGGTGAACGCGGGGCGCACCGCGGGCAGGACCTTCGCGCGCAGCTTCGGGATCGCGAGGACGACGGCGATGACCACGGCGAGCACGACGAGGATCGTGATGACCACCCGGCCGGGAGATGCCCCGCCCGCGAGCTCGCTCGCGTCCACGTCGAGGTCCACGAGCGGCAGGAGGAGGACCACGAGCAGGATCTGGACGACGGTCTCGGAGATGTCGTCAACGGCGCCCGCCGACACGGCCTCGGCCGGGGCGGCGCCCATGCGTTGGAGGAAGCGGACGTTGAAGGCGATGCGGCCCGCCGAGCCCGGGACGGTCAGGTTGACCACCTTCAGCGCCGACTGCAGGACGACGCACGGCCAGAGCGGAAGCGGAGTCGCCACCGAGCCCCGCAGAGAGACCCCCCCGGCGACCAGGGCGAGCTGAGCCAGGATCAGCCCGAGGAGCACCCAGGCGAGGTTCGCCTGCTGGAGCTCATCGGCGATGGTCCCGAAGCCGATCTGGGCCAGCTGCTTGATGAGCAGGTACGCGGCCGCGGCCACGAGCGCGGTGACCAGGAGATCTCGCGCGCGGATGCGGTGGAGGGGCGGCGGCTTCTCGAGCGTGGCGCCGGTCGCGTGGGCGGCGGCGGTCCGGAGGTCGTCCAGCGCCACCTCGTGGGCGCGAGCGAGGTCGCGGACGTGGGGGGTGAGCGCTGCGCGCTGGAGATACGGGAGCGCGCCTTCGACGGCGTCGGGGCCGACGCCGTCGATGGCAGCGGGCAGCGCGCGATCGGCGCCGACGAGGACGGTGCAGGCGACCAGCAACTCCGCCACATCGATGTCGAGCGCCGACTGCGGGGCCGCGAGCGTGGCGGCCGCGAGGCCGACCACCATGGGCGCGCCGTCGTCCATGACGACGTTGCTCGCGTTGAGGCGGCCGTGGGAGATGCCGGCCGCGTGGAGGTGCGCCACCTGGCTCCAGAGCTGCCGGAGCGTCCTGTCGGTCACCTCGTCGGGGCTCGCGAGCTCGAGGGCCTCCGCGTCGGGTTGGCGGGTGACCAGGACGGCATCCCCGTCGGGGCCGAGTCCTGCGGCCACCACCTCGGGCACGCGCACGTCCGCTTCGGCCGCCATCAGGAGCGCGAGCGCCTCGTGCTCGACCTGCTCCAGGCGGCCGGGGGCGACGCTCCTCGGCGGGTCCCGGTAGACGAGGAGGCGCCAGCGCCGCGCCAGCCGCTGGGTGTCCTGCGCATCGCGCCCGAGCACGCGCACCACCAGGTTCCGCCCCTCCGTGTCGCGCCCGACGTACTCGGCGGCGCCGATCTGCTGCGTGGCCGATGGCGCCAGGTCGGCCACCTCGACCCCGAGCGCGGCGAGCGAGTCACGCACGCGCCCGGTCGCCGGCACCCCGGCCGCAGAGCCGAAGACCAGGCGCACGACAGCGCCCGCGCCAAGGCCGAGCGCCAGGGCGCCGAGAGCCCCTGAGGGAAGGGCCGCCCCGAGCACCACGGCCCCGAGCGCCCCCAGCGCGACCAACCAGGCGGCGAGCAGCCGGACCGGCCGGACCAGCTCGGGGGCAGCGACCGCCGCGAGCGCGGCGACGCACGCGATGTGGACCTCGGGGAACCCCCACGGCGACCAGACCCCGAAGTCGATCGCAAACCACCCGGACTCCACCAGTCGGCCCAGGAAGATGCTCGCCGCGATCACGAGGGCGACCGCCACGAGCGCGTCGCGGCCCAGGGCCCAGCGCCGCCGCACGACCACGGCCAGCACGATCACGGCGGCGAGCACGAAGGCGGCGATGAAGGCGGTCCGCCACAGGCCGTCGGCCCAGCCCAGGAGCGTGTCGAGCGCCCCCGCGATGTCGGCGTCCCAGCCCGGGGCCGACGACGCAAGGAGTGCGGCGCATCCCGTTACGAGGGCCGCCAGCGCGAGGACGATCCCGTCGATCGTGCGACGGTTCCTGGGGCCCGGCTCGGCCGAGGCGAGCAGGGTCATGCTCGGAAGGCGCGACCCCTTCAGCGCCGGGAGGCGCGAGGAGGGACGCCCGGTCCGGCTCACGGCCTGGCGGCGGCGCCGGCCGGGGTCCGCGCCAGGGTCGGCGCGCCGATCAGACAGGACAGGACCGGCTCAGCCCGCGCCGTCTCGGGCTCCTCGGGCCGACGATCGTCGCGAGCGCGAGCAGGCCGCCCGCGAGGCTGAGCACGGCGCAGATGAGCACGCCGGTGCGGAAACCGTCCGTGAGGTCGGTCGCGCTCCGGTAGTCCTCCCCGGAGATGCCCGCGGCGACTGGGATCAGCGCCACGGCGAGGAGCCCGGCCACGCGGCACGACTCCGGCGCCCGAGCACGGCGACGCCGCCGAATCCCACCCGCTCTGAGCCCCTCGTCAGGCGTAGGTGATCCCGTCGTCTCACCGGCCGATCCACCGTATGTTCGGCACCCCCTCCTGATCGTCACGCCCCCCAGTTCTATCCCAAACGCCGATCACGATCCGGGCAGGGGTGATTGGTCGCGAAGGGGCTAGGGTCGGCCGCTCTCGCGGCGCGCCGCGCTGACAGACTCCGTGAGCTCGCGAGGGTGTCTGGAGCGCGGCGAAGTCCTGGGCATCCAGGTCGTATGCGTACGATGCGCTGCGGGATGCGTCCGCGCGGGCCTTCAGCGCCTGACCGGCCGGTGTGAGGGCGATCTCCACCTAGCGCTCGTCATTGACTGCCATCGACGCTCGACCAGGCCTCGGCCGCCAGCCGCTTGAGCAGCGGTGAGAGGTGCCGTGGTCGAGCTGCAGCGCCTCCGCCAAGCCCTTGACGGTGGTCGTCCCCCGCTGCCAGAGGACGAGCATGACCAGATACTGCGGGTAGGTCAGGCCGAGCCCGTCAAGCAGCGGGCGGTACAGCTGGGTCACGGCGCGGGACGCCGCGTAGAGCGCGAAGCACAGCTGGTCGTCCAGCGCGAGTGAGCCACGCGCTCTTGCCTGCCTCGCAGTGCCCTCGGCTCGTCGCTTCCCGGCCACGGCGGGAAAGTTGCAGACGCTTATCTCTGACACACTTACATTGTGTCCAATGTCACTGGGTGTTAGCTTGCCGCGCTTCGGGTGGACGTGGGGCCGGATGGGGTCCGGTCGGGGTTCTCGTCCATCCGCGCGAAGAGAGGAGCCCGCCCATGTCCCAGCATCGCGACGGCCACCCGCACGACCACCTCGGCCGGCGGCGCTGGGCCGGTGCCGTTCACCCACTCGAGGCCCGCATGACCGTGACCGCTGACCGGCGCGTGTACCGGCCCGCCCGAGCGGCGGCCACGAGGCAGGCCGCCCCCCGGATCGAGCTCGTGAGCGTGGCCAGCCGCGCGCGACGTCGCCCATGCGTCGCTTGGTGCTGGGCGAGCAGCGCGCCTGGCTGGAGCACGTGACCGGCCTCGACCTGGCCGAGGTCCAGCCGGACTCGCGCGTCGAGTACGCCGACCCTGTTCACTGGTACGCCCGCCGGGCGGCCACCTGCTCCTGGCGCGCCTCCAGGGGGAGCCGGTCGGGGTCGCTCGGCCTGCGCCGGCTGCCGGACGGCGTCGCGCAGCTGAGGCGCCTCTACGTCCGGCCCTGGCACGGGACCGAGGGGTGGCGCGAGGCCTCGTCCAGGCGGCGCTGCGCTCCGCCGGACGGATGGGCGCGGCCTCGGTCTATGTGGAGCCCGCGCCCGGTGGATGCCCGCGGCCGTCCGGCTGTTTCGCGACCTCGGCTTCACCGAGGCCGCGAAGCGCTACATGGCGGCCATCGACGGCGTCGTGCCAATGGAGCGCCCCGTCCGCCCGCTGCCGTCTGATCCCGACGCCAGGGACCGACTCGCTCGCGGCCCCTCGCCCCGAGGGGGGCTACGCCAGCGTCCGGAGCCATTCGCCGTCCGCGCTCGGAGATCGGGATGCGGCGCCCGCCGAGGCGGACGACGCAGGAGCGCAGGGGGAGGTCCGCCGGAGGGAACCTCGTGACGACGACGCTCAGGTCCCTTCGGCTCCGCCGCCGGCGGGCGCCCGATCCGATCCCCCGCATCCGCTGGTACTGACACGCGCGAGTGGCCGGTCACGGCTCGTCACCGCCTCTGAGGGCGGCGACGGGCGCGGGCGCAGCCCGTCCAGGCGAGCTCCTCAGGGCACCCACGAGGACTTGGCAGAGCGTGAGCCGGCGTGAGCCGCGCGGCGCCGGATGGCGGCGAGCCAGCTCCTGCGGATGGCGCCGCTCCCGAGCCGGATCACGCGCCAATAGCGCAGCATCGCCTGCGTTGCCTCGGGGCTCGTTCCCGCGACGCGTGTTTCGGTGATGAGGCGGCTGCCCCCGCGCTCGGGACGCACGAGGAACGCGATCACCGCCTTCGCGTAGCCGGGATCGGCGAATGAGAGGAAGTCCTCGCGCGTGCGTACCGCCGCCGGCTCGTTGCCGGCCAAGCGCCAGAAGCGGCCGACGGCTCCCGCGGCGATCTCGGCGCCGGGGCGCTCCCCCAGGGGGACGACGCCCACCGTGAACGCATCGAGCACCGGCGCCGAGCGCGCCGGCCGGAAGGCCGGGCGTCCGGTGAGCAGACTCGGCAACCCGCGCAGCGCCTCCAACGGCGTCAGGAGGCGCACCTCCCGCACGGTCACCTGCTTCACGGCCGCGAACACGACGGTCGGCTGGGCCGCAATCCACACCTCGTGCACCTCACTGGTGTCGAAGCGCGGCAGAAGCTCATCGAGCAGCGACCGCTCAGCGATGGCTCCGGGCTCTGCCACGACCGCCCCTCACCATAGTCGGGGAGCTCGAGCAGGTTTCCCAGCGCGGCGCCGGTGGCTCCTCAGCCTCGCGTGTAGCTCACGAGCTCCTCTCGGTCCGCCCCGCCAGACACGCCGATCGCCAGCACCGGGCCGACGCCTCGGGCGTAGAACTTGAGCTCCAGGACCTTCGGCTCGAGGGGATTCGTCTCGCGGGTCGTGAGGACGCGCCCCGCGCGAAAGTGGCCGAACGGGACCTCGACCTGGTCCGCCAGGCTCACGACCGACGCGCGGTCCTCGGCCTGTCCCGCGTAGTACTCCTGGCGGTAGGCGAGGCCGGGCCGGGGCGTGGCCGGCATGATGACCCCGGCCTGCGCGCCGTCGACCCCGGCCTCGAATGAGCCGGCCGTGGAGACCGGCTCGCCGTTCACGAACTCCGTGGTCGCCTCGCCGAGGTACCAGATGTTGCCGGCGCGGTCCTGCGCGTAGTAGTCGTCGGTCACCTCGACGGGCGCGCCGCCCTCGGTCACCACGTCGCGCACGACGCGCGCGGTGACGCCGTTGGCGATCAGCTTCGTCCGGCGTGTCACGGTGACCACGACCCGCTGGCGCGTCCCGTCGGGGGTGGTCTCCCGGTAGACCCACCGGCCGCCGGGTCGCATCGGCCAGTACGGGTTGTCGATCCGCGTCGTGAAGTCGGCCGGGTTCAGGGTGACCGGCTCGCTGCCCCGGGGGAGCCGAGGTCCATCCGCCGCAGCGCCGCTCGCGCCCACACCCGCGACCGCGACCGCGAGGAGCGCCGCCGCCCAGGTACGCCGCCGTGCCGTCATGGGTCCACCTCCGGGGATCGTGTGTGTCGGCGCCCTTTTACGAGGTGGCGGTGAGACCGCGATGAGACGGGGACGGATCGTGGCGCGGTGTCGCCGCCCGCGGGTGCGCTTCCAGTGGCGACTACGGGAGCGTGGCCTCCTCCGCCGGCTCCGGGACCACCAGGATCGGCCGGGTCGCCTGCTCGGCGAGCCGGGTCGCCACCGAGCCGAACAGCGCAGCCCGCGCCGCGCTCAGCCCGCGCGCGGCCACCGCCAGCATCCCCGCGCCCTCGCGGTCGGCCACGACCTGGAGGGCGTCCCAGGGCGCGCCGGGCTCCACGACGCCCGTCGCGCCCTCGCCGGCCGCGCCGAGGGCCTCCTCGACGATGCGCACGGCCTCGGCCTCGCGCGCGTCGGGCTGGCCGGTGAGCGGAGGCTGGGTGGAGCGCGCGCCGAGGTAGGCGATGGTCGCGCGCAGGTCCTTGAGCGCGTGGGCGACCACCACGCGGCCGCCCAGGGCGCCCGCCAGCTCGCCCGAGATCCGCGCGGCGGCCACCGCGTGGGCGGATCCGTCGACGCCGCACACGACGGTCGCGTCGCTGCCCCCGTCCCTATCTGCGCGGTGGGGCGGCACGACGATCACGGGGATCGGGCTGCGGGCGGCGAGGTCCCGCGTGACGCTGCCGAGCAGCCCCGATCGCAGCGCCGAGTGGCCGCGCGAGCCCACCACGAGCAGCCGTGCGCCCTCGTCGGCCACGGCGGCCAGCAGCGCGTCGGCGGCCGGATCCGGCGGCAGCAGGCGCACCTCAGCCGCGCCGGCGCCCGCCCGCTCCCGCAGAGCCGCCAGCTCGTCGGCGTGGTCGTCGGGCCCGTCGACCACGTGGGCGATGAGGAGATGAGTGCCCAGGCCGTCGGCAAGCCGCTGCGCGACCGCGACGGCCGGCGCGGCCGCTGCCGACAGGTCGAACGCCGCAGACGATCACGGGGCGGATCCTAGCCGCTCGCGCTGACGCGCCCGATGGCAGGATGCCGCGGTGTTCTTCTCCCTGAGCAGCTGGGCCCTGGCCCTCATCCTCGTCGCCGTGATCGTCGGCACCACCGTGGCCGGCCTCGTCGCCGGCGGCCAGCTGCGCAAAAGGGGGGACACGCTTCGCGAGCCGTTCGGCGTCCTCCAGACGGCGACGCTCGGCATCGTCGCGCTGCTGCTCGCCTTCGGCCTCTCGCTCGCCATCGGACGGTACGAGACGCGCCGGGCCGCCGTCGTCGACGATGCCAACACGATCGGCACGACGTACCTCCGGGCCCAGACGCTGGCCGAGCCCGTCCGGACGCGATCGCTCGACCTCCTGCGACGCTACGCCGACGAGGCGATCCGGATCTCACACGAGGTGCCGGGCAGCGCGGAGATGCGGAGGACGGAGGCGGCCCAGGAAGTGCTCCAGCGCCGGCTCTGGAGCCTGGCGGGGCAGGCGCTCGATGACGCCCCGGTCGCGAGCGCGCCGCGCCTCTACGTCGACAGCCTCGAGCCCCCTCGAGCATCACGCCGGCGGTTCGCGGGCCGCGGCCGGATCGCGTCGTCGTGCACCGGCCCGCCGAACGGGTGGTGGTCGAGCAGGCCGATGCGCAGCCGGCCCGGGTCGGCGCCGAGTTCGTCGACGTAGGGCCGCGCGGCGGCGCGGCGATGACCGTGTCGCCGACGCCCGGGCCGTGCACCGCGTCGAGCAGCGCGGCGGTGTCACGCACCGCTGCGGCTGACGCACAGCTCGACGCCGAGGTTGCTCTCGTCGCGGACACGGACCGAGCGTGATGCGGCCCTGGCGTCGGCTTCAGGCCCGACCAGCCCGCAGCACGATGCCGGGATGCGGATGCTCCCGCCGCCGTCGCTCGCATTGGCGATCGGGACCATCCCTGCCGCGACGGCCGCGGCCGCGCCCGCCGCTCGACCCGCCGGGCGAGTGGTCGAGTGTCCCACGGGTTGCGCGTTGGCCCCCACGCCAGTCGGTTCCGTGCGTCGGCAGGCTGCCGAACTCGGGGCTGTTGGTGCGCCCGGCGATGACGAGCCCGGCCGCCCGGTACCGCGACACGAGCGTCGTGTCGGCCGAGTCGACGATCGCCGCCTCCTTGAGCGCCTGGTTGCCGTTGGTCAGCGGCTGCCCGGCGAAGTCGCCCACAGATCCTTGAGCAGGAACGGCACGCCGCGGAACGGTCCCTCGGGAAGCGGGTCCGGCGGCGAGTCGCCCGGGCGTCGGTCGAACCACTGATGACCACGGCGTTAGCGCCGGGTCGAGTCGCCTCGATGCGCTCGATCGCCGCGTCGAGCAGCTCGACCAGGCGTCACCTCGCCCTTGTCGACCAGTGCCGCCTGGTCGACGGCGTCCATCCACCGGGTCTCGTCCGCGAGTGAGCTCATCGTGGCCGGTTGTAGCACGGCCAGTACCGTCGCCAGGCGGTGGACCGCCTGGAGCCCGTCGTCGCAGGACCACCGATCGCGCCGACGGGACGCCAGCTCATCTGCGCGACCGCTCGATCGTCCGGTTCCTCATCACCGGCGTCGCGTCGTCGGTCGGGATGTTCGCTCCAGGCGGCGGCGCTCGGCAAGCAGCTCTACGACATCACCGACAGCGAGCTCGCCCTCGGCCTGCTCGGCCTCGTCGAGTTCCTGCCGGCCTCGTCCTCCTGCCGCTCACCGGCTCGGCGGCCGATCGCTTCGACCGCCGCCGGATCGCCGCCATCGGCCTCGCCGTCGAGGCGGTCACCGTCGGTGCTGTTCTGTCCTCTACGCCGCCGACACGAACCCGACGTCGGCGCTGCCCCTCTTCGCCGTCGCCGCCCTCTTCGGCACCGCCCGCGCGTTCGCCGCGCCGGCCTTCCGCTCGCTGCCGCCGCTGCTCGCTCCCGACCGGCGGGCTTCCGCGGCTGATGGCACTTACTCGGCGCGACCTGGCAGTTCGGGCTGATCGTCGGGCCGGCGGCCAGCGGGTTCCTCTACGACGTCGACCCGGCCGTGCCGTACGCCGTGACGGCGGTTGCTTCGGCGTCGCCGGCTGATCGTGCCTCACGCCTGACCACTCGCCGGCCGCAACACCGCACACCAGCCGACGAGCGCCCGTCGCTGCACCACGCCCTCGAGGGCCTGCGCTTCATCCGCCACCGGCCCGTCCTGCTCGGCGCCATCGGCCTCGACCTGTTCGCCGTGCTCTTCGGCGGCGCCGTCGCGCTGCTGCCGGCGATCGCCGAGGACCGGCTCGGCGTTGGCAATGTCGGGTACGGCTGGCTGCGGGCCGCGCCCGGGCATCGGCGCCGTCCTGCTCACCGCTCTGCTGGCGATCCGCCCGCTCGCGCCGGCGCGTCGGCCGGACCCTGTACGTCGTGGTCGCCGTGTTCGGCGCGGCGACGATCGTGCTCGGCGCTCACGACGCAGCTACGCCGTCGCGTTCGTCGCGCTGATCGTGCTCGTCCGGCGCCGACGCGTCAGCGTCTTCATCCGCACCACGATCGTTCCCCTCGCCACGCCCGACCACATGCGCGGTCGGGTGATGGCGGTCGAGAACGTCTTCATCGGCGCGTCCAACGAGCTCGGCGCGTTCGAGTCGGGTGTCGCCAGCACGCTGCTCGGCGTCGGCCCGGCAGTCGTCCTCGGCGGCTTCTCGACGCTGGGCGTCGTCGGCATCTGGTGGTTCGTGTTCCCGGCGCTGCGCGACATCGACAGCTTCGAGGATGTCGCGGTCGAATAGCCGCGTGCTTGACTCGCGCGCCGTGAAGAACTTCCTCGCGCGAGTTCAAGGACTTCATCAACAAGGGCGACGTCGTGACGATCGCCGTCGGCCTGATCATGGCCCTCTACTTCACGAAGATCGTCGACGCCGTGCTTGAACGGCGTGATCAACCCGATCATCGCCGCCATCTTCGGAGCCAGCTCGTCTTCGAGTTCGGTTCCCGCATCTCGATCGGGCTCGTCATCGACGCGTCATCAGCTTCGTCGTCGTGGCGTTCTTCGTGTTCCTGATCGTCAGGCGTACAACCGCATGAAAAGCCGACCCCGCGAACGGAGATCTCGCTGTCACCCAGATCCGCGACGAGCTGCGTGGCTCGACCGCCGAGACCGACCTGCTCGACCGGCGACCCGCTTCAGTGCCGGGTGCGCCGGCGAACCCTCCTTCTGGCGCTCGCCTCCGTGCCGATGGCGGCGTGCGGCGTCGGCGGTGCGGCGGCACCACCGGACGACCCGTCGACGGTGGACGGCGTCGGCGACCTTCCAGCCGAGCTGGCGGTGCCGAGACGACGGAGGCGGCCGACGGCGCGACTCGCACGCGACGTCCGAGGCTCCCCCGACCACGGCATCCCGCGGTCGAGCGCACCACGACGACGACCACGACCGTCGCGCCCGACCGCCAACGCCGGTCCCGTCGGCCGGATCGCCGACGGCAACCACGTCTTGTCATCGGCGACTCCATCCTCGCCGGCACGGCCGAGGCTACAGCGGCCTCATGTGCTGCGAGCTGGTGTCGAGGGGCTGGGCCGTCGAGGTCGACGCCGAGACCGGGCAGCCGATCGACTTCGGCCTGGAGGTGCTCGAGCCGTGGGCGGGCCGGGTGGGACGCCGCCGTGATCCAGCTCGGCACGAACTACAACGGCGATCCGGTGGCCTACGCCGTCGAGCTGCGTCGAGATCCTCGACGAGCTCGAGCCGATCCCGGTCCTGTTGCTCACCGTCACCCAGTTCGAGGAACGGCAGACGAGGTCAACTACGTCATCCGCTCGGCGCGCTCGTGCGCGAGTACGACACACGTCCTCGTGTGCGTGGAGTTGGGCCGAGCGCACCCGCCGACGACAGCGGCTGCCGCGGCGACGGCTTCCATCACACGACGAGGAAAGTCGCCAGGTGTTGGACTCGATCTCCGAGGCGTCGGCCGCTCCGCGCTCGGGCGAGCTCGCCGACGCCCGATGGTCGGCATGACGCCGACCCGCCTCGCCCGACCGGCGCCTGTCCCCGACGCGATGCTCGTCGACGCACCCAGGAAGCGTGTTCATACGCGCCGCGGCCCACGACTGCCGCGACTCGCAACACGGACGGAGCACCCTGCCAGCCTGGCCCGGTGCTGCAGGCGCAGGGACTCTCGGTGGAGGTCGGCGGCCGGTTCGTCGTCGAATCGGCCAGCTTCACCGTCATGCCCCGCGACAAGGTCGGCCTGGTCGGCCGCAACGGCGCCGGCAAGACCAGCCTGTTCAAGGTGCTCGGCGGCGAGGTCGAGCCGACCGCCGGGCGCGTCCTGCGCAAGGGCGGCTTCGGCTACCTGCCGCAGGACCCGCGCATCGCCGGCGTGCTCGACGGCCGCACGGCCGTCACCCACGTGCTGTCCGGGCCGCGGCATCGACGAGGCGTTCGAGCGCATCGAGAAGCTGCGCATCGCCATGGAGGAAGACCCGAACGAGCGCAACGTCGCCCGCTACAGCCGCGCCGAGGAGCGTGTTCCGCACCAACGGCGGCTACGCGGCCGAGAGCGAGGCGCGGGCGCATCGCCGCCGGGCTCGGCCTCGGCGCCGACCGGCTCGACCTGCCGATCGGCGTGCTGTCCGGTGGCGAGCGGCGGCGGGTCGAGCTCGCCCGGATCCTGTTCGCCGGCAGCGACGTGCTGCTGCCTCGACGAGCCGACCAACCACCTCGACGTCGACGCCAAGGAGTGGCTGCTCGAGTTCCTGCGCAAGTACCGCGGCGCGCTGCTCGTCATCAGCCACGACCTCGACCTGCTCGACGAGGCGATCACCCGCGTGCTGCACCTCGACCGCCCGACGAGGACGCCGTCGGCCACCTCGTCGAGTACAAGGGCACGTACACCCAGTACCGCGCCGCCGCGGGCCGCCGACGAGGAGCGGCTGACGCAAGGCGCTGTCCGCAGACGAAGGAGATCGCCCGGCTGCAGACGCTTCGTCGACCGCTTCGGCGCCAAGGCCACCAAGGCCGCGATGGCGCACAGCATGGAGAAGCAGATCGCCCGCCTCGAGGCCGACAAGGTCGACGCGCCGCGCGGCGACCAAGACGCTGCGCGTGCGCTTCCCGCCGCCGCCGACGCCCGGGCCTCACGGTGATCGAGGCGACGGGCTGTGCAAGGCCTACGGCGGGCCCGCCGGTGTTCGAGGACGTCTCGTTCGACCTCGGCCGCGGCGAGCGCCTGCTCGTGCTCGGGCTGAACGGCGCCGGCAAGACGAGCCTGCTGCGCATCCTCGCCGGCGAGACCGACGCCGACCTCGGCGACGTTCGCGTTCGGCCACCAGGTCACACGTCGGCTACTACGCGCAGGAGCACGACAACCTGCGCGTCGACGAGTCGCTGCTCGACAACATCCGCCGCGCGGTGCCGCCGGGCGTCGATGCTCACCGAGACGCAGCTGCGCGGCCTGCTCGGCATGATGGGGCTGTCCGGCGAGAAGGTGTTCCAGGACGCCGGCACGCTGTCGGGCGGCGAGAAGACCAAGCTGGCGCTGGCGATGCTGATGGTCGGGCGCAACAACCTGCTGCTGCTCGACGAGCCGACGAACAACCTCGACCCGCCGCAGCCGCCAGTCGGTCGCCGACGCGCTCGACGACTGGACGGGCGCGCATCATCTTCGTCAGCCACGACACCGAGTTCGTCGAGCAACTGGCGCCGACGAAGGTGCTGCTGATGCCCGACGGCGAGGTCGACTACTTCAGCGCGGACTGGCTCGACCTCGTCGCTATCGCTTGATGCGCGGCCGGCGAAGGCGCTGGAGCGCCCGCCGTGCCGGGCCAGGTCATCGCCTCTGAACGACGCGACCCTCTTTGATGCGGCCGGCGAAGGCGCTGGAGCGCCCGCCGTTCTTGACGCGGCCGGCGAAGGCGCTGGAGCGCCCGCGCTTCTTGATGCGGCCGGCGAAGGCGCTGGAGCGCCCGCCGTGCCGGGGCGGGTGATCGCCTCTGAACGACGCGGCCCTGGTACCTGGTCGGCTCGAGTGATCGCCCTCAACGTCGCCGCCCGGGGTTCCTGGTCGGTTCAGGCGATCATCGCCCAGGTGGCGATCGCGCTGTTGACGCTCGTCCAGTAGCCGTACGTCTCGTAGTACCAGACCGCCCAGTGCGCCTGCATGTCGACGGGCTCGGCGTCGGGCAGGTCGCGCGTTGATCGCGCGGGTCGGAGAAGTTGCGGACGACCAGCCACTTCGGCGCGCGTTCGAGCCGAGCTCCTCGCCGACCATGCCGAGCACGGCGTCGCCCATCTCGACGCCGCAGCCGATGCTGCTCGAGCCCGTTGCCCGTCGTGCCGAACTCGAAGAAGTCGGTCGACAGGATCGGCTGGAACTCGTGGAAGTCGTCGCCGTCGATGCGCATGCCCGGTGCGTGCGTCAGCCCGGCCAGCGGCGGGCCCTGCCACGGGTAGTCGACTTGGTCGGCGGGCCCGAAGTCCGGCTCGGTCAGGTTCGGTGCGCGAGCTCGCCATCAGCCGCCGGGCGGTGGCGAGGTGCTTCTTCGGGATCGTCAGTGCGACGTGGTACGCGGCTTGTCGGCGAACGGCTCGTTGGCGAACTCCTCGCGCAGCCGGAACTTGGCGCCTCGGGTGATGACGACGTCACCGAGCCCGTGGTCGGCGAACGTCGCCCCGGCGGTCCCGACGGTGATGACCAGCTTCGGTTGCACCTCGCCGATATCTGGCGGACCAGCTCGGCGACCGGCAGCGTGGCCGTCCCGGTCGCCGGTCCGCACGCCGTCCTGGTTGAGGTGGAGCTCCGACTTCACGCAGAGGACAGCGTGTTGCCGATCGCGTCGGGTAGTAGCTGGCCAGCCGTCGGGCCGACCGGGCCGGCGCCCGGCGCGATCTCGGGCAGGTACTCCTCGAAGCGGCGGTCGTAGCGAGAGTGCCCCACCACGACAATGGTTGCCGTGTTCTTCTACTTGGTTCAGTTGCGTATACTTCCGTTA
>CAWEYS010000018.1:0-206762 GCA_963813355.1 Miltoncostaeaceae bacterium | reverse complement strand
GACGACGACACCGAGGTCAGCGCCGAAAAGCTGCTCGTGTCGGTGGGCCGGCGGTCGCAGGCGGCGGGCATCGGGCTCGAGGAGATCGGCGTCGAGATCACCGAGCGCGGGCACGTCGTGGTGAACGAGTTCCTGCGCACGGCGAACCCCAGGGTGTGGGGGGCCGGCGACTGCATCGGCGGCCTGCAGCTCGCCCACCTGGCCTCGGCCGAGGCCGCGCGCGCGGTCGAGAACGCCGTCGGCGGGGAGATGGTCCCCATCGACCGCACCGTCGTACCGAGCTGCATCTACACCCACCCCGAGATCGCGACCGTTGGGCCTGAACGCCGACGACGCCAAGGAGCGCGGCTACGAGGTCACCCTCGGCCAGGCCCGCTTGGCGGCTCGGGCAAGGCGCTGGGAGAGGGCGAGCCGGACGGCTACGCCCAGCTCGTGGTGGACTCCGAGACCGGGCTCCTGCTGGGCGCGACGATCATGGGCGTCCACGCGGTCGAGATGATCCACGAGATCGGCGTCGCCATCGCCGAGGGCCTGACGGCCTCCGAGCTGGGCGAGGTCATCCACGCCCACCCGACCGTCAGCGAGATGGTGATGGACGCCGCCCAGCAGGCGGTCGGGGTCGCCCCCTACCTCTCCTGAGCCGGCCCGCGCCGTCCTGCGGCGCGTCGGGCCGGACGCGCTGCCGCCCTGGGAGGCGGTGGCGCGCCCGGTCAACCTGCTGAGGTCGATGACGGCGGGCGGCACCCCGATCTCCTCGTGGTCAACCGTCACGGAGCCCTGCCTGGTGCTCGGCCGCTCGGGCGATGACGCCGGCGCGATCGAGGACGCCGCGTACGAGGAGGGGCTCCCCGTGCTGCGGCGCTCGTCGGGAGGCGGGCCGGTGCTCTGGGATGCGGGGCTGCTCGCGCTCGACGTCGTCCTGCCCCACGGCCACCCGCGCGAGTCGCAGGACGTCGTCGAGGGTTACCGCTGGCTGGGCCAGGTGCTCGCCGACGGGCTGAGGGCCCTGGGCGCGCCGGACGTGGAGCTGGTCGAGGTCCCGCGCGCCCGCGCCGCCGATCCCCGGCCGGCCGACGTCGCCTGCTTCGGCGGGCTCTCCCCCTACGAGGTGCTCGCCGGAGGGCGCAAGGTGGTGGGCCTGTCGCAGGCGCGGCGGCGCAACGGGACGCTGCTCCAGGCCGGGGTGCTGCTCGACCTCGACGCGGCCCGCCTGGCCCGCCTGCTGGGCGGCGGCGACGGGCTCGCGGCCGACCTCGCCGCCGCGGCGGCGGGCCTGCGCGAGCTGGTGCCCGGGACCGACCCCGACGGCGTGGCCGCCGCGGTCGATCCCGTGCTGGTGCGGGCGATCGCGGCCTCGGCCTAAGCTGGGTCGGCCTCCGGGACGCGCTGCGGGCGCCGCAGCGTCACCGCGAGGAAGCCCAGGACCGCGGCCACCAGCGAGACGCCCACCGCCGGGACGAAGCCCTCGAGCAGGTCCTCCGGGCTGCCCGTGGGGCCGGTGTAGGCCTCGTTGACGGCCGTCGTCACGGCCAGGACCAGCGCGCCCCCGAACTGGAACGACGTGTTCAGGAGCCCGCCGGCCAGCCCCTGCTCCTCGGGGGCGATCCCGTCGGTCGCCGCCACGTTGAGGGGCCCGTAGGCGAGGGCGAAGCCCAGGCCGCCGAGCAGCATGGTGGGCAGGATCGCCGCCACGTAGGGCGAGTCCACGCCGATCGGCAGGAACAGCGCGTAGGCGACGACGGTCAACAGCAGCCCCGCCGAGATCAGCGGGCCGGTGCCGATGCGCGTGATGACCGGGCCGAGCCGCGGCGCGATCAGCGCCACGACGAGGCCGCCCGGCAGGATCGCCAGGCCGGTCTCGAGCGGCGACCAGTCGCGCGCCTGCTGCATGTAGAGGGTGGCGACGAACTGGAAGCCGACCCAGCCGCCGAAGAGCGACATCGCGCCCACCCCGGCGCGCACGAGCCGCGCCGAGCGCAGGATGCCCAGCCGCACGAGCGGCTGCGGCGTCCGCCGCTCCACGGCGACGAAGGCGGTGAGGAGGGCGGCGACCGCGGCCAGCGACCCCAGCGTGCGGGCCGAGAGCCAGCCGGCGTCCGGGGCCTCCACGACGGTGAACACCAGCAGCAGCATGCCCGCGGTCAGCGCCGCCGCCCCGGCCAGGTCGAAGCGCCGGCGGCCCATCGCCGGCCGGCCGGCGTCCGGCACGAGGGCGATCGCCGCGATCAGCGTCACGACCGCCACCGGGACCGGGCAGCAGCAGGGCCCACCGCCAGCCGACCTCGGTCATCAGGCCGCCGATCACGAGGCCGAGCGAGAAGCCCGTGGCGCCGGTCGCGGTGTAGACCGAGATGGCCCGGTTGCGCAGGGGCCCCTCGGGGAAGCTCGTGGTGATGATGGAGAGCCCGGCCGGGACGGTGAAGGCCGCGCTCACCCCCTTGATGAAGCGCATGGCGATGAGGAGCCAGCCCTCGTCGACCACCGCGCCCAGGCCCGAGGCGATCGCGAAGACGGCCAGCGCGACGAGGAAGACGCGTCGCCTGCCGAGGAGGTCGGCGGCGCGCCCGCCGAGCAGCAGGAAGCCGCCGAAGCCGAGGACGTAGGCGCTGATGACCCACTGCAGGCTGCCGTTGGACAGGTCCAGGTCGGCGCCGATCGACGGCAGGGCCACCCCGACCATCGAGACGTCCAGCGCGTCGAGGAAGAGCGCGCTGCAGAGAACGATGAGGAGCCCCCACGCCGCGGGGCCGAAGCGGGCGGCGGCGGGTCCCGAGGATGCAGAGACGGACACGGGCGATGCTCCCTTGGATCGGGTGGTTCTGCGGGGACGAGGAGCAGTGGCGGCCGCCGGTGCGTTCCTCTATTGTTCGACAGGCACCGTACATATTTGTTCGACGCACGTCAAACGATGAATGTAAATTCGCCCCCCGATCTCGTCTCCGTGCTGCAGGCCCTGTCGGACCCCGTCCGGCTGGAGATCGTGCGCCAGCTCGCCGGCTGCGAGGAGAGCGCGGGCCTGCCCTGCGGCAAGATCGAGCTCGAGGTGACCAAGTCGACCGCGAGCCACCACTTCAAGGCCCTCCGCAACGCGGGCATCACGGCCGAGCGCGAGGAGGGGACGCGCAAGTTCGTCTGGCTCCGCAAGGCCGAGCTCGAGGCGGCGTATCCCGGCCTGCTGGACGCGGTGCTGCAGGCCGCGAAGGCGCAGGCGCCCGCGGCCTGACCGCGGCAGGGACGGCGTGACCGCCGTCTAATATCGAAGCGGTGGCAACCGTGGACGACCCCCGGGCGCAGCGGCGCGAGGAGCAGCGGCGCAGGATCAAGCGGCGGCGCCTGACGGCCCTGGCCGTGCTCGTCGGGGTGATGGCCGTCGCCGTGGTCGCCGCGGTGGCCCTGAGCGGCGACGACTCCGGGACCTCCGGCGCGCCGGCCGCGAGCGGAGGCTCGGCGCCGGGCGGCCGGGAGGCCGCCGCGGCGGCGCCGGCGCCGCCGGTCGCGGATGCCGAGCCCGTGACCATCGCGGCGGTCGGCGACACGGTCATGGGCAGCCTGCCCTACGGGCTGCCGCCCGACGGCGGGGCGTCGTTCTTCGACGAGGTCGACCACCTCCTGGTCGGCGACGTCGTGCTCGGGAACCTGGAGGGCACCCTCGCCACCGGCGGCGCCTCGAAGTGCGGCGCCGGCAGCTCGAACTGCTTCGCCTTCCGCACCCCGCCCTCGTACGCGCGCCACATCAAGGAGGCCGGGTTCACCGTGATGAACCTGGCCAACAACCACGCCTACGACTTCGGCGCGTCGGCCCAGCGCGAGACCGTCGCGGCGCTGACGCGCGTCGGCGTCCGCAACACGGGCCGACCGGGGACGATGGCCGTGCAGAAGGTGGGCGGCCAGCGCGTGGCCGTGCTGGGCTTCGCCTCCTACGACTGGGCCGATCCCCTGCTCGACATCCCGGCGGCGCGGAAGCGCGTCCAGGAGGCCGCGCGGAAGGCGGAGATCGTCATCGTGACCTTCCACGGCGGCGCCGAGGGCAGCGACAAGACCCACGTGCCGCAGGGCTCCGAGTTCTTCCTCGGCGAGAACCGCGGCGACCTGCGGCGCTTCTCCAAGGCCGTCATCGACGCCGGCGCCGACCTCGTGATCGGCCACGGCCCCCACGTCCTGCGCGGCATGGAGGTCTACAAGGGGCGGCTGATCGCCTACAGCCTCGGCAACTTCGGCGGCTACGAGGTCTTCGGGCTCAACGCGACCACGGCGACGAGCATGGTGCTGCGGGTCACCCTGACGCCCGACGGCCGCCTGCAGCGCGCACGCATCCGGCCGACCCAGCTGGTGGGGAACGGCACCCCCGCCCCGGGCGGCTCGGCGATCGACCTCGTGCGCGAGCTGTCACAGGACGACTTCGGCGCGCGCGCCCCGCGCATCGGCGCGGGGGGCGTGATCACGCCCCCGCAGGCGAGCTGAGCGGGTAGCCGACCGCCGGGGTCCTCCCCTCGACGGCGACGACGAGCGCCGCGGGCCCGCGCTCCGCACGCCGCCACAGGTCGGCGAAGGCCTCGGGCAGGTCGGCGCGCCGCTCGGCGCGCGCCGCCGAGGCCCCGTAGCCGCGGCAGATCTCCTCCAGGCCGAGGGGCGGGTCGGCGAGCGCGAGGCCCGGCCAGGCGCCCTCGGGCCGCCCGGTCAGGCCCTCGAGGCCGGCGCGCAGGATCTCGTAGCCGCCGTTGTCGGCGACGACCAGCGCGAGGCCGAGGCCCTCGTGGGCGGCCGACCACAGCGCCTGGGCGCCGAAGACCAGGCCGCCGTCTCCCTGCAGGGCCATCACGCGCCGGCCGGGGTCGGCCAGCTTGGCGCCCGACGGCCGCCGGCAGCCCCCACCCGAGGGCGCTGCCGCGGTGGGCCAGCCAGGTCGCCCCGGTGCGGCGCGAGATCACCGACCGCAGCGGCGCGCGTCGAGGTCAGCGCCTCGTCGACCACCAGGTCGCGCGGGCCGGCGGCCGCCGCGACGGCCTGGGCGAAGGCGGCCGGGGTCACCCGCTCACCGCCCGCCGCGCGGGCGACCCGCGCCCGCGCCCGGCGGCGCGCGTCGGCCGCGGCGGCGGCCTCGCGCGCGCGGCGCGCCAGGGCCTCCGGCGGCGGCGGGCCGAGCCGCGCGAGCAGGCCGGCGAGCCCGAGCGCCGGATCGCCGACCAGCGCGACGGCCGGCTCGTGCACCTTGCCGACCTCGCGGGCGTCGTCGTCCAGGTGCACGAGCGCCGCCTCGGGCGGCAGGGGCTCCCCGGGCCCGGGCCCGAAGAGCCGGAACACCGGCATGCCGATCGCCAGCACGACGTCGTGGCCCTCGAGCAGCGGCCCGATCTCGGCCGCGAAGGCCGGG
Source organism: Miltoncostaeaceae bacterium (assembly GCA_963813355.1). Lineage (GTDB taxonomy): Bacteria > Actinomycetota > Thermoleophilia > Miltoncostaeales > Miltoncostaeaceae > DATAGF01. The sequence continues at coordinate 201,391 of CAWEYS010000018.1, read as the reverse complement.
AGCGGCCCCCGCCAGAGGGGGTGGTCGGTCGGCAGCGGCACGGTGGCGGCCAGCGGCTCGCCCCGGATCGGCGCCCCCAGCCGCTCGGCGAGGCTCCCCGAGCGCGGCCCCGGCCCCGGCGTGGGCCACGCCGTCCCCGGCCAGCAGGGCGGGCCGGCGCGCGCCCGCCAGCAGCGCGGCCGCGCGGTCGAGCGCGCCGGCGTCCGGGGCGCTCGGGCGCGGGCGCGCGGACGGGGGCGTGCGGCGGCGGCGCCGGGCCGACCTGGACGTCGACCGGCAGGCTCAGCACCACCGGCCCGCGCGGCGGCGTCAGGGCGACCGCATCGCCTCGGCCAGCAGCCCGGGCAGGTCCTCCGGCCGCCGGGCCTCCCAGGCCCCCTTGGCGAGCGGCCGCGCCATCCCCAGGACGTCCCCGCCCAGGAACGGGTCGCCCGGCAGCATCGACTGCTCCTGCTGGCCGACCGTCACGAGCAGGGGCACCCGGCAGCGGGCGGCGTTGAGGATGCCCGACAGCGCGTTGGCGAGACCGGGCTGGACGTGGACGTTGACCGCCGCCGGGCCGCCCGTGGCCTGGGCGTAGCCGTCGGCCATCCCCACGGCCGCGGCCTCGTGCAGCGCGAGCACGTAGCGCACCCGGTCCTGGCGCCCGAGGGCGTCGGTCAGGGGCAGCTCGGTGGAGCCGGGGTTGCCGAAGAGGACCGGCATCCCCTGATCGGCCAGGGCCGCGAGCAGCCAGTCGGCCCCGTTCGCGGCGCGCACCGCCGGCTCAGGCCAGGGGGGCCATGGTGAGGCCGGCGTCCTTGAGCTGCTCCCAGTAGAGCTCGGCCTGCTCGCGCGGCCCGCTCCACACCCGCGCCTGCCCGGCCGCGTGGATCTTGCCGGCCAGCGCCATCCCCTGCTCGTAGTCGACCCCCGGGATGAAGCGGGCGAGCGTCCGCGCGACGTGCTCGAAGGTGTTGTGGTCGTCGTTGAGCACGATCACGTGGCACGGCTCGCCGTGCCCGCTCTCGGGGCCGACGCGCTCGGTGACCGGCTTGACGGGGGCCTCGACGCCCACGGCGCAAGGATACCCCCACCCCTCGGCGGGCCCGCCGGCCAAGCCGGCGGCACGCAGGGGCTCAGCCGGTGACCGGGACCACCGTGCTGCGCACCACCCGCGTCGGGGCCTGCGACTGGACGGCGACGGCGTTCGCACTGGCCACCCGGACCCGGTTGACGATCTCTCCACGGGCGCCGGCGGGCACGTCCATGCGCACGTTCAGCGTCCACCGCTGGCCGGGGGCGAGCGAGGCCCGCCTCCAGACGAGGCCACCGGCGGAGGTCGTCTTCGGCTGAGGCCGAGTGGGCGGTGGCGCCCTTCGGCGGGGTGTCGGTGACCACGAGCCGCTGCGCACGCTGCCCTTGGAGCGGTTGCGCACCTCGATCCGGTAGGAGGCCGAGCCTCCGGCAAGCGCCCGGGGCGAGCCGAGCTTGGCGACCGAGAGCGCTGTCGGATCGCGCAGCATCTGGGCGACCACGGTGTCGCTCACGACCGGAGCGGCGCCCGACCCCCCGGTGGCCGGCGCCTGGGGCTCGGTCGGCGTGCCCGGCTCGGTCTCGTCGGCGGGGCTCGTCGGCGGAGTGGACCCCCGGGGGCAGCCGGGCGATTCGAGATTGCGGACCCCGTCGCATCCGCCCTTGAGCTTCATCAGTGCCGGTTGGCGAACGATGGGCCAGCGGCCCGCGAGCGCGAACGCGACGGTGCGGCCCTCGGTGGTGGTCGTAGTCGAGCGGGAACTTGATGGTGTGGTAGTTGGGGTCGATCGGGAGGGGTCCCAGGTCGAAGTCCTCGGTCGCCTCAAGGATGTCGGCCTGCTTGATGCCGGGACAGACGCCGAGCTGCCAGAAATCGATGGAGTGGGCAGCCCCCCGCTGGTGACCTCGTAGACCCACACCTGGGCGCCCTCGTGGAGCGCCACGCGCAGGAGCTGGACCCTGGCCCCTGAGAGCCCGAACCCGACGGGGTCATAGGCTCCGTGCTCGTAGATGGGCTGCCCCTGCCCGCGCAGCGACCCAGCCGCCAGCAGCATGACGAGGGCGGGCACGGCCACGACGGCTGCCACCCATCCGGCCACACCGGCGAAGCGTCTGCGCCGCATCTGCGTAGCCATATCGGCCCCCCGTCAGCCGCGCAAGCAACGCCTGGCCACTCGCCGGGACGGAACCGGCAGGGTGCAGGGCGACGAGCGCATCACGTCGATCCCGCAGCGCGCCGGCAGCCTCGGGTTGGGCGCGGGCTGGGTGACGCGCAGCCCGGCGTCGAGGACAAACGGGTGCTCAGCCTCTGGGCGCAGGCGGGCAGGATGGCGCCGTAGGGGGTGAACGCGACCTCGTAGCTGCCCGGCCCGGCGAACGGCCGTGCAGGCTCCTGGGGCGGCCGTCAGCCGAGGTTTGACCGCGGCGCGCCTATCCGGTGACCGGCGGGATGAACTGGGCCAGGCAGATGTTGAACGCTGTGGAGAGGGTGATCGGCGGTGAGTCCGAGCCGCGCTCGAAGACCACGCGGACCGTCATGCGGTGGCGGCCGGGGGCCAACGGCACCACGAGCGGCCTGACGCTGCGCTGAAGGACCTGCAGGGTCTGCCTCCGCACGCGGCTGCCATCGACGCTCACGAGGATGTCGCTGATGTGGGTGCCGAGGAGCTTCACCCGGGAGACGCTGGTAATGCAGCGCGCCGGGACGCTCACTCTGGCGAAGCCCACCTGCCCGGCGGGCGGTGGCTTCGGGACAAGGGGCACGTACGGCGGGAGCGGGCCCGGGGTGGGGTTGGGAGGCGGGAACGGCGTCGGCGGTGCCGGACCCGGGTCGGGCACCGGCGGCTGGGGCGGCAGGTCGGGGCAGTTGAGCGTCGTGATCAGCGAGTCGTCGTCTTTGACTTGTCGCGCTTGATGTAGACGCGCGTTCGTGCCGTTGGCGCTCACGCTGGCGGTCGCCGTGTTGGTGACCGTCGAGAGCTCGCAGGCGGCGTCGGGCGCCTTCGTCTTGTTGGAGCACTGATACGTCCAGGTGTCTCCCGGATCCAGCGTTCCGGGAGAGCCGTCTTCGCCTTTGCTGTCCAGCGCCGGCGGCTCGTCGCAGGCGGGGTCGCTCACGTGCACCGAATCAGCCGGGAAGGGCACGTCCCCGGGGTTCGTGACAGAGAGCTTGTAGTGCAGCGTGTCGCCGGCGGTGGCCACGGTGGGGCCGGCCTTCTCGATGGCGATCGCCGGTGTGGGCGGCGGCGCGTTTCGCACGTTGGTGAAGGTGCAGGTCGCGTGATCGCCGGCGCGAAGGACAAGGCCCTCATAGCCGGTGCCGGCGCGAAGGCTCCCGCGCCGCGTGGTCGTCCGCTGGCAGGTGACGCTTGAGGTGTAGGCGCCGGGGTCGGTGCCCTGCGCCGCCTCCTCGGTGATGTCGTAGGAGCCCGGCTCGACCTGGCCCGTCACGGTCGCTCCATCGCCTGCGTCCGGGAGCACCGTCTTACCGTTGACCTTGAGGTCAAAGCGCCCCGGGTCATCCGCGGGCCAGAGTTGCTTCTCGACCGTCAGCTGTGCCGGGAGCCAGTTTCCGAAGTCTTTGTCCTGCGCGAACGGGGTCGTGGCGGCGGCGATCGGTCCCCACCCGCAGCCGAAGAGCCCACCGGGTCTGTTGGCGAAGCCGCCGTCGGTGCCGGCGTTCGGGAACGAGCACTTCCAGGCGGTCGGGCCCGGGACGAGCAGCGTCTCCCGCAGCCTGTAGAACCCACCAGCTGGGCGGATGTTCTTGAGCACGTAGCGGCCCTGGCCGTCGCTGACGGTGAACGGCTCCTTCTCTTCGTCGAGGACCCCGTCATTGTTGTAGTCCGCCCAGATCTCGAAGCCCGGAAGGCCCGGCTCCCCGATGTCGCGTTTGCCGTTGGCATCGAGGTCGAGGAACTTCGTGCCCGCGGCGGCGCAGGTGTTCAGCGCGAGCGGTTTGGGCGCGAGGTAGTCCTGCATCGCCGAGGTCACCGGCCTTGAGGAGCGCGAATGCATCCAGATCGACCCGTACGAGAAGCACGAATCGAGCTTCGCGGCTTTGAAGAGCGCGGTGAGGTTCAGCGCGGCCTCGCCGAACAGGCGCTTGTCCGGGATCGGCGCGCCGATCGGGAAGTGGCCGGGTAGGCGACTCGTGATCGGGACGGCGTTGACCGCTCCCTGACCGAAGTCGGCCGCAGTCTCCGGGGGCTCCGGGGCCGGCAGAAGATCGAGGTGACCCTTCGTTGCACAGCCGGTTGACGGATCGGTCGTCTCGGTGACCCACCTCTCCAGTTCCACCTCGACGTTGATGTCGTTGTCGTGAGCGTCGTAGACGATCAGCACGTCGCCGGTTCGACGGCAGGGGATCGGGGGCGTCGCCGGGTTCTTGTCGTTGTCCCACGTCCGTGCGTCCTGATTCAGCTCGAACGCGATGGTCGTCGTCCCGTTTGCTTTCTCGCGCGTGAAGCCGAGATACAGGAAGGTGCGGGCTCCCGGCTGGTTGACCGCAGACCAGGCGTCGAAGATGTTGTCCTTGGCCGGATTGACGCCGCTCCCACCTCGCCGATCAGCCTCCACTCGCCGGGGTTCTCCTCCTTCGAGCCCGGGCCGAACTGCAAGTCCCCGTCGGGGTTGTGGACCACTCGGTCGGTGTCCTGGAGGCCCTGCCAGTCCACGAGGGGAGGAGCGTTGTCCTGGTTGCCGTCCCCGCCCTGGAACGTGCTCTCGGGAGGACCTGGAGGAAGCGGCGCGGGGCCGTTCGGGAGCGTCACTTGCGCCTGCGCGGCGCCTGCCCCGAGCGCCCCGAGCGTGAGCGCGCCGATGACCGCGGTCGATGTCAGCCAGGTTCGGCGCCGGTCGACGATGCGTCCGCCCGACCGCCCCTCGCGGAGGCTCGCGGGCGCGAGGCTCTCGGATGACGGAGCCGATGGAAGAGGGTACGAGGCTAGAGGCAAGCGAGGTCGCTTCCCGACTCGGCGGTCGAGTGGCAGCTCCGGTGGCAATCGTGCCGTCGAATGCCGTTCGGTGCCGGTCGATGCAGCTCGCCCGCGTCGGCTCTGACCGCGCCGAAACACTTTCATGAACCGGGGTTGCGGGGCCATCCTTGGCCCCGCCTGCCTTTGCATCACGTCGATCCCGCGGCCCGGCGGCAGATCCTCGTTCGGACCCGGCGTGGTGAAGCCACCCAGGCCGCCAGCGCGGCGACGACGGCAGTGGGCGAAGATCACCCGGGTCCGTCGGGCGAGCGGGGGCATCGCGGGGAAACGTAACCGATGTCACGAGCGCTGGCTACCCGGCTCGGTGAAATCGGCGTTGCAGGCCCGAGGGCCGGTCGCTCAGCCGATGTTGATCATCACGTGCTTGAGCTCGGTGTAGTGCTCGATGGAGTGGGCGGACATGTCCTTGCCCATGCCCGAGTGCTTGAAGCCGCCGTGGGGCATCTCGGCGACGAGGGGGCCGTGGTCGTTGACCCAGACCGTCCCGAACCGCAGGGCGTTGGCGACCCGGTGGGCGCGGCCGACGTCCTTGGTCCAGACGGACGCCGACAGGCCGTAGTCGACGTCGTTGGCCCAGGCGATCGCCTCGGCCTCGTCGTCGAAGCGCTGGACCGTCACGACCGGGCCGAAGACCTCGCGCTGGGCGATCTCCGAGTCCTGGGCGACGTCCGCGACGACGCTCGCCCGGTAGTAGAAGCCCGGCCCGTCGCCCGGCTCGCCACCGGTCACCACCTTGGCGCCGGCGCCCACGGCGCGGTCGACGAACCCGGACACCCGCTCCTGCTGGTCGGCCGAGATCAGCGGGCCCAGCTCGGTGGACTCGTCGGCCGGGCTGCCCATGACGAGGCTCGACGCGGCCTCGGCCAGGCCGTCGACGACGTCGCCGTAGACGCCCGGTCCGGCGATCACGCGGGTCGAGGCGGTGCAGTCCTGGCCGGCGTTGAAGTACCCGAAGATCCGCACGGCGGCCACGGCCGCCTCGAGGTCGGCGTCGTCGAAGACGACCACCGGCGCCTTGCCGCCCAGCTCCAGGTGCACCCGCTTGAGCGAGTCGGCCGCGGCGCGCATGACGGCCATGCCGGTGGTCACCTCGCCGGTGAGCGAGACGATCGCGACCCCGGGGTGGCCCGAGAGGGCCGCGCCGGCGCTCTCGCCCTGGCCGGTCACGACGTTGAGCACGCCCGGCGGCAGCAGGTCCTCCGCCAGCTCGGCCAGCCGCAGGGCGGTGAGCGGGGTGAGCTCCGACGGCTTGAGCACCACCGTGTTCCCCGCCGCCAGGGCCGGCCCGATCTTCCAGATCGCCATCATCAGCGGGTAGTTCCAGGGCGCGATCGACGCCACCACCCCGAGCGGCTCGCGCCGCAGGATCGACGTGTAGCCGGCCATGTACTCGCCGCTGGCCTGCGCCGTGGCGGTGCGCGCCGCGCCGGCGAAGAAGCGCAGGTTGTCGATGTCGAACTCGATCTCCTCCGGGACGGCGGCGATCGGCTTGCCGACGTTGCGGCTCTCGAGCGAGACGAGCCGGTCCTGGTCCTCCTCCATGCGGTCGGCCAGGCGCCAGAGCGCCGTCGCCCGCTCGGCGGGCGTCGTCGCCGCCCAGCCCGGGAAGGCCTCGGTCGCCGCCGCCACCGCCGCGTCGATGTCGGCGGCCGTCGAGGACGCCACCTCGGCGATGGTCTCGCCGCTCGCCGGGTCGAGCACCGCGTCCACCGCCGCCGTCGATGCCCTCCCGCCACTCGCCGCCGATGAAGTTGCCCCGGGTCCCCGTGGTCACGGCCGCCCCCTCCCGTCGTCGCCGTGCCGCCTATCCTGGCCCCGGCCCGCCCCGGCTGGCAAGCGGCGCCCGGGCCGAGGTCGACAGCGGTCGACCCCCTCGACTATGTTGGCCCTCCAAGTGCCCGACGGCGGAGGGGCGTCGTGGAGGATGGGGCGTCGCGGGAGGGGCCGCCGGACGGCGGCCGGACGGAGGCGTTCGTCGAGGAGTGGCGGAGCGCCGCCTACAACTGCTTCAGCTCGGGGCACAAGTTCTGCCGCGAGGTCTGCCCCGTGATGCAGGTCACGCGCGACGAGGCCCACACGCCGACGGCCTTCCACGCCAACGTGGTGGCGCTGGAGCAGGGCGTGATGGACGTGGAGGACATGGCGCGCGACTACGTCCACTGCACCCAGTGCGGGGCCTGCGAGCTGCGCTGCCCCAACACCCTCTTCACGGGGGACTTCTACCGCTTCCGCACCCGCACGGTGGACCTCGTGAAGGCGGTCCGGGCGCTCGCCGTCGACGCCGGCGTCCACCAGCCGGGCTGGCAGGAGTGGAACCGCCTCACGGACGACCGCCGCCACGAGCCGGTGCTGAACGGGACGCCCGTCAACCAGGCCCACGTCGCCGACTGGGCGGAGGGGCTGGGGCTGCCGGTGGGCGGCGAGACGGTGCTCTTCTGCGACTGCGAGGCCGCCTTCTACCGCACCTCCATGCCGCGGGCGCTCGCGCGCATCCTCCAGGCCGCCGGGGTGGAGTTCGGCCTCATGCGCGAGCAGTGGTGCTGTGGGGGCCCGGCGGCCGAGATGGGCTACGTCGACCAAGCCCGGCGCTTCGCCGAGCACAACCTCGCCGACTGGCGGGCGACCGGCACGAAGCGGGTCATCGTGATCGACCCCCACGACTACATCTCGTTCACCGAGGACTACCCGCGCTTCTTCGGCGACGACCTCGACATCGAGTTCGTGCTGGCGGTCGAGCTGGTGGCCGAGCTGGTGCGCGACGGCCGGCTGGCGCTCACCGAGCCGGTCGAGCGGGTGGTGACGTACCACGACGCCTGCCGGCTCAACAAGCGCAAGGGCATCCACGCCGCGCCGCGGGAGATCCTGCGCGCGATCCCGGGCCTGACGTTCAAGGACGTCGACCACGTCACCCAGTGGTCCTACTGCTCGGGCGCGGGCGCGGGCCTCGGCATCGAGCGGCCCGACCTCACCGCCGAGATCAGCCGGCGGCGCGTGGAGCGGGCGGCGGCCCTGGAGGTGGACACGCTGGTGAGCGCGTGCGTCTGGTCGGAGCGCCCGCTCACGGCGGCCGGCGAGGACCGGCCCGAGCCGATCGAGGTGATGGACCTGATGGAGCTGGTGGCCCGGTCGGCCGGCCTGGCGGACGAGGCCGCTCCGTGAGCGCGGTCGCGCTCTCCGACTCGGTCCTCGACGAGCTGGTCCAGATCGTCGGGCCGGAGGGCGTCTTCGCGGGCATCTCGGCCCGGAGCAACCGCGCCCGCGTGCCGGCCCCGTTCCCGCTGCACCGCTGGCGGGAGCACATCCCCGACGTCGTCGTGCTGCCGACCACGGCCGAGCAGGTCTCCGAGGTCGTCAAGCTGGCCAACCGCCGGCGCATCCCGGTGGTGCCGCGCGCCGGCGGGACCGGCCTGACCGACGGCGCCGTGCCGCTGCGGGGCGGGATCCTGGTCGACGTCAAGCTCATGAACAAGATCGTCGAGATCGACGTCGTGGACCGGACGGTCACGGTCCAGCCGGGCATCAACATGCTCAAGCTCTCGGAGGAGCTGCGGCCGTACGGCTTCTTCTATCCCGACGACCCGGCCTCGTACCCCTGCTCGCTGGTGGGCGGGCGCATCGGCACCAACGGCTGGTCGCTGATCGGCGGCCGCTACGGGCACACCCGCGACCTGGTGATCAGCTTCCAGATCGTCCTGCCGACCGGCGAGATCATCGAGGTCGGGGACGGCGGCGGCCGCAAGATCCGCAAGTCGTCGAGCGGCTACCAGCTCAAGCACCTCTTCATGGGCCACCAGGGCACGCTCGGCATCGTCACCGAGGCCACCCTGGAGCTGGTGACGCGGCCGGAGGCCGAGTTCGCGGCCTTCTTCTCGTACCCCGACTACGAGACCGCCTGGCGCTCGACCGGGGCGCTCGCGGGCTCGGGGCTCGCCACCCTCGCCGGCGTGGTGCTCTTCGACGAGTGGAAGATCGACTACCTGCGCCGCGACGACGAGGCCTACATCCCGCAGCCGCCGGAGGTGAAGGCGGTCGTGGCCGCGGCGATGTACGGCACGACCGACGAGGTGCGGCCGGCCGCCAAGCGGCTCCTGCGCATCGGCCTCGAGAGCGGGGGCGCCTATCTGGGGGACGAGATCTCCCAGGGCGACTGGGCCTCGCGCCACGACCGCTACGCCACCCCGCTGCACGGCCGCGTGCGCAACGGCCAGGTGGTGCCGATGAGCTGGCACTGCGAGGACGCCTCGATCAACTTCAGCGCCCTGCCGGCGGTGCGCGAGGAGTGGCACGCGATCGTCGACCGGCTGCGCGAGAAGCACGACATGTTCGACGACTGGGGCATGTTCGCGTACACGAACGCGCGCCTATAAGCCCTGGGGCGACTACCTGACCGAGATCGACGTGGGCATCTGGGAGGAGCGCTGGGACGAGGACTCCTGGCAGGCCTGGGTCGAGGCCAAGCGCGACATCGCGGCCGTCGCCCTGAAGCACGGCGGCTCGATCAGCGCCTGCCACGGCTCCTGCCGCGAGGGCGAGGTGGACCTGGTGCCGGTGGAGCTGGGCGGCGGCTTCGAGGTCATGAAGTCGATCAAGCGGGCCCTTGACCCGAACAACGTCATGAACCCCGGCAAGTACCTGCTCGACCAGGCCTACGAGGAGGACGCGTGATCGGCTTCCGGCTGGCGGCCCAGCGCCCGCCTCGAGGCGCGCCGCGTCACCGACGTCGTCGTCATGCGCTTCGACCACGTGTACGAGGTCGACCCCGCGCTCATGACCGAGCACGTACGTCAGCAGGAGATCCCGGCCTGGGACACCGAGCGGATCGTCGAGAGCCGCTGGGAGCACCTGGCCTGGATGCACGACCACTTCGCCGACTCGGTCGTCTCCGGCGAGGAGCTCATCGCGGAGATCGAGGCCGAGGGATAGCCCGGACCACCCAGGGCCCACCATCGGAGGTGGCGGTATGAAGTTCAGCTACGTGACGCTCCCCGACTATCCGCTCAAGGACTCGATCGAGATGATCAAGACCGCGGACGAGCTCGGGTTCTACGCGTGCTACTCGGTCGACGAGACCTGGCACAAGGACATGTACATCCTGTTCGCGGCCGGCGGCCGACAAGACGAAGAACATCCGCTTCGGCCCCAACCTCGCGCCGATCGGCCTTGCGGGAGCCGACCCTGATCTGCCAGGCGCTCGCTACCCTCGACGAGCTCACCGACGGCAGGGTGGAGTGCGTCTATTCGATCGGCAACTTCGGCCTGCTAGCCCAGTACGGCATGGACTGGACCAAGATGCACTCGTTCTCGCGGGTCAAGGAGGCGCACCACGTGATGCGCACCTTCCTCGACAACGGGGCCATCACCTTCGACGGCGACTACTACAAGTACGCGGGGCTGTTCACGTTCGCGCGTCCGGTGCAGGAGCACCTGCCGATCATCATCGGCGCCATGCGCGGGCCGAAGTCCTTCGAGCTAGCCGGCGAGGTCTCCGACGGCGTCCACCACGCCGCTCAGCTACTCGAAGGAGGCCTACGAGTACCTCGTCGAGCACACGACGATCGGGCGCGAAGAAGGCCGGCCGCGATGTCGCCGACCTCGACATCGGCGCATGGCTGGCCTTCACCGTCGGGCCCGACTCGGCCGAGGCCAAGCGCGCGGCCGGGAGCCTGGTGGTCTTCTACGTCTCGGCGATGCCGCGCGAGCAGATCGAGCGCCACGGGATCGACCCCGACAGCCTCGCCGGGGTCCTCGACGGCGATGGGCGCGGGCGACATCCCCGGGGCCCTCGACGCGCTCCCGGACGGGGTGGCCGACCAGCTCTCGGTCGCCGGGACCCCGGAGGAGTGCGTCGCCAAGCTGCGCACGATCGCCGACACCGGCGTCAACCACATGATCCTCTGCGTGACCGACCCGATCCTCGTAAGACCTTCACCGGCCGCGACGTGGACGTCCCCGACGTCCAGGGCCAGCTCAAGATGATCGCCGACGAGATCATGCCGGCCTTCAACTGACTCGCGGCCCTTCGGAAAGGAGCCGAACATGGCCATCGGCGTCATCTGGAAACCGCCAATCGACGCCGCCACCTACGACGCGATCAAGGAGCGCGTGATGCAGGCGGCCATCGACCGGGGGAGCCGCTTCCACGCCGCCGGCGAGTCGCCGTCCGGCTGGCGCATCATCGAGATCTGGGACTCCCGGGAGGGGCTCGATGCCTTCATGCGCGAGAGCCTCGATCCCGCGGTCCAGGAGGTCAGCGGGGGCCAGGCCCCCCCGATGGAGGAGCCGGAGGTCTTCGAGGTGTACTTCGAGGCGACGGCGCCGTAGCCGTCAGGTGCAGCCGTAGGCGGCCGATGCCTCCTCGAGCACCGGCCGCAGGACCGCCCCGATCTCCTCGAACTCCTCCGGGCCGGCGATGCACGGCGGCGCGATCTGGATGGCGGGGGCGCCCCGGTTGTCGGCGCGCGAGAACAGCCCGCGCGCGAACATCGCCGGGCCCAGCTCGGCGCAGAGCCGGTCGGCGTCGGCCTTGGCGAAGCGCCCCTTGGTGGCCTGGTCCTTCACGAGCTCGATGCCGATGAAGTAGCCGGCGCCGCGCACGTCGCCCACGATCGGGATGTCGCGCAGGCCCTCGAGCGTCTCGCGCAGCACGGGCTCGTTGGCGAGCACGTTGTCGTTGACCCCTTCGCGGTCCATCGCGTCGATGTTGGCGAGCGCGATGGCGCAGCTCATCGGGTGGCCGCCGAACGTGAAGCCGTGCATGAAGGGCGGGCCGCCGTCGGTGAAGGGCTCGGCGACCCGGCCCGAGGCGATCACCGCGCCCATCGCCGCGTACGCGCCCGGCCAGCCCCTTGGCCGTCGTGATCATGTCGGGCCGGTAGTCGTAGCGCTGGGACCCGAACCAGTCGCCGATCCGGCCCCAGGAGCAGATGACCTCGTCGGAGATGAGGAGCACGTCGTGCTCGTCGCAGATCTCGCGCACCCGCTCGAAGTAGCCCGGAGGGGCGGGGATGCAGCCGCCGCCGTTCTGGACCGGCTCGATGATGACCGCGGCCACGGTGTCGGGGCCCTCGAACAGGATCCGCTCCTCGATCGCCTCGGCGAACTCGTCCGGCGAGTGGCCCTCGGGCAGGCGGTAGGTGTTCGTGGCCGGCACGTGGCAGGCGCCGGGCGCCATCGGCTCGTAGGGCTCGCGCAGGAAGGTGAGCCCCGTGGCCGCCATCGCCCCGTAGGTCGTGCCGTGGTACGACATCGTGCGGGCGATGAACTTGGTCTTGGTCGGGGTCCCGGCCAGCCGGTGGTAGTGGCGGGCCATCTTCAGCGCCGAGTCGACCGACTCGCTGCCCCCGCTGGTCAGGAAGACGCGGTCGAGGCCCTCCGGCGCGAGCCCCGCGATGCGGGTCGCCAGCTCGATCGAGCGCGGGTGGGGGTAGGCCCAGGTGGTGAAGAACCCGAGCTCCTTGGCCTGGTCGGCCCCCGCCTGGGCGATGTCCGCCCGGCCGTGGCCGATGTTGTTGCAGAAGAGCGCCGACAGGCCGTCGAGGTAGCGGTTGCCGCGGTCGTCCCAGACGTGGCAGCCCTCCCCGCGGACGATGATCGGCACCTCGCGGTCGACGCGGGCGGGGGCGAAGTGGCGCCACAGGTGCGCCTTTGCGTGCTCGTGCAACCACTCGCGGTCGTGGGCCGGGGCCGCCACGCGCGGCCACGGTATCAGCCGTCCCCGGGCGCGCCCGTCCAGGCCCTCCACTCGGTGACGTCCACCGCGACCACCGGCCCCGGCGGCGGCTCGCGCCGGTACTGGGGGTACTTCTCGGTGAGGAGCGCGAGGGCGTCGCGGAACTCGGCGCCGTCCTCCAGCACCCGGGCGCGGCCCCGCAGCCGCACCCACCAGAGGGCCGACCAGTCCTCCTCGTAGTGGTCGACCAGCACGGTCGCCCAGCCCCGCTCGCGCACGTTGCGCAGCCGCCGCAGGTCGCGCGAGCGCTTGGGCTTGCGGTCGACCGCGCTGTAGAGCACGCCCCCGGAGAGCGCGAAGCACATCGGCACGACGTGCGGCCGCCCGTCGGGGTCGATCGTCGCGAGCCGGGCGACGCGCGCGGCGGCCACGCGGCCGGCGAGGCCGGGGTCGGGCATAGGGCCGATTCTTGCAGGCGGGTCACCCGCGCCCGCGGCTACCATCCCCGGATGAGCGCGACGACCACCTCCGGGAGCCCCGCGCTCGCGCCGTTCCACCCGCTCGTGCGGGAGTGGTTCGAGCGCGCCTTCCCGGCGCCCACCCCGGCGCAGGAGCGCGGCTGGCCGGCGATCGCGGCCGGCGAGAGCAGCCTCATCCTGGCCCCGACCGGCTCGGGGAAGACGCTGGCGGCCTTCCTCTGGGCGCTCAACGGCCTGGCGGCGGCCCGGCTCGAGGGGCGCCCGACGGAGCGGGTCCTCTACCTCTCCCCCCTCAAGGCGCTCAACTACGACGTGGAGCGCAACCTGCGCGCGCCGCTGGCGGGCATCGCCTCGGCCGCCGAGCGGGCGGGCATCGCGGCGCCCGAGATCTCGGTGGCCGTGCGCACGGGCGACACGCCCCAGCGCGACCGCCAGCAGATGCTGCGCACGCCGCCCGACGTGCTGATCACCACGCCGGAGAGCCTCTACCTGCTGCTGACCTCGCGGGGGCGGGACATCCTGGGGGGCGTCCGCGCCGTGATCGTCGACGAGATCCACGCCGTCGCCGGCACCAAGCGCGGCACCCACCTCGCGCTCAGCCTCGAGCGGCTGGAGCGCCTGGTCGCCGACGACGGCGGGCGGCTCCAGCGCATCGGCCTCTCGGCCACCCAGCGCCCGCTGTCGGAGATCGCGCGCTTCCTGGGCGGCCAGGACGCCGAGGGGCGGCCGCGGCCGGTCACGATCGTCAACGCGGGGGCCGCGAAGCGGCTCGACCTGCAGGTCATCGTCCCGGTGGACGACATGCGCGAGCTCGGCACGGGGGCGCCCGTGCCCGTGGAGGACCTGGCCGAGCTGGCCGGCGGCGAGTCGCGCACGCGCTCGATCTGGCCCGCGATGTACCCCGAGCTCCTGGACCTGGTGAGGGCCCACCGCTCGACCCTGATCTTCGTCAACAACCGCCGCCTGGCGGAGCGCCTCGCGCTGCGGCTCAACGAGCTGGCCGGCGAGGAGGTCGCGCGCGCCCACCACGGCAGCCTCGCCCGCGAGCAGCGGGTCCTCATCGAGGAGCAGCTCAAGGCCGGCGAGCTTCCGGCCCTGGTGGCGACCAGCAGCCTGGAGCTCGGCATCGACATGGGCGCGATCGACCTCGTCATCCAGGTCGAGAGCCCGCGCAGCGTGGCCCGCGGCATGCAGCGGATCGGCCGCGCCGGCCACCAGGTGGACGCCCCCAGCCGCGGGCGGATCTTCCCCAAGTACCGCGGCGACCTGCTCGAGTGCGCGGCGGTCGTGGCGCGCATGCGCGAGGGCGCCATCGAGGAGACGCGCGTGCCGCGCCTGCCGCTCGACGTGCTGGCGCAGCAGATCGTGGCCATGAGCGCGGTCGAGGCCCTCACGGTCGACGAGATCGAGGCGACGGCCCGCGGCGCGTACCCGTTCGCCGAGCTCTCGCGCGAGCAGCTCGAGGGGGTGCTCGACATGCTCGCGGGCCGCTACCCGTCGGACGAGTTCGCCGAGCTGCGGCCGCGGATCGTGTGGGACCGGTCGGCGGGGACCGTGCGCGGCCGCGAGGGCGCCCGCGCGCTCGCGGTGCAGAACGCGGGCACGATCCCGGACCGAGGCCTGTTCGCGGTCGTCCTGCCCGACGGGGCGCGGGTGGGCGAGCTCGACGAGGAGATGGTCTACGAGGCCCGCGCCGGGCAGACCTTCCTGCTCGGGGCCTCGGCCTGGCGCATCGAGGAGATCACCCGCGACCGCGTGATCGTCACGCCCGCCCCGGGGGCGTCCGGGGCCCTGCCGTTCTGGAAGGGCGAGGGGGTGGGGCGCCCCTTCGAGCTCGGCGAGGCGGTGGGGCGGCTGGCGCGCGAGCTGGTGGCCGCCGGGCCCGACCCGGCCGAGGCGCGCCTGCGGGCCGAGAGCGCCTTCGAGGTCCGGGCGGCCGAGAACCTGGTCGGCTACCTCGAGGACCAGGCCGCGGCCACGGGCGTGGTGCCGAGCGACCGCGCGATCGTCGTCGAGCGCTTCCGCGACGAGATCGGCGACTGGCGGCTCTGCGTGCTGACCCCCTTCGGCGCACGCGTCCACGCGCCGTGGGCGCTGGCCCTGGCCGCCCGCCTGCGGGCCGCCACCGGCCAGGAGGCGCACGCGATCTGGGGCGACGACGGCATCGCCGTCCACCTCCCCGACGCCGACGAGGCGCCCGCGGCGGACGTCGCCCTCATCGCGCCCGAGGACCTGGACGAGCTGCTCATCGGCGAGCTCGGCGGGACGGCCCTGTTCGGGGCGCGCTTCCGCGAGAACGCCGCGCGGGCCCTCCTCATCCCGCGCCGCCGCCCGGGGCAGCGCACACCGCTCTGGCAGCAGCGCCTCAAGGCGTCGTCGCTGCTGCAGGTCGCGCGGCGGTTCGGCAGCTTCCCGGTGATCCTCGAGACGTACCGCGAGGTGCTCAACGACTGGTTCGACCTGCCGGCGCTGCGCGGGCTGCTGGCGCGGATCGCCTCCCGCGAGGTGGCCGTGGTGGAGGTCGAGACGGCGGCCGCCTCGCCGTTCGCCGGGTCGCTGCTCTTCGAGTACGTGGCGTCCTACATGTACGAGGACGACACGCCCGCCGCCGAGCGGCGCGCCCAGGCCCTGTCGCTCAACCGCGACCTGCTGCGCGAGCTGCTGGGCCAGGAGGAGCTGCGCGACCTGATCGACCCCGGGGCGCTGGCCGCGGTCGAGGCCGACCTCCAGGGGCTGTCGGAGCGGGCGCGGGCGCGGGGGCCGGACGGCCTCCACGACCTGCTGCGCCGCATCGGCGACCTGTCGGCCGACGAGGTCGCCGCCCGCCTTGCCGAGCCGGGGCGCGCGGCCGAGATCGCCGAGGCCCTGGTGGGCGAGCGGCGCGCCGTCTGGATCCACCTCGCGGGCGAGCGCCGCCTGATCGCCGCCGAGGACGCCGGCCGCTACCGCGACGCGCTGGGGGCGATGCCGCCGAGCGGCGTGCCCGATGCGTTCCTGGAGCCGGTGCCCGACGCCCTGCGCTCGCTCGTCGCCCGCTACGCGCGCGGCCACGGGCCCTTCCACTCCGCCGACCTCGCCGGCCGCTACGCGCTGGAGCCGCGCGTCGTGGAGCCGCCGCTCGCGGCCCTCGAGGCCGACGGCGCCCTCGTGCGCGGCGAGCTGCGCCCGGGCGGGTCGGGGCGCGAGTGGTGCGACGCCGAGGTCGTCCGCCGGCTGCGCCGGGCGAGCCTCGCGGCCCTGCGCAGGGAGATCGAGCCCGCCGACCCGCGGGCGCTCGGGCGCTTCCTGCCGGACTGGCAGCGCGTCGACCGCCCCGGGGCGGCGCGCGGGGTCGACGCCCTGCGCGACGTCCTCGGCGGGCTGCAGGGCCTCGCCCTCCCGGCCGCCCAGTGGGAGGCCGAGGTGCTCCCGCGCCGGCTGGCCGACTACGGGCCGGCCCGGCTGGACGAGCTCGCGGCGCGCGGCGAGATCGTCTGGGTGGGCGCCGGCGCCGGGGGCGTCGGCGGCGGCCGGGTGGCCATCTACTTCCGCGAGGACGCGGCCCTGCTGGGGCCGCCCCCCGCCGACCCGGCGCCCGAGGGCCCGGTGCCCGACGCCCTGCGGGCGGCGCTGGCCGGAGGGGCGAGCTTCTGGGACGACCTCGTGGAGGCGGCCGGCGCGGACGCCGCCCGCGAGGAGGTCTTCGGCGCGCTCTGGGGGCTGGTCTGGGCGGGAGAGGTCACCAACGATCTCTGGCTCCCGCTGCGCGCGCCCCGACGCCTTCCGCCCGTGCGCCGGCCGTCCCCGGGCAGCCGCAGGCGCGTCGGCGGGCGCGGCCGCGGCGCGCCGTCGGCCGTGGCCGGCCGCTGGTCGCTCGCCGCGCGCCTCTTCCGCGGCGCGCCCCCCGACGCCGAGCGCCGCCGGGCCCTGGCCGAGCTGATGGTGGAGCGGCACGGCATCCTCACCCGCTCGGCCGCCCTCGCCGAGGGCGTCCCCGGAGGGTTCGCGGCCCTCTACCCCGCCCTCTCCGACCTGGAGACGCTCGGGACGGTCCGGCGCGGCTACTTCGTCGAGGGCCTCGGCGGCGCGCAGTTCGCCATTCCGGGCGCGGTCGAGCGCCTCCGCGACCTGCGCGACGCGCCGCCCGACGAGGGGCACCACGCGATCGTCCTCGGGGCCGCCGACCCGGCCCAGCCCTACGGCGCCGCGGTCCCGTGGCCCCCCCGCGACGGCGCCACCCGCTCGCCCTCGCGCGTCTTCGGCGCCCAGGTCGTGCTCGTCGACGGCGCCCCCGTCCTCTACCTGGAGCGCGGGGGGCGCAGCCTGCTCACCTTCCCCGCCGACGACCGTCCGGGCGCCCTGGAGCGCGCCCTCGGGGCGCTCGCCGCCTGGGTCACCTCCGACCGCCGCCGCCGGGTCTCGGTCCAGCGCGTCGACGGCGAGCAGGTCTTCGGGTCGCCCCTCGAGCGCCCCCTCGCCGACGCGGGCTTCCTCGCCGACCTGCGCGGGATGATCCTCAGGGGCTGAGGAGGGCCGGCGGGGAGCACCTGACGAGGCATCGCCTCACGATCACGTACCCCTCGTCACCACCGCGCTTCTTCACCGCGACCTGCACGAGGCGAAGCGGCCCCTCCCCACCACGGTTGAGGTTCGCGGCGAACTCACGCGTCGCGCGCTTCGGCTCGTACGTTCCGTGCCACAGGATCGCGGGCGTCTGCTCCGCCTGCGGGGTCGCGCCCAGCCCCATCGCCGCACCGAGCAGCGCGACGAGGGCGAGCGCCCCTCGCCCGTGGCGGGCCGGTCAGCCGGCGTAGCGCCGCAGGATCCGCTCGGCGGAGCGCGCGTAGCCGCCGCCGAAGAGGACCACGTGCACCAGCACCGGGTAGAGCTGGTACAGCTCGACGCGGTCCTCGTGCCCGGCGGCGAGCGGGTGGGCCTCGGCGTAGGCGGCGAACACGGCCGGGCCGAAGCCGCCGAAGAGGCGCATCATCGCCAGGTCGATCTCGCGGTGGCCGCCGTAGACGGCGGGGTCGATCAGGACCGGGTCGCCGGCGGCGTCGGTCATGGCGTTTCCGCCCCACAGGTCGCCGTGCAGGCGCGCCGGGGGCTCGGGGGGGCCGCAGAGGTCGGGGAGCCGCGCCCGCAGGCGCTCCAGGCCCGCGAGGAACCCCGCGCCGAGAGAGCCCGCCTCCGCCGCCGCGCGCGCCATGGGCTCGAGGCGGCGACCGCCGTAGAACTCGGGCCACGAGCCGGCGGCGCCGTTGGGCTGGGGCAGGCTGCCGATGAAGTTGTCGTCGCCGAGCCCGAAGGCCGGGGCGCCGGCCCGGTGGAGGGCCGCGAGCCCGCGGCCCAGGTCCTCGTCGTGGCCGGGGGCCGGCCGGCCGCGCGGGATGAGCTCCAGGGCGAGGAAGCGCGGCGGGCGCTCGTCGCCGACCGCGACCACGTCGGGGGTGCGCAGGGCGCCCGCCTCGGCCAGCCAGGCGAGCCCGGCGGCCTCGGCGGAGTACATGCCGGGGATCGCGCCGGGGCGGTGCTTGACGAACAGCTCGCGCCCGTCGGCGAGGGTCATCCGCTCGGCGCGGTTGATGTCGCCGCCGGCGGCCGGCGACGAGGCGGCGACCGGCGACCCGGCCGCCGCCCCGACGGCCTCCCTCAGATCAGCGCCGGACGTGGTCGATCAGCCCCAGGCACGCGCGGTCGACGAGCTCGAAGACGGTCGAGAAGCCCTCCGGCCCGCCGTAGTACGGGTCGGGCACCGACAGGTCGTCGCCGGCCGCGTCGGGGTCGAACTCGCGCAGCAACCGCACCTTGCCGGCCGCCTCGGCGTCGGGGGCGATGCGCCGGAGGTGGTCGGCGTTCTCGCGGTCCATGGCCAGCACGAGGTCGAAGCGGTCGAAGTCGGCCGCCCGGAACTGCTGCGCGCGCCCCTCCATGACGATGCCCCGCGCCCTCGCCTCCTCGGTCGCCCGGGCGTCGGGCGGGTCGCCGAGGTGCCACGACCCGGTGCCCGCGCTCTCGATCTCGACGACGTCCCCCAGGCCGGCCTCGGCGATGCGATGGCGCATCACCGCCTCGGCGGTCGGCGAGCGGCAGATGTTGCCCAGGCAGACGAAGCACACGCGCACGCGGCCGGAGGCCGTCACTCCCGCCCGGCCTCCTCGGCCTCCGCCTCGGCGTCGCGCGCGCGCAGCACCTCGTCGAGGCGCCCGGCCGTCGCGCGGGCCCTGCGCTGGCTCTGGGTTGCTCACTCACGCAACCAAGTGTGTCCGGCGGCGGGGGCCGCGCCACCCCCGGCGCTATCGTCGCCCGGGTGCCCGAGGGCCAGGTCAGCCACCGCAACGCGCGCCGCTTCCAGCGCGCCCTGGCGGACCGGCCCCTGGTCCGGGTGGAGGCGCCCGAGCCCCGGCTGGCGGGCCAGCGCATCCCCGAGCGCCTGGACGGCGACCGCGTCAGCGCCGCGGAGGCGGTGGGCAAGCACCACCTGCTGCGGTTCGCGAGCGGCCGGGTGCTCCACTCGCACCTGATGATGCACGGCGTCTGGCGGCTCCTCTCCGCGTCCCGGGCGCCGCGGCCGGGCGGCCTGTTCCTCGCCCTCTGGACCGCCGAGCACGTCGCCGCCCTCTACCGGTGCCCGCGCGTGCGCCTGCTCGAGCCGGGAGAGCCCCTGCCCCGGGACCTGCGCGCGACCGGCCCCGACCTGCTCGGCGGCGGCGTCGAGCCCGGCGCGGCCGCCGCGGCCGCCCTGCGCCGGCTCGAGCCGACCCGCCAGGTGGGCGAGGCGCTGATGGACCAGCGCGTCGTCGCCGGCGTGGGGAACGTCTACAAGAGCGAGACGTGCTTCCTCGCCCGCGTCGATCCGTGGCGGCCGGTCGGGAGCCTGCGCCCGGAGGAGGCCGCCGAGCTCGGCGCCACCGCCGCCCGGCTGATGGCGGAGGACGTCCGCTCGGGCGGCGGGATCCGCACCTTCCGGCCGCCGCTCGCGCGGCCCGCGTCCCGGGAGCGGACCTGGGTGTACGGCCGTGCGGGCAGGCCCTGCCGCCGGTGCGGGGCGCGCATCCGCGCCCGCGGCCAGGGCGACGCCAACCGCACGACCTACTGGTGCCCGGGCTGCCAGGCCTGATGGCCGCTCACAGGGGCCGCGTCGGCGCCTGAACGGTCTCCCCGTCGCGCGCGGCCTTCTGGGCGCGCTTGCGCCGGCGCATGTGGTGCATCTGCTCGTTGACCTCGGCGCCGATCAGCAGCGACACGCACGTCAGGAACAGGAAGATCAGGTAGATGGCGGCGCCGGCCAGGGCGCCGTAGACGGTCTTGTAGGAGTCGAAGTTCTCGATGTAGAGGGCGAACAGGCGGGTGACGCCGAGCCAGAGCCCCACGCCGACCAGCGCCCCGACCAGGTCGTGGAGGATCCGCCGCCGCGGCCCGTTGGGGCCGAAGTGGTACACGGCGAGGGTGAAGATCAGCAGGCTGGCGGTGCCGATCAGGTAGAGGAAGCGGCTCGCGACGTTCGGGGCGCCGCGGCCGAAGAGCTCCTCGGCCACGCTCTCGACGAGGCGGGAGCCGCCGACCAGCGCCAGCGTGGTGGCCACGACCAGGACGCTGGTGGCGATGGCGATGACCAGGGCGACCAGCTTGCCGCGGGTCCACGGCCGGTGGGCCACGCCGCGGACGCGGTCGAGGCCGCCGACGAGCGACCCCATGACGTTGGCCGACACGTACAGGGCCGTCAGCAGACCGATGGTCAGGAAGAGGACCGCCTGGCCGGTGTTGTTGGTCGCCGATGCCAGCGCCGAGCGCAGGATCTGGCGCAGCTCGATGGGGATGGCGTTGTCGGCGTCGTCCGAGAGGAACTCGTCGAACGTGTCCGGCTCGGCCACGAGGCCGATGATCGAGACGAGCACGAACATGAACGGAACCGTCGCCAGGAAGGCGTTGTAGGAGAACTGGCTGGCGACCTGGGTGATGTCGTCGCGCACCGAGCGGCGGATCGTCCCGGACACGAGCTCGACCAGCCAGGCGCCCATCCGGCGGACCGGCGACATCGCCGTGCGCACCCACGAATCCGCGCTGGAGAGGGTCCCCATCGCCCGGTGGATATCGGTCAGCCCCGCGAGGCGCAAGGCGGGCACCCGTCCCCAGCGGCCCGCCGGAGGGGTGATCCACCTGACCCTTCGGGTGGCTCGCGCCGCGACCGGACCATCCTCGCGGGGGGCGCGCCCGCGGAAACCGTGGTTCATGCTGCCTTCGAGGGTCGTCCTACTGCCCCCCGCGCGGCAGTTCGGAGGCTCGCGGCGCTCGGGCACAGCGTCACGGGCCTCCTGGGCATCGCTCCCACGGTAACGAGGTCGAGCGTCGGGACGGCCCTCATAGCTTTCCCTTTCGAGCACCGCCGCCCGTCAGAGGCGGCGAGGCGCAGATGGGTCATTCCGATGCCCCCTTGCGGCGCTATCGTGGCGCGGTGCGAATCGGCTTCGTCGGCGCCGGACTGATGGGATCGGGGATGATCCGGAACCTCGCCGCCGCCGGCCACGAGGTGGTGCTCTACGCCCGTTCGCCCTCGCGCGCGCGGGACCTTCCCGCGCGCCTCGCCGGCTCGGTCGCCGAGGCGGTCGACGGGGCCGACCTGGCGTGCTCGTGCGTGACCGACTCCGACGACGTGCGCGAGGTCGTCGCCGGCGCGCTGGCCGCGCCCTCGCCCCCGCCCGTGCTGGTCGAGATGAGCACGATCGCCCCGGCCGTCGCGCGCGAGCTGGCCGCCGACTGCGCCGCCCGCGGCGTCGCCTACCTCGACTGCCCGGTCAGCGGCGGCCCCGCGGGCGCGGCGGCGGGCACGCTGGCGATCATGTGCGGCGGCGACCCCGAGGCGCTCCGGCGCGCGGCGCCGGCCCTCGACGCGATGGGGGACCCGGAGCGGCGCACCCACTGCGGTCCCGTCGGGCTGGGCCTCGTCGCCAAGCTGGTCGGCAACGCGCTGGCGGCGGTGATCTCCGCGTCCACCGCCGAGGCGCTCGGCACCGCGCAGCGCGCCGGCCTCGACCCCGCCCTCTGCCGCGAGGCGCTGATGGGCGCCACGTCCGACTCCTGGCAGCTCCGCAACCTCTTCCCGCGGGTGCTGGAGGGCGACCACGAGCCCCGCTTCACGGTCCGCAACCTGCTCAAGGACCTCGGCCACGCCGAGGGGCTCGACGAGCGCCCGCAGGCGTTCGAGGCCCTGGCCCGGTCGTACTTCGAGCGGGTGCCGCCGGATCGCGACTACGGCGCCGTGGCGCGCCTCTTCATGGACCTGCCGGAGTAGGAGCTACTTGCTCTGGGAGAGCAGGACGGCGAGGTCGGCGTAGGCCAGGCCGTCCGGCGAGATCGGCAGCCCGAGGTCGTGCTCGATCGCGGACGCCAGGGCGCGTGCGCGGTCGAGCACCGACTTGTGGACCGGCTGGCCGGGCGCCGTCTCGGCGATGCGCTTGGCCTCGTTGCGGAGCTGGTTCAGGTCGGCGGCCGGGGAGTTGAAGCTGGGCTTCGGCGGCGGCGTCCACGTCGGCGTCTCGCGGACGGCGTCCGGCGGCGCCGTCTCCTGAGGGGGGGATTCGCTCACCTGCGCCACGATATCGCACTCCCCGACGGGGAGGTCAGCTCAGCCGCGCCGCCCGGCGGGCGCGCTCCACGAGCGCCTCCTGGGAGTTCAGCGGGTCCTGGCCGGGCTCCGGCATGACCCGCGACCACGATCCGTCCGCGCCGAGCTCCCACGCCAGGGCCGTGTCGGCGAGCTGCAGGTCGAGGACGTCCTGGATCTCGGCGGTGGCCGCCGGGTCCTCGACCGGCGCGATCAGCTCGACGCGGTTGTCGAGGTTGCGCGCCATCATGTCGGCCGAGCCGATCCAGTAGGCGGTCTCGCCGTCGGCCGTGAAGGAGAAGATGCGGGCGTGCTCGAGGAACCGGCCCACGATCGAGATGACCCGGACGTTCTCGCTCACGCCGGGCACCCCGGGGCGCAGCCCCGCGATGCCGCGCACGATCAGGTCGACCGGCACCCCCGCCTGCGACGCCCGGTAGATCGCCTGGATCACCGGCCCGTCGATGATCGAGTTCATCTTCATGACGACCCGCGACGGCGAGTCCGGGGCGTGCGCGCGCACCGCGCGCTCGATCTCGGCGATGATGCCGTCGCGGATGTGGTCGGGGGCCACGAGGGCCTTGCGGTAGCTCGGCGCCCGGGCGAAGCCCGTGAGGTGGTTGAAGAGGTCGGCGACGTCCTCGGCGAGGTCCTCCCGGCAGGTGAACAGGCCGAGGTCCGTGTAGAGGCGGGCGGTCAACGGGTTGTAGTTGCCGGTGCCGATGTGGACGTAGCGCCGCACCCGGTCGCCCTCGCGACGCACGACCAGGGCGACCTTGGCGTGGGTCTTCAGCCCTGACATGCCGTAGACGACGTGCACGCCGGCGCGCTCCAGGGCCCGCGCCCACTGGATGTTGCGCTCCTCGTCGAATCGGGCCTGCAGCTCGACCAGGCAGACCGTCTGCTTGCCCTGCTCCGCGGCGCGCATCAGCGCGGGGACGATCGGCGCGTCGCCGCTGGTGCGGTACACCGTCTGCTTGATGGCGAGGACGTTCGGGTCCTCCACCGCCTGCTCGACGAACCGCTCCACGCTGCTGTGGAAGTCGTCGTAGGGGTGGTGCACCAGCACGTCGCCGTCGCGGATGACGGCGAACAGGTCCAGCTTCTCGCCGTCCTCGGGGCGCAGCCGCGGGCGGGTGCGCGGCTCCCAGGGCGGGTCGCGCAGGTCCGGGCGGTCCATGGTGGCCAGGGACCAGAGCATCGTGAAGTCGAGCGGGGGCCGGACGCGGTAGGTGTCCCGCTCGTCGACCTCCAGCGCCTGCATCAGATCCTCGATCAGGCGGTTCGGCGCCGCCTCCTCGACCTCCAGCCGCACGACGTGGCCGAACCGGCGCCGGCGCAGCTGGGCCTCGACCGCGCCGATCAGGTCGTCCGACTCGTCGGAGATCGAGAAGTCCGCGTCGCGCGTCACCCGGAACCGCGCGGTCTCGACCACCTCCATGCCCGGGAAGAGCCGCTCCACGTGGGCCTCGATGACGTCCTCGATGAAGACCAGCCGGTCGTCGACCGGGATCAGGCGCGGCAGGCGCGGGGGAACCTTGACGCGCGCGAACCGGGTCTCCCCCTTCACGGGGTCGCGCACGCGCAGGCCGAGGTTGAGCGACAGGCCCGAGATGTACGGGAAGGGCAGCCCGGGGCCCACGGCCAGCGGCGTGAGCACGGGGTAGACCTCGCGGTCGAAGCGCTCGTCGACGGCGCGGCGCTCGTCGGCGCCCAGGTCGTCGTAGTCCGTCACCCGGATGCCCGCCGCGGCGAGCCCGGGGCTCAGCTCCTCGTGCCAGATGCGGGTCTGCTCGGCCGTGAGCTCCGTGACGCGCTCGTGGATGCGGTCGAGCACGTCCTCCCGCGCGAGCTTGTCCGGGGTCGACGGCAGGCGGCCGGACTCGAGGGCGTCCTGGACCGTCGCCACACGGACCATGAAGAACTCGTCCAGGTTGCTCGTGAAGATCGCGAGGAACTTGCAGCGCTCCAGCAGCGGCACGTCCGGGTCGCGCGCCAGCGCCAGGACGCGCTCGTTGAAGTCGAGCCACGAGATCTCGCGGTTGATGTAGAGCGCCGGGTCGCTGAGATCGCGTGCCGGTGGCGCCTTGGGTGCCGTCGTCATCGACCGCCCATTCTGGACCCTCGCGGGCCGCGCCGAAAGGGGCGAGCGTTGCGGTTACGGGCCGCGCTCGGCCGTCAGGGCGTAGCGCCCGGCCGTCCGGACGCCCTGGACCTCGAGGGTGTAGAGACCGGCGGCCGAGGCCGTGAACGAGATCGACTCGCTCGACGACGGCCCGAGCGAGGCGGCCGCCAGCCAGGTGCGGGCGTAGGCGCGGCCGCGCCTGCCGCCGCGCGCGCCGGGGCGCCAGAGCACCAGGTCGAGGTCGGCCGCCGCGGGGCCCCGGAGGCTCGCGCTCAGCCGCTGGCCGGCCGCGAGCTGGACCGCGAAGCCGTCGCGCGGATCGCTCCACGAGCCGGTGCGGCCGCGGACGGTGCGCCGGGCCGGGCCGTCCCCCGGCAGCAGCGGCCGGGTCCCGGCGGCGAGGACGGGATCGTCGTTCGGCTCGGGGTCGCCCCGCGGCGGATCGGGCGCCGCCAGGGCGGCCGCCAGGTCGAGCGCCCCGGCGCCGGTGCCGGGATCCGGCCCCGTGGGCGGGACGTCCCGCGCGCTGGTCTCGAGGATCTCGCGCACCTGCTGCGCCGTCAGGCCCGGACGGGCGGCGATGATCCGCGCCGCGGCCCCCGAGACCACGGCGGCCGCCATCGAGGTGCCCGTCCGCGGGACGAGCGCCGGCGAGCCGCCGGGGGCGGTCGAGAGGATCGCCTCGCCCGGGGCGGCCAGGGCCACCTGGGGGCCGCGGGCCGAGACGTTCAGCGGGCGCCCGGAGGCCCCGAGGGCGCCCACGGCCAGCACCTGGCGGTAGGCGCCGGGGTAGTCCGGCGTGGCCCCGCCGCCCGTGTTGCCCGCGGCGACGACGATGAGGGCGCCGCGCAGCGCCGCCGCGTCGATCGCGTCCTGCTCGACCTTCGAGAAGCCCCGCCCGCCGAAGGAGATGTTGATGACGCGCGCGCCCCGCCCCGACGCGTAGGCCAGGCCCCGCACCAGGGCGGAGGCGGTCGTGCGGCCGCTCGCGTCGGCGACCGTGACCGGGAGGATGCGCGCCGCCGCGACCCCGCTGCCGCCGACCCCGTTGCCCGTGGACGCCGCGATGATCCCGGCGACGTGCGTGCCGTGCCCCTCGGGGTCCGACGTCGGATCGGGGCTGGCGGCCACGAAGGAGCGGCCCGCCCCCGTCAGCACGACGCCCGCCAGGTCCGGCGACGACGGATCGACGCCCGTGTCGAGCACCGCCACCAGCGGCCGCGCGCCCCCGCGGGGCGGGGGCGTCCATCCGATCTGGCCCAGATGGGCCTGGCCGGCGGCGAGCGGGTCGGGGGCGGTCGCGTGCAGGGCGGGCCGCTCCGAGGCCGCCGCCGCGAGCGGCGGCGGGGGTGCCGCCGGGCTCAGCACGGCGTCAGACGCGCCAGCGCGCGGCGACCACGACCAGGGCGACGATCAGGCCGATGGCGACGACCAGCGCGGCCACCAGCGACAGCCCCACCACGAGCGGGATGACCACGACGATGGCCTGGGCGATCGCGACGATCCACAGCACGTCCCTCAGGACCCCTGCGGGGAGGCGCGTCGCGAGCGCCACGCTCACGACCAAGCAGCGCCACCGCCAGCGCGCCCATCAGGATGGCGCTCGGCCGCCAGATCAGGAACGCCACGACCTCGGCCAGCGCGAGGATGCCGGAGAGCATCAGGCGCCGGCCGCGCAACCACTGCCTCAGCCGGCCACCCGCGGTCTCCGGCCGGGCCTCGATCACGAGCGGGTCGGACACGCGCCGAGTGTAGCCCAGGGTCCCGGGAGCCGGCCGCGGCCCCGGTCACCGGTCGAAGGCCGCCGGCGGCTCACAGGTACGCTGCGGCGGTATCCCCCCGGACCCGGAGGCCGCCGTGTCGGACGCACCCCCCTCCAGCTCGGACGTCCCGGACGTCCCCATCCTGCAGGCGCTCGGCAACCGCCGCAGCATCCGCTACTTCGACGCCGACCGTCCCGTCGAGCGCTGGAAGATCGAGGCCATGCTGCAGGCGGCCCGCTTCGCCTCGTGCCAGGGGAACATCAACTGCACCGAGGCCATCGTCCTCCGCAAGGACGAGTGCGACGTCTGGGAGGAGCTCGAGGAGTGCGTCTCGGGCTTCAACGTCCAGATCATCGACCAGTGCTCGCACCTGATCATCTGGCTGACGAACCTCAACGCCTGGTACGGCCGGGCGGTCGACGGCATCTCCACCGTGAGCCTGGCGGGCGGCACGACCAAGTACCACGGCTGGAACTACGAGTTCTCGATGACCCAGACGATCCCGCGCCTGATGAGCTTCCCGCCCGAGCGCACCGAGATCCTGCTGCGCTTCGAGAGCGGCCAGGCCGTCGCGAACGCCATCGCCGCCGGCGCCGGGCTGGGGCTCGGCAACTGCCTGATCGCCTTCGGGCGCAAGCCCGGCGGCGTGGAGAAGGCCTTCGGCCTGCCGCCCCACTACCGCTTCACCTGGGGCCACGCGGTCGGCTACCCGCTCGAGAGCGCGGACGCCGGCGGCCAGCGCCCGCGCCTGAAGCTCGACCGGCTCTTCCACGAGAACGCCTTCGGCCGGCCGTTCGCGTCCGATCCCGCCACG
This sequence comes from Miltoncostaeaceae bacterium, assembly GCA_963813355.1. GTDB lineage: Bacteria > Actinomycetota > Thermoleophilia > Miltoncostaeales > Miltoncostaeaceae > DATAGF01. The sequence continues at coordinate 173,946 of CAWEYS010000018.1, read as the reverse complement.
GTCGCGCTGCTGCGCGAGAAGGGGCTGATCCAGGATCCGGCGCCGCTCCCCGGGCGGTTCGAGGAGATCGTCGCGATCGCCGAGCGCCACGGCCGCGACCCCGGCCTGCTGCACTTCCCCGCCCGCGAGATCCGGCGCCTGCTGGACGACGACGACTGGGACCTGGGCCCCGCGCTGCGCGCGCACGCCGAGGACGTCCTGGCGACCGAGGACCTGCCGGACTACCCGGACGAGATGCGCGAGACGTTCGCGCGGCTGATGGAGGAGCACGGGATCGACTCCTCCAAGTTCCTGCCGGCCGACGACTGACCCCCGCCGGGTGCCCTACGAGGACATCCTCTACGAGGTCGCCGGCGGCCGGGCCACGATCACGATCAACCGCCCCGAGCGGCTGAACGCCTTCCGCGGCCGGACCATCCTGGAGCTGTGCGAGGCCTTCGAGGCGGCCGCCGACGACGAGGCGGTGGGCGTGATCGTCTTCACCGGCGCCGGCGAGCGTGCCTTCTGCGTGGGCGGCGACGTGCGCGAGCCCACCCGCACCATGGCCGAGAAGCGCGTCGCACACATCGACGCGCCCCGGCTCGCGACCGCCATGCGCGACAACGGCAAGCCGATCCTGTGCCGCGTGCGCGGCTACTGCATCGGCGGCGGGAACGAGCTGAACATGATCTCGGACCTCACGATCTCGGGCACGTCGGGCCGCTTCGGCCAGGCGGGCCCGCGGATCGGCAACGCGCCCCTCTGGTGGGGCTCCCAGCTCATCCCGGCCGTCGTGGGCGAGAAGCGCGGCCGCGAGGTCCTGTTCGTCACCCGCCAGTACAGCGCCGAGGAGGCCCTGGCGATGGGGCTGGTGAACGCCGTCGTCCCCGACGAGGAGCTCGACGCCGAGGTCGACCGCTGGTGCGCCGAGATCCTGCGCCGCTCGCCCCAGGGCCTGCGCCTGGCCAAGATCGCCCTCAACGCCCGCACCGACGCCCTCTACTCGTTGACCAATCACGGGATGGAGCTGATGGCCCTGAACCACGTCCACGGGCCCGAGCCCAAGGAGGGCATCGCCTCCTTCCAGGAGAAGCGGCCCGCCGACTGGCGCAGGTTCCGCGACGGCCAGGGCCCCGAGCCGGCGTGAGAGGGTGGCGCTGATGGGCGACTGGAGCGACTGGTACGCGCACGAGGACCCCACCACGTGGGTCCTCGCCGAGATCCTGCGGCGCCGCGCCGAGGAGCACCCCGACCGCGACTACCTGCGCTTCGCCGACGGGCCCTGGCTCGGCTACGGCGAGGTCAACGCGCGGGCCAACCGGGTGGCCAACGGCCTGATCGCCCGCGGCGTGCGCCCGGGCGAGTCGGTGAGCGTCCTGCTTCCCAACTGCGAGGAGTTCGTGCCGGTCTGGTACGGCATCCTCAAGGCCGGCGCCGTGATGAGCCCGATCAACACGGCCTACAAGGGCGACTTCCTGTCCTGGACGATCAACCTCGTCGAGTCGCGCTGGCTGGTGATCGCGGACGCCTACCTCGACCGGCTCGCCCTGGTCGCCGGCGAGCTGCCGCGGCTGGAGCGGGTCGTCGTCGTGCCGACGGGCGGCGAGGGCGCGGGGCCCGATCCCTCGCTGCCGTGGGAGCCCCTCGCGGCCCTGATGGACGGCCCCGACGCCGAGCCGCAGGGCGTCGCCCCCTCCTGGACGGACGACGCCCGCATCATGTTCACGTCGGGCACCACCGGCCGCTCGAAGGGGGTGATCAAGCAGAACGCCGCCGACTACTTCTCGGCGCGGAGCTGGATCGAGGTGCTCTCGCGGCTGCGCGGCGCTGTCGCCCGCCGACCTGCGCGACGAGACCTACTTCTCGTGCCTTCCCCTGTTCCACTCGAACGCCCAGGTGCTGTGCGCGTACCCCGCGCTGCTGGCGGGCGCCCGGGTGGCCTACGTCGAGCGCTTCTCCGGCAGCCGCTTCTGGCAGCAGGCGATCGACGCCGGGGCCACGACCTTCAACGGCATCGGCGCCATGCTCTACTTCCTCTGGAACCAGCCGGCCGGACCGCTCGACCGGGCCCACTCGGTCCACACGATCTCCGCCGCCCCGGCCCCGCGGGACATCTACCACGAGTTCGAGGAGCGCTTCGGGGTGGCCCTCACCGAGGGCTACGGGCTCACCGAGACGGGCGTCGCGACGGTGATGGACCCCACCGCCCCGCCCCGCCTGGGCTCCTGCGGGGTGGCCAACCCGGGCTACGAGGTGAGCATCGTCGAGCCGGGGACCGACCGGCCCCTGCCGCCCGAGACCCCGGGCGAGATCGTGGTCGACATGAAGATCCCCAACATCGTCATGCGCGCCTACTACGGCATGCCCGAGAAGACCGCCGAGGACTTCCGCAACCTCAAGCTGCACACCGGCGACCTGGGCCGCATGGACGCCGACGGCTACGTCTACTTCATGGACCGGGTCAAGGACTACATCCGCCGCCGGGGCGAGAACGTCTCCTCGATGGAGGTCGAGAAGATCGTCAACGACCACCCGGGGGTCGCCGAGAGCGCGGCCGTCGGCGTGAAGGCCGGCGAGGGCGCCTCGAGCGAGGACGAGATCCTCGTGGTCTGCGTCGCCGAGGGCGCCGTGCCCGACCCCGTCGAGCTCACGCTCTGGCTCGCCGAGCGCATGCCCTACTTCATGGTCCCGCGCTACATCCGCTTCGTCGACCGGCTCCCCAAGACCCCGACCGAGCGCATCCAGAAGGTGCCCCTGCGCGAGCAGGGGGTCACCGCCGACACGTTCGACCGCGAGGCCGCCGGCATCTCGATCAGCCGCTGAGGGGCGGGCCGCGCGGCTCGACAGGCGCCCTCGGCGGGTCGTAGGCTCGCCCCTCGGCGACGTCGAGCGGAGGTAGGCGGATGCCCACGGTCGAGGCGGCCGGGCTCACCCTCAACTACGACGACCAGGGGGCGGGCGAGCCGCTGCTGCTGATCCCCTACACGGGCGCGGACCACGCCTGCTACGCGTTCCAGCTTCCGGCCCACACCGAGCACTTCCGCTGCATCAGCGTCGACCTGCCCGGCTCGGGCGAGAGCTCGAAGCCCGCAGGGCCGTACTCGACCGAGGCCTACGCCGACCAGATGGCCGCCTTCCTCGACGCGATCGAGGTCGAGCGGGCGCACGTCGCCGGGGTCTCGCTCGGCGCGGCGGTCGGCACCCACCTGGCCGCCCGGCACCCCGCCCGGGTCCGCTCGCTGTCGCTCCACAGCGCCTGGGACGCGACCGATCCGTTCCTGCGGACCCTGCTCGAGAGCTGGATGGCGCTCGCCGAGGGAGTGCCGGCCGTGGCCGACGCCGTGATCATGGGCATCTTCCCCTGGTGCTTCACGCCCGAGATGTACGCCGAGCGGCCCGACTTCGTCGCCGGCCTCGACGACTTCGTGCGCGGGCGCCCGGCCCAGCCGCTCGAGGCATTCCTGGCCCAGTGCCAGGCGGTGCTCGACCACGACGCCTCAGGCGTGCTCGGCGACATCGGCGCGCCCGTCCTGATCACCTTCGGCGGTCGCGACCTGTGCACGTCAACCCGCTTCGCCGGCCCCCTCACCGAGGGCATCCCGGACAGCACCGTGGTCGTCTTCGAGCACCTCTCCCACGGCGGCCTCCACGAGGATCCCGACACCTTCAACGCGGCCTCGCTGGAGTTCCTCCTCTCCCACCGCGGCTAGGCGGTGCCGGCGGGGCCCTCGACCACGGCGCGGAACCCGGGCAGGTCCAGGCGCGCGGCCGCCGCCTCGGCGTCGGGCCGCGTCGGGAAGAGGCCCGCCAGGCACGAGCCGCTGCCGCACAGCAGCACCGCGTCGGCGCCGGCCGCCGCGAGCGCCCGGGCCGTCGCCCCGAGCCCCGGCGCGAGGGCAAGCGCCGCGCCCCATAGGTCGTTGCGTGATCCAGCAACGACCTCCGCGTACGACAGGTGCTTGCGTGAGGCAGCAACGACCGCCGGGGGCGGCGGGAGGCGGTCGAAGGCGCCGTAGACCGCCGCGGTCGAGAGGCCGGCGTCGCCCTTGGCCAGCACGGCCGCGAAGGGCGCCACCGACGCGGGCCGCAGGAGCTCGCCGCGCCCCTCGGCCCACTGGGCGCCGCCGCGGACGAAGAACGGCACGTCCGAGCCGACCCGGGCCGCGACCCGCTCGAGCCGCTCCGGCCCGAGATCGAGGCCGTGGAGGCGGTCGGCGCCGACCAGCGCCGCGGCCGCGTCGCTCGAGCCGCCGCCCAGCCCGGCCTGGGCGGGGACGCGCTTGTCGATCGCCACCGCGCACGGGAGCGGCCGGCCGGCCTCGGCCTCCAGGGCGTCGAGGGCGCGCCATGCCAGGTTGGCGGGCCCCTCGATGCCGGGGCAGGTCACCCGCCGTGCCTCGGCCGGGGCGACGGTGACGGTGTCCGCGAGGCCGTCGAGCGCGACCATCAGGGTCGTCAGGGGGTGGTAGCCGTCGGCGCGCCTCGGCCCGACCAGCAGGCGCAGGTTGAGCTTGGCCGGCGCCTCGAGGGTCACGCCGGCCAGCTCAGCGCCTCCGCGAGGGCCGCGAACGCGGCCGGGGGGATCTGCTCGGGGCGCGCCGAGGGCGACTGGCCCAGGGCGGTGAGGGCCGCTGCGGTGGCGGCCTTGTCGGCGCCGGCGGCGGCCAGCGAGTTGACGAGCGTCTTGCGCCGCGACGCGAAGGCGGCCCTCACCAGGGCCCGGACCGCCGGAGCGGGCCCGGGAGCGACCCGGCGCAGCGCCACCAGCGCGGAGTCGACGCGCGGGCGCGGCGCGAAGACCTCGCGGCCGACGGCCCTGCGGAAGGTCGCCTCCGCGGTGAGCTGCAGGAGCACCGACGGCGCCCCGTACAGGCGGCTCCCGGGTGGCGCCAGCCAGCGGTCGACCACCTCGCGCTGGGCCATCACGCACCAGCGCGCCACGGCCGGCAGCCGCCAGAGGCCCTCGACCACCGCGGGCGTCGCGATCGCGTACGGCAGGTTCGAGACGAATGCCGTCGGCGGGGGGTCGAGATCCTCGAGCGGCATCCTCATCGCGTCGCCCCAGTGGACGATGACGTTGCGTGAGCGAGCAACGACCTCGGTGAGCGCCGGCTCCAGCCGCCGGTCGATCTCCACCGCGTGCACGACGCGCGCCGCCCGGGCGAGGGCGGCCGTCAGCACCCCCAGGCCGGCGCCGATCTCGAGGGCCACGTCGCCCGGCCCGACGGCGGCCTCGCGCACCGCGAGGTCGGCGAGGTTCTCGTCGAGGAGGAAGTGCTGGCCCAGGTCGGTGTCGGGGCGCAGGCCGTGGGCGGCCAGCAGGCGCATGGCGCCCACCCGGTCGCCGCCGCCCGGCGCGCCGGGGTCACCAGGCGAAGACGCGGGCGGCGTTGCGGGTGGTGAGCCCGTCGAGGGCCTCCTCGGAGACGCCGCGCAGGCCCGCGACGGCGCGGAGGGTGTGGGCCACGTTGGCCGGGCGGTTGGGGCGGCCGCGCCGCGGCACCGGCGCGAGGTAGGGGCTGTCGGTCTCGAGCAGCAGCAGGTCGTCGGGCACCGCGGCGGCGGCCCGGCGGAGGTCGGCGGCGCTCGAGTAGGTCACCTGGCCGGCGATGCTGACCAGGTACCCGCGCTCGGCGACCTCGTCGAGGCGCTCGGGCATGGAGAAGCAGTGCATCACGACGGGGTGGCCGGCGGCCTCGTCGGCCAGGATCGCGAGGGTCTCCTCGGCGGCGTCGCGGGTGTGGATCACGAGCGGCAGGCCGGTCTCGCGGGCCAGCGCGATCTGGGCGGAGAACGCGCGCCGCTGGGCCTCGGGGCGGGAGTGGTTGCGGTGGAAGTCGAGCCCGCACTCGCCGATCGCGACGACGGCGGGGTGCGCCGCGAGCTCGCGGATCCAGGCCTCGTCGGCCGGCGTGAAGCCGTCGGCGTCGTGGGGGTGCACGCCGACGGCGGCGCGCACCTCGGGGTGGGCCTCGCAGAGCGCGACGGCCCGCTCGGACGACTCGCGCCCCACGCCGATGGTCACGATGCGCTCGACCCCGGCCGCCGCGGCCTCCGACACCAGCTCCGCGGGCGGGGCGTCGCAGGAGTCGAGGTGGGCGTGGGTGTCGACTACGCGACCTTCTCCTCGACGCGGGGGAAGAGCGGGCCCTCGGGCCGCACCTGGGCGCCCGGGCGCCCGGCGCCCCAGGCGGCGCGCTCGAGCGCGGTCTCCGACGGGTCCTGGCCGAGGGCGGCGAGGATGCGCTCGGACGACCCGGGGATGACCGGCCACAGCAGGATCGCGACGGCGCGCAGGCCCTCGGCGAGGCTGAAGAGCGTCTGGTCGAGCTCGGCGGCGCGGGCCGGGTCCTTGGCCAGCGTCCACGGCGCGCGCTGCTCGACCAGCCGGTTGAGCCGCTGCACCAGGCGCCAGTCGTCCTCGATGGCCCGCGAGATGTCGAGCCGGTCGTAGGCGGCGACCGTCGCCTCGACGGCGGCGGAGACCTCGCCCGCGATCTCGCCGTCGCCACCGGCGTCGGCCGGCACCGTCCCGCCGCGGTAGCGGCCGACCATGCTGACGACCCGGTTGAGGAGGTTGCCGAGCTCGTTTGCCAGCTCCTGCGAGTAGCGCGCCTCGAAGCCCTCGGCGGTGAACGTCCCGTCCTCGCCGAAGCGGATCTCGCGCGCGAGGTAGTAGCGCAGCGCGTCGATGCCGTACTCGGTGATGAAGGGGAACGGATCGACGACGTTGCCGGTCGTCTTGCTCATCTTCTCGCCGCCCTTGAGCACGTACCCGTGGATCATCTCCCGGCGCGGCAGCTCCAGGCCGGCGGCCATCAGGAGCGCCGGCCAGATGACGGCGTGGAACTTGAGGATGTCCTTGGCCATGACGTGCAGGTCGGGGGGCCAGAAGCGGGCGACCAGGTCCTCGCCCGGCCGCGCGTACTCCAGGGCCGTGTAGTAGTTGAAGAGCGCGTCGACCCAGACGTAGACGGTCTGGTCGGGATCCCAGGGCACCGGCACGCCCCACTCGACGCCCGCGCGCGAGATCGACAGGTCCTCCAGGCCGTCCTCGATCATGCGCCGCGCCTCGTTGCGGCGGGCGGGCGGCAGCACCCAGTCCGGGTGGGCGTCGTAGTGGGCCAGCAGGCGGTCGCGGTAGGCCGACAGGCGGAAGAACCAGTTCTCCTCCTCCAGCCACCCGACCGGCGTGCGGTGGATGGGGCACAGGCGGCCCTCGTCGAGCTCGTCCTCGGCGTAGAAGCGCTCGCACGAGGAGCAGTACCAGCCCGCGTACGTGCCCCGGTAGACGTCCCCGGACTCCCTCAGGCGCTCCATCACGCGCCCGACAGCCGCGACGTGCTCGGCGTCGGACGTGCGGATGAAGAAGTCCGTCGTCGCCTCGACGACGCCGCCGAGGGCGCGGAAGCGCTCGGCGTTGAGGTCGGCGTGCTCGCGCGGCGTTCGGCCCGCCTCGGCGGCCAGCCGCACCACGTTGGAGCTGTGCTCGTCGGTGCCCGTGAGGAAGAAGACGTCCTCGCCGCGCTGGCGGTGATGCCGCACGATGATGTCGGACATGATCGTCGTGTACGCGTGGCCGATGTGCGGCTCCGCGTTGACGTAGTAGATCGGCGTGGTGAGGTAGAAGCGCTGGGCCACGAACCCCAGTCTAATGGGGTTCGTCCGGGCCGCCCTCCGCCCCGTCCCGCCCCGCGAGGGCCTCCCGGTAGGCGCGGTTGCGCGGGGCCGCCCCCAGCGCGGCGGCCACCTCGGCCGCCCGGGCCGGGCCGAGGCCGGCCTCGCGCAGGACCGCCAGGACCTCCTGCAGCCGGGCCTCGTCGGGCGCGGCCGCCGCGGGGGCGGCGCCCACGACCACGGTGACCTCGCCCCGCGGGGGCTCGGCGAGCCGGCGGGCGACCTCGGCCGCCGTCCCGCGGACGACCTCCTCGTGGAGCTTGGTGAGCTCGCGGCAGACGGCCACGGGGCGGTCGGGCAGCGCGCCGGCGATCTCGGCGAGCAGGCCGGGGAGCCTGCGCGGGCTCTCGAACGCGACGGCCGGGACCTCCAGCCCGGCCAGGCGCTCGACCAGCCGCCGCCGCTCGGCCGCGCGCCGCGGCGCGAAGCCGAGGAAGACGAAGCCGCCCTCGCCCGCCAGCCCCGACGCGGCCAGGGCGGCGGTCACCGCGCTGGGACCGGGGACGACCTCGACCGGCAGGTCGGCGTCGAGCGCGGCGCGCACCAGCCGGGCGCCGGGATCGCTGACCAGGGGCATGCCCGCGTCCGAGACCAGCGCGACCCGCGCGCCGGCGCGCATGCGCGCCACCAGGTCGGCGGCGCGGGCGGCCTCGTTGTGCTGGTGGACGGCCACCATCGGCGCATCCGCGCCGGCGTGGCGCAGCAGCGGGGCCGTGCGGCGCGTGTCCTCGCACGCGACCGCGTCGGCCCCGCGGAGGGCCTCCGCGGCGCGCGGCGACAGATCGGCCAGGTTGCCGATCGGCGTTCCCACCACCACGAGGGAGCCCTGGCCCGCCATTGCGTCCTTGCCTGCCGCTAACGGAGGTCGCCGCGGCTGACGCTACCATTGCCCGCCGATGTCCCGGACCACGAAGCCCTATCGCCGTTACCGGGCGCGTGGACGTGAGGGCGCGGTCGGCGGCGGCATGGACGAGCTGCGGGCGCTCCGCTCGCGCGAGGCCGGGGACGGAGCGCCGCCGGGCGGCGGCGTCGCCGACCCCCGCCCCCTCCCCGCGGGGCGCCCGAGCCGGGAGGAGCGGCGCCGGCGCCGGGAGCTGCAGCGCCAGGGGCGCCACTGGTGGTCGCTGCGCGGGCTCGGGCCGGGGGGCTGGATCGGGCGGATCGCCATCCTCCTGTTCCTCGGGATCGTCGCCTGGGCGGGCTTCGGCTGGCTGGCCATCGACGGCGCGGTTGACGAGGCCAACGGCAAGATCACCGACAGCGCCAAGGCGGCGCTCGACCCGGCGCCCGGCGGGATGCTCGGCACCCCCACGAACACGCTCATCATCGGGGTCGACAAGCGCAAGGGCCGCACGCGCAGCCGCGCCGACACCCTGCTCCTGATGCGCACCGACCCGGACGAGGGGCGGATCAAGTACCTCTCGATCCCGCGCGACTACCGGGTGGAGCTGCCCGGGCAGGGCACCCAGAAGATCAACGCCTCGTTCTTCTTCGGCGGCCAGGCGGGCGCCATCCGGGCGGTCCAGCGCCTCACCGGCGTGCCCGTCCACCACATCGTCGTGATCAAGTTCAACGGCTTCCCGAAGATGGTCGACGCCGTGGGCGGCGTGACGGTCAACAACCCGACCGCCCTGGTCGAGTGCCCCTACGAGAACGGCCGCACGGTCAGCTTCCCGGAGGGCCGCATCGACCTGAACGGCGCCCGCGCGCTCGAGTACGCCCGCGCCCGCCAGGGCGCGTGCGGGGGCGACTTCGGGCGCGCCCTGCGCCAGCAGGCGGTGGTCGCGGCCATGAAGGGCAAGGTGCTCTCGCCGGGCAACATCTGGCGGGCGCCCTGGCGCGGCGCCGACGTCGTGCGCGCGCTGCAGACCGACATCGGCACCATGGACATGATCAAGATGGGCTGGCTGCAGGCGCGGCTCGACCAGCGGCCCGCCGACCGCATCCTGCTGTCCGGCGAGATCCTCGAGGTCGACGGGGTCTCCTACGTCGTGCAGACCGACCCCGACCAGAACGAGCGCGAGATCGCCAAGTTCATGGGCCCCGCCTGACCCTCAGGGCAGGGCGGCGAACGCCTCGGCCTTCTCGCGCGGGCCGGCCACCACCATGAGGTCGCCCGGGTGCACGACCGTCTCCGGGGTCGCGTAGGTGAACGGGTCGCCGGGCGTCTTCACGGCCACCACCGTGACCCCGTAGCGCTTGCGCAGGCCGGCGTCCTTGAGCGTCTGGCCCGTGAGCTCGCGGGGGGTGGTGGTCTCGATGAGGACGAAGTCCTCGTCGAGCTCGACGTAGTCGATCGTGCGGCCGACCATCGTGTGGGCCACCCGCTCGCCCATCTCGAGCTCCGGGAAGATCACCCGGTGCGCTCCGACGCGCTCGAGGATCGCGCCGTGCTCGGCGGTGACCGCCTTCGCCCAGATGCGCGGCACGCCGAGGTCGACCAGCGCGTAGGTCGCCAGGATGCTCGCCTGGATGTCGGTCCCGATGGTCACGGCGGCGCGGCCGAAGTCGGCCGCCCCGAGCTGGCGCAGGGCCTCGACGTCGGTCGCGTCGGCCTGGACGACGTGGGTGAGGTCGACGGCGCACGCCTGGACGACCTTCGGCGAGGCGTCCACGCCGAGCACCTCGTTGCCGAGGCGGGTCAGCGTGGTGGCGAGGGAGCGGCCGAAGCGGCCGAGCCCGATCACGAGCGTCTGTGTCGTCGCTAGCCAACGATCGGCCTTTCCTCCGGGTGGCTGAAGAGGCGCTCGCGCTCCCGCACGACCAGCGCGACGCCGAGCGTGATCGGGCCGACGCGCCCCAGGAACATGAGGATCATCAGTATCGCCTGGCCGACCGTGTCGAGGGCGCCCGTCACCCCGGTCGAGAGCCCGGTGGTCGAGAAGGCCGAGACGCACTCGAAGAGCGCGCTCGACAGGTCGAGGTCGTTCGTCGCCACCAGGACCAGGGTGGCCACGACGACCGCGTTGAGGGCGATGAGCAGCGATCGTGAAGCGCCTGGCGGAGGGTCGCGGCCGGGATGGCCCGGTCGAAGGCCGCCACCTCGCGCTCGCTGCGCAGCTCGGCCCACACGATCAGGAAGAGGACCGCGAAGGTCGTCACCTTGATCCCGCCGGCGGGCGAGGCGCTCCCGCCGCCCACGAACATGAGCAGGTCGGTCACGAACAGCGAGTCCGTGCCCATGTCGGCGTAGTCGACCGTGTTGAACCCCGCGCTGCGCGCGGTCACGGCCGCGAAGAACCCCCCGAGGAGCTTGCCGGCGACGCTCTCGCCGCCGAGCGTGTCGTCGTTGTCCCATTCCAGCCCGGTGAGGACGACGAAGCCGAGCACCAGCAGGGCGCCCGTCGTGACCAGCGTGAGCTTGGTGTGCAGGCTCCAGCGCGATGGGCTGCGGAACCGGCGCCGCAGCTCCAGCCAGACCGGGAAGCCGACGCCGCCCACGATCACCGCGAGCGCGATCGGCACCAGCACCAGCGCGTCGTCGGCGAAGCCGATGAGGTTGTCGGAGTAGAGCGAGAACCCCGCCTGGTTGAAGGCGCCCACCCCGCCGTAGAGCCCCTGCCAGAGCGCCTGGCCGAACGAGCGCCCGTGGCCGAGCCAGAGCCGCAGCGTCAGGGCCGCGACCGTGATCGCCTCGACGGCCAGCGTGAAGGCGACGATGAAGCCGATGAGCCGGCGCAGGCTGCCGAGGTCGCCGGTCGAGTGGACCTCGGCCTGCGCCGCCAGGCGGCCCCGCAGGCCCGACGCGGCGGCTGACGACGAGGATCAGCAGCGAGGCGCTCGTGACGATGCCGAGCCCGCCGAGCTGCACCAGGCCGAGGATCACCGCCTGGCCGAACGGGCTCCAGTAGGTGGCCGTGTTGACCGAGGCCAGGCCGGTGACCGTGACGGCCGACACGGACGTGAAGGCGGCCGTCGTGAAGGGCGCGGAGCCCGCCGCGGCGGTGGCCGGGCCGAGGCTGAGGAGGGCGGTCCCGATGGCGATCGCCGCCGCGAAGCCGCCGACGATGACCTGCGCGGGCCGGAGGGAGAACGGCCGCGCGGGCCTCCGGAGGAACCCGCGCGCCAACGCGCTCAGACCTTGTCCAGCCCCACCGTCTTGCCGCCCGAAGAGCCCGTACTCGCCGTCGCGGGCTTCTCGGCCGCCTTCCCATCCCCGCCCGAGGACCCGTTGCTCGACCCGCCGTCACCGGAGCCCGAGCCGCCCGAGTCGTCGCCGGCGCCGCGGCGCTTGCTGCCGTAGTCGGTGTTGTGGAAGCCCGTGCCCTTGAAGTGGATGGCGGGCGCGAAGAGCATCTTGCTCACCTGGCCGCCGCACACCTCGCACTCGGTGAGCGGGTCGTCGGACATGCGCTGGGACACCTCGAACTGGTGCCCGCAGTCGTTGCAGCGATACTCATAGATCGGCACGAATCCACCTCGCTCGGACGCAGCGTGGTACGCCGCGCAGGAGTATAGCGCCGCTCCGCGGCTGACCTGGCACTCTCATGCCGAGTGTGCCAACCCGGTGCGGGCATGGGCCCGCGCCGGCCGCCGCGACGGCCATTGATAGCATCGGCCGTAGTCCCGGCGACCTGAGCGGGGGCACCCCTCACCATGACGCCGCCGATGGGAAAGGGCCAGGCCGTGCATCGAGCCGTGTGGGTGGGCGTCGGCGTGGCCGCCGCCGCCGCGGGCCTCGCGCGCCGGCGCCCGGCCGCGGCGCTCGCCGCGGTCGCCGGCGCCGCGGTCGCCGGGACGGCGGCCTTCGTGCCCGGCAGCCCGGCCTTCGGGCGGGCAATCACCCGCGGTCCGCGCGACCGGCCCCGCGCGGCCCTCACCTTCGACGACGGGCCCGGCCCCACGACGCCGGCCGTGCTCGACGCGCTCGCCGAGGCGGGCGCCCGGGCCACCTTCTTCGTCCTCGGCCGCCAGGCCGAGCGCCACCCCGAGCTCGTGCGCCGCATCGTCGCCGACGGCCACCAGCTCGCCAGCCACGGCTACGACCACGGCGTGCTGATCTTCCGCGGCGCCGGCCACGTCGAGGACCAGCTCCGCCGGGCCGAGCGGGCGGCCGAGGACGCGGCCGGCGCCGGCGCGATGTCGCGCGTCTTCCGGGCGCCCCACGGCTTCCGCGGGCCGGCGACGGCCCTCGGCGCGCGGCGCGCGGGCTACCGGATGGCCGCGTGGACCTGCGGCGTCTTCGACACCGCCGAGCCCGGGCCGGCCGCCATCGCGCGCCGCACCGCGCGGGCGCTCGACCCGGGGGCGATCATCCTGCTCCACGACGCCGACGGCTGGGCCCCCGAGCGGCCCCGGCAGCAGACCGCGGACGCCCTGCCCGAGATCTGCCGCGCCGCGCGCCTGCGCGGCCTCGAGCTCGTGACCTTCGACGAGCTGGTCGCCGCGTGACCACCCAGGCCGCCGACCGGCGCCCGCTCGGGCGCCGCCTCGCCTGGCCCGCGGCCCGGATCCTCATCATCCTGGCCGTCGGCGCCGTGGCCGTCTGGAAGCTCGACCTGGGCGAGATCCGCGACGCCTTCCACATCGAGTCGTGGTGGTTCCTCGTCCTGGCCATCCTCGCGAACTTCATGTCGGTCGCGTGGAAGGGCGTCGCCTGGAAGGCGGTGGTCGACGCGCTGCCCAGCCTGCGGACGAAGACGCGCTGGCGCGACATCTTCAGCCCGCTCTTCGTCGGCTTCCTCTTCAACACCGTGCTCGCGGCCCGGCTGGGCGAGATCGTCAAGGTGCTGCTGCTGCGCCGCCGCCTCGAGCGCCGCGGCGAGCGCCCGCCGACCACGACGCTGCTCGGCACGGTGGTCGCCGAGAACCTGGTCTCGACGATCGCCTGGGTCGCCCTGGTGATCGCGATCGGGCTGGTGCTGCCCCTGCCCTCCTACGCCTGGGTCGCATCGATCAGCCTCGGGGTGGGCTGCCTGGCGATCGTGATCGTGGCGCTCCTGTCGAGCCCCGGCCGCCAGGTGCCGCCCTGGCTGCGGACGGGGCCCCTGTGGGCGCGCGCCACCCGGGCGGTGTCGCGGCTCTGGGGCGCCGTGCGCGAGAGCCACCTCGGGCTGCGCGACCCGCGCCAGATGGGCCTCGTCTCCGGCGCGAGCCTCCTCTGCTGGGTCTCCCAGTGGGCCGGGATCTACTGCACGCTCATGGCCTTCGGCCTGGACGAGGTCGGCTGGGGCGGCGCCGCGCTGCTGCTCGTCACCGTCACCCTCGCCCAGGCCTTCCCGGTGCTGCCCGGCAACGTGCTGGTGTTCCAGGCCGCCGCGGTCGTCCCCCTCACCGCGTCCTACGGCGTCGGCGCCGCCGAGGCCATCGCGTTCTCGGTCGTGCTCCAGGCCACCGAGGCGATCGTGGGCGTCGCCGTCGGCTTCCTCTTCCTGATCGCCGAGGGCGTCGGCTTCAAGCAGCTGCGGCGCCAGGCCGAGGAGGAGAACGCCCGCGTGGGCCCGCGCGAGCCGGTGGTCGTCGACACGCTCGCCGGCCCCTAGCTCGGTGGAGGGGGAGTCCGAGCCCGCGGGCCCGGCGCTCTCCGGCGCCGACGGCCTCCCCCACCGGTCCGAGGGCGGGCTGACCGGCGTCACAGTCCGTCACGGGAGGACCACCGGTTGGTAACCCGGCGAGCCCGGCCGTGAGGCAGGATCGGTTCGGCTCCAGTCGGCCGCGACGCGCCCCCGCCGGGCGGACTGGGGTCATCTGGGCCGGGACGCCGGCCTCGGCGCGGCGGGCGGGGTTGTCGGGAGCCCCTCCCGCCGATCGCCACTCAGGCGGCCGCGCCCTCGTCTCCCAGGCGGGCCCAGAAGCCGGCCAGCTCGCGCAGCTCGTCGTCCGCGAAGCGGGAGAGGAACCGCCGGCGCACGTCGGCCAGGTGGCTCGCGCGCGCCGCCCGCAGGCGCCCGCGGCCCATCGGCGTGAGCACGGCCTCGGCGCCCCGCCCGTCCTCCTCGCAGGCCTCCTTGAGGACCAGGCCGTCCCGCACGAGCCGGTCGACCAGGCGGCTGACGCCGCTCACCGACAGCAGCGTCGCCGCGGAGAGCTCGGACACGCGCATGCGCCGCCGCGGCGCGTCGCCCAGCAGCATCAGCACCTCGTAGGCGCTCAGCGAGATGCCGTGGCGCGCGCGCATCTCGGCGTCCATCTCGCGGATGAGCGCGGCGTGGACCCGCAGCAGCCCCCGCCAGGCCCCCAGCTCGAGCGGCGCGAGGGGCTCCCCCTCGACGCCCCGCGCCCGGGCTTGCTCGACGTTTGCGTTTGCTTGCACCGTCAACTACCCTCTATTTGCTTGAGCATGCAACGACCTTACCAGGCGGGGCGGACGGCCGCCCGCCGGAGAGGACGGACGCGATGGGCCTCGACGGGATCCACCACGTGACCGCCATCACGGCCGACGCCCGGGGCACATTGGACTTCTACGTGCGCCTCATGGGCCTTCGGCTGGTGAAGAAGACGGTCAACTTCGACGCGCCGGACATGTACCACCTGTACCTCGGCGACGAGGTCGGATCGCCGGGGAGCATCCTGACCTTCTTCGAGATCCCCGGGAGCCCGGTGGGCCGGCCCGGGCCCGGGATGATCCACCGCGTCGTGTGGCGGGTCGCGTCGCGCGAGTCGCTCGATTTCTGGGCCGACCGCCTCGGCGACGCCGGCCGGCCGGTCGCGCGGGAGGAGGGGTCGCTGGTCACCTCGGACCCCGAGGGGCTGGGGATCGAGCTGATCGTCGCCGGCCCCGCCGACGGGGCGCCGCGGGCGGCGTCGAGTCCCGAGATCCCCGACGAGCACGCGCTGACGGGCATCGTGGGCGTGCGCGCCTTCAGCCGCGCCCCGGAGGCGACCGAGGGGCTGCTGGTCGAGGGGCTCGGGTTCGTGCGCGAGCAGGCCGGGCGGTTCGCGACGTCCGGCGGGGAGCGGCGAGGCGTCTACTGGCTCGACCCGGCGCCGCCCGAGCACGGCGAGCAGGGGGCCGGGACGGTGCACCACGTGGCGTGGACCTCGCCCGACGCCGACCACGCCGACTGGGGACGGCGCGCGGCCGCCTCCGGCGCCCACCCCACCGGGATCATCGACCGGCAGTACTTCCGCTCCATCTACTTCCGCGAGCCGGGCCGGGTGCTGTTCGAGATCGCGACCGTCGGCCCCGGCTTCGCGGTCGACGAGGACCCCGGCCGGCTGGGCCAGGAGCTCAGGCTGCCCCCGCAGTACGAGGCGCTGCGGGAGCGCCTCGAGGAGATCCTCGAGCCGCTCGAGGACCCGCGGACGGCGGCGCGGGCGACGGGCGGAGCGGCCCGATGAGCGGGGTCGAGGGCGACGACCGCCTGGAGCGCGGGCGCGAGCTGGCGCGGCGCCATCTGGGCGATGGCGTCATCGACCGGTGGCGGGAGCTCTCGCCGGACCTCGAGGAGCTCACGTCCGGGTTCGGGTTCGGCGACCTGTGGAGCCGCCCGGGGCTGGGCCGCCGCGACCGCTCGATCGTGGCGATGGCGATCACCGCGACGCTGCGGGCGCACACCCAGCTCGAGTGGCACGTCCGCGGCGCCCTCGGGGCCGGGGTCACGCCCGACGAGGTCCGGGAGGTGCTGATCGCCGTGTCCGGCCTGGCCGGCTTCCCGGCGGCCTGGTCGGCGCTCGAGGCCGCCGAGCCCATCCTCGCCGAGCACGAGGCGGCCGGTGCCGGCGGCGGGGCGCCGTGAGCCTGGTCCACCGCTTCGAGCCCGCAGCTCCCGGCTCGCCGACGCTGCTGGCGCTGCACGGGCGCGGCGGGGCGGAGGGCGACCTGCAGGGCCTGGGCGACGCGCTCGGCGGCGGCGTGGGCGTGCTCGCGCCGCGGGGGCCGGAGCCCCAGGGCGGCGGCTTCGCCTGGTTCCGTCACCACGCGATCGGCGTCCCCGAGCTCCCGAGCCTGGAGGAGAACCTGGCGCTGGTGGCGGCCTGGCTCGACGCCGCGGTGGCCGAGCACGGCCTGGAGGCGCCCCTGGTCGCCGTCGGCTTCTCGAACGGCGGCATGATGGCCGGGGCGCTGGCGGCCGTGCGCCCGGACCTCGTGGGCGACGTGGCCCTGCTGTCGAGCGCCTATCCCCTGCCGGCGCAGACGCTGGCCCACGGCGGCCTGCGGGGGCGCCGGGTCCTCGCCGCGGGCGGGCTGGACGACCCGTTCCTGCCCCGCGAGACCGCGGTCGCGGGGGTCGCGTCCTACCGCGGCGCCGGCGCGGACGTCACCGAGGCCTGGCGCCCCGGGGGCCACTGGATCGGCCCCGAGGAGGTCGCCGCGCTCGCCGCCTGGATGCGCGGCGGCCCCGGATGACCTCCGCGGCGCTCAGCCGAAGCGGCCGGACACGTAGGCCTCGGTGCGCGGATTCCGGGGGCTGGCGAAGATCCGGGCGGTGGGGCCGGTCTCGATGAGCCGCCCCGGCTCGCCCTCGTTCTCGATCGTGAAGAAGGCCGTGTAGTCGGACACCCGCGCGGCCTGCTGCATGTTGTGGGTGACGATCACGATCGCCAGGCGCGACCGCAGCTCCGCGATCAACTCCTCGATCCGCAGCGTGGACTGCGGGTCGAGCGCCGAGCACGGCTCGTCCATCAGGAGCACGTCGGGCTCCACCGAGAGCGCCCGCGCGATGCAGAGGCGCTGCTGCTGGCCGCCCGACAGGCCGCCCGCGGGGGCCCCGAGGCGGTTCTTGACCTCGTCCCACAGGCCCGCCCCGCGCAGCGTGCGCTCGAGGAGCTCGTGCCGCGCCGCCCTCCGGAGCTTCATCCGCGTGTACCGCGGCCCGGCCAGCACGTTGTCGGCGATCGACTTGGTGGGGAACGGGTTGGGCCGCTGGAAGACCATCCCGATCGCGCGCCGGATGGCCACCGGGTCGGCGCCGCGGCCGTAGACGTCCCGGCCGCGCAGCAGCACCTCGCCCTCGACGCGCGCGTTCGGCACGAGCTCGTGCATCCGGTTGAGGGTGCGGATGAAGGTGGACTTGCCGCAGCCGGAGGGGCCGATGATGGCCGTGACGCTGTTGGGCGGGAAGCGCAGGTCGATGCCCTCGACGACGTGGTGGCGGCCGAAGAAGGCGCTCACGCCCACCGCCGTGCATCGGGTCGGCGGCCGGCCGGCGGCCGCGGCCGCGGGCGGCGGCCTGCCTGGGCGAGCACCTCCGGGAGCGGCGGCCGCGTCGGCGTCTCCTCCTGCGTCATCGCGCTCCTCCCACACGGGTCCGCGCGGCGATCGCGCGCGCGACGAGATTCAACACCAGGATGATGGCCACCAGCACCAGCGCCGCGCCCCAGGCGAGCTCTTCGGACTGCGGGGTCCGCACGTCGACCGTGTTGCGGAAGATCAGCTGGGGGAGCGAGGCGATCGGCTCGAGGATGCTGGTCGAGAAGAACTGGTTGCCCAGCGACGTGAACAGCAGGGGCGCAGTCTCGCCCGAGGCACGCGCCAGCGCCAGCATGACGCCGGTGAGGATCCCCGGCGCCGCCGCCGGCAGGACGACGCTCCACGTGGTGCGCCAGCGCGGCGCGCCCAGAGCCAGGGCGGCCTCCTTCTGCGTCTCCGGCACCAGGCGGAGGATCTCGTCGGTGGCTCGCACGACGATCGGGAACATGATGATGGCCAGCGCGATCGCACCGGCCAGGGCGGAGAAGTGGCCCATCGCGATGACGATCCCGAGGTAGACGATCAGACCGGCGACGATCGACGGCACGCCGAGCAGGACGTCCACCAGGAAGCCCACGGCCGACCCGACCCTGCGCAGGCCCGGCCCGCGGCTCGCCGCCGCGTCGTTGATGAACAGGGCCACGAGGATGCCGAGCGGCGCCGAGAACAGGGTGGCCAGGCCCATGAGGATGAGCGTGCCCACCAGGGCATTGGAGATGCCGCCGTCGCTCGAGAAGGGGTCGGCGGGCTGGATCGTCGTGAAGAAGTCCCACGACAGCGCCGGCAGGCCCTCCACCAGGATCTTCCCGAGGATCAGCCCGAGCGGGATGAGCGAGATGACGAGGCAGAGGTAGACCGCGCCCCACGCCAACCCCGAGCGGAACTTGCGTGCGCGATCAACGACCGGCAGGCCCGGGCCCGCGGCGGCGGCGGCCGGCTCGGGGGCGGCGGCCGGCGCAGGCTCGGGGGCGGGCGGAGGCTCGGGGGCGGGCGGAGGCTCGGGGGCGGGTGGCGCCGCGTGCGGCGCGCCGACGCCCGAGGCGATCGCGGAGGCGCGGCGCGCGTCGAAGGCGCGCCGCACGGGTCCGGGGCCGCTGGCCGTCCGGGCGACCAGCAGCCGCGCCAGCGCGTTGATGACGAAGGCGATGGCGAACAGGACCAGCGCGAGCGCGGTCAGGGCGGCGAGCTGGAGGCCGGAGGCCTCGCCGAACTCGAGGGCGATGACGCTCGCCAGGCTCGAGCCGGGGCCCAGCAGGGAGCCGCCCACGATCGGCGTGTTGCCGAGGAGCAGGGCGATGGCGATGGTCTCGCCCACGGCGCGGCCGAGGCCGAGCGCCGACGCTCCGACGATGCCGGAGCGCGCCCAGGGGAGCATGGCCGAGCGCACCATCTCCCACCTCGTGGCCCCGAGGGCGTAGGCGGCCTCCTGCTGCTCGACCGGCACCGTCAGGAGCACCTCGCGGGTGATCGCGGCGACGATCGGCAGGACCATGACCGCGAGCACGAGGCCCGCGAGGATGAAGGAGCCCGACGTCACCGGGCCGGCCAGGATGCCGAGCCCGCCGGAGTGGTCGGCGACCCACTCCAGGAGCGGCCGCGCCGCCGGGACCAGCACCAGCACCCCCCAGAGTCCGTAGACGACCGACGGCACAGCGGCCAGCAGATCGACGACCCCGGCGACCGGCCCGCGGAGGCGCCTGGGGAGGAACACGGTCGTGGCCAGCGCGACGCCGACGGCCAGCGGGACGGCCAGGACCATGGCGATCGCGCTCGTCACGAGCGTGCCGTAGATGAACGGGAGGGCGCCGAAGACCGCGGGGCGGTCAACCGGCGCGGGGATCCACTCGTCGCCGGTCAGGAAGCCCCAGACCCCGAACGTGCTCCACACGTCGCCGGTCTCGGCGGCGGTGGTCCAGATCAGGTAGGCGATGCCCGCCAGGGCCGCGGCCGTGGCCAGCGCCGTGAGCGCGATGTACCCCCGGTCGGCCACCAGGCCGGTGAACGGGCGCCGGAACGAGCGGCGCGCCGCCGCCGGGCCCGGGGGCTCGGCGGCGGCGGGTGAGACCGCCACTACGAGGTGACCGCCACTACTTGATCTTCTTGATCTGTGCCTTTGCCACGGTGACGAGGCCGTCCGGCAGAGGCGCGAAGCGCAGCTCGCCGAGGGAGTCCTGAGCGGCGCTCGAGTAGGCGTAGTTGAGGACCTTCTTCACGTCGTCGCGGGCGGTCGAGGACTTCCCGGCGGCGCCGTAGTTCGAGTAGGCGAGGATCCAGGTCGTGATGGTGATCGGGTAGGCGCCCTTGACGGGGCTGGCCGAGAGGCTGAGCGTCAGGTCCTCCTTGAACTTCGTGAGGTTCGCGGCCTTCGAGGCCGAGCCGGCGCTCGGGAGGATGTAGACGGTCGTCCGCTGGCGCTTGCCGTTCTTCTTGACGACCTCGCTCTTGCCGATCTTCGAGAACTTGGCGGTCAGGCCGGCGTCACGGGCGTCGGAGATGTCCACGTAGCCGATCGAGTTCGAGTTGGACTTGATGCAGCCGGCGACGCCGGGGTTGCGCGCGCCCTTGACCACGCCGCTGGTGGGCCAGTTCGGCTGCTGGCTCGCGCCGATGGCGCCGCGGAAGGACGAGCTCACCTTCGAGAGGTAGGCGGTGAAGCCGAAGCTCGTGCCCGAGCCGTCGGAGCGCACGCACTTGGTGATCGAGGCGCTCGGGAAGCTGACGCCCGGGTTCGACTTGCGGATGCGCGAGTCGTTCCAGCTCGTGATCGTGCCCTGGAAGATGCCCGCGAGCGTCGGGCCGTCGATGTTGATGCCCTTCGAGACCCCGTCGATGTTGGTCGGGACGGTGATCGCGCCGATCAGCGTCGGGAAGTAGAGCGGGGTGGCGCCGCCGCGCTTGGCCGCCAGGTCGCTCAGCTGCTGGGGCGTGAGGGTCGCGTCGCTCGCGGCGAAGTCAACCACGCCGTTGATGAGGTCGTTGATGCCGCCGGTCGAGCCCTTCGAGGTGTAGCTGCACAGGCCCGAGTCCTGGCACCACTTCGAGTAGGCGGTGGCGGGGAAGCTCGCCCCCGAGCCGGTCGCCGCGCCGAGCGCGACCGCGGGGAGGGCGATGATCGCGCCGCCGGCCACCGTGCCGACGAGCGCGTTGCGCAAGGTCCTGTTCACCGAGTCAGACACTCCTTAGTCGGCAGGCGCGAGCCTGCGGCGATGATCCGGTGCCCTGGTCGGGAGCAAGGCGGCGCGAAGCTACATCGGCGCCGCCGGGGTCAGGTGACGCGGATGTGACGCTCGTGGGGACGCGTGTAACACGCGCGACGGACGGGCGGAGAACCGCCACCCATCGCCATTCCCGACCCCTCTCTCCGGCGTTCACCGCCGTTTCACAGGATCGTCACGGGACGGCGACGAAGGGGACGGTCGCGCGACTTATCCTCACCCGCGATGGACGGCCAGCGGATGAAGATCCTGATCGTCGAGGACGACGACAGCACCGCCGAGGCGATCGCCTTCCACATGCGGGCCGCCGGCCTGGAGCCGACCGTCGCGACCGACGGGCTCGCCGGCCTGCGTGCGCTGCGCAGCGCCTCCCCCGACGCGGTGGTGCTCGACCTGATGCTGCCGGGCGTCGACGGCTGGCACCTCATCCGGCAGGCGCGCGAGTGGGCGCCGCGGCTGCCGATCATCGTGGTGACCGCGCGCACGAACGAGCACGACCGCGTCGAGGTGCTCTCGCTGGGCGCCGACGACGTCATGGCCAAGCCCTTCTCGATGCGCGAGCTGCTGGCCCGCGTCACGGCCGCCCTGCGACGCACGGCGGTGGAGAACGCCCAGTCGGAGCGCCTGCCGGTCGCCGAGGGCGAGCTGAGCATCGACCCCGAGCGCATGTCGGTCATCGTCGCGGGCCGCCCCGCCGAGCTGACCCCGCTCGAGTTCAAGCTGCTGTGGACGCTGGCGGAGGGCCGCGACCGGGCGATGTCGCGCGACGAGATCTTCCGGCGCGTCTGGGGCGGCGAGCGCGGGCACGGCGACCGCTCGGTCGACGTCCTCGTGCGGCGGCTGCGGCGCAAGGTTGACGAGGTCGGCGGGAACTTCACCTACATCCAGACCCTCCACGGCGTCGGCTACCGCTTCCAGGCCACGCCCCGCCGCATGCCCGGCACCGACGAGCCGCGGACCGACCTCTTCGGCCCGACCGCGTCGGTGCCCTGAGCGGTCAGGCCGAGTCGCGCAGGCTCTGGGCCTCGGGGAGGTTCTCGAGCTTCTTGAGGGTGTTGTTCTCGATCTGACGGATCCGCTCGCGCGTCACGCCGAAGGCGCGGCCGACCTCCTCGAGGGTGCGGGGCTGCTCGCCCAGCAGCCCGAACCGCAGCTCGATGACCTTGCGCTCGCGGTCGGGGAGCGCGTCGAGGGCGCGGAGGATGTCGGTGCGGCGCAGGTTGACCGAGGCCTCGTCGAAGGGCGACGCCGCCTGCTCGTCCTCGACGAAGTCGCCGAGCTCGGACTCCTCCTCCTCGCCGATCGGCTTCTCCAGGCTGACCGGCAGCTGGGCCATCCGCAGGATGTCGCGTACCTCCTCGGGGCTCATCCGCAGCTCGTCGGCGATCTCCTCGGCGCGGGGCTCGCGGCCGAGGCGCTGCACGAGCTGGCGCTCGAGGTGCACGACCTTGTTGAGCTTCTCGACCATGTGCACCGGGATGCGGATGGTGCGCGCCTTGTCGGCGATCGCGCGCGTGACCGCCTGGCGGATCCACCAGGTCGCGTAGGTCGAGAACTTGAAGCCCTTGCGGTAGTCGAACTTCTCGACCGCCCGGATCAGCCCGAGGCTGCCCTCCTGGATGAGGTCGAGGAAGGAGAGCCCGCGCCCCAGGTAGCCCTTGGCGATGCTGACCACCAGGCGCAGGTTGGCCTCGACCATCTGGGCCTTGGCGGTGATGTCGCCGCGCTCGATGCGGCGGGCGAGGGCCACCTCCTGCTCGGCCGTGAGCAGCGGCACCCGCCCGATCTCGCGCAGGTAGAGCCGCAGCGAGTCGAGGCTCGGCTCGACCGTGAGGTCGAGCTCCGGGGGGCGCTCGGTGGGCTGGGCCGCGCGGCGGGCGATGATCTCGCCGTCGGCGTCCAGCACCTCGATGCCGACCTCGAGCAGGTGCGAGTAGAAGTCCTCGATCTGCTCCTTGGTGACCTCCGCCTCCTCGAGCACCCCGACGATCTCGTCGTAGGTGAGGAAGCCCTTCTCCCGCCCGTCGATGACGAGCGCGCGCATCTCCTCGACGTCCGGCAGTGCGATCTCCACAGCGCTGCGGCCGGACGGATGCGTCATCGCGCGCACTCCTTCCTCGAGGGCTGGGCGGGAGCCGGATGTGATTATACGGGCCGGGACACGGGCCCGAAGGCGCGGCGTACGTCATCATCGTCGGCCCCACATCGAAACCGAGGAAGCGAGTTCCCCGATGAGCACGATGCGGCGCACCCTCCCGGACGACCTCCAGCAGTCCGCGCCGGCGGCTCCCATCAGCCTCTCGCGGGCGGGCGTCACCCGGTCGGCGAAGGCCATCCGCATCCGCCACAACGGCGACGAGCGGCTCTTCCACGCCGAGGTGGCGTGCTTCTGCGACCTGAACCCCGCGCAGAAGGGCGTGCACATGTCGCGCTTCGAGGAGGAGGTCAACGAGGCCATCGACGACGTGGTCATCGGCGAGGCGCTGATCATCGAGGGGCTGGCCGAGCGGATCGCGTCCAAGCTGGTCGCCAGCCAGCGGGCGCTGCGCAGCGAGGTGACGATCCGGGCCAGCTACCCGGTCGAGAAGCGCACGCCGGTCACGGGGATCCCCACCCAGGAGATGTACGGGCTCATCGGCATCGCCGCCGCGAACCGCGAGACCAGCCGGCGCCTGGTCGGGGTGACCGCGCAGGGCATGAACGCATGCCCCTGCGCGCAGGGGCTGATCTCGGCCCAGGCCGCCGAGGCCCTGCGCGCGGACGGCTTCTCGGCGCAGGAGGTCGCGCGCATCCTGGACCTCGTGCCGGTGGCGACGCACAACCAGCGGGCCCGCGGCACGCTCTACCTCGGCGCCCCCGAGGACATCGAGGTGGACGCCGACGAGCTGATCGCCATCGTCGAGGACGGCATGTCGTCGGAGATCTACGAGCTGCTGAAGCGCCCCGACGAGCAGTACGTCGTCGACCGGGCCCACCGGCGGCCCCGCTTCGTCGAGGACTCCGTGCGCGAGATGGTGCGGCACTCGCTCGATCGCTTCCCGGGCCTTCCCGACGACGCCTTCGTCCACGCCCACCAGGTCAACTTCGAGACCATCCACACCCACGACGTCGAGGCCGAGCGCTCCGGCACGATCGCCGAGATCCGGCGCGAGATCGACGGCGGGGAGCACGTCGCCCACCACACGACGCTGCGCGAGTGGCTGGACGGGCGCGTGCCGCGGCCGTGAACGAGGTCGCCGTGACGGCGGTCGGCGCCGACCGTCCCGGCATCGTGGCCGCCCTCACGGGCGCGCTGCTCGAGATCGGCGGGAACCTGGAGGACATGCGGGCCGCGCTGCTGCGGGGGTCCTTCGCGACGGTCCTGGCCGTGGCCCTCCCGGACGAGGTCGGCCCGGCCGAGGTCGAGGCGGCGCTGCGCCCGGTGGCCGACGAGCTCGGCCTGGGCCTGTGGGTGGGGCCCGCAGCGCCCCAGCGCCCGGGCGCGCCGCTGCGTCGCTGCGTGCTGTCGGTCTACGGCGCGGACCATCCCGGGATCGCGCACGGCTTCGCCCGAGCGCTCGCCGACCGCTCCGCGAACATCGTCGACCTCTCCGCCCGCCTGGTCGGCGACCCCCCGATCTACGTCCTCGGCATCGAGGTCGAGCTGCCGCCGTCCCTCGACCCGGAGACCCTCCAGGCCGCCCTCGCCCCGGTGGCCGAGGAGCACGAGGTGGAGATGACGCTGGAGGCCGAGGAGGACGAGGTCTTCTGAAACGAGAGGTCCTGGTGTACCCCGACCGGCGCCTGAAGCTGCCCGCGGCGCCCGTCGGGCGGCCCGGAGCGGCGGCGCGGCGCCTGGCCGGCGACCTCCTCGAGACCGCGGCCGGCCACCCGCGCACGGTCGGCCTGGCGGCGCCCCAGACGGGCGAGCTCTGGCGCCTGGCGTACGTGGACTGCACGGGGCACAGGAAGGCCCCGGACGCCCAGGGGCTGATCTGGCTCATCGACCCGGTGCTGCGCGAGGCCGCGGGCGACGAGATCGGGCGCGAGGGCTGCCTCAGCCTGCCCGACATCACCGCGAACGTGCGCCGGGCGACCCGGATCGTCGTCGAGACGACCGACCTGGACGGCCGGCGCGCGGGCGTCGAGGCCCACGGGTTCGAGGCCCGCGCGATCCTCCACGAGATGGACCACCTCGACGGGATCCTGATCCTCGACCGGGTGGCCTCGCTGGCCCTGGACGTCTTCCCGCGCCGGCGCTGAGCCGGTCGATCCTAGGAGCAGGCCTCCTGGTACCGGGCCTCGGGGAGGTCGCCGACGCTCATCTCGCTCACGTAGCGGCCCGGGATGCCGGATCCGAGCGAGGCGGTGACGAAGACGTACCGGCGCGCGGGCGCGGCCAGGACCAGCGGCGCGGCCCTCACGACCTCGTCTTGTAGACGTCGTCGCCCATGTCCTTGCGGACCGCGTGGACCGGGTTGCCGGCGGCGTCCCACTGGTAGTAGGAGCACGCCGGCCCGAAGCCGGGCTCGTACACGTCCACCTTCGGGTTGCGCCCCACGTCGCGGGCGGCGGCGGCGTGGCGCAGGAGCGCCGGGTCGTCGTTCTCGGGCCAGACGATGATCAGGTGGGCGGCCGTGAGGAAGTTGGCGATGAAGCCGCAGCCGTCGGCCGGGCAGGCCCACGGGTCGGTGCGCACGCAGTACCAGCCGCTGTAGTCCTCGCCCGAGTCGTCGGTCCACAGCTCCTCCTCGACGGCGATCTCGTCCTCGAGGTCCGGCTGCGCCGGGGCGATGACCGGGGCGTCGACGTCGACGCCGGGGCGGGGCAGCTCGGGCACGCCTACGCCGTCCTGCCCGCCGCCGCCGGGCGGGGCGCCGCGCAGCCGTCGATCCAGGTCGCCTCGCCGTCGGCGTAGACCGTCTGCTTCCAGATCGGCGCCCGCGCCTTGAGCTCGTCGATGGCGTAGCGGCAGGCGGCGAACGCCGCCGGGCGGTGCCCGGCCGAGGCCGCCACGGCGACGCTGGCGTCGCCCACGGCCACCGGGCCGACGCGGTGCGCGACCGCGACCCGGGCGCCGAAGCGCGCCTCGGCCTCGGCGACGATGGCGGCGAGCTCCGCGTAGGCGAGCTCCTCGTAGGCCTCGTACCGCAGCTCGGCCACCTCGCGGAGCCCGCCCTCGCGGCGGGTCGTCCCGAGGAAGGTGGCGGTGCCGCCGTGGTCGGGGTCGGCGACCGCGGCGACCAGGGCCGCGGGGTCGAGCGGATCGGGCGTCAGGGCGATCATCCGCCGGACACCGGCAGGACAACGGCGACCTCGTCGCCGTCGCGCAGGGTCGCCCCGGGGAGCGTCCACTCGTGGTTCAGGGCGTAGCGGGCGCCGTCGGGCAGGCCGACGCCCCGCACCGGGTCGGGGAGATGGCCCCACACCGCGCCGACGGGCGTGCCGGCGGGCAGGCTCAGGCTCACCCGGTCGGCCCCGGCCGCGTCGCGCAGCGAGGCGAACAGGCGCACCGTCACCGTGATGTCCCCGCTCATCCACCGAGTGTAGCTCGGGCTCTCACACAACCTTTACCGCACCGAGGGCGATGGCGGAGGCGATCCTGAGCCCCGGTCCAGTGCCCGGCGCGCCCCCGAGGCCCTACCCTTCCCCGGGATGAGACGGAGTCCACGACGCACCGTCGCCGCGTTGCTCGGCGTCGCCGCCGCGGCCGCGATCGCGCTGCCGATCCTCGCGCTGGCCGCGCCCGAGGACTACGCGCCGGACCTCCGGGCCGATCCGGTCGAGGGCATCCGGGGGCCCCAGCTCTGGAACGACACCGAGAACGGCGTCGGCGCGGGCCGCCTCCTGGTGCGGTTCGACGGCTTCGTCACGAATGTGGGCAAGGGGCCGCTCGAGATCTCGGGAAACCCCTCGGCCGGGACGGTGCGGCAGCTCGCGCGGACGGCGGTCAACGCCGCGCCCTCGGTCCCGGTGGCCGCGCCCGAGGTGCGCTACGAGGACGAGGACACGCACGAGCACTGGCACCTCAAGCGGGCGATGCGCTACTCGCTCTGGAACGAGGCCCGGACGGCAGAGGTGGCGCCAGGCCAGAAGGTCGGCTTCTGCCTCTACGACCTCGAGGACTTGCCCGCCTTCCCGGGGCCAGGGGCACCCGCTCTCCCGGTCTACACCGACGACGTGACCCACTACTGCGAGCAGGGCGACCCCGACGCGACCAGCCTCAGGATGGGCGTCTCGGCCGGCTGGCGCGACGTGTACGGCCAGTACCTCGCCTACCAGTGGATCGACGTCTCCGACACGGCCCCCGGGACGTACGTCGTCGGCGCGCAGGCGGATCCCGACAACGTCCTCTGGGAGGGCGGCGGGGCGGCCGAGGTCAACGCCCCCGCGTTCAGCTCCCAGGCTGTCACGGTGCCGGGCTGGATCGCCCAGCCGGTCGCCGTGGCCCAGACCGCCGGATCGCTGGCCGTACCGCTGTCGGCGCAGAAGTTCGGCACCCAGTCCGACGCCAACCTCCGCTACCGCGTCGTCACGCCCCCGGCGCACGGCACCCTCAGCCTCGCCGCCGGTCAGGACTTCGCGGCGGGCGTCCCGCTCGTCTACACGCCGGCCCCCGGGTACGCGGGCGCGGACAGCTTCACGTACGTCGCACGCTCGCTCACGTGGGCGTTCCCGACCAACCCCCAGGCGGCGACCGTGACGATCTCCGACGGGCGCCCCTCGGTGACCATCTCCGGCGCCCCGGCGAGGATGGTCACCGGCACCAGCGCCCAGCTGACGGCCACCGTCCGGGGCCTCCCGGGCGGCGTGCGCTGGAGCGCCACGGCCGGGTCCGTGTCGGCGGCCGGCCTCTATCGCGCCCCGAAGGCCCCGCCGGCCGGCGGCGCGGCGGTGGTGCGCGCGGCCAGCGCCGCCGACCCGGCCGTCGCGGCCGAGGCCAGGATCCGCATCACGGCGGCCCCGAAGGCGCTGGCCAAGCCCGACCCCTGGCCGAGGCTGAGCGCCGGGCGGCAGGCTGCTCTCGCCGCTGCAAGGCGCGCTTCATCGGGCCGCGCACGCTGGTCGCGAAGGTCGCGACCGGCCGCAAGGGCGGGCGCGTCGCGATCACCGCGAGCGCGCGGGGGAAGGTGCTCGGCCGCTGCCGGGCGCGCGTCGGCGCGCGGCGGGGATTCGTCTGCCGGGTCACGCTGAAGGGGGCCTCGCCGCCGGCGCGGGTGCGCCTGACGGCCACGCTCACGCCTCCGCGGCGGCGCGACGGTGGTCCGCCGGGCGCTCGCGCGGCGCTAGCCGGCCGCGCACCCTCCCGCGCAGCAGCCCTCCCCCCGCCACGTCCGGATCCCCTCGACCAGGGCGACGCCGGCGATCAGCAGGCCCGCCGCCGGATCGAGCCACCAGGCCCCGAGCAGGGCGTTGCCCAGCAGGCCGAGCAGGAGCGCCCCCGCCAGGTAGGCGCAGAGCACGTTCTGGCGCCCCTCGCCCCGGGTGGCCGCCGAGCCGAGCGGGACGGCCAGGCGCTCCTTGGCGATGCCGAGCCAGGGCATGACCACCATGCTCGAGGCGGCCAGGCCGATGCCCACCCAGCTCACCTCGGGGCGGGCGCCGGTCACCAGGGCGGCGACCGACTCGTAGGCCACGTACGGCGCCAGCAGCAGGAACTGGACCGCCACAAGCCGGGCCGCCCGCCGCTCGGCGGCGCCAGAGAAGATGCGATGGCCGGTGAAGCGCCAGACGATGATCGCCGACGCGAACCCCTCGATCGCCGAGTCGATGCCGAACCCGACGAGCGCCACCGAGCCGGCGGCGATGCCGGCCGCGATGGCGATCGCCCCCTCGCCGGTCATGTAGGCGAGGCTGAACCACGACAGCCGCCGCGCCCGGGCGGCCAGGCGGATCCGCTCGGCGTCGCCGACTCGTGGGCGGGCTGGGGCGAGCGTGGTCATGGGTGCACCCGCCAATATGACCGCCGGCGGCCGCGGCCGCCCGGGAGCGTGTGGTAGCGTCGGCGGCCCGCCGCGGTCCCGAGAACCGCGGCCAGATGGGGATTCGCCGCAGGAGCCGAGTGGCCGAGAGCAACGCCGGCACGGACCGCGACGTCCGGGCCACCGAATCGGGGATACCGGTCGAGCGCGTCTACGACGAGGGGTCCGTCGCGGACCTCGATCTCGTCGAGCGGCTCGGCGAGCCGGGCGCGTTCCCCTTCACCCGCGGCATCCACCCCACGATGTACCGCGAGCGGCCGTGGACGATGCGCCAGTACGCCGGCTTCGCCACGGCCGAGGAGACGAACGCCCGCTTCCGCTACCTGCTGGCCGCCGGGGCGCCCGGGCTGTCGACCGCCTTCGACCTGCCCACCCAGCTGGGCATGGACTCGGACGACCCCCTGGCGGCCGGCGAGGTGGGGCGGGTGGGGGTGGCGATCGACTCGGTCGAGGACATGGCGCGGCTGTTCGACGGCATCCCGCTCGACCGCGTCTCGACGAGCATGACCATCAACGCGCCCGCGGCGGTGCTGCTGCTGCTGTACCAGCTCGTGGCCGAGGAGGGCGGCGCGGACCCCCGCGAGCTGCGCGGGACCGTCCAGAACGACGTGCTCAAGGAGTACATCGCGCGGGGCAACTACATCTTCCCGCCGGGGCCCTCGATGCGGCTCGCCACCGACACCTTCGCCTACTGCGACGCCGAGCTCCCGCGCTGGAACACGATCTCGATCAGCGGCTACCACATCCGCGAGGCCGGCTCGACGGCCGTGCAGGAGGTCGCCTTCACGCTGGCCAACGGCATCGCCTACGTCGAGGCGGCGCTCGCGGCGGGTCTCGAGGTCGACCGCTTCGGCCCGCGGCTGTCGTTCTTCTTCAACGCGCACAACGACCTGCTGCAGGAGGTGGCCAAGTTCCGCGCCGCCCGGTCGCTGTGGGCCCACATCATGCGCGACCGCTTCGGCGCCACCGACGCGCGCGCGATGACGTTGCGCTTCCACGCCCAGACCGGCGGCAGCACCCTGACCGCCCAGCAGCCGCACGTGAACGTGGTGCGCGTGGCCGTGCAGGTGCTGTCGGCCGCCCTGGGGGGCGCCCAGTCGATCCACTCCAACTCGTTCGACGAGGCGCTCGCCCTGCCGACGGAGGAGAGCGCCAAGCTCGCCCTGCGCACCCAGCAGGTCATCGCCGCCGAGGCCGGGATCACCGGCACGGTCGACCCGCTGGGCGGCTCCTACGCGATCGAGGTCCTTACCGCCGAGCTGGAGGAGCGGGCGCGCGAGCTGATCGAGGAGATCGACCGCCGCGGCGGGGCCACCGAGTGCATCGAGTTCATGCGCGAGGCGATCGCGGACGCCGCCTTCCGCCACCACGAGGAGGTGCTCTCGGGAGCGCGCGAGGTGATCGGCGTGAACGTCCACCGCGAGGAGGACGAGACGCCCATCGAGATCCACCGCATCGACCCGCGCGTCGAGGCCGAGCAGGTCGCGCGCGTGCGCGCGGTCCGCGAGGGGCGCGACGCGGCGGCGGCCGAGGCGCGGCTGGCCGAGCTGCGCGACGCCGCGCGCGGGGCGGGCAACCTGCTGCCGCCGATGCGCGAGGCCCTGCGCGCCCGCGCGACGGTGGGCGAGGTCTGCGGCGTCCTGCGGGAGGAGTTCGGGGAGTACGACCGCGTGCGGGCGTACCGGGGATGAGCACCGAGGACAAGCGCGAGCGCCTGCGGGCGCTGCGCGAGGAGGCCCTGCACGCCGGCAGCGAGGCGGCCATCGAGCGCCAGCACGCCCGCGGCAAGCAGACGGCCCGCGAGCGCATCGACCTGCTGCTCGACCCGGGCAGCTTCACCGAGCTCGACATGTTCACCCGCCACCGCGCCCACGGCTTCGGCCTGGAGGACAACCGCCCCTGGGGCGACGGCGTGGTCACCGGCCACGGCACGATCGAGGGCCGGACCGTCTTCGTCTTCAGCCAGGACTTCACGGTCTTCGGCGGCAGCCTGGGCGAGGTCTTCGCCGAGAAGATCGTCAAGGTCATGGACCTCGCGGTGCGGATGGGCTGCCCGATCGTCGGGATCAACGACTCGGGCGGCGCGCGGATCCAGGAGGGCGTGGTCAGCCTGGGCGGGTACGCCGACATCTTCTTCCGCAACGTCCGCGCCAGCGGCGTGATCCCGCAGATCTCGGTGATCATGGGCCCGTGCGCCGGCGGCGCCGTCTACAGCCCCGCCATCACCGACTTCATCTTCATGGTCCGCGAGACCAGCCACATGTTCATCACCGGTCCCGAGGTGATCAAGACCGTCACCGGCGAGGACGTGACGATGGAGGAGCTGGGCGGCGCCCAGAGCCACGCGACCCGCTCGGGGGTGGCCCACTTCGCCGCCGACTCGGAGCAGGAGTGCCTGGAGATGGTGCGCGGGCTGCTGTCGTTCCTGCCGCAGAACAACCTCGACCCGCCGCCCTTCGCGCCCACGGCCGACCCGCGCGACCGCGTCGTGGAGGAGCTGGCGACGATCGTGCCGGACCAGCCGACCAAGCCCTACGACATGACCCGGGTGATCGAGCTGGTGGTGGACGACGGCGACTTCCTCGAGGTCGCCCCGCTCTACGCGCAGAACATCGTGGTGGGCTTCGCGCGCCTGGCCGGGCACGCCGTGGGCGTCGTGGGCAACCAGCCCAAGGCCCTGGCGGGGGTCCTGGACATCGACGCGTCCATCAAGGCGGCGCGGTTCGTGCGCTTCTGCGACGCCTTCAACATCCCGCTGGTCTCGTTCGTGGACGTCCCCGGCTTCCTCCCCGGGACGACCCAGGAGTACGGCGGCATCATCCTGCACGGCGCCAAGCTCCTGTACGCCTACGCCGAGGCCACGGTCCCCAAGCTGACCGTCATCACGCGCAAGGCCTACGGCGGGGCCTACGACGTCATGAGCTCCAAGCACGTCGGCGCCGACTTCAACGCGGCCTGGCCGACCGCCGAGGTCGCCGTGATGGGCCCGGAGGGCGCGGTCAACATCGTCTTCCGGCGCGAGCTGGCCGAGGCCGAGAGCAACGGCGACGACGCGGCCGCGCGGCGCGAGCAGCTGATCGAGGAGTACAAGGAGCGCTTCGCCAACCCGTACATCGCCGCCGAGCGCGGCTACGTCGACGACGTGATCGAGCCCGAGGAGACGCGCGCCTGGCTCATCCGCGCGCTCGAGACCTCGCTGACCAAGCGCGAGACGCCGCCCTCGCGCAAGCACGGGAACATCCCGCTGTGAGCCCCGGGCGGCTGGTCATCCGGGCCGGCGGCGAGCCGGCCCCGGCGCAGCTCGCCGCGCTGACCGCCGCGCTGACGGCCCTGCTCGAGGGCGAGCGCGCCGCCGCCCCCGACCCGCTGCCGGCCGCCTACCGGTCGCGGTGGCGCCGCGCCGCGATCGCGCGGGCGGTCCAGCCCTGGAGCCGCCGCTGATGCTCGGCAAGGTGCTCGTGGCCAACCGGGGCGAGATCGCCATCCGGGTCTTCCGCACGCTGCGCGAGATGGGCATCGCCTCGGTCGCGGTGTACAGCGAGGTCGATCGCGACGCGCTCTTCGTGCGCCACGCCGACGAGGCCCACCTGCTCGGCCCGGGCCCGGCGAGCGAGAGCTACCTCAACGTCCCGCGCATCCTGGAGGTGGCCCGCGAGTCGGGCGCGGAGGCGGTCCACCCCGGCTACGGCTTCCTGGCCGAGAACGCCGCCTTCGCGGCCGCGCTCGGCGAGGCCGGCATCGTCTGGATCGGGCCCCCGCCGGAGGCCATCGACGCCATGGGCTCCAAGACCGGCGCGCGGGCGCTGATGGCCGCCGCGGGGGTGCCGATCGTGCCGGGGGTGACCGACCCGGTGCCGGACGTCGCCGCCGCCGGGCCGATCGCGGAGGAGATCGGCTACCCGGTGGCCGTGAAGGCCGCGGCCGGGGGCGGCGGCAAGGGCTTCCGCGTGGCGCTGGCGCCCGCCGAGCTCCCGGACGCGTTCGAGGGCGCCCGCCGCGAGGGGGAGCGCTTCTTCGCCGACGGGACCGTCTACCTGGAGCGCTACCTGCCGCGGCCGCGCCACGTCGAGATCCAGGTCCTCGCCGACGCCCACGGCAACTGCGTGTGGCTCGGCGAGCGCGACTGCTCGGTGCAGCGCCGCCACCAGAAGCTGGTCGAGGAGACGCCGAGCCCGGTCGTGGACGACGGGCTGCGCGCCCGCATGGGCGAGGCCTCGGTGCGCGCCGCGCGCGCCGTCGGCTACACCTCGGCCGGCACGCTCGAGTACCTGGTCTCGGGCGACGAGTTCTTCTTCCTCGAGATGAACACGCGCATCCAGGTGGAGCACACGGTCACCGAGGCGGTGACCGGGCTCGACCTGGTCCGCGAGCAGGTGCGGGTGGCCGCCGGCGAGCCGCTCTCGATCGCCCAGGAGGACGTCGCCCCGCGCGGCCACGCCTTCGAGTGCCGCATCAACGCCGAGGACGCCTCGGCCCGCTTCCTCCCCTCCCCCGCCCTGATCACGGCCTACCGCGAGCCGTCCGGGCCGGGCGTGCGCGTCGACTCGGGCGTGCGGGCGGGCTCGGCGATCCCCGAGATCTACGACCCGATGATCGCCAAGCTGATCGTCTGGGACGTCGACCGCGAGTCGGCCCGCCGGCGCATGCTGCGGGCGCTCGACGAGTACGTCGTCGAGGGCCCCGCCACGCTCATCCCCTTCCACCGCTTCCTGCTGGAGCAGGAGGAGTTCATCGCCGGCGGCGCGTGCCACGACCTGCTCGCGCGCATGTCCGACGAGCCCACGCCCCTGCCTCCGTCCGGCGCGCCGGCGCTCCCCGGCGACGAGGCCCCGCCGCAGGGGCCCGAGGCCGAGCGCCGCTTCACCGCCGAGGTCGGCGGGCGCCGCTTCGAGGTGACGCTGCGCTATCCGGAGGGCGAGGGCGGCGGGGGCGCGGGCGCCGCCCCGGCCCGGGCGCCGAAGCGGGCGACGCGGGCGAGAGCCGGCTCCGGGAGCCGCGACGGGGCCGCGCCCGAGGTCGTCGCCACCCCGATGCAGGGCACGGTGCTGCGGGTGCTGGTCGAGGTCGGCCAGGAGGTGGCCGCGGGCGACGTGGTCTGCATCGTCGAGGCCATGAAGATGGAGAACGAGGTCGCCGCCCACCAGCCCGGCACGGTGCGCGAGCTCCGCGTCGCCGAGGGGCAGGCCGTCCAGGCCGACGAGGCGATCGCCGTCATCTCCTAGCGCGGCGCGCCTTGAGCACCATCACGATCCAGGGCTTGGGCTGATACGAGGCGCGCGGGCCCCTCTCCAGCCCGCTCCAGACGACCAGGTGGTAGGTGCCGGGGCGCAGCAGGCGGCCGGGGATCGTCTGGATGGGCCGGCGCGGGAAGGTCGAGATCAGCTGCCGGCGCACGACGCCCTGCCGGACGATCCGCGCGCGGTAGAGCTGCACGTTGTAGAAGCTCGCCCTCGGGTTCGGGCGCCAGCGCAGCACGGTCGTCCGGCGCGCGACCAGCGCCGCCGGCCGCTCGGGCGAGAGCAGGCGGCCGGCGCCGCGCACCACGATGCCCGTGCGGTCGCCCACGAAGACCGTGAAGGCGGCCGCGGCGGCGTTGCCGGCGCGGTCGGAGAGCGTCAGCGTCCCCTTGTAGGTGCCCAGGCGGGCGTAGGCGTGCGCCACGAGCGGCCCGCGCCCCACCGAGCCGTCGCCGAAGCTCCACTGGAACCCCGACGGGTCGAGGCCGCTGTCGGCGGCCCCCGCCGCGCCGTTGACGCTGCGGCGCCCGCCGAGCGCCAGCGGCACGCCGGGGCGGGCGGTCGGGGCGGCGAGGCCGACCACGGGCGTCGGCGCCAGCCGGTCGAGGAGCACCGTCGCCTGGACGGGCGGCGACGCGTTGCCGTCGGGCGAGGGCGGCGCCGGCCCGGTGGTCGTGGCGGCGTCCAGGGCGCTCACCGAGACGGTTCGCGGGCCGTCGGGGCCGGGCGCGAGGGTGATCGGCACGCTCGGCGCGAACGGCAGCACGCAGTCCCGGCCCGAGCACGAGAACGCGCCCGGCTGGCTGATCTCCAGCGCCCTCACACCGCTCGCCGGTCGCCCCGCCGCGCCGGGGTCGAAGGCCGAGACGTCGAGGCTCACGCTCGGGTTGTTCGTGAACGCCGCCCCGCCGTTGATCTGGACCGCGACCACGGGGGGCGCGGAGTCCACCCGCGTGATCCGCGTCTCGCTCGAGGGCCCGTTGAGATGGGCCGTGTCGCAGACCCCGGGCGCGATGCACTCGCGCTCCTCCGCGACGACGCGGATCGCGTACTCGTGGCCGTCCAGCAGGGCGAACGTCGTCCCGGTGGCCGGCGCGGCGACGACGCGGGAGGTCAGCTCGGGGACGGTCAGGTCCTGGATCGTGGCCCGGTACTGGCGGCCGATGCTGTTCGGCGTGAAGGGGGCCGGGTCCCAGCTCAGCGTCACCTGCGGCCCGTTGGAGAAGGGCGGCAGCGGGAGGAGCGTCACCGGGCCGGGGGCCGCCGTGGCGGCGGCGGCGGGCAGGAGCAGCGCCGCGGCCGCCAGGACCAGCCAGGTCCGGTGGCGCGACATCGGTCCGATGATCCGTCCAGAGCCGCGGGCGGTCAAGCGGAGAGCGCCGGAACTGTCACAGGACGCCGGGCCATCTCGTCTCCCGGTCGACACGATCGGGAAGGAGAGAGCCATGAGGGTCTTCATCGCCGGCGCGACGGGAGCGCTGGGAGGCCGCCTGGTCCCCAAGCTCGTCGCGGAGGGCCACCAGGTCACGGGCATGACACGTTCGCCCGCCAAGGCGGAGATGCTGCGCGCCCTGGGCGCCCGCCCCGCCGTCGCCGACGCGCTCGACGCCGGGGCCGTGCGCCGCGCGGTCGGCGACGCCTCGCCGGAGGTCGTCGTGCACCAGCTCACGGCGCTGTCCGGCGAGCTGGACCTGCGGCACATCGACCGCACGATGGCGGCCACCAACCGGTTGCGCACGGCGGGCACGGACCACCTGCTGGACGCCGCGCGCGAGGCCGGCGCCCGGCGGTTCGTCGCCCAGAGCTACGCCGGCTGGCCCTTCGCCCGCACGGGGCGGGCCGGTCAAGGACGAGTCGGATCCGCTCGACCCCGACCCGCCGGCGGCGCTCCGCGAGACCCTCGACGCGATCCGGCACCTCGAGGCCGCCGTGACGGGGATCGACTGGGGCGACGGCCTCGTGCTGCGCTACGGCGGCTTCTACGGGCCGGGCACCGGCCTCAGCCTGCGGCCGGACGCGGAGATGGCGGCGGCGGTGCGCGCGCGGCGCTTCCCCGTGGTCGGCGCCGGCGGCGGGGTGTGGTCGCTGGTCCACATCGACGACGCCGCGTCGGCGACCGTCGCCGCGGTCGAGCGCGGCGCGGCCGGCATCTACCAGGTCGCCGACGACGAGCCGGCGCCGGTGCGCGACTGGCTGCCGGCGCTCGCGGCCGCGCTGCACGCCGCGCCGCCGCGCCACCTGCCGCGCTGGGTCGGGCGGCTGGCGGCCGGCGAGGCCGCGACGGTCATGATGACCGAGGTGAGGGGCGCGTCGAACGCGAAGGCCAAGCGCGAGCTGGGCTGGCGCCTGCGCTACCCGAGCTGGCGCCAGGGCTTCGCCGAGGGGCTGGACGAGGTGGAGCCCCGTGCCGCGTGAGGATCTCTACGAGGAGCTGCGGCCACGGGCGTTCGCGGTCGCGTACCGGATGCTCGGCAGCGCCGCCGAGGCGGAGGACGTGGTGCAGGAGGCGCTGCTGCGCCTGCACCGCGCCCTCGGGCGGGGCGAGCGCATCGAGTCGCCGGCCGCCTGGACGGCGGCCGTCGTCACCCGGCTCAGCATCGACGAGCTGCGCTCGGCGCGGGCCCGCCGGGAGTCCTACGTGGGCGAGTGGCTGCCCGAGCCCCTGGTCGGCGACGCGGTGGATGACCCGGGCGCGCAGGCGGAGCTCTCCGACTCGCTGTCGCTCGCCTTCCTGGTGATGCTCGAGAGCCTCTCGCCCGAGCAGCGCGCCGCCTTCCTGCTTGCGGGAGGTCTTCGACTACCCCTACGACGAGATCGCCGGGATCGTCCGGACCAGCGAGGCCAACGCCCGCCAGCTCGCCGCGCGGGCGCGCCGGCACGTCGAGGAGCGGCGGCCGCGCTTCGAGGCGTCCCGCGAGGCGCGCGCCGAGCTGGCGGAGCGGTTCCTGGCCGCCGCCCGCGACGGCGACCTCGCCGGCCTCGAGGAGCTGCTGGCCGAGGACGTCGTGCTCCACGGCGACGGCGGCGGCAAGGCGCCGGCCCTGGCGCGCGCGATCCACGGCCGCACCCGCGTGGCCCGGACGCTGATGGCGTGGGTCCGCGCGGGGCGGCGACTGGCCGGCGTGGAGCTGCGCCGCGCGGACGTCAACGGCCACCCCGGCCTCGTCCTTGTCGACCCCGAGGGCCGGCCGGTCGCGGTCTGGGCCCTCGACGTCGCCGAGGGCCGCATCCAGGCCCTGAGCTCGGTCGTGAACCCGGACAAGCTGCGGCACCTGCCGGCGCTCTCGGCGCCTAGTCCTCGAGCTCGAAGGAGCCGGTCTTGACGGCACCGGCGCGCCGGTAGGTGTGGAGGGCGACGCCGGTGGACGAGGTCTTGGCGTCGGCCAGCTCCAGCCCCGCCGGCCTGGTGCCCTCGCCGAACAGGCGCTTGCCCTCGCCGAGCAGGACCGGGAAGACCCAGAGCACGAGCTCGTCCACCAGGTCGTTCGCCAGCAGCGTCTGGACGAGGTTGCCGCTGCCGTAGACGCGGATCTCGCCCCCCGGACCCTCCTTCAGCTCGGCCACCGCCTCGGCGACGTCGCCCTGGATGAGGGTCGAGTTGTTCCACTCGACGGCCTCGAGCGTGCGCGAGGCCACGTGCTTCGGCATGGCGTTCAGCTTGGCGGCGATGGGGTCGTCGCCGGTCACCCGCGGCCAGTGGGCCGCGAAGATCTCGTAGGTGCGGCGTCCGAGCAGCAGGGCGTCGGGGCGGAGCGCGCCCTCGACCGCCAGGCTGCCCATCTCGTCGTCGAAGTGGGGGGCCACCCAGCCCCCGTACGCGAAGCCACCGTCGGTGTCCTCGTTCGGCCCGCCCGGCGCCTGCATGACGCCGTCCAGGCTCACGGACTCGGTCACGACCAGCTTGCTCATGTTCAACCTCCTGTCGATCTCGCCGTTCCATCCCCGCGACGAACGGGGGCCGGCGAGATCGACATCGGGCGGGCCGTCAGCGGAGGGCGTCCTCCACGAGCGAGGCGACCTCGGTCGGGCTCGCCCCGACCCGCACGCCGCGGGCCTCGAGCGCCTCCTTCTTGGCCTGGGCCGTCCCGCTGGAGCCGGTGATGATGGCGCCGGCGTGGCCCATCTGCTTGCCCGGGGGCGCCTGGAAGCCGGCGACGTAGGCGACGACGGGCGTCGACATGCTCGACGCGATGAAGTCGGCCGCGCTCTCCTCCTCGGTGCCGCCGATCTCTCCGACCATGACCACCAGGTCGGTGTCGGGGTCGGCCTCGAAGCGCTCCAGGACGTCGATGAAGCCGCTGCCCACGACGGGGTCGCCGCCGATGCCGACGACGGTGCTCTGGCCGATGCCCAGCAGGCCGAGCTCCTTGGAGATCTGGTAGGTCAGCGTGCCGCTGCGGCTGACCACGCCCACGCGGCCGGGCTCGAACACCTGGGTGGGCATGATCCCCACCGTCGCCGCGCCGGGGCTGATGACGCCGGGGCAGTTCGGCCCCACGAGGACCTTGTCGCCCCGCTTGAGCTGCGCGTACACGCGCAGCATGTCGTGGGCGGGGATGCCCTCGGTGATGCAGACGACCAGGTCCACGCCGCTCGCGAGCCCCTCGAGGATCGCGTCGGCGGCGAAGCGCGGCGGCACGAAGACCATGGCGGTGTTCGCCCCCGTGGCCTCCACGGCGTCGTCGACCGTGTGGAAGACCGGGATGCCGTCGACCTCCTGGCCGGCCTTGCCCGGGGTCACGCCCGCCACCACCTGGGTGCCGTAGGCCTTGTTGCGCGTCGCGTGGAAGCCGCCCTCGCGGCCGGTGATGCCCTGCACGACCAGCCGGGTCGACGCGTCGACGAGGATGCTCATGCCGGCGCCCCCGCGAGCTCGACCGCCCGGCGCGCCGCCGAGAGCATCGTCGACTCGACCACGACGTTCGCCGGCGCGCGCTCGGCCAGGATCGCCCGGCCCTCCTCCTCGTTGGTGCCGTCGAGGCGCACGACGATCGGCAGCTCGGCGCCCAGGCGGTCGAGCGCCGTGAGCAGGCCCTCGGCCACCTCGTCGCAGCGGGTGATCCCGCCGAAGATGTTGATCAGCAGCACCGCCACCTTGGGGTCGCTCAGCAGGACCTCCAGGGCGGTCACGACCTCGTCGGCCTTCGAGCCGCCGCCGGCGTCGAGGAAGTTGGCCGGGCGGCCGCCGGCGAGCGCGACCACGTCGAGGGTGCTCATCACCAGGCCGGCGCCGTTGCCCAGGATGCCGACGTCGCCGTCGAGCTTCACGTAGGTGACGCCGCGCTCGCGCGCCATGCGCTCCTGGGGGTCCTCGGGGGCGATGTCCCCCAGGTCCTCCAGCTCCGGGTGACGGCCGACCGCGTTGTTGTCGATGCTCACCTTGGCGTCGAGCGCGACCACCCGCCCGTCCTCGGTCAGCACGAGCGGGTTGATCTCCACGAGCATCGCGTCGAGGCCCACGAACGCCTCGTAGAGCGCGCCGAGGATCTTCACCACGCCGCCGACGGCCTCCGCGTCGATGCCGGCCCGGTAGGCGAGCCAGCGCGCGTCGTGGGGCTGGAACCCGATGAGGGGGTCGACGTGCCGGCGGGCCAGCGCCTCGGGCTGGGTGCGGGCGACCTCCTCGATGTCCATGCCGCCCACCGCCGACAGCATCGCCAGCGGCTGCTTGGCCGCCCGGTCGAACGTGATCGAGGCGTAGTACTCGCGGGCGATCGCCGAGGCCTCCTCGATCCACAGCCTCCGCACCGTGTGCCCGCGGATGTCCATTCCCAGGATGTCGGCCGCCCGGGCCTGCGCCTCGTCGGGCGAGTCGGCGAGCTTGATCCCGCCGGCCTTGCCGCGGCCGCCGATCTGGACCTGCGCCTTCACCACGACCCGCCCGCCGATCTGCTCGGCGGCCGCGCGGGCCTCCTCGGGGGTCGACGCCACCTCTCCCCGCGGGGTGGGGATGCCCCGGTCCCGCAGCAGCTGCTTGCCCTGGTACTCGAACAGATCCATGCGGCCTCCGCGGATCGGGTGTCGCTCGCGGTCCAGCCCCTCGGCGGAGGCGCGGGACGCCGTACTCTAGCCGGGGGACGGGCGCCGGTGAGCGCGCGCCGTGGCCGGACGACCGTCCCCGATGCGGAGCGCCCCGGGCCTGGGGTAGGGTTGCCGCCGATGCGGAGCGGCTGGATCGCGGCCCTCGTCCTGGCCGCGGTCGCGGTGGCCGGGGCGTGCTCGGGCGGGGCCTCGAAGCCGGAGGCGCCGGCGAACCCCGAGCCGGTGGTCTGGGGCTTCGCCGAGAACCTGCACCGCGACCCGGCCACGATCGAGCGCAAGCTGGTCGAGATGAAGCGCATCGGCGCCCGGATGGTGCGCTTCGACCTGGACGACAGCCCCGAGCAGCGCCGGGCCGTGCGCGCGGCCCGCGCCGACGGGCTCCAGGTGATGGGCGTCATCACGGGCGGCTCGCGCGACCCCGAGGAGTACGCGGCCCGGGCCGAGCGGCTCGTGCGGCTCTACGCGCCGCTGGGCGTCCACCACTACGAGATCTGGAACGAGCCCAACCTGGTCCAGACCTGGCCGACCGCGGACGACCCCGACCTCGCCACCACCGAGTACATGGAGATGGTGCGCGCCGCCTACCCGCGGATGAAGGCGGCCGACCCGGACAGCACGATCCTGGTGGGCGCCCTGGCGCGCAGGGAGTTCGTCGGCGGCCGCCCCAACGACTGGCTCGCCGCGATGTATGAGAAGGGCCTGGAGGGGAACTTCGATGCCATCTCGGTGCATCCCTACACCGACCCGGACCTCCCCGGAGAGGACGTCCCGGCCGCCTACGCCTGGCTCGAGATGGCCGGCCCCTGGGACGACCGCACGCCGTCGATGCGCGAGCTGATGGTGGACCACGGCGACGGCGAGAAGACGATCTGGATCACGGAGTTCTCCGCGCCGACCGGCGGCGACCTCGGCGTGCCGGTGACCGAGGAGCGCCAGGCCGAGATCCTGGGGCGCGCAACCGAGCTCGCCCAGAGCTACCCCTGGCTGGGCGGCTTCCTCTGGTACGGGGTGCGCGACAGCGAGAGCGGCGACGAGCAGTTCGGGGTGCTGCGCTCCGACTGGTCGCCCAAGCCCTCCCGCGACGTCTACGCGCGGGCCATCGCGCGGACCCGCGGCGTCCCGGCCGGCTCGTGAGCCGGGCCGTCGACGAGCGCCGCAGCGCCGCGCTGCTGCTCGGCCCCGGGGGGGAGGGGAGGGTCGCGGTCCCGCCCGCCGTGCGCGCGGCCGTGCGCTCGCGCATCGTGCCGCCCGCGCCCATGCGCATGGCCCAGCGCCTCGCCATGAAGCAGGGCCGCCTGGGCTACCTCGACCAGAGCCTGGCGCCGATGGCGCAGGCGCGGCGGACGGCCCTCGGCCACGCCGGCGCGGGGCCGCCCCGGCTGCTGGTGCGGGTCGACGAGTTCCCCCGCGCCGGCGGCTTCGACCACCCGGGGACCGTCGAGGAGATGATGCGTTTCCACGAGATCATGAGCGAGGCCGGCGTCCCCTACCTGCTCGCGGTGACGCCGCGGGTCGCGCTGGACTACCTCAACCCGGACGAGACCCTCACGCGGGCGCTGCGCGACGACGAGGCCGAGGCCCTTGCGCGCCTCGCCGCCGACGGCGTGACCTTCGCGCTCCACGGCCTCGACCACCGCACCCGCCGCTCCGATCCGCGGCGCCATTCGGAGCTATGCGGCCTCGGCGCGGCCGCGCTGGCCGAGCTGCTCGACGAGGGCCTGGGGGTCCTCGCGGGCCTCGGCGTCTGGGCGCCGGTCTTCGTGCCGCCCTTCAACCGGTTCGACGCCGGGCAGTACGGCGCGCTGGCCGCGCGCTTCGACGTGGTCTGCGGCGGCCCGGAGACGGTGGCGCTGCTGGGGTGGCACAGGGCGCCGCTCTGGCGCGGCGACGCCGTCTATCTCCCCGCGTACCCGCCGCTGTACGACCGCTCCGGGCCGCTGCTTCCGGCCGTGCGCGAGGTCGCCGAGCGCGAGCCCGGGCTCTGGGTGCCGCTCGCCCTGCACCTGCCCTGGGAGGCCGACGACGGCTGGGACGACCTCGAGCGGCTGGCGCCCGAGCTGGCCCGCTACGCGGCCCCGTGGGGGGACTTCCTCGCGGCCGTGACCGCGTCGCGCGGGTAGGCGGCGCTCTAGCCGAGGAAGCGCGCGCTCGGCGGCGAGCGGCGCAGCAGGATGCTGCGGGTGACGATGCGGGTGCCGCCG
This sequence comes from Miltoncostaeaceae bacterium, assembly GCA_963813355.1. Lineage (GTDB taxonomy): Bacteria > Actinomycetota > Thermoleophilia > Miltoncostaeales > Miltoncostaeaceae > DATAGF01. The sequence continues at coordinate 131,502 of CAWEYS010000018.1, read as the reverse complement.
CCGCTCGGGCTCCTCAGCCGCATGGCGAGCCGCAGCTTGAGCGGGAAGCTCTTGCCCGTGGTCGAGAAGCGCGCCGACAGGACGACGTTGCGCCCTCCGCGGCCGGCGATCTTCTTGCTCACGAGCGCCCGCTTGAGGGCCTTCCCGCCGACGCCCTTGCGCACCGGGTAGAGGCCCAGCGTGCCGCGGAAGGCCGCGCCGGTCCTGAGGACCAGGCGGACGGTCGCCGCGCCGCGGGTGAAGACGACGCCGACCCGCAGTCGCTTGACCTTGGGCGGGGCGATGCGCCGACGGCCCGCGGCCCGCGGCTCCGGGCGGCGCGCCGCCGGCGCCGGCGCCGGCGCCCGCGACGAAGCCGGCGGGCACGGGCACGCCCACCCAGACCCAGCTGCGCCGCCGAGGGGACGCCCTGGGCGTTGAGCAGGAAGAGCATGTAGGGGCCGGGCGGGGCCACGTTGGGCGACGGCGGGGAGGCCGCCAGGACGCCGCCGGCGGTCGGCGAGATGGCCAGCTCCACGTGGCGCTGGTTCATGTCGTTGGCGTGGGTGGTCGAGCCGGGCGCCATCAGCACGGCGCGGCTCACCTGGCCGCTCGCGCCGATCGCGAACTGGGCGCCGTAGCCGACCGAGGCGGGCGCCGAGGCGATCGCCGGGCGCGGCCGCCGCGGAACAGGTACGGCGGCGAGAAGACCTCGGCGATGTCGTTCACGATGCCGCGCACGGGGTCGGTGTCGCCGCCGGCCGAGACCACGCTCGCGTCCGGGAGCAGCAGGGCGGTGGAGTGGTAGCCCCGGCCCTCACCCTGCGTGGCCATGCGGCGTCCAGTTGTTCGCGGCCGGGCTGTAGAGCAGGGTCTCCTTGCGGTAGCCGTTGCTCGCGCCCTCCCCGTTGCCGCCCACCGCCAGGATGTTCCCGTCCGGGAGGATCACGCCGTTGACGTTGCGGCGGCTGTCGGGCATCGACGCCCGCGGGATCCAGCCCCCGCCGGCCGTGTCGAGCTGCTCGGTGGTGGCGGTCGAGGAGTCCGGGGGGTCGGGCGCCGCCGGGTCCGCGCCGCCGATCAGCATCACCTTGGTCGAGCCCGAGGGCGGCCCGGGCAGCAGCACCCCCGCCCCGAAGCCCCAGACGCGGTTGACCACGCAGGTCGGGGGCCTCGGCTGAGGGCGAAGCCCGAGCCGGGGTGGACGTAGTAGGTGTCGGTGTCGCGCGGGCCGGCGATGATCACGCGCCCGTCGGGGAGCACGAACTGGTGGGGGTAGTAGTCGAGGTTCTCGCTCGCCCACCACCTGCACCGTGCCCGGCCCCCTGCCGTCGGCGGCCGGGGTGTAGACCTCGATGTCGTCGTTGTTCGCCGAGGCCCCGCCGCCGGTCTCGTCCCAGCCGGCCGTGATCAGCACCCGCCCGTCGGCCAGCCGCGTGGCCGTCGGGTACCAGCGGCCGTGCTGCATGTTCGGGCCCTGGGTCCAGGTCTCGGTGATCGGGTCGAAGAGCCAGATCTCGTTGAGGCCCTGGAACGCGCTGCTCGGTCCCGGCGTCTCGTACTGGAGGTTGCCGCCCACCACGAGCACGCGGCCGTCGGCGAGCAGGGTCTGCCCCGCGCACCAGATGTTGGAGGGGACGTCGCGGCGCACGCCGGTGCGGGTGACCGGGTCCCAGACCATGACCTTGGCGGCGTCCTCGTCGCCGAAGCTGGGGTTGTTGTAGAAGTAGAGGATCTTGCCGTTGGGCATGAGCGTCGAGTGGATGGCGATGATCCCGTTCATGGGGATCGGGCCGCTCCACTGGCCCACCGCCTCCGGCGGCCCCACCGCCTGGACGCGCTTGACCGTCGCCGCCCGGCGGACGCGCGCGGCGTAGCTCGGGCGCACCTTCCCCGCGGGCGTGCACGCCTCGCGCCGGCTCTGGGCGCGCGAGCGGGCGTGCTCGGCCGCGTGGTCGCCGCCGAGGACCCTCTGCCTCGGCGCGGCGCAGGCGGGCCTCGGCGCGCGGGCTGTAGGCGGCGCACTCCTTGGCCACCTGGCGCAGCGAGGTCGAGGCCGACGCGAGCGGAGTGGTCGTGGCCCGCGTGGGCGGCCGCCGCCGCCGGCAGGGCGAGGCCGATCAGGATGCAGAAGACGACTGGGGCACGCCGCACGGGCTCGGGTTCCCTCCCGGCATTGGTCCCACCGAAACTAGCCCGCCCGCGCCCGCGCGTAACCCGACGCGGGTCCAGACGGAGCCGGGTCGGAGGTCTAGGCCGGGGTCAGCGCAGCAGGACCTGGACGAGCACGAGCATCGCGAGCGTCCCGATGCAGAGCGTGCCCAGCTCCAGGCGGTGGCGCGTCAGGAGCACCACGCCGCGGTGGCCGCCGAAGTCGTAGCGGCGGGCGGCGGCGGGGAAGAGCGACAGGATCCCGCTGATGCCGGCGATCACCAGCAGCCCGATGGCGAGCAGCGTCCAGCCGGCGCCGCTGCCCCCGTCGTCCTGGGACGTGGGCGTGATGACGGCCGCGCCCTCCTCGCGCCGCTCCTCGAGGGCGCGCGAGGCCGCGAGCGCCTCCTGCTCGCGCTCCCTGCGCTCGGCCGCCTCGCGCTCCGCGGCCGCCTCGCGGCGCGCCCGCTCGGCCGCCTCGCGGCGCCGCTCGGCCGCCTCGGCCCGACGGCGCGCCGCCGCCCTGCGGCGCGCCTCGGCGCGCTGCTTCGCCAGCGCGGCGGCCCGCTCGCGCTCGGCGGCCTGGTCGGCCTCGCTCGGCTGCTCCTCGACGACCCCGGGGTCGGGCTCGGGCGCGGCCTCGACCGGCGCGGGCGCCGGGGCCGGGGCCGGGGCCGGGGCGGGCGCCGGGGCCGCCTGAGGAGGCGGATCCGGTGCCTTCGGGACCGGGTCGGGCCCGCCGAGGTTGAGCTGGCCCATCGCCGTCCCCGCTCCCAGCGCGAGGACCAGCCCGCCGACCGCGGCCGCGAGGACGATGGCGAGGCGCGGTCTCACTTCGCCTTCGCCAGGATCTTCGCGACGGGCTTCGGCCTCTTCTGCAGGAGCAGGCCCTTCGTGATCGTGCGAGTGGGCCCGCCGCGCGGGTCTCTGAGGCCGATGGTCATCCGCAGCTTCAGGGGGAACCTCATGCCCTTGGTCTTGAAGCGAACCACAACGGCGACATTGCGTCCACCGCGCCCCTTGATGCTCTTGGAGACGATGGCCTTCTTGGCCTTGCGCTTGGCCTTGGCGCTCTTGCCCTTGGGCAGCGGGAACAGCTTCACGGTCCCCGCGAACGCCTTGCTGACCCGCATCGTGAGCTTGACCGTGGCGACCTTGCGCGTGAAGGAGAACTTGGCGCTCAGCTTCTTGAGCTTGGGCGCCGGGTACTTGGCCGCGGCGCCCGGCCCGCCGCCGCACGACCGGCACCGCGCGAGGGCACCGGCAGGCCGGTGTCGAGCCGGATGATCTTGCTCACCGACGGCACGCCCGCCGCGTTCAGCAGGAAGAGCTGGTAGTAGCCGGGCGGGGCGGCGTTGGCGCTGGTGGGCATCGTCACGCTGATGCCTCCGGGCGCCGCGGCGAAGTTGAGCGACAGCGAGCGCTGGTCGACGTCGAGCGCGTGGGTGGTGGCGCCGAGCTTGATGATCACGGCCTTGGCGATCGCGTCCGGGCGTCCCGATCCCCACGGGCACGCCGTAGGGGGTGCCGCCCGGCGCCGAGGTGATCGCTCGGCCGCGCGCCCTTGAAGAGGTACGGCGGGTTGTAGTACTCGACCGTCCGCAGCGCGCGGTTCTGCGAGTTGTCGGTGCGGTCGTCGCCCATCGTCGCCACCCGGCCGTCGGGGAGCAGCAGCGACGTGGAGTGGTAGGTGCGCTCCTCCTGGGCGGGCGCGGTCTCGACCCAGCTCGAGGCCCCCGGGACGAGGAGCTCGCCGGTGTACGACGGGCCCGGCGTACTGGTCGCCGTCCGACGCTCCCGGCGCCGCCGCCGTTCGTGAACAGCGTGCCGTCCGGGAGGATGGTCGTGTTCACGTGGCTGCGCTCGCGGATGTTGGGCGGCCCGCCGGCTGATCGCCCCGTTGGCCATGTTCACGAGCAGCGTCGTGTTGGTCTGGTCCGGGTTGTCGTAGTGGTCGTCCTCGGCGTCGGAGCCGCCGACCATCAGGATCTGCGAGGGCCCGTCAGGGCCCGAGGGGAGCATGACCGCCGACCCCCACTCGCGCCGGCCGCCCTGCGCCCCGTAGCTCGGCAGGATCTGCGTCGGCGTGACGGCCCCGTGTGACCGGGTTGATGAGGCGGCTGTCCTCCTCGTCGGGGCCCACGACGACCAGCTGGCCCTGGGTGTTGAGGAACACGTGCGGGTAGAGCCCGAAGCCCTGGTCCTCCCTGACGAGCTGGATCGAGCCCACCCCGTCGAGGTTCGGCGAGGGCGTGAAGACCTCGACGTCGAGGTTGTTGTTGTTGCCGTCGTTCAGGGCCTCCTCGTCGAGGCCGGCGGTGATGACGACCCGGCCGTCGGCCAGCTCGGTGAGGGTCGGGTACCAGCGGCCGTGGCGCATCCGCGGCTGGACGGTCCAGGTCTCGTTGAAGGGGTTGAAGGTGAGGACCACGTAGTGGCCCTTGTACTTCGGGATCGCCGCTGTCGAGTAGTACTCGAGGTTGCCGCCGGCCACGAGGACGCGCCCGTCGCGCAGCATGGTCTGGCCGGCGCACCAGATGTTGTAGGGCATGCCCGTGCGCGGGTCGTTCGGCGGGTCGCGGCGCACGCTGGTGCCGGTGGCCGGGTCGAAGACGTAGGCCTCGGCCCAGTTGGTCGCCGCGTGGACGGCGGCCTCGTTCGCCGGGCTCCCGGGTAGCCCGGGACGAAGTTGGGCTTCTGCGGGTAGGCGAACCAGAGGATCTTGCCCGTCGGGAGCAGGATCGAGTTGATCGCCAGGCCGTCGATCTGCACGAGGTTCGGGTCCCACTGCCCGGTGATCGCTGACCGCCATCGCGTGCTTCAGCGCCCGGTTGGCCTTGGGGATCGGTGACCGTCGGGCAGAGCAGGCGGTGCTCCTTGCGGTACGCGGGCCTGGCGCAGCGCGCGCGCTGGCGCGCCTCCGCGCGCGCCAGCTTCGGGCTGAGGGCCGGGCACTTCGACGGGAAGGCGGCGCGGTAGCCCGGCACCGCGCAGCGCGCGGCGCGGAGCTTGTCGCCGCGCAGGTCCTTGGTGGTGAGGTGCGCGAACCCGTGGTCGACGAAGCCCCCGGACTCGAGGACGCTGGAGCGCCGGGTGGGGTCGTCGTTGTTCCCCGCCATCACCGGCGTGAGCCCGAGCGTCGCCGCTCCGGCCACGGCGGCGGCCAGGGCGACGAGCACCGACAAGCGGCCGCGGCCTCGTAGTTTCCTCACGCCTGGACTCCCTTCCGTCGGGCACACACCGTCAGCGTCGGAGGATCTCTCGCGCGCCCGCGGGCCACCACGGTCGGAGGTCAAGCCCTGGCCCCCCCTGTTGGGGGGTCGTGCCCGGGCGCGGCGCTCGGGGGCCGCGCCGTCGCGCGAGGGCGCCCCCAGGCCCCCCCTTCGACCCGCTCCAGTCTGTGCCTACGGGGGGTGTCGGGCCGAGGGCGATTGTGTGAAATCGCTTGTGCCCGGTCCGCCCATGTCGAAATCCGGAGAGGTTCAGTTGAGCACGCTTCCGCTCGAGGAGAGCAGCCCCCGGACGTTCAGCGCTGTCGTCCGCTCGGGAGCCCGGTCGTGGCTCACGACGACCCCCGCCCTGGTGGCGTGGGACGCCCTCGCGGCCATCCTGCTCTTCGCGGCGACGGCGCCGCTGGCGGGCATCCCCCTCTTCGACGAGCGCTGGCAGGCGGCGGGCGTCGGCGCGCGCGGCGCGCCGGCACTGGTGTTCGCGGCCATCGCGCCGGTCGTCATCGGGCTGGCCGGCGGCTACGGGCGCAGCCAGAACCCCCTCGGCCTGGGCCGCTTCACGCGGCTGGTCGTGGCCGCCCTCCTGACCTCCTGGGCCCTCTGGCCGATCGGGGCGATCGCGGGCTGGTGGCTCGACATCGGCCAGCTCGTCGTGATCACCCTCTGCCGCGCCGTTCGCCTGGCTGGCCGGCCGCCAGCTGGCCGACAAGGCCCGCCGCAGCGCGCCGGAGCGGGTGCTGCTGCTCGGCTCGGGCGAGGTCGCGCGGCTGGTCGTCGACCTCGTGGACCGGCACCCCGAGCGCGGGTTCGAGATCGTCGGCTGCGTCGACGACGAGGGCGCGTGGATCGAGGGCATCGACCCGCCGCTGCTCGGGCGCGTGGAGGACCTCCGCGAGGTCGTCGGCGCGAACCAGGTCGACCGCGTCGTGGTGGCCTTCACGACCGGCTCGGACGACCGGGTCCTGGGCGCCCTGCGCGCGTGCGACTCGGTGGGCGTGGACATCGACGTGGTCCCGCGGCTCTTCGACCTGGTCGGCCCGGTGCCGACGGTCGAGTCCCTCGGCGGCATGGGGCTGCTGAGCGTGCGCGGCCGGAGGGCCGGCGCGATCGCCCGCATCGCCAAGCGCACCCTCGACATCGTCGTCTCCGCGACCGCGCTGGTCCTCCTCTCCCCGGTCATGCTCGCGATCGCCCTCGCCATCCGCGTGCAGGACGGCAAGCCCTCCTTCTTCCGCCAGACCCGCATCGGCCAGTGGGGCCGGACCTTCGAGATCGTCAAGTTCCGGACGATGGTGCAGGGCGCCGACGAGATGCAGGCGAGCGAGCTGATCGCCGCCGGCCCGGCGGCGATCTCCGACGTCGCCGAGACGCTCAAGTACCGGTCGGAGGCCTGGATCACGCCGGTCGGCGCCTTCCTGCGCCGCACGAGCCTGGACGAGCTGCCCCAGCTCTGGAACGTCCTCAAGGGCGACATGAGCCTCGTCGGCCCCCGGCCGCTGCGCCGGTACGAGGTCGACGCGCTGACCGACTGGCAGTTCACCCGCCAGGAGGTCCGCCCGGGGATCACGGGGCTGTGGCAGATCCTGGGCCGCAGCGAGATCGCCTGGAGCGAGCGCATGCAGCTCGACTACTCCTACGTCCGCCACTGGACCTTCCAGCGCGACCTGGCCATCCTCGCCCGCACCTTCGGCGTCGTGCTGAGCCGCAGGGGAGCGGTCTGAGCAGGCTCGGGGCGACTCACGCCCCGGCGCGCCGCCACGAAGGTGGCGCTCACGCCCAACCGTCACGATGACACTCCACCATCCCGAACCCCTCGCCGCTCCCCGCGCCGCGGCCGACTCGCCCCGCGTGGCGATCGCGCACGAGTGGCTCGTGCGCTACGCCGGGTCGGAGCGCTGCGTCGACGAGCTGCTGGTCGCCTTCCCCGGCGCCGAGGTGCTGACCACCGTGGTCGACCCCTCGGCCGTGCCCGCGCGGCTGCGGGGGGCGCGCCCGTCGGCCCTCCAGCACGTCCCCGGCGCGACCTCCCACCACGAGTGGCTGCTGCCCCTGATGCCCCTCGCGTGGCGCATGATGGCGCCGCCGTCGGGCGTCGACGCGGTGGTCTCGAGCAGCCACGCGTGCGCGAAGGCGGTGCCGGTCGAGGACGGGACGCCGCACCTCTGCTACTGCCACACGCCCATGCGGTACGCCTGGGACTTCGGCGCCGAGCGGGAGCGCTTCCCGCGCGGCTCGCGCACCGCGGCGCGGGGCCTGATGGCCTGGTTCCGGCGCTGGGACCGCGCGACCGCGGCCCGCGTGACCCGCTTCGTCGCCAACTCGCGCGCGGTGGCGAGCCGCATCCAGCGCCACTACGGCCGCCGCGCCCAGGTGGTGCCGCCTCCGGTGCGGACGGACTTCTTCACCCCGGGGGGCGAGCGCGGCGAGGGCTTCCTCTACGTCGGCCGCCTCACCGGCTACAAGCGCCCCGACCTCGTGGTCGAGGCCTTCCGCGGCCTCCCGTACCGGCTCACCGTCGTGGGGAAGGGCGCGATGGCGCCCGCCCTGCGCGCGCGCGCCACCCCCAACGTGGAGTTCGTCGAGGAGGTCGGCGACGAGGAGCTGCGCGAGCTCTACCGGTCGGCGCGCGCCATGCTCTACCCCGTGGACGAGGACTTCGGCATCGTGATGGCCGAGGCCCAGGCCTGCGGGACCCCCGTCATCTCGATCGACGCCGGAGGCGCGCTCGACATCGTGGAGAACGGCGTCACCGGGTGGCTCATGCGGGGCCGCGGCGTCCGCGACCTGCAGATGGCCGTGCGCCACGCGGCGCGCGAGGACCTCGACGCGCGGGAGATCCGCGGGCGCGCCGAGCGCTTCTCGTCCGAGGCCTACCGGTCCGCGCTGCGCGACGAGGTGGGCGACATGATCGAGAACCCGTGCCCGGTCTGATGCGACGGATCGCCAGCGCCCTCGGGGTCCGCCGGTCCAACCCGCTCCCGCGGCCGTCCGGGGCCACCCGGCTCGTCGCCGCCGGCGACTCGAAGCGGCCGGCGCAGCGCGACGCGTTCGCGCTGGCGGCCGCGTGCGCGCCGGACGCGGTGCTGTTCGTGGGCGACGCGGCGTACGCCGGCACGTCCGACGCGCGCAGGCGCCGGATGCTGCACGCGTGGCGGCGCGACTGGGGCGGCCTGTGGGACCGCCTCTACGCGGTCGCCGGCAACCACGACCTCGACAGCCCCCGCGGCCTCGAGCTGTGGCGCGAGATCGTCCCGGCCCGCCGCCCGGCCCCTCCCTACTGCGACGGGCTGGGCTTCGAGCTCCGGGTCGGCCCGGTCCTCGTGCTGGGCCTCGACACCACCTCGGGGCTGGTCGACGCGATGCAGCGCGACTGGGCCGCGGCGTCGCTGGCCGGTACGAGCGCCGCCCACCGCATCGCGGTCTACCACGAGCCCGCCTTCCCGCTCGGCCTGCACCGGGGCCACGCCCTCGACGCGCTCCCCGACGAGCGGGACCGCCTCTGGACGACGCTCGAGGCCGGGGGCGTCGGCATGGTCCTCAACGGCCACGAGCACGCCTACGCCCGCATCGAGATCCGCCGCTCCACGGCCATCCAGCAGGTGGTCACGGGCGGCGCGGGGGGCGACCTCTACGGGTCGCCCTGTCCTGACTACGACGTCTTCCTACCCGAGCACCACATCGTGGTGCTCGACGCCGACGACCGGCGGCTCGTCCTGCGGGCGCTCGACCTATCGGGCCGCGTCATCGACGAGATCGAGATCGAAGCCAAGAGCGCCACGGAGGTCGCCACGTGAACCGCCCATTCGAACGGATCCCCCGCTGGCTCCGGCTCACGCCGGGTCAGTGGGCGGTGGTCATCGGGGCCGCCGTATTCGCCGCCCTCGTCGGCTTCGTCGTGCAGAGCCAGAAGGAGGACAGCTACGCGGCGACCGCCAGGGTGCTGTTCCGCACCGCCGAGCTGGACCGGGCGATCTTCGGCTCGCCGGTCCTCTCGGGCAGCGGCGAGGCCGAGCGCGACGCCGCCACCAACATCAAGCTGGTGGTCTCCAACGAGGTCGCCGAGCGGGTCGCACGGGTCGCCGGCCTGCCGGCGAACCAGGCCGAGGAGCTGCGCTCGCGCGTGAGCGTCGGCTCGAGCGGCAACTCGGACATCGCCGACATCACGATGACCGACGCGAACGCCGCGCGCGCGGCGACCCTCGCCAACGCCTGGGCCGAGCAGTTCGTCCAGACGCGCATCGCGGCCGACCGCGCCAAGGTGCAGCAGTCGCTCGACGCCGCCACGGACCGGGTCGACCAGCTGCGCGCCCAGGGCGCGTCCGAGGAGGAGCTCGCGCGGCTCCAGGAGCAGCTCGACGACCTGCGGCTGCTGGCCGACGTGCAGACCGGCAACGTGGAGATCCTCGACCGCGCGACCCCGCCGAGCTCGCCCGAGCAGGCGAGCCCCGCCCAGGTCGCCCTCGGCGTCGGCCTCCTCCAGGGGCTCCTCGGCCTGGCCCTGATGGCCGGCTACCGGCGCCTGCGCGACCCGGTCGACAGCGCCGACGACCTCCAGGGCCTGAAGCTGCCGGTGCTGGCCGAGCTGCCCCGCGTGCAGCGGGTGCCGATCGCCCGCGGCGCGCGGTCGTCGGAGGGCTTCGACTCGAGCCTCCGGCTGCTGCTGGGCAACCTCAAGTTCGTCGCGACGCCGGGCACCGGCGCCACCGTGACCGCCGTGCAGAGCACCCGGCCCGGCGAGGGCAAGAGCACCATCGCCTTCCACCTCGCCCGGGTCGCCGCGCGCAGCGGCTCGCGGGTCTGCCTCGTTGACGCCGACCTGCGCTTCCGCACCATCACCCGCGGCGTCGGCGAGCCGTACGCCCAGGGCCTGTCCAACCTCCTCTCCGAGCTGTCGGCGACGAGCCCCGCGGAGATGGGCAGCAGCGTGGACGACGCGATCGTCTCGGTGGAGCGCTTCGACCTGCTGGCCGCCGGCCCCCAGCCGCCCAACCCGGGCGACCTGGCCGTGCGCGAGGTCGTGCCGCACATCATCGAGATCCTCCGCCACCGCTACGACCTGGTGGTCATCGACGCCCCGCCCTTCCTCGGCCTCCCCGACGCGGCCCGCTTCCTGCAGGCGGCCGACAGCGTGGTGATCGTGGTGCGGCGGCGCGCGGCGCGCCTCTACCAGGTGCAGCGCCTCATCGACCGCCTCAACGTCCTCGGCGCCAAGCCGGTGGGCACCGTGCTGAACATGTCGGCGCCGCGCGACGAGGACCTGGCCTACGGGTACCCCGAGGCGCCGGGCGGGGCGCGCGAGCCGGCGCCGCCGACCCAGCCGCCGCGCACCGGCCTGCTGAGGCGGCGGGCGCGGTCGGGCGGCGGGCAGCTCGGCCCCGGCCGGAGGCCGGAGGACGAGGACTCGGTCGACGAGGAGTCGCTCGACGGCGACGAGCCGCCGCGTCAGTCGCCGGCCGGGGACAACGGCCGCGCGGGCGACACCAAGCGGCCCGAGCCCAGGCGGTAGGCACCGGTGCGAGGCTCGCCCCTCGGGGGCCATCGGCTCCACAGCTCGGAGGAGCTGGTGGCCGCGGTCGCGCTCGGCGTCGCGATGGTGCTGGCCGTGGCGGTCAGCACCACCCTGGCGCTGAACTGGTCGTGGTCGTTGGCCCTGGCGGCCGCCGCCGCCATCGCGGGCGTCATGGTGTACCTCGGCCGGCCCGGCATCGCGATCGCCGCGATCCTCCTGCCGTTCTTCGTCGTCGACGAGGGGACCGACGACGCGCTGCCCGGCCTCGCCAGGCTGGGGGACGAGCTGTACGGCGACTACCTCGGCGGGCTGCTCGCGCCGCGCGACGTCCTGCTCGTCGCCGCCGCCGTCGCGGCGGTGGTCTTCTTCCCGGCGGCGCGCGACCGGCGCGCCCGCCTCATCGGCCCGGTGACATGGGTATTCGTCGCCACGGGCGGGTTCGTCGCCGCGGGCCTGGTGGTGGGGCTCTACGTGCTGCACAACCCGGACGGCTCGCTCGTGGGGCTGCGGCCCTACTACACCTGCGTGCTCGCCGCGTTCATCGTCTGGCGGGTGTTGCGTTCCGTGCCCCGGGAGCGGGCGGAGAGGATCGTGCTCGGCGCCTCGCTCGTGGTCGGGATCCTCCTGGTCGCGATCGGCGCGGCGCGGGTCTTCGGCATCGCCGGCACGGCGGTCGAGATCGACGGCGTGCCGATCACCTTCTTCGACTCGGCCGGGCCCTACGCCCTGCTCTGCTGCGTCGGGGTCTGGGGAGCGGCGCTCGCCGACCGCCGGGTCACGGGGCTGGCGCGGATCCTCCTCGCCGCCCTCGTCGTCTCCGGGCTGATCGTGGCCATCACCTCCCAGCGGCGCTCGATCCTGGTCGGGTACGCGATCGCCGCGGTGGCGCTGCTGATCCTCAACGTGGCGCGCCAGGGCGGGGGTGTCGTGCGGTCCGTGCGCATGTTCTTGGGGGTCGTCCTCACGCTCGCCGCGGTGGTCGTGCTGATCGGGATCGCCGTCCCGGGCGCGCGCGACGTCTTCGCCGAGCGGGCCGGCACCGCGCTGTCGGCGGCCGAGGAGTCGAGCTCGACCGACCCCTCGCTCCAGTACCGGGTCGACGAGTCGGACGCGGTCTACGCCCTCGCCGGGCGTAACCTCTGGACCGGCATCGGCCCGACGTCCGGCTTCGTCCCGGTGAACAGCATCAGCCTGCCGACCGACGGCTCCTACACGCACAACACCTACCTCACCCTGCCCCTGCGCTACGGGCTCTGGGGCATCCTGGCGCTGGCGACGCTGGTGATCGGGCTCGTGATCACGCTCGCCCACGGGCTCCTGAGGAGCCCGCCGCGGCAGGCCTGGGTCATGGCGGCCGCGCTGATCGCGCTGCTGCCGGCCATCGCCACCGCCGCCTTCCTGACGCAGACCTCGCGGTGGGCCGTCATCGTGGGGGCGATCGCCGGCGCCTTCGACGCGCTCGCCGATCCCCCGGCCGAGGGCCGCGACCGGCCGGCCGACGGGGTGCCGTGACGGCGTCGATCCCCGCGGAGGGAGCGCCGCCGGCGCGCGAGGCGCGCGAGGCGCACGGCGGGCCCGCGCACAAGCTCCCCGACCTGGGGAAGGTCAGCGACCGCCGGGCCGCCACCGTCGCCGCCGCCGACCTGGCGGCGCGGGTCGCCACGGTCGCGCTCGGCGTGCTCACCACGGCGCTGCTGGCGCGGCACCTGGGGGCCTCCGGCTTCGCCGCCTTCAACTACGCCCTGGCCTGGGGCCTGCTCTTCTCTCCGCTCGCCGACTTCGGGCTGCGCCAGGCGGCGGTCAACCGCCTGTCGGTGCGCGAGGTGTCGCCGGCGGAGGTCGCGGGCTCGCTGCTGGCGCTGCGCATGGTCATGTCCGTCGCCTTCGCGGTCATCGCCGGGGCCGTGGCCGTCGCCACGGCGCCCGACAACACGGTCGCCGTCGCCTCGGTGATCGTCTGCGTCGGCCTGATCGTGGGGGCGCCGAGCAGCCTGGCCGCCGTGGTCCAGACGGCCATGAAGCCGGGCTGGACGATCGTCAACAACCTCTCGAGCTCGCTCTCGTGGGCCGCCGTGGCGCTGATCATGATCGCCGCCGGGGCCGGGCCCGGTCGCGCTGATCGTGGGCATCGTCGCCAGCTCGGCGATCTCCTCCCTGATCCAGGCCTGGATGGCCCAGCGGCTGACGCCGATCGGCCGCCCCACCCGGCGCGCCGTCGCCGAGCTGCTGCGGCTGAGCATCCCGCTCGGGCTCGGCGCGATCGCCGTCGCCGTCTACTACCGCATCAACTCGATCCTCGTGTACCAGATCTCCGGCTCCGAGGAGGCGGGCTACTACGCCGCCGCCCAGAAGCTCGTGGACCAGGTCCAGATCGTGCCGATCGCGATCGTGGGCGCGCTCTTCCCCCTCATCTCGGAGGCGGCCAAGACCAACCCCGAGCGGCTGCGCCGGTTCGTGGCGAGCGGGTGGGAGATCCTGCTCGGCCTCGCGCTGCCCATCGTGACGATCGTGATCGCGGTCGCGCACCCCCTGTCCGGGCTGCTCTTCGGCGAGGAGTTCCGCGGCCCCACGGGCACCGTGCTGATGCTGGTGTGGCCGGTGGTCATCGCGATCTTCCTCGGCTACCTGGCCGGCGCGCTGGTCCCCGCGATCAACCTCCTGAAGGTCTGGACCGTCATCGTCTTCGCGGGCGCCGCCTTCAGCGTGGTGATCAACCTCATCCTGATCCCGCCCTTCGGGGCCGACGGGGCCGCCGTCGCGACCGTCGCGACCGAGTTCCCCGTGATGGCGGCGACCCTGATCGTGGCCGTCCGGCGGGCGGGCCTGAGGCTGCCCATGCGCCGGGTCTGGCTGATGCTCGTCGCCGCCGTGGTGGCCGGGGCCGTCACCTACCCGCTCGGCAGGCTCTCGCTGCTGCTGGGGCTGGTCGTCGGGACCCTGGTCTACCTGGGGCTGCTGCACGTCCTGCGGGTGGTCGAGGCCGGGGCGCTGCTGGCCGCGCTCCGCCGCCCGCGCGACGTGGCGAGGTCGCTCGGCTGATGCGCCTCGTCGTCCTCACCGGCAACGACCCGGCCAGCCCCGGCGGGATCGAGCGCTTCACCCAGACCCTTGTGCCGCTGCTCCAGGAGCGCGGCTGGGAGGTCGAGGTCTACTGGCCCGAGCCGGACGACCGGGACGTGCCGCTGCCCCTCGACAAGCTCGGGCTCGCCGGCGCCGTGGCGGCCGGCCGCACCGCGCGCCGCCACCGCGACGCCATCGCCCGCGCCGACGCCGTGCTGGCCAACGGGATCATGGGCTGGTGCGTGCGCCACCCGCGGATGGCCGTCGTCTTCCACGGCAACTACGCCGGCTACGCGAAGGCGATCCGCTCGAGCGTGTCGACGGCCGAGTACGTCCGCACCCGCTACGTCCACGGCGGGCTGATGGCCCTCGGCGGGGCGCTCGGGACCGCGGTGGAGGTGTCGCGCACGGCGGCCGGCGAGATCCGCCGCTACTACGGGCTGCGCCGGGTGGCGGTGATCGAGAACGGGATCGTCCCGGGCTCGTTCGCCGGGGGCGACGCCGAGGCCGCCCGCCGCCGCCACGGCCTGCCGGACGGGCCGATCGTGCTCTTCGCCGGCCGGCTCGAGTACCGCAAGGGCGCAGACGTCCTGCGCGCGCTGCCGCGGCTGCTGCCCGCCGAGGCGACCCTGGTCGTGGCCGGGCCGCGCCGGCTGGAGGTGCCCGGGGTGGTGAACCTCGGCCACCAGGGGCCCGACCGGATGCGCGACCTGTTCGCCGCCGCCGCGGTCTCCGCCCAGCCGACCCGCCACGAGGGCTCGAGCTACGCGCTGATCGAGGCGCAGGACGCCGGGCTGCCGCTGGTCACCTGCCGCCAGGGCCACGTCGCCGAGATGCTCGACCGCGAGCCGGCCCTCCGCCCCACGGTCATCCCGCGGCTCGAGGCCCCCCTGCTGGCCGACCGCCTGCGCCTGCTGCTCGAGGACCGCGGGCTCGCGCGGGAGGTGGCCGAGGCCGGCGAGCGCTACGTGCGGCGCCACCACGACGCGGCCGACATGGCCGACCGCTACGACGCCCTGCTGCGCGGCCGCGGGACCTGGCGCCGGCCGATCGGGAGCGCAGCATGACGACGCGCGCCCGCCCGACGACGGCCGTGAGGCCGATGCACCTGGCGCTCGTGCCCCAGAAGCCGGTGCTGCCCCTCGACAACGGCTCCAAGATCCGCAACTTCCACCTCTTCCGGGCGCTGGCCGCCCGGCACCGCGTGAGCCTGCTCCTGACCGAGCCGCCCGACGACGCCGGGCTCGAGGAGCTGATCGCCGCGGGGATGGACCCGATCTGCCTGCCCAAGCCGGGCTGGCGCTACCTCTCGTACCTGGGATCGCTGGCCCGCGGGGCGCCGGTGTACTTCGCGGCGCAGACCAACCCGTCGCTGCGCCGCTGGCTGCGGGCGCACGCCGGCGACGTGGACGCGGTGCTGGTGGCCTCGATCGGGCCCACCCTGAGCGTGCCCCGCGGCCTCGGGCGCCCCGTGCTCGTGGACACCCACAACGTGGAGTGGGCGCGGCGCGCCAGCGAGCTCTCGGCGCACCGGGGCGGAGTCGACCTGCGCAAGCGGCTCTTCGGGCTCGGAACGGCGGCCTTCGAGCGCCGGGTGCTGCGGTCGAGCGCCCGCGTCTACGTGTGCTCGGAGGACGAGCGCCAGATGCTGCGGGCCACGGGGATCACGAACGTCGCGGTGGCCCCGAACGGGGTCGACCTCGAGGCCGTGCGGCCGACGCCGGAGCCGGCCGACGGCGATGTGCTCTTCCCGGGCGACCTCGCCTACACGCCGAACGTCGCCGCCGCCCACTGGATCGCCGACGAGATCGCCCCCGCCCTGCGCCGCCGGGCGCCCGGGCGCCGCATCGTCGCGGCCGGCCGCGACGCCTCGCCCGAGCTGCGCGCGGCCCTCGAGGCCGCGGGGGTCGAGGTGCGCTCGCCGGTGGCCGACATGCGCGAGGCCCTGGCCGGGGCCTCCGTCGTCATCGTGCCGCTGCGCAGCGGAGGGGGCACCCGGCTCAAGATCCTCGAGGCCTTCGGCGCCGGACGCGCGGTCGTGTCAACGGCGCTGGGGGCGGAGGGCATCGAGGCCGAGCACGGCCAGCACCTGCTGATCGCCGACTCCGCCGAGGCGCGTCGCGACCGAGGTGGCCGGGCTGCTCGACGACCCCGCCCGCAGGGCGGCGCTCGGCGCCAACGCGCGCGCCCTCGCCGAGGAGCGCTACGGCTGGGACGCCATCGCCGCCGCGCTGGCCGACGACCTCGAGGCGGTGGTGGGGCCGTGAGCCGCCGGGGCGACTACATCGTGGTGGAGTGGTCCGGCGGCGGGGGCATCGGCCACTACTCCTTCCTGCTCGCCGACGCGCTGGCGCGGGCCGGGATGCCGGCGGCGCTGGCCACCCGCACGGGCAACGAGCTCGAGGGCCGGGTCCCCCAGGCGGCCCGGGTCCGGCACCTGTGGCCGCGCGCCCCGCGGCGCCTGTCGGGGCGGCCGCGCACCGCCGCGATCGCCCTCTCCTGGGCGCTCGGCTGGCTGCGGGTGGTGGGGGCGGCGCTGGCGGCGCGCCTGCGCGGCCACCCGGCCGTCGTCCACGTGCAGGCGCCCGAGTCGGCCCCCGAGCTCGTGTTCCTCGCCGCCCTCCGGCCGCTCGCGCGCCGCCTGGTGGTCACGGCGCACAACGCCGTGCCCCACGACCGCCCGGGCGCCGGCAACCTGGTCCACCGCGCGACCTACCGGCTGCCGCACCTGATCGTCGCCCAGAGCGACGCCGAGGCGGACGTCGTGCGGCGCCTCGCCGGGCGGCGGGCCGCGCGTCGGCGTCATCGCCCACGGCACCTACCGCCCGATCGCCGACGCCTTCGCCGAGGGCGCCAACGGCGTCGGCGACGCCGTCCGCGTGGCCCACCTCGGGCACCCTGCGGCCGTACAAGGGGTTCGACACCGTCGTCGCCGCCTTCGGCGGGGCGCTGCGCGCCGACCCGGGCCTGCGCCTGCGGGTGGTCGGGCGCGCGGCCGACGGCGACGGCGTGCGCCGCATGCTGGAGGCGCTGCCCGCCCACGCGGTCTCGGCCGACCTCCGCCACCTGACCGTCGAGGAGCTGGTGTCCGAGGCGCGCGCGGCCGACGTCCTCGTGCTCGGGCACCGGCGCGCGTCCGAGAGCGGCATCCTGCACCTGGCCCTGGCCGCCGGGACGCCCGTGGTGGGCCCCGACATCGGCGGCATCGGCCGGCTGCTGGCGGGGCAGTCGGGCTGGCTCTACCCGCCGGCCGACGCCGAGGCGGCGGCCGCGGCCATCGTCGAGGTGGCCCGGGCGACGCGGGCCGACCGCGACGGGATGCGCGCCGCCGCCCGCGGCATCGCCGAGCGCGCGGCCCCCACCTGGGACGAGGTCGCGCGGGCCCACCTCGCCCTGCTCGACGACCTCGATGCGGGCCCCCGCGACGAGGGCGCCACGGCCGGGAGAGCCGTCGCGCCCGAGGAGCGGCCTTGAGAGTCCTGATGATCAGCCACGCCTACGTCTCGGTGGAGCTGGCCCAGGCCAAGGCGCGCGAGCTGGCCCGGCGGCCCGGGCTGGACGTGACGGTGGTGGCGCCATCGCGCTTCTTCGAGCTGGGCCGCTGGATGAGCGCCGAGCGCCCGCCGGCCCCCGAGTACCGGCTCGAGGTGCTGCCGGTCGCCCTGCCCATGGTGCGCGGCCAGCGGCACGCCTACTTCTACCCCCGCGGGCTGGTGAAGCTGATGCGCTCCCTGCGCCCCGACGTCGTCGACCTGTGGGAGGAGCCCTACAGCGCCGTCAGCACCCAGGTCGCGCTCGCCCGCCGGGCGGTCGCCCGCCGCGCACCGCTGGTGCTGAACCCCAGCCAGCAGGCCGTCAAGCGCCAGCCGCCCCCGTTCCGGTGGGGCGAGGGCTACGTCGTGCGCTCGGCGAGCTACGTCGTGGGCCGCAGCCCCGAGTCGGTCGCCGTCGTCGAGGCCAAGGGCTACCGGGGGCCGTCGGCCGTGATCGGCCACGGCATCGAGCTCGGCGTCCTGGGCCCGCGCGACCGCGCCGCCTCGCGCCGCGAGCTGGGCATCCCCGAGGAGGGGCGGGTGGTGTCGTTCGCCGGCCGGCTCGTGCCGGACAAGGGGATCGACGTCCTGCTCGACGCGATCGCCCGCATGCCGGGCCGGGTCGGCGCGCTGATCGTGGGCGAGGGGCCCGAGGAGGCGGCCCTGCGGGCGCAGGCCGACCGCCTGGGTCTTGCCGGCCGGGTCTGGTTCCACGGCCCGCTGCCCATGGAGCGCGTGGCCCTGGCCTTCACGGCGGGCGACGTGGTCGCCATGCCCTCCCGCCACGAGCCCTGGGGCCGGGTGGCGATCGAGGCGATGGCCTGCGAGGTGCCGCTGGTCGCCGGCGCCGCCGGGCACCTGCCGGCGCTGGTGGGCGAGCACGGCCGCCTGGTGCGCCCGGGGGACGCCGACGACCTCGCGCGGGCCCTCGGCGAGGCCCTCGACGAGCCCGGGCCGGCCCGCGGCGGAGCGGGTCGCGCGCGCCCGCGACTACGCCGCCACGTTCTCGTGGGCGGCCCTGGCCGAGCGCTGGGAGGCGGTCTACCGCGAGGTCGCGCCGGGCAACGGGGCGCGCCCGTGATCCGCTGCGCCTTCGTCAGCCACCACACCGGGTACGGCGGCGCCGAGCTCATGCTGCTGACCCTGCTCGAGCGCCTGGACCGCGCCCGGGTGGCGCCGATCGTGCTCACCCCCGGCGAGGGCATGCTCACCGAGGGCGCCCGCGCGCGCGGCGCCGAGGTGCGGGTGGTGCCGGTCTCGCGGTCGCTGCTGGGCGTCTCGCGCGGCGGGGCGGGCTCGCGCCTGGACACGCTGCGGGCCGCGGCGGCCCTGCCGGTCGCCTCGGCCCGCCTGGCGCGGGCCATCGCCGCCTGTCGCGCCGACGTGGTCGTCACCAACAGCGCCAAGGCGCACGTCTACGGCAGCCTGGCCGGGCGGCTGGCGCGCCGGCCGGTGGTCTGGCGCATGCACGACACGATGGACTCGGCCGACTTCGCCGGCTCCACCCGCCGCCTGCTGCTGGCGATCGGCCGGCGCGCGCCGGTGCTGGTGCTCACCGTCTCCGACTCCACCGGGCGCGCCCTGGTCGAGGGGGGCGTCCCGGCAGGGCGGGTGGCGACGCTCTACAACGGCATCGACCTCACCGCCCTGCGCGACGGCGCCGCCCGGGCGCCCGCCCGGGTCAACGGCGCCCCCCGCGTCGGGTCGGTGGGCCGCCTGACGCCCCTCAAGGGCCACGCGGTCGTGCTCGACGCCGCGGCCGACCTGCTGGAGCGGGGGGTCGACGCCCGGTTCGTGATCGCGGGCGCGGCGGCGCGCGAGGCGCCGGGCCACCTGCAGGAGCTGCGCGCGCGGGCCGAGCGCCTGGGCATCGCCGAGCGCGTCGAGCTGATCTCGCCCTTCGGCGACCTGGCCGAGGTGCTGTCCGGCCTCGACGTGATGGTGCACGCGTCGGTGCTGCCCGACTCGCTCCCGACCACGGTGCTCGAGGCGATGGCCCTGGGCCTGCCCGTCGTGGCCACGAACCTCGGCGGCGTGCCCGAGCTGGTGCGCGACGCCGAGACCGGCATCGTCGTGCCGCCGAACGACCCGGGCCGGATCGCCGACGCCGTGGCGGACCTCATCGCCGCGCCGGAGACGCGCGCGGCCGTGGGCCGGGCCGCCTTCGAGGAGGCGAGCGCCCGCTTCGACGTCGCAGCGTTCGCCGACGCATTCGCAACCCACCTCGAGCAGGTCGTCCGCCCCGACTTAGCCGCCGGGCGCTGCCCGAGACCTGAGCCGCCGGGTGGGTCGAGCCCTGGTCATACGACCGTGGTGGGGCCGGGGAGGGTGGGCTAGCCTCGTCGTGGAGCCCGGCGCTCCGTGCCACACGACGAGCCTAAGGGACGGTGATGGGGACAACTCTGAACGTGCTCACGAACGAGCGCCCGGCGCGGCGCGGGCGGCCGAAGCGGCCCCACGCCGTGATCCTGGCTGGAGGCAAGGGAACACGCCTCGCCCCGCTCACCACCGTGCTGCCCAAGCCGCTGATGCCGCTGGGCGACGGCCCCATCCTCGACGTCCTGCTGCGGCAGCTCGCCGTGCAGGGCTGGCGCGAGGTCACCCTCGCCGTCGGGCACATGGCGAGCCTCATCCGCGCCTACTGCGGCAACGGCTCGCGCTACGGCCTGAAGCTCCGCTACCTCGAGGAGGAGGAGCCCCTCGGCACGGTCGGCCCGCTGGCCTTCCTGCCCGAGGCGTGCCGCGAGCGCCCGGTGCTGGTGATGAACGGCGACCTGCTCACCAACCTGCGGTTCACCGACCTGGTCGCGTCCCACGCCGCCAGCGGCGCCGCCGCCTCGATCGCGGTCCAGCGCGCCGACGTGCAGATGGAGTTCGGCGTGATGGACCTCGGCGAGCCGATCGGCGAGTCGCGCCAGATCCTCAACTACCGCGAGAAGCCCGTTCTCGAGGCCACGGTCTCGATGGGCGTCTACGTCTTCGAGCCCCGCGCCCTCGAGCTGATCGAGCCGGGCGTGCGCCTCGACCTGCCCCAGCTCATCCTGCGCCTGCTCGAGCAGCAGGAGGTCGTCGCCGGCTACCCCTTCGAGGGCTTCTGGCTCGACATCGGGCGGCACAGCGACTACCAGAAGGCGCTCGAGGACTTCGAGCGCATGAAGGACACGCTCTTCGCCCCGGTCGAGGTCCTGCAGTGAGCCGCGTCCTGCCGCTCGCCGCCCCGTCCTTCGACGAGGCCGAGGTCGAGGCCGTCGCCGAGGTCGTCCGCTCCGCCTGGCTCACGATGGGCCCGCGCACGGCGGCCTTCGAGGAGGCCTTCGCCGAGCGCGTCGGCGCGAGCCACGCCGTCATGGCGTCCTCGTGCACGGCCGCCCTGCACCTCGCCTTCGCGGCCCTCGACATCGGCCCCGGCGACGAGGTCATCGTCCCCTCGCTCACCTTCGTGGCGACCGCCAACGCCGTCGCCTACACCGGCGCCACCCCGCGCTTCGGCGACATCCTCAGCCTGGAGCGCCCGGTCCTCGACCCCGACGCCGTCGCCGCCCTGATCGGCCCCCGCACCCGCGCGATCTGCGCGATGCACTACGGCGGCTGGATGGGCGAGATCGCCGCGCTGCGCGCGCTGGCCGACCGCCACGGCATCGCGCTGGTGGAGGACGCCGCCCACGCGCCCGGGGCCTCCTGCGCCGCCGGCCGCGCCGGGTCGATCGGCGACGTCTCGTGCTTCTCGTTCTTCTCGAACAAGAACCTCGTCACGGGCGAGGGCGGGATGATCACCACCGACGACGACGCCGTCGCCAAGCGGCTGCGCCTGATGCGCGCCCACGGCATGACCGCCACCAGCTGGGACCGGGAGCGCGGGCACGCCAGCGGCTACGACGTCGTCGAGCGCGGCTACAACTACCGCCCCAGCGAGCTCGAGGCCGCCCTGGGCCTGGTCCAGCTCGGCAAGCTCGACGACATGACCGCCGGCCGGCGGCGCGTCGTCGCCGCCTACCGGGCCGCGCTCGCGGGCCAGCCCGAGCTCGTGATCCCCTTCGCCGGCGAGGACGAGGGCAGCGCCTGCCACATCCTCCCGATCGTCGCCCCCAGCCAGGAGGCGCGCGAGGAGATCCGGCGGCGGGCGGCGGCGGACGACGTGCAGACGAGCGTCCACTACCAGCCGGTGCACCGCTTCACGGTCTACGCGCCCCAGGACGAGCTCCCCCTCACCGAGGAGTACGCCCGGCGCGAGGTCACCGTCCCCCTCTACCCCGCCATGACCGACGACGACGTCGAGCGCGTCGCGCGGGTCCTCGAGCTGCAGGAGGCAATCGCATGAGCACGGATGCTCCCCACCGCACGGTCCTGGTGACCGGCGCCGCCGGCTACGTCGGCGGGGCCCTCACGCGCCGCCTGCTGGCGGACGAGGCCACGAACGTCATCGGCGTCGACTGGTGCCGCATGGCCCACGGCGACCAGGGCGTGCGCGAGCTGATCGGGCACCCGCGCCTGGAGTTCGTCCAGGCCGACGTGCGCGACCTCGACACCCTCCGGCCGCTCCTGTCGCGCAGCGACGCCGTCGTCCACCTGGCGGCCATCGTCGGCGACCCCGCCGGCAAGCGCGACCCCGACCTCACCCGGTCGATCAACATCGACGCCTCGACCAACCTGATCGACGCCTCCGGCGAGGCCGACGTCGACCACCTGGTCTTCGTCTCGACCTGCAGCAACTACGGCGTCTCCGACACGAGCACCCTCGTGACCGAGGACGCCGAGCTGAACCCGGTCTCGCTCTACGCCGAGACCAAGGTCGCCGTCGAGCGCCACCTCGCCGAGCAGGCCAACGGGGGCATGGGCTACACGGCCCTCCGCCTCGCGACGGTCTACGGCGTGGCGCCCGCGCATGCGGTTCGACCTCACCGTCAACCAGTTCACCATCGAGGCCTACACCGAGGGCGTGCTCTCGATCTTCGGCGAGCAGTTCTGGCGCCCGTACGCCCACGTGGACGACATCGCCCGCGCCATCGTGATGGTGCTCGGCAGCCCCGAGGCGAGCCGCAACCAGACGTTCAACGTCGGCGACTCGGGCGAGAACTACACCAAGCGCATGATGTACGAGCTGCTCAAGGAGCGGCTGCCCGAGCTGCGCGCGGAGTGGACGACGATCGACGAGGACCCGCGCTCCTACAAGGTCAGCTTCGAGCGGATCCACGAGACGCTGGGCTACGAGGTCTCCAAGCGCGTCCCCGACGGCATGGACGAGATCCTGGGCCGCGCCCGCAAGGGCGAGTACCCGGATCCCGCCGCCGATCGGTTCCGTAACTAAACGAACGACGACCTGGGGACTGCACCCCCGCGAGCCGCGGACTGGTCCCCCGCAGGGCGAGCTTCCCGGCCCGCCCTGCCAGCCTGAATGGCCACAGGGGGCGGCACGACGCCGTCCCATCCCACCGAACGGGGGCTCGAACCGTGAAGGGTATGACTCGTTTCCGCCGTCAGATGGTCGCCACCGGCGCGGCCCTCGGCGTCGCGGCCGCCGTGGTCGGAACCGCGGCCGCCGCCGACCAGGTCAACTACGATCACCGTCCCGTCGGCGTTCTCGCAGCCGCTGGGCATCACCGCGGGCCCGGACGGCAACCTGTGGTTCGCCGACCCCGGCGCCCAGTCGATCGGCAAGATGCCGCCCGGCGGCTCGCCGCTGCTGATCCCGGCGCCCGACGCCGGCGGCCCGGCGGGCATCACCAGCGGCCCGGACGGAGCACTCTGGTACACGGAGTCCGGACGACCGACCGCTGGTTCACCGGCCTGCAACGGCACGGTCAGCAGGATCGACCGACCGGCGGCATCACCGTGACTCCAGCGACCCTCGAGCCCGACGCGCTCAACCTGCAGGGCATCACCACCGGCGCCGACGGCAACCTCTGGTATCTCGGCCAAGGGCACACGACTGCGCTCTGGCGCGTCAGCGGCGCCGCGCGGCGCCGCCGATCGGCCTGCGGCCGGCCGCCGTGCTCGAACGCCCAGAGCGTCGCGCGCGGGCCCGGCCGGCGACCCGAACATCTACGTCACGACGGTCCGGCGGCGTCGAGCACGCACGAGCACGGCCGCGCCCGGGCGCCGACGCAGATCGCCCCGCTGGCGCAACGCCTTCGGGATCGCGCTCGGCCCCGACGGCAACCTCTGGGTCACCCACCCCGGCGGCGTCGAGCACATCGCGCCGAGCGGCGGCGGCCCTCCGTCGGGCGGCGTCGCGCTCCCGGGCAGCGACTCCCGCGGCGTCGCGGTCGGCCCCGACGGGGCGCTGTGGTTCGCCCAGTACGCGGCCGACACGGTCGGCGTCGTCACGACGAGCGGCCAGTACCGCGCATCCCGGTGCCGGGCTGCGACGGCCCCGAGGGCATCGCGGCCGGCCTCCGGACGGCGCGGTCTACGTGACCTGCTTCGGCTCGAACGCCCCGCTGGTCCGCGGGCGCACGATCGTCCGCATCACCCAGGGCGGCGCGGTCACGCCGGTCCCGGTGGTCCCGGGCGGCGGCGGCGGCGCGGGCACGGTGGCGGGCCTGAAGGCCAGCTTCACGCTCAAGAAGACGGTCATCGCCGGCAAGCTCTTCACGGTGAAGGTCAAGTTCAACAAGGCGGTCACCAAGAGCCAGGTGCGGGTCCAGATCCGCAACTCGAACACGAAGCTCAAGGGCGCGATCAAGAAGTTCAAGACGATCAAGTCGAAGCTCGTCACCGGCACCCAGGGCAGCATCCCGGTCAAGATCGCCAAGCCGGGCCTCTACAAGCTCCGGCTCAGCTACAAGAACGGCCCGAAGAGCGTGAACACCAACGCGGTCAAGGTGAAGGTGCTGCCCAAGCGGCGGTAGCGCAGGGACCCACCCCCTCGGGGGCTGGTCGGGCCGAAGGGCCGCGGGTCGTCTCGACGACCGGCGGCCCTTCGCCGTCGACGCCTCAGTGCGCGGGGTACCTCGCGGCGGCGGCGCGGATGGCGGCGGTCAGGGCCCCCTTGTCGGAGCGGTCCTCGCGGACGGCGCCGAAGTAGTCCTCGCGGTCCGAGCTCGCGCCCGGCGCGGCGTGGTCGCGGATGAAGTACCAGAGCAGGGTGGCGAGCCGGCCGGGGAAGCGCGCGTTCATGTCGGCGAGCTCGCGGGTGACCGCCTCGCCGGCCTGCGCGTAGGTCATGTTGGTCGGCCAGGTGTAGTTGTCCGACAGGCTGCGGCCGTCGTCGGTGGAGATGCCCCACTCGGTCATGAAGATCGGCAGCGCCGGCCAGCCGACGCCGGCCGTCTGGGAGATCAGCCGGGCGATGCGCGGCTCCCAGCGCGAGCGCGGGCCGTAGGGGTGGACGGTCCAGCCGGCGGCCAGGTTGCCGAGGTTCGGCACCGCGGCGTGCATGTCGCGCACCCAGGGGCTCGGGTTGATGTTGGCGTCGTCGGCCTGCACCAGGAGGCCGACGCGCGGGTTGGCCGCCTTGATGGCGTCGATCGCCTCCTTGGCCCGCAGCGCGTACTCGCCGCCCCGGTCGACCATGCCCTGGTGCGCGTAGCTGGTCTCGTTGCCGAACTCGATGTAGCGCACGGCGTAGGCGCCGTCGGAGCGCCCGTTCCAGAAGGTGCCGCCGGGCCCGAACTCGCGCGCCCACTCGGCCAGCCCGCGCGCCTCCTCGGAGGTCGCGATCCGGTCGTTGAAGGCGGCCAGCAGGATCACCTCGACGCCCTGGCGGGCGGCGCGGTCGACGAACTCGCGCATGCTCGAGGTCGGCGTGCCGATCTCGAAGTGGATGCGCGTGATCCGCGCGCCGAGCGCGGCGGACGTCGTCGATGTGCTCCACCCCGCGGGTCGAGACGATGCCGAAGGAGAACGGGCCGGGCCCGGTCGCCGGCGCCGGCGGGCGCGGCGCCGGCGCGGTCGCGCGCGGCCGCGCCACGCGGCGGCGCATGTCGCGGAGGATCTCCTTCTGGCTGAGGGCGCGCCGGTAGATGCGCACCTCGTCGATGACCCCCTTGAACCAGTCGCCGCCGACCGCGTTCCCGCCGATCCGCAGCGGGCCCGCGGAGCGCCGGAGGCGCCCGCCGGACGGCACCGAGGCGACCTCGGTGCCGTTGACGTACAGGCGCAGGCGTGCGGGGCCGTAGGTCGCCGCCAGGTGGGTCCACTTGCCCAGGGGCACCGTCGCGGCCCGCGCGGCCTTGCGCCCCTTGCGCAGGGTGACCGCCTGGGCCACGGCCCCCCGCGGGGTCGCGGCGTGCAGCGCGTAGGCGGCGCGGCCGCGCGCCCTGCTTGGTGATGACGGCCCGGCGCCCGGAGGCGGCGCGCGGCTTCACCCAGGCCTCGAGCGTCATGCCGGGGGCGAGGTTCAGCGAGGAGCTGGGGGGCACGGTCAGCCACGAGCTGCGGCCGTTGAAGCGCACGCCCCGCCCGAAGCGGCCCTTGACCCGCCGCACGTCCCGCCCGACCGCGCCGTTCTTGAGGCCGGACGCGTCGCCGAACCTCATGCCCTTCGAGTCGGCCTCGTTGAAGCCGTAGGCGGCGACGAGGCCGTCCTTGGCGGGGGCGGCGGCCGCTCCCCCGGAGAGCGCCAGCCCAACCAGCAGCCCGGCGAGGAGCGCGACGATCAGCGCACCGGCGGCGCGGTTCGGTCTTCTCGTGGGCGGGATCGACCTTCTCCTGGGGGGTGCGGGCGCGCGCGGGGACGCGCGAACCGGTTCAGGCGTTGGCGTTGCCTGCGAGGCGCCGCCCTGGGCACGGGAGCGACGGGGCGCCATGCTGCCCGAGCCGCCTCCGGGTGTCAACCTGGGGCACCTGGCCGTTCCGAGGTCTGAAACCTGTCAAAACTCGGTGAAGTCGTGCCGAGGCGGCCCAGGCGGCCCCTACACGGGCGGGCGGCCGATGGCGACGTGGGTCCTGGCCTGTCACGGGCGGCCCTCTACCCCAACGGGGAGGTTCACCACAGTTCGCCCGCCGACATAGACTGCCGCCGTCAGTATGCCTCCGGAGCCGGGGAGGCTGTCCCCGAACCGCACCGGCTCAGGCGACTGGGGTGGGTCGCCGAGGCGCGGATCCGTAGACTCCGCGCGCGTTCTCGGCGGCAGGACATCGCCCCAGGCCATGGAAGGGAGACCACCGGTGACGAGAGGGAACCGAAATCCACACAGCGGCTCGGGCCGACCGCGCCTTTTGGCGCTTCTGGGGCTTGGGGTGCTTTTGGCCCTCGCGTTCGCGCTGCCCGCCAGAGCCGCCACCCCGGCGCAGATCGTGCTGCTCGACACCGATCCTGAATACAGCCAGGTCACGGTCAACCTCCCCGGCGGAGGCCAGGTGGGCCCGACGGCGCCGGGGCAGTTCCAGCTCCAGGTGACGCCCGCCGGCGGGACGTCCACCATCGTGCAGGCCTTCTGCATCGACTCCCTGAATCCGATCGGCCCGGGCACGACCTACCAGGTGGTGCTGCAGACCGCCGCCGACGCCCCCGAGCTCGCGAACCCGGCCCACGCTGAGGCAGGCTGGCTCATGCAGGAGGCGGATGCTCTGATCGCCGCTTCGCCCAACCCGAGCCTCGAGGCCGGCGCCATCCAGACCGCGGTCTGGATGATCCTCGGCCAGGCCGACCCGACCACCCCGACCTCCGACGCGACCCTCAACGCCCGGGCGCAGCAGATCCGGGCGCTGGCCTCCGGCAAGAAGGCGGCCGGGCCGGTGTCGATCTCGGCCGCGAGCGCCTCGTCCGCCGCGGGCGCGCCGACCACGCTCACCGTGACGGGCACGCCCGGCGCGAGCGCGACCCTTGCCGCCACCGGCGGCACGCTGAGCGCCAGCCAGGTGACATTCGGCCCGAGCGGCACCGCGACGGTGACGCTGTCCCCGGCGGGGGCCGGGACGGCGACCGTGACGGTCACCTCCAACGGCGTCGAGCTCACGCGGGCCGCCCGCCCGCCGACATCGACGGGCCCCGGGCCGCAGGAGACCGGCTTCATGGTCCCCCGCACCTACACGGCCTCGGTCAACGTGGCCTTCACCAACTCCGGCACGACGTCGGCCAGCGGCGTGAAGAGAGCCTCCGCGCCGAGGCTGGTGGTCATCAAGACCGCCCCGAAGACCCTGAAGTCGGGGTCCCAGATCCCCTACATCATCACCGTGCGCAACGTGGGGAGGGTCACCGCCCGCGACGTGGTCGTGTCCGACCGGCTGCCGTCGGGGCTCTCGTACCGCACCAGCAGCAAGCGCCCCCACCAGGTGGGCAAGCGCATCGTCTGGCGGGTCGGTGACCTGCGCCCCGGCCAGAGCAGGACCGTGAGGATCGTGCTCCAGGCGCCGATCGGGCTGGTCGGCAGCCGCACCAACACGGTCGTGGCCACCGCCGCCCAGGCGAGGCGGGTCACGGCTGCCGCGACGACGCGCTTCACCCGGGTCTCGCAGCAGCGCATCCCCGCGGTCACCGGCTAGTCCGGGCCGCCTGCGCCCAGCCGGGCCGCGCGGGTCTCCTTTGACCCCGCGGCCCGGCTAGGGTGGGCCCTCATGCGGACCGCGGACCTGCTCGACGACCCGCGGAGCCTCGACGGCATCGCGCGGGAGTGGGACGAGCTCGCCGTCACCTGCGCGCGGCCCGGCTCGTCCCCCGACCTGTTGATGGCCTGGTGGCGGCACCTCGCCCCGGCCGGCGCCCGGCCGCGGGTGGTGGCGGTGCGCCAGGGCGGGCGGCTGGTCGGGCTCGCCCCCTTCCTGCTGCACGACGGCCCCCGGCGCCGGCCGGCGGTCCGGCTCTTCGGGACCCCGTCGCTGCCGCAGAGGGCGGGCATCCTGGCGGCCCCAGGCCACGAGCCCGCGGTCTGGACGCTGGTCGCCCAGACCCTGGGGCGGTCCGAGCCCCGTCCCGCCGTCGTGAGCCTGGAGCGGGTCGACGCCGATGCCGCCTGGCCGCGCGGCCTCGCGCGCGCCTGGCCGGGGGCCGCGGGGGCCCGGCTGCTGTGGGAGTTCCGCATCCCCGGCCAGGCGCTCTCGATGAGCGCCGGCAGCTTCGACGCCTGGATGGCCGGCCGCAGCCAGAACGCCCGCCGCGACGTGCGGCGGACCGCCAAGCGCGTGGCCGCCCGCGGCGCCACGATCGTCCGCGCCGAGGACCGAGAGGGGATGGAGCGCGCGCTCGAGGCGTTCGGCCGGCTCCACGAGACGCGGTGGGGCGACCGGTCGCGGCTCTGGCGGCCCGACGCGCTCGCAATGCTCCGCGACGCCGGCGAGCGCATGCTCGGCCCGGGCCGCATGAGGCTCTACGCCATGGAGGCCGACGGCCGGGTCGTGGCGGCGCTCATCGTCTTCGCCGCCGGCGGCGAGGCCATGGCCTGGAACGGCGCCTGGCAGCCCGACTGGGGCCCCGTGCGGCCGATGATGGCCCTCTTCTACCGCGCCATCGAGGACTGCTTCGCCCTCGGCGACCGGCGCCTGGACTTCGGCGAGGGCCAGCAGCACTACAAGCTCCGGCTCGCCGACGTGGAGGACCCGGTCGCCTGGGCGACGCTCCTGCCGCGGGGCGCCTCCTACCCGCTGATGCGGGCCGCGACGGCGCCTCGGCGCCTGCGGGGGCGGGCGCGCATGGCGGCCCGGCGTCTGCCGCCCGGAGTCCAGGACCGGCTGCGCCGCGCCCGCCGGCGCATGAGGGGCGAGGGCGCGGCCGTCAGCGACGCAGGCGGCGAAGCGGCTCGCTGATCCGGGGGGGCAGGCGCTTGGCGCCCCGGACGAGGAGCCGGTCGAGCCGCGCCGGCACCAGCTGCGCCCTCCGCACCGGCAGGTCGCGGCCGCCGGGCAGGACCATGGCGGCGGCGAGGGGCGCGTCGGCGTCGGTGAGGCGGCGCTTGTAGGCGCTCGCGCCGCCGCCCAGGTCCACCCGGCGGTCGCCGCTCGAGAAGGCGTGCTCGATCGCGCGGACGATGGTCTCGAAGCCGGGCCGCAGCCGCGACCACTCGGGGTCGAAGCCGCCGTTCCAGTAGCCGACCTCGCCGTCGGCGACCACGAAGACCTGCACGCAGACCAGGCGCCCCTCGACCTCGAGCACCCAGACGCGCATCCGCCCGGCCGGGACCATCGCGCGGGCGGCCTCGTGGAGCATCCCCTCCACCCCGTCGCCGCGCGGCTCGCCCCAGGGCGGCGGCTCCCAGCGGTCGGCGGTGATCCGGGCGAAGGCCGCGATGGCGGCGTCCACGTCGGCCGGCTCCTCGGCCATGCGGATCGTCGCGCCCTCGCGCTCGAAGCGCCGCCGGGCCTGGGTGCGCTGCTCGCGGAAGTTGCGGCTGTGCCCGCGGAGCCACTCCTCGTACGTGCTCCCCTCGAGCCGCACGACCGGGGCCCCGGTGAGCTCGCGGTCGGCGACCCGCCCGCCGCCCGGGCTCTCGCGGGCCAGCAGGACCGGCCACGGCGAGCGGGCGTCGATGCGGTCGAGCGCCAGCGCCCCGGGACCGCCCGCCAGCGCGTCGAAGGCGGCGCCGACGGCGCCGGCCACCTCG
The DNA here is from genome assembly GCA_963813355.1 of Miltoncostaeaceae bacterium. Classification (GTDB taxonomy): domain Bacteria; phylum Actinomycetota; class Thermoleophilia; order Miltoncostaeales; family Miltoncostaeaceae; genus DATAGF01. The sequence continues at coordinate 101,564 of CAWEYS010000018.1, read as the reverse complement.
CCCTCCCGGCCCGGCAGGGCGAGCGGCTCGACCCGGTGGCCCGTGCCCAGCAGGCGCGCCACCCGCAGCCCGGTGCGCAGGCGGTGCTGGTGCCAGGGGGCGACGCCGATGACCTCGCCGCCGTCGCGCACCACCACCACGAGCAGCCGGCTCGACGCCGGGGCGGCGTGGCGCCACCAGGAGAGCATCCAGTCGGGGGCGGCGTACGGCTGGCGGCGCATCAGGGCGAGCCGGTCCCACCCCTCGAGGTGGGGGCCGAGCTCGTCCGGGTTCTGGATCGCCAGAGCGCTGGCCACGGGGAGGACTTCTGCGCCCTCGGTGCCCGCCCTGCGGGGCGCCCGGCGCGAAGGCCATCCTAGTATCCCCTCCCTGCGACCAGGTCAACCCTGGACCAGCGTTCGGGTCGAGGAGCGATACGATCGCGCCCCTGTGCGACCCTCCCCCGGAGACTCCGTGCGGTGCGCGGCGCCTCGGCGGTGCGCGTTCCGGACCCGCGGCCTCGCGCGCTTCTGGTGCGCCGCCGCGCTCGCGCTCACCGCCGTCCTGGCGCTCGCGGCGCCCGCCGTCGGCGCGCCGCTCGACCCGATCGAGCCCCGACGACGACGCCGTGGTCGGGCTGCGGCCGACCTTCGGCTGGCTGGGCAGCTGCTCGGGCTCCCGTCGCGCGCACGAGGTCTACGTGGAGCTCGCGTCGGGGCCGATCAAGGTGGCCGACGCCGCGTCGTCGACGCCCGCAACGCCACCGCGACGGTCGCCCTCCCGGACGACACGCGGCTGCGCTGGTTCGTCCGGGCCGTCGGCCGGCGGGGACACGGTCACGGACACCGCTCCCGACCGCGCGGCGCTACATCCGCGTGGCCACCTCCCCCGGGCCGCCGACGATCACCGGCGCGCCGCCCGCCATCACCCGGACGCCCAGCCCGACCTTCACCTGGAGCGGCGGCGCGGGTCTCGTCGCGCTGGTCGATCCTGAACCCGGCCGGGACGCCGGTCCAGACGGGCGAGGTGCCGACCGCCACGGGCCAGGTCGTGCCGGCCCCGCTCCCGGACGGGAGCTACCAGTTCCGCGTCGCGCAGCGGAATCTCGTGGGGGTCGAGGGGCCGCCGGCGTCGTACGGGTTCTCGATCGACACCGCCGCGCCCGGCGCGCTGACGCTGCGCCGGTCGACCGCCCAGCGCGACTCGCGCAACACGCCCCGCTACTCGTGGGGCGGGCTCGAGCCGGGGGCCGTCGTCACCTGGCGCGTGCTGCGCGCCAGCGGCGCGCTCGCGCAGGGCCCCGCCAGCGTCGCGGCCGGCGACGTGACGCCGAGCCGCCTGGCCTCCGGCTCGTACGTGTTCGAGGCGCGCCAGACCGACCTCGCGGGCAACTCCGGCCCGCCCGCCACCGACGCCTTCGTCGTGCTGCCGCGCCTCGCCCCGGGCATCCGCCTGCCGATGCGCAACGTGCGCCGGCTCACCCCCCAGGTGGGCGCCACGCTGCTCAGCGTGCGCCCCACGCTGCGCTGGCGGTCGGGTCCGCGGGCCCGGACCTACAACGTCCAGGTCTTCCGGGTCGTCGACGGCGCGAAGCTGCGCAAGGTGGTCTCGGCCTTCCCCCACCGGCGCCGCTTCGTGGTGCCGCGCAAGAAGGCCCTGGCGCGGGGCGCGTGCTACGTCTGGCGCGTCTGGCCCTTCCGCGGGGAGCGGCCCCTGAAGGAGCCGGTGGGCGTCAGCCACTTCTGCGTGCGCCCGGCCTGACCCCCCATCCGGGGAGGACGGACTGGACGAATGGGGGGCAGGGCGGGGCGCGCCCGCGCGGCCCGGCGGCGAATAGGATCGCCGGAGCGACGTGAGCGCGCAGTCCGCATCCCACCCACGGTGTCCGTGCCTCGTCGGGTGGCTGGCGGCCGTCGCGCTGCTCGGCCTGGTCGTCGTCCCGGCCGCCGTCGCCGCGCCGTCGGCGCCGAGCGTCGTCGTCGAGCCCGTCGGGCGCGACCAGCGCGAACGCCGCGACGTTCTCCTGGACCGCCGCCACGCCCGATGCCGGCTATCAGATCGACCACTACGAGGGCGGCCTCGACGGCGAGGTCGTCGACCTCGGCGCGGCCGCCGGGTCGGCGACGCGCACGCCGCTGTCGGCGGACACGCACACCTTCCGGGTCCGCGCCGTCCAGGCGCCGATCCCGCCGATCGACCCGCTCCTCCCACCCCCGCCGCCGCAGGTCGCGACTGGGCCTTACGGCTCGGTAGAGCTGATCGTCGACCGCACGCCGCCGACGATCTCCGTGGCCCTCAGCCCGTCGAGCCCGAACGGGTCGAACGGCTGGTACCGCACCAGCGTCCGCATCGACTGGACGCTGCTCGGACTCGGGCGGGGCGGGCATCGCCTCCTGCCCGCCCGACGAGACGATCTCGTCCCAGGGCACCGGTCCCGCGGCGGACCCGCCACGCGACCGACCGGGCCGGGAACGAGAGCGGGTCGCGGACCTCGCCGGCCTTCAAGCTCGACAGCGTCGCGCCGGGCCCGGGCGCGATGCGCGCGCCCACCCCGGGGGCCACGGTCGCGCCCGAGCCGACCTTCGTCTGGGGCCCGGCACCGGGGGGCGACACCTCGGGCATCGACCGCTACGAGGTGATGGTCCGCATCAGCGGGAGCTACCGGGCGGTCGCCCGCCTGAGCCACACCGGGGCGGGCGAGTACCGCACGGCGCGCCAGTCCAACGTCTACAACCAGGCCTTCCCCAACAACACCGAGCTGCGCTGGTACGTGCGCACCTACGACCGGGCCGGCAACGTCGGGGGCAGCGAGAGCCAGTCGCGCGCCTTCCGCATCGACCCCACCGTGCCGGGGCCGGTGGCGTTCACCGCCGGGCCGAGCGGGCCCACGAATGTCGCCGGGCCCACGTTTGCGTGGACCGGCAGCCACCCGAGCTTTCTCTGGGAGGTGTCAGTGGCCGGGACCGAGAGCCTTGTCGCCACCGGACGCGGCCCGCAGACCCAGGCGTTACTCCAGCCTCTGCCCGACGGCGACTACACGTTCAGCGTCTCGCAGCTCAGCGGCGTCGGGGTGAGGGGCGTGGAGGCCACCCGCTCGTTTGAGGTCGACACCGTGCCGCCGTCCGCGCCGGTCATCACGGGGCGGCCGCCGTTTCCCACCTCGAGCTCGACCCCTGGCTTCTCCTGGACCCTCGAGCCCGGCGCGTACGCGCGCTGGAGGGTCGTAGGCGCGGGCGGTAAGGCCCTGCAGGGGTCGGACACGCCGCTGACCTCGACCACCGTGGGACCGCTCGGCTCCGGCGCCTACAACTTCCGCGTGGCCCAGGTCGACGCCGCCGGCAACGAGTCCGCGTCCGCTGTCGAGGCGTTCTCCATCGTCGGCCCCGCCACGGCGAGGCGGAAGGCCACGCTCTCGCTGCCGCGCCAGAACGCCGGGCGCCTGCGCCCGCGCGCGGGCAAGACCGTGCTGACGCGGCGGCCGGTGCTGCGGTGGCGGGGAGGGCCCGACGCCACCGTCTACAACCTCCAGGTCTTCCGCGTCCTGCGCAGCCTCACGGCCAGCGCGACGCCGCCGGTCAAGAAGGTCTACTCCGTGTTCCCGACCAAGCGGCGCTACAAGCTGCCCAAGGTGAAGATGCAGCCGGGCACCTGCTACGTCTGGCGGGTCTGGCCCTTCGTGGGGCGGCGCTTCACGGGCAAGCCGCTGGGGGTGAGCAACTTCTGCGTGGCGAGCAAGAAGGTGCTGCGGCAGAAGGCCGAGGCCCGGCGGCGGGCGGCACGGAGGAATTGAGCAGAAACTCCCGCTCGGAGCGGGCGTTCTGGTCTTCCGGCACAGCAACGACCCCCCGAACGGAGGGGGCGGCCGGGTAAACCGCCGGATATTCCATGCAGAGCATGGATCGTCCGCTGCCACGACGGCGTCTTCCACGGTTCGCGGCGTTCGCCCTCGCGGGTGCCGCGGGCGCGCTCGCGGTGGCCTCGCCGGCCTGGGCCGCGCCCGGCGGTCGAGAACCTCGGCGCGACACCGGCACGGCCCGATGGAACGCGCACCCCGTCGATCACGTCTGGGCCGCGGGCACGGCCGACCCTGGCGACGAGCATCGTCGGATACCAGGTCGGTCCGCCTCGGTGCCACGGACGCGGGTCGGTCACCTCCGGCGGCGTGCCGGCGCTCGGCGACGGGGCGGACACCTTCAGCGTACGCGCGGTCCAGTCCGACGGCCAGGTGAGCGCCTACGCCCAACTCCCGATCGTCGTCGACAACGGCGCGCCGACCATCACGTTCGGGTTCTCCTCCCGCGGCGAACGCGGCCGGCTGGCGATCGCGGGCCGCTTGACGATCACGCCGAACTGCGCTCGACGCCCTCGCCGGCGATGCCGCGTGCACGCCGCTCTGTCGCCAACCGCATGGACGACCGACAGCGCCACGGCCGACCGCCGCTGACGACCACCGCCGGCCTGCGGGCACCGGATCTCGCGGGCTTCAAGTACGACGACCCCTCGCCGCGACTACAAGTTCGACTCGGTCCCGAGCGGCCCAGGCGAGCCAGCCAGCCTGGACCCGCCCGGCGGAGCTGAGTCGCCGCGCGAGCCGACCTTCAGCTGGACGCCGCGGGTCGACGCGACCTCGGGCGTCGAGCCGCTACGAGCTGCAGTGTCCGCGACACCGAGGCGGACATCGACGTGGCACACGATCGCCAACCGGCAACGACGCCGGCGGCGTCGGCGACTACTCGGCCAACGCGGGACGCCGTCTGGCCCCGCCGCTCCCCGAGGGCACCGAGCTCGCAGTGGCGCGTCGTGACGTTCGACAACGCCGGGAACTCTCGGCGCCTCGATCGAGCCCTTCCTGTCACCATCGACTCGACCATCCCGCCCGCGCCCGTCGATCACCGGCGGGCCCAGCACGCCCGATCCGGTTCACGTCGCCCACCTTCAGCTGGACCGGCGACGCAGGCAACACCTTCCTCATGGGACCTGACGATCCCCGGCCGCGCGTCCCCGGTCCGGGGGCCGTACGGCGGCCCGGAGACCGAGTCGACGTTCCAGTCGCTCGCCGACGGCGCCTACACCTTCCGCGTCAGCCAGCTCACGCCCTTCGGCCAGCCGAGCGCGCAGGCGACGCGGGCCTTCGTGGTGGACACGACGCCGCCGGTCGCGCCCACGATCACCGCGAGGCCGCCGTTCCCCGCCTCCGGGCATCGATCACCTTCGGCTGGACCACGGAGCCCGGCGCGTTCTCGCGCTGGCAGATCGTCGGCGCCGGCGGCGCGGTCGTCATCGGCCCGAGCGACTCGCCTGCTGAACTCGGTGTCGATCGCCAACCTCGCGGACGGCGCCTACAGCTTCCAGGTGCTCCAGATCGACGGGGCCGGCAACGCCTCGGCGACGACGTCGGAGCCGTTCACGGTCACGAACCCGCTCGCCCCAGGCCAGACCGCCGCCAACCCGAGGGTCCAGCCCGAGTTCCTTCTGCCGTCCCAGAACGCGGCCCGGCTGCGGCCCAAGGCCGGCAAGACCGTGCCGACCCGTCGCCCGGTGCTGAGGTGGCACAAGGGCCCGCGCGGCACGCGCCTCTACAACGTCCAGATCTTCAAGGTCGTCAAGAAGCGCCGGGGCGCGAACCCGACGGTCAAGAAGGTCTACTCAGGCTTCCCGAGCAAGCGCCAGCTGCGCGCTCCCAAGTCGAAGATGCGGCCGGGCACCTGCTACGTCTGGCGCGTCTGGCCCTACACCGGCACCCGCTTCACACCGAAGCCCCTCGGCATCAGCAACTTCTGCGTGGCCAAGGCCTCGGTGCTGAAGAAGAAGGCCGCGCAGGCGGCCGCCCGGCGCAAGGCCGCCCAGCGGCGCGGCCGGTAGGGACGCCCCCGCCCGGCGCGGCTCCGGGCACCGGCGTTTACTAGAGTCCGTCGTCGTGCCGACGACGATCTCCTTCGCCCGCGGAGCCCCCTGCCCCGAGGCGCTCGCGACGGGCCTGATCGCCGACTGCACCCGCGCCGCGCTCGAGGACGACGGCGTGCGGGTGCTCTCGTACGGCACCGGCAACGGCTACCCGCCGCTGCGCGAGGTGCTCGCCGCCGAGCACGGGGCCGCGCCCGACCAGGTCCTCGTGACCAACGGCTCGCTGCAGGGCTTCGTGTTCCTGCTCGAGACCCTGCTCGAGCCCGGCGACCTCGTCGCCGTCGAGGCGCCGACCTACGACCGCGCCCTCCTGCAGCTGCGGCTGCACGGCATGGAGATCCTCCCGCTGCCGGTGGAGGACGACGGCATGGACGTCGAGGCCCTGCGCGCCGCGTGCGCGGCCGGCCGCGTCCCGCGGCTGCTCTACACCATCCCCAACTTCCAGAACCCGTCCGGCGCCACCCTCTCGGCCGCCAAGCGCCGGGCCCTGGTGGAGCTCTGCGACGAGCACGACGTCCTCATCCTCGAGGACGACCCCTACGGGAAGCTGCGCTTCGAGGGTGAGGCGCTGCCCGGGCTGGCCGAGATCGCCGCCCCCGGCCGGGTGCTCTTCACCTCGTCGTTCTCGAAGACCGTCGCGCCGGGCCTGCGGGTCGGCTACATGGTCTGCCCGCCCGACCTCGCCGGGCGCCTCGCCGCCGCCGCCGCGCGCACGTACATCTCCCCGGCGCTCCTCGCCGAGGCGGCGATCCACCGGCTCGTGACCGGGGGCCACCTGCCGGGGAACATCGAGCGCGTCACGGGCCTCATGCGCGAGCGCCGCGACGCCATGATGGCCGGCATGCGGCACATGCCCGAGGGCACCCGCTGCGTGCCGCCGGCCGGGGGCTTCTTCTGCTGGCTGACCCTGCCCGAGGGGATGTCGGCGGACGCCCTCTTCGCGGACGCCGAGGCGGCCGGCGTGCTCTACGTGCGCGGCTCGGACTGCGTCGTCGAGGGCGGCGAGGACACCCTGCGCCTCGCCTACAGCGGGGTCAGCCCGGCCGAGATCGACGAGGGCATGGCGCGCCTGGGCGCCGTCTTCCGCGCCGCCGCCGCGGCAACGGCGGCCGCCTGACCTACGCCCGGCCTCAGCCCGCGGCGGCGGTCTCCGTGGCGGGGATGAGCTCGAGCTCGGTGACGATCTCGATGGCCGCGGCCACCGAGCGTGCGTTGGGGCAGTGGGCGGCATGGAAGGCATGGGCGCGCTCGGCGGCCGCGCGCTGCTCCTCGTCCGCCATGAGGTGGTAGACGATGTCGATGCGGCGCAGCCGGAGGACGCCGTCGGGGTCGACCACGACCTCCCCGGCGGCGTCGGCCGTCAGGCGGCCGCCGCTGCCGTCGATGCCACGCGCCTTCAGCGCCCCGCCGAGCGTGCCGATGAGGCAGCCGCCGACGGAGGCGACCAGGAAGTCGAGCGTCCCCGGGTTGTCCTCGGCGGTGCCGGGCGCGAAGCCGTAGTGCTCGCCCTGCCAGCCCGGCGTCCCGAACGTGACCACCTCGCCGGTGCAGAGGAGGTGGGCCTGCCGCACCGGAGGATTCTCGCGCGTAAGGTGGACATGGACCTTGTGCACGGTCTCGTCGGACATGTCGCTCCTCTCTCGGGCGGGGCCCCAAGGGTACCCGCTGCGACCGGGGCGCCGCGGTGACCGGCGGCCCCTCGCCGAAGCGCCGACGACCTGGACGAGCAGCCGGTCCGGCGCCCCTGACCCGGGCGTCAGGCCGGGACCGCGGCCTCCACGTCGTCGCGGTAGAGGTCCCAGGCCGCCGAGTACTCCATGACCCGCGCGACCTCCCCGATCAGCTCGTCCGAGTAGCCGGCGCGTCGCAGGAGGTGGAAGCCCATCTCCATCCCCGAGGCGATGCCCCCCGCCGTGACGATGCGCCCCGCGTCGACCACCCGCGCGCGGCTGATGCGGCAGGCCGGGGCGATCTCGGCGAGGCGGTCGAGCGGCACCTTGCCGTTCGGCCCCGACTCGACGCGGTCGGGCTCCTTGCGGTTCGTCGCCGGCAGGCCGTCGAGGAGGCCCATCACGCCGTAGATCCACGACCCGGTGCAGACGCTGGTGAGCAGCGTCGACTCGGGCAGGGCGCGGATGAACTCGTGCAGGCGCCCGTTGCGCATCTCCTGGCGGGTGCCGAACCCGCCCGGGATCAGGAAGGCGTCCATGGCGGGATCGTCGGAGAAGCTGTAGTTCGGCAGCACCGTGAACCCGGCCTGCGCCTGGACCGGTCGGGCCGAGTCGGCGATGAGGAAGGCGTCGAGCTCGGGGTCGAACCGCCGCGCCACGGAGAACACGCCGTGGGGCGCGGCGAAGTTGACGATCTCGGCGTCCTTGAAGACGTAGATCCCGAGCCGGAACCCGGGGATGCGCTCGCTCATCGGTCCTCCCGAGGGGCGTGGTGGTCGAGGATGAGGGCCGCCGCCGCCCGGGCCCGCGCGGCCGGGGCGGGATCGCGCTCGATGAGCGCCGAGACCATGGCCCCCTCCATCAGCAGGAGGAGGGCGGCCGCGCCGGCCGCCGCCCGGCGGCGGCCGGCGGACCGCAGGAGCTCGTCGAGATAGTCGCCGCAGAGCCGCTTGTGCTCCTGGACCGCCGCCCGCGCCGGGTGGGCGGGGTCGGCGATCTCGGCCGCGGCGTTGATGAATGCACAGCCGCGGAAGTCCTCCGAGGCGAACCAGCCGCCGAGCGCGTCGAAGACCGCGAGCGGGCGCCCCGCCGGGTCTGGGCTCAGGCGCTCGACCTCGGAGCGCAGCCATGCGCGCCAGCGCTCGTCGCGCCGGCGCAGGAAGGCGACGACCAGGTCGTCCTTGGAGGGGAAGTGGCGGTAGAGCGTCGACTTCGCCACGCCCGCGTCGGCGACGATGGCGTCCACCCCCACGGCCGCGATCCCCTGCCGGTAGAAGGCCTCCGAGGCGGCGTCGAGGATGCGGGTGCGGGGCGGGGGTGCGGCCGTGGTCGAGGGCACGGCCACAAGCGAAACAGACCGGTCTGTCTCGTGCAAGGACCATCGCGGCGGCGGGGCCCGCCGGCGCGGGCCCGGGCGCCGCTCAGATCAGCCCAGCATCGCCTTGACGGTCTCGCGCTCCTCGACCAGCTCGGCGTTGGTCGCGGCGATCTTGGCGCGGGCGAAGTCGTCGTGCTCGAAGCCCTCGCGCACGACCTCGTACGTGCCGGGCGCCGTCGTCCTGCACCGGCACCGAGGCCCACACGCCCTCGTCGAAGCCGTAGGAGCCGTCGGAGCGCACCGCCACCGAGTGGATCGTGTCCCCCGGGGTGTTCAGCGAGCGCACGTGGTCCAGCGCCGCGTTGGCCGCCGAGGCCGCCGACGACAGGCCGCGGGCCTCGATGATGGCCGCGCCGCGCTTGCCGACGGTCGCCAGGAACTCGCCCTCCAGCCACGGACGGTCGCCGATGACCTCGCGGGCGGGGCGGCCGCCGATCCGGGCGTTCGTGAAGTCGGCGAACATCGTCGGCGAGTGGTTGCCGAAGATGATGATGTCCTCGACCTCGGTGATCGGGACGCCGGCCTTCTGGGCGAGCTGGGTGCGGGCCCGGTTCTGGTCGAGGCGGGTCATGGCGGTGAAGCGCTCGGGCCCGAGCCGGCGCGCCTGGGCGGCGGCGATCATGCAGTTGGTGTTGCAGGGGTTGCCGACCACGACGACGCGCGCCTCGTCCGAGGCGACCTCGTCGATGGCGCTCCCCTGCTCGACGAAGATCTTGCCGTTGTCTGTGAGCAGCTCGGCCCGCTCCATGCCGGGGCCGCGCGGCTTGCTGCCGATGAGGATGCACCAGTCCGCCTCCGCGAAGGCCTCGCGCGGATCGTCGGTCAGCACCATCCCCTGCAGGAGCGGGAAGGCGCAGTCGTCGAGCTCCATGGCCACCCCGCGCAGGGCCTTCTGGGGCCCCTCGGCGGGGATCTCCAGCAGCTGCAGGACGACCGGCCGGTCCTTTCCGAACGCCTCCCCCGCCGCGATGCGGGGGAGGATGGAGTAGCCGATCTGCCCCGCGGCGCCGGTCACGGCGACCCGCAGGGGCGCCGTCACGCAGCGACCTTCAGCTTCTCGATGACGGCGTCGGCGACCTCGGAGGTCCCGACGGCGGTCGGGTCGTCGCGGTGGGGCTTCATGTCGTAGGTGACGCTCTCGCCCTCGCGGATGATGTCGGCGATGGCGCCCTCCATCCGGTCGGCGGCCTCGATCTCCTTGAGGTGCCGCAGCATCATCACGCCCGACAGCATCATGGCGATCGGGTTGACCTTGTTCATGCCGGCGTACTTCGGCGCGCTGCCGTGGGTGGGCTCGAAGAGCGCGGCGTGGCTGCCGATGTTGGCGCCCGGCGCGACGCCCAGGCCGCCGACGAGACCGGCGCCGAGGTCGCTGAGGATGTCCCCGTACAGGTTGGGGAGCACGATCACGTCGTACAGCTCCGGCTTCTGCACGAGCTGCATGCACATGTTGTTGACGATGCGCTCCTCGAACTCGATGCCCGGGTAGTCCTTCGCGACCTCGGTCGCGACGGCGAGCCAGAGGCCGTCGGTGTGCTTCATGATGTTGGCCTTGTGGACCGCCGTGACCTTCGCGCGGTCGTTCTCGACGGCGTAGTCGAAGGCGTAGCGGACGACGCGGGTGGTGCCCTCGACCGAGATGGGCTTGATGGAGATGCCCGAGTGCTCGCGGATGTGCACGCCCGGCGAGAGCTCCTCGATCTTGCCCGCGAGGGCGAGCTCCTCGGTCGTGTCCTTCTCGAACTCGATGCCGGCGTACAGGTCCTCGGTGTTCTCGCGGACGAAGACGAGGTCGATGCCGTCGTACTTCGAGCGGACGCCGTCGTAGCTCTTGCAGGGGCGTACGCAGGCGTAGAGGTCGAGGGCCTTCCGTAGAGCGACGTTGACGCTGCGGAAGCCGTGCCCGACGGGCGTCGTGATCGGGCCCTTGATCGCGACCCTGTTCTCCTTGATCGACTCGATCACGGCGTCGGGCAGCGGCGTGCCCGCCGTCTCCATGATGTCGACCCCGGCCTCCTGGACGTCCCAGTCGAAGTCCACGCCGGTCGCGTCGAGGACGCGCTTGGTGGCCGCGGCGATCTCCGGCCCGGTGCCGTCGCCAGGGATGAATGTGACGCGGTGTGCCACTGGGCGGACTCCTTCGATGGCGCTTCACTGTCGAGCGGCCGCCCCGAGGCGGCCGCAAACCCCACGGAGCATACCGAACACCGCCGCCCCGCCCCCGCGCCTGTGGCGGCCCTCAGCGCAGCGGCCAGGCGATCGGGATCATCACCAGCGAGACCGCCACCATGACGATGACCAGGGGGAAGCCGAGGCGCGCGAAGTCGGTGAAGCGGTAGCCGCCGATGCCGTACACCATGGTGTTCGTCTGGTAGCCGATCGGGGTCAGGAAGGACGACGAGGCGCCGATCGCCACGGCGAAGGCGAAGGGGCGCGGATCGAGCCCGGCCGACGTGGCGGTGGCGAGGGCGACCGGGAACAGCAGGGCGGCGGCGGCGTTGTTGCTGATCATCTCGGTCACGACGATCGTCGCGAGCAGGACGCCCAGCAGCAGCCCGATGTCCCCGAGGCCCCCGAAGGGGTCGATGAGCGTGTCGGCCAGGGTGTCGGCCAGCCCGCTCTCCTCGATCGCCTGGCCCAGCCCGAAGCTGGCGGCGATGACGACGATCACGTCGAGGTCCACCGAGTCGCGGGCCTCGGTGGGCGTCAGCACGCGCAGGGCCACGACCGCGAAGGCCGCCAGCAGCGCGGCCGCGAGGATGTCGAGGACGCCGGTCCCGGCGAGGACCAGCAGCCCGACGATCACCAGTCCCACGAGGGGCGCCTTCTCCTCTCGCGGGGGGCCGTCGCCGCCGAGCGGGGCGATCAGCAGGAAGTCGCGCCGGTCGAGGGCGCGCGGGCGGAACGCCGGCCCGGCGAGCACCAGGAGGACGTCGCCCGGCCGCAGGCGCACCTCCCCCAGCTTGCCCTCGACGCGCTCGTCGGCTCGGTGGATCGCGATCACGGCGCCGCCGTAGCGGCCGCGGAAGCCGCTCTCGCGCAGGGTGCTGCCCACCAGGCCGGACCCGGGGGCGATCACGGCCTCGTAGAGGCGGCGCTCGATCGTCGACCCGACCGCGCCGAAGTGGCGCTCCTGCACCGAGACGAGCCCCCGCATCCCCTGCAGGTCGAGGATCCTGGTCACGTTCCCGGCGAAGGTCAGCCGGTCGCCGGCCGACAGGACCTCGTCGGGGCGCACCGACGAGATGCGGTGGCCGTCGGGGCGCTCGACCTCCACGAGGTAGACGCCCTGGAGGCTGCGCAGGCCGCCCTCGGCGACGCTCCGCCCCGCGATCCCGCCCTCGGCCGTGACCTCCATCTCGACGGTGAACTCGCGGGCGTCCTCGTCGACGCTCTCGCTCGGCGCGCGGCGGCTGGGCAGGAGGAAGGGGGCGACGAGGACCATGACGATCACCGAGATCACCGCGAGCGGCAGGCCGACGGCGCCGATCTCGAACAGCCCCATCGGCTCCTGGCCCGCGTCCTCCATCAGCCCCGAGACCACGAGGTTGGTCGAGGTGCCGATCAGCGTGACGGTGCCGCCCACCACCGCCGCGAAGCTGACCGGCATGAGGAAGCGCGACGGCGACCGGCCCGTGCGCCGGCACCAGGACAGCACCGGGGGGATCGCCATGGCGACGATGGGCGTGTTGTTGAGGAAGGCCGACGCCGAGGCCGTCGGCACGACGATGCGGGACGAGCGTGGCCCGCTCTCCGGGGTCGCGCGCGGCCGACGAACGCTGCGGCAGGCGCGAGACGACCATCTCCAGCACGCGCGTGCGGCCGGCCGCCGCCGCGACCACGTAGAGCGCGGCGACGGTCAGGGGCGCCGAGTTCGAGAACCCCGAGAAGGCCTCGCCGGCGTCGACCACCCCCGCCACGAGCAGCACCACCAGGCCGGCGAGGATCGTGAAGGCGGGCGACAGGCGCTCGGCGACCAGGACGCCGAGCACGCCCAGGATCACCAGCAGGGTGAGGATCTCGTCGAAGCTCACGACGGGCGACAGCGTACGCCGGGCCTCTCTCGGGCCCGGCGGACGCCATCGGGCCCCTGGCCGGGGCCCGATGTGGACCGGCGGCACCGGCTGCGCCGGGGCCGGCCGCCGGGACCAGCACAACCACCGCGATCCGTGCATGCGGTGGTGTTGACCTTTCCGGCGGCCGTTCCCGCCGAAGGCGGTGCCGCCGGTCCACATATGCGCCCGGCCAGGGCGCATATGGCCTCGGCCGGCCCCGCCAAGAGGGCCGGCCTAGGCTGGGCCATCTGTCCCTGGGGGCGCGGGATGGCCGTTCGATAACCTTTGGGGGAAGTCGTCGAGCCGGGGGGTTCCGGGACGTGCTGAGCCATGACGTGGTGGTGGTGGGAGCCGGCCTCGCCGGGATGCGGGCCGCCATCGCCGCGCACGAGGCGGGCGCGGACGTCGCCCTGGTCACGAAGGTCCACCCCGTGCGCAGCCACTCCGGCGCGGCGCAGGGCGGCATCAACGCGGCGCTCGGCAACGAGACCGAGGACAACCCCGGGAACCACACCTTCGACACCGTCAAGGGCTCCGACTACCTCGGCGACCAGGACGCCATCGAGATCCTGTGCGAGATGGCGCCCGGCGAGATCATCCAGCTCGAGCACTGGGGCGCGGTCTTCAGCCGCCACGAGAGCACCGGCAAGATCGCCCAGCGCCCGTTCGGCGGCGCGGGCTTCCCGCGCACCTGCTTCGCCGCCGACCTCACCGGCCTGGTGATCCTGCACACGCTCTACACGGTGTGCGTGAAGTACGAGATCCCGACCTACGAGGAGTGGTTCGTCACCGAGCTGGTGAAGGACTCCTACGGCGGCTGTTGCGGCGTCGTGGCGTACGACATGGTCCACGGCACCATCGAGACCGTCGGCGCGAAGTCCGTCGTGCTCGCCACCGGCGGCGCCGGCCGCGTCTACCGGCCCTCGACCAACTCCCACTCCTCCACGGGCGACGGCATGGGCCTGGCGCTCGCGGCGGGCGTGCCCCTGAAGGACATGGAGTTCATGCAGTTCCACCCCACGACGCTCAACCCGTCCGGGGTGCTGGTCACGGAGGGCGCCCGCGGCGAGGGCGGCTACCTGCTCAACAGCGAGGGCGAGCGCTTCATGAGCAAGTACGCGCCCAACAAGCTGGAGCTCGCCTCCCGCGACGTCGTCTCCCGCTCGGAGGCCACCGAGATCCTCGAGGGCCGCGGGATCGACGGCTCGGTCATGCTCGACCTGCGCCACCTCGGGCGCGAGAAGATCATGGAGCGCCTGCCCCAGATCCGCGAGCTGGCGATGGCCTTCGCCGGCGTCGACCCGATCGAGGCGCCGATCCCCGTGCGCCCCGGCGCGCACTACCACATGGGTGGGGTCCACGTGGACTCGTGGGGAGCCGCCCCGCACATGCAGGGGCTGTTCGCCGCCGGCGAGTGCGCCTGCGTGTCGGTGCACGGCGCCAACCGGCTGGGCGGCAACTCGCTCCTGGAGGCCGTGGTCTACGGCGCCCGCACCGGCGCCGCCGCGGCGCGGTACGCCACCGAGGTCTTCAACGGCCGCGCGCCCGAGGCGACCCCGGCCGCGGCGAGCGACTACGAGCGCCGGCTGCGCGAGCTGCTGGAGCGCCAGCGCGGCCCGGTGCAGCACGAGATCCGCGACGAGCTCGCCGACACGATGCAGGAGAAGGTCGGCGTCTTCCGCACCGAGAGCGAGCTGCGCGAGGCCCAGGCGACGGTCGAGCAGCTGCGCGAGCGCTACAAGGGCGTGATCGTCACGGACAAGGGCCGCACCTTCAACCAGTCGCTCATCCACACGATCGAGACCGGCTACCTGCTCGACCTCGCCGCCACGATGGTCACGGGCGCCGTCGAGCGCACCGAGAGCCGCGGCGCCCACTCGCGGCTGGACCACCCCGAGCGCGACGACGACCGGTGGATGAAGCACACGCTGTCCTACCTCGAGGACGACCAGATCCGCCTGGACTACTCCGAGGTCACCATGACGACGCACGAGCCCCAGGTGAGGTCCTACTGATGCCGTCCACGACCCTCGACGTCTTCCGCTACCAGCCCGACACGACGCCGGAGCCCTACCGCCAGTCCTTCGAGCTCGAGCACGGCGAGGACCTCACGCTGCTCGACGCGATCCTGCGCCTGCAGAACGAGCAGGACGGGACGCTGGCGGTGCGCTACTCGTGCCGGAGCTCGATCTGCGGCTCGTGCACGTGCAAGGCCAACGGCAAGACCGTCCTGTCCTGCATGACCCAGGTCGAGGACGTCAAGCGCGAGTACGCGTCCGACACCATCGCGGTCGACCCGATGGGCAACTTCACGCCGCTCAAGGACCTGATCGTCGACCTCGACCCGTTCTGGGAGAAGTTCAAGTCGGTCAAGCCGTACCTGATCCCCGAGGGCCCGCCCCCCGAGCGCGAGCGCATCGTGCCCAAGGAGGCGATGCAGAAGATCTACAAAGAGAGCAAGTGCATCCTCTGCGCCGCCTGCTATTCCGAGTGCAACTCGTTCACGGCCGACCCCGAGTTCGTGGGGCCGGCGGCGTTCGCGTGGGGCTACCGCTTCGCCGGAGACGTGCGCGACAGCCAGCGCAAGGAGCGCGCCAAGCTCTACTCCGGCGACCACGGCGTCTGGGACTGCACCCGCTGCATGTACTGCAACGAGCGCTGCCCCAAGGGCGTGGACCCGCGCGACGCGATCGAGAAGCTCGGCGGGATCGCCTTCACCGAGGGCGTGACCCGCGACAAGGGCGCGCGCCACGCCAAGGCGTTCCTGATCTCGATGCGCACCGGGGGCAAGCTCAACGAGACGCTGCTGGTGCCGTTCACCGACCCCATCGGCGCCCCGCTCGACACGCCGTTCGCCCTCAAGATGATCCGCCACGGCAAGGCGCCGTCGCCCATCCCCCACCGCATCAAGAAGCTGAACGAGGTGAAGTCCCTGTTGAAGAACGTGAAGGAGACGATCTGATGGCGACCACCGTCGAGGGGCCCCAGGCTCTCG
Source organism: Miltoncostaeaceae bacterium (assembly GCA_963813355.1). GTDB lineage: Bacteria > Actinomycetota > Thermoleophilia > Miltoncostaeales > Miltoncostaeaceae > DATAGF01. Next base: position 85,583 of record CAWEYS010000018.1, on the reverse strand, counting down.
AGGACCCGACGGGCACGGCGCCGGACCCGCAGGGCCGGCGGGTGCGCCAGTTCGCCTACTACCCGGGCTGCATCGCCGAGTTCAGCTCCAAGGAGCTCGACAAGACCACACAGGCGCTCGCGCCGATGCTCGACATCGAGCTGCTGCCGCTGCCCGCGGCCACCTGCTGCGGCGCCGGCGACATCGCCGAGGCCAAGCCCAACCTGTACCTCACGCTCAACGTGCGCATCCTCTCCCAGGCCGAGGAGATGGGCGTCGACGTGCTCACCATCTGCAACGTCTGCACGCTGAACCTGCGCCGGGCGAACAAGATGGTCAAGGACGACCCGCGCCTGCTGGAGAGGGTCAACGAGGAGCTGGTCAAGGCCGGGGCGCGCCCCTACGAGGGCACCAAGGAGGTCACCCACCTCCTCTGGTACCTCGCCACCGAGGAGGGGCTGGCGCTGCTCGAGCGCCAGGGCCCGCGCGGGCTCAACGGCCTGCGGGTGGCGCCGTACTACGGCTGCCAGCTGCTGCGGCCCTCGTCGGTGATGGGCTTCGAGGACCCCGACCGGCCGCAGTCGCTCGAGCGGCTGATCCTCGCCCTCGGCGGCGAGGTCGCCGACTACGAGGCCAAGTCCAAGTGCTGCGGCTTCCCGATCATCCTCGCCCGCACCGAGGTCGCGCTGAAGGAGTCGCACCTGGCGCTCTCGCAGTCGCGCGACGCCGGCGCCGACTGCATGGTCACGCCCTGCCCGCTCTGCCACCTCGCCATGGACGCCTACCAGCGCAAGGCCGAGGCGGCCAACGCGACCGAGTACAACATGCCGGTGCTGCACCTGCCGCAGCTCATCGGCCTCGCCCTCGGCATCGACCTCCAGACCATGGACTTCAAGCGCCACCTCGTGCCGGTCGACCGGGTCCTGGAGGCCGTCGGGGTCGCGTAGCCCGGCCCTCCCGCTACTCTCGGGGCGTGGTCCTGTACGACGCCCCGAGCTGCTGGAAGTGCGTGGAGGTGAAGGAGGCGCTGGACGCGCTCGGCCTCGCCTACGAGTCGGTGACGGTCCGGGGCGACCCGGCGGCGCGGGCGGCGCTCGTGGCCGCCCAGGGCGAGCCGCCCCAGGTTCCCATGCTGGTCGACGGGGGCGTGGCGGTATGGGACCGCAGGCGCATCCTCGCCTACCTGGCCCAGACGTACGGCGGCGACGCCGAGGGGACCCCCTACCGCGAGCTCCCCTCCTACGTCGGCGGCGTCTGCGCGGTCGACGCCGAGGGATGCCGGTGACGACGGTCTCGCCCCTCACGTCCGGCGCGCGCCGCGGCCTCCCGCCGCCGTGCGTGGCCTGCGTCTTCTGGCAGCACGACCGGATCACGACCGACGAGCGCCGCAAGGAGGCCTGGGCCGACTCGTTCGAGCGCCGCCACGGCGCCTTCGGCCGCACGCTCCACGACGCGGACGGCTTCCAGGGGATGGTCCAGTACGGGCCCGCCGGCGCGTTCCCGCGCGCCCTCGGCCTGCCCGCCGGGCCGCCGGGGCGCGACGCCGCGCTGGTGACCTGCACGTTCCTCGAGGCCCGCGACCCCGCCGGCGTCTGCGAGCGGCTGATGCTCGAGGCCCTCGCCGACCTCAAGGCGCGCGGGTACCCGGCCGTGGAGGCGTTCGGGCTCCGCTACCCCGAGGAGGTCGGCGAGCACGCCCGCTTCGTCGGCCATCACACGCTCTTCGACCGCGACTTCCTCGAGGGGCTCGGCTTCACGCCGGTGCGCAGCCAGGGTCAGGTGGCGCTGATGCGCATCGGCCTCGGGGGGCTCGTGCCCGGGCGCGGGGTCGCCGAGCGCGCGCGCCGCGCCATCGGGCGGGCGATCCCGCCGCCCGGCCACCCCGCCCCGGCCTGACCGTGGGGGCGGGCGCCGCGCGGGTCGCGTGCGCCGCGTCCCTCGCCGCGCTCGCCCTCGCCGCCACGGCGCCGGCCGCCGCCGCGGCCGACCCGGCCGTGGGCGCCCTCGAGGCGGCCGACGTCTACGTGAGCCCCCGCGCCCTCGGCACCGCGGCGCCGGCCGCCGCGGCCGAGCTGGCGGAGGCCGCGGAGCGGCTCGCCGGCCAGGGCCGGCCGGTCAAGCTGGCGATCGTGGCCGGCCCCGCGGGGGCGCCCTCGATGCGGATCTACGCGCGGCGCCTGGCCGAGGACGTCGCCCCCGACGAGACGCTGGTCGTGACGGCCCCGGGGCGGCCGGTCATCGCGGTGGGGCCGCGCCCGCCGGCCGACATCACGCTCCGCCTCCGAGCGGGACGCGTCGGCGCCATCGCCGACCCGGTGGACCGCGTCGTGCGCGCCGCCGAGCTGGCGGTGCCCGCGCCCCCCGACGACGAGGCCTCCGGGACGCGCGCGGCGCTCATCCTCCTCGGGCTCGCCGCGCTCGGGGCGGCCTGGGCGGCGGCGTGGGCCGCCCGTCGCCAGGGCCGCGCCGATCGCGAGCGCATGCTCGAGGCGCGCGCGGCGGCCGCGGTCCGCCTGGATGCCGTCGCCGCCCGGGGCGGCGCGCTCATGGGGCGGCTCGACCTGCCGCCGGACGCCCGCGCCGACGCCGAGCGCGCGGTCGCCGCCCACGACGCCGCCGCGGCGGAGCTGCAGGCCGTCCGCCGCGCGGAGGACGTCGAGCGCATCGCGCCCCGCATCGACGAGGCCATCGCCGCCCTGTCCCGCGCCTGCGCGGCGGTCGGCGAGCCCCCGCCCGACCACGACCCCTTCGCCGGCCTCTGCGCGGCCGACCCTGCCCACGGCCCGGCCGTCGCCGAGGCCCACATCGACGGCCAGGCCGACCCGGCCGAGGTCTGCGCCGCCTGCGCCGACCAGGCCGCCGCCGGGAGGCCGCTCCGACCTCGCCTCATCCCCATCGGCGGGCGGCCGGCGCCCTACACCGAGGTCCACCCCGACCGGCCCGAGGAGCCCTGAGGGCCGCGGGCAGGCCTTCACCGATCCTGAACCCGGTTCGTTCAGATCGGGCCCCCGGCCTGCCGATAACAGCGGCATGGCCTCCCACCTCATGACGAACGTCGGGCCCAGCGTCTGGGCGCGCCTGTTCCGAGGGCTCGGCTTCACGGCGCTGGTCGTGACAGCCTGCTCTCCGCTGTGGGGGCTCGCCGTCTTCTTCGCGCTGCACTAGCGCGGTCGGCGCGCCGCCCGAGGACCGGCTTCAGGTCGAGGATCGGGGTGCCGTCGAGCGCCTCGAGGCTCCTGACCCGGACTCGCGGGCCCTCGACCGCGACGATCTCCACCCGGTGCAGGCCGATGGGGTTGGGCCGGTCGGGGGAGCGGGTGCTGAAGACGCCCTGCTGGGGCCGGGACGGGTCGCTGCGGGGGTGGACCCGCAGGACGTCGCGCCGGGCGCGGTCGAGCCAGGTGATCACGATCGCCTCGTCGCCGGGCCGCAGGTCGCGGAGGCCGTCGCGGACGGCGTCGTCGAACGCCAGCCAGGCCTCCGGCGCGCCCTCGTCGGCCTGCCGGGGCGCGCTCTCCCGATCGGTCAGCGGGGACTCGACCCGTCCGATGGGATGCACCGCGAAGCCGCTCACGGACCGGGGCCTCCCTCTCATGCCAGGTGGATCGCCAGGATGAGCGCGGCGGCGGCGGCGGCGCCCGCGACCGTGCGCACGTGGTTCCAGCCCGTCCAGACTCGCAGGTAGCGCGCCCAGACGGGGGCCGCCTCGGCCCCGGCCGGGTCGAGCCGGTCGAGGGCGTTGTTGAGCGGGACGTTGCCGGCGATCGTGACGAGCACGGTGCCGACCAGGTAGACGACCGCGCCCGCGAGGGTCCAGGCGGCGGGGGCGTCGCCCCACGACCGGACCGCCCAGACGACGAGCCCCACGCACACCGCCGCCGTGCCGAACATGAGGATCATGAGCGGCGCCCGCACCGCCGTGCGGTTGATCGACTGCATCGCGGCGACTCCCTGCGCCGGCGCGAGCCGCGCCAGGGCGGGCATCACGAAGCCGGAGAAGGCGAAGAAGACGCCGCCGACCAGCCCGCACCCGACGGCCGCGACCAGGGCCGTCGCCACCGCTCCGTCGCTCATCGCCGCGCCCCGACCGGCGCGCTCCAGACCCCCGTCGCCGCCGCGCGGCGGGCGAAGTCGCGGAAGTCGCGCGGCTCCCGGCCGAGCGCCCGCCGCACGCCGTCGGCCGTCGCGACGTTGCGCCCGTCGAGCACCTCGGTGAAGAGGTAGCGCATCAGCCCGATGATCTCCGCGGGCACGCCGGCCTCGGCCATGGCGATCCCGTAGGCCTCCATCGGCACCTGCTCGAACCGCAGCCGCCGCCCGCTGGCGCGGCCGATCTCGTCGATCGCCTCGGCGAAGGTCAGCGCGCGCGGACCGGTGACCTCGTACACCTGGCCCGCGTGCCCGTCCTCGGTGAGCGCGGCGACCGCGACGTCGGCGATGTCGTCGGCGTCGACGAAGGGCTCGGGCACGTCGCCGACCGGCAGGGCCACCCCGCCGTCGATGATGGGCTCCAGGAGGTAGCCCTCGTCGAAGTTCTGCGCGAACCAGCTCGCCCGCACGACGGTCCACTCGCCGCCCGCGCCGGCCAGGGCCCGCTCGGCGCGCTGGGCCTCCTCCTCCCCGCGCCCGGACAGCAGCACCAGGCGCTCGACGCCGGCGGCGACCGCCTGCTCGGCGAGCGCCCCGACCGCGTCGCGCGCGCCCGGGACCGCCAGGTCCGGGTAGTAGGAGACGTACGCCGTGCCGACCCCGGCCAGCGCGGGCGCCCAGGTCGCCCGGTCGTCCCAGTCGAAGGGCGGGCCGGCCGCGCGCGAGCCGAGCCGCGTCGGGACGCCTCGGGCCCACAGCCGCTCGGCCACCCGCCGCCCGGTCTTGCCGGTGCCGCCCAGCACCAGCGTCAGGTCCTGCCTCATCGCCTCTCCCTTCTCGGATGTGACCTTCCGCCACGATTCAAGCTGCGCTCGCTGAGACTCACCATGGCCGTATCGCTCGATCTCATATGCGAGCGTCTCGCATGCGGGCCCCCGGCCGGCGGATGCGACCGCCGGGCCGGGCGACCGCGAGGACCGTCGCCGCGAGGACCATCGCGCCCTGGGCGGCGACGGCCGCGATCAGCGTCCAGCGTGCGTCGCTCGCGGCGGCGGGCCGCACCGTGGTGACGTCGAGCAGCGTGTCGATGCTCGCGCCCGTGACCGTCGCGCCGACGACGATGACGGCCACCAGCAGGGCCAGCTTGGCGGTGACCCACCAGTAGCCGAACAGCCCCCACCGGCCCGTCATGGCGAGGGTCGCCCCGCTGATGAGCGCGATGAACGACAGCGGGATCCCGAGGCTGAGGGTCAGGAGCTGCATCACCTCGTAGACCGCGTGCGCCCCCCGAAAGTCATCGTTCGCCCCGGCGCGCGCGGCCATGACGGCGAGCCCGGCGGTCGTGCCGACGAGCGCCACGGCCGATGCGATGTGGACCGTGAGGACCGTCGTGCGGGTGGTCGGCGACATGGGCGTCTCCTCTCCTCGCCTACTGGCCGGGGCCGCGCAGCGGCACCTCGCGCAGGGCCAGGACGACGACCAGCGCGAGGGCCGCGAGGGCCGCCCCGGCCAGGAACACGGTCTGCACCGCGGGGCCGACCGCGAGGCTCGCGCCCTCGCCCACGCGGGCGGCGAAGACGGCCCCCAGGATCGCGGCGCCGATGGCGCCGCCGAGGGCGCGGAAGAAGGCGGTCGCCGCCGTGGCGACCCCCAGCTCCCGCCGCTCGACGCCGTTCTGCACGGCCGTGATCAGGATCTGGCCGACCATCCCGAAGCCGAGCCCGAACACGGCCAGGCCGATCCCGGTCGTCAGGCGGGAGGGGTCGCCGGCGACGACCGCCAGCAGCGCCAGCCCCGCCGCCATGAGCGCGAGGCCGACGACCGGGAACCGCTTGTAGCGGCCGGTGCGGGCGACGCTGCGCCCGGCGATCGTCGTGGCGACGGTGATCCCGAGCATGGCCGGCACCAGCAGGAGCCCGGCCTCGGTCGGCGTGGCGCCGGTCGTCGCCTGGAGGAACAGCGGCACGAAGACGGTGACGGCGAAGAGCGCGGCCGTCGCCAGGAAGAGGGCGGTGCTGGCGACCGCCACGACGCGCGTGCGCAGCAGGTGAAGCGGGACGACCGGGTCGGCCGCCCGCCGCTCCCACGCCACCAGGGCGACGCCGGCGGCGACCGTCGCGCCCGCCAGGGCGAGCGTCTGCCACGACGCCCACGCGTACCGCTCCCCGCCCCAGACGCAGGTGAGCATGAGCGCGGTCGTGGCGGCCGCCAGCAGCGCGGCGCCGGGCAGGTCGAGCCGCGCCAAGGCGCCGCTGGCGGGGACCGCGGGGAGCATCGCCCGCAGCCCGGCGAGGGCGATCAGCCCGACCGGCAGGTTGACGTAGAAGACCCAGCGCCAGCTCGCGCCCTCGACCAGGGCGCCGCCGACCAGCGGGCCGACGACCGTGGTCGCGGCGAACGCGGCGGCGATGTACCCCTGGTACCGGCCCCGCTCGCGCGGCGAGACCAGGTCGCCCACGCACGCCATCGCCAGCGTCATCAGCCCACCCGCGGCGGCCCCCTGAAGGGCCCGCGCGCCGATGAGCTCGGCGATGTCCTGGGTCACCCCGCACAGGGCCGAGGCGGCGAGGAACAGGGTCAGCGCGACCTCGAGCAGCCGCTTGCGCCCGCGGCGGTCGCCGAGCTTGCCCCAGAGGGGCGTGGTGGCGGCGGCCGCGATGACGTAGGCCGTGACCACCCACGACACGTCCGCGACGCTGCCGAGGTCGGCGGCGATGGTCGGAAGCGCCGTGGCGAGGATCGTCTGGTCGAGGACCGCGGGAAGCATCGCCAGCACGATCGCCGCGAAGCCCAGGGCGACCGCCCGCGTCCGGCCCGAGTCCTCCGCGCCCGCCGGGGCCTGTCGTTCGGCTACTGCGCTCATCTCGTGCCCTCCCCTCCGAGTCGCTGCTGCGTCATAATGGAGCGTGCCCATTAGTTGTGTGACACGAAAACTAGAGCGACACTAACAAACGGCAGGGGGCCGCGCAAATGGCGGAGCAGCTCGGACGGCGCGAGCGCAAGAAGCAGCAGATGCGGGAGCACATCGCCGAGACCGCGCGGCGCCTGTTCGGCGAGCGCGGGTTCGAGGGCGTCACCGTCGCGGAGGTCGCGCGGGAGGCGGACGTCGCCGAGCAGACGGTCTACAACTACTTCCCGACCAAGGAGGACCTGGTCTACTGGCGCCTCGAGTCCTTCGAGGAGCGGCTGCTCGAGGCGGTCCGCGACCGCGAGCCGGGGGAGTCGATCCCGTCGGCCTTCGGCCGCTGGATCCTGGCCCAGCGCGGGCTGCTGGCCGAGGCGCCCCTGAGCCCCGAGCTGATCGCGCTCACGCGCATGATCGTCGAGAGCCCGGCGCTGCGCGGCCGCGAGCAGCAGATCTTCGCCCGCTTCACCGACTCGCTCGCCGAGCTGATCGCCGCCGAGACCGGCGCGCGCCCCGGCGACATCCGGCCCTGGGTCACGGCGAACGCCCTGCTCGGGGTCCACCGCGCCCTGATCGGCTACGCCCGGGAGCGCATCCTCGCCGGCGGGGAGAGCGCCGAGATCTCCCGCGACGTCCGCGCTCAGGCCGAGGACGCGCTCGCCGTCGTCGAGGGCGGCGTCGGCGCCGACCGGACCAGCGGCGCGAGCAGGAGGCGCTGAACGCCGACGCCGATGAGGGGGAGGTGGGCCTCCCGGTCGTAGGTGCGCGCCAGGCGGGCGAGCTCACGCAGGTCGCGCGGCAGGCCGCGGCGCGTCAGGCGCCCGGCGTGGGCCAGGGCGACCACCTCGGCGAGCATCCGCTCCATCGCCAGCGCGGGCCGGACCTCGACGCGCAGGAGCGCCTCGTCCGGGCCCGGGTTGGCGAAGGAGTGGGCGACGCCGGGCGCGACCTCCACGACGTCGCCGGGGCCCGCGAGGAGCGTCCGGAGGCCGAGGCGGAAGCGCATCCGCCCCTCGACCACCTCGAAGCGCTCGGTCTGGACCGGGTGGACGTGCGGGATCGGCACCGCACCGCCGGCGCGGAGCGCGAAGTCGAAGGCGAGCAGCTCGCCGCCGGTGCTGGACGCCGTGTGGGTGAATGTGAAGCGCTCGCCCGTGACGGGGTTGTCGAGCGTCTGGCCTGGGAGGATCGGTGATGTCGTCATGGGGACAGTCAAGGCCGGTCGGACGAGACTCTCCATGGGTGGATCGCTCGATTTCATTCGCGAGCGTCTACACTTGCCCCATGGACGCGGTGGCAGGCCTCCTCGACGGACCCCGGGCGCGGGGGGCCTTCCTGCTGCGCTCGAGCATGGACCCGCCGTGGTCGCTGCGCATCGAGGACGAGGCGCCGCTGACGCTCGTCGCGATGGTGCGCGGTGAGGCGTGGCTGGTCCCGGACGACGACGGCCCGGAGCGGCTCGGCCGGGGAGACGTGGCCATCCTGCGAGGCCCCGACCCCTACACGGTGGCCGACGACCCGGGCACGCCCCCGCAGGTCCTGATCCTCCCCGGCCAGGTCTGCCGGACGCCCGACGGGCGCGAGCTGACCGGGATGACCGACCTCGGCGTGCGGGCCTGGGGCAACAGCGCCGAGGGCGCGACCGTGATGGTCACCGGCACCTACCAGCTGGGGGGCGAGGTCAGCGACCGGCTGCTGCGCGCACTGCCGCCCCGGCTCGTGATCCCCGACGACGCCTGGGGCTCGCCGCTCATCCCGCTGCTCGCCGACGAGGTCGTGCGCGACGAGCCCGGCCAGGAGGCCGTGCTCGACCGGCTGCTCGACCTGTTGCTGATCGCCGTCCTGCGCGCGTGGTTCGCCCGCCCCGAGGCGGAGGCCCCGGGCTGGTACCGGGCCTACGCCGACCCGGTCGTCGGCCCCGCGCTGCGGCTGATGCACAACGCGCCCGACCACCCCTGGACCGTCGCCGAGCTGGCCCGGGCGACGGGGGCGTCGCGGGCGGCGCTCGCGCGGCGCTTCACCGAGCTCGTGGGCGAGCCCCCGATGAGCTTCCTCACCGGCTGGCGGATCGCGCTGGCGGCCGACCTGCTGCTCGAGCCCGGGGCGACCATCGGCTCGGTCGCCCGGCAGGTCGGCTACAGCAGCCCGTTCGCGCTCAGCACGGCGTTCAAGCGCATCCGTGGGGTCAGCCCCCAGCAGCACCGCGCGAGCGCCCGGCTCGCGGCGGCGAGCCCCGCCTGACGCTCCCTAGAGCCAGCCCCTCGTGACGAGCGACTCGGCGATCTGCACCGCGTTCGTCGCGGCGCCCTTGCGGAGGTTGTCGCTCACGACCCACAGGGCGAGGCCGCGCGGGTGGGAGGCGTCCTCGCGGATTCGGCCCACCAGCACGTCGTCGCGGCCGGCGGCCTCGCGCGGGAGCGGGTAGCGGGAGGCGGCGGGCTCGTCCACGAGCACCACCCCGGGGGCCGCCATCAGCAGGTTGCGGGCGTCGTCGGCCGTCAGCTCGTCGGCCGTCTCGACGTGCACGGCCTGCGAATGGGCGTACAGCACCGGCACGCGGACGCAGGTCGCGCTGACCCGCAGCTCCGGGAGCCCCAGCATCTTGCGGGTCTCGTCGGCGACCTTCTGCTCCTCGCCCGTGTAGCCGTCGTCGCCGAAGTCGCCGATGTGGGGCAGGACGTTGAAGGCGATCGGGTGCGGGTAGACCGCCGGCTCGGGCTCGTCGCCGGCCAGGAGCCCGGCCGTCTGCTCGACCAGCTCGGTCACCGCGGCCTGGCCCGTGCCGCTGACCGACTGGTAGCTGGCGACGACGACCCGCTCGAGGCCCACGGCGTCGGCGATCGGCTTGAGCGCCACCACCAGCGGGGCGGCGACGCAGTTCGGGTTGGCGACGATCCCGCTGTGCCCCTGGAGCGCGTCCTCGTTGACCTCGGGGACGACCAGCGGCACCTCCGGGTCCATCCGGAACGCGCTCGAGTTGTCGATCACGACCGCCCCGGCCTCGACGGCCGCGGGCGCGTACTCGCGCGAGCGCGTCGCGCCGGCCGAGAAGAGGGCGATCTGGATGCCCTCGAAGGCGTCCTCGGTCAGCCGCCGCACGGCGCGCGGGCGGCCGAGGTAGTCGAGCGCGAGGCCCTCGCTGCGCGCCGACGCCAGGGGGCGCAGCTCGGTGACGGGGAAGCCCCGCTCCTCGAGCACCCTCAGCATGGTCCCGCCGACGGCGCCGGTGGCGCCCACCACGGCGACGTTAAACATCGGCGCGGTGGACGGCCTCGCCCGCCTCGCGGCGCGCGGCCTCGCTCGCCAGGTCGAACGCGTCGTGCAGGGCCCTCACCGCGCGCTCGACCTCGCGGCGGTCGATGACGACGGTGATGCGGATGGTGCTCGTGTCGATCATCTGGAGGTTGATCCCCTCGTCGGCGAGCACGCGGAACATCTTGGCGGCGACGCCCGGCTCCGACTTCATGCCCGCGCCGACCAGCGTGACCTTGCCGATCTGGTCGTCGCTCGACAGCTCGCGGTAGCCGAGGTCGCCGCGCATGGCCTCGAGCGTGTCGAGGGCCGGGGCGAGCTCCTCGAGGGGCACGGTGAAGGAGACGTCGGCGCCGCGCACGTCGCTGACGTTCTGGATGATCGTGTTGACCTGCAGGTTGCGGTCGGCGAGCGCGGTGAAGAGCCGCGCCGCGACGCCGGGGCGGTTCTCGACGCCCAGGACCGTCACCTTCGCCTCGTCGCTCTTGTGGGAGATCCCCGAGACGATCGCCTTCTCCATGCCGAGCGTCTCCTTCGTGATCCACGTGCCCTCCTCCGGCAGGAAGGAGGAGCGCACGTGCAGCGGGACATCGTGACGGCGGGCGAACTCCACCGACCGCAGCACGAGCACCCTCGAGCCGGTCGCGGCCATCTCCAGCATCTCCTCGTGGCTCACGAGGGGAAGCTTGCGCGCACCCGGCTCGATCCGCGGATCGGCGGTGAACACGCCCGTCACGTCAGTGTAGATCTCGCACACCCGCGCATCGAGCGCGGCCGCCAGCGCGACGGCCGTGGTGTCGGAGCCGCCCCGGCCCAGGGTCGTCACGTTGCGGTCCGTTGACATGCCCTGGAAGCCCGCCACGAGGACGATGTGGCCCTCCGACAGGGCCTCGCGCAGGCGGTCGCCGCGGATGTCGAGGATCTTGGCCCTGGTGTGCGAGCCGTCGGTGAGGATGCCCGCCTGAGAGCCCGTGAACGAGCGGGCGCCGTGCCCGAGGTCGTGGAGGGCCATGGCCACGAGGGCGCACGAGATGCGCTCCCCGGTGGAGAGGAGCATGTCCATCTCACGCGGGTCGGGCCGGTCGGAGATCTCGCGCGCGAGGGCGACGAGGCCGTCGGTCGTCTTGCCGCGGGCCGACACGACCGCGAGGACGTCGTCGCCGTGCTCGCGGGCCTCCGCGATGCGCCGCGCCACGTTCTTGATCTTGTCCGCGTCGGCGACCGAGCTGCCGCCGAACTTCATCACCCGCAGGCCGATGGCCGTCCTCCCGGGTCGTCCGAGAACAGCGAGGAATGGTAGCCGGGAGGCGCCGGCCGCAACTAGTGTCCTGAGTCGTAAGTTAGCGAGCAGTTCCCGAGCGAATCGCAAGCGAGGAGCGCCGCCGCTGTCGCGGCGGCTCTCCGTCCGGAACGACCGAGCACACTCGGTCGTTCCTCCGGACGCAGATCAGCCCCAATATCGAGAATATTGGGGCTGCCGAGGACGCCGCATCGCGCCGCGATGCAGCCGGGAACTGCCGCGCCACTTGCGACTCGGGACACTAGAGCCACCTGGCGCGGCGAAACAGCACGACCAGCACCGCGATGGCGGCGACCTGAAGGCCGATGCCGAGGCCGAAGAAGGCGCCCGGACCGCCGACATGGTCGACCATCCACCCGAAGTTCTGGCCGAAGAACCCGGTGATGAAGCTGAGGGGCAGGAAGATCCCGGCGATCACCGTCAGTTGCTTGGTGACCGCGTTCAGCCGATTCGAGACCGTGGCCAGGTAGACGTCGTTGGCGCCCGCGAGCAGGTCGCGGTAGCCGTCGAGGAGCTCGGCGATCCTGATCAAGTGGTCCTCGACGTCCCTGAAGTAGCGCCGGGCATCCGCGTCGACGCCGGGGAGCTCGACGGCGCCGGTGGCGATCCGCGAGATCTGATCGCGCTGCGGCGTGACGGCCCGCCGGAGGGCGACGACGCGGCGGCGGAGCTCGAAGATCTCGCCCTGCAGCCCGTCGCGGGGCGAGGTGGATAGCGCGCTGTCGATCTCGTCGATGTCGGAGTCGAGCTCGTCCATGGCCGGGAAGAAGCTGTCGGTCAGGGCGTCGAGCACCCGGTAAAGGAGGAGCGGGCCCTTCTCGAGCAGCTCCGGACGGATGCTGCAGCGGCGCACGACATCGTCGATCGCGGGGCTCGCGTCCCGGTGCAGCGTCACCAGGAAGTGCTCGGAGTAGAGGAGGTGCACCTCGACCAGCCGGTCGTGATCCGGCGGCGGGGTGGCGCCGAAGGCGACGATGTAGGTCATGTCGCCGTACTCCTCCACCTTGGCGCGCTGGCCCTGCCTCTGGACGTCCTCGAGGACCAGAGGATGGAGGCCGAACGTGTCCCGCAGCAGCGCGAGATCGTCGTCGTCGAGCCCGTGGAGGTCGAGCCAGAAGGACTCGCCGGAGGCGAGGCGGCGGGCGATGGCCGCGTTGGAGACGTCGGCGCCGTCCGCGCGCCGCCCGCGACGGCGACGCGCCGGGTCACAGGGGGCGCCGTCCAAGGAGCGCCCGGCCGAGGGTGAGCTCGTCGGCGTGCTCCAGGTCGGCGCCGACCGGCAGGCCGCTCGCCAGGCGGGTGACGCGCACCCGCCCGCGCACGAGGTCGGCGAGGTAGAGGGCCGTGGCCTCGCCGGACATCGTGGGGTTGGTGGCGATGACGAGCTCGGCCACGCCGTCGGCGTCGATGCGGGCCACGAGCTCGGAGATGCGCAGGTCCTCGGGGTCGACGCCGTCGATGGGCGACAGCGCCCCGCCGAGGACGTGGTAGCGGCCGCGGTACTCGTGGGTGCGCTCGATCGGGAGGATCGCCGAGGGCTCCTCGACCGCGCAGAGCAGCGACAGGTCGCGGCGGGGATCGGCGCAGATCGGGCAGAGCTCGGCCTCGGCGAAGCTGAAGCAGACCGCGCACGGGCGCAGGCGCTCGCTCATGTCGGCGATCGCCTCGGACAGGGCGCGGGCCCGCTCGGGCGGCGCCTTCATGAGGTGGAACGCCAGGCGCTGCGCGCTGCGCGGCCCGATCCCCGGCAGCCGCGACAGCTCCACCACGAGCCGCTCGATGGACGGGGTGAGCAGTGCGTCCCTCGCGCCGGACCGCTAGAGGCCGGGGATCCCGAGCCCGGACAGGCCGCCCGCGACCGAGCCGAGCCGGTCCTGGGCGAGCTGCTGGGCCGCCCGCATCGCCTCGTTGACGGCGGCCACGATCACGTCCTGGAGCAGCTCCAGGTCATCGGGGTCCACGGCCTTGGGGTCGATCGTGATCTCGAGCAGCTCGAGGCCGCCGCTGACCCGCGCCGTCACCGCGCCGCCGCCGGCCTGCGCGGTCACCGACTCCTGCTGGAGCTCGGCCTGCACCCGCGCCATGTCCTCCTGCATCTTCTGCATCTGCTTCATCATCTTCTGGGGGTTCATCCCACCCTGCGCCACGCGTCATCCTCCTCGGTCGGGGCGCTCGCCCTCCTCGACGGCGCTGAACATGGACTTGAACTCGGCCAGGAGCGAGTCGTCGTCGAGCGCGGGCGCGTCGTCGGCCGGCTCCTCGGGCGGCGCGGCGCCGGCGGCGAACTCGAGGGCCAGCGGACGGCCGGCGACCGACTCGACCGCGATCCGCACGCGCTCGCGGTGCTCGGGGCGCCCGAGCATGTCGGCGCGCAGCGGGCTGGTGACGGCGACCACCAGCCGCCGCTCGTCGATCTCGGCGGGGCGTGAGCCGTCGAGCAGCCCGCGCGTGGGCGGCGCGTCGCGCTCGAGCGCGTCGAGCACCTGCGACCACACCCGCTGCGCGTGCTCGAGGTCGGGGGGCATCGGCTCGTGGACCGGCGGCTCCGGCGCCGGCTCGGCGGGCTCGGCCGGCGGGGCCGCGGCGGGCGCGGGCGCGCGCGGGGCGCCGGCCTCGAGGGCCTCCACCCGGGCCGCCAGCGCGGCGGCGCTCGCGTCGAGGGCCGGCCGGCTGAGGCGGGCCGCCACCAGCTCGAGCTGCAGCCGGGGGTCGGCGCCGCCGTGGCGGATGCGCACCTGCGCGTCGGCCAGGAGGTCGAGGCCGTGCACGACCTGGGAGGCCGGGAGCTGGTTGGCCTGGGCCTGCAGGCGGGCCACCTCCTCGGGCGAGAAGGCCCACTCGTCGCGCGGCCGGGCGCCCTGCTGCAGGAGGCAGACGTAGCGCAGGTGGCCCACCAGCCCGCGGATGGCCTGCTCGGGGTTGACCGGGCCGTCGAGGGTGGCCTGGAGGAGCTCGAAGGCGCCGGCCGCGTCGCCGCCGGCCATCAGGTTGACCAGCTCGAAGACCGACTCGCGCGACACCGCGCCGATCAGCTCCAGCGCGTCGCCCACCTCCACCCGCCCGCCGGCGTAGGTCGAGATCTGGTCCAGCAGCCCCAGGGCGTCGCGGTACGAGCCGTCGGCCGCGCGGGCGAGGATGTCGAGGGCCCGCTCCCCGGCCTCGATCCCCTCGGCGCGCGCCACCCTGTCGAGCACCTTGACCAGGGCGGGGATGCCCGGCTTGCGCAGGACGTAGTGCTGCAGGCGCGAGCGGATCGTGCCGAGGATGTCCCAGGGGTGGGTCGTGCAGAGGATCACCACGAGGTGGGGCGGCGGCTCCTCCAGGGTCTTCAGCAGGGCGCTGGCGGCCTGGTCCTGGATCTGGTGGGCCTCGTCCATGATCGTGATGCGGTAGCGGCAGGCCACCGGGGCGTAGCGCACCGTCTCGAGCCACTCGCGCATCTCGTCGATGCGGCGCGCGCTCGAGGCGGCGTCGACCTCGACGACGTCCAGCCAGTCGGGCTGGCCCGTGCGCCGGCACGAGTCGCAGCGCCCGCAGGGCTCGGCCGTCGGCCCCGGGCTCGACTGGCAGTTCAGGCAGCGCGCGAGGATGCGCGCGGTCGTCGTCTTGCCGGTGCCGCGCGGCCCCGAGAAGAGGTAGCCCTGGGACGGCCGGCCCGAGCGCAGGGCGTTGCCGAGCGCCCGGGCCACGTGGTCCTGGCCCACCATGTCGGCGAACGTCGTGGGCCGATGGCGGTTGTAGAGGCTCGCCGAGCCCGTCATGGCCGACGAGCGCCGGCCGCCGCCGAGAGCGGCCGAGCGCGAGGAGGCCGTCTCAAACAGACGTGACCGTGCACCCGTCGTCGAAGCGCGATGTGAGGGTCTGCCCCGAGCCGCTTGCTCCGGCGAGGTTGCCCCACTGCGCGTACGCGGCTCCGCTTAAGGCTGCTTCCTTCCGGATCTGACCTGGTTCGCGGTCGCGCACCGAATGGGACCTCGCCATCGTTGCCGCTCTGCTCGAGGCCGTGCACCTCGCACCGGCCCCTCGGACGGGGATTGAGCCCCGCTGTAGCGGATTGCGGGTACAGGGCACCGCTAGCTCCCCGCCTAGCACGGTCACCCAGCGAGGATAGTCCACCCCGCCACCCCGCGCGACCTCGGACAGGACCCGAGAGGGGTCCTAGCGGTCGTCGGAGCCGCGCCGCCGGTAGGGCAGCCGCGGCGCGACCCGCTCGCCGCGCTTGCGGGCGGTGTTGGCCCCGAAGATGGCGGCCACGCCGGCGCCGATCATGGCCAGGGTGATCGCGAGGTAGGCCCAGCCCCGCACCCCGCTCTCGCGGCCGGCGAGCTCGAAGATGAGCCACATCACCGACCCCCACGCCGCGCCGAGGCCGGCGCCCGTCAGCAGGATGGCGACCCGCGTCGGCAGCCGGCGCGGGGCGGCGGGGGTGGTGTCGGACCGCTTTGCCACGCCCGGAGTGTAGGGCACCGGCCGATTGTGCGATTTCCGGTGATCCGCCTCGGAGCACGGAGCGTAGGCAGGGGTGAGTCGCCCCACGTCGGGGCGCCGACCCCGGAGCAGGACAACGATGCGCCGTCCCGTCTTTCTCATCGCCGCAGCCGCTGGCGCCGCCGCGCTCGCGCTGCCCACCGCCGCCTCGGCCGACGTCGACATCGACGTGCCCCGGCCGCTGCTCGGCGGGCCGATCGCGACCCCGCTGCCCGCCCTGACGCCCGACGGCATCGCGGCGGGGCCGGGGCGTCCCTCGCGCGCCGCGGGGACCTCCGTGCGCTGCTCCGGCGGCGCCGCCGGCGACTGCCTCGTGTGGGGACCGCGCGCCGACATCGAGCCGGCGCCGCTGCCCCTCCCCGGCCCCGGCGGGCTGGGCACCCCGCCCGAGGACGGCGTCGGCGTGGAGCAGGACCCGCCCCCGGACGCCGACACGCCGGATCCGCCGATCGAGGCCGCGGTGCGCCCGCGCGCCGTGCCGGCGATCGCCCCCGTGACGCCCGAGCTCGCGCAGGCCTTCGGCGGCCTCGTCAGCCCCAAGGCGTCCGACTGGCTGCCGTGGCAGCGCACCACCCTGCGCTGGCGGCCCTACCCCAACGCGACCGACTACAACGTCCAGGTCTTCCGCGGCCGCCGGCGCGTGCTGAACGCCTGGTCGAAGGACACCAGGCTGCCCGTGCCGATGGGCGTCCTCAAGCAGGGGCGCACCTACGTCTGGGTCGTCTGGCCGGCCAACGGCCCGCGGCGCAACGCGAGCTTCGCCCTCCCGGTCGGCCGCTCGACCTTCGCCGTCACCCTGCGGCCGCGGATCGTCTTCCGCACCCGCGGGCGCGCGGTCAGCGCCGAGGTGCGGCCCCACATCCCCTTCGGCACGCTGCGGCTGCGCCGCCCCGACGGGCTGCGCGCCCGCGTGCCCTCCGTCGTGACGATCAACCGTCGCGGCCGCTTCGACCTTCCGATCTCGAAGCGGGCCGCGGAGCGGCTCGGCGCGGTCCTGCGGGACCGCGGCCCGGAGCCGCCCGTCGGCCTGCGCGGGCCGGGGAGCACATGAGCCCCGGAGCCTGATCCACCCACAGCCCGCTCCCGGCGGCATCCGGGAGCGGAGCCCTCCCACCGACCCACCGAAAGGACCACCACCCGTGCGATCACGAGCACGTAAGCGGACCCTGCTCGCGGTGCCCCTCGCGGTCACCGCCGCGGCGGTCGCCGTGGCCGTCGCCCCGCCGTTCGGGGGCGCCTCCTCGCACCGCGAGGCGCCCTCGATCTCGCAGGACCCGACGGCCGACAACACCGACGTCTACGCCTTCCGCTCGCCGGACGCGCCCGACACCGCGACCCTGGTCGCGAACTTCGTGCCGTTCGAGGAGCCGGCCGGCGGCCCCAACTTCTACCGGTTCTCGGATGATGTGAAGTACGAGATCAAGGTGGACAACACGGGTGACGCCCGTCCCGACGTCACCTACGAGCTCCGGTTCGACACGCAGACCAAGAACCCGAGCACGTTCCTCTACAACACCGACAAGATCACGTTCGACGCCAAGAAGGGCGCGTACACCAACCTCAACCTGGTCCAGACCTACACGGTCCGCAAGATCACCAAGGACTCGAAGGGCCGGACCTACGTGAAGACCCTCGGCCGGGATCTGCTGACCCCGCCGAACAACGTCGGCCCGCGCTCGACTCCCAACTACGAGTCGCTCGTGGCCCCGGCGATCTACTCCGTCAAGGACGGCACCAAGGTCTTCGCCGGCCAGCGTGACGACCCGTTCTACGTCGACCTGGGCGGCACGTTCGACCTGATCGGCTTCCGCAGCGCGCCCCCCGGCGCGTTCAGCATGGGCGGCGTCGACGGCCTCAAGGGCTACAGCGTCAACACGATCGCCATCCAGGTGCCGATCACTCAGCTGACCGGGACCAAGAAGACGCCGACCGACGTCAACAGCACCGACTCGGTCGTCGGCGTCTACGCGACGGCCTCTCGGCCGGTCATCACCAAGAGCGGCGGCACGAGGTGGCAGCAGGTCTCCCGCCTCGCCGAGCCGCTCATCAACGAGGTCGTCATCCCGCTCGGGAAGAAGGACCTCTGGAACCGCAGCGACCCGGCCGACGACAAGCAGTTCGAGCGCCACTACCTGAAGCCGGAGCTCGCCGGGATCCTCAACTCCCTCTACGCACTCGGCTCGCCCACGGAGAACCGCATCGACCTGACGACGGTCCTCCTCACGGGCATTCCGCCGAACAACGGCCTCGGGCTGCCGACGACCCAGATCGGCAAGAAGCCCGTCAAGGCCGACCTCCTGCGGGTGAACCTCGCGGCTGCCGCCGACGACCGGGACCCAGAACCGCATCGGGCTCCTCGCCGGTGACGCCGACGGCTTCCCGAACGGCCGCCGCCTCGTCGACGACATCGTCGACATCGAGGAGCGCGCGGTGGGCGGCGTGCTCGCCTCCGCGTTCGGGCTGCCGGCGCCCAACGGCACCAACGCGGCCCTCGTGCCGCTGCTCGGCGACGGCGTGAACGCGAACGACCGACCGTTCCTGCCGTCCTTCCCCTACGTGGCGACGCCCGGCTCGGGCTTCGACTCGGTGCCGCACGCCAACTGACGCGCGGCCGCGCGCCGGGGGGCCCACGCGCCCCCCGGCACGCACCCCATCACCCTCATGACACTCCTCAAGAAGACACCCACCACCCTTCTCGCCCTCCTGGTCGCCGTCGCGCTCGGCGTCGTCCTCGCGGTCGTGCTGACCCAGCTCCGCGGCGAGCCGCCGGCCTCGGTCGCCGACCCGGCGGCCGGCGCCCCGCGCACCGCCGAGGGCACGATCGCCCGGGCCCAGGCCGCGCTCGCCGACGACCCCGACGACCCCGCCGCCCTGTCGGCGCTCGCCGAGGCCTCGCTCGTGCGCCTGCGCGAGACCGGCGACCCGAGCTGGCTCACGCGCGCCGACCAGGCCGCCAGCGCACGGCGCTCGGCGCCGACCCGCGGCGCTTCACCGCGATGGACGTCCTCGGCAGCCTCTCGCTGACCCGCCACCGCTTCGCCGAGGCCCTCTCCTGGGCGCGGCGCAGCCTGGCCACCGCCCCCGGGCGGGTCGCGCCCGTGGCGATCGCGGCCGACGCCCAGATCGAGCTCGGGCGCTACGCGCAGGGCTTCGCCGCCGTCCAGCGCCGCATGGAGCTGCGCCCCGACCTGCCCTCCTACAGCCGGGCCTCCTACGCGCGCGAGCTGCAGGGCGACCGGCAGGGCGCGATCCGGCTGATGACCCTGGCCGTCGGCGCGGGGGCCCTCGGCAGCCCCGACCGGGCCTTCGCACAGGTGCAGCTCGGGCTGCTGCGCTTCGGCGGGGGCGACCTCGCCGCGGCCGAGCGCGAGATGCGCACGGCGCTCGCCGAGCGCCCCGACGACGCCCCGGCCACGGCCGGGCTCGCGCGCGTCCTCGCCGCCCGCGGCGACCTCGAGGGGGCGGCGGCGCTCTACTCGCGCGCGATCGACCTCCTCCCCCTGCCGGAGTACCCGGCGGCCCTCGCCGACGTCCACCGCGCCCTCGGGCGCGACGAGGCCGTCCGCGACGACCTCGCCCTCGCCGAGGCCATGCAGGAGCTGCTGGCCGCCAACGGCTCGGCGGTCGACCTCGACGTCGCCCTGATCCGCGCCGACGCCCGCCGGCCCAGCGCGGCCGACGTGGCCCTCGCGCGCCGCGCCCGGCTCGCGCGGCCGGGTGTCATCGGCGACCAGGTGCTCGGCTGGGTCCTGACCCGGGCCGGCCGGTGCGCCGAGGGCGACCGCTACGCCACCCGCAGCCTGCGCCTCGGCACCCAGGACGCGCTGATGCTCTTCCACGCCGGCATGGCCGCGGCCTGCGCCGGCGATCCGGCGTCGGCGCGCGCGCGGCTGTCGCAGGCCCTGGAGCTCAACCCCGCCTTCTCCGTCCGCTGGGCCCCGGTGGCCCGCCGCGAGCTCGCGAGGCTCGCGCCGTGAGGCGCGCCCTCGTCGCGCTGGTCGCCGTGGCCGCCCTGCTCGTCGGCGGGGCCGCCGTCGCGGCGGCGCACCCGTTGGGCAACTTCACGGTCAACAGCTACCTGCGCGTCGAGGCCAGCGGCGGCGAGCTCTACCTGCGCCAGGTGGTCGACATGGCCGAGATCCCCACCTTCCGCGAGCGCTCGGCCATCGACGACGCGGGCGGGCTGGACGCCTACGCCGCCGCCCGCGCCCGCGAGCGCGCCGCCGAGATCGAGCTGGAGGTCGACGGGCGGCGGGTCGCCGTCGCGCCGGTCTCCCAGACCGCCGAGGTCCGGCCCGGCCAGGGCGGCCTCGAGGTGCTGCGGTACGCAGCCTGGTACCGCGCGCCCGGGGCCGCCCCCGATGCCGGCGGCGACCACAGGGTCGACGTCCGCGTCCCGACCTACCGCGACCGGCTGGGCTGGCACGAGCTGGTGGTGCGGCCGTCGAGCGGCGCCGGCGTCGCCGGCTCCACCGCCCCCGCCGACGACGTCTCCGACGAGCTGCGCGCGTATCCGGAGGACCGGCTCCAGAGCCCCATCACGGTGACGGAGGCGAGCTTCGCCTGGAGCCCGGGCACGGGCGCCGGAGCCGTCGGCCCGCTGACCGCCGATCCCGAGAGCCGGGTGGAGGAGGCCGCGCCCGGCGGGCTGGCCGGCCTGGTCGACGACGACCTCTCGGTCGGCGTCGTCCTGCTCGCGCTGGTCCTGGCCATGGGCTGGGGCGCCCTCCACTCCCTGTCGCCCGGCCACGGCAAGACCATGGTGGCCGCCTACCTGGTCGGGGCGCACGGGACCGCGCGGCACGCGTTCCTGCTCGGGCTCTTCGTCACCGTCACGCACACGATCGGGGTGGTGGCGCTCGGCCTCGTCACCCTGTTCGCCTCGCACTACATCCTTCCCGAGACCCTCTTCCCCTGGATCAACCTCGTGGCCGCCGCGCTGGTGGTGGCGGTCGGGGTCTGGGTGGCCCGCGGCCGGCTGGCGTCGCTCCGCCGGCGCCTCGCCCACCGGCGCGCCCACGCCCGCGGCCTCGCGCACGACCACGCCCACGCCGCGCACGGACACGAGCACGTCCACGGGCCCGCGCCGGCGCTGGCGGTGGCGGGCGCCGCGGCGCACGTCCACGGGCACGGGCACGCGCACGACCACGGCCACGGCCATGGGCACGGCCACGGGCATGGGCCTCATCACCACCATCACCACGACGGACCCGGCGGCCACACCCACGCGCCGCCCGAGGACCTCTCGATGCGCAGCCTGCTCGCCGTCGGCGCCACGGCGGGGATCATCCCCTGCCCGTCGGCGCTCGTGCTGCTGCTCGGCGCCATCGCCCTCGACCGCGTCGGCTACGGGCTCGTGCTCGTGCTCGCCTTCTCGGTCGGCCTCGCCGGCCTCCTCAGCCTGATCGGGCTGCTCGTGATCTACGCGCGCCGCTTCATCGAGCGGCTGCCCCTCGACGGCCGGGTCGCCTCGGCGATCCCGGCCCTCTCCGCCCTGGCCATCATCGCCCTCGGGGTGGTGCTCATGGCCAAGGCGATCCCGCCCCTGCTCTAGCCGCCCCCGCGCCGCGACCGATATCAGGCCGTCATGACTCGCATTCCACCCGCACCTGCAAGTAGCTTGCACCTAGGAGGTGTCCGCCAGATGCCCGCACCAGGCCGCCCGTCCTCCCGCCGACCGCGCCGCGCCCGCGCGGCCGTCGCCTCCCTGCTCGCCGTGGCGGCGCTCGCCCCGGTCGTCGCCGCCTGCGACGGCGACTCGGCGGCCTCCGCCTCCGGCGACGAGATCGTCGTCGCGACCACGGTGGCGCCGATCACGAGCATCGCCGCCAACATCGGCGGCGACCGGGTGGCGATCGCCGGCATCGTGCCCGAGGGCACCAACTCGCACACGTTCGAGCCCAAGCCGAGCGTGGCCGAGCTGCTGTCGACGGCCGACGTCGTCTACATCAACGGCCTCGAGCTGGAGGAGCCGACGAAGGAGCTCGCCGAGCAGGTCATGGGCGGCGACGAGGACATCGTCGAGCTGGGGACGCGGGCGATCCCCGAGGACGAGTACGTCTACGACTTCTCGTTCCCGAAGTCCGGCGGCAAGCCCAACCCGCACCTCTGGACCGACCCGAAGTACGCGCTCAGCTACGCGCAGACCATCCGCGACGACCTGTCCGAGCGCGACCCCGGCAACGCGGACTACTACGCCGCCAACTACGACGAGTTCGCCGCGATGGTGAAGGAGTTCGACACGGCGATGCGCGCGTCGTTCGCGACCATCCCGGCCGCCGACCGCAAGCTGCTCACCTACCACGACGCCTACGCCTACTTCGCCGAGGACTACGACTGGACCGTCATCGGCGCCATCCAGGTCGAGAACTTCGAGGACCCGACGCCGAAGGAGGTCGCCGGCCTCATCGACCAGGTCGAGGAGGAGGGCGTCCCGGCGATCTTCGGCTCCGAGGTCTTCCCCAGCCCGGTGCTGGAGCAGATCGGCCGCGAGGCCGGGGTGAAGTACGTCGACGTGCTGCGCGACGACGACCTGCCCGGCGCGCCCGGCGACCCCGAGCACTCCTGGGTCGGCCTGATGCACTTCGACTACGTCACGATGACCGAGTCCCTCGGCGGCGACGCCTCGGCCCTGAAGGCCTTCACGCCGCGCGACGTCGCCCCCGACACCGCCGAGTACCCCCAATGAGGGCGGCGGCGTATCGTCAACCGGGCCGGCGCGCCCTGGGACAGGAGGCACATCCCGATTTTGCATCCGCCCGCACATGCGACAGAGTTGCAACTGCAGGCCGCACGGGAGGCGGGGGATGCCGCCGCCGCTCTCCTGAGACGTGCGGGATGTCGTCCCACCGCCCAGCGCCTGTTGGTCCTTCAGGCGTTGGGCGACGGGGACCACGTGAGCGCCGAGGACGTCCTGGCCCACGCCAAGGCGCGCTATCCCAGCATCAACCCGTCCACGGTCTACCGCACGCTGGACGCGCTGGTCTCGGCCGGCATCGCCCGCCGCACGGATCTCGGCGCCGACCGTCTCTACTACGAGGTGGCGCGGCAGCACCGCCACCACCACGCGGTCTGCCAGGGCTGCGGGGCGGTGGCCCACCTGCACGACGCGAGCCTGGAGCCGCTGGCCGAGGCGCTGCGCCGGGAGACCGGCTTCGCCCTGACCCCCGACCGCGAGATCGCGATCGCCGGGCTCTGCCCGGCCTGTCAGGCCGACCCCGCCTGATCCTGCTGGCGGGCGCGGGCGCGCCCGCCGGGAGCCCGCGATGAGAGGCTCCGACCTGGTCCGCCTGGAGGGCGTCTCGTGCCGGTACGGGTCGGAGGCGGTCCTCGACCGCGTCGACCTGAACCTGTCCCCGCGCGAGTTCACCGGGGTCGTCGGGCCCTCCGGCTCCGGCAAGACCTCGCTGCTGCGGGCGATCCTGGGCACGCTCCATCCCGCGGCGGGCCGCGTCGTCCGCCGGGCCGGCCTGCGGGTCGGCTACGTGCCCCAGGTCGAGACGGTCGACTGGAGCTTCCCGGTCACCGTGAGCCAGTGCGTGCTCATGGCCCGGTGCGGAGGCCGCCTGTGGCCCTGGGCGAGCCGCGCCGAGCGCGCCGAGGTGGCGGGGGTGCTGTCGCGGCTCGGCATCGGCGACCTCGGCGAGCGCCACATCCGGGAGCTGTCGGGCGGCCAGCAGCAGCGCGTCTTCATGGCCCGCGCGCTCCTCCAGCGGCCGGAGCTGCTCCTGCTCGACGAGCCGACGTCGGGCGTCGACGTGAAGCTGCGCCACGAGGTGCTCCACCTGCTCGACGACCTGAACGCGACCGGCGTCGCGATCCTGCTCACCACCCACGACCTCAACGGCATCGCCGCCCACCTGCCGCGGCTGGTGTGCCTCAACCGGCAGGTGATCGGGGTCGGCCCGCCGCGCGAGGTGCTGACCGAGGAGGTGCTCGAGCAGACCTACGGCGCCAGCATGGAGGTTCTCGAGCACGGCGGGATGATGGTCGTCGTCGACGCCTACGGACGCGACCACGCCGCCCCGCACCCCCACGAGAGCCGGGTGGCGCGATGACCGAGCTGCTGGACCCCTACCAGTTCGAGTTCTTCCGCAACGGCCTGATGGTGGCCACGATCGCGGGCGCCCTGTGCGGCCTGATCGGCGTGTACGTCGTGCTGAAGGGCATGAGCTACATCGGCCACGGCCTGTCGCACGCGATCTTCGGCGGCTTCGCCGCGAGCGCCCTGCTGGGCGTCAACTTCCTCCTGGGCGCGGGGGTCTGGGGCGTCGCCTCGGCGCTGATGATCGGGGGCGTGACCCGGAGGCGCGTGATCAAGTCCGACGCCGCCATCGGCGTCATCACCACGGCCTCGTTCGCCCTCGGGCTGGCGCTGTTCGCGCTCTTCGGGCGCCGGGGGGCGAGCTTCGACGCGGCCCTGTTCGGGAGCATCCTCGGCGTCAGCGCCGAGGACGTGATCGTCATCGCGTGCGTCACCGCGGCCGCCGCGGCGTTCGTCTTCTTCGGCTACCGCAGGCTGCTGTTCACGACCTTCGACCCCGAGGTGGCCGACGCGACCGGCGTCCGGACCGCGCGCATGGACGCGCTCCTGATGGTGGTGCTGGCGGCCTCGATCCTGGTCACGATGCAGGTCATCGGGGTCACGCTGATCGCGGCGATGCTGGTGATCCCTGCGGTGGTCTCGCGCATGCTGACCAACTCCTTCAGCACGATGCTCTGGAGCGCCACGCTGATCGGGGCGGCCTGCGGCTTCGTCGGGATGAACCTGAGCTATCAGCTCGACGTCCAGTCCGGGCCGACCATCGTCCTGGTCGGGGCCGCCCTGTTCGCGCTGGTGTTCCTGCTGACGGGGCCCCGCCGGCTGCGGCGGAGGGCGGGCGTCGGGCGGCCGAGGGCGTCGGAGGCGTAGCGTCGGGGCGTGGCGCCCCGACGTCCCTTCGGCCGCAGCGGCCTCGAGGTCTCGCCCCTCTGCCTGGGCGGGAACGTCTTCGGCTGGAGCGCCGACGAGGAGACCTCCCAGGCCGTGCTCGACGCCTACGTCGCGGCCGGCGGCAACGCGGTCGACTCGGCCAACGTCTACTCGGGCTGGGTGTCCGGGAACGAGGGCGGCGAGTCGGAGGCGATCATCGGGCGCTGGCTGGCCTCCCGCGGAGGGCACGACGACATCGTGATCGCGACCAAGGTCGGGATGGCCGGCGGCGTGCACCCCAAGGGCCTGACCCGCGACCACGTCCTGCGGGGCGCCGAGGGCTCGCTGCGGCGGCTCGGCGTCGAGCGCATCGACCTCTACTACGCCCACGAGGACGACCCCGAGACCCCCCTCGCCGAGACGCTGGCCGCCTTCGGCGAGCTCATCGACCAGGGGCTGGTGGGGGCGATCGCGGCCTCGAACTACCCGGCCGGGCGGCTGGCGGAGGCGCTCGAGGTCAGCGCCCGCGAGGGGCTCCCGCGCTTCGAGGGGCTGCAGGAGGGCTACAACCTCATGGACCGCGGGGGCTACGAGGGCGAGCTGGAGGACCTCTGCCGCAGGGAGGGCCTCGGCGTCGCCGCCTACTTCGCGCTCGCCCGGGGGTTCCTCAGCGGCAAGTACCGGCCGGGGGCGCCGGTCCCCGACAGCGCCCGCGCGGCCTCGGTGGCCCGCGCCTACCTCAACGAGCGCGGTTTCCGGGTGCTCGCCGCCGTGGACGAGGTCGCGGCCGCCCACGGCGCGACCGCGGCCCAGGTGGCGCTGGCCTGGGTCATGGCCCGGCCGGGCATGACCTGCGCCGTGGCCAGCGCGACCTCGGTCGAGCAGGTGCGCGAGCTGGCGGGCGCCATGGACCTGGCCCTCGCCGAGGACGAGGTCCGGCGGCTCGACGCCGCCTCCGCCGTCACCCCATAGGGGGCAGGAAGAGCATGGAGTCGCCGAACTCGTGCCAGAGGTACCGCTCGGCGACGGCCTCGCGGTAGGCGGCGCGCACGAGGTCGGGGCCGGCGACGGCCTCGAGCAGGAGCAGGTGGCTGGCCTCGGGCTCGTGGAGGCCCGTCACGAGCCCGGTCACGACCCGCGCCGGCCGGTCCGGGCCGAGCACCAGGCCGGTCCAGCCCGCGGCCGCCCGCACGGCGCCGTCCGGGCCGGCCGCGCTCTCGAGCGCGCGGGTGACCGTGGTGCCCACGGCCACGACCCGGCGGCCGGCTGCGGTCGCGCTGCGCACCAGGCGCGCCGTGTCGGCCGGGACCGCGAACCGCTCCGGAAGGGGCGGCTCGGCGCGCTCCGGGCTCGACACCCCGGCGTGCAGGACCACCGGCGCGACGGTCACCCCCCGCGCCATCAGGCGCACGAGCAGGGGCGCCGTGAAGGGGCGCCCGGCGCTGGCCATCTCGGCGCTGCCGGGCGCCGCCGCGTAGACCGTCTGATAGTCCGAGAGCGGGAAGCGCCCCGCGAGGTGCCCGTAGGCGATCGGGCGCCCGTGGCGCGACAGGTACCAGCCCGGCTCGACGCCCGGACGGGGGCGGGCGCGCCACAGCCGGCTCGCGGCGAGCGACGGGTCGGGGTAGGGCTCGACGAGCCGCAGCCGGCGCCCGTCCGGCAGCCGCAGGCGCTCGCCGCGGCCCGCGTCCGTCGCCGGGCCGCCGCCGTCGCCGCGGCGCACCTCCACCACCCAGTCGCCGTCGTCGAGGGTCGTCGCCACGTGGAGCGGCGCGGCGCGCCCGTCCGCCCGCGCGGCCTCGAGCGCCGCGGGCAGGGTGGCCGAGGTGTTGACGACCAGCAGGTCCCCCGGCGAGAGATGGTCGGGCAGGTCGTGGAAGCGGGCGTGCGCCACCCCGTCGGCCCGGGCCACGAGCAGCCGCACGCCGTCCCGCGGCACCCCGCGCCGCTCCGGGGGCGCCTCCGCCTCGGACCCCGGCGGGATCGCGAAGGACGCCGCCGGGGGCCGGGCGGGCGCGGCGACGCGGAGCGGCGCGGCGGCGGTCACGCGGGCACCGGCGCGCCGAGGTCCGCGGCCCGGTAGCGGCCGCTCGGCAGCCCGCCGCGCACCAGCCGCAGCACGGCCGGCACGACGCTCTCGGGCGTCGGCCGGTCGCTGATGTCCTCCCCCGGGAAGGCGCGCTGGTGCATGTCGGTGGCCATGTCCCCGGGGTCGAGCGCGTAGATGCGCAGGCGCGGGTGCTCGACCGCGGCGACCGCGCTCAGCTGGTCGAGCGCCGCCTTGGACGCCCCGTATCCGCCCCAGCCCTCGTAGGCCTCGACGGCGGCGTCCGACGACACGTTGATCACGGCGCCCCCGCCCTCCTCCAGCCGCCCCGCGAGCAGCTGCATCAGCGCCAGCGGGGCGACGACGTTCACCGCCAGGACGCGGTCGAGCTCCCAGAGGGGCAGGTCGGCCAGGCGCGGCAGCGGGCTCGGCCCGAGGGCGCTGGCGTTGTTGACCAGCAGGTCGAGGCGGCCGGCCTCGCGCACCGCGGCGGCCAGGCGCGCCCGGTGGACCGGGCTCGCCACGTCGCCGGCCACCGCGGTGACGGCCTCGGGCCGCGGCATCTCGCTCACGGCCCGCGCGAGGCGGGCGCCGTCGCGGCCGTCGGCCACGACGCGCCAGCCCTCCCAGAGCAGCTCGGCGCTCAGCGCCCGGCCCAAGCCGCGCGACGCCCCGGTGACCAGGGCCACGGGATGATCGTTCGTCATTGTTGCCTCCTTCCCATCGGTCCAGCTAGGGTAGAAGCTAAAGTGAGCTTGAAGTCAAGGGAGGACCGATGGACGGGGG
The DNA here is from genome assembly GCA_963813355.1 of Miltoncostaeaceae bacterium. Classification (GTDB taxonomy): domain Bacteria; phylum Actinomycetota; class Thermoleophilia; order Miltoncostaeales; family Miltoncostaeaceae; genus DATAGF01. Next base: position 57,826 of record CAWEYS010000018.1, on the reverse strand, counting down.
CGACCTGCTTCCGATCGGCGAGGTGGCGCGGCGCGCGGGGATCGCCGCCTCCGCCCTGCGCTACTACGAGGAGGAGGGGCTCGTGGCGGCCGTCCGGCCGGCCGGCGGTCAGCGCCGCTACCCCCGCAGCGTGCTGCGGCGGCTCGCGTTCGTGAGGGCCGCCCAGAACGTCGGGCTCACGCTCGACGAGATCCGCGAGGCCCTCGCGACGCTGCCCGAGGGGCGCAGCCCCACCAAGGCCGACTGGGCCCGCCTCTCGCGCGGGTGGCGCTCGCGGCTGGACGAGCAGATCGTCGCGCTCGAGGCGCTGCGCGACGGCCTCACGACCTGCATCGGCTGCGGCTGCCTGTCGCTGCGCGACTGCGCGCTGATGAACCGCGACGACCGCGCCTCGGCCCGCGGCCGGGCGCCGCTACCTGCCCGCCGCGCTCAGGCGGGCTCCCGCCAGCGGGCGGGCTGAGCGGCCGCAGCTCGACGACGCAGCCGGCCGGCACCGACAGCAGGCGCGGGCCGCGCCGGTCCACGTCGATCGAGAGGACGCCGCCCGGGAAGGGCACGTTCCGCACGTCGAGCGACCGCAGGTTCTCGGGCAGCGCCGGGTCGATGGCGATTCGGCCCCGCGGCACGTCCGGCTCGAGCCCGAGCAGCACCGCCGCCAGGGACGGCGGGACCGCCGCCGCCCACGCCTGGGGCCGGCAGGCGCTGGGGTACGGGATGGGCACGTCGCCGGGCGCGCGGGCGTGGCCGCCGAAGAGCTCGGGCAGGCGGTCCTCGAACCGCTCGGCCGCCTCGATCAGGTCGGCGGCCAGCCGCAGCGCGGCCCGGTCGAGGCCGTAGCGGCGCAGCCCCTCGCAGGCGATGGCGGTGTCGTGCGGCCACACCGAGCCGACGTGGTACGAGATCGGGTTGAAGCCGGCCATGTCGGCCGAGAGCGTCCGCAGGCCCCAGCCGCTGGCCATCGCCGGCCCGGCGAGGTGCTCGGCCACCTGGCGCGCCTCCTCGGGAGCGGGCACCCCGCACCAGAGCAGGTGGCCCATGTTGGAGGCGACGCTGTCGACACGCCGCTTGTCCCCGTCGAGGGCCATCGCGAAGTACCCCGGGCGGCCGTCCGACCCCTCCACCCAGTAGCGGTCCCGGATCGTCTCCCGGAGCGTCTCGGCCTCGGCGACGAGTGCCGCCGCCTCGGCCTCCTCGCCCATCCACCCGAGGACCTCGGCCAGGTCGCGCCGCGCGCGGTAGGCGTAGCCCTGCACCTCCACCATGGCGATCGGCCCATTGGCCAGGGTGCCGTCCGGGAACTGGACCGCGTTCTCCGAGTCCTTCCAGGACTGGTTGGCCAGCGAGCGCGGCCCGGTGGGGCGGTACTCGAGCAGCCCGTCGCCGTCCGGGTCGCCGTACCGGCGCATCCACTCCAGAGCCCTCCAGGCCGCCAGGGCGACGCGCCGCACGGCGGCCGGCTCGGCGCCCCATCTCAGGGCGGTCCCGTAGAGCATCAGGAACAACGGCGTGGCGTCGATGCTGCCGTAGTACGGGCGCGCGCCCCCCGTCGTCCCGCTCCCGAGCCACTCGCGCCGCGTCAGCCGGACCTCGTGCAGGATCTTGCCCGGCTGCTCGTCGTTGGCGGGGTCGTCGACGGTGCCCTGCCGCGCCGCCAGCGCCTCAAGCGTCTCGACCATCCGGCCCGGGTCGAGCAGGCGCCCCTGGTGGCTGGCGATGATGCTGTCGCGGCCGAACAGCGCGACGAACCAGGGGATGCCCGCGGCCAGGAGGCGGCGGGAGGGGTCGAGCGCATCGGCCATGCTCAGGGCGTCGAGGTCGGCCGACGATCGGCGGCACGCCCGGGCGAGCGCCGGCGGCTCGGAGCGCACGGCCGTCCGCCGCGAGGTGTCCGGGACGAGCGCCGGCCGCCCGAGGGCGACCGGCTCGGCGCCGTCCCCGTCCGCCCGCACCGACACGCCCAGCCGCCAGGAACCGCCGCGCTCGAGCTCCGCCGTCCACGTGGCGCGCCCGCTCGGGTCGCTCGTCTCGGGGCCGGGGTCGAAGGCGATGCGCGTGCCCAGCGCCCCATCCCCGTCGGCGAAGGCGAGCGCGCCGTCCTCGACGGCGGCGGGCACCGGGGGCCGCGATCCGACGCCCCCCACGCGCATCCGGCGCAGGTCGAAGATGTCCGCGAAGTCGCACGCCGTCTCGAGGGCGACCTCCACGCGGACGCGGTTGACCGACCAGAGCCGGAGCACGATCTCCTCGTCGAGGCCGTCGGGGGCGATGCGCCGTCGTCGCTCCACCTCCAGCGGCGCGTCCGGGCCGAGCCCCTCGAGGCCGAGGTAGCCGTGGAAGCGGGCGGACGTGGCCGAGGGGAGGGCGGCGACGAGGGGAGCCGGCGCAAGGCCGGCGACCGTCAGGGCCAGGCGCGTCAGGTGGCGCGTGTCGCGCACGACGAGCCCGTAGGGGCCGGGCGGCATCTCCCCGGACCCGTCCGAGATGACGAAGGCGAGGCCGTCGATGAGGGTGACGCCGTCTCGCCCGGCGACCGCGGCGGGCTCCTGGCCCCGTCGGAGCGCCGGCGCCGACGGCCGGACGGAGGTCACGCCCGGGCGGTCCTCACGGTCCGGCGGTCGTGCAGGGCGGCCACCATCACGCGCTCGTACGCGTCCGCCATAGCGTCCGCCGAGAAGCGCTCGGCGACGTGGGCGCGGCAGGCCTCGCGGTCGATCTCGTCGAGCCGCGCCACACACGCCGCCAGCGCGTTGACATCGGCCCGAACGAAGCCGGTGACCCCGTCGCCTACGACCTCGGGCACCGAGCCGCAGGGGGTTGCGAGTACGGGGGTCCCACTGGCCATCGCCTCGATCATCACCATACCGAACGGCTCCGGCCAGCTGATCGGGAACACGAGGGCCGCCGCGCCGGCGAGCAGGTCGAGCTTGTCGGTCTCGCCGAGCTCGCCGAGCCAGACGACGTCGTCGCCGAGGTGCGGCTCGACGGCGCGCTCGAAGTAGCGGCGCTCGTCCGGCTCGCGGCACTTGGCCGCGAGCCTGAGCTGCCTGCCGGTCGCCCGGGCGATCGCGATGGCCTCAGCCGCGCCCTTCTCCGGCGCCATCCTCCCGAGGAACGCGAGGTGGTCTCCGGGGCGATCGTTGAAGGGGACCTCGTTGACGTCGATCCCGTTGGGGCACACGGCCACGAAGGGCAGGTCCGGGGCGGCGTCCCACTGGGCCCGGCTCAGGGCGATCAACCGAAGGGCCGGCGCCTTCGGCACCATGGCGCGGTAGACCTCAAGGGGCTCGCCCTCGATCGGCCCGTGCGTCACGTGGAGCACCGGCGCACCCAGGTGGCACGACGCCAGCATCGCGGGCACCGGCCCGGCGTGCTCGAGCACAACGTCGCAGTCAGCCAGCGCGTCCAACGCCGCGAGCGCGTGACGCAGCTCAGCGCCGCCCAGCCCGATCTGGTCGGGAAGGTCGGGCAGCGGCGTCTCCAGGTCGACGCCCTCGACCTCCGACCCCGGCGCCGCCACCAGCGTCACGTCGTGGCCTCGCGCGGCGAGGCGCTCGCACAGGAGGGCGACGACCGCCTCGATCCCGCCGTAGGCAGGGGGAGGCAGCGGTACCCACGGCGGCGCCAGGACGCCGACCCGGCCGATCGACCCGAGCCGCCTCATCGGTGCGCCGCGACGGCGGAGACGGCGTTGACCAGGGCGCGCGGCGGTCGACGGCGGCGGCGCGGGCGGCCCGCCGAGCTCCGCGGTGAGGTGCTCCAGCCACTGGGCCACCGCGTGCGGGACGTGGGCGGCCTGGCCGATGGCGTTGAGCTCGAGGGCGCCCGTGCCGAGCTCGCACAACTCGGCGGCCGCGACCGCCCGGGGGCGCGAGCCGGATCCGCACGGCACCTCCGGCCGGTGACCGGGCGCGCCGGGCGCGGCGAGCGTCAGCGGGGCGGCGAGCCTGACCGCGATCGCCACGCGGCCCTCGTCGCGGCACTGGCGCCGGACGACCATACCTGCGAGCTCGAGCCGGCCCGAGCGCGGCAGCGCCAGGGTCATCGTCACGTCGCGGCCGACGAAGAGCGGTGGCTCGCTGAGCTCGACGAGCAGGCCGCATAGTGAGGCGTCCACCACATGGCCGGCCGAGCGAGCACACCCGTCGCCGATCTCGGCCGGGATGAGCACGGGCACTCGTGGCTGTCCCCGTCGCTCGGGGCCGCGCGCCGGCGTACGTCTGGTCACATCCTGCTCCTCCACAGCGTCCGGTGCCCCGGCGACGTCTGCACGAGCCACCGTCACGGGGACCTCATTGGTGCCCGCCGCCGCATCGTGCGAAACACCCCCGCGGCGCCTGTCAGGCTTGACGCGGAAATGGCGGACACGACGCGGTCGTGGTGGGGTCCGGCCCCAACGGGCTCGCCGCCGCGATCACGCTGGCCGAGGCCGGCCGCTCGGTGCTGGTCCTGGAGGCCGCCGAGACGATCGGCGGCGGCTGCCGCTCGGCCGAGCTGACGCTCCCGGGGTTCGTGCACGACGTGTGCTCGGCGGTCCACCCGCTGGTGGCCGGCTCGCCGTTCTTCCGCTCCCTCCCGCTCGCCGAGCTCGGCGTCGAGCTCGTCCACCCGGCGGCGCCCGTCGCCCATCCCCTCGGCGACGGGACCGCGGTGACCCTCGAGCGCTCGGTCGCCGCGACCGCGGCCGGGCTCGGCCCCGACGGCGCCGCCTATCGCGCGCTCCTCGAGCCCCTCGTGCGCGACGCCGGCGCGCTGTTGGCCGGGGTCCTCGCGCCGCCCCTGCGCCCGCCCCGCCACCCCCTGGCGATGGCCCGCTTCGCGCCGCGCGGCCTGCGCTCGGCCGTCGGCCTCGGCCGGCGCTTCTCGGGAGAGCGGGCGCGGGGCCTCCTGGCGGGCCTGTCCGCGCACTCGTTCCGGCCGCTCGACGGCGCGCTCACCGGCGGCTTCGGGCTGCTGCTCGCGGTGCTCGGGCACGCGGTGGGATGGCCGGTCATCCGGGGCGGCTCCGGGCGCCTGGCCGACGCGATGGCCGCGCGCGTCCGGGCCCTCGGGGGCGAGATCGCGACCGGTCGATTGGTGACGTCCCTCGACGAGCTGCCGCCGGCCCGGGCGGTCCTGCTCGACGTCAGCCCCCGCCAGCTCCTGGCCATCGCCGGGGCGCGGCTGCCCGCTGCGTACCGCCGCCGCCTGGCGCGCTACCGCCACGGCCCCGGAGCCTTCAAGGTCGACTGGGCCCTCGCCGGCCCGATCCCCTGGCGGTCGCCGGAGTGCGGGCGCGCCGCGACGGTGCACCTGGGCGGCACGATGGCCGAGATCGCCGCCGCCGAGGGGGTCGTGGCGGCGGGCGGCCACCCGGAGCGCCCCTTCGTGCTGCTGGCCCAGCAGACCGTCGCCGACCCGACCCGGGCCCCCGCAGGGCGTCACACGGCCTGGGCCTACTGCCACGTGCCCAACGGGTCGCCGGTGGACATGACCGAGCGCATCGAGCGCCAGGTCGAGCGCTTCGCGCCCGGCTTCCGCGAGCTGATCCTCGCCCGCGCCGTCCGCGGCCCGGCACGGCTCGAGGGCGAGAACCCGAACTACGTCGGCGGCGACATCGCCGGCGGCCTCCAGGACCTGCGCCAGACCCTGGCGCGGCCCGCCGCCCGGCTCGACCCCTACGCCACCCCCGCTCCCGGCGTCTACCTCTGCTCCTCGTCGACCCCGCCGGGGGGCGGGGTCCACGGGATGTGCGGGTACCTCGCCGCCCGGTCGGCCCTCCGGCGCGACCTGGCCGGCGTCTGACCCTCGCTCAGGCGGCGGCCCGCTCCTCGAGGCCCCGCCGCAGGAGGGCCAGCACCGCGACCTCCTCCGGGCTCCGGCCCCGCTCGAGCCGCCGCTCGACCTCGGCCCGCAGCGAGGAGATCGTGCGGCCGTCCAGGAAGTGGTCGATCACGCGCGGGTCGATGTAGTTGGCCCGGCAGACGGCCGGCGTGTTGCCGAGCAGCGCCGCCGCCTGCCGGCACACCCCGGCCACGGCGCGCTGGCGGTGGCGGGCGCCCTCGACGGGGCCGATCTCGTCGAGCGCGACGGCCGCGGCGACGGTCCCGGCCCAGGTGCGGAAGTCCTTGGCCGAGAACTCCTCGCCCGCGTGCTCCTGGATGTAGGCGTTCACGTCCTCGGAGCGGACGTCCACCACGGTCCCGTCGCCGTCGCGGTACTTGAGCACCTCGTACCCCGGCAGGTCGTCCATCTCCTGGAGCACGCGCGCGAGCCGGGCGCTCTCGACCTCGGCGTGCTGGTCGGCCCCGCCCTTGCCCTCGAAGTCGAGCACGATCAGGTCGTCCTCGACGGTGAGGTGGCGCGACCGGAAGGTCACCAGCCCGAACGTGCGGCTCGACGCCGCGTACTCCTCGCCGCCGACGCGGATGAAGGTGCGGTCGAGCAGCTGCACCGCCGTCGCCAGGGCCTTGTCGCGGTCGAGGCGGCGGCGGCGCAGGTGGCGCTCCGCGGTCGCCCGCAGGGCCGGCAGGCGATCGGCGAAGCGCAGGATGCGCGCGTACTTCTCGCGGTCGCGCTCCTCCCTCCAGGCCGGGTGGTACAGGTACTGCGTGCGGCCGGCGGCGTCGATGCCCGTCGCCTGCAGGTGCCCTCGCGACGAGCGGCAGATCCAGACGTCGCGCCAGGCCGGCGGGATCGCGAGCGCCTTCAGCCTGCGGACCACGCGCGGATCGCGCACCTGGCGGCCGCGCTCGTCCAGGTAGCGCTCGCCCCGGCCATGCCGGCGGCGGGTGTACCCGGGCTCGCGATCCGAGCTGTGGCGGAGGGCCGGCATCGACACGGAGCGCGGGGCGGCGCCTTCACCGCCGCCACCCCGCGCCTGCCGGTTCCTACCCCCGGCGAGGCCGCCCAAACGCCCCACGAGCCGGGCCCGCCGCTCGCCGGCCGGCCGGGGATACGCGCCGAGGCCCTGGGTCAGAACACGCCCTCGGGAGTCGTGACCCTGATCTGCTCGGCCTCGGCCGCGATCTCCTCGATGCGGGCGAGCGCGTCCGCATCGAGCTCCACGTCGGCGGCGGCCGCGCTCGCCTCGATGTGGGCGGCGCTGCGCGCGCCCACGATCGCGACGTGCACGCCGGGCTGGGCGAGCACCCACGCGATCGCGAGCTGGCCGAGGGTGATGCCGAGGTCGCCCGCCAGCGCGTCCAGCCGGCGCACGACGCGGAGGTTGCGGCGCAGGCCCTCCCCGGTGAAGGCGCTCGCCTGGCTGCGCCAGTCGTCGGCCGCGAAGGTCGTGTCCTCGTCGATGCGCCCCGCCAGCAGCCCGCTCGCCAGGGGGCTGTAGGCGAGCACGCCGATGTCGTGCGCGCGCGCGTAGGGGAGGATCTCCTCCTCGATCGCGCGCTGGAACAGGTGGTACGGGGGCTGCAGCACCTCCACCGGCCGCACGGCGGCGAACGCCTCCATCTGGGCCGCGTCGTAGTTCGAGACCCCGACGTGGCGGATCTTGCCCTCCTCGACCATCTCCTGGAGCGCCCCCGCCGTCTCCTCCTGCGGGACGTCCGGGTCGGGCCAGTGGACCTGGTAGATGTCGATCGCGTTGACGCCGAGGTGGCGCAGGCTCTCCTCGACGCCCCGGCGCAGGAAGGCCGCGGAGGCGTCGCGCTCCGGCGGCCGGATGCCGCCCTTGGTGGCGATGACCACGCTCTCGCGGTCGCGGCTCAGCTCCGGCCGCAGCGCCGTGCCCAGCAGCTGCTCCGACGCCCCGAACCCGTAGGCCTGGGCCGTGTCGAAGAGCGTGATGCCGAGGTCGCGCGCCCGCCGGATGGCGGCGATGGCCGCCTCCTCGTCGAAGCTCCCCCACTCCCCGCCGAGCTGCCAGGTGCCGAACGCGATCCGGGACACCTCGAGCCCCGTCCTGCCGAGCGTGATCGTCCTCACGGCCCCAGCCTCGCACACCGAGAGAGGGCGGGCCCGCGCGCGGGCGGGCCCGCCCTCTCCCATCTAGCGCACGGCCAGACCCGCGACCGCGCCCGGCGGGAGGCCGGTCGTGGTGCCGATCGGCGCCAGGCCTCCGCGGCGATCGAGCGCGAGCGCGCTGATCGACCCCTCGGCGCCGTTGAGCGCGTAGAGGACCGTGCCGTCCCGGCTGAGGGCCATGTCCGTCGGCCCGTCGCCGGTCCTGCCCGTTACGCCGTCCTTGTCGAGCAGGGTGATCTCGCCGCCCTTGGCGATCCGGTAGCCGCTGATCGAGTCGCTGCCGGTGTTCGTGGTGTAGGCGAACCGCCCGTCGGCTGTCACGACGACCCAGCAGGCGGCCGTCTGACCGGTCCCGACCGCGGGGCTGATCGGGCTCACGCCCCCGCCGGGCAGCAGGGCGTACGACGAGACGGCGCTCTCGCCGGGGCGCCCGCCGAAGGCCTCCGAGACGAAGGCGCGGCCGCGCGCGTCGAACGCGAAGCCGAACGGCGTCTCCCCCGCCGAGGCGGTGAAGCGTCGGCGGACCGACGGTCCCGTCGGCCGCGACCGGGTAGGTGCCGATGCGGTTGGTGTCCTTCTCGGTCACCACGAGCGTCACGCCCTTCGGCGAGAGCTCGATCTGTGCGGGCCCGGGGGCGGGGGCGCTCAACGGCTGCGCCGATCCGGCGAGCGGGCTGAGCCTGCCGTCCGGGCTGATGTCGAACCCCGCGATGCCCGCGGGCGCGCCGGCGTGGACGACGTACGCCCTGCGGCCGTCCGAGGTCACGCTGATGGGCCGGTCGCCCCCCGACGGGACGATGTCGCGCAGGGTGAGCCCGCCCCGCTCGCGGACCCGGAAGAGCGAGAGCTCGTCGCTGCCGGCGTTCACGGCGAGCAGCCAGCGGTGCGCGACGATCACCGCGCCCTGGCTGCCCAGCCCGTCGCCGGAGCCGAGGCCGCCCGTCGGGTAGCTGCGCGCCGGCGCGAGGGCGCCGTCGCGCGATGGCGCGAAGGCCTGGATCCGGTTCCCCACCGGGTCGTTGGTCTGGGTGTAGACGGTCGCGGGCGGCGAGGCCGCCGCCGCCGTGCCCGCGCCGGCCAGGGCGATGAGCGCCACGGCGGCGAACATCAGCCAGCGCGCGCGCGGGCGAGGGAGTGCGATCACGATGTCCTCCTCGGGTGAGGGTCGGCTCGTCGGCGCGACGCTAGGCCCGGGTCCTTGCGGACCGATTGCCGGGATCTGACGATTCGCGGAACTCGGCCGGGCGGCGCACCCGCGTAAGGAATCCGTCACCCCTTGCGGATACCGTCGCGGCATGAGGGACCTCGTCGCCCGGCTCGCCGACCCCGGCGCCGCGCGCTGGAGCACGCTGGTGCTCCGCGTCGTCCTGGCCGCGGTGTTCATCCCGGTCGGCCTGGGCAAGTTCCTCAACCACGACGATTACACGGAGCGCTTCGACCGGTGGGGGTTCGGCGCGGCCGCCGGCGAGGTGGCGATCCTGGTCGGCGTCGTCGAGGTGGTCTGCGGCCTGATGCTGCTGCTGGGCGTGCTACCGCGGCTGGCGGCCCTGGTCCTCATCGGCAACATGATCGGCGCGCTGGTCACGGCGGGCCGCATCGACGGCGGCCAGGACATCTGGCTGCCGCTGGTCCTCATCGTCGGCCTTGCGGCCGTGGTGGTCTGGGGCGCCGGCCGCTGGGCTCTCGCGCCTGGGGTCGCCCAGCTTGCCGCGGGCGGCGCCGGCGATCATCGTGTGGGCCATGGGGGCTGAGCCGAAGGCGACCGTCCTCGTCGTCAACGACGAGCCGATCGTCCGCCAGGTGGTCGCCACGTACCTGCGCCAGGAGGGACATCCCACGCTCGAGGCGGGCGACGGCCGGACGGCCCTCGACCTCATCGAGCGCTCGGAGCCGGGGCTGATCGTGCTCGACGTGATGCTGCCCGGCATCGACGGGCTCGAGCTCTGCCGCACGATCCGGCGGCGCTCCGACACCCCGGTGATCATGCTCACCGCGCGGGGCGAGGAGGCCGACCGCATCGTCGGGCTCGACCTCGGCGCCGACGACTACGTGACCAAGCCGTTCTCCCCGCGGGAGCTGGTGGCGCGGGTGCGGAGCGTCCTGCGCCGCTCCCCGGCGCGCGTGGGGGCGGGGCGCCATCCTCGCCGGCCCGCTCACGATCGACGTCGGCGCCCACGAGGTCACGCGCGACGGCATGCCGCGTGCAGCTGACGGTGAAGGAGTTCGACCTGCTGGCCTTCCTCGCCGCCCACCCGCGGCTGGTCTTCTCGCGCTCCCAGCTCATGGACCGCGTCTGGGGATACGAGGCGGCCTTCGACACCGGGACCGTGACCGTTCACGTGCGCCGCCTGCGCGAGAAGATCGAGGACGATCCCTCGAACCCGCGCCACGTGCAGACCGTGTGGGGCGTCGGCTACCGGTTCGCCCCGTGATCGGCACGGCCATCGCCGTCGCGGCGGTCACGCTGGTCGCGGGAGTCGGCCTCGCGCTGCTGGCGGCGCGCATCCGCAGCCTGCGCGGCCGGGTGATCGCCCTGGCGCTGATCGCCGTCGTCCTGCCGCTGGCGGCGGTGGTGGCGTCGGGGGTGCTGATGTTCGACTCCGGGCACGACCTGACCGTCCTCGCGGCGGCCTGCGCGTCCGCGACCGCCGCGCTGGTCGGGGCGCTGCTCGTCGCGCGCTCGGTCACCGGCCCCGTCTCGCGCGTGCGGCGCGCGAGCGAGGAGCTCGCCGGCGGCGACCTGACGGCCCGCGCGCCCGAGTCGGGCCCCGCCGAGCTCGCCGACCTCGGGGCGTCCTTCAACCGGATGGCGGACGAGCTCGAGCGCCTCTTCGACGCGCGCCGCGAGCTGGTCGCGCACGCGAGCCACGACCTGCGCACCCCCCTCGCCTCGCTCCAGGCGATGCTCGAGGCCGTCGAGGACGGCCTGGCGCCCGCCGAGCAGTACCTGCCCGCCATGGGCGATCAGGTGCGCCACCTCGGCCGCCTGGTCGACGACCTCTTCGAACTCGCGCGCATCGACGCCGGACAGCTCACGCTCGAGCTGCGCGACGTGCGCCTCGACGGGCTCGTCGCGAGCTGCGTGCGCGGGGTGGCCGCGAGCGCCGAGGCCCGCGGGGTGCGGGTGGAGTCGCGTCTGGGCGCGGCCGTCCCGCCCGCCCGCTGCGCGCCCGAGCACGTCGAGCGCGTGCTCCTCAACCTCCTCTCCAATGCCCTGCGCCACACGCCCGGCGACGGCGCGGTCGCCGTGCTCCTGGAGCGCGAGGGCGACGGGGTCCGTTTGAGCGTCGAGGACACCGGTGAGGGGATCGCCGCGGACCAGCTCGACCGCGCCTTCGAGCGCTTCTGGCGGGCCGACTCCGCTCGGCGCCGCGACGGCGCCGGCGCGGGGCTCGGCCTCGCCATCGCCAAGGAGCTCGTCGAGGCGCAGGGCGGCCGCATCTGGGCCGAGCCCCGGCGCGGCGGCGGCGCGCGCATCTCGCTGGTCCTGCCCGCCGCCCACGCGCTCTCCTGAGCGCCCCGGAGAGCCTCGAGCCGGCCGGCGCGCGCAGGCTCTCGCCCTGATGCGCTACGGCCTGCTGGACGACGGCGGCGCCGGCCTCCACGACATCTGGGGCATGGGCGACACGACCGCGATGGCCGCACTCAGCCTCGGCGTCCGCGCGGCCTTCGCCGCCGCCGTCACCGCCATCGCCGTCCGCGCCTTCACCCGCTCGGCCGTCCGCTGATCGGGCGGCCGACCGTGAGTGCGTCGCGAAGCCCGGGCTCCAGCTCGGCGAAGGAGGCGTCGGGCAGGACCCCGAGAGCGTCGAGCGCCGTGCTCCAGAAGCAGCGGACCGCCGCCGTCGCGACCACGTCGAAGATCTCGACGTCGGAGAGACCGAGGTCGCGCAGCCGGTCGATGTCGGCCTGGGTGACCGCCGTGGCGTCGCCCGCCACCTTGTCGGCCAGCTCCATCACCGCCACGTCGACCGGGTCGAGGCCGGCCGACCGGGGGTCCGCGACGATCCTCCGCAGCGTCTCGGGGTCCACGAACCGGTCCACGAGCACCTTGCCGTGGGCCAGCGAGCAGTAGCTCGACCGCAGGCGCCGCGCCGCGGCGAGCGTCGCCAGCTCGTAGCGGCGCAGGTCCATGCCGCCCTTGATGCTCGTGTTGAGCTGCCGCCACGCGTCGAAGACGGCCGGCCGGTGGGCGAAGGCCCTCGTGTAGTTGGCCACGTACCCCATCTGGGCGCGGTCCCTCGCGTACATCTCGGCGGGCGGGCCCTCGGCCTCATCGTCGGGGATCGTCGAGATGAAGGCCATGGGTCCCTCCTGAGGCACGACCGGGACGGTGCGCCGGCGGGGCGGGACCCGCCCCGCCGTCCGCGCGAGTCTAGGAGACTGTCAAAGAACCAAGGTCGTGCGGATGCCGAGCGAAAACCGAGCCGTTCGGATGGACGCGGCCCACGCCGATGCCAGAAGGCATCGGTGTTGACGCGGACGCCGAAGGGCGAAGGTTTGCAGCCGGCAGGCGTGCGACCGACTTCTTTGACAGGCTCCTAGACCGCGGCCCCGCTCCGGATGGCCCGCACGTCCTCGGCCGTCAGCGTGTTCCCCGCGATGCCCCAGTCCCCGCTCTTGACCTCCTCGAGCGTGACCCAGGTGACCTGTCGCAGCGCCTCGCCCTCGATCTCGACCATCGTGTCGGTGAGCCGGGCGACCATCTCCTGCTTCTCCTCGGGGGTGAAGACCCCCTCGATGAGCTTCACGGTCACGAATGGCATTGCTGCTCCTCTCGTCGGTTGGGTGACGAGCATCCTCGGAGCGGCGTCGTCGCGCGTCGCCCGGGGCGGCCATCTCTCGAGGGGACGCCGACTGGCCCGAACGGGCCATCGGCTCAGACCACCCGCTCCCGGGCGGCCCACGCGGCGGCCGCGGCCCGCGAGGGCTGGCCGACCTTGCGGAGGATGTTGGCGACGTGGCGGTGCACCGTGTGGTCGCTGACGACGAGCCGCCCGGCGATCTCACGGTTGGTGAGCCCCTGGGCGAGGAGGCCGAGCACCTCGAGCTCGCGAGCGGTCAGGCCGGCCGGGCGCCGCGGCCGGCCGTCGAGCCGCGCGATGAAGTCGGCGGCGGCGGCGGCCCCGAGCGATGCCCCGAGCTCGCGGAACGCGGCGAGGGCGGCCTCCGCCTCGTCCCGCGCGCGATCGCGGCGGTCCACCTTGGCCAGGAGGCGCGCCAGCTCGAGGCGGGCGTACGCCCGCTGGTACGGGGCGCCCGCGCGACCGAAGAGCTCCGCCGCCTCGTCGTACGCGGCGCAGGCACGCGCCGCGTCGCCGCCCCCGGCCGCCGCCGCTCCGGCGGCCTGGGCGGCCATCGCGCGGAAGGCGCTCGTCTCGATCGCCTCGGCGAGCGCGCGGAGCTCGGCCGCCGCCTCGCCGACGCGCACGACGTCGTCGAGCTCCGCGGCGGCGCGGACGATGAGGTCGAGGGCGGCGGCCCGCGCCGGCCTCTCGGCCGGCGGGAGGCGCTGGAGGAGCCCCTCGGCCAGCTCGAGCGCGAGCCGGGGCCGGCCCCGATCCAGGGCGACCGCGCCCCGGCCGACCTGGGCGACGACGCTCTGGTTGACCTGGAGGAACAGGGCCTCGGCCTCGTCCAGCCGCCCCTGGCGGCGGCGCAGCTCGCCGAGGCGCGCGACGGCCCCGCCGAGGAACGTTCGCCGGGTCGCCGCGAAGTCGGCCAGGGTGCGCTCGAGCGCGTCCTCCGCCTCCCTCCAGCCGCCCTGGTTGATGAGCACGCCCGCGTACTGCGTGCGGCACACCGCGAACAGGGTCCGCAGCTCCCAGCGCCGGGCGAACGCATCCACCTCGTCGCACCACTGCGCGGCCCGCTCGAAGTCGCCGGTGTCGGCGCAGGCGTCGATGACGTAGCAGCAGACCTTGCCGATCCACAAGAGGTCCTCGAGCTCTCCGCCGGTGGCGGCCGCGCCGGCCTCGCCGAGCCGGCGCATCCCGTCGGCGGCCTCGCCCTCGTGGACGAGCGCCAGCCCGTCCAGCGCCAGCCCGACGACCTGCAGGTCGTCGCGCTCGAGGGCCTCGCCGACCTCGCTCGCCCGGGCCGCCGCGGCGCGCGCCGCCTCGGGCTCTCCGAGGTGGAGGGCCAGCTCCGCCTCGCGCACCGCCAGCCACCCGTGCTCGGGGGAGAGCGGCTGGTCGCGCAGCAGGCGCGCCCCCCGCTCGAGCCATCCGCGCGCGACCGCGGGCCGGTCGCCGAAGAGGATCGCGTCCCACGCGAGGGCGACCGCGACGCGCGCCGCGCCGAGGGCGTCGCCGCGCGCGCGGAACAGGCGATACGCGCGCTCGCGAGACTCGGTCGTGAGGCTCGCGTCGTCGAGCCACCAGGCGGCGACGCCGATCCCCTCGAGGGCCTCGGGGACGTCCTGGTGGGCTCGCAGCAGCCCGAGGGCCTCCTCCCAGGCGCCCCGCGCCAGCGCATCACGAGCCTGGGCGAGGTCGTCCGTCAGCGCTCGCCGTACTGCTCGAGGGCGTATCCCAGGAGGCCGCGGGCCTCGAGCCGCTCGGCCGGGGCACGGAAGGTCACCTGGACGACGCCGGGGTGCCGGCCGATCTCGATCGCGCCGGCGATCGTCGCCCGGTTCATGACCTCGGGGACCGACATGCCCAGCAGCTCGGCCGCCCTGGCGAGCCCGTTGTCCGTGGCCGAGTTGAGGTCGGGGCCCGACCCGACGACCGAGATCGGCAGCGACTCCTCCAGCGCGTCCATGCCGTGCCGGCGCGCGAGCGCCAGCGCCCGCTCGCGCTCGGGGCGGCTGAGCGGCCGGGCCAGGAACGGCAGGTCCTCCTCCCGCGGGAACAGGATCGGGCCGTTGACCCCCAGGCCCTTGAGGACCTCGACCTGCAGCGTGACGGTGCCGGAGACGTCGCAGGTGTGGCCGGCGATCTCCCCGTCGCCCTGGAGCGCGTGCATGTCGCCCAGGTAGACGCCGGCGCCGTCGAGCTTGACCGGGCAGACGAGGATGGCCCCCGCGCGCGCGGCGTCGATGTCCATGTGCCCGTCGGTCTTGTGGCGCTGCAGCTCCTGGGCGTCGAGCGCGTAGCGGTGGGGCGCCCCGACCAGGAACGCGCCGAAGTCGCCCGCGTTGTGGGAGTCGGGGATCGTCGTCGAGGGCGACGTGCCGATCTGGCCCAGGAAGGGGCGCAGCCGCGTGGCCAGCGCGACGATGTCGTGCGGGGCGAAGCCGAGGATGGGGTTCTGCACGGAGTTGTCGGGCAGCGCCGCGACGCGCGCCGCGTCCTTGGCGAATCCCTCGGCCGCCTCGCGCGGCACGGTCACGCCGAGCGAGCGCAGCTCGTCGAAGGCCATCGTGTAGCCGTTCGTGAACGTGAACGGCGTGCAGTCGGCACCGCAGGCCGCGCAGCGCACCGACTCCTGCCCGATGCCCTCGACCCGCGTCTCGGGCCATTCGGCCCCGCAGCCCGGGCACAGCGGCGCGACGTAGGGGTCGCCGTTGAAGCGGCCCTCCATCGCCTGGTCGTTGCCCGACGAGGTGGCGAGGGAGGTGACCTCGATGTCCTTGATGCGGATCGCCACGGCGTCGCCCGCCTTCGCGCCGTCGACCGCGACCGGCTGGCAGACCTCGTGGCCGCCGCGGATCGACGGCGTGATCATCGGCCCCCAGCAGCCGGGGGTCGAGTTCCACACGACGTGCCCGCCGTCGGCGACCGGCCCCAGCATCGGGACCTCCGGCCCGAGCAGGCCGTTGGTGAACGTGTTGACGAAGACGGTCTGGCGGGCCTCGCCGGTCCGCGCGGGCGATTCCTGGGTGGCCATTGCGGGCTCCGTTTCGGTCGTGGCGATGTGCGGCCGTCAGCCCCCGGCGACCGGGAGCAGCAGGGCGACCTCCTGGCGGTCCTCCAGGCGCTGACGCGGCTCCGCGTGCTGGCCGCCGATCACGGGCAGGGCCGAGCGCAGGGCCGGGGCGAGGCCGGGCTCGCTGTCGCCCAGGCGGGCGAGGAGGTCCTCGACCGAGGCACCGTCGTCGAGCTCCAGCGTGAGCGTCGGCGCGGTGGAGAGCCGGGAGAGCCCGGCACCGAGACGGACTCGCACCTGCACTGGGTGCTCTCGCCCCCTTCTGGCCGCGGGATGCCGCGGGCGCAGCCTATCTTGCGCCGCCGGCTTCAACCTCTACAACTGCGCGGCGAACAGCTGGCAGTGTCGCCGACCAAGGGCCCGGGATGGGACGGCACCCGGCTGCTGATCGAGGGCGATAGATTCCGGGGACGCGGCGCAGGACGCGGCATCGTCCTCGCGGCGGCACCTATCGACGAGAGTCCGAGGAGGTGTGGTGTCCTCCCGACACATGCTGCGTGGCAGGGAAGGCGCATCTCTGGCGCGCGCCTCGTCGAGACTCCGCAAGGGGTCCTGGCCTCGGGACGGAGCCCGATGACGAGGGAACCGCCTCCGCCGCAGGGGCCGACGGGCTCGCAGGCCATCCTGACCCCGATCACCGAGTCGGCGATCTTCCTCACGCTGACCGTCGATCCGGGGGCCGAGGACGGGGTCCGCGACGTGCTGGCGGACGTCAGCGGGCTCCGGCGATCGGTGGGCTTCCGGATCCCGGAGGGGGCGCTGACCTGCGTGGTGGGCATCGGCGCCGCCGTGTGGGAGCGGCTGTTCGGCCCGCCGCGCCCGGCCGGGTTGCATCCGTTCCCTGGGTTCACCGGCTCCCGGCACAGCGCGCCCGCGACGCCCGGCGACCTGCTCTTTCACATCCGCGCTCATCGCTTCGACCTGTGCTTCGAGCTCGCCCAACGGCTGACGAGTCGCCTCGGGCGGTACGCGCGGGTGGTCGACGAGGTGCACGGATTCAGGTCGTTCGACGAGCGCGACCTGCTCGGCTTCGTCGACGGCACGGAGAACCCGGAGGGGGCGGAGGCGCTCGCCGCCGTCGTCATCGCCGACGAGGACCCGGCGTTCTCGGGCGGGAGCTACGGCGTCGTGCAGAAGTACCTGCACGACCTGGCGGCCTGGGATGCGCTGCCAGTGGAGGAGCAGGAGCGGGCGATCGGCCGGACGAAGCTCAGCGACCTCGAATTGCCGGATGAGCTCAAGCCCGCCAACTCGCACGTGGCCCTGAACACGATCGTCGACGAGAACGGCGACGAGCGCCAGATCGTGCGCGTCAACATGCCGTTCGGCAACGTCGGCGCGGCGGAGTTCGGGACCTACTTCATCGGCTACGCCCGGAGCCCGGACGTGATCGAGGAGATGCTGACGAACATGTTCATCGGCAAGCCGCCGGGCAACCACGACCGCATCCTCGACTTCTCCACCGCGGTCACGGGCAACCTGTTCTTCGTCCCCGCCGTCGAGTTCCTCGACGACCCGCCGACCCCAGCCGCCGGCGCAGCGCCCAAGGCCGAAGATGTGTCCGGGGACGGCTCACTCGCGATCGGAAGCCTGAGAGGGCGTGGCGATGGATCATCCGCGTAGCGAGCTCGCGCGGGTCCGTGGGCGGTGCTGGGATTGAACCCAGCGCCCTCCCGCGTGTGAGGCGGGCCCGGAGCGTCAGCGGATCAGAATCGGCTGCGGGGGCGCGGGCGGGGGGCACTCGAGCTTGGTGCTGATCCACTCCCTGCCGGGCCTGAGCACGCCGAGCCGCTGTCTCAGGACGAACGCGACCTTGACGTAGAACACGGCGTCTTCCTTGTGGCCGGGCAGCCTCAGGCTTGGGCAGCGGCCCGGCCGACTCAGTTCCACCCTGAGGCGCGTTCCGTTGTCGCTGCAGCCGCCCGCGCAGGGAATGAGCGACTTGAAGCTGCCGAAGCCGACGGCCTTGCGTCCGCCGAACGTTTTCCAGCGCACACCGCGGGCTGCGCCGGCGATGCCGATTCGAACCTCTCGTGGGCGCACCTTGAAGGTCTTCCCGCCCGGCCCGTCGCGGTTGAAGTGCACGACGCCAACCCGCTGCTTGAAGCCGACCTCGACGTCGAAGTCGGCGGACCAGGATCGATTCGCCGGCGGGGTGTCCTCCGCGTTGGGGTCGCAGACGCGATCACCGTCTGCGACGGCGGTGAGGGTGACCGCGCTGCCCTGGACGGACACGTTGGTGAGTCGCGCGGTTAGTCCCCCGTCCTCACTCCTGGCGCCGACCGACGGCCGCTGTACCCGAACGTCGAATGCCCCCGCCGGCAGCGTCACCGTCGCTGACGCCGCCACGCCGCAACCGACGCCCGCGATGCTGATCGACTCGCTGACGGGCAGCGGGGCAACAAGGGAGTTGCGCGGCGTGAGCGTCGACTCCGCAGCACCGGACGGCCAGACCGCCACGGTGGCGAGTACCAAGACTGCTGCTGCGCTGAGACGACGCATGGCCGACATGGTGAGCGTAACTCAGGATGCGGAGCTCGCCCAGGATGAGCTGAGCGAGGACCGGATGCCGGCGCGGGCCGGTCCGCGATCGAGTTCCGCGAGGGGCTGCGAACGGCGGCCGCGGCGGTCCTCGTCCGGCACCACCGATCCCCGTCGCAATTCTTCTCGTTGGTTTGGTCGTCGGTCGGTCGGACCGGGCCGCACCGATCTCATCGGTCGTGGCGTGGTCCGTGGTTCTCATCGGTCGTGGCACGGTCCGTGCTGCAGCTTCATGCTTTGCCCCCGAACAAGGGCCGCGCGTCGGCGATGTCGTACTCGGCCACCGACACCGAGAGCAGTGCCGTGCGTTGCGTGTTCCTGTGGCCCCTGCGGCGGAACTTCGTGACGGCCTCTTTCGACTCCCATCGCTCGAACAGGTTGACGCGGGCAGGGTTGACCGAGTCGGCCGCGATGGCGAAGTCGAGACAGCCATCCGCCTGGCGCGCCGTCTCGACCACGCTCCTGAAGGCCGCGAGGTGGGACTCGCGCCGCTCAGGGTTGACGGTGACGTGTCCTGCGACGATGACCATGGTGCGCTCCTTCCGCTCTACGCGACGATGAACGTGTAGTCGCGCTCGATCCGGCCGCCAGCGGCGAGGACGAGGACGCTGAGCCCGACTGCGAACACCTCGCCGTCCTTGGCGACCGCCTCCCAGTGGAGCTTGACGACGTCGCCGAGTCGATCGGCGTCGTCGCGCCCCCGGAAGCTGAGCCCCTCGGAGCCGACCCAGTGCTCGTAGACACTGGCCGCGCGAGCCTCGATCTCCCGGTGTCCCCGCGCCTCGAGGGTCGCCGTCATGGCGAGCCCGGGTTGCGCCGCGATCCCGCGGATCTCCTGCGGCGGCTGGAGGAGATGCCTCCCGTCCTCCACCCAGAGCTCGGCGATCATCCGCCGGCGCCGGTCGGCATCGGGCTCGTTCCAGAGCGCGAGGTACGTCTCCGCCAACTCGGCCGCGCTCCGGGATGAGATTTCGACGAAAGCCTGTGTCTCGGTCATCGGTCACCTCCGTTGATCGTCTGGTTGCTTCGCCGTCAACGGTCCCGGAGGAAGGGCCGCGCGTCGATTACCTCTCGTGTAATGCCGGCCGGCTTTACACGCCGGGTAATGGAACCGGATGGGACGCCCCGCTAGCTTCAATCGCGTGATCGTCCAGACCGAGCAGGAGCCCCAGACCGCAGGCGAGCTGATCCGCTTCTGGCGCACGCGACGCGGCCTCAGCCAGCTCGAGCTGTCCCTGGACGCGAACGTCTCGACCAAGCACCTGAGCTTTGTCGAGACCGGCCGGTCCAGCCCGAGTCGCCAGCTCCTCGTCCACCTGGCCCAGCACCTCGATCTGCCGATCACCGAGCGCAATCGACTGCTGCTCGCGGGCGGCTTTGCGCCTCCCTATCTGGAGCTGCCCTACGACGGGGAGGTGATGCAGCCGCTTCGGGAGTCGCTCGAGCGGCTGCTCGAGGCGCACGAGCCGAACCCGGCTTTGATCGTCGACGGGCTCTGGAACCTGATCGAGTCCAATCGAGCCGCGTCGCTTCTCTGGGACGGGGTCGACCCGGAGCTCCTCGAGCCACCGATCAACATGCTCCGCCTCGGCGTTCACCCGGGCGGCCTGCCGCGGATCTCGTCGATGACCGCCGCGTGCAACGCGCCGCTGGTTCACCGGCTGAAGCGGAGGAGCCGCGAGGACGCCGATCCCGCCCTCGCCAAGCTCATCGAGGAGGTCGAGTCCTACCTCCCCGGCGAGCCGCCGGCGAGCCCCGCCACCCAGCCGGTGGTCTCGCTCAGGCTGCAGACCCCCCTCGGCGAGGTCGAGCTGTTCACGGTCATCGCCACCCTCGGAGCCCCGCTCGACGTCACGGCCGCGAACCTCGCGATCGAGACCTTCCTGCCGATGAACCCAGAGAGCGCAGCGCGGCTCGCCGAGCTCAGCGCGCCCCGATCTGCCTGAGCATGCGCCCTGCCCGCAGCGAGTGCAGCGTTTGGTCGGTGTGGTCGGGCTCATGCGAGATCGCGGTCCTCATCGGGCGTTCGGGCTTAGTCCCTGGGGCTGTGGTCGAGGATCGGGGGGTCACTTCTTTCCCGGCGTCAGCCCCCCCGGGGGTCCGAGGCGACCTTCAGGGGGGAGCCCCCACCGCCCACAGCTGACCCCCAGCCCACCGCCGGGCGGGTTGACGGGGACGGGCAGCACGGAGGCCCACGACGACCGCCCCGACCCCTCGGCACCACCCGGACCCTGCACGGCCTCGCTGCTCGACGAGCTGGGCGGAAGAGGATCCCGACGAACGCGCCGGACCATCACGTCGCCCCGGACCGGGGGGCGGCGGCGGTCGTGCAGCGTGCGCGTGCAGGGCATGTGCACGGGCATACCGAAGCTTAGGGTTGGACTCCGTACCGTGGAGGAGCACGCATGTCGGGTGAGGAGTGGGCGCTCGCCGCGTCCGTCGTGTTCGCGGGGCTCTGGTCTGGCCTCTTGGGGATGCTGACGCTGGTCATGCACCCGATGCTCACAGCGATGGACGGCCCGGACTTCGAGCGCTTCTTGCGAGCGTTCCTTCCGACTGCGAGGAAGGCCTGGTTCAACTATGTCTGCGCGATCGGGATGGCCATCGCGCCGATCGTCGCGCTCGTGACCCTCTGGGACGATCCGGGCTCCGCTCCATTCGTGCTCACCGCGATCGGCCTGGCCGCTGTGATCGTCGGTGTGTACATCGTCTCCAACGTGTGGAAGAAACCGCACTACGACGTGATGCTGGCCTGGGACCCCGAGGCGATGCCAGCGGACTGGGAGGCGGGGCGGCGGCGCTACCTCGCGCTCAACTGGATCCAAGCCGCGGCGACCTGGACGGCGTTCGCCCTGTTTCTGGTGGCTCTGGTCTCCCTCTAGGCGGCCCGCAGCACGCGCAGCGCGTGGGAATGAGGGTCCGGCCCGCCGAGGTACATTCACGCACCCTCGCGCAGGCACGACTCTGTGACAGCCCGGCGCATGGACGGACCCGCCGGGCGGCGACAGGCTGCAGGGCGTCCTCGAGCGGGGCGGGGGCTCGACCTCGACGACCCGTCGCCGTGCCGGCCGGGTCGGAACATGGCGGCCCGGCCAGGACGTCAGCATTGGCCCGCCGAGATCACGCTCCTGGGGCGCATTCCCCTTCCCGTGGTCGACGAGCCCCGGATCCGAACTCCAACCCCAGTACAGTCGTCGGTACACCCTGTCGTTGCTGGGGGCGACCTCCGCGTAGGGGGAGCAGTGGACCCGCGGTCAAGAGTCCGGCGCCGATCGACAACTCTGTCACGTGTCGGCGAAGGCGGCTGCGGCCGCACGGTGGGCGGCGGGAGCGCGCCGGCCGTATGAGTGTTCTCGCCCTGACCTGGCCCGAGATGCGCGGCAGCGACGTGCACGGCGTCGCCGGGTCGGCCACCCGGGCGCTCATCGATGACCTGCGGTTCCTTGTCGACGACCCGGCGACCGGGAAGCGCTCCTTGATGAACCTCGCCGCGCTGCGCGCGGTTCACCCGGCCGCCGCGCCCGTGTTCCGGGCGCGGTTCAACGGGACCCCCGACGCCCAGAACAACATGACTGGCCACGGTGTCCACGTCAACGCCACGACCGGCGTCGTCACGATCCTGATCGGCTGGCCGACGTCACCGGCGCTGCGGACCTTCCTCATCGAGGCGACCGTGGCGAACGTCAGCGGCGCCCCTGCCCCGCTCAGCATGCGGATCCACCTGCACCAGGCCATCCAGGACCTGTGGCTGACGCCGGACGACCTGATCATCCGGCCCGCAGGCGACCCCGCTCGGCCCGCGCAGCAGCGCTTCACCGTCATGGCCCGCTTCGACGACGGCACGGTCGGCGACGTCACCGAGGACGTGCCGAGCTGGACGACCAGCGGATGGTCCGCGACCGAGTGGAGCAGTCCTCCCCCGGGACCGCTGCCCATCGACCCGTCCGGGGGATGGGTTTCGTCCCAGGTGACCAGCGGATGGTGGACCGTCACGCTCGCCCTCCCACCGCTCGGCACCGGACCGGCCCGGAGCGCCAGCGCGGATGTGGGCGCAGCCGACAGCTGGGGGGCGCCGCGGGAGGCGGTCTGGGTTGGGGGGCGCGGCCCAGACGACCACGCCGAGGTCCCCAACGTGCTGTTCGTGGCGGAGGGATTCACCGACGGGACGGCCGGCACGGCCGACGAGCGCCCGAGCTTCGACGCCTTTGTGGGAGCCGTCGTCAAGAAGCTCGGGACATCGGCCTTCGTCCCGCTGAACCACGTGCTCGGGGAGCTGAACTTCTGGCGCGTGTTCATCCGGTCCTGGGCATCCGGAACGACCATCTGCACCGAGCACGCGCTCTCCAACAAGGCCCTGTCGGGAACCAAGCTGACGGCGAACGCCGGCCCGGTTCCGGCACCCGTCCGGCCAGCACCACCGCTGCTCGGAGGGTTCCCCCCGGCCACGCCGGGACGTGGACCCTCGAGGAGATGATCCACGAGATCGGTCTGCCGATCCCGGTGTACGAGGGCCAGAGCCCACCGCCGACGGCCGCGACGCGCCTGGCCGATTGGCAGAGCCTCTACGACCCGAACCTCCAGCAGGCCCAGTACGACTTCGTTCCCCCTCCCGCCAAAGCGGGCGACCCGACCGTGCTGGAGTCGTGGCTGGCGCTGGGAGAGCGGGTGCTGCTCGAGCAGGCCTCCACAGCCTTCGGCGTACGCCACGGCGCGCCACCGACGATGGAGGCGACATCGGCCGCGTTCCCCCGCACGGTCACCCTCAACCCGCGGCGCGCCTCTCAGGCCGACCTGGACGAGCTCCTCGACGCGATCACCTACAAGGGCAAGCCACCACCGCCGGGCTCGCCCCCGCCGCCGTTCGGGAGCGCGATTTGGGGCCCGAAGGGCAAGGACCGGGGCCTCGTGTGCCTGCTGTCCCGCAGCAGAGCGTACGGCGGGGGTGAACTGCCCGAATACTTCACCGCGTCGATCGGCAGCGATGTGATGCTGCCGAGCTCGCAGGACGGTCCGCGCTGGCGCGTCGATCAGAAGCCCGCCCCGAGCGCCCCGTTCCTCCTGGCGGCAGCCACGGCGCGGGTCGTCGCGCATGAATGCGGGCACTCGCTCGGCTTGGGGGACGAGTACGGGGGCAACGGCGCGGCGCCCGCCCCGTTGACCCCGGACGTCCTGGCCAGGGTCGAGGCGTACGGGAACCTGCTGCACGCCACGACGGTGACCACGCCGGGAGGGCACATCGACGTCACTCCCCCGGCGGGCCCCTGGCCCCGTTGGGCGGGCTGGCCCAGGATCACCAAGGCCGGGCTCACGTACCCGCTCTCCCAGACGTCGCCGGGCGACACCGACATCCTCATGGCGGACGGCCACACGGCGCAGTTCACGGCCGGAGACACCGTCATGCTCCGCACCCGCGACCTCCTCGACACCACCGGATCCGGGCCGACGGCGCCCAGGTACAGCGCTGCGATGACGGTCCGCGATGTCGACCCCGTCGGCGAGGCCGTCACCCTCACCGCGGCGGTGCCGGGGGCACCGTCGGACGTGTTCCCGGGGGGGAGCGTGCTCATCGGGGTGGTGCTCGACGCGAACGGCCAACCGCTGCCGCTGCTGTCGCAGGTCGTCAGGGATCACCTGGAGCAAACGGACCACCCGGTGAACCGGAGGCCCGGGACGGCGTGCACGGTCCCCATCCTGGACGGAAAGGCGGATGAGTTCGGGATCCTCTGGGCCGTGAATCTCCCCGCGGCGCTGCTGTCCCCGACCTCCCCATACGCACCCGTGGAGCGCATCGTCGGGCTGTACGACGGCGGGATCGATCTACAACTGCGGCGTCTACCACCCGACCGGGGCGTGCCTGATGCGCGGCGGCGCGTTCCAGACGGCGACCGGTGGCTCCTCCGGCTACACGTTCTGCCATGTCTGCCGCTACCTGCTCGTGGACCGGGCCGACCCACGGGCCCACGCCGCCATCGACGGCCCCTACGCGAAGAAGCACTACCCGCGATGACCGCGCCCACCGGCCCCTTCGAACAGCTTGCCGCGCACATCGCGGCGGCCCTGGCGCCGCTGGGCGAATCGGTGTCGAGCGTGGAGCGCTTCCGGGGGCTCATGCTCCGGCTCGGCTGGGACGTCACGTCGCTGCCGCAGCCCTACGTCGACCTCGGTCGGGACGCGCGGGCGCTCGCCGCCCAGGCCCGCGGGTTCATCGACGAGCCCACCCCCGGCCTGGCGTTGGAGCTGCTCGAGGGGGCCGGCGAGGCCTATCGCGCGATGAGCGCGCTGCCGGCACCGGACGGCGCCGACCAGGCCCAGTTCACCGCCGAGATCGGCGAGCGGCTGTTCGAGCTGCTGCTGGGGGATCACCTGCAGGCCGAGCTTCCCGTGGTGTTGGCGCTGCTGGAGATCCTCGGGCTCGCCGAACTGGAGCTCCATCCCGCGGACGGCGACCGGCCCGCGTACGGCCGGCTTCGGCTCGCCTGGCATGAGCTGCCCGCCGTCCTGGCGGACGCAGGCGGACGCATCCTGGACCGCTACCGCTGGGGGGATGCCGCGTTCGAGCCCCGGGCAGTGCTGGAGGAGGTTCTGTCCCTGTGCGCCGGGGCGGGAATCCTCGTCGGGCTGGGCTCGCCGACCCCATCCGTCGCCTCCGGGTACGCCGCCGGGGAGGCGACCGGCTCCCCGCCCCTCGGCCATGCGCTGCAGGTGATGGTCGCCTCCGCCCCGGCCGGCGACGGGCGGGCACCCGTCGGGTTCGACCTCCTCGCCCTGCCGGGCTCGCCCGGCGAGCTGCCGGGCCTGCTGCTCCAGCCGAACCTGCCCCCGGGGCTCGGCTCGGGGTTCAGGCTGGGAGAGGGCTGGGAGGTGCTCGTCGACGGTGCCACGGATCCGGCGAGCCCGCTGGGCCTCGTCGTGCGGCCGGGCGCCCTGAGCCTGCGCACGGCGTTCGCTGCTGGTGGCGGGCTCCCGCCGGGCGGCATCAGCGCGACGCTCCAGTCCACGGGGACCGCGCCGGCGGTGCTGCTCGGCAGCCCCACCGCGAGCCGGATGGAGGTCGGGTCGACCTCGGTCGCGCTCACGCTCACCGACGACGGCGGCCGGCCGGAGCTCGCGGCGACCGTCCAGCTCGAGGACGTCGCGCTGGTCATCTCGCTCTCGGACCTCGGGGCGTTCCTCGCGGCACTGATCGGCGGCGGCGAGCTCCGGGCCGCGTTCGGCGTCGAGTTCACCTGGACCACCGGCGAAGGCCTGAGCATCGGCGGGGAGGCCGGCCTGGAGTTGACCATGACGCCTGACCTGACGCTGGGTCCGATCACCATCGACGTGATCGAGCTCGCCGTCCGCGGCTCCACCTCGCCGACCCCCACCGTCACCGCCGAGGCCCTCGTCGGCGTCACCGGGTCCCTGCCGCCCATCTCGTTCACGGTCGACCCTTGCGGGATCGCCCTCCAGATCGACTTCGTCAACGGCAACGCCGGACCGGCCGACATCGCCACGGTGTTCCTGCCACCGACCGGCCTCGGCCTCAGCGTAGAGGCGCCGCTCACCTCGGGCGGGGGCCGGATCGCGGCCTACCCCGAGACCGGGCGCTACGAGGGCGCCCTGGCCATCGACATCGCCAGCGTCGGCATCCAGGCGATGACCGTGATCGACACCGCCGTCGCCGGCGAGCCCGACGGGTGGACCTTCTTCGCCAGCCTCACCGCGCGCTTCCCGGGCATCCCCCTGGGCTTCGGGTTCACGCTCATGGGCGCGGGGGGGCTCGTCGCCCTCAACCGGGCCGTCGACGGCGAGGCGCTCGCGCTCGGCCTGCGCGACGGAGCCGCCGACGCCCTCCTCTTCCCGGACAATCCGGCGCGCGACTCGGCGATCCTGTTCGGCCAGCTCGACGAGTACTTCCCGGCCTCCCCCGGCAACACGGTGATCGGCCCCGTGATCGAGGTGGGATGGGGCACCGCCACGATCGTCACCGGCCAGCTCGGCGTCCTGATCTCGCTGCCCCAGGGCGTCCTCACGATCCTCGGCTCGCTGAGCGCGGACCTGCCGACCCCGGACGCCCCGGTGCTGGAGCTGCGGATGGACTCCCTCGGGGTCATCGACGTCCCCGGCGGGACCGTCCTGGTCGTGGCCTCGCTCTACGACTCGCGACTGCTCGGGGTCATCGAGCTCAGCGGCGACGCCGGCCTGTACCTCAGCGTCATCGAGGACCCCTACTTCGTCCTGAGCGTCGGCGGCTACCACCCCGGCTTCCAGCCGCCCTCCCACGTCCCCGCCGTCCTCGAGTCGCTGCGCCAGATGCGGGCCGAGGTCGAGGTCGCCGAGGGGGTATCGGCGGCCATCACCGCCTACTTCGCGGTCACGTCCAACAGCGTCCAGTTCGGCGGCGGGTTCGAGCTCGAGGCCTCGGCCGAGTTCCTCAGCGTCACCTACCTGGCGCGGGGCTGGTTCGAGTTCGACGTGCTCCTTCAGTTCACCCCCTTCCTCCTGATCGCCGAGGTCTCGGCCGGGGTGGGCGTGTACGCGGGGGACAAGGAGCTGCTGGGCGTGGAGCTGTTCGCCCACCTGGAGGGGCCCGAGCCGTGGTTCGCCACCGCCAGGGGCCGCTTCCGCTTCTTCGTGGTCAACGTCAGGTTCGAGGTCACTGTCGGTGGCCATGCGGCCCCCGAGCGGCCCCCCTCGGCCGACGTCCTCGCCCTCATGGGCGACGAGCTCGCCCACCCGGAGGCCTGGTCGGCGCGGCACCCGAGCGCGCCGCCGGCCGGCCTCGTGCTGCGCACGGACCTCGACGACGCGGTCATCCGGCCCGACGACAGCGTCGTGGTCGTGCAGTCGGTGGCGCCGCTGGGCGAGACCCTGGCCCGCTTCGGCGAGCTGACCCCCGTGCAGGACGAGGTCGACGTCGCCGGCACCGCCGTGGTCGACGGCGCCACCGGGGAGGCCCTGTCGGGCGTCGAGGTCGAGGACGTCCTGGGCTGGTTCGCCCCGGCCCAGTTCCAGTCGATGCGCGACGAGGCCCGCCTGGCGGCGCCGAGCTACGAGCAGCACCGGGCCGGGGTGGCGTTCGGCGCCGGCGGCGTGGCCGTCCCCGACGACGAGGCCGTGGCCGCCCCCGAGGGACACGAGACCGAGGTCTGGCAGCCCGCCACCGGGGCGGTTCACGCCCTCGGGGTCCTGGCGATCGATCGCCCCCTCGACGTCCTCCTCGGCATGTCGGCGACCGGGCGGGCCGTGACGACGTGGAGGGGGGCGCTGGCCGACCTCGAGCGGGTGGCGGTCGCGCCGACGAGCTACGTCCTGGTCGACGCCGCGACCGGGCTGCCCGATCCTGGCGACGCCGTCGTCACCCGGCTCGTGCCCTCCCACGCCGCGGCCGCGGTCCCGTGAGCGGGCCGCTCTTCCTCCCCTGGCTGCGCCAGGGCCTGGCCCGCGGCATCGCCGGGCCCGACCCCCGCAGCGGGCCGCTCCCGTCGCGCGCGGCGATCGAGGCCTCCGTGACGCTCGAGGACTCCCTCGGCGGCCGGCGGGCGGCGACCAGCCCGCTCGCGATCCTCGGGCCCGGGGACGTGGCGGCCATCGACCCGGCCCAGATCGTGCGCCGGGAGCCGGTGCCGGGGACCGCCGACGCCGACTGGTCGCTGCTGCCCGCGGTGGAGCTCGCCGCCCCGGACCTGCCGTGGCTGCTGACGCCGGCGGCGCCGGACGGGCGGGGGGCGCTGCGGCCCTGGCTCGTGCTGGTGTGCGTCGAGGAGCGGAGCGGGGTCGAGTACGAGCCCAGCGGCCCCTCGGGACCGGTCCTGCGGGTGGCGGCCGAGGCCGTGCCCGACGAGCTGCCCGACCTCGCCGACTCGTGGGCCTGGGCCCACGTGCAGTCGATGGTGCCGGCCGGCGAGGTCCCCGCGTCGATCGCCGCGGGCGGCGGCGCGGTCGTCGCGCGGCTCCTCGCCCCCCGGCGGCTCGCCGAGGGACGGCGCTACCGGGCCGCCCTGGTCCCCGCTTTCGCCGCCGGCGACGCGGACGGGGCCGAGCCGCCCGAGCTCCCGCCGGCCTGGGACGTGGACGCCCCCGGCGCGGTCGCGCTGCCGGTCTTCGACACCTGGACCTTCACCACAGCCGCCGGGGTCGTCAACTTCGAGGCGCTGTGCCGGCGGCTCCAGCCCGACGACACCAGCGTGCGGCTCGGGTTCCACCGCGCCGCCGTGGTCGACCATGGCCTCCTGGCGCCCTTCGACGGCGACACCGGCTTCGAGTACGAGGGGGCGCTGATCGACGCCGGCGACTCGGGCGAGGGCCTGCCGAAGGCGGCCCGCGCCTGGCTCGACACCGAGCTGCGCGACCGCCTCGACGAGGCCGCCGCGTGGCAGGTCGTCGATGACGACGACGGGCCGTACGACCCCGAGGTCGACGACCCGGTGATCGGGCCCCCGATGTACGGCGCGTGGGCCGCCGACCGCGCGGCGGTGCCCGACGCCGGCTGGCTGCACGACGTGAACCTCGCGCCCGACCGCCGCGGCCCGGCCGGGCTCGGCGCCCGCGTCGTGCGCGACAACGACGACGAGTTCCTGGCCGCCGCGTGGGACCAGGCCGGCGACGTGCGGGCCCTGCGCGAGGAGGTCAACCGGGCCCGGCTCGCCGCGGAGGTCGGCCGCAGCCACGCCCGGCGCCTGGCTACCCTTGACGACGCCGGCCTGCTCCAGGTCACCGCCAGGCTGCACCTGTTCGTCCGCCAAGCAGGCGGCTCACTCACCCAGCGGATCGACGGCTCGGCGGTGTTCCCGGCCGGCCTGGTGTCGGCCGCGCTCCTGCGCCACACGCGCCCCGGGAGCGTGCTCGCCCGGCGGGCCGCGGCCGACCGGCTCGATCCCAGCCCGCTCGCCTCCAGGGTCACGGACCGGTTCCTGGCCGGGTCGGCCCCGGCCGACGAGCGTTCGGTCGCCCTGGAGCGGTGCGCCCGCTTCGGCGCCAGCTACCAGCGCCCAGGGGCCGTGACGACGGACACGGTGTTCAGCGTGCCGCAGACGGGGCCCGTCGTGGATCGCCCCACGCCGGCCGAGGTCCTCCGGATCGAGGACCCGATCGAGCCGGGCGGCGGCGACGGCGATCCGGTCCCGCACACCCCCGTGGCCGTGATCGACTCGGCGCCGTCCGACGACCTGCGCGCCTCCGCCGCGCTCGTGCGCGAGGGCCTCGACCCTATGCCCGCCGTCGTGGCGGGCCTCCAGGCCCGCGTCACCGGCGTCGACCTGGGCGGCGTCCTGCCCGCCCGGGTCGCGATCGGGCCCCGCTTCCCGGACCCCCTGTTCCCCAAGTTCCTGGCCCTCGGGGCGGAGCTCCTGCTGCCGGGCGTCTCCGAGATCCCGGCCGAGCGGGTCCGCCTGGTCGAGGTGAACGAGGGCTGGGTGGCGGCCTTCCTCGTCGGCGCCAACCACGAGTGGGATCGGGAGGCGCTGTGGAACGAGTACCCGGCCGACCTCGGCGCGACCGCCTTCTCCACCTTCTGGCAGCGGGTACCGGCGGGCGCGGCCGACCTCGCCGCCGACGTGCACGAGTGGCTGCTCGGCACCACTCTGCGCAGCCACATCGGCGGCAGCGGCTCCTCCACCGTGCTCATCGTGCGAGGCGAGGTCGTCCGCCGCTTCCCGGGGGTCGAGCTCTTCCTGGTCGCGCCGGGCGACGACGGCCGCGTCGTGGAGGACGACGGCACCATCCCGGAGGACCGCTGCACGTGGCCGTCCTTCGCCGGAACGCTCGACGCCTCCACCATCTTCGCCGGCTTCGACGTCGATACCGACGTCGTGCGCGACGAGGGTCGCTACGTGGCCATCCAGGAGCCGGTCACCGGCCCCCGCTTCGGCTTCGACCCCGCCGGCGCCGTCTACAAGAAGCCGCCGGCCGGCGGCTGGGCCGGCCTGAGCTGGGGGCACGTCGCGAGCTCGGCCGAGGCCCTGGCCGCGATGGGCAACCTCCGGCTCGCGGACGTGCCCTGGCTGGACGGCGAGAGCCGGGACGGCACGACCTGGGGCCGCAACGGCGCCCACATGGCGGGCATCGCGTTCCAGCAGCCCTTCCGGCTGCTCCTGCCGGCCGTCCACCTGCTGCCCCCGGCGTCGTGAAGCCCCGGCGCCGGCCGCCCCGCAAGAAGGTGCCCGACCGGCCGGCGCCGGTCGTCCCGACCGAGCCCCCCGACATCGGCCTGCCCGGTGTGCCGACGGGGCCGGTGCTCGTGGACCGCCTCGACGAGGGGCTGCCCCTCGTCCTGTTCCCGGTCCGCCTGGCCACCCGCTTCCACCGCGGTGACGGGCCGGGGAAGCGCCCGACCGAGCTCTGGGTGCGCATCTTCCCGGACGCCCTCCACGCCGACGCCCACCTGACGGCCCTGACACCCGAGGAGGAGGCCCTCGGCACCGCCTACTGGAGGCGCCTGACCCGGTCGGCCCACGACGCGGCGCGCCAGGACGCCCACCGCTGGCTGGTGAGCCAGCTCGGTGCGCCCCGAGCGGCGTGGGTGGCGGCGCAGACGGAGCCGGCCGCACCTGGCCGGGCTCATCCCGCGCGCGCCGCACCGCCGGCGCCGCCGCCGCCCCCACCCGAACGCCCGAGCGGTCGCGCGCCACCCTGGCCCGGCTCCTGCCCGACCGCTGGTACGTGCGCATCGGCTCCGGCGACAACGTCCGGGACGTCTGGTCGGACCCGGTCCGCCGCGATCTGGCCATGGCCCCCAACGTCGCCGAGATCCCCGAGGGCGGCGGGATCCGCGACCTGCTCCGGAGCCAGGACCTGTGGTGGATGGCCGACTTCCAGGAGGCCGTCGACGCCGGGATGGCGGTGCGGGTGCCGCTCGACGCCCAGACCGCCAGGAACATCGGCGTCCTGATCGTGCTCGGCGTGCGGGACACCGACCCGGCGGCCCCGGCGGAGCTGGCCGGCCTCCTCGAGGCCCACCGGTTCGCGTCGGGACTGGAGATCGTCCCCCACGGGACGCCCACCAACACGACGGTGACGGTCGACGCCGGCTACGCCGACGTCCCGGCCGACCTCGGGGCCTACATGGCCCGCCAGCTCGCGGAGCCCCCCGCGGACCGGCCGCCGCCCGCCGGCCCGGTCGCGCTCGCCACCGCCCCCGCCGCCGACGCCCTCGCCCTCGCCCTCGGGCTCGACGGCGCGACGGCGTTCGACGCCGCCGAGCACGCCGGCGACCGGGCCGGGGGGCGCGCGGCGGCCATGAACCGGGTGATGTGGCCGGCGACCTGGGGCCACTTCTTCAGCGCACTGCTCGCGACGGGCGGGACGCCGATCGTCGTCGGCGAGGACCTCGACTGGCTGCGCGCCTGGTTCCGCGACTGGGTGCGCGGCGCCGGCCCCCTCCCGCTGTTCCGGACCGGCGAGCAAGCCTACGGGGTGCTCCCGGTGACCGTGCTGCCTGAGTGGGGCGGCTTCCCGGACACCCGCATCGGCCACCTCCAGTCCCTCCTCAGTACTCTGCGGTACGACTGGGCGTACGGCCTCTCCCGCGTGGCCGCCTTCTCGTCGCCGGTGACGCGCACGCCCGAGGAGGAGGCGGTCGCGGTGGCGGCGGTGCTGGGCGCCGTGCCCCACCCCACCGCCTTCCGCCTGCGGCGGGCCCTCGACCGCCACGACCTGTTCGCCGGGCAGTGGCAGGAGGGCCTGGCCGAGCTGGAGCGCCTGCTGGAGGAGACGCCCAGCGACCTGGCTCGCGACGAGTACGAGCTCGAGCTCGAGGACCCGATCCGCAACGGCTCGGTCGAGGACCAGTCGGGCAGCCTGAACCGGCTGCGGGAGCTGGCCGACGACATGGCGGGCAATCCCCAGTACCGGGAGACGGCCGCTGCGCTCGCGGCCGTCCGCGATCACGTGGACGACGTTCTCCGTCCCGACACCGCCCGCCACGGGGTCCGGTCCGAGACCCGCCGGCTGTCGGAGGGCTTCTCCGACGCCACGCTGCCCGACCCCGCCGACCCCGCGCTGTGGTACGTGGAGTACGGCGACGACGACGCCGCCGCCGACGGCACCTTCCCCGACCTCGAGCTGGTGCCCGGCGGCGGGCCGGAGGGCGATCGCCTGCAGCTGGCCGCGAGCCTGCGCGGGCTGGCCGCCGACGCGCGCGCGGTCACGGCGGCCGGTCGGCCCGCCTACGACCACTCGTCGCCCAAGTCGCTGTTCCGGGTGCTGGTCGAGCACGGCATCGAGCAGGTCCACCACACCCAGGCCGAGGAGCTCGCCCTCGGGCTCGACCGCCTGGCCGAGATGTGCGAGGGCACGGCGGTCGCCGACCCCTTCGCCGAGCTCGCCCGTCTCCTGCGCGAGACGCTGGGCCTGGCCACCCACCGCCTCGACGCCTGGATCACGAGCGTGGCCACGCAGCGGCTGGCCCAGCTGCGCGCCGCCCAGCCCACGGGCCTCCAGATCGGCGGCTACGGCTGGCTCGTCGCGCTCACGCCCGACACCCCCGGGCCGGACACCCAGGGCTTCGTCCACGCCCCCTCGCTCGACCACGCCGCGACCGCCGCCGTGCTGCGCAGCGCCTGGCTTGCCTGTGCCGATGGCTCGGCGGGCGGCGCGTTCGGCGTTGACCTGTCGTCGGATCGGGTGCGGCGCGCCGAGTGGCTGCTCGAGGGGGTCCGCAACGGCGTCGAGCTGCCCGAGCTGCTCGGCGCCCGGTTCGAGCGCCGGCTGCACGACGCCCGGCTGGACCACCTCACCGCCGACGTGCGGGAGGCGGTCCTGATCGAGGCCGGCCACCCCGACCGGCCGGCGAACGCCGTCGTCGACGGGCTCGCCCTGGCGGCCGCCTACCAGGACGACGAGCCGAGCCTGCTCCGCGACCGGATCGACGCGCTCCGCGCCCCCCTCGACGGCTACCCGGACGACGACCTCCGGCGGGCGCTCGAGGAGGCAGTCGCCGACCTCGACGCCACTGCCGACGCCCTCATGGCGCAGAGCGTCCACTCGCTCGTGAAGGGCAACCTGGCCGAGGCCGGCGCCGCCCTGGCGGCCGCCGGCAGCGGCGACACCGGCATCCCCGAGCTGCGCATGGCCCGCGTCCACCGGGAGGCGCAGAACGTCTCGCACCGGGTGGCGGCCGCCTTCGGCGGCGCCGAGCCGGCCGCGTTGAGCCTGCTGGCCGCCGCGGAGCCCGCCCTGGCGGCGTGGCTCGAGTCGCTGCTGCCCCGCGTCGAAGCGCGTGGCCGGCCTCGGCCTGGGCGCCGCCGAGGTGCTCGCCCTGGCGCCGACCGGCGGCGAGCTCCAGGGCAGCCGCCTCGGGGCCGCGGTGCTCGGCCTGGCTCGGCTTGCCGGCGCCGAGGCGGCGCCCTCGGACATCGCGCTCGAGGAGCTGGCCGTGGTCGCCGGCGCCCTGCGCACGGCGGTCGGCCAGGCTCGGCCTCTGCGGGGAGAGGACCTGGCCGCGCCCGGCGACCCCCCTCCGGAGCTCGACCTCGACGAGCTCGACCGGCGGCGCCTCGCGCTGGCCGACCGGCTCGACGAGCTCGCCGCGGCTCCCGCGGACGACGCCACCCTGCGGGCCCGCGCGGCCGATCTGCTGGCCGTTGACGACGCCGGCACCATCGCCGCCCTCGGGGCCGACGCGGCGGCGCGCCCGTCCCTGATCGCCGCCGTGCTGGCCTCGTCGGCCAGGCGCAGCGCCCGGCTGCGCGCCCCGCTGCCCGACGGGTGGGACGGGTGGTCCGCGGCCGCGCGGGCCGAGCACCTGGCCGGCCGCATCGGCGGCGCCCTCGCCCTCAAGCTGCCGGTCCTCCCCCGCTTCCGCCCGTCCAATGGCGCCGACCTGGTCGCCAGCGCCGGCCTGTCGAGCCGGCGTCTCGGCGGCCCGATGGCGGCGTCGACGTGGCTGCTGCAGGCCGGACGGGTCCACGCCGGCGCCGGGCGGATCGACGAGGCGCACGCCCTCCTCGCCGCCGTGCGGGGCGGCCCGGTGGCGGCCGAGCAGGTCGTCCAGATCCCGCACGACCCCGCCGACCCGTGGGTGGCCGTGGAGAGGCCTGCCTCGCGGGGGGGACGGACCTGCGTGCTCTCGCTCACCGACCTCGCCGCCGCGATCGAGGCCGGCCCGGTCAGTGGGCTGCTCTTCGACGCCTGGACCGAGCCGGTGCCCGGGCCGGCGGCCACGACCGGCGTGGCCGTCCACCTCGATTCACCGGGCGCCCAGCCGCCCCAGGCGGTGCTGGTCGCCACCGTCGCGCCCGGCGAGTCCTGGTCGCTCGAGACCCTGCTGACGATCGTCATCCAGACCCTCACGCTCGCCCAGATCCGCGCGGTGGGAC
Organism: Miltoncostaeaceae bacterium; assembly: GCA_963813355.1. Lineage (GTDB taxonomy): Bacteria > Actinomycetota > Thermoleophilia > Miltoncostaeales > Miltoncostaeaceae > DATAGF01. The sequence goes on along the minus strand of CAWEYS010000018.1, from coordinate 23,162 downwards.
CGGAGACCCTCGAGCTCTGGGGGCACTCCCTGCCGGCGATCTTCCTCCCGCACGGGGTGGCGGTCTCGGCCGTCGGCGACGACGAGGCGGAGGCGGGCGGATGAGCTGGGAGCGGCTCGAGTCGGCGGCCATCGACCCCCAGCTCGAAGAGGGGCTCGAGGCTCGGCTGGGGGACCCGGCGTGGCTCCTGGCCCGGCAGTATCAGGCCGGTGAGTTCCGGGGCGAGGACGCCGCCAACCCGCTCCTGATCCAGCTCGAGGCCCGATCGATCCGGGTCGATCGGGTGGTGACGCAGGCCGGCCGGTCGGTGGCGGCCCTCGACGCCGACACGCCGCTCGAGCCCCTGGTGGAGCGGGAGGCCGTGCGCGCCGGGCCGGGCAGGGCCCGGATCGCCGCCGAGCTGGGGCTCATCCTCCTCACCGCCCTGGCCCGCCAGGGAGCCGCCCCGGTCGTCGCCGAGAGGCTGCGGGCGCGGTACCCCGTGGCCCTGCCGGCCGACGACGGCCTCGACCCGGTGGGCCGCCGCCGCCTCGAGCTGCTCGCGCGCCGCTCGATCGACGGGGTCGCCCTCGCGGCCCACCTCGAGGCCGACGGCGCGCCGGCCCAGCGCCTCGTCACCGAGCTCGGGATCCCCGAGCGGGCCAGGGGACCGATCGCGGCCGCCCTGGAGGCGTGGCGGGCCGGCACCTCGGCGGCGTTCCGCGAGCCCGCGGGGACCACGGCGTGGGACCCGTCGCGGATGGAGTACCGCTTCGACCTCCGGGCCGCGACGGCGGAGCGCGAGATCCGGCTCGTGGCCGACGGCTACGCCGGTGGGCGGCTGGAGTGGCACCACTTCGACCGGGCCGACGCCGCCACCCCCACCTCACCCCCCTCGACGGTGGTCACCCGGCGCGCCGAGGTGCTGCCGGTCCCGCTGCGCTTCCACGGCATGCCGGCGCCGCGGTTCTGGGCCTTCGAGGAGGGCGACGTGTCCTTCGGCGCCATCGACGCCGGTCCGGAGGACCTGGCCCGGGTCGCCGTGGCCGGCTATGCCACCGTCTATGGCGTCGACTGGTACCTCGTGCCGCTCCGGGTCCCGGCGGCCACCCTGACGACGGTCACGTCGCTGCGGGTCCTCGACGACTTCGGCGCGCTCACCGTCGTCCCCGCAGCGGCGGTGGTCGACGGCGGCGGCGACGATCGGCCCTTCCGCTTCTTCGAGCTCACCGGGGATCCGGGACCGCGCGCCGGCGCGGCGCCGGCCCTGTTCCTGCCGCCGTCGCTCGAGACGACCGATGCCGGCAGGCCCCTCGAGGACGTGCGCTTCACGCGCGACGAGGTAGCCAACTTGGCCTGGGCCGTCGAGCACCGGGTCGAGAGCGCGGCCGGCCGGCCCGTCGATCTCGCCGCCCGCGCGCGGGGCCCGGCCGGTGCGGCCGAGCCCGCGGCCGACAACCGCTGGCGGCTGGTGCTGTCCACCCCGGTGCCCGACCACTGGGTGCCGCTCGTGCCCGTCCGGCTCGGCGCCGGCGGCGCCATACGGCTGCAGCGCGGGCGGGTGCCCGTTCCCGGCGGGACCAGCCGGGGCGCCCGCGGCCAAATCCTCGAGCCCGAGCGCCGCCTGCTGCTGCACGAGGAGGAGGTCCTCCGGACCGGCGTGCGCGTCGTGCGGCGCTTCCAGTCGGCGCGCGACACGGAGGGCCGCCTTCACACCTGGGTGGGGCGGCGCAAGGGCCCGGGTCGCGGCGAGGGCACGAGCGGCCTGGTGTTCGACGACCTCGAGACCGAGCCGCCGCCCCCGACCGGCTCGACCGAGGGCGCCTGACCGGCGGAGGCCCCAGCAGAGTTCTCAGCATGGGCAGTGCTGGGATTGAACCAGTGACCTCCCGCGTGTGAGGCGGGACTGTCGCGGTCGCGAGACTGCAGTTGGCATGAGAGCTCTCGAGGATCGCGTCCGCCGCTCCAGTGCGGGCTCCCGTGCCGCGTCGAACCGGCTCATGCCGCCTCCCGTGCCCGCGCCCGCCGTCCGTCCGGTCTGGAGTCAGGACGCGCCGCCGAACCGTGCGGGATGGCCATTGATCCGGCGCGGGACGCGTCGTACGGTCGAGCCCGCCGGATCCTCCCGCGCGGCGCTCATGGAAGGAGCCTCGTGACCGACCGAGAGACCGAGACCGCCGCCACCGGCCCCCTGGGCCGAAAGTTCTGGCTCGAGCTCACGCTCGCCGGGATCGCCGCCGTCCTGTTCGTCCTGACCCTGGCCTGGCATGACTGGATCGAGGCGTTCGGGATCGAGCCCGATGGCGGCAACGGTTCGCTCGAATGGGTCGTCGTGGGCGCCTTCGCCCTCGCCGCGCTCGTCTGCGGCGCGCTCGCCCGCGCCGAGTGGCGCCGGAGTCGCCCCGCACCGACGAAGGGCGGCTGAGCAGCCCACGCCGGCGACGGCCGCCGGGCGCCCGCCGGCAGGTCGCCGACCGGTCAGACAGCCCTGGTCCGGCACCTTGACAGCCGAAAACCGGGTGTGACAGAAGTGTGGTGGCGTTCTCCGGTCGAGATGCAAGTGGCTCGATGCCACGGGGGGAACCGATGACGAGCGCGTCCGCCCGCACACGGCTGGAGCGTCTCCTCGCCGACCGGGCGGCGCTTCGCACCGACCTGGACGATCGCTGCGCCGCTCTGCTCGCTCAGCTGCGCAAGCGCTGCCCGGGAGCGGTGCCGCCCCCGGCCCCCAAGCCGGGCGGCGTGTCGGAGCCGGTGGCCGTCGACGCGAAGGACGTCGGCCGGCTGCTGCAGGCCGCCCTCGCGGCCGGCGACGGCGACGGGGTCGTCCTGCTCGCCGAGGGCGACAGCGAGCTGCTGGTCGACCCCGGCCGTAGCCGGGTCCGTGTCGGCGAGGGCATGGTCCTCGTGGTGCTCGCGGTCGAGTGCGACCAGACCGGGCCGGCCGAGGTCACCGTCCCGTTCGCGGTCGGATCGGACGGCGCCACGGCCGGGATGGTCATGGCGACCGAGCAGGTGCCCCGCGGCCCGGCGATCGTCACAGGACGGTGGGGCGAGGCGCTCGTCGCGATGGCCTGGGAGGCCCTGGTCGCCGTGATGGCCGGCCTGTCCCGGCACGCCGGCACCGACCTCGACGCGGCGCCGTTGATCCCCGGCGCGCTGGTGGCGGCGCCAGGCTCGATCACCGTGGTGCCGCAGGCCCGCCACGAGACGGATCGGCTGGGCCGGCCGTGACCCTCGAGCTGGATCTGTCCGAGGAGCTGCGTCGACCTCGGCTCCGCGCTCGGCATCGTTGACGCCGGCGATGGCTCGCCGAGCCTGAACGAGGACTGGTTCGAGGATCCGGGCCGGTACCTGGGAGGGGTGTTCGCGGAGCGGGACCAGCGGGAGGCCCTGCTGCGGCTCGCCGCGCGGCAGCTCGGCAACCCGGTCGGCGACCTCGATCTGCCCGACGTTCCGGAGACGGAGCAGTGGGTGCCGCTCGCGTCGACACCGGCCGGCGGCCTGTACCTGGTCGTCGCCGAGGCCGACGACGGGGATGGCGCGGTGCTTGGCATCGGCGCGCGAACGGCCACGGTGGCCGAGCCCGCCCTCGCGGCGACCGTGCACGTGCCGCTGGTCAGGGTCGGCGGGGCCGACGCGGGCTTCGTGGTGGGCACCGCCGCCGGGACCATCTCGCTCGCCGCCTCGGTCGATCTGGCGGGCGGACCGACTCCGGGCGGCGTCGCCCTGGACGGCGCCACCCTCGCCATGGCGGTGCCCACCGACGGCACGCCGCCCTCGTTCACCGTCGGGCTGGCCGGGCTGAGCATCGACGGGGCCGCGCCGCGCGACCTCCTCGTGGACGGCGGCCGGCCCGCCGGCGAGGTGCTCGACACCGCGCTTGCCGTCCTGCGTGCGATGGTGCTGGACGCGGCGGCCGACAACCCGCTCGCCCACCTCCTGTCGCTGCTCGGGATGGGAGGGGACGCCGCGCTGCCGCCGCTGCCGCTCGCCGAGACGCTCGCGGCCGGCCGGGGCCCGATCGTGGCGTGGCTGCGCGCCCTCGCCTCGGATCCGTCCGCCGTCGAGGCCTGGCTGGGGCACCTGGCCGGGCTGCTGGGGCTCGACCCGCTCGGCGCGGTCAGCGGGGACGGCACCGCGGCCGCGCCGCTGGCCGTCGCGCTGCCCGCCGGGGCCGCCGAGGTCGCGTTCACCATCGTGCTCGGCACCGCCGCGGCCACCGGCGACCCGGTGCTGCGGCCCGGCCTCCGGGTGCGCCTGCCGGCCCCCGCCGGGGTTCCGGGCCGGGCCGAGGCGGCCGTCGAGCTCGCGGAGATCACCGTCGGCCCGGCCCTCGCCGCCAGGCCGCTGCCGGCCGGCCGCGCGATCGTGCACATCGGGCCCGACGTGCCGCTCGCGACCGGCGAGGACCCGCTGGTCGCCACGACGGTTGACCAGATCCCCGTGCAGGTCTCGGCGCTGGAGGCGGGCCTGGCGCTCGACCGCGACGGCCGGCCGGTGCTGGTGCTCGCCGCCCTCGACGTCACGGTCGGCGGAGACACTCACCCCGTCGTCGACCTCACCATGCCCGACGCCGTGCTGGAGGTCGCCGCGGGCGCGCTGGACGAGGTGATCGACCGGCTGCTCGCAGCGCTGGGCGCCTCGGACGAGGCCACCGCCCTGCTCGCGCTGCTCGGCCTGCGCCGTCCCGGAAGCCTGGATCCGGGGGCGGCCTGGCCGCACGCCGTCGGCCTGCCGGCGTTCTTCGCCGACCCGCTGGGCGCCCTCGCGGGCTTCCACGCCGAGGTCCTCGGCGCCGGCGACTGGGGAACGCTCGCCGTCGAGCTGGCGCGGTTGCTCGGCGTCGGCCCGGCGGCCGCCGTGGCTGGAGCGGGATCGGAGGACGATCCGTGGACCGTTCCGGTGGCCACCGACGCGATCGGCTCGGCCGCGCTCGCGGTCTGGGGCGGCGGGGGGACCCGGCTTCACCTGGGCCTGCGGACGCGGCCGTCACCCCTCGCGCTGTCGGCGCCCGTCGAGCTGCGCCCCGCGCTCGACCTCGAGCTGCTCAGCCTGGAGCTCGCCCCGGGCGACGGCGCCGAGGCGCTGCCCGGCATCGCGCTGACGCTCGCGGTCGGCGACGGCCTGTCGATCGACCTCGGCGTGCTCGCCCTCGAGGTCGGGTCCGTCGCGGCGGGCGTGCACTGGCGCCGGGGCAGCGGCCTCTCGATCCGGATCGCGGTCGCCGACGCGGTCGCGGTGGTCGACGCGACGCGAGTGCCGCTGCCGATCCCCGACTACGACAGCGCGGCCCCGCCGCCCGCGCTGCCCGACGACTTCCCGTGGCCGGTCATCACGCGGCTGCTCGGCGACGCGCTGCTGACCCGCGGCGTGGCCTGGCTGGAGGGGCTCGCCACGCTCACCCGCTGGGACCGGTCGCTGCCGACGGTCGTCACCTTCCCGGCGGCCGTGCCGGTCGGCGATCTGCCCGGCCTTCCCGTCGAGCGGCTGCCGCTCGATCCGGCCGGCGTGGTGCGCGACTGGGTGGCGGAGCTGCTGCGGGACGTCGAGGGAGTGGCGGCGGCGCAGCTCGCGGGGTGGCTCGGCGCACTCGCCTCGGGGACCGCGCCCGGCGGCGGCCCCTTCGAGGCGCAGGTCGGCGGCGGCGGCACGGCGGCCGATCCGTACGCCGTCGGGCTCGGCACGGCCGCCGGCGCCGCCGAGCTGCTGGCCTGGTTCGAGCCGGACGGCAGCACGCTCGTCGGCGTGCCGGGGCTGGTGCTGCCCCCGGAGCTCACGGGGCCGCTGGACCTGCTCGAGGGGGATCCCCCCGACCCCGAGGCGCTCGCCGCCCTGCTGCGCGAGGCCGCCCGCTCGCTGCCTGAGCTGGCGCCGGTGGCCGACGGCCGCCCCGGGCTCGGCGCCGGGCTCGCCGAGCTGCTCGCCCGGCTCGCCGACAGCGACGGCCTGGTGCCGGCCGCGGCCCAGCGCGCCCCGGGCGCCGCGGAGCACGCCCTGGAGGGGCTCACCCACGCCGAGGCGCCGCTCGGCTTCGACCCGGCCGCGCACCTTCCGGCCGGCGCCGACCCGGCGCGGGTGCTCTACGTGACCGAGCCCGTGCCGGGGCTCGCGGAGTGGCCGCACCGCGGTGCGGCGCCGCTGGTCGACCTCACCGAGCCCGGCCTCGCCCCCGAGGCGCTGGACCTGTCCGGGCTGACCGGCGCCGGGCCGTGGTTCGTCCGCCTCGCCACCCGGGCGGCCGCCGGGGGCCCGGCCGAGCAGGCGGCCCGGCTGGGACGGGCCGTCACCGCGGCGCTCGCCACGCTGCCCGCCGGCGCCACGGTGACGGTCGTGGCCCACGGCCCCGCCGCGCTCGCCGCCAGGACGCTCGCCTCGGCCCCCGGCTCCGGCATCGACCACCTGGTGGCGCTTGCCGCGCCGCTGGCGGGCGCCACCGCCGAGTTCCTCGACGAGCCGGCCACCGGCGACGCGGCGCGCGCCCTGCAGGCGCTGGCGCCGATGCTGTCGGCCGAGGCGCGAGAGAACCCGTTCGCTGCCGATGGGCTCGCCCTGGTGGACCTGCTGGGCGCGCTGCTCGACCCCGGGCCGGGCGCCGCCTTCCCCCTCGCCGACTACCGGCTCGCCGGACCTGCCGAGGCGCTGCCCGGCAGCGTGGGCGCGACCACGATCGCCGTCACCTTCGGCGCCGGCTCCGCGGCGCGAGCGATCGCGTCGCTGGTGCGCCAGGCCATCTCCTCCGCGCTCGAGCGGCTCCGGTCCGACCGGCCGGCCGACGCCATCGGCCTCGGGGCGCGGGTGCGGCTGGGCACCGACCAGCCCGCGTCCGGCCGGGTGGAGGCGAGGGCGCAGCTGCGCGCCGACCTGCACCGCTTCCGGCTCCGCGACGGCGCGACCGAGCAGTCGCTGCCCAGGGTGGTCGGCACGCTGCAGCTGCGTCGCACCGACGGCTGGCTGGCCGGCGGCCCGCGGCTCCGACCACGACCCGACCGTGCCGCGCGAGCCCCGGCTGCGCTGGGCCGAGCTGCGGGTGGCCGGCGAGGCCGGCGCCGGCGGCATGACCTGGCGCAGCACCGTGACCCTCCACGAGGCGGCGGCGCTCGGCGTGAGCCGCCCGGCATGGGTCATCGATCTGACCGGCGGCGGCGGGCTCGACGAGGAGAGCCGCGTCTTGCTGGGGCGGCTTGCCAGCGCGCTCGGCGAGCCCGACGCCGGACCCGCGGCGGCCGCCGCTGTCGAGCTGTTCCGCGCGCTGGGCCTGGTCGAGGGCGCCGGGGCGAGCCTCGGGTTCGTGGTCAACGCCGCCGAGCAGCTGCTCGTCGACCCGGCCGCCGCGGTGGCGTCGCGGCTCGACGATCCCGCGACGGCCGCGCCGCTGCTGGCGGCCCTGCGGACGCTCGCGGGCCCGGCGCTCGCCGAGGCGGAGCGGTCCGGCGAGGACCTGACGATGTCCGCCGGCGGCCTGGAGATCGGGCTGCGGCTGACCGGGTCGCGCGGCCTGCTGCTGCGGACGGGGCCGGGCGGCCTGCCGCTGGCGAGCGGGCTCGCGCTCGAGGGCAGCGCGGAGCTGCCGGCGGCCGGGCCGCCCTCGGCGACGCTGCGGGTGGGCCCGGCCGGGCCGGCGAGGGCCGGGCGGCTCGCTGGCCCTGGCGCTCGCGGTCGAGCCGGCTGCCCCGCGGCCCGTCACCCTCGCGCTCCACGCCACCGGCCCCTCGGGCGCCACGACGAGCGCCGAGCTGTTCCCCGCGCCGGACACGGCGGCGCTCACCGCCATGCTGGTGCGGCTCGTGCCCGCCGAGCTGGTCCGGCTCGGGCTGGGCTTCGCCGCCGAGGCCGCGCCGGACGCGGTCGAGCCCCTGCTGGTGGCCGTCGGTCTGCGCGGGCCGGACGACCCGCCGGGGTTCGTCCGGCACCCGGCGGGGCTGCTGGCCGACCCGCTCGGCTGGCTGCGCCGGGCCCTCGGGAGCGGCGCGGGGCTGGACGGCGCCGCGGTGCAGGGGCTCGTCGACGGGCTGCGCGCGCTCATCGGCGGGACCGGCCCGAGCGGCACCCTGCCGCTGCCCTGGGGCCTGCGCGCCCAGGCCGGCCCCGGCGCCGGCGGCTCCGTGGCCCTGGAGCTCGGCTGGGCCGCTCCCCAGGTGGCCGGCGGCATCGAGCTGTCGGCGGCGGTCGACCTGGGTCTGCCCGCCGACGGGCCGCCCGCCGCGACGCTGGCCGCGGCGATCAGCCTGACCGCGGCGCCCGGGGCCGCCCGTGTCGACGTCGCGCTCGGCGCCGCCCCGCTGCTGACCCTGCGGATCGTCCCGGCCGGCGGGGCCGAGGTGGTGCTGCCCATCGTCCCGGCCGGGGGGCCGGGGGGCCTGGCGGGCGCCGCGGCGGCGGGGGTCAGGGCGTTGCTCCCGGTCGTGCTCGACGCGCTCGTGGATGCCGGCTCGGGGGGCCCGCCCGCGCTCGCCGCCGTCGGGGACGCGGTGGAGGCGCTCGGCGACGCGCTCGCGCTCAGGACCGCCGCCGGCTTCGACGCCGCGGCCCTCACGGCGCTGGCACAGGACCCGCCCGGCGAGCTCGTCAGCCGCCTCCGCGCAGCCGCCGGCGACGGGCTGGCGGCGCTCGGGGCCCTGGTCGCGCCCGCCCTGCCCGCCGGGAGCGGTCACCGCGAGCGCGCAGACGCTGACCGTGACCGTGCCCGGCGCGCCGCTGACGCTTGTCGTTTACGGTGCCGCCCGCCGGCACCCCGGAGCTGTGCGGCATCGTCACCGGCTTCGAGCCTGTCGCCGGGCTCGCGCTCGACGCCACGCTGTGCGTCGCGCCGACCGGGCTGCGACGCCTGGAGCTGCGTCGCCGAGGTGGTCGACGACGAGCTGCTCGCCGTCGCCGGGTTCGCCTTCTTCCCGTTCGCGACCGCGGCCCTCGGCCCGGACGCCTCGCCCGGCGGCGACCGGTTCGAGGTCGGCCTGTGGCTGGCGCCGCCGACGGCGGCCGACCGCGACGCGCTCGTGCTGCGGCTGCCGGTGGGGGCCGCCGCCGGCGTCGTGTGCCGCCCGGCGAGCGGGCCCGACCACCCCGACATCGTCCCCTGCGTCGCGGCGGCGACGCGCGCCTATCTCGTGCCCCTGCTGGTCGACCTGGTGGCCGGGCTGGACCCCGTGGAGGCGGCGCTCGACCGGGACGTGGCGGCGCTCGGCGGCACCCTCGGCGAGCTGCTGGACGGCGTCCTGCTGGCGCGCCCGGCCCCGTCCGGACCGTTCCACCTCGACCCCGCGGCGCTCGACCCCGCCAACCTGCTGGACCGCCTGCTCGAGCTGGCCCTCCGCATCGCCGAGCGGATCACCCAGGCCCTCAGCCCGCCCGCGCTCGCAGCCCTTCGCCGTGTCGCTGCTCGTCGAGTCGGACGGCGTGACGGACCGCGCCGGCGTGCGGATCTCCGCGCCGCCCGGCCCCGGGCTCGCCCTGGTCGACACCGCCGAGCTCGCGATCGCGCTGGAGGCCGACGCGCGCTGGCTCCCGACCGAGCCCCGCCCGGCGAACGGCGGGGTCACCGTGCTCCTGGCGGCGCGCGACGCCGCCGGGTTCCGGCTGGAGCCGGAGATCCGGGTCGAGGGGTTGGGCCTGCGGGTGTCCAACCCGGCCACCGAGAAGCTGATCGACCTCGGCGTGACCATCCGCTCGCTGGCCGTGCATGCCGCGCTCGACCGGCGCGGCGGCGGCGGCGGCGAGGTGCAGCGCGTCGGCGGGCGGCTGCAGATCGACGGCCTCGGCGTGCCGCTCGGCGCGGCGACCGGGGACAACCCGGTGGCCGGCAAGATCCTCTCCTCCGGGGCGGATTCCTCGCAGGCGGGCGACGCCGAGGAGCTGGCCCCGACCTTCTCGCCCGCCGTGATCCTCTGGCGGCAGGCCGGCGAGACGACGGTCTTCGTGCGCGCCGGGGACGGCACCGGGCCGTGGTGGCTGCCGGTCCAGCGCAACTTCGGTCCGATCTACGTCGAGCAGGTCGGCGTCGGCGCCGAGGATGCCGGCGGCCGCACCACGGCGGTGCAGCTGCTGCTGGACGGCGGCCTGGAGATGCTCGGGCTCGCGGTGCAGGTTGACGACCTCAGCGTCACGGTCCCGACCGCGACCCCGCTGCAGCCCGGCACGTGGCGGCTCGGCCTGGCCGGGCTGGCGCTCGGCCTGGACGCCTCCGGGCTGACGATCGCCGGCGGGCTGCGGGAGCGGCGGCGGCCGACGCCGCCCGGCAGCCAGCCCCTGCCGCCCGACTACGTCGGGATGATCCGGGTCGAGTTCGGCCAGTTCGGGATCACCGCGATCGGGGGCTATGGCGAGTTCCCCGACGGCGCCGGCGGCACCTACGCCTCGTTCTTCCTGTTCGGCGCGCTCTCCGCGCCCCTGGGCGGGCCGCCGGCGTTCTTCGTCACCGGCATCGGGGCCGGCGGGGGCATCAACCGCCGGCTGATCGTGCCCGGCGACATGGCCGAGCTGCCGCAGTTCCCGCTCGTCGCCGCCATGGACCCGAGCTCGGACCTGGCCGCCGACCCGATGGGGGCGCTGGACCGGCTTGGGGACACGTTCCCGGCCGAGCGGGGCACGTTCTGGTTCGCCGCCGGCGTCAGGTTCACCAGCTTCGTGATCGTCGAGTCGATCGCGGTGCTGTCCGCGGAGATCGGCGACGGGCTCGAGATCAACCTGCTCGGCCTCTCCCGCATGGACCTGCCCACCGCCGCTCACGCCCATGGCCCGCATCGAGCTGGCGCTGCGGGCCCGCTTCTCCACCAACGAGGGCGTGCTGGCCGTCCTGGCCCAGCTCACCGACAACTCCTGGATCATCAACGAGTCCTGCCGGCTGACCGGCGGCTTCGCCTTCGTCACCTGGTTCCGCACCGGCCAGTTCGTGCTGACCCTCGGCGGCTACCACCCGCGGTTCCGAAGCCTCCCGAGTTCCCGGTCGTCCCCCGGCTCGGGTTCGTCTGGCAGGTCAGCGACATCATCACGATCAAGGGCGAGGCGTACTTCGCGCTCACCGCCTCGTGCGTGATGGCCGGCGCGACGCTGGACGTCAGCATCGACGCCGGCTGGATCTGGGGCCGCCTGGTGGCCGGCTTCGACGCGCTGGTCGCCTGGGACCCCTTCCACTACCTCGTCCAGGCCTACGCCTCGGTCACCGTCGGCTTCAAGATCGAGATCTGCGTGCCGTTCCTGGGCTGCGCGCGGGTCAAGTTCAGCATGTCGATCGGGGCCGACCTCGAGATCGAGGGCCCCGAGCTGCGGGGGAAGGCGAAGCTCGACCTGGACGTCACGAGCTTCACGGTCCGCTTCGGCGCGACCGGCTCCATGCCCTCCGATGACGGGCTGGCGTGGCCCGAGTTCTACGACAAGTACCTGGTCGCGGGCGACGATCGGCGCCGGGTGCTCGAAGCGGGCGTCTCGTCCGGGGGGCTGGCCCTGCCCGCCGGGGGCGAGCCCGAGGACGGCTCCGCCCAGCGGCCGTGGCGGCTGCTGCCCGAGTTCGTCCTGACGACCTCCACCCGGGCGGCGTCCACCGCCGTCAACGGGGCCGGGGTGGGCGGAGCGGCGGGGCTGCCGCTGGGCGCCGGACCGATGAAAGTCGCGCGGATCGACTCCGACCACACCGTCCGCGTGCTCGCGGCGAACGGGGCCGACATGACGGCCGCGCTGCGCGTCGTCCCGGTCCTCGGCTCGGTGCCGGCGGCGGTGTGGGAGAGCCACGACGGCCCCGAGCCGCCCGCCGAGGCCAAGGTCCGTCCGGCCGCGGTGGGCGCCACTCTGATCGCCGAGGCGGTCGCGGTCGGCGCGGCCGTGCCGCTGCCGGTGGACGACGTCGATCCCCCGGGACCCCGGCACCCGCTGCCGTTCCACGCCGAGCGCGAGGGCCGGGCGCCGCTGGAGCCGGTCCGCGACGAGGCGGACCAGTTCACGGCCGAGCAGCCGACCTCCACGGCCGAGATCCTCGCCCGCGCCGCGACCTACCTCGCCGACGGCGCCTTCCGGCCCACCGCGCTGGGCGCCGTCGAGCGGCGGGTCTTCGCCGCCGACCGGATGGGACCGCCGCGGCTCGCCCCGCTCACGGAGGGCATCGTCGACCCGGTCAAGCCGCCCGTCGCCGTCGCCGACCGGCCGCCGTCTCCGCCCGACCCCGACCCGGACACCCGGGTCGCCCCGCCGGTGCTCGACGCCCACCTGCGGCTGCTGCCGCCCGGCACCTCGGCGCCCCGGGCGGCGACCACGGTCGCGGCCGACCGGGTCCGCGGCCGCCGCGCGACGCGCCGCCCGCCGCCGACCCTGGCCGAGGTCCGCTCCGCGGTGGCCCGCACCCCGATCGCCGCCCGGCTGGTGATCGGCCCGGCGCCCGCCGCGGCCGGCGCGGCCGCGGCCGCGGCCGCCGCCGCGCAGGGCACCGTCCTCGCCGCCGGCGCCACCCCGCTCACCCGGGTCGCGGGCGGCCTGGCGGAACGGCGCCGCGGGCTGCTGACCCCGCAGGTCACCGCCGAGGCGCTCGCCGAGCTGACGAAGCAGCTGGGCGAGGGCGTGCCGCTCCGGCCCGGCGACGTCCAGGTGTGGCGGCTCCCGAACTCGGCGGCCGACGTCGTGAGCCGCCGCCGGCCGAAGCTGACGGCCAAGGGCGACCAGACGACCCGGATCGCGGTGCTCGACCGGGCCGGAGAGGTGCTCCTCGACGAGGCCGGGCCCGAGCTCTCGGTGGGGCTCCCGCTGGGCGCGCACCGGGTCGCCGTGGTGGGCCTCGGCGGCGGCGACGACCCGGCCGCCGGCCTGGCCGGCTGGCACGCCGCCAGCACCCTCGCGCAGGTGACGCCGGACGTCTACCTTGCCCCCGGCGCGACGATCCGGGCCACGGCCTCGCGGACGGTCCGGGCGCGCCGGGCGGTCGGCGCCGCGCTGATCCGGGCCGGCGATGCCGTCGCCGGCAGCGGGACGGTGGCGACGCGGCTCCCCGGTGGGCTCGCGGCCGTGATTCTGGCGCTGGACACCGACGGCGCGGCGGACGCGGCGCTCGACGGGCTGGTGCTCGGCCTGCAGGGCGCCGCCCGCGACGGCGAGCCGCTGGTGGTGGTGGCCGGTGAGCGCGCGTACGCCGTCTTCCCGCTCGCCGTCAACCGGCGCCGCCGGCGCCCGGACCCGATCACCGTCACGGTCGCCTCCGACGACCGATGGCTGCTCGCCGGCGTCGTCGGGTCGGCCGGCACGGCGGCCGAGCTCGCCGAGCGCGTCACCGCCGCCGGCCTCTCCGGCCTCGTCGCCGAGCTGGTCGGCGGGCCGTTCGGGAGCTCCATCGTGAGCTGGGCCGGCTGAGGGGGCGGGGTGGCCGCGAACCGCGTCGAGGTGTTCCCCGCGATGCCGCCGCCGCTCGTGGCCGGCCGCTACCAGCTGCACCTCGACCAGCAGATGGCGGCGGCGGGGGGCTCGAACCCGCTGGGCGACGTCGCCGCCGAGGTCCGCCACGTCGAGGTCACCGCGCCGCGGGTGGCGATGCCCGGCACCGAGCTGTTCAGCACCTACCCGCCGCCCAACTCGTCCGGGCCGTTCACGACCCGGTTGCCGCAGGTCGCCCTGCGCCGCCGCACGATGCCCTGGGAGCGGGCGATGCCGCCGCCGCCCGCACCGGCGACGGTCAACCCCTGGCTCGCCCTGGTGGTGGTCACCGCCGACGAGGCGACGTTCCTGGCCGGCGTCAAGGCGCCGGACGCCTTCACCCCGGCCGCCGCGCAGCAGCTGGGCATCGTCGACGACGGCAGCAGGGCCGACGCCATCGAGGTCACCCGCACGGCGGTCAACCAGGTGTTCCCGCGCAAGGACGAGCTGCACCTGCTCGCGCACGTGCGGGTGGTGGACGTGAACGACACCGAGCTGGCCGGCAACGACGACGACGGCATGGTGGCGGTGCTGCTGTCGAACCGGCTGCCCCAGGCCGGGCTGGCCTACCGGGCCTGCGTGATCTCGCTGGAGGGCCAGTTCGACGTCCTCGCCGACCCCGCCCCCGCGGTGGACGAGACGCCGTCCAAGGCCACTGTCTACGCCCACCTGTCGGCCGAGGCGCTGGCGGCCGCGCGCTTCGAGGCGACGGGGAATCCGGTGGGGCTGTCGGCGACGAGCCAGCCGGCGGTGGCCCCGGCCGGGTTGCTCGGGGGCGCCGCCGCCTCCGACGCGTGGGTGCAGGTCGCCGACGTGACGGCGTCCGGCGGCGCCGGCGCGGCCGTGTCGGCCGCCGACGTCGCCGCCGCGGCCTTCGGCGGCGCGTTCGTGCGGCCTCGGCTCGACCTGGCGGTGCTCGAGCCGGCGATCCCCCGGTTCCGGTTCCCGGTGCTCGCCAGCTGGGAGTTCGTCTGCGAGGGCAGCGGCGACTTCGAGTCGCTGATGCAGGGGCTGGACGTCGGGCTGCTCGGCACGCTGGCCCGCCCCGAGGCCGATGCGGCGCCCGAGGCCGACCCGGGCCCGTCCCCGACCGCGCTTGAGACCGGGCACCTCGAGATTGATCACCGGCGCCGGCGCGGGGTCTCCGGCCGGGCCTGGTACCGCGGCCCGCTGACTCCGCGCGAGGTGGCCCGCCGCCCCGCGACGGTGCCCTTCCTGGCCGCCGACCAGGCGCGCCGGATCGCGACCGACGGCCTGGAGGACCTGTCCGAGGCCGCGGCCTTCGAGATCGGCCGGCTGCTGGCGCTGGCCTCGCCGCGATTCGTGGCGGCGCTGCGGACGTGGGCGCGCGACGGCTTCGCGGTGCGCCGCGCCCGCCGCCGGCTGGACGACCTCGGGCTGCGGCCGGAGGTGCTCGAGCTGGCGCCGGCGCTCGCGGGGCTCGACCTGCTCACTCGCCTCACCGACGACGGCGCCGCGCTCCTCGGCCCGCAGGTCCCGGTCGTCGACCTCGGGCCGTTCGCCGACGTCGCCGCCGATCCGGGCCGACTGGCCGCCGGCCTCGGCCTCGACGTCGAGTTCGTCGCCGACGTCCTCGGCGAGCGGCCGACCCGGGCGGGTCTGCGTGACGTCGCCACCGCTCCGCTGGTGGCGAGTGCGGACGAGCTGGAGCGGAACCCGAAGCTGCTCGGCCACCTCGGCGGCGCCCTGAAGTCCGCCGTACGCGACCTGTCCGGCGACGTCGGGCCCGGCGGTCGGGAGGAGGACCGGTGAGGATCTTCGTGAGGTCGGAGGTGGCCCTGGCCGAGGCCTACGCCACGGCGACCGCGCCGCCGGCGCCCGAGGAGGAGGAGACCGGGCTGCCGTCGGAGGTCGGGGCGTTCCTCGCGCACCTGCGGCTGATGGAGGGGGTGGCCTTCCAGTACCTGGTGCCGGACGACGACCTGCTGCCACCCGAGGCGATCCGGTTCTTCTATCTGGACCGCAACTGGACCGACGCCGCCGTGGACGGGGCGCTCGCCGCCGGCACCTTCACCACCGCGGAACGGGCGACCCTCGCCGCGCGCTATGCGGAGATCCGCGACGCGGTCAACCGGGCCGAGCGCAACGTCTGGGCCGACCGCATCGGCGGCGACGGCCACGACGGCCCGGCCGAGGTCGCAACCGGCTTCCTGCTGCGCAGCCGGGCGGTGTCGGGCTGGCCGGGCATGCACGTGCGGGCCTACCTGCGGGGCAGCGAGGCCCCCATGCGGATGCTGCGCATCGAGCGGCTGGCGCCGGCCGTCCTCTTCGCCCTCGTCAACGGCATCCCGGACCGCATGGTGCTGGAGGAGCCGCGCCAGGGCATCCAGTTCGGGGTCGATGCCGTCGCCGGCGGCCGCTTCGAGGCGAACGTCCGCGACCCCGCCGACGGCAGCTTCACCGGTACCACGGTCGGGGTGCCGTTCCGCGGCGGATCCCCCGGCGTGATCGACATGACCACGCTGCGCGCGCGGCTGGTGGCCACCGGCGAGGTCGGTGCGACGCTCGACTCCGCGGAGTACGCGCTGCAGATGCTGCAGCTGCCGTACCAGCAGTGGTTCGGCGACGCCCCCGGGGAGATGCCCGATTTCCTGCACACCGTCATCGCCGTCGGCGAGATCCGCACCTGGTTGAGGCGCTGAGATGCCCGTCGACCCCAAGGACCCGGTCTTCCGCGAGGCGTTCTCCGCCGCGGCCCGCAGCGGGCTGTCTGCGGCGGCGGCGGCGACCTGGAGCCCCAGCCTGCCTCGCGACCCGCGGCTGCTGGTGCCGGTGGACGTGGAGGCGCTCGTCGTGCCCCCCGCAGGCAGCGAGCCGCGCGCCGACGTCGCGGTGCGGCTCCTGCGGGCGCCCGAGGTCCCCGGCGAGACCTTCACCGCCGGCGGCGAGCGGGGCCCGAAGCCGTTCACGGACGCGCCCGACCGGCCGCCGGGCGTCTACCTGCACTGGTCGCTCCCCGACGGGCTCACGGCCGGCGCCGTCACCGACGCCACCAGCCCGGACGGCCGCCTGAACCAGCCGCCGCTGCCCAACCGCTGGCTGGTCGTCAGGATCGGCGACGGGACCCCGCGCGCCCTGACCGCCTGGGTGATCGAGGCCGACCGCGGGCGGCGGGTCCGGCTCGCCGGCTGGGAGGAGAGCGCCGCCGTCACCGACGGCGCCACCCCCACCCTCGACCCGGCCACCCTGACCGCGGTGAGCGGCGGCGACCCCGCCTGGGCCGCCGTCTTCGACAACGTCGAGGACCGCTTCGCCATGCACGACGACCTCGACGGCGTCGATCCCGCGGCGGCGGTGAGCTACGTCGTCGTCGGCTGGTACTCCCGCGCGGAGCTCGATCCGGTCAGCCGCGCGGGAGACCTCGCCTCGTTCAGCCGGAGGCTGGGCGAGCTTCACTGGAGCGTCGACGAGGAGCTGCTGGCGCAGGCCTTCGCACGGTCCACGCTCCGCGCCGAGGCCGCGGCCACCCGGGGCCTCGAGGCGCCGCCGCCGCAGGGGGGGCCGGGTGGCGCTGTGGGCTCGCCCAAGTTCGCCGCGGCGGGCCGCCGGGTCAGCATCCTGAAGGCGCCGACGGGGCCGCGCCAGTCGCTGTACCACGGCACCGTGCACGGGGTGCGGGTCAACGGCGCAGGAGGCGACGCGCGGCCGCGGCCGGAGGACGTCGCGGTCGCCGTCGGCGCCACCGGCGTGGAGTCGACCGCGGCCCTCCTGCGCGAGCGGCTGGGCGGCGATCCCGCGACCGAGCGGCTCCTGTGCGCGTTCGGCTACCGGGTGCTGGCCGACCTCGCCCGGCCCGACGGGCTGGTGTCGTTCGAGGAGGAGGTGCACCGGCGGGCGTTCCTCACCCTGCCCGGCGGCTACGTCGAGGAGCGGATCCGGATGGGCGATGCGCTCGCCGGGCTGCGACCGCCGCCGCTCCCGCCCCCGGGCTCGGTGATCACCGGCGGCGGCCGGGACTTCGAGGCGGCGGCACCGGACTTCGGGGCGCTGTCGCGGGACCCGGCCGTGTCCAGCGCACTCGTGAGCGAGGCGGCCGGCAAGCTGGTGGGCGGCCGCGTCCGCTTCGAGCTGGTCGAGCGCGACCCGTCGCTCGTGTCCGGCATCTTCCAGGGCACCTCGGGGCCGAGCCGCGTCCCGGACCCCGACCCGCTGCGGTTCGTCACGGTACGCCGGGCCCTCCCCCGCTGGTACTTCCCCGCCGATCCCGCACTGCTCGCCAGCGGGCTCAACCGCTCGCTGCGTCACGGGCACGACGGCCGGCTGGAGCCCGACGAGACGCTGGCCTGCCGGCTCTCGGACGAGATCGCCACCGGCTACCAGGGCCTGCTGGACGGAGCCGACCTCGTGGGCGGCAGCCTGGAGCACGGAGGGATCCCGGACGAGGCCGACGAGCTGGTCCGGGAGGCGGCGCTGCGCGACTGGAGCCGCCTCGACGACCTGGTCGCGGTCGCGGCGGCGGGCCGCGACCTGCCGGCGGCCGCCGTGCTCAGCCGGCTGGGCGCGGAGCGCGACCTGGCGCTGCACGACTCGCTGCCGGGGAGGGACACCGCGCTGCTGTACCCCGCATCGATGCTCGACGGGCGGGCGCCGTCGTCGGTCTGGGTGACCTACTGGCGCCAGCCGTGGGTGCCGCTGTACCTCGAGTGGGAGCTCGAGCTCGGGGTGGACGGCCGACTGGACCGGTGGTCGCTCGGGGAGATCGACCTCGAGCCGGCCGACGGCCCGGCCGCAGGGGAGGCCCGCACGCTCTCCGGCCGCTCGCTGCTCACCTCGGGGCCGACGAAGGCGCTGGCCCAGGAGATCACGGCGTTCCTCGCCGAGGAGGCCGTCCGCGACGACGAGGGGCACGGGATCGTCTCCGACGCCGACGCCGCCCTCCTCCGGGACCTGGGCCAGCGGGCCGGGCGCCTCGACGCGCTGGGCTGCGCGCTCGAGGGGATGCGCGAGTTCCTGCTCGGGTTCGACACCGACACCGGGCTCTCCGGACCCGACGACGAGCACGTCGAGCCCGCGCCCGCGCGCGATCCGGAGCTCGTCCGCGGCGGCACCGCCCGCCTGACCCGGCTGCGCGTCGTGGACGCCTTCGGCCGCAGCCTGGAGCTGGACGACGCGGCGATCGCCGCGATCACGGTCTCCGACCAGCTCGACGCGGCCGGGCCGGGGTCGCTGGTGCTGGCCCCGCGCATCACCGCGCCGAGCCGGCTGTTGTTCCGCTTCGTGCATCCGGACGACGACGCGATCGAGGCCCGTGTGGACCAGGAGGACCCGGCCCGGGAGGTGAGCCCGGTGGCCGGCTGGCTGCTGCCCGACCACGTCGACGGGGCGCTCGAGCTGTTCGACGCGGCGGGGGAGCCGGTGGGCCAGCTGCTGCACGAGGGGCTCGGCGGGGCCGTGGTCTTCGAGGGCGCTCCGGGCGTCCCGGGGCCGGCCGGCGTCGCCCCGCCCAGCGGAGAGCGCGCCGGCGACCGGCACGTCGGCGGGTTCGCGGTGGCGCTCGCCCGCCGCGACGCAGAGGATCGCGAGCTGCCGACCGATGAGCGCCCGGGCGAGTCCCCGCTGTCCGCGCTCCTGCGTGCCGTCGACACCACGCTGTGGACGGTCGACCCGTTCGGCCTCACCGGGCTGGAGCACCTGTCGCTGCTGACCGGGCGGCCGATCGCGCTGGTGCGCGCGGCCCTCGAGCTCGAGGTCCGCTCCGACGTGGCCGAGCTGCCGCTCGACGCCGAGGCGGCGGCCGCGCGGCAGGCGCGCTTCGACGCGCTGGCCGGAACGGCGTTCCCGGTCCGGCTGGGCGCCCTGACCCGGGCCGACGACGGCCTGCTCGGCTACTTCCTCGACGACGACTACCGCACCTTCCACCCCGTGCACCCGGCCGTCCTCGAGGCCGCCCGGCCGGCCGGCCCGCGCCAGGGGTTCCTGGGCTCTCGGGCCGAGGCGGAGGCGTTCGCCGACGAGCTGGGCGAGGCCGCGGAGCCGATCACGCACCCCTACCTCGGCGGCGCGTCGGAGCTGGCCCTGCGGCCGGGCCAGCGCCGCCGGCTGACGCTGCTGGTGGTCCCCGGAGGAGCGATCCACCTGACCTCGGGGATCAGCCCGCGCAAGGAGATCGCGCTGCTGCGCTCGTGGATCAGCGAGCCGCTCGCCCGGATCGCGCCCTCGTTCCGCGTCGGCCCGGTGCTGGTCGACCCCGAGACGATCCGGATGCCCCGGGTGTCGACGCTACGACCCGGAGCAGGTGTTCACGCGCCGGACCGGGCCGGAGACGTGGCGCGACGACCCGATCGTGGCGGCCAGCCAGCAGGCGCTGCTGCCGGAGGCGCCGGCGGAGGCGCAGGAGGGCTACCTCCGGGTGCGGATCGCCGCCGACGAGGAGGAGGGCCGGCGTCCTGATGGCGCAGCCCTACGACGACCCCGGCGGCCGGGCCGAGTGGTTCCACCGCCCGCGGGGCGGCCGGCGCGGGCTGCCCGGCGCAGGCGTTCCTGCGGGCGGCGCAGCAACGCCGCGCGGCGCCGGAGCCCGCCGGGCCGTCCGACGCCGCCGCTCGGACCCCGCCGCGCCCGCCGGCAGCCGTGAACTGGACGCCGCTGGGGCCGTTCGCGGTCAGCGGCGGGCAGGCGTCCGGACATCCGGTCGTCTCGGGACGGATCGAGGCGATCGCGGCCGGGCCGGGCGGCACCCGGGTCTACGTCGGGGCCGCCGACGGGGGCGCCTGGTTCTCGCCGGACGGCGGGCTCACCTGGGAGGCGCTCGACGACTTCCTCACCACGCCGGCGGCGCCGGTTCCCGCCGGCAGGCGAACTCGCTGTCGGTCGGCGCGCTGGCGGTGCGTTCGGCGCGGACCGGTCCGCCGACCAGGTGTTCGTCGGGACCGGCGAGCACCGGGCCGGGTTCCGCGGGCTGTTCGGCATCGGCGTGCGGGTGTCCACCTCGGGCGGGGTGGACGGGTCGTGGACCCTCGAGGCCACCAACCTCGCCGGCCTCGGCTGCACCAAGATGGCGATCGACCCCGACAACCCGGCGCTGGTGCTGGTGGCGACCACCGGCGGGCTGTTCCAGCGGCCCGCCGCGGGCCGGGCGAACTGGACCCAGGTGACCGCGCCGGGGGCGTTCACCAACGCCGCCGGCGTGGTCAGCGACGTGCTCATCGCCGGCACCGCGCGCCGGAACAAGACCTACTACGCGGCCTTCGAGGGCGACCGGGTCTACTCGAGCCCGGACCTGGCGGCCTGGACCGCGGTGCCCGGGGCCGCCGCCGGCCCGCCGGGCGGCGACGGGCGGGTCGTGCTCGCCGCCTCCGAGGTCAACCCCGCGGTGGTCTACGCGTTCTGCCAGTCGCGCCGGCTTTTCCGGCTCACGGCGGGCAGCTTCGTCGCGGTGACCGGGGTGCCCACCAACATCTTCGGCACGCGGGGGATCGGCCACTACTGACATCATCCTCGCGGTCGACCCGGGCGCCGCCGACACGATCTACATCGGTGGCGCGCTGGTGTGGGACCAGGCGCCGGGCGACCCCGTCGCCGACTGGACCCTCGCGCTGTTCCGCGGCACGGTTGCCAACCCGCCGGCGCGCCGCCGGCCTTCCCGTTCAAGGCGGCCAACAACGGTCCAGGCACGCAGGAACGTGTTCCGCGAGAACGGCGACGCGACCTACGTCGGGCGCGGCATCCACCCTGATGCCCAGTCGATCGCGTTCTCCCGCCGCGCCGACAACACCGGCCTGGACGGCACTGACGTGTGGATCGGCTGCGACGGCGGCCTGTTCCGCTCCACCGCCTCCGGGGCGCTCGGCACGCTTCACCGCGTGCAACACCGGGCTGGCCACCATCCAGCTCACCTACTGGCCAGCCATCCGACCCTCGAGAGCGTCGCGCTGGCCGGCTGCCAGGACAACGGCACCGTGCGCTGGCGGGCGGGCCGATCTGGCACGAGCCCGCCGTGGACGACGGCGGCGGGGTCGCGATCGACCCGAACAACCCCTACCGGATGCTCCGCCAGACCTTCCGACCTTCATGCGCCGCACCACGACCGGCGGCGCGACCGCAGCCTCCTGGGCGGACGCTGCGGTTCCCGCCGGACCGCCAACACCTCGCCCAGACGACGCCGCCGCGACCGGAGAGCCGGCAACTCGGCCTTCTACTCCCCGATCGTCGACCACCCCGGCCGGCGTGGTGCCGACCCTGGTCGCCAAGGGCACCCACCGGGTGTGGCTGTCGGCCGACTGGGGGACGACGTGGGTGACGCTGCCCACGGCGACCAACCCCTACGCCCTCGCGGGGGGGATCCTCGGCCAGGACTCGCTGGGTGCGCGGGTGGTGGGGCTGGCGTTCCCGAGCGCGGCCCTGCTCTTCGCCGCCACGGCGACCGCGGTGTTCCGGTTCACCTTCGCCGCGGGCGCGTGGAGCCGCCGCCGCGCTGCCCGCCATCCCGGGCGTGCGCGGCGCGAACCCGATCACCTCGATCGCCTCGGCCGGGGGCACACGCTGTACGCGACGGTCGGCGGGGTCGGGGTGGACCACTGCTGGTACTTCGACGGCACGACCTGGTTCGCCACCGGGCTGCTGGCGACGGTGGACGTGCCCGCCTCGGCGGTGGCGATCGACCCGAACAACCCGACCACGGTGTACGTCGGCACCGACATCGGCGTGTACCGGGCCACCCGGGCCGGCACGGCCCACCCCGGCGGCTGGACGCTGCACTCGGATGGCCTGCCCGAGTCGGCCGTCATGCACCTCGAGGTGCACCAGCCGACCCGGACGCTGCGCGCCGCCACCCACGGGCGCGGGGCCTGGGAGCTGCCGCTCGACCCGGTGCCGACGCCGCACCCCGAGCTCTACCTGCGGATGAACATCGGCGACAACGGCCGCCGGCTGGCCGCGGCGGACGGCGGCGAACCACCCGGACACGCCGGGCGCCGTGCTCCCCAGGGCCGCCAGCCCCGACATCCGGGTGCGGCGCGGGGTGGCCGCCGCGCCGCCGCCGCCGTTCCCCGGCCGCGAGATGCGGCTGATCCGGCCCACCCGGATGCGCGGCGACGACGTCCGCGCCTGGCAGCAGGCCGCGATCGACCGCGGGTTCAGCTTCCCCTCCGGGCGCCGACGGGATCTTCGGCCCGGAGACCGACACCAACTGCCGGCTCTTCCAGATCCGCTTCGGGCTCGTCGTGGACGGCATCGTCGGCCCGATCACCTGGGGCGCGACCTTCGCCTACCCGACGCTGGCCAACGCCACGAGCGCGCTGGCCGTCGAGCTCGCCACCCCCGATGACATCGACGCCGGCACCGGGGCCACCCGCGCCGACTCGGCCGGCACGAACCGGATCTTCGTCGAGGTGCACAGCCGCAGCGTGCACCCGGTCGACCCGGCCGACGTCGTCGTCGCCCTGCTGTTCGCCGACAACAGCGCCGCCCCCCTGCCGGCGCTGCCGGCCGGCTACGCCAACCGGATCCGCACCCGCGACACCACCGCCTGGCTGGCCGGCAGCGGCTGGTCCTTCGCCAACCCGGGCGCGCCCTACGCCCCGATCCCACGGCCGCTCTCCGCCTCGGCCCCGCAGGTGGCCGAGTACCTCGTCGACTTCAGCACGCTCGGGCTCGGCTCGAAGAACCTCATCGCGCTCGCGCTGGTCTCGACGGCCGACAACGACGACCCCCTGGCCAGCGCCGAGACCGCCGTGCTGACCCTGATCCGCAACGAGCGGCGCGCAGCCGCGAAGCGCCTTCTGCTCGTTCCCTGAGCCTTCCCGACGCGCTCGGGCGCGAGGCGGCATGGGCAGTAC
>CAWEYS010000017.1:0-139656 GCA_963813355.1 Miltoncostaeaceae bacterium | reverse complement strand
GACCATCTCGCCGGGCCGCAGCAGGTTGCGGCGGCGCATCTCGAGGGGGTCGATGCCGAGGCGCCGGGCGATCTGTTCGAACCTGCTGCTCGCCCGCCCACTGCATGTGCACCGCCCCGAACGAGCGGTACGAGCCCGCCGGCGATGTGTTCGTGTAGACGAGTCGCGCACACCCGGCCGACTCCCAGCGGTAGGGCCCCGGCGCCGAGTCCCCGCCGGTCGCGACGACCCGCGGCCCGTTGTCGGCGTAGGCGCCGGTGTCGAACCAGCACCGCGCCTCGCGCCGAGGAGGGTGCCGTCGGCGCGCGCCGCCGTCCGCAGCCGCAGGCGCATGGCGTGCTGGCGCGAGGTGAGCATGGACTCGTCGACCCGGTTCACGATCCGCACCGGCGGCCCGCCTTGCGCGCCCCGCGATCGTCAGCGGCTCCATGCGCGTGTACGACTTCGACCCGAAGCCGCCCCCCAGGAAGGGGACGATGATCCGCACCCGGCCCAGCGGCACCCCGAACACCGACGCCATCTCGGCGCGCACGAGGAAGGGGTGCTGGCAGTTCGCCCAGAGGCTGATGTCGTCCCCCTCGACCTGGGCGATGCAGGCGTGGGTCTCCATCGCGTACTGGTAGGCCGACCCGAACTCGTAGACGTCCTCGACGACCACGTCGGCCTCCGCGAACGCGGCGTCGACGTCGCCCCAGTCGAGCTCGTAGCGGTAGCAGACGTTCCCGAGGCGCTCGGGCAGGTTGCCCAGGCCGTGGAACGCGCCGCCGCGGGCCGGCTCGGTGTGGACGAGGGGGCCGCCCACGGCGAGCGCCGCGTCGAGGTCGATGGCGGCCTCGGTCGGCTCGTAGTTGACGTGGATCGCCCGGACGGCGTCCTCGGCCTGCGCCTCGGTGTCGGCGGCGACGACGGCGACGGGCTCGCCGGCGAAGCGCACGGCGTCGATCGCGACGACCGGGCGGTCGCGGATCGCGTGGCCGTAGAAGGGGTCGACGTCGCGCAGGTCGGCGCCGACGAGCACGCAGCGGACGCCGGGCATGGCCTCGGCCGCCGACGCGTCGATCGCGCGGATCCGGCCCGCCGGGACCTCGCTCCGCAGGACCTTCCCGTGCAGCATCCCGGGCACCGTCATGTCGCCGACGTACCGGGCCGCCCCGCGCATCTTCTCGTCGCCGTCCATCCGCTCGATCGAGAGGCCGAGCCCCGCGCCGGTCTCCGAGGGCGCCGACGGGGCCACGCTCATCGCGCCAGCTCCCGGACCGCGTCGATGATCGCCCGATAGCCGGTGCAGCGGCAGACGTTCCCCGACAGCGCCTCCCGCACCGTGGCCTCGTCATCGGCGAGCTCGCCGGTCGCCAGCAGCGCGCTCACCGTCAGCGCCATGCCCGGCGTGCAGTAGCCGCACTGGAGCGCCCTGTGCCGCGTGAACGCCTCCTGGATGCGCCCGAACTCGGAGGTGGCGGCCAGCCCCTCGATGGTCAGGACGGATCGCCCGCGGGCCTCGTGGACCAGCGTGGTGCAGGCGCTGACCGGCCGCCCGTCGATCAGCACGGTGCAGGTGCCGCACACCTGGACGTCGCACGAGCGCTTTGCCCCGGTGAGCCCGAGCTCGTCGCGGAGGACGTCGAGCAGGAGCTCGCCGGGATCCGCCCGCAGGGTCATCGGCACGCCGTTGACCATGGTCTCCACCGGGCCCGCGCTCACGCCCCGACCCTCCGCAGCCACGCGTCCCAGTACTCCTGCACGAAGCCGTCGCGGTACTTCTCGGGCGCGAGGCGGCCGGCGTCCTCGGCGCTCATCGGGGCCAGCGCGCCGCCCATCGTCCCGGCGATGGCCTGGATGCGCGCGGCGCGCTCGAGCGTCGCCGCCGTGAGCACCGCCCACGGGACGGTCCGCCCCACCACGAGCACCCCGTGGTTGCGCATCAGCACGGCCCGGCTGTCCCCCAGGGCGCGCGCCACGGCGGCGCCCTCGAGCGAGGAGGTCACGAGGTCGGGGCTCGACTCGTAGCGCGGCAGGCCGTCGGCGAAGAGGACCGCGTCGTGGGTCAGCATCTCGAGCGGGGCCCCCGTCGCGGCGAGCGCGGTCGCGTGGGGCGGGTGGCCGTGCACGACCGCCCCCACGTCGGGACGCGCGCGGTACACCTCCGTGTGGAGCGCGGTCTCGAGGTGCAGGTCCGCGTCGCCGTCCTCGAGGTGGCGCCCGTGGAGGTTGACCATGACCACGTCCTCGGGGCGCACCTCCTCGAGCGTGAGGCCCTTGCGCTTGACCAGGATCGCCTCCCGCCCCGGCACGCGCGCGCTGACGTGGCCGAGGGTCAGGTCGGTGTAGCCCTCGGTGGCGAGGACGCGGCAGGCATGGGCGACGTCCCGGCGCAGGGTCTCGACCCCGGCGACGGCGGTGGCGCCGCGTGAGGCCGCTCCCGCGACGCCGTCCAACGTCAGGCCCGTTCCGTCGGGGGGTAGTCGGGGTGGGGGAAGCCGAAGACCATCACGACGTCCTCGTCGCCGGTGTTCGCGACCGCGTGCCAGACGCCGGCGGGGATGTGGAGCGCGTCGCCCGCGCGGAACCCGACCGGGCCGTCGTCCAGCCGCAGCTCGCCGGCGCCGGCCACCACGTAGGCGACCTCCTCGGTCTCGTGGCGCACGGGCGCCAGGACCGTCCCCGGCGTGAAGACGGAGTAGCCGATCGAGCTCGCGGTGCCTGGGACGCGATCGCCGGTCACGAGCATGCGGCTCCAGCTGTCGCCCGGCAGCGGGATCGGATCGACGTCGGCCAGCGGCACGACCGAGACGGGCATCACAGCGCCCACGCGCCGTCCCGCAGGATGTAGGTGTCGTCGTCCTCGATCCTCATGGTGGCGTTCAGGAACACCCCGTCGAGGTGCAGGGCGCAGACGTTCTGGCCGCCGGGGTAGGCGTTGTGGTTGTCGCCGAGGGCCATGTGGACGGTGCCCACGCGGCCCTTCTCGGACGGCGTGCCGAACGGGGCCTTGTCGCTGACGCCGAACGCGAACTCCCCGAGGACCGTGGCGTTCTCGACCCCGTCGATGGCCGCGCGCAGCCGCTCGGCCTCGTCGCCGCCCTCGATCGCGACCGCGCGGCCGCCCTCCATGGTCCAGGTGATGGGCTCGCGCACCTGGCCCTTGAGGCCGATCCCGAGCATCACGCCGTTGACGACCGCGGTGCCGTGGGTGTACGTCTCGACGGCGGCGAAGGCGACCTCGGCCCACAGCGGCACCGGCCCCATCATCTGGCCGCGGTGCTTGATCGGCGTCACCTCCAGCGCCGGGCGGCCCTCGATGGAGACGTGGAAGTCGCTCCCCGCCGGCGTCGTGACGTGGATGTGCTTCTTCCCCTCCAGCACCGACATGGCGCGCTTGGCGCGGGCGATCGCGTTGTGCAGGTCCTCGACCGTGAGGCCCCAGGAGCCCATTCCCGGCTCGACGGAGGCGATCTTGCCGTTTGCCCCACAGGTCTCCTTCACCGCCGAGACGTGGGCGAAGCGGTTGGCCCACTCGAGGTTGGTGATGATGATCACCTCGTCCGAGGCGGTCATCGCCGCGTGCAGGTTCCGCGGTGGGGCCATCGGGAAGCGCACGTCGGCGCGACCGCGGCGCACCTGGTGCTCGTTGTTCATCACCACGGGCCATCCGCCGCGCTCGACCACGACCTCGGCCACGGCCTCGGCCTGCTCGCGGTTCTCGTCGTCGCAGATGATCGTCACGACGTCGTCGGCCTCGACCGACATGCAGACGTTGACCACCAGCGTGGCGTCGTTCAGCAGCTCGACGCGCGCCATATCGTCACCTCACTCTCTCCGTGGCGAACCGCGGCAGGATCTCTCGGGCGAAGCGCTCGACCTGGCCGAATTGGTCGATGGCGCCGAAGCGGCAGATGAAGTGGTTGACGCCCGCCTCGGCGAAGGTCGTGAGCCACTCCGCGATCTGGTCGGGCGTGCCCACGGGCCCCCAGTTGCCCAGGTCCATCGCCCGGGAGAGCTCGGGGTAGTACTTGCCGATGTAGTCGCCGAAGGCGGCTCGTGCCTGATCCTCCGAGTCGCCGACGTTCATCGTCACCTGGTACGAGATCGCGAGCCGGTCGAAGTCGGCGCCCTCCTCGTCGGCGACCCGGCGGATCCAGTCGAGCTGCTCCACGAGCTCCTCGGGGTGCTCCGCCCGGCAGCACGTCATCCAGCCGTCGCCATGGCGCACGATGCGCCGGCAGGCGGCCACGATCCGCCGCTCGATGGTGGCGGCCGAGGCGGCGCCGACCAGGCGCGGGTTGGAGACCACCCAGATCGGCGGTGGGGACTGCACCGGCATCAGCGGCCCCAGCTCGGTGCCCGAGTAGAACGCGACGCCGTCGTAGTCGAAGTGCTCGCCGTGGAAGTCGGCGCGCCCCTCGGTCCAGAGCTGCCGGATCACCGCGAGCCCCTCCTCGAAGATCGCGGCGCGCCGTCCGAAGTCCAGCCCGAGGGCCTCGAACTCGCGCCGCACGCCCTCCTCCGGGTTCCCCGCGCCCGTGCCCAGGATCGTCCGGCCGTCCGAGAGCCGGTCGAGGGTCGCCCACTCGAGCGCCAGGTAGAGCGGATTGCGGGTGGAGGACACCATGCACGCCGTCCCGAGGGCCACCCGCGATGTGCGCTGGGAGATCGCCGACAGGAGCGCGATCGGCTCGTAACGCGGCTTCGAGAAGAGGCTGTCGCCGACCCAGACCGAGTCGAAGCCCAGCTCCTCGACCCGCTCCGCGAGCGCGAGGAGCATGGACAGGTCGTAGTCGGGAGCGATCAGCGGCTCGCGGTTGTTCAGGTTGACGCCGAACTTCAGGCTCATGGCGCGAGCACGACCTCCTCGCTGCTCGTCGCCTCGAGCCGGTGCTGCGGAACGCGGATGTGGTCGCGCAGGAGCTGCTCCGCCCGGCCGGGATCGCGCGCGCGACACGCGCGGGCGATGGCGCGATGCTCGGCCAGCGAGTTGCGCATCGTTCCTCGAAGGGCCAGCGAGGGCAGTCGATAACGGCCCATGTGACCCGTGAGCTGTCGGTGCATGTCCTGCAGGGGCGCGTTTCCCGACACCCTGACGAAGAGCTCGTGGAACTCGCTGTTGAGCGCGAAGAAGTCGTCGATCCGGTCGTCGTCGACGGCCTCGGCCTGCCGCTCCACGAGGTGGTCCAGGTGCGCGATGTCGTCGTCCGTGAGGAGCGGCACGGCGAGGCGGATCGCGAGCGTCTCGAGCGCCTCGCGCACCTGATAGGCCTGGAGGAACTCCCCCGGGCTGAGCTCCGAGACGACCGCGCCGCGCCGCGGGCGGACGGTCACGAGCCCCTCGGCGGCGAGCCGCCCGAGAGCCTCGCGGACCGGTCCGCGGCTGACGCCGAGGGACGCGGCCAGCGGCACCTCGGAGAGGACCGTCCCCGGCGTGAGCCGGTTGGCCAGGATCTCGTCGCGCAGGTGCGCATGGACGCGCTCCCACAGGGTGACGTTCTCGATCGGGCCCGGACCGACGTCCGAGTCGACCGCCATCGCCGCCGGCGCCACGCCGGCCCCGTCTGTTGACCCGCCATCCACCGCTGGGATAGAAACGCGGTTGGATGTCTGTTGTCAACAGTCTGCGAACGACGAGGGCGCCCGGCACGCCGCGCGCGATCTGACCGGCAGAAAGGAACGGCATGAGAACCCTCATGAGATGCTCCGCGGCGGCGGCGCTCGTCGCCGTGGCCCTGGCCCTCGGCGCGTGCGGTGACGACGACTCCTCCTCGTCCTCGGCACCGGACACCTCCGGGGCGGCGGCCTCCATCAGCCAGATGGCGATCGCCGCTCCCGAGAAGGCCAACGACTACGGTTGGAACCAGCAGGGCGTCGAGAGCGCCACGCGCGCCGCCGACACGGCGGGGGCCGAGATCGAGGTCGCCGACGGCATCGGCTACGAGAACGTGGAGCCGGTGCTCCGCCGGCTGGCGCAGAGGGGCAGCGAGCTGACCATCGCGCAGGCGAGCGGCTACAACACCATCGCCCCCAAGGTCGCGACCGAATTCAATGTCCCGCACATCGTGTTCGACGCTCCCAATGCGAACCAGCCCGGCGTCGTGGCGGACGTCGAGACATCGAGCCAGCAGGGCTCCTACCTCGCGGGCATCCTGGCCGCCGAGACGACGCAGACGGGGACCCTCGGCATCGTCATCTCCGCCGCCGACACCAACTGGTACAAGATGGCGGGCGGCTTCGTCGCGGGCGCACGGAGCATCGACCCGGACGTCGAGATCCGCTTCGCCCAGATCGGCCAGGCGGCCTACGCGGACGCCGCCGGCGGCGAGCGCGTCACGACCCAGGTCATCGCGGCCGGCGCCGACGTGGTCTTCGGCATGGGGGACGGCTCGTCGTTCGGGATGCTGCAGGCGGTCGAGACCGCCAAGCCGCCGGCCGGCGCGTCGAAGGTCTACTTCATCGACGTGATCGGCGACAAGACGAACGTCGACGAGGAGGGCGTGCTCCTGTCGTCAGTGGTCTGGGACTTCACGGACATCTACAACCAGGCCATCGAGGAGGTGGCGGCCGGCACCTTCGGCCAGAAGGGCTACGAGCTGACGGTTGACAACGGCATCTCGCTCCTGCGGACCGACAACGCTCCCGCCGAGGCGTGGGCCGCCGTCGACGAGGCCCAGGCGGGCGTCGCCGACGGCAGCATCGAGATCCCGCTGACGCCGGACAAGGCGGCGCTGGACCAGCTGATCGGCTAGCGACGCGCACGCGGACATGACGACGGCCCGGCCGCGTTCCTCGACCGGGCCGTCGTCGCGACGATCGGACAGATGGCCGAGCCGAACGAGACCACAGCGCAGGAGGTGTCGCCGGACGGGATCGCCGTCGAGCTCTCGGGCATCACCAAGTCCTATCCCGGCGTCCGCGCGAACGACGGCATCGACCTCGTGATCCGTCGTGGGGAGGTCCATTGCCTCCTCGGTGAGAACGGGGCCGGGAAATCGACGCTGATGAGCGTCCTGGCCGGCATGGTCCAACCCGACGAGGGCGAGATCCGCATCGACGGCGCGCCGACCCGGATCGCCTCGCCGAAGCGCGCGATCGAGCTCGGGATCGGGATGGTCTATCAGCACACGACCCTGGTCCCCACGCTCACGGTGCTGGACAACCTGATGATGGGGGACGGCCGGTCGCTGCTCCTGGACGAGCGCGGGGCCCGGGCGCGTCTGGCCGAGGTCGCGGCCCTGCTCGGCATCGAGGTGGACGCCGACGCGGAGGCCGGCTCCCTGAGCCTCGGCCAGCAGCAACAGATCGAGATCGTCAAGTCGCTCTGGCGCGGCTCGAAGGTGCTGATCCTCGATGAGCCGACGTCGATGCTGACCCCCCGGGGGGTCGCCGAGCTGGCGGCCGCGCTCGGGCGTCTGAAGGGCCACGGCCTCGCCGTGGTCCTCATCACCCACAAGCTCCACGAGGCGACGAGCATGGGCGACCGGGTGACGGTCCTGAAGGCGGGGCGCGTCGTGGGCCGCCTCGCGCCCGAGGAGCTCGCCGGCCGATCGGACGCCGAGCTGCAGGCCACGATCGTCGGGATGATGTTCGGCGAGCAGGCCGCTCCCGACCCCGACCTCGTCGAGCTGCAGGGGCAGGTCGAAGGGCACCCCCCGAAGCGCGAGCTCCCGGGCGCCCCGGTGCTCGTGCTCGACGGGCTGGAGGTGGCCGCCCGCAGAGGGGAGCTCGGTCTGAACGGCGTCTCGTTGGACGTGCGGCCGGGCGAGATCATGGGCGTCGCCGGCGTGGACGGCAACGGGCAGCGCGAGCTCGCGGAGGCGGTGGCGGGCCAGCGGCCGGCGGCCGCCGGCGACATCCGCTTCCGCGGCGTGTCGATCGCGCGGCTCTCGGTGCGCCAACGCGAGGGCCTGGGCCTGCGCTACGTCAGCGACGACCGCCTGGGCGAGGGCACGGTCGCCCCGCTGTCGGTGAGGCTGAACCTGGTCCTCAAGCGGATCGGGCAGGCGCCCTTCTGGATGCGCGGCACCATCCGGCCGCGCGAGGTCGAGCGCAACGCGCGCGAGAAGATCGCCGAGTTCGACATCCGCACGCCGGGCTCGCGCACACGGGTCGGGACGCTCTCGGGCGGCAACGTCCAGAAGGTCGTCCTCGCGCGCGAGCTCGCCGGGGACCCGGGACTGGTGGTCTTCAACAAGCCGACCTACGGCCTCGACATCCTCACGACGCGTGCTGTCCGAGCCCGCATCAGGGAATTGGCCGAGGAGGGGGTGAGCGCCCTGGTCATCTCGACCGACCTGGACGAGCTCGTCGCGCTCTGCGACCGGATCGCGGTGCTCAGCCGAGGGCGCCTCGCGGGGATCGTCGAGGGCGGAGCCGGCGCCGAGCAGCGGGTCGGGGAGCTGATGGTGGGGCACGCGGCCGCCCCCGGGGAGGCCGCGGCGGCGTGAGCCCGGAGAGCACGACCGTCCAGACGCCCGCCCTCGGCCCACCGGCGGAGGCCGCACCGGGCCGGTCCGGGGTGGTCGCCGGCCTCGGCCGTTGCGCCGACGCCGTCGTGCGCTCGGTGGTCCCGGTCTTGCTGGCGCTGGTCGCCGGGGGCCTCGTCCTGCTGGCCCTCGGCGCCAATCCCATCGCCTACTACGGCGACGTCTGGTCCGGGGGCATCGAGCTCACGGCGTGGCAGGACACCGTCATGCGGATGGCGCCCCTGCTGCTCATCGCCTGCGGCCTCATCTACGTCTTCAAGGCCGGCATCTGGAACCTCGGCATCGACGGCCAGTTCCTGCTGGCCTCGGCGGTCATCGCCGGGATCGGCCCGGAGCTCTTCGGGAGCGTGCCCGACTGGCTGCTCTTCCTCCTCCTGTTCGCGGTCGCGGCCGTGGTAGGGGCCGCGTGGACGCTCGTGCCGGCGCTGCTGCGGGCGTACTTCGGCGTCAACGAGATCATCACCACGCTGATGATGACCTTCATCGGGATCAACCTGGCGAACATCCTCATCAAGGGACCCTTCCAGGACCTGGCCTCGAACGTGCCGCAGACGAAGGCGATCCCCTTCACGAATCTGCTGCCGACCATTCCGGGCACCCGGATCCACGTCGGGGTCATCGTCGCCTTCGTGGGGGCGATCGTCACCTGGTACGCGATGTCGCGCACGTCGTTCGGGCTGCGCTTGGCCGTGCTCGGCGCGAACGCTCGCGCGGCCACGCACGTGGGCATCTCGGTGCCGCGGCTGATCGTGATCTCGTTCGCCGTGAGCGGCGCCTTCGTCGGACTGGCCGCCGCAGCCGAGATCCTGGGGATCTGGGGCTACGTCCGCGCGGACTGGAACCCTGCGTTCGGGCTCCTGGTCGTCCCGCTGGTCTTCCTCGCGCGCTTCAACGCGATCGCGGTCATCCCCTTCGTCGCGTTCCTCGCACTCCTGACGATCGGCGGCGACTTCGCGACCCAGGAGGCCGGCGTCTCGAACGAGTTCACGCTGCTGCTCGTGGGCCTGATCCTCCTCTTCATGGCCGTCACCGAATGGCTCGGGCGGCGTCGAAACCTCGGCCAGAGCTACCTGCAGCACGTTCGGCGGCGGGCCAGGGGCAACGGATGAGCGAGTTCCTGACCACCGATTTCCTCGCCGCGCTGATCGCCGGGGGGATCCTGGCCGGCGTGCCGCTGATGTTCGCGGCGCTCGGCGAGATGGTCTCCGAGCGCGCGGGAGTCCTCAACATCGGCCTCGAGGGAATGATGCTCGTGGGCGCCTACGTCGGCTTCGTGGCGGCGTACCACAGCGGCTCCACCACGCTCGGGTTCCTCGCCGGCGCCGGGGGCGGCGCCGCGGTCAGCGTCATCATGGTCGTGCTGTGCGTGTGGTGGGGGCTCGACCAGATCGTCATCGGCATCGCCATCACGCTGGTCGGCGAGGGCGCCACCGCGCTGATATTCGACTCGCAGTTCGCCGAGAGCCGACCGACGCTCGGTGAGACCGGACGCACGTCGATACCGCTGCTCTCCGACATCCCCGTGGTCGGGGGACACGACTCGAGCGACGGGAGCGTCTTCAGTCAGCCCGCCATCGTGTACATCGGCCTGATCTTGATCGTGGTGGTGGCCTGGATGATGCGGCGGACCCACCTGGGGCTCAACGTCCGGGCTGCCGGCGACAGACCTGCCGCGCTCGACGCCGCTGGGGTGAGCGTGCGGGCGACGCGCAGCTGGGCGGTGCTGTTCGCGGGCGGCATGGCGGGCGTGGGCGGCGCCTTCCTGTCGGTCGCCGCCGCGGGACTCTTCGAGGACTTCATCACCGGGGGGCGCGGGTTCATCGCGATCGTCCTGGCGATGCTCGCCCGCGGGAAGGCGATGTGGGTGCTGATCGGCTCCTTCATCTTCGGCATCTCGCTGTCGCTTTCGGACGCGCTTCAGATCGCCGGTGTGGACATCTCCACGGACGTCGTCTTCACGCTCCCGTTCGTCGCCGTGATCGTCGTGCTCGTGATCTTCGGCCGCCGGTCCTACCTGCCGCCGGCGCTCGGGCTGCCCTACGTGCGCGGGGCCCGCTAGTGCGCATCGAGACCGGCTTCGACATCTCCCGCCCCCCGGCCGACACCTACGCGCTGCTGCTCGACCTCGAGCGGGTGATGCCGTGCTTCCCCGGCGCGGAGCTGCTGGCCCGACGGCCCGACGGCGCGCGCGACCTGCGGGTCACCGTGCGCCTGGGACCGATGCGGCTCTCCTACGAGGGCGACGTCCGCATCGCGGAGCGCGACGACGCGGCCCGCCGCGCCGTCCTGGCCGGGAACGCGCGGGAAACCCGCGGCGGGGGGTCGGCGAACGCGCGCATCGCCATGCGCGTCGAGGAGAACGAGAGAGGCGCCCGAGTCGTCGCCGAGGCGGACGTGGACCTCAGCGGCCGCGCCGCGCAGATGGGGCGTGGGATCGTCGAGGACGTCGCGACCCGGCTGGTGGGCGAGATGGCGGCCTGCCTCGAAGCGGGTCTCGCCGGCGACGTCCCGGCGGGAGACGGCCCGCCCGCGCCGCTCGAGGGCGGTCGCCTGATGCTCGGCGCCGCGCGCGACCGGGCCGGCGATCCGCGGACGCTCGCTGCCCTGGCGGCCGCGCTGACGCTCCTTGTGCTGCTCTTCATGGGAATCCGCCGGAGGAGGCGCGATGCGTGAACCGAGCTACACCCTGACGGCCGGCCCGACCGGCGGCTGGCCGAGCGTGGAGGCGGCGATGGGCGCGCCGCTCGTCTACGACTACGACCCGATCTTTCTCGAGCGGTTCGCGCGGACCGAGCGGAAGGTCGCGGAGCTCTTCCGCACGGCCGGCGACGTGGTGCTGATGCAGGGCGAGGCCGTGCTCGGCCTGGAGGCCGCCGCGCGCGCGCTCGTCCGTCCTGGGATGACCGCGCTCAACCTCGTGTCCGGCGTGTACGCGAAGTGGTTCGGCATCTGGCTCGCGGAATGCGGCGCGAACCTCGTCGAGGTCGAGGTTCCCTACGACGAGGCCATCCCGGTGGAGGCCGTGACGCGCGCGCTCGAGGACCACCCCGACACTGCCCTGGTCGCGGTCGTCCACTCCGAGACCCCGTCCGGAGTCCTCAACCCCCTGCGCGAGATCGCCGAGGTCGTGCGGGGTCACGGCGCCCTGATGCTGGCCGACGTCGTGTCCTCCCTCGCGGGCGAGGAGCTCGACGTCAACGGGTGGGGGCTCGACCTCTGCGTCGCAGGGCCCCAGAAGTGCCTCGCGGGACCACCGGGGATGTCCTTGGTCGCGATCAGCGAACGGGCATGGGACGCCATCCGCGACAACCCCGCCGCTCCGCGGGGCTCCTTCCTGTCCCTGCTCGATTGGAAGGACCGCTGGATCGACGGCGGCCGCACGGCCTTTCCGTACACCCCCTCGGTCGTCGACGTGGCCGGAGTCGAGGCCGCCTGTGACGTCGTGATCGACATGGGTCTCCAGGCCTCGATCGACATGCACCGCCGCGCGGCTCGCGCCACCCGGGCCGGCGTCGAGGCCATGGGCCTGCGGCTCTGGGCCAGGGACGCCTCCTACGCAGCGTCCTGCGTCACCGCCGTCGCGGCGCCTGACGGCGTGGACGTGATCGCAGCGTTGGCGCACATCCGGGAGCGGTACGGCGTCATGCTCTCGCCCGGCTACGGGGAGCTCAAGGAACGGCTCTTCCGGCTCGGTCACATGGGGCCGGCGGCCGCGTCGCTGACGCCGGTGCTGGCGCTCGCGGCCCTCGGTCGCGGCCTGGCGGACCTCGGATTGGAGGTCACCATCGGCGAGGGGGTCGACGCCGCGCTGCGAGAGCTCGCCGTCGCGTGACGCTTCCCCGGTTCGCGGTCCACCGGCCGGCGACGCTGGCCGAGGCGGGCGAGCTGATGAACCGTCTCGGCGACGACGCGGTCGTGTACGCGGGTGGCACCGAGCTGCTCCTCGTGATGAAGCTCGGCTTCGCGGACTACCGGCACCTGGTGGACGTCAAGGGCATCGCGGAGCTCTCGCGCCTGGAGATCGATGAGGACGACCTGCTCATCGGGGGCGGCGTGACGCACCGGACGATCGAGCGCTCGCCGGTCGTGCGCGAGGGGTGGCCCGCGCTCGCCGAGATGACCGCTCGGGTGGCGAACGTTCGCGTTCGCGGCGCAGGCACCCTCGGCGGAAACCTCGCGTTCGCAGACCCCCACTCGGACCCCTCGACCTTCCTGCTCGCGGCGGGCGCCTCTGTCGAAGCCTGGTCCCCCTCCGGTACGCGGACGCTGCCGATGGAGGACTTCGTGCTGAGCGCGTACCAGACGGCGCTCGCCCCGGGCGAGCTGATCGCGGCGATCCGAGTGCCGCCGCTGGCGGCCGGCTCGGGTGTCGCGCACCTCAAGATCGCCTTCCACGAGCGCCCCGCCGCCACGGTCACCTGCATCGTCCGCCTCGCCGACGGCGTCGTCGATCGCGCCCGGGTGGCGGTCGGCAGCGTCGGACTCGCTCCCGCGCGGCTCGCGGCCGTCGAAGAGGCCCTGGTGGCCGGCGCGCCGGCCGACGAGCTCGAGCGGCTGGCACGGGAGGGCTGCGAGCCCATCGAGGACGCCAACGGCTCTGTGGAGTACAAGCGTCACCTCGCGGGGGTGTTGGTGCGCCGAGCCGCCGAACGAGCGCTGTCGAGCGCGGCCCGCCCCGCCGGCGGATGAGCCCTGGCGCCGACGTCCTGATCGTCGGCGGCGGTTCGGCGGGCTGCGTCCTCGCGGCGCGGCTCACCGAGGACCCGCGGAGGCGGGTCTGCCTGGTCGAGGCAGGAGGCCCCCCCGGCGACCCCCGGCTCGCCGACCCGCTTCAGTGGCCGTACCTGGAGGGCGGGCCCTTCGACTGGGCCTATCGGACGACGCCGCAGCCGGGGACCGCGGGACGGGTCCACGGCTGGCCGAGAGGCCGCGTCCTGGGCGGCTCCAGCCAGCTCAACGCCATGACCCACGTCCGGGGGCATCCGTCCGACTTCGACGCCTGGGCGGAGGTCGCCGGCCCGGAGTGGAGCCACCGCGCGCTGCTGCCCGACTTCCTGCGCTCAGAGTCGTTCTCGGGGGGCGCGTCGGAGCATCACGGCGCCGCCGGGCCCATGACCGTCTGGCTCCCGGACCGGCTGCACCCCGTGGCAGAGGCGTTCATGCGGGCGGCGGAGGAGGCCGGGTACCCGCCCTCGGGCGATCACAACGGCCCGCGCATGGAGGGGCCGGCGCCCAACAGCCTGACGATCCGCAACGGGCGGCGCGTGAGCGCCGCCGACGCGTACCTCGACCCGGCGCGGGAACGCCCGAACCTCAGCGTGGTCACCGACGCCCTCGTTGAGCGCGTGGTCCTCGAGAAGGGCCGGGCGACCGGCGTCGAGGCGCGGGTCGGCGGCGAGCGGCGGACGCTCCACGCCGGGACGGTCGTGCTCGCCGCGGGCACCGTCTCGTCGCCCCTGATCCTGATGCGCTCGGGGATCGGGCCGCCGGACGAGCTGTCGCGCCACGGCATCGCGTGCCGCGTCGAGGCGCCGGCGGCGGGCGGGAACCTGCACGATCACCTGCTCGCCGCCGGCAACGTCTACCGGGCGCGCCGCCCGGTGCCGCCGTCGCGCCTGCAGCACTCGGAGTCGCTGCTCTACGTCGGCGGCGCCGGCGGCGGAGCGCCGGACATCGTGACGGCCTGCGTGCTCCTCCCCGCGGTCAGCGAGTGCTTCGAGCGGCCCGAGGTCGGCACCTGTTTCACGCTGATGTTCGGGGTCTGCCACCCCGGGAGCCGCGGGCGCATCACGCTCGGGGGCCCCGCGGTCGACGACCCTCCCGTGATCGATCCGGCCTACCTCACGGCGCCGGGGGACCGCGAGCGCTTCCGGGCGGCGCTGCGCCTGGCGCGACGGGTCGGCGGCGCCGCGGCGCTCGATGAGTGGCGCGACGCGGAGATCCTGCCCGGGCCCGCGGTGCAGGACGACGAATCCGTCGACCGCTTCGTCGCGCGGGCCTCCGTCACGCACCACCACCCCGTGGGAACCTGCGCGATGGGCCGGGATCCGGGCACCTCCGTCGTCGATGGCGGCCTCAGGGTTCACGGCGTCGGCGGCCTGATGGTCGCGGACGCGTCCGTGATCCCCGCGATCACGACCGGGCCCGTGCACGCCGCCGTTCTGGCGATTTCCGAGCGGGCGGCGCGACTGATCTGAGGCCCTCCCCCACGGCGCCGCGCGGCAGCGTTCGACGGCGAGGAACGCGCTCCACGTCCGATGGCGCGCATTCGTACGGTCGAGCAGCCGGGTCCAGCGGACGGTCACCGCGACGGTGGACCCGACCGGCCCCCGATTCGGTGACGGACAAGTGATTCACGCCCCGCACGGGCCGTCACCGCCACGCATCGTCCGCCGGAAGCGCGGTGACGTCTCTCCCTCCGGCGGCGGCGTACTAGTACGGTCATGCCTCGTCGCCAAGGAGGCATCCCCGTGACCACCGCGGAGGAGATCCAGGAGCTCGCCGAGCAGAAGCTTCAGCAGAACCGCTTCGGCGTGGGGAAGGAGCTGAAGACCCTCCACGAGCTACTGCACGAGGGCGAGACCGTGCTCAACCTCGGCTCCGGCGTCTACGGCGGCGGACAAGGGCTCGTCGTCGTGACCGATCAGCGGGTGATCTTCTACGCCAGGAGCCTCGGGACGTCGCGGCAGGAGGACTTCCGCTTCTCGAAGATCAGCTCTGTCGAGAGCGTGACCGGCATGCTCGGTCATGGAAGGCTGGTCATCTTCGCTTCCGGCACCCAAGCCGTCATCCATTCGATCTATCCCCAGGAGCGGGCGGGGGAGCTCGGCGACTACGTGCGGTCGCGCCTGACTGCTGATTCGCCGGTCGCCCCGGCGCAGGGGCCCGAATCGGCCCCGACCGACGCTGATCACGCGGAGCGGCTCCGCCGTCTGAAGTCGATGCTCGACGAGGGCCTGATCAGCGCCGAAGAGTACGAGGAGAAGCGGAGCGCGATCCTCGGCGAGCTGTAGGACCAGGGGCCCGGAGGCGCGGGTCCGATCCTCGGCGTGGCGCTGTGGAGGTGGCCCCTCGTGGTGCTCAGGGCCTCCGTCGCCGTCGTTGGCGACGGTCGTTCGCGGCGGGCTCGGACGAACGAGGGGCGCCCCGACGCACGGGCTCCTCCTGGCCGGGGAATCTTGCGGATGCTGCCCGACCCCGGCGAGGCGCACCCCCCCGAAGGGGGAGGGACCGGCGCCGGATCGGTAGGGCCGGTGGCGGCGCCGACTGGACCGGCGCTGGCCCGATGGCGCTGGTGCGCCGCCAAACCATCGCCTTTACTCGATTGATGAGCCTGATCACGCACTCGCTGTCGCCCTCCGAGCGCGCCGCGGTCCTGGCCGCCGAGCGGGACGGCGGGCCGTTCCTCGTCCACCGCGACGCCTATGGCGATCTCCGCATCGTGCCGCTGGCCGCCACCGACCAGGTGCGAGTCGGCCGCAACGCGGGCAACGACGTCGTGCTCGACGGGGACGCCGAGGTCTCGCGCGCCCACGCCGTGCTCGAGTCGGCGGCCGCGGGCTGGACGGTCGTCAACGACGGCATGTCGCGCAACGGCACCTACGTCAACGGCGAGCGCGTCCGCCGCCACCGCCGTCTGGCCGACCACGACGTGCTGCAGGTCGGCGCGACGTCGCTCCTGTTCCGCCACCCGGCGATGGTGGTCAACGACAGCACGGTGGCCGCCCTGGCGCCGCCGGAGGGCCGCATCACCCAGGCCGAGCGCCGCGTGCTCGTCCAGCTGTGCCGCCCGCTGCTCGAGCCGGGCGCGGCCCCGGTGCCTGCGACCAACGGCGAGATCGGCAAGGCGCTCTGCCTGTCGCTGCCCGGGGTCAAGAGCCACGTGCGCTCGCTCTTCGCGAAGCTCGGCGTCAACGACCTGCCCCAGAACCGCAAGCGGGCCGAGCTCGCGCGGCGGGCGCTCGAACTGAGGCTCGTCACCTCGCGCGACCGGTGATCGCGGCCGAGGGGGCGATCGTCGGCCCGTACCGCGTCGGCCGGCTCCTCGGCCGCGGGGGCATGGCCGTCGTCTACGAGGCGACGCACGCGTCGCAGGGCCGGACGGTCGCCCTGAAGCTGATCTCGCCCGAGCTCGTCGACCCCAGCTTCGTCGAGCGCTTCCGGAACGAGGGGCGCATGCAGGCGGCTCTCGACCACCCCAACGTCGTGACGGTCTACGAGGCGGGGACCTCCGAGTACGGCCCCTACCTGGCGATGCGTCTGGTGCGCGGCACGACGCTCACCCGCCTGATCGACGACGGGGTGCTCGACGCAGCCCGCACGCTGCACATCGTGGGCCAGGTCGCCGACGCGCTCGACGCCGCGCACGGCCACGGCCTCGTCCATCGCGACGTCAAGCCGCGCAACGTCCTCGTCGGCGACGACGACCACGCCTACCTCGCGGACTTCGGCCTCACCCGGCGCGGCGACGCGACCGGCGCGACCGCGGCCGGCGACTTCCTCGGCACCCTCGCCTACGCCGCGCCCGAGGTCCTGCGCGGCGCTCGCGGCGGGCCCGCGGCGGACCGGTACGCCCTGGCGGCGATGCTGTTCGAGTGCATCACGGGCACCGCCGTGTTCCCGCGCCCGACCCAGGCCGCGGTCGTCTCCGCGCACCTGAACGAGCCCCCGCCTCGCGTCAGCGGCCGGCGCGAGGACGCACCGCCGGCGCTCGACGAGGTGCTCATCGCGGGGCTCGCCAAGGATCCGGCCGAGCGGCCGCCCACGTGCGGGGCCCTGGTGGCCCGGGCCCGCGCGGCGCTCGCGGGCCGCGACCTCGGCCCGCCGCCGCGCCGCGCCGCGCCGGTGGACGACGAGACCGCCGGGGGCGTCCCGGCGCCGTCGCCCGCCCGCATCCGCGGCGGCGTCTCACGGCGGCGCGCGGCCCTCGCGCTCGCCGCGACCGCCCTCGTGGCCGCGCTCGCCGGGGCCGGGATCGTGGCGTTGCTCGGCTCCGACGCTGGCGCCGCCGCCACCGCGACGCCGATCGCGAGGCCGGCGGGCATGCAGGTGCTCGGCAGCGACCTCGCCGCCGCCGGCCGGACGCTCGATTGCCGCGACCGGCCGGTCGGGCCCGGCTCTCCCGCCTGCACGGTGCTCCAGGACCGCCTGCCGGCGCCACGCTCGTGGTGCCGCGCAACGGCGTGGTCCGCCGTTGGGGCGTCCGGTCGGCCCGGGGCGAGCTGGCCCTGGCGGTGCTGCGCCGGCGCGACGGACTGCTTGTGGGGCCCCGCGAGGGCTACTTCCAGGTCGCCCGCTCCCGCAACGAGTTCGTCGGCAACGACGGCGTCCACCTGTTCGCGACCGACCTCGCGGTCGACCAGGGCGACCTGCTGGCCCTGCAGGTGATCGGCGGCTCGGGCGCGGGCCTGCGCGACGCCGCCGGCGCCACGACGGTGCGCTGGACCCCGCCGTTGCGCGGGCCGATCGCCGCGCCCGCCCCGGGCGCCGCCGGGGAGTTGCTGCTGCGCGCCGACTACCTGCCCGGCGGCGCCCCCCGCTCCGCGGAGCGGCTCGAGGGCGCCGCCGCGGCGGCGGCGCCGCCGGGGACGCTCCTCGCCCGCCGGCGCGACCGCTTCGCCGACGGGCGGCGGGTCGAGATTCGGGTGGCCAGGCTCGGCGGGCGAGGAGCGGTCAACCTGATCCGCGACGGACGGCGGATCGCGCGCGTGGCCGTGCCGACCCTGCGCGGGGACGTCGCCCAGATCCTCCAGCTCGTCGTCGTGGTCGAGCCCTCCGTGCCGGAGGGGCTCGGCATCGACCTGTTGTTCGCGCGCCCGGGGAGCGACCGGCTGGTGCGCCACTACATCGCCTACTCCACCGAGGATGGGCTCCGCCTCCTCA
This sequence comes from Miltoncostaeaceae bacterium, assembly GCA_963813355.1. GTDB lineage: Bacteria > Actinomycetota > Thermoleophilia > Miltoncostaeales > Miltoncostaeaceae > DATAGF01. The sequence continues at coordinate 121,303 of CAWEYS010000017.1, read as the reverse complement.
GCTGAGCCCGCGGCGGGCTTCCGCCTCGGCCGGCGGCTCGGCGACGGCGTCTGGGAGGCGGTCCAGCTCCGTCTCGACCGCCGCGTCGTCCTGCGCCGTCTGCCGCCGGGCGCGCCCTTCGACCCCGCCGCCTGGCCGGAGCGACCCGGCGTTGTGCCGCTCTTCGCGGTCGTCGAGGAGCCCTCCGGCATCTACGTCGCGACGCGCCTGCTGCCCGGCGCGCGCACCCTGGCCGAGGTGCGCTCGGCCCCCGCGGCGCGGCGCCGGCGCTGGCTCGACGAGGCCGCGGCGGCGCTGGACGGCGCCGTCCACGGGCGGCTGACCGACCGTGACATCCTCGTCGACGCCGACGGCCATGCGTGGGTCACGGGGTTCGGCCGCGCCCCGGAGGGGGCGACCGCGGACGACGACCGGGCCGCGCTCGCGCGCCTGCGCCCGCCGGCGCGCGGCCGCGCCTGGGCGGTCGCCGCGGCCGCCGCGGCCCTCGCGGCGGCCGTCGCCGCCGGGGTGGTGCTGCTGCGCGACGGGGGCCGGGAGGCCGCGCCCGCCCCGCCCGTCCCCGCCGGGGCGCTCGCGGTCGGGAGCGCGCTCGCGCCCGGCGACGTCGCCGGCGTCAACTGCGAGGGCGGCGCGCCGGGGGGCGCCTCGCCGGCGTGCACGATCATGCAGGCGGCGCTGCCGGGACGGCCGCTGGTGGCCCCCTCCGACGGCATCGTCCGCGGCTGGGCCGTGCGCGGCGTGCGCGGGCGCGTCGCGCTGCAGGTGCTCGTGCCCGCGGGCGGCGGCTTCGACGCGTACAGCCGCAGCGCCATGGTGACCATCGCCGATCCCGCCGCCGCCCCGCTGATCCCGGCCGACCTGTCGGTGCCGCGGGGCGCGCGGTTCGCGCTCGAGGTCTCCCCCGGCGCGACGATCGGCATCCGGCGCGGCCTGCGCGGCGCCCGCACGGCGCGGTTCCTCGGGCCGCTGCGCATCGAGCCGCGGGCGCCCCGGAGGGCGGGGGGAGCCGGCGAGGAGCTCCTGCTGCGCGTGGACGTCGTGCCGCGCGGCTAGCGCGGCCCGTCCCCGTCCGCCCGGCGGCGACGGGGCGCCGCCGGGATGAGCCGGTTCATCCCTTGGGCATCTCGCGCCGCCGCGGCACCCCGGGCAGGATCGGGCGATGAGCCGCCGGCTGACCTCGAGAGGACGCGCGATGCGGATCCTGACCAGACGCTCCCTGCTGCCGACCTGGCGGCGCCCCCCGTTCCTCCTGCTCGGCGCCGCGCTCGGCCTCTGGCTCGCGACGGCCGGCACGGCGCTTCCGGCGGCCGGGGACCTCGACGCCAGCTTCGGCGCCGGCGGCCGGGCCGTGGTCAACCTCGGCGCCGACGAGACCGCCGGCCGTCGCCCTCGCTCCCGACGGCCGCATCGTCGTGGGCGGGGAGAGGCAGAACCCAGCCGGGAACCCCGACGGGACCGACGGCATCGTCGCGCGCCTGACGCCCCAGGGCGCCATCGACACGACCTACGCGGGCCCCTTCGGCTGGTCCCGCCTCGACTACAGCCCCGACGACGTCGTCCAGGACGTCGCCGTGCAGCCGGACGGACGGATCCTGGCCGCCGGCTCCACCAACCCGGGCAACGGGTTCGTCGCCCGCCTCGCGAATCCGGGCGGCACGTTCGACCCGACCTTCGGCGGCGGGACGGGACCTTCAGCGAGCTCGACACCGCGGCCGGCCTCGGCTACAGCTCGGTCGCCCTACAGCCCGACGGCCGCATCCTGGCGGTCGGGACCGTGCCCTCGGCCCCGCCGGCCGCCGAGACGGACATCGCCGCCGTACGGCTGACCAGCGCCGGCGCGTTCGACGGCAGCTACGGCGCCGGGCTCCGGGTGGTCGCGCATCAGCTTCCCGCCGGACCCGGGGCGCCAGTCGATCGATTTCGGGAGCGGGATCGCCCTCGCGCCGGACGGGAAGATCATCGTCGCCGGCGGGACGAGCGCCCCCTTCGGGAACAGCTTCGCGGTCGCGCGCCTGCTCAACCCCCAGGGGACGCTCGACCCCTCGTTCGGCCCGGGAACGGCACCGCCAGCGTCCCCACGGGCGCGGACTTCTTCGCGAGCCCGCGGTCGCGGTCCAGCCCGACGGGGCGATCGTCCTCGCCGGCCCCGGCATGGTCGGCGGCGTGAACGCCGGCCTCGTGACGCGCCTGCGGTCGACGGGCAGCCCCGACCCGGGCTTTCAGCCCGTGACCGTCCCCGGCTATCTCAGCTCGGCCGCGCTGCTGCCCAACGGGAAGATCGTCGTCGCCGGGTTCACACCCACTCCGGGCGGGACGGACGACGTCCTCGTGATGCGCCTCCAGCCCAACGGGCTGCCGGACACCACCTTCAGCGGCGACGGGCGCGCGACGGTGGACCTGGGCGGCAGCGAGGGCGCGACCGGCCTCGCCCTCCAGCCCGACGGCCGCATCCTCGTCGGGGTGATCACCGACGCCAACACCGACCTGGTCGTGCTGCGCCTCCAGGGCGACGCGCTGCCCGGATCCGGCGCCGGCGGCCCGGGCGCCGGCGCCGGCGGCGTCTCCGGGGCGGCGGCGCGCTGCGCCGGCCGGGCGGCGACGGTGATCGGCAGCAACGGCCGCGACCGGCTCAGGGGCACGGCCAAGGCCGACGTGATCGTGGGCCTGGGCGGCAACGACGTGATCGAGGCCCGCGGCGGCGACGACCTGGTCTGCGGCGGCGCGCGGCGCCGACGCGCTCAAGGGCGGCGCCGGCGCGGACCGGCTGCTCGGCGAGGCCGGCGCCGACGTCCTCGCGGCGGCGCCGGGCGCGACCGCCTGGCCGGCGGCGCCGGCGCCGACCGCCTGACCGGCGGCGCCGGGGTCGACGTCCTCACCGGCGGCGCCGGCCGCAACGTCCGGGTCCAGTAGGGCTGGCCGATGCGACCGCGTACGCCATGGGCCCTCATCGGTGCCATCGTCGCCCTGCTCGCGACGGCGGGCACGGCGCTCCCGGCGGCCGGGGACCTCGACGCCAGCTTCGGCGCCGGCGGCAGGGCGATCGTCGACCTCGGCGCCGACGAGGACGCCACGGCGCGTCGCCCTCGCAGGCCGACGGGCGCATCATCGTCGGCGGGTCGCGGCTCGCCCCGCCGCCTGGCGCGAAGGACGGGCTCGTGGCGCGTCCTGACCCCGCAGGGGGCCCTCGATCACGAGCTTCGGGGCCGCCCTCGGCTGGAGCCGCCTCGACTTCAGCGCCGAGCGACACGGTCGAGGCCGTCGGCCATGCAGTCGAACGGACGGATCGTGGCCGCCGGTACCACCAGGGCCGCTGACAATGGGTTCGTGGCCGGCATCCTCGAACCCCGGCGGCACGCTCGACCCCGGCGTTCGGCGCGGGGAACGGGGTCTTCCGCCCCGCATCTCGCCGACGCGTGGCTCACCTCGCTCGCCGTCCAGCCCGACGACCGCGTCGTCGTCGGCGGGCTCGTCTCCGGGTCCCGGGCCCCGTCTCCGACACCGACATGGTCGTGGCGCGGCTCTCGCGCCGGCGGCGCGATCGACCCGTTCTACGCCGGCGGCAACGGCTGGTCGCGCGTGAGCTTCCCGGGCCCGGCCGGCCGCCTGGACGGGCGAGACGAGCGGCGTGGGCATCCTGCCCGGACGGGAAGATCGTCGTCGCCGGCTTCACGGACGCACCGGGCGTCAGACAGCTTCGGTGTCGCGCGCCTCCTCAACCCGCAGGGGACGTTCGACTCCTCCTTCGGCGCCGCGGGCAACGGCACGGTCACCGATCCCCGCCGACGGGGACGGCCGCCCTGCGCCGGCGCGTCGCGGTGCAGCCCGACGGGGCGATCGTCCTCGCCGGCCCGGCGCGCTCTACGGCCCGAACGCGACCTCGTGGTGCGCCTGCGCCCGCGGGCGACCCCGACCCGGGCTTCTCGGACGACGGCACCGTCCAGCGCGGGACCCGGGGGCTTCAGCGCGGTCGCGGTGCAGCCGAGATGGGAAGATCCTCGCCGCCGGGCACGCCCACCCGGGCGACGCGACGTCCTGGTGATGCGCTTCCAGCCCAACGGCCTGCCGGACACCACCTTCAGCGGCGACGGGCGGGCGACGGTGGACCTGGGAGGCGGCGAGAGCGCGACCGGCCTCGCCCTCCAGACCGACGGCCGCATCGTCGTCGCCGTGATCGACCGACTGCCAACAGCCGACCTGGTCGCTGCTGCGCCTCCAGGGCGACGCGCTGCCCGGATCCGGCCCCGGCGCCGGCGGGCCGGGCGCCGGCCGCGGCGGCCTCGCCGGGGCGGCCGCGGCGCGCTGCGCCGGCCGGGCGGCGACGGTGATCGGCAGCAACGGCCGCGACCGGCTCAGGGGCACGGCCAAGGCCGACGTGATCGTGGGCCTGGGCGGCAACGACGTGATCGAGGCCCGCGGCGGCGACGACCTGGTCTGCGGCGGCGCGCGGGCCGACGCGCTCAAGGGCGGCGCCGGCGCGGACCGGCTGCTCGGCGAGGCCGGCGCCGACCGCCTCGCGCGGCGGCGCCGGGCGCGACCGCCTGGCTGGGCGGCGCCGGCGCCGACCGCCTGACCGGCGGCGCCGGGCTCGACGTCCTCACCGGCGGCGCCGGCCGCAACGTGCGGGTCCAGTAGCGCCGCCGGGGCGATGGATCAGGAGCCCGCCAGCAAGCGGTTGACCTCGGCGACGACGAGGCCCGGCCGCAGCGCCCCCCTGACGGCGAGTGTGCGAGCCGCCTCGAGGGCTCAGACGGTCACGATGCGCCTCACCGGAGCGCACCCGAAGCCGCGCGAGCAGAGCACGAGCCGAAGGCGGTGCGCGGCCGGCGGCCGGCGGGCCCAGCGGAGGGCGGCCTCGCGCCTCGCGAGCCCAGGCAGGGTGCGAATCGCCGAATGACGCGTGAGGCGAGCCGAGCCCGGCCCCTCGCCCAGACCTAGACGTTCGGCAGTGGCGCCCGGCGGGTGCGGGGGTGAAGCTGGACGTCGCATGGAGGCGACCGAGCGGAGCGGTCCGGGGGTCCTGGCCACCGGCGAGCAGCACCTGTGCCGCGACGCCGGGTTCGCCGTCTTCGAGGCGGGCTCGGTGGAGCAGTCGCTCCCGGCCCGCTTCGCGAGCACGGTCGCGGCCCATCGGGACTGCCTCGCCGTGGCGGACGCCTCCGCCCGCCTGAGCTACGGCCAGCTCGACGATCTCGCCGGCCGCATCGCCGCCGCGGTCGTCCAGCGGCTGGGCGCCGGGTGGGAGCCGGTCGCGCTGGTCCACGGCCAGGGCCTCACCAGCGTCGCGGCGATCCTCGGCACGCTGCGGGCCGGAAAGGCCTACGCGCCGCTGGACGCATCCGATCCGCCGGCGCACCTCGCCCGGGTCGCGGACGAGCTGGGCGCTCGCCTCGTCCTCGCCGACCGCGAGACCGCCGATCTCGCCGCGGCGATGGCCGGGCCGGCGCGCGACGTGCTCGTGGTCGACGACCTGCCGCCGGGGGCGGCCGGTCCGCCGGGGATCGAGGTCCCGCCGGACGCGATCGCCTACATCTACTTCACGTCGGGATCGACCGGCCGCCCCAAGGGCGTCGTGGATACCCACCGCAACGTGCTCCACAACGTCCTGCGATACACGAACGCCCTGCGCATCGCGCCCACCGACCGCCTCAGCCTGCTGCAATCTCCGAGCTTCAGCGGCGCGGTCTCGAGCACCTTCGGGGCGCTGCTGAACGGCGCCGCGCTGTTCCCGTTCGCCCTCGGCGGCGAACGGCTCGCCGAGCTCGCCGACCTGCTCCGGGCCGAGCGGATCACCATCTACCACTCGGTCCCCTCGATCTTCCGCAGCCTGGTGGCCGTGGACGGCGGCGCCTTCCCGGACGTTCGCGTCGTCCGGCTCGAGGGCGACCGCGCCTCCTCCCTCGACGTCGAGCTGCACCGCCGGCACTTCAGCGCGGACAGCATCCTGGCGAACGGGCTGGGCACCACCGAGACGGGCCTCTGCCGCCAGCTCCGCCTCCCGACCACGGCGCCGGTGGACGACGGCGCGCTGCCCGTGGGGTACGCCGTCCCGGGCGTCGACGTCGCCGTAGTCGGCGAGGACGGCCTGCCGCTTCCGAGCGGTCGCGCGGGCGAGATCGTGGTGCGCAGCCGCCACCTCGCCCTTGGCTACTGGAGGCGACCGGAGCTCACGAGCGCCGCGTTCGCGACCGACGACGAGCATCCGTCGCTCCGGACCTACCGGACCGGAGACCTGGGTCGTCTGCGGCCGGACGGCTGCCTGGAGTACCTCGGGCGTCGCGACGCCCAGCTCAAGGTGCTCGGACAGCGGGTGGAGCCGGCGGAGGTCGAGGCGCAGCTGCTGCGGATCCCGGGGGTCCTCGAGGCCGCCGTCACCACCCGCGCCGGCCGCCGCGGCGAGGGACGCCTGGCCGGCCACGTCGTGGTCGCGCCCGGCGGCCCGGACCCCTCGGCGCTGCAAGCGGCGCTCGCCGAGCGGCTCCCGGCGCACATGGTCCCCTCCAGCCTCGAGGTCGTCGACGAGCTCCCGCGCTCCGCGACCGGGAAGCTCGACCGGCGCGCGCTCGCCTCGCCGCCGGCCGAGGCGCCCCGAGCCGAGGACGAGGCTCGCATGCTGCGCCTCTGGGAGCAGGTGCTCGAGCGGGACGGGATCGGCGTCGAGGACGACTTCTTCGAGCTCGGAGGCGACTCCCTGGCGGCCGCGGAGCTGCTCGCGGCGCTCGAGTCGGAGACCGGCGAGCAGCTCGCCCCCTCGCTGCTCGTGCGCGCGCCCACGGTCGCGCGGCTGGCCGAGGCGCTCCGCGACCCGGACCAGCGGAGGGACGCGCCGCCGATCGCCGTGCTGCAGCCGCTCGGCAGCGGACCGCCGCTGGTGCTCGTCGACTCAGGGGACGGGACGACCAACGTCTACGCGGCGCTCGTGCGGGGGCTCGGCACCGGTCGCCCGATCTCGGGGCTCGCCCCGCCGCGCCGCCAGCTGGGCTCGGTCGCCGAGCTGGCGGCAGGGCACGTCGAGACCCTCACAGCCGCCGACCCGGAGGGGCCCTACCTCCTCGGGGGCTTCTGCTTCGGGGCCGTGGTGGCGTTCGAGATGGCCCGGCGGCTGCGCGCCGAGGGCCGGGACGTCCGCCATCTGGCGCTGGTTGACGTCAGCGCCTTCGACTTCCCCTCCCTCGTCTTGCCGGACGCGGCGGCCAGGTACCGGGCCGCCCACCGGCCCGTCCCGCGCGCCCGCCGCTACCTGGCGCGGACTCACGGCCGGGACGCCGTGGCGCTGCTCGCCTACCGCATCCGACGGGCCGCCGCGGCCCGCGGCCTGCGGGGAGCCGGCGGCCGGGCATCGTGGGAGGCGGCGACCCGAGCGGCCATGCGCGGGTACGCGCCCCGTCGGCTCGCCGGCCACGCCACCCTCTACCTCTCGGCGGAGGAGACCGCCCGCTACAGCCGCGATCCGGCGGGCGACTGGGCCGGCCTGTCCGACGACGTCCGCGTGCGCACCCTCTCCTGCGCCCACGGGAACCTCCTGCAGGAGCCGGCCGTCGGCGAGCTCGCCGCCCGCATTCGGGACGACATCGCCGCGGCGCTCGTCTGAGCACCGCGAGCCGCGCGGGCCTGGGGGACGGCGGCGCGGACCTCCGCGGCGCGCGCGTCGATTGTCGTGCGGGCCCGGCGCCCATATCGTCGCGGTGTGGACGAGTGTGGGGAGCCGACCGAGCTGGTTGACCGGGCGACGCTGGAGAGCTTGGGCGTGTCCCCGTCGAAGGTGGAAATGTTCCTCGCCGGGCGCGAGGCCGCGCCGCTCCCCGTGAGCATCCTCCGGCGCCTCGAGATCCTGGCGCTCACGGACAGCGTCGAAGAAATCGACCGCGAGCAGTTGCCCCGCGAGGATTAGCCCCGGTTTGTCATCCGGTGTCACCGTGGCCGGCCCCGGCCGCCGGCTTTAAGTCCTGGCCGTCCTCCTGGACCTTGCCGGGCTCGCGCCGGGCGAGCCCGAGGACGGGGCGCAAAGCCCGTACAGCGACGCGCGAACGTCTCGGGCCGAGCGACAGGAGATTGTTCTCAAGGTTTGTCCACTTCGGCAGATTCATATTTCGTCAAGCGGAAGAGTCCTCGAGATGGTTTGTAAACCTTGTCAGGAAACCTTTCGACAAGCTTCCAGACGCACCCGTTGACGGTTTTCGGGTGAAAGGTGGGGTCTGACTCCTTAATCTTTGCGAGCAGTTCTGACCAACGTAGACCCTCTGGATGCTGTTCGAGCAACTCGAGTGCCTTTGCATTTATGCGGTGTGTAACTTTGGAGGACTGTATTTAGAGGTTCCTTCCTGCTGTGACTTACCTACTCTTCACTGAGGCGGCGGGCGGCTTCCAAAGCCGGGCAGCTGCTCTTCGAGCTCGAGGAGCGCGAGCTTCTCTGCGAGCCGGCAGTACGCTCGCTCCGGGGGGACAGGCGTGCGAGAAGCGACCCCGCCGCCCGCGTCGGGATGATCTCGGGCGGCCCGACCCTGAAGGTGCGCCCCGCACGGATCACATGGCCGCCCCCCTTGCGCAAGTTCCGCAGCCAATCCGATTCCTCGCCATACAGGAGCGCGATGACGAGAGTCCGGCCTCGTCTGAACGCAAAGAGCGGCGTGCGGTACTGATGGCCCGAGCGCCTACCGCGGTGGATGATCACCGCCCACGGTGGGACGAGCCAGGCGTACACGCCCTGAATGCGGTTGGTGACCCGCTTGTTGAAGCGCGCGACGCCTCGCGAGAGCTTCATCTCCAGCCCCGGCTCTTCCCTATCTCACTGCACGAACGCCGGATTCTCGTCTTCACGATCGAGCTGTAAGCATGAGATGTCCCTTCAACGGGGGGCGGTGCTGACCGGACGGAGCAGGCGAGCCGAGATCCGAGTGAGCTGCTCGCGCGAGACGAACCGGCCGCTGGCGGCGACCACCTTGTTCCGCGCGCCGGGGATGACCACCGCCCGGCCCTTGTCCAGCGCCCGCAGCCCGGCGTCGATGACGGGCTCGGGCTCCCCGAGCCGGCGGTAGATGGCCGTTTGGCCCGCCTCGGTGGCGCCCAGCGCGTTGACGAAGCCTGTGCGGGTGGGGCCCGGACAGAGTGCGGTGACGGCCACGCCGGACGCGCGGGCCTCGGCCCACAGGGCCTGGCTGAAGGACAGCACGAATGCCTTGCTCGCGCCGTACACCGCCTGGTAGGGCGCCGGCTGGAACGCGATCGTGGACGCGACGTTGAGAATCCCGCCGCTGCGCCGGGCGAGCATTCCGGGCAGGAACGCCCGAGCCAGGGTGACCACGGCACCGACGTCGAGCGCCACCTCCTCGGCCTCCCGGTCCGGGTCGGCCTCGACAAATGGGCCGTAGCTGCCAAACCCGGCGTTGTTGACCAGGACCTCGATCGGGCGCTCGCCGACGTGATGGAGCAGCGCGGACACGCCCGACGGGGTCGAGAGGTCTGCGGCGACCGTCTCGACCTCCACACCGGAGGCGCGGCCGATCTGGTGCGCCGCCTCGTGCAACCGGGCTTCGTTGCGGCCGGTCAGCACGAGGGACATGCCACGGTCCGCCAGTCCGGCGGCGAGCCCGCGACCCAACCCGGACGACGCTCCGGTCACGACAGCCCACCCGTCCTGATAGCGAATCACGACACCCTCCTCTCTGTTTGGTTCGTCGCGGATTCAGGTCGTGACGAAGTCGAGCAGATCTCCGTTGAACTGCTCTGTGTGTGCCGCGAACAGGCCGTGCGACGCCCCCGGATAGACCTTCACCGCCGCCGCGACGAGCAATGCCGTCTCGCCGGCGCCCGGCTCGCCCGTCAGCATCAGCGTCGCGCCATCGGCGACGGCCTCGCCGAGAAACGCCGCCAGGGTCGCCAACTCGCGATCCCGACCGACCAGGCGGTTGGTCCCGGCGACCCTACCGCTGTGGCCGCGTCTCAGTCATCTGACCGATACTCTGCGCCCGATTCGCGGCCACGGTGGGCCGGAGATTTGCAGGCGGAGGTCGGTCGTGCGCATCGGTCCTGTGGACCACCGCGCCGAGGTGGGAGGAGAGATGGCAGCGAAACGAGTCTTGATCATCACGAACGAGCGTGTTGCGAATCCCGCCGGCGTGCCCGAAGTGATTAAGAACCAGGTCCGCGAGGCCGACGCGGTGTGCGTGGTCGCCCCGGTCCTGACCAGCCGGCTGCACTCGTGGGTGTCCGACATCGATGCCGAGTTCCACGAAGCGGACGACAGGATGCGGATGCTCGTCGGCGACATCGGCCCATCGGGCCCGGCCGTCAGCGGCCGGGTCGGCGACGAGGACCCCCTCCAGGCGGTCGCCGACGCTCTTGTGGAGTTCCCGGCGGATGCGCTGATCCTCGGCGTGCACGCCCCCGACGATGCGAACTGGCGCGAGCGAGGCTTCGGCGCGAAGGTGCGCGAGCGCTTCGGCCTGCCCGTCACCGAGGTGATGCTCGACCGCGATGGGCGGGTTCTCTCGGTCGCGACCGGGTAGCCTCGCGAAACGGCGCGACGCCCAGCTCGAGGCGTTCGCGCGCTGGGGGATCCCGGACCCGTCACAGCTCGCGCGGCTCGCGGCGATCACCCACCCGACGTTCGTCGCCGGCGGCGACAACGACACGATGATGATCACCGAGAACAGCTCCCTCCTCGCCCACCACCTGCCCAACGCGCAACTGCGCATCTACCCGGACTCCGGCCACGGGTTCCTCGACCAGTACCCCGAGCAGTTCGCCGACCACGTCCGCGCGTTCCTCAACGGTGGCTGAGGGCGCGCGCACGCGAATCGCGCCCGGGCGCTCCGCGTGCTCGGTCGTGACCGACGACGCCTTCCCAACCCTCGACCCCGCCGAGATCGCCATCCTGGAGCCGTTGGGGTCGCGTCGTGCGGTGCTGGCCGGGGACTACCTCTACCGGGAGGGGGACGCCGCGTACGACTTCTACGTCGTCCTCTCGGGGCGGGCGGAGGTGTTCATCAGCGCCGACGGCGAGGAACGGCCCATCGCCACCCACGGCCCCGGAAGCTTTCTCGGCGAGCTGAACCTGATCACCGGTCTGCGGGTGTTCCTGTCGGCCCGAGTCGTCGAGCCCGGCGAGGTTCTGGTCGTCCCCACCGACGCGCTGCGCCGCGTCATCGCCACTCAACCGCAGCTGAGCGACAAGATCCTGGCCGCCTTCATGGCCCGCCGGGCGGCGCTCCTGACGGGAGCCGCAGCTGCGATCCGGGTGGTGGGCTCCCGGTTCTCGCCCGAGTCACTTCAGATTCGAGAGTTCTTGGCCCGGACCCGCATTCCCCACGAGTGGCTGGATGCCGACTCTGATCCCCAGGTCGAAAGGCTCCTTCGAGAGTTCGACGTCACGCCGTCGGAGCTGCCGGTCGTGATCTCCTCTGGGGTGCTTCTTCGCCGTCCCAGCCCCGGGGCGCTCGCCGACCATCTCGGGCTGACCCTCGGGAAGCTTCCCGAGCGCTTCTTCGATCTGGTGATCGTGGGCGGGGGCCCGGCCGGTCTGGCGGCGGCGGTGTACGGGGCGTCTGAGGGTCTGCGCACCCTGGGGGTGGACATGGTGGCCCCTGGCGGCCAGGCCGGCACCAGCTCGAGGATCGAGAACTACTTCGGCTTCGCCACCGGGATCCCCGGGGCTGATCTCGTGCAGCGCGGGCTGGTGCAGGCGGAGAAGTTCGGTGCCCACTTGAGCGCCCCCTGTGCCGCGGTCGCGCTGGGCGAGGACGCCGGGCATCTCGTCGTCGACCTGTCCGACGGCACGACCGTCGCCGGGCGCGCCGTGATCGTGGCCAGCGGTGCCCGCTACCGGCGACTGGAGGCCGATCGGTTGGCGGACTTCGAGAACAGCGGCGTCTACTACGCCGCGACCGACCTGGAGGCGCGCCAGTGCGCCGGAAGCCCGGTGGTGATCGTGGGAGGCGGCAACTCCGCCGGCCAGGCCGCGGTGTTCCTGGCCGACCAGGGAAGCGCGGTGACGGTCGTGATCCGGGGCCCCGATATCGGCGCCGGCATGTCCCGCTACCTCGTGGATCGGCTGGAGAGCCACCCGCGCATCGAGATCCTGACCGGCACCACGATCGTGGCGCTCGACGGAGACGAGAGCCTCCGTGGAGTCCGCATCGCGGGACCTCATCGAGAAGGCGAACTGTCGTGCGCGGCGCTGTTCTCGTTCATCGGCGCCGACCCCGAGTCAGCCTGGCTCTCCGGTTGCGCGGCTCTCGATGCCCGCGGGTTCGTCCTCACCGACCGGTCCCTGAGCGCGAACCAGCTCGACGAGCGATGGGAGGCGTTGGGGAGGGGACCGCTGCCGTTCGAGACGAGCTGTCCCGGGCTGTTCGCCGTGGGGGACGTGCGATCCGGATCAACCAAGCGCGTGGCCGCAGCGGTGGGTGAAGGGTCGGCCGCAGTGCGATCCGTCCACGAGCATCTGGCCTTCTCCGCCCACTGAATCAGCGTCGCCCACGGGCGGCGGCCGGGGTTGACCGTCGAGCAGGAGGAGCAACGCGAGCGGGACTCGCTGCTCCCCCGGCTCGACTCGGGTTGACGGCCGAGGCCGTCTACGGAGCGACGCAGACCACCGTCGCCGAGATGGAGGCGCCCAGAGCGGCGGCCTCGGCGGTCACCGACCACCCCAGGCCGTCACCGGTCGGCCCGGTGGCGTCGACGATGCCGAGCTGCCCAACGTTGAAGCCCCCCGAGATGGCGCGCAGACCCGCGGGGCAGGTGGCCGTCGCCGTGGTCCCCGTCGAGAGTGGGGGCACGCTCACCGCCGTCCCGGCGACGATCGAGACCTTCGACGCGCTGATGCCGCCGAGCACGCCCGCCTTGAAGCGCGTCGCGTCCAGGCTCTCCTTGGCGACCTTGTTCAGCGTCACGGAGTTGTTCGCCAGCTTGGCCGCCTTGACCGACCCCTGGGCCAGCTTGGTCGCGGTGACCGCGTTGTTCGCGAGCTTGGGCGTCGTGACTGCGTTGTTGGCCAGCTTGGCCGACGTGACCGACCCGTTGGCCAGGGTCGACGCGGCCACCCCCGTTCCGGCGAGCGCCACCACCATCGCGGCGACGGCGATCGCGTTGGCGGGGGTCAGATGACGTCTGAGTCCCTTGGTCATTCCGGCATCTCCCTTCGCGTTCTCGATCCTTCGTCACGATTCGGCGCAGGGGATGCCTCATGCACCGCCGAGCGGCGAGCATGGCCCGGACGCTCGGAGTGGCGCAACAGCGTGGCCCCATTCGGGCCGGATCGCGGCGTATGGCGAGACGCCGGCCCGTGTACTCGGGTCGGGCTCTACCCGCTGCGGCGCTGTGGCGTGGCTGCGCCTTCGACCAGTGCGGTCATGAGCTTCGCCGCGTCCGATCGCCCGATGCCGTTGCTCGAGAGTGAGCGCCAGGTCGAGAAGGCGAGGGCGTGGCGCAATGCCCCCCCGAGCAGCCGTCGTCCCCGGCCGCGGACGTCACGGCCGATCGTGAGGATCTCGGCGGCCTCTTCGAGGTACGCCTGCAGCGGGGCCACGGCGTCGCGGGCGAGGTTGACGAGTCCGGCGTCGCGGAGCACGTTGCTGAGCATCGGCTCGGTGCGCTCGTAGTAGGCGTAGAGCTCGTCGAGGGCTCGCTCGAGCCGCTGCTGCGGATCGCGAATCGCGCGCCAGCTGCCGAGATCGGGCCACGGGTTGGCGGTGAAGTAGTGGGTCGAGCACGCCGCGAAGAGGTCGGCCTCGGTGGGGAAGTGGCGGTAGAGGGTGCGGCGCTCCACGCCTGCTCGCTTGGCGACCGCACTCAGCGTCGTGCGGGACGGGCCGACGGTTCCGTGCAGCTCGATCGCCGCCTCGGTGATCCGCAGGTGCGTCTCGGCCATCTCCTCGGCGCGCTTCTTCAGCTCGTATTTCCGCTTCGGCGGGATTTCGCGACTCATGATCGTGTCATCAATATTGACACACCTCTCGCGGGACCGTATGGTCCTTTCCGTGACTCACTGCTGTATATCAAAAATGAGCCAAGGAGGACGGCATGTCCACTGCGACGCCTGAGCAGGTGCTCGAATCGATCGTCACCGGGATCAACTCCGGGGATCTCGAAAGCCTGATGCCGCTCTACGAGAGCGACGCGGCATTCGCGACTCAGCCAGGCAGCCTCGCTCCCGGCGCACCCGGCATCCGGGAGGCCCTGACCGGCTTCATCGCGATGAAGGGCACGCTCGACCTCGAGGTGACCCGAGTCCTCGAGGCCGACGACCTCGCCCTCGTGATCGGCCTCTGGTCGTTCGACGGCACGGGACCAGACGGCGAGCCGGTGCGCCTGGCCGCAAGCAACGCGGATGTGCTGCGCCGTCAGGCGGACGGTACCTGGCGGTTCGTGATCGACAACCCGTGGGGGACCGACTGAGAACCGAGCCGGGACAGGGCTTGCCCCGGCGATCGCTCTGGATCCAGAAGGGGCTGGGGGACCACCAGTGGCCGGCCCGGTTTCCCTTCTCTTGATGGTGCGGCGGGGGCGGCGGGCCGTTTGGCGTCGCTCCCCCGCCCGTCGAGGCACCGCCCAAGTCTGTAGGCCTCACTCAGGTCGACGGACCCGGCACCCATCCGCGTCACCGGCCTCGGACGCGGCCACGAGCTAGCCTCCTCGCGTTCGGGCGGCGCCGGCTTGCTGGGCCGTCTGGTTGTCTCTGCCCATCCCAACTCAGGAGGCCGACATGAGCACGGACATGAAGCTCGAGGTGGTCGTGATCCCCGTCTCGGATGTTGACCGGGCGAAGGACTTCTACGTGAGCCTCGGGTGGAGGCTCGACGTCACCCCGCCGGGCGTGGTCCAGCTCACGCCGCCCGGGTCCGGGTGCTCGGTCCAGTTCGGCGCGAACCTCACGACGGCCGAGCCGGGTTCGGCCCAGCACAACTACCTGGTCGTGGACGACCTCGAGGCGACCCGGGACCGGCTGAGCGCCGCCGGCGTCGCGCTGGGCGAGTTCTTCCACATCAGCCCGGAGGGCCCGGTCCCCGGTCTGGATCCCGAGCGCCGAAGCTACTTCTCGCGTGCCGAGCTCAGCGACCCCGACGGGAACACCTGGTGGTTCCAGGAGATCACAACCCGGCTGCCCGGCCGGATCGACGCCGCCGCCGGCACGACGTACGGGTCCATCGCCGACGTGAGGAGCGCGCTCGTCCGCGCGGCGACCGCCCACGGCGAGCACGAGAAGCGCATCGGGCAGGCCGACGAGGACTGGCCATCCTGGTACGCGGAGTACATGGTCAAGGAGCAGAGCGGGCAGGAGCTCCCGACGTGAGCGCCGACTACGACGTCATCGTCCTCGGGGGAGGCGCCCCCGGCGAGCACTGCGCCGCCGCCCTGGCCGAGGGCGGCCTGCGCGTCGCCGTCGTCGAGCGGGAGCTCGTCGGGGGCGAATGCTCCTACTGGGCGTGCATCCCCTCCAAGACCCTCCTCCGGCCCGGCGAGGCCGTGCACGGCGCCCGCGACGTCGGCGCGAGCGCGGAGGTGGACGTGGCGGCGGCGCTCGCCTGGCGCGACTACATGGTCTCCAAGTGGTCCGACGCCGGGCCGGAGCGCTGGCTCGCCGACCGGGGCATCGCCCTCATCCGCGGGACGGGCCGCCTCGCCGGACCGGGCGTCGTGGAGGTCGACGGCGTCCGTCACGCAGCCGAGCACGTCGTCGTCGCGTGCGGCGCCGACCCCGTCGTCCCCCCCGTCCCGGGCCTGCGCGAGCTCCCGGGCGTCTGGGGCACCCGCGAGGCGACGAGCGTGAAGGAGGTCCCGCGGAGCCTCGTCGTCCTGGGCGGCGGGCCGGCCGGCCTCGAGCTCGCCCAGGCCCTCCATCGCCTGGGCGCCGAGGTGGCGCTCGTCGACGGGTCCGGGCACGTGCTCGCCCGGGAGCCGGCGCCGCTCGGCGAGGCGCTCGCAGAGGCCCTGCGCCGGGACGGCATCGAGATCCACGTCGGCGTCCACGCCGCCGCCGCCCGCCGCGAGGGCGACGACTTCGTCCTGGAGCTCGAGGACGGGCGCGAGCTCCGCGGGGAGCGGCTGCTCGTGGCCACCGGCCGGCGTCCGCGGGTCGAGGGGATCGGCCTCGAGACGGTGGGCGTCGCGGCCGACCCCCGGGGGATCCCGGTGGACGACCACCTTCGCGCGGGCGAGCGCCTGTGGGCGATCGGCGACGTCACGGGCGTCTGGCCCCTGACCCACGTGGGGGAGTACGAGGGCGATGTCGTCGCCGCGAACATCCTGGGCGAGCCGCGGCCGGCCAACTACGAGGCCGTGCCGCGCGTCACCTACACCGACCCCGAGGCCGGAGCGGTCGGCGCCGTCGAGGCCGCCTTCAGCGGCACCGCGCTCCTGGCCGAGATCCCGAGGATGCAGACGTACACCCACGCGTACGCCGAGGCGGGCGGCTTCCTGACGCTGCTGAGCGACGGCGAGCGCCTCGTCGGCGCCTACGGGCTCGGCCCCGAGGCCGGCGAGTGGCTGCAGCAGGCGACGCTGGCGATCCGCGCGCGCGTCCCGCTGGACGTGCTCACCGACACCATCCAGCCGTTCCCGAGCTTCTCCGGGATCTACGCCGCCGCGCTCAAGTCGCTGCGGGCGGCGATCACGGGAGGTGCCCGATGAGCGCGCTTGAAGGCCAGATCGTCGTGGTGATCGGCGGGAGCGCCGGCATCGGCCTCGAGACGGCCCGCCTGGCGCGCGCCGAGGGCGCCGAGGTCGTCATCACCGGGCGCAACCGCGAGCGCCTGGAGGGCGCCGCGGGCGAGGTGGGCGCCACGCGCACGGCGGCCTTCGACGCCACAGACTTCCCCCGGCTCGAGCGGTTCTTCGCCGACCTGCCGACGCCGATCGACCACGTGCTGCTCACGGGCCCCGGCCCCTACTACGCGCCGCTGGCGGAGTTCGACTTCGAGGCGGCGCGCCGCGATCTGGAGTCGCACATCCTGCTCCCGCTGCAGGTCGCGCGAAGCGCCGTCGGCAGGGTTCGCGCCGGCGGGACCCTGCTCTTCATGGGCGGCACCGGTGGCCGCGCCACGGCGCCGGGCTTCGCGCTCATCTCGGCGCTCACGGCCGCGGGTCCGGCGATGACGAGGAACCTCGCGCTCGAGCTCGCGCCGATCCGCGTGAACATGATCGCGGCCGGGTTCGTCGACACGCCGCTCTCGGCCGCGCTCCTCGGCGACCAGCTGGACGCGCGCCGCGAGCAGCTCCGCGCGACGCTGCCCATCCGACGCGTCGTCGGCCCGGCGGACATCGCCGCGCTCGCCGTCCATCTCATGACGAACACCGCGCTCACGGGCGCGACCTACGACATCGACGGCGGCCAGCAGCTCGTCCACTAGCCCCGACGCCGAGGGAGGTCTGAACGATGGACGAGTGGTTCTGGAGCCCGCGTTCTGGCCAGCGCGAACCCGGACCTCGAACGCGGGGCGACCCCCGCCGCGCTGCCCCTCCCACCTTGCCAGCCCCGCCGTCGTATGAGTGTATTGGCGGGTGGACCCGGAGCAGGGGATGTCCAGTCCCCTCATGCTGCTCCTCGCCGCTCCTCGCGGCTTCTGCGCCGGTGTGGTCCGCGCGATCGACGCGGTCGAGCGGGCGCTCGACCTCTACGGGCCGCCGGTCTACGTGCGCCACGAGATCGTCCACAACCGTCACGTCCTCGACCGCCTCGTGCGCCGCGGCGCGATCTTCGTCGAGGACGAGAAGGACGTCCCGGAGGGGGCCCGGATCCTCTTCTCCGCGCACGGCGTGTCACCGGAAGTGCGAGCCGGCGCGGCGGCGCGCGGCCTGTCGTCGATCGACGCGACGTGCCCGCTCGTGACCAAGGTGCACGTGGAGACGCGCCGCTTCGCCGCGGACGGCTACACCGTGGCGCTGATCGGCCACGCGGGGCACCCGGAGACCGTCGGGACGATGGGCGAGGCGCCGGACGCCGTCCGCCTGGTCGAGACGGAGGGCGACGTGGCGACGCTCGCCGTGCGCGATCCCGAGCGCGTCGCGTTCGTCTGCCAGACGACGCTGTCCACTGACGAGACCGGAGCGATCATCGCCGCCCTGCGACGGCGGTTCCCCGCCATCGTCGCCCCGAAGACCGAGGACCTCTGCTACGCGACCACCAACCGCCAGGCGGCGGTCAAGGCGCTCGCCCGCCGCACGCCGCTCGTCCTCGTGATCGGCTCCCCCAACTCGTCGAACTCGCAGCGTCTCGTGGAGACGGCCCGCCGCGTGGGCGCCGCTGCCGAGCTGATCGAGGACGCCGGCCACATCGACCCCGGGTGGGTGCGCGCCCTGTCTGCCGTCGGGGTCACCGCCGGCGCCAGCGCGCCGGAGGATCTCGTCCTGGGCGTGGTCAACTGGTTCCGCGCACGGGGTCCGGTCGTCGTCGAGGAGCTCGCCGCGCTCCGGGAGAGCGTGCGGTTCATGGCCCCCCGCGAGCTCCGCCATGCGCTGTGATCTCGCTGCGCGCCGTCGGCCCGCTCGACTGTGACGTCGCGGTCGTCGGCGGGGGCCCCGCGGGTGCGTCGACGGCGGCGCACCTGAGCCGGACGGGCCTGCGGGTCTGGCTGCTCGACCAGAAGCGGTTCCCCCGCGACAAGGTGTGCGGCGACCTCGTCGGCCCCGTGGCGCTGGCCGAGCTCTCCGGCCTCGGCCTCGACCTCCGGCCGGACTACGAGACGACCAACGCGGTCCGCCGCGCGGCGCTCGCCGTCAACGGGGAGGTGCTCATCACGAGCTCGCTGCCCGAGGTGGGCGCGCTCCCGCCCTACGGGCGCGTGGTGCCACGGCTCGACCTCGACGCCTGGATCGTGGACGCCGCGCGCGACGCGGGCGCGCGCGTGCTGGAGGGCCAGCGCGCGGTGGAGCTGGAGCACGTGGCCGACGGCGTGTCGCTCACGGTCGCCGAGGGACGGTCGACGCGCCGCATCCGAGCGCGGGCCGTGATCGGCGCGGACGGATCCACCTCCCGCACGGCCGAGTGGCTGCGCGGACGGCCGCTCGACAAGCGGCGCCGCATGATCGCCGTCCGGGCCTACTACGACGGCGTGGAGGGGCCCTCGGACCGGGCCGACCTCTACTTCGCGGAGCGGTCCTTTCCCGGCTACTTCTGGATATTCCCCACGGGCGGGGGCCGCGCGAACGTGGGGATCGGGACGGTGCTCCGCACGGCGCCGCCGTCGGCCGATCACCTGCGCGATCTGCTGCTCGCCCTGGTCCGGGACGATCGGGCGATCGCGCGCCGGCTGGGCGCGGCGCGCCTCGACGGGAAGGTCGTCGGCTGGCCGCTGACCACCTTCGACCGCCGCCTTCCGATCGTCGGCGACCGCATGGTGCTGGTCGGGGATGCCGCGGGGCTGATCAACCCCCTCAACGGCGAGGGCATCCAATACGCGCTCCTCTCGGGCCGGTGGGCCGCCCACGTCGTCGCCCGGGCGCTCCGCCACGGCGACTGCTCCGCAGCCTCGCTGAGCCCCTACGCCCGGATGGTCGCCGACAGCCTGCGATACGACATGGCGCTCGCGCAGATGATCGTCGAGCTGATCCGGAACCGGTCCCTCAACGCGGTCTGGCTGCGCTCGCTGCAGGTGCTCGCGGCCCGCGCACGGGGCGACCCCGCCTATGCCCGGATCGCGGGCGGGGTGCTGGCCGGGCTGCTGCCGGCGAGCGACCTGGTGTCGCGCCGCGTCCTCCTCGGCAGCCTGGAGCAGACGGCGAGCATGCTCGACGCCCCCAGCCTCCTCAGCGGCGCCCATCGGCTCGTGCGCGACAGCCTCCGGCATCCGGGCGACATGCTCGCCTGGGCGGCCGGCCTGGCGCCGGCGGCGGCGGAGGTGCTGGTCTGCGCCGCCGAGCGGACGTTGGCCGATGCCGCGCCCGACCCCGCGCCGCCGGCGATCCGGCCCGCCGGGTACGAGGCGCATCGGGGGGCGTCCGCCGGGTGAGCCCGACGACGAAGCCGGCCCATGACGCCGGGCTCGTCGCCCGCGTGCTGTCGCAGGCGCGCCGCGACGTGCTCGAGGAGCTCGAGCGGGTCTTCGCCAGGCGCCGCCAGACCGGCTACGGGCCGCTGTACGACCTGCTCGCCGACTATCCGTTCCGCGAGGGCAAGGGCGTTCGCCCGGCCATCTGCTTCGCGAGCTGCCGAGCGGTCGGCGGGCGGACGGAGCAGGCGCTCCTCTCGGCCAGCGCCCTCGAGCTCTTCCACAACGCGTTCCTCGTCCACGACGACATCGAGGACGCCTCCGAGTTCCGGCGCGGACGGGCGACGATGCTCAAGGAGCACGGCGCCCCCGTGGCGATCAACGTCGGCGACGCCACGAACGTCCTGGCCCTCGATCTCCTGCTGGGCAACGTCGCGACGCTCGGCGTTCGCAAGTCCCTGCTCGTGCTCCGCGAGGTCGAGCGAATGGCCCGGGAGTCGGCCGAGGGCCAGGCCATCGAGCTGGGGTGGATCGCCGACGAGCGCTTCGACCTCGAGGACCGGGACTACGTGCGCATGGCGTACAAGAAGACCTGCTGGTACACCGTGATCGCGCCGCTGCGGGTGGGCGTCATCTGCGGCGCGCGCCCGGGGCCGGCCACCCCGCTCGACGGCGAGCTGACCCCGCTGATCGAGCTCGGCTTCCTCGCGGGGATCGCGTTCCAGATCCACGACGACCTGCTCAACCTCGAGGGCGACGAGACCCTCTACGGCAAGGAGACGAGCGGCGACCTGTGGGAGGGCAAGCGGACGGTCATGCTCCTGCACTTCCTGCGCACGGCCCGGCCGCGGGCGCGCGCCCGCGCGCTGCGAACCCTGAGGACGTCCCGCGCGCGGAAGTCGCCGGAGGACGTCGAGTGGCTGCTGGACGCCATGACGAGGGCCGGCTCGCTCGAGCACGGGCGGCGCCTGGCCGCCGAGTACTCGGAGCGGGCGCTCGAGCTGGACGAGGGCGCGCTGCCGATGCTCGGCGACGACGGCGACGACAGGCGGTTCGTCCGTGAGATGCTGCGCTACGTGATCGAGCGGACGAAGTAAGGGGCGAGCGTGCGCGTGGGCAACGATCCCGGCGAGGGCCTCAGCGGCGCATTCGCCGATCTCCTGCGGCTCCAGACCGACTTCCAGGCTCGGCTGGCGGACGAGACCCTTCGCTACCTCCGTCGGTTGCAGGGGGCGGCGGCGCCGGCCGTGCCGGGCACGGTGCTGATGCCGGACGGCGAGGTCGAGCTCCGTGGAGCCGGGCTCCCGGGCGCGGCGGTCGAGCTCCGCGTCGAGGTCGAGAACCGCCAGCGCGTGCACTGCGTCGTCACCCCCATGCTGACGCCGCTCGTGGCGGCCTCCGGAGTGACGTGGTTTCCGGCGGCGACCCCCGAGCCCGCGTCCACGCTGCTCGCGCCGGACGAGTCGCGCGAGCTGACGATCGAGCTGCCGCTGCCGGCCGAGCTCCCCACCGGCCTCTACCGCGGCGCGCTCATCCTGCAGGGCTTCCGCGACGGAGGCATCCCCGCGGCGATCGAGGCCGAGGCACCGCGCGCCACCCGCGCGAAGCGGCCGTCGGCGCGGAAGACGGGCGCCCGGCCTCGCAAGGCGGGCTCGGCGTGACCCCGCCCGCGGACCGGGTCCGGCTGGTGGACGCGCCCCAGGAGGCGGGCCGGAGCACGGCGACGCTCCTCGCCTCGCTCACCGCCCGGCTGGCGACGCTTCACATGATCTCCGGCGCCGATGCGGTCGGCTCCCTCACGGCCGGCATGTCGCGCCTCGGGCGGGAGGTGGCGGCGACCGCCGCGGGGGCGCAGCTCCGCCAGGCGCTCGAGTCGGGGCGCGCCGGCACGAACGGCCCGGCGCTGTGGTCGGCGCTGCGGATCGACGAGTGGGCGTCCTCCCTGCCGCCGAGCCCGGTGCTCGACCAGCTCCGGAACGACCTCGCGCTCCTCCTCGCCGACGACCTCCAGCCGACGCTCGAGCTGCTCCCCATCCCCGCGGAGCCGTCCGAGGGGGCGGACGCGGTGGAGCCGGCTCCGTTGACGTTCGTCGACTTCACGCTCGGGCTCTGGGCCTTCTCGCTCGAGGTCGTCCGGGCGGTCGAGTCGATGGCCGCGCCGACGATGGGCTCCGTACCCCCGGTCGTCCCCGGCGCGCAGCCCCCGCCCGAGCGCGGGGGCGAGCTCCTCCGGTGATCATCGCCGACGGGCTCCGGCCGCCCACGGCGTTCGACCCCTCGGCCCCCGCCTACAAGGACTGGCTGCACCTCGTCGTCCTCGACCATCGGTCGGGCGTCGCGGGCCTGGTGAACGTCTCCCTCCACGGAGCGCCCGCGGACCCCCGCTCGAGGGCGATCGGGACCGCCCTCTTCCATCTGCCCGACGAGGGCTGGGTCGGCAACGTCGAGGTGCGCGGGTTCGGCGAGGCGGCGATCAGCCCCACGAGCATCGGCCTCGAGCAGGTCGCCCTCGCCGTTGACGGCGCGCGCGGGACGGTGCACGCGTCGGTGCGCCAGCCCGGCGACGGCCTCGACCTCGACCTGGTCGCCGACGCGCTCGTGCGCCCGATGCCGCGGGAGCGGCCGCAGCCCCTGGGGTCGGGCTGGGTCGCGTGGTACGTCGTGCCCCGGCTCCACTCCCGGGGACGGGCGACGGTCGCGGGCCGGTCGATCGACCTCGGGCAGGCGAGCGCCTACTACGACCACAACTGGGGCCGCTGGCACTGGGGTCAGGACCTCGGCTGGGAGTGGGGGTGCTTCCTGGCGCCCGCCCCCGGGCCGGTCTTCTTCCTCAGCCGGCTCACCGACCGCGCCCATCGCAGCGGATCCCGGGTCCTGCACGTCGCCTACCCGGACGGCAGGCAGCGCACGTTCGCGGGCCCCGCGGTCGAGCGGACCCACCACGGCCTCCTCGAGGCCGCTCCGCGCCGTCTCCCCGGAGTCCTGGCCGCGCTCCACTCCGACCTCGCCGCGCCCCGCCTCGAGCGCACCCTGCTGCTGCGGGCCGACGACGGGACCGACCGGGTCGAGATCCGGTTCACCTCCCGGGCGGCGGCCCAGATCATCGCCGGAGACCCCGTCGAGCCCGGATACGGCTTCGTCCACGAGCTGGTCGGCGGGTTCGAGTTCGCGACCCGCATCGGAGGGCGCGAGGAGGCGGGCGCCGGTCTGGCGGTGGTCGAGCATGTCGACTGAGCCGCCCCGTCCCCCCGAGGCCGGCCGGACGCTCGGCGGCTACGTCAGCGCGCTGATCGAGAGGCTGGGGCGGGCCGACCCCGCGGCGCTCGCCCGGATGCGGCAGGTCGTCGGTGGCCGCCGCGCCCGGATCCGGCTCGACGACGAGGAGGTGGAGGTCCGCTTCGTCGAGGGCACGCTCGTGGTGGAGCCGGCGAGCGGGCCGGCCGCGGTTGACGGGGCGGGGGGCACCGATCGCGCCACCGTGCTCGACCTGATGGACGGCAACCTGGAGGTCAGCGACGCGATCTCGTCCGGCCGGCTCGACGTCGTCGCCGATGTGGACGCCGTGGCCGCCATGTTCGCCGCGATCGAGATCCTGATCGACGCCTCGTCGCGGAGCCCCGAGCTGCAGGCGCTCGCGCGGGAGTACCGGGAGCGGTCGGCCCGCGAGCCGCCTCGCGGGCCGGTGCGCGATCGTGCCGGAGGCACGGCGCGGCCCGCGGAGCGCGTCGCCGCGCGCGAGCGCGCGCTGCTGACCCGGCTCGACCTGCTCCCGGATGGCGCCGACGTCCGTCCGAACCGCCTCTGAGCGTCTTTGACCGCCGTCCGGGGCGGTGGGATGATCGGCCCACTCGTCGACAAGGAGAAGCGCGATGGGCGTCTCGATCCCGACTCACTACGACATCGACGTTGACGTCGATCCGGTTGAGATCACCAAGGTGGGCGCCGTCGGGCCGGTGACGGTGGACGGGATCCCGGACACCTTCCACATGTACGTGGAGAAGCTCCCGGTGATCGAGGTTGACCTGAAGCCGGTGACGCTGACGGTCAACCCCGTGGACGTCGGCATCCGGCTCGAGAAGATCCCCGACATCCGCGGGCACCTGCCGGCCGACTTCAGCGTCGGCCTCTCCCTGCTGGGCATCGAGCTCGCGTGCGTGCGGCTGTGCGGGGAGGCGCAGGTCATCACGGAGCCGTACCGCCCGAACCCCTGTGAGGAGTGCGGCGATGACCACCGGGCCGCCGCAGCCGCCGCCCCGGCGGCGATTCGTCCGGCGCGGCGCGCCAGGCGGTAGGCGCGGTGGCCACCAGGAAGCGGGCATCCCGGGCCACGTCCAGGGCGCCGACGCGCCTGCGCGGCACGCCGCGGCGGCTCGAGGGGGTGCTCTCGGTGCCCGCCGATGCGGATGGGTCGAGGTGGACATCGAGGGCCTCCCGGTCGAGTCGGTCACGGTCCGGCCGCTCGGGGATCCCGGCCCGTCCGGGCGGGCGTGGCTGCGGCTCGCGCTGCCGCCCTCGACGCGCCCCGGGGAATACCGGGGAACGGTCCGGGCGGGCCGGCGCAAGGAGGAGATCACCCTCCAGGTCGAGCCCCGGATGCGCCTGCGCCTGTCGCCGCGGGGGCTGATCCTGGGCGGCCGGGCCGGCGAGCGGGTGGCCGCGACCGTCCTCGTCGCCAATCTCGGCAACGCCGACTGCGTCATCCGGGAGGTGAACGCGGTCGGCCTGTTCGACGTCGAGGGGGCCGAACGGGCGATCGGGCGGACCTTCCGCAGCGCGGACGCCGAGGGAGGGCGGATCCTCGAGCGGCTCGCCGAGGAGCTCGAGCACGGCTACGGCGGCCTCGCCAGGCTGACCGTCGACGCGGGGGCCGGCGAGCTCGGGCCCGGCGCGGCGCAGGAGCTGGCCCTGACCTTCCACCTGCCCGACGGGCTCCGGCCCGGCCGCGTCTACGAGGGCGCATGGGCTCTGCCGGCGGTGAACTACATGGTCCGGGTCGAGGTCGCCGAGGGCAAGCCAACCCGGAAGGAGGCCAGATGAGCACATCGACCCGGCGGGGACCAGCGGCCGAGGCGGCCGACGGGCTCGTCGGCCTGATGGACTCGGCGGTGCGGATGGGAGAGGGCCTGCTCGACGCGTTCCAGGGCCGGCGGACGACCGGGGTCGTGTCCGCGCTGCAGCGCGCGATGCCGAGGGTGCCGATGGCCGGGCGCGGCTGTGGATGCGACATCCCGCCGCCCTGCTGGATGCCTCGGGAGCTCGGGGAGGTCCGCAGCCACGTCTGCGCGGGGGGCACCGCGACCCTGCGGCTGCGGGTGACCAACTGCGGGGCGTCGCCGCGCAAGGTCGCGGTCCAGGCCCGGCCGGACTCGGCGGGGGTGACGCTCGACCCGTCCAGCCTGGGGCTCGGTCCGCTGGAGCGCGGCCTCGTGGTCGCGAGCGTGGCCATCCCGGCCAAGGCCGGGGTCGGCGAGGAGCACGAGGCGCTCATCTGGGTGCGCGGGTGCCACGACCACGTCCTTCGCTGGACGGTCAGGGTCGCCTCGCGGGCCGGCGACTGCTGTCACGAGATCGACGTCGACGACTGCCCGGACCTCGTCCACCACTGGTACGACCACTTCTACTGCCAGCGGCCCTGCCCGCATCGGGACTGAGGCTCCCCTGCCCGACCGCCAGGACGTCGAGGAGGTGTGGCGCCGGGTCTTCCAGGCGAACCTGCGCTACTACGAGGCGGTGGGGCGCCTGAGCGTCGACTACGTGCGCGCCGTCGCCGGAGCGGTCGGCAGCCTGGGCGCCGGGCTTCCGGCCTCCGCCGCCGCGGCGACCCGGCGGGCGGCGCCCTCGGCCCCGCCCCCGGCGGCCGGGACGAGCGCTCCGGCGCTCGTGCTGGAGGCCGAGGCCGGCGCACGCGCCGAGGGGGCCTTCATCGTGGAGAACCTGCTGAGCGAGGGGATGTCCTCGCCGGTCGTGGCCTCGGCCTTCGCCAGCGAGGACGGCCGCGAGCTTCGCCCGAGGCTGGCCTTCGACCCCGAGGTGGTCGTCCTCGACCCGGGCGAGCAGGTGCTGGTGCGGGTGGTGGCCACCATCGACGAGGCCCTGGAGACCGGCGTCGGATACCGGGGGGAGGTCACGGTCCCGGGCCTCGTGAGCCGCGGCCTCTCGATTACCGTTCGCCGACTCGCCGCGAAGGAGGCCCCCGCGCCGCGCCGCCGTTCCACCGCGTCGACCCGCAAGAAGGCAGACGATGGCCCACGCCGCGCACGCTGAGGCCGCCGGGGGGGCGCTGCTGGCCGGCGCGATGTGGACCTACGCGGCGTCGGTCCTCTACCCGACCCAGGCGCTCAAGCGGGCGGGCGTCCCCGTGTCGGCCGCGGTGGTCGGCGACGAGCCGGTGGGGCTGCCCCGGCGCGGCCTCGGCCCGCGCTTCTCGCGCCGGCACGACGGCCCGGTGCTCCTGGATCGCCCGGCGGATCACGAGCACCTGGTCGAGGAGTTCGATCGCACGGCCGAGGCGTACGCCGGGTTCGTGCAGCCCTTCTCCCGGCCGATCTTCGACGAGGCCCTGGAGGTGATCCGGCGCTACATCGGCCCCGACGCCCGGGTGCTCGACGCCGGCTGCGGACCGGGCCGCGAGCTCCAGCGCGTCGCCCGCCTCGTCCCCCAGGGCGAGGTCGTCGGGGTCGACCTCGCCGAGGGGATGGTGCGGGCCGCGCACCGGGCCGCCCGGGCGAAGGTGCTGGATCACTGCGCGTTCTTCCAGGCCGACGTCGGGCGGCTCCCGCGCACCTTCACCGGCGCCTTCGACCTGATCTACAACTGCCTCGCCCACCACCACTACCCGGAGCCGGCCGCGGCCGCCGCCTCCATGCTGCGCTGCCTCCGGCCGGGCGGCGTCTACTGCGTGGTCGACCCCGGTCCGGCCTGGTTCAACCGCATGAGCGCGCCGTTCGCGGCGAGGACCGATCCCGGCTGGATCGGGTTCCACACCCCCGAGGAGTTCCGGGCGCTGTTCGAGGAGGCCGGCTTCGACCGCACGGCCTGGATCGAGCTGCTGCCCGGGTTCGGCCTCGCGGTGGGCCAGAAGGGCTGGGGGCCTCGCCGGACGCGGCGCCCTGCAGGGCGGGTGGGGACCTGATGTCGGGTGTCGTCAGAACACCATGACGTCGACGTCCTGGCCCGCGAGGATGGCGCCGGCGGTGGTCAGGGTGTCGCGTCTCACGAGGAAGTGCTGGGTCAGCGCGTCGATGTCCCGCAGGCGTCGCTGCAGCGGCGACGCGGCGTAGATCGAGCCGCCGCCGCCGGCCCGGTAGGCGGCCCTGACCACGTCCGCCGCCCGCTCCGTCGCCCAGGCGGCCGCGGCGCGCATCCTCGCGCGGTCCTGAAGCGTGAACTCCGCCCCGACCGTGGCGGCCTCCCAGGCCGCCTCGGCCGTCTCGTAGATCAGCGCCCGGGCAGCGCTGAGCTCCGTGTCGGCGGTGGCCAGCTCGAGCTGGAAGGTCGGGTTGGCGGCGAGGGCCCGGCGATCGAGGAGGGGCACCTTCTCCGCGGCGACGGCGACGATGTCGTCGAGCGCGCCCTGCGCGCAGCCGACCGCGACGCTTGCGACGGCGAGCGCGATCAGCGCCGGGATCGGGACCCGGACGATCGGAGCGTCGAGGGAGGGCGGGTCGCCCATCGGGTCGAGGGTTCGCTCCGCGGGCACGACCACCGAGTTGACGTGGAAGTGGTGGCTGCCGGTCCCGCAGAGGCCGGACACCGTCCACGTGTCCTCGATCACGACCTGGTCCGGGGAGAAGACGGCGGTGCGAAGGCGGGGGACGCCGTTGACGACCGCCTCGACGCAGTTGCCGTAGATCCAGTCGGCGTGCTCGCAGCCGCTGGCGAAGCTCCAGCGGCCGGTCGCGCGATACCCGTCGTCGTCGGCGGCGATCGAGCCGGTGGGGTTGAACACGCCGGCCGTGATGACGTCGGGCGCATCGGAGAACAGCTCGTCGAAGGTGGCGCGCGGCAGCGCGGCGAGGTCGCACCACGAGCCCGATCCGATCATGACGGTCCAGCCCACCGACGCGTCGGCCCGGGCGAGCGCCTCGTACACGCGCATGGCGCCGGGCAGGTCGGCGTCGACGCCGCCGTGCGTCGCCGGCCGCGCCACGCGGAACACGCGCGCGGCGATCAGCTCGTCGAGCAGGTCGCGGGGCACCCGGCGGCCGGCTTCGATCTCGTCCGCGCGAGCGGCGATGGACGGCGCCAGGCGCCGCGCGGCGTCCAGCACGCCCTGCGGCGTCGCGATTCTTGTATCCGCTGTGGTCACCATCTCCTCCCCCCTCGACCGGTCAGGGCCAACTCCGACGAGGGTGACCCGGGGAAGGAGCGCGCGCTTCGGTCGAACAGCCCAACCGCCGCGCTCGGGGCGCGTGGGTAATTCGACCCAGACGGTCGCTCAGACGAGCTCGTGCTCGTAGGCGTACGCCGTCGCCGCGGCGCGCGACGAGACGTGGAGCTTGGCGTAGAGGTTGCTCACGTGCCGGTCCACCGTCCGCCGGCTCACGCCGAGCCGGGCCGCGATCGCCTTGTTGCTCTCGCCCGTCGCGAGCCGGCGCAGCACCTGGAGCTCACGAGGCGTCAGGCCCTCCCGGCCGCCCGCGGCGGCGACGGCGGCGACCGACGCTGCGCGCGCGAGGTCGATCTCGGCCCCCAGCCGCGCGAGCTCGTCGCGCGCCGCATCGAGCTCCAGCTCGGCCGTCTCGTCGTCCCCCATGGTCCGGCAGGCCTCGGCGACCAGCAGGCGCGCGCGCGCCGCCTCGTACGGCGCCTCGAGCTCGAGCCAGACCTGGGACGCATGGCGGAGCAGGGGCGCCGCGGCGCGAGCGTCGCCGGCGGCGAGCTCGACCGCCCCCCGCGCCTGCGCGGCGGTGGCGAGCAGCATCGCCCGCCCGTTGCGCCGGGCGATCTGGTCGAGCTCGTCACATGCGTTCCGCGCGCCGTCCAGGTCCCCGGCCGCGAGTGCGATCTCGACGTAGGCGGGGAGTAGCCGGGCGCGCTCGACCCCGCCGGCGGCCGCGTTGACGGCCCCGGTGATCGCCGCGAAGGCGGCATCGATCCGGCCCCGCGCGAGACGGACCAGCGCCAGGCCCGGCTGGGGCTCCCGGCCGTGGCGGCTGGCGTCCCTGAACGCGCCCTCGGCGCCGGCGAGATCCCCCCGAACCCGGAGGATCTCCCCGCATCGGTAGGACGCCTCGCCCGCCGCCCGCCGGTCCTGCCGCTGCGCGAAGCGCTGAGCGGCCAGTCGGGCCTCGACCAGGGCCTCGTCCCACGCGCCGCGGATCTGCAGGATCTCGGCGCGGTGGACGAGGCAGGTGCCCGTGAACGGGACCAGATCCGGCTGCTGCGCGCACCAGTCGGTCAGCGCCACGGTCCACTCGCGGGCCCGCGCCAGCTCGTACGTCGCGTGGCAGCCCTCGATCACGCTGCAGTAGACGAGCCCCGTCGCGACCGGAGACAGCTCCCCCGCCGCCGCCGCCACCATCGCCTCGTCGAGCTTCCCGAGGCCCTCCGCGACGAGTCCCTCCTCGATGAGCGCGCGACCGAGGTCGATGAGCCCGAGCGCGACCAGGTCGGGATCGCCGAAGCGCTCGCCGACGCCGACCGCGTCCGCCGCCGCGGCGCGCGTCGCGCGCCAGTCGCCTGCGACCATGGCGCGAAGCGCGTCTGCCGACGAGAGGTAGCCGCGCTCCACGCAGTCGCCGGCCTCGTGCTCCAGCAGCCGTTGCGCCCGGCCGAGCCATCCGCCCGCGCGACCCACCTCGCCTCGAATGGTCAGGTGGACGCCGAGCCAGAACGCGGCGCGCACCGCGCCCGGGCGATTCCCGTCCCGCAGGTGGGCGTGATGGGCGCGCGCGAGCACCTCGAGCTGCTGGTCGTCGAGGCCGAGCATGTAGGCCGCCACCCCCAACCGCTCCAGGTCCTCGGGAGCCAGCG
The DNA here is from genome assembly GCA_963813355.1 of Miltoncostaeaceae bacterium. Lineage (GTDB taxonomy): Bacteria > Actinomycetota > Thermoleophilia > Miltoncostaeales > Miltoncostaeaceae > DATAGF01. The sequence continues at coordinate 91,409 of CAWEYS010000017.1, read as the reverse complement.
ACGCCGTCTCGTCGATGCTCCCGAGGAGCTTGTGCGCCTGCGTCCACGCGCGACGACCGTATGCCTCGCGGGCGGTCGTGAGAACGTCGGCGTGCATCTGCATGGACCTCGTATCGGTGAAGATACCCGGGTCTCGAGTGCGCCTCGACCGCCTACCCCTCCTCCAGGCGTCCCTCCAGCATCGGTTGACCGTCGGGGGCCGGGGCCCCCGCGTCGGGCTCCAGCCGACACGCCCATCCGCGAGAACCGGCCCGCCGGCGCCTCGACGCGCAGGTTGACGTCGGCCGAGCCATCCGGAGCGACGCCAGGTGCGGGTGGGCTGACCGAATCCCCGTCCGTCGGGCGGCCGCGCCTCCTCCGCGGCCGCCCGACAGGGGGCCGCGCCTTCAGAGCTCGTGGTCGTCTCCTCCTCGCGATCGCGGTTGAGGTGGTAGCCGAGGCGGGCGACGCGGGGCGAGTCGACGACCCGCGTCTGCTCGAGGCGCACGCCGGCGAGCTCGGGGCGGTCGAAGAGCCGCACCCCGCCGCCGAGGAACACGGGGGCCAGGTGGAGCTCCAGCTCGTCGAGGAGGCCCGCCGCCAGGGTCTGCTGGAGGACGTCGGCGCCCCCCGCGACGCGGACGTCCTTGGCGCCCGCGGCGGCGCGCGCCCGCTCGACGGCGCTCTCGAGCCCCTCGGTGACGAAGGTGAAGGTCGTCCCGCCCTCGCGCCGGAGCGGCTCGCGGGCCCGGTTCGTGACCACGAACACGGGCGTGCGGAACGGCGGCTCGCGGCCCCACGGCTCCTCGCCGTTGTCGAACGTCCGCCGTCCCATCACCGTCGCGCCGGAGCGGCCCCGTCAGACCCTGCCGCTCGCGCCGGGTCGCGAGGGAGTAGACCCACGCGTGCACCCTCTCTCCGCGGTCGCCGAGCGGGTTGCCGCGCCCGTCGTTCGGACCGGCGACGTAGCCGTCGAGGGAGACCGCCAGCTGCGCGAACACGGTCATGCGGCGACCGTGTGAGGGCCCGTGATGCGCTCGCGACGCACCGACCGGTTCGCGTCCTCGTGGATCAGGGACGTGAGCGCCTGCACGTCGCAGCGCTCGAACGCCTCGACGTAGCGGGCGAGGAGCCGGCGATCGGCCCGCGTCAGAGGGCGCGAGCGCTCGGACCCCGCCGCGCCGGCCGCGAGCGTCGACCGCGCCCGCTGGAGGGCGCTGTTGACGGAGGCGGCGCTCGTGTCGAGGAGCTCGGCCGCCTCGGCCGCGGTCCACCGGAGCACCTCGCAGAGCAGCAGGACCGCGCGCTGACGCGGCCGAAGGTGGTGCAGGGCCGCGACGAGCGCGAGCCGGATCGTCTCCTGCGCGACGACCACCTCGGCCGGATCGCGGTCCGACTCCACGAGCCCGCCGGAGGCCGGCTCGATCCAGCTCCCGTCGAGCGACCGGCTGCCGACGGTCTCCTCGGGCGACCGCGCCGGGCCGAGATCCACCGGCCGCGCCCGCCGGGCACGGCCCTTGAGCATGTCGAAGCAGACGTTGGTGGCGATGGAGAAGAGCCAGGACCGCAGCGTCGCGCGACCGTCGAAGCGGTCGAAGCCCCGCCAGGCGCGCACCAGCGTGTCCTGCACCGCGTCCTCGGCGTCGAACGGCGAGCCGAGGATCCGCTGGCAGTGACCGGTGAGCGCGACGCGGTGCTGCTCGATCTGGTCCTCGACGGCGACTGACATCGGGCTCGACGGTAGGCGCGCGTCCCCGCCGGCGCGTCGGGGACCTCACCGACCGGGGTCCCCGATGTTCGTCAGGGAGCCGGTGCGGGAGGCTCCGGGGTCATGGCGCCTCCGCGAGCGCCCGGGCCAGGTCCCCGCGGCCTCCCACGCCGAGCTTGCGGTAGACGCGGCCGAGGTGGGTCTCGACGGTCTTGCGGGTGACGAACAGCGCCTGGGCGATCTCGGGGTTGCTCTGGCCGCCCGCGGCCAGCTCGGCCACGCGGCGCTCCGAGGCGGTCAACCGCGCCGCGCCCTCGCCCCCCGGGTCGCTCGAGCGGCCCCCGGCGGCGCGCAGCTCCGTCCGGGCGCGCTCGGCGAGGGCCCGGGCGCCGCAGCGCGAGGCGAGGTCGAGCCCGGCCCGGAGCTCGCGGCGCGCGTCGGCGCGGCGGTTGGCGCGGCGCAGCGCCGCGCCGAGATCGACGAGCGCGCGGGCGTGCTCGAGCCGCGCCGGCGAGCCCTCGAGGACGCCGACGGCCTCGCGCAGGAGGCCGACCGAGGACTGGCCGTCGCCGACCAGCGCGCCGGCGCGCAGCGCGACGCCGATCCCGCTCGCCGCCCCCCAGCGCCTCGCCCGCTCGAGGTCGTCGGCGGCCATCCGGCGGGCCCCGTCGCCGTCCCCGGCGGCCGCGCAGGCGAGCGCCGCGCGCGAGCGCCAGCGCGAGGCGAGCGGGCTCGCGCCTCCCCAGAGCTCGTCGCGGCGACCGAACTCGAGCAGGTCGTCGAGCGCCTCGCGCGCCCTGCCCTGGGCCAATCTCAGCAGGCCGCGCGCCTCCAGCAGGTCGTTGATGGCCATTCCGGGCGGGATGTCGTCGCCGAGGCCGCTGCCCAGCAGCGCGCTCTCGGCGGCCTCGACCTCGTCCTCCTCGACCAGCGCCTCGACCAGCAGCCCGAGCGCGAAGGCGAGGCCGAAGGTGATGCCGCGAGCCGTCAGCAGCTCCAGGGCGGTCCGCGCGTCGGCCGCCGCGTGCGCCACGGCGCCCTGTCGCAGGGAGACCCAGCCGCGGAACTCGAGCAGGTAGGCCAGCGCCGGGGCCGAGGACCGGACGCGCGGGTCGGCGAGCGCCCGCTCCACGCACTTCTCGGCGAGATCGAGGGCGTCGGTGGCCAGGAGCCCGACCAGGAGCAGGTAGAAGGGGCCCGCGACGTCCACGTCCTGCTCGCCCGGCAGCCATCCCCCGGCGAGCGCGCCCTCGAGGTGCGCGGCCGCCTCACGCTCGGAGTCGCTCGCCCTCGCGCGCTCGAACGCCAGGCTCGCCAGCACCAGGCGCTCGCCGGGCGTGGCGCCCTCGAGGCCGGCGAACCGCTCCAGCCGCCGCGCCGCCGGGGCGCGCCGCTCGACGCCGGCCTCCTGGGCGTGGGCCGCGAGGTCCCCCTCGAGCAGCAGCGCGAGCTCCCCGTCGTGGGGCTCGACGACCTCGACCGCGGACGCGATCTCGTCGACCGCCCGGTCCGAGTCGCCCGACATGGTGAGCGCGAGGGCGAGCCAGCGAACCGCGGTGGCGCGCGGCACCGGCTCCCGACTCAGCGCGACCGCCTCGGCGAGGTGGTCGACCGTCTGCGGCGCCCCGAGGCGGTACTCCACCAGGCCGAGCTCCAGGAGCACCTCCGCCCGTGCCGCGGGCGGGGGTGGCTCGGTCAGCGCGCGCGAGAGCCAGGCGGCGGCCGCGGCCGGCGCTCCGCGCCTGCGCGCGTCGGCGGCCACCCTGCGCAGGAGCTCGACCCGCTCGCCGTCGCCGGCGGGGGGCGCGTGGACGACCTGCGCCGCGATCCGCTCCTCCGGCGCGCCGGCGGCCGCCAGGATCGCGGCCGCGCGGGCGTGCGCGGCCGCGCGCTCGTGAGCGCTGATGTCCGAGTAGACGGCCTCGCGCACGATCGGGTGGGCGAACTCGAGCGCCGGCGCGGGCGCGAGGAGCGCCAGCGCGATCAACAGGTCGGCGGCGTCCGCCGCCTCGTCCTCGGCGAGCCCGGCCAGGCGGGCCGCGACGCCGAGGCTCGCGCCGTCGCCGAGCACCGCGACGGCGCGGACGAGGGCGGTGGCCGCCGCGGGCCTGCTGGAGAGGCGCACGAGCACGGCACGGGCGACCGCGGTGGGGGCGATGTCGCGCACGCGGGCCGCCGCGGGGGCGTCCGTCGCGAGCCGCTGCTGGTGCGCCTCGCGCAGGAGCGCCTCGAGGAAGTAGGGGTTGCCGCTCGTGGCGGTGCGACAGGCCGCCGCGAACTCGGGCGCCACGGCGGGGCCGAGCCGGCGCTCGCAGAGCGTCGCCGTGGCCTCGACGCTCAGCGTCCCCGGCCGCAGCAGCGTCGCCTCGGGGGCGGCCGCCAGCCGGGCGAGGTCCGCCGTGACGTCCTCCCCGCTGCGCATCGAGGCGAGGACCGCGAGCGGGAGCCCGTCGAGGCGTGGCGCCAGGTGGTTGAGGAATCGCAGCGACTCGGGATCCGACCAGTGCAGGTCGTCGACCGTCAGGGCGACGGGGCCCTCGTCGGCGAGGTTGTTGAGCAGCCAGTAGAGACCGTGCAGCATCGGGAACGAGGTGTCGGCCGACACCGAGGCCAACGGCAGCGGCTCGCCCGGCGGCGCGAAGAGCGGCTCCGAGAGCGACGCGGCGGCGCCGAAGAGGCGCGCGCGCTCGTCCTCGGACGCGCGCGCGACCACCGGCTCGAGCAGCTGCCGCACCGCGCCGTAGGCGAAGTCGCGCTCCAGCTCGCTGGCGCGGGCGCGGAGGACCCTGAAGCCGGCGCCCGCCGCGACCGCCGCCGCCGCGTCGAGCAGGCTCGTCTTGCCCAGGCCGGCCGGCGCCTCGACGAGGACGACCCGACCACGCCCGCCGCGCGCCTCGTCCAGCGCATCGCCGATCGCCGTGAGCTCGCGCTCGCGCTCGAGAAGCCTCTCCGCGGACTCGGCGGGCACGTCACCTCGGGGCCGGTGATCCCACCGGCTGAGCCTATCCCGGAGGCGACCACGCCGACTGTCCCCACCGCAGCGCGCGGAGCGGGCGCCCTACCCGCCGCCGTGAGGTTCCGCAACCCATCGTCGCCGCACCGGTCCGGCCGACCCGTAGGTGCTCGCGACGACCCGCTCGAGCGTGAGCTCGAAGAGCACCCGGCGCTCGGGCGTGTCGGCGCTCGCCACGGCGGCGCGCCCGGCGGGATCGTCGATCGCCCGGGCGCGCCCCCACACGGTGACCTCGCCTCCGCCGCCCTCGTCGTCCTCGACCCCGGAGTGGAGGGCGTAGCGCGGGTCCCGGAGCAGGTCGCGGCGCTTGGGTGACGACGGCTCCATGAACACGAACAAGCCGCTCGGGCGGAGGATGGGGCTGACCGGATGGAGGCGAGGCCCGCCGTCGGAGCGGATCGTGGCCAGGTAGGCGACGGCGCCGGTCAGGCGCTCCGCCGCGTAGGCGGCGAGCGCCGGGTCGTCTGCGGCCAGTCCGCTCCAGGACGTCATGGCGTGGTCAGTGTGCCGATGAGACGAGGCGTTGACGCGGCGCGCACTCCGTTGCAAGCTCGACGCGATGTCGGGCCTCTTCTCCTACCAGGCGTGATGACCGCCCGCGCACAGGCGGCGGCCCTCCCGCCGCCGGCTCGACGGGCTGAGCCCCGCGACCGCGATCGCGCGACGCTGGTCGTCCTGCTGCTCGCCGGAGGCGCGTGGCTGCTCCTGTGGGCCTGGACCCTCGGGGGCCACGGTCACCACGGGGGGTCGGCGGATCTCCTGGGGGTCCCGCGGCCCGCCGCCGTCGGCCTCGCCTGGCTCGTGATGGTGGTCGCGATGATGCTCCCCCTCGCGCTGGGCCTGCTGGGGTCGGTGCGCCGGCTGGTGAGCCGCCGGACGCGCCCGGGCCTGCTGGTCGCCCTCGCCGGCGCCGCCTTCCTCGCCCCGTGGGTCCTCAGCGGCCAGATCGCGCAGGCCGCGACCGTGGCGCTCGACGGCCTCGGGTCGCGCATCGCGGAGGCGGGTTTCCCCTCGGCGGCGCTCGCCGGGGCCGCGGTCGCCGCGATCGGCGCGTTCCAGCTCTCGCCGCTCAAGAGCCGATCGCTCGCCGCCTGCCGGTCGCCCGTGAGCTTCGCCGCGCGCCGGTGGCGGGGAGGCCCGTCGCCGGCGCTCGACGTGATGAGGATCGGCGGGGCCTACGGGATGTCGTGCGTCGCCTGCTGCTGGGGGCTCATGGCGATGATGCTGGCCGCCGGCGCGGTGGGCGTGTTCGTGATGATGCCGGTGGCCGCCGTCATGGTCATCGAGCGGCTCACCCCGTGGGGTGCCGCCTTCGCGCGCGCCGTCGGCGGCGTGCTGATCGTCGTCGGCGCGTCCTGGGCGGTCCTCGCCATCGCCCTCTGAACGCGCCGCGCGGCCCAGGTGGCCGCGTCGGCACCTGGGGCCACCCGCCCGGCGTTGCCTAGGGCGCGACCCCCGGCGCCAGGTCGAGCGCGGTCAGGCCGCCGTCGCGCACGTCGCCCGCCAGCAGCCCGTCCTCGATCCGCGCGATCAGCTCGTTGGCGCGGCGCACGGCGGCCTGGGAGATGCGCTGGTTGATCAGGATCTGGGTCGTCGTGAGCGTGATCTGAGACGGGTCCCCGGGGGTCGCCGGGGCGATCTCGGTGGTCGAGGCGGCGGGCGGGCTCGCCGGCGGCGGCGCGGCCAGCACCCGCAGGCCGGCGACGAAGACCGGCTGGGTCAGGGTGGCGTCGTCCACGTCGCCGCCGGTGAGCCCGCCGTCCATCCGCGCCTTGAGGGCGTTCAGACGCCGGATCGCCGCCTGCGAGATGCGCTGGTTGATCAGCAGCTGACCCGTGCTGAGCCTGATCTGGCTGGGGTCGGCCGGCTTGGCGGCGGCGACGACGATCGGGCGCGGGTCGGGGGCCACGAAGGCGACCGGGGGCCCGGCGAGATCGGTCACGATCCCGGCGCCGAGCTCGGTCGCGCCCAGCGCCCCCTGGCAGAGGTCGCGGCCCTCGATGCCGTCGCCGAGCCAGGCCTCGACGCCGTTGGCGCGCCGGATCGCCGCCTGGTCGATGCGCTGGTTGATCAGGAGCTGGCCGGTGCTGAGCGTGATGTCGTCGGGGTCGCCCGGGCTGGGCGGGGGCGGCGGCGGCAGGGCCTTGCAGACCGCGCCCGCGCCCGCCGGCGGCGCACCGGCGCCGAAGCGGCGCGCGAAGACCTCGAACTCGTCGTTCGCCTGCGGCGGGTCGGGGTCCCCGTGCCAGGCGATCAGGTACTCGTTGGCCTGCGAGCCGTAGGTGACCGCGTCGGCGAAGCCGTCGCTGCGATCGTTCCCGTCGGCGCCCATCGTCGAGACGCGGACGTCGTCGCCCCCGATCTCCGCCCCGTCCGGACCGAGCCGCTGGGCGTAGACCTCGTCCTCCTCGTTGACGAGCGCGCCCGCGTCGTCCTCGCCGTCCCAGGCCACCAGGTACTCGTTCGCCCGGGTGTTGGCCACCACGCGGGGGCTGCCGCCGTCGAAGGCACCGTCGCCATCGGGGCCCATCCGGGAGATCCGCCGCTCGTTCGGGCCGACCTGCGCGCCGCTGGCGGCGAGGCGCTGGACGTAGATCTCGAACTCCTCCTCGACCAGCGCGCCGGTGTCGTCGTCCGCCTCCCAGGCGGCGAGGTACTCGTCGGTCGCGGGGTTGTAGGCGAGGCTCGGGACGTTGGCCTCGAAGTCCCGGTCGCCGTCGGGCCCCGCGTCCGAGACCCGCCGGTCGTTGGTGCCGACCTGGGCGCCGCTGGCGGCGAGGCGCTGGACGTAGATCTCGTCCTCGCCCTCCACCAGCGGCCCGGTGTCGTCGTCGCCCTCCCAGGCCACCAGGTACTGGTTGGTCCTCGAGTTGTGCGCCACGACCGGGTTGTCGGCCGAGAGGCGGGGTCGCCGTCCGGCCCCATGTCCGAGACGCGCCGGTCGTTCGCCCCCACGGGGGCGCCCGTCGCGCTCAGGCGCTGGACGAAGATCTCGTCCTCGCCCTCGACGAGCGGGCCGGCGTCGTCGTCCCCCTCCCAGGCGACCAGGTACTGATCGCTGATCGGGTTGTACGCGACGGCGGGGTCTTGGGCCGAGAAGGCGGTGTCGCCGTTCGGCCCCATGTCCGAGATCCGGCGGTCGTTGGCGCCCACCTCGTCGCCGGTGGCGGTGAGGCGCTGGGCGAAGATCTCGAACTCGCCGTGGACGAGTGGCCCGGCGCTGTCGTCTCCGCGCCAGACCACCAGGTACTCGTTCCTGCGCGCGTTGTAGGCGACGGCCGGCTCCACGGCCTCGAACCCGGCCGTCGCCGGCGGGCCCATGTCAGAGATGCGGAACTGCGTACCCAGGGGCGTGCCGGCGCCGTCGAGCAGGCGGGCGAAGATCTCGCTCTCGCTGGTGTCGCTGCCCGACCAGACCACCAGGTGCTGGTCGGCGACTCGGGTTGTAGGCGACCCTCGCGTCCCTCGCGTCGAAGTTGGGGTCGCCGTCCGTCCCCGTGACCGAGATGCGCGTCTGGACCCCGAGCGGCGTCGTGGCCGACGCCGGCGCGACAGCCGCCCAGGGCGATGACGCCCACCCCGAGGATCGCGGCCAGACCCGTCGCGCGTCGCCTGCGTGACGCGGCGGACGTGGGTCCGGCGCTCGGCGCCCGGTCGCTCATGCGGCCACGAGCGCGCGCTGGGCGGCGAACCGGAGGCGCACCTCGGTGCCGCGCCCCACCCGGCCGATCTCGAGGGCGTCGGCCAGCGCGCCCATGATGATGAGCCCGCGCCCGCGCTCGGCGGCGGGCGGCGGCGGCGCGGGAACCCCGAGGGGGCACGCGGCGCCCGGGCGCCCGCGGTCGGTCACTCGGATCTCAGCGTGATCGGCGGCGGCAGCGATCTCGATCTCGACGCGCTCGCCGGGGACCGAGCCGTGCTCGATCGCGTTGGTCAGGGCCTCGCAGACCGCGAGCACGACGAGTTCCGCGGGCTCCTCCTCCCACCCCTCGCGCCGGAGCGCGCGGCGCACGGCGTCGCGCCCGGGGGCGAGCGACCTGACGTCGGCCGGAAGGCGCAGGCGCGCGCTCCTGTCGGCACGGCCGGGACCGATCGGCTCGATGGTGGAGCTGCGTGTGGGCCTGGCGATGTCCATGTCTCCTCCGGGTCCGTCCCGGTCCGGCGTCGAGCGCCGTTCACTCAGGAATGACGCCGCCGAGCGAGCCCTATTCCGTCCGCGGGCGATCTCGTCGGGTCGTCGACCTTCTATTCGGCCCGCGTCACCGGCGGCTCACCGGCGGCTCACGGGGGTCGCCGCAGAGCGCGACGACGCGGGGGCGGCGGCTCAGGCCTCCGTGTCGTCGGGCCGGTCGGAGAACTTGGACGGGCAGAGGGTGATCAGCGAGTCGTTGCGGGCCACGAAGGTGCCGCTCTGGACGCTGCCGGTGACCACCACCTCGCGGCCGGCCTTGAACTGGTCGGGCACGGTGCCGCGGTAGAGCACCGCCACTCTCTGGGTGGGATCCTCCTTGTCGACCACCGTGAAGCGCAGGCCCTCCGCGCTCTGGGCGCGGGCGGCCGCGTCGGTGGGGGCGCCCTCTGCCACCCGGCCGTTGAGGCGGTAGGTGCTGTCGGTGCTGGCCGCAAGCTCGCCCGGGCCGGCATAGGTCTCCAGCGAGCCGCCCAGGCTCGTCCAGGCCAGCCACGCCCCGAGCACCACGGCGAGGCTGATCGCGATGATGAAGCGCAGGCGGGAGCGCATCACGGGCCCTCGCCGGCCTGGGCGGCCGCCCGCAGGGCCACCGTCGGCTCGTGCAGGAGCTTGTTGACGATGCGGGCCGTGAGCGCGTCGAGCCGCAGCCGGTCCGCCTCCGAGAGGCCCTCCCAGCGATCCGCGACCCGGTCGAGCTCCGATCTGCGGATCTCCTCGGCCCGCGCCCGCAGGGCGGTGATGGCGGGCTCCGCCCGACGGCCGCGCCGCCAGGCGGCGAAGGCCCGGGCCGCGTCGCGCACGTAGCCCTCGCCCCGCTCCGCCTCCACGCGCCGCCCGTTCAGGTTCGCCTCGGCGACGCGCGCGAGGTCGTCGATGTCGAACAGCGCGACGCCGGCGACGCCGGCGGCCGCCGCGTGGACGTCGCGGGGCACCGAGATGTCGACGATGAGCATCGGGCGGTCGGCGCGGTCGGCCATCGCGGAGGCGATCTGAGCGGGGCGCAGGATCACGGTGGGCGCGTCGGTCGACGAGATGACGATGTCCGCGCCCGCGAGCTCCCCGGCGAGCCGCTCGAACCCGACGCCGCGGCCCCCGACGCGCTCGGCCAGCTCGCGCGCGCGGTCCGCGGTGCGGTTCGCCACCGTCACGGTGCGGACGCCGTGGTGCACGAGAGCGCGCGCCGTGGCCTCGGCGACCCCCCCGGCCCCGACGACGAGCACGCGCCTCTCGGGGAGGTCCCCGAACACCTCCGCCGCGAGGTCGACCGCCACCGCGGACACCGACGCCGCCCCCGCACCGATGGCCGTCGCCGAGCGCACCCGCTTTCCCACCTCGAGGGCCTGGCGGAAGAGCCGGTCGAGGATCGGGCCGGATGCCCCCTCCTGGGCGGCGACCGCCCAGGCGGAGCGCACCTGGCCCTGGATCTCGCTCTCCCCCACGACCATGGAGTCGAGGCTCGTCGCCACGCGGAACAGGTGCGCCGCGGCGCGCTCGTCGCGCAGCAGGTACCGGGCGCGGGCCAGCTCGCCGGGCGCGATCGCGGTGTGCGCGACGAGCGCGCCGGCCACGGCCTCCTCGGCGCGGGCGGGGTCGGGCGAGAGGACGTACACCTCGGTGCGGTTGCAGGTGGACAGGGCGACGGCCTCGGCCACCGCCTCGTCCGCCGTCAGGTCGCGCAGGAGCGCTCGCGCCCCGGCGGCCGACAGCGCGGCCTTCTCCCTCTGCTCGACCGGCGAGGTCGCGTGGGAGAGCCCGAGCGCGAGGAGAGTCACGCCCGCTCCGGCTCCAGCGCGGGCTCCGGCCTCGTCTCGGCTCCCTCGGGCTCCACGAGGCGCGCCAGGAGCTCGGCCTCGCGCGCGATGCGGGCCGTCCTCAACCCGAGGACGAGCACGTACACCAGGAGGGCGAACAGCACGACCGCGTAGGCCGCGACGACGTATTGAGCGCCGGTTGACATCTCGCTATCCGGTTCGGGGCGGCATGGACGATCCGCGTGTGCGCCACCCCTCCGCCCCAGCTCCGCGGCGGAGGGGTGGCGTCACGTCGGCTCTACCTGGCCAGCGGGTTCGGCCGCAGCTGCACGTGGCCCACGTACGACTGCTGGACCTCGGAGTGCAGCACGGGGTCGGTGCCGTTGTCGAACCACAGCCCGCGGCCCTTCCAGCCGGCCTTGGGGTCGTCGATGCGCCCGTCGAGCCCCCGCGTGAAGAGGTTCTTGGGGTAGGGGACGCGGATGACGGTGAACTTCTCGGTCTTCGGGTCGAAGGCCAGCAGCGAGTCGGAGCCGGTGCCGTTGACGATCACCGTGTCCTTGCCCATGCCGAGCGTGTTGAACTGGTCGACCCAGAGGTAGTAAAGGAAGTCGGCGCTGGTCTCGTTCTCCGGCCCCGCGCCGGTGTCGATCCTGGGGCCGGGGACGCGGTAGAGGGTCCAGCCCTCGGGGCACTGGGTCGCCGGTGCCCCAGGTCTGGCGGCACTTGGAGCGGTCGAACTTGGCCAGGTGGCCGCTGCCGCCGAGGCCGGTCCAGATGACGCCCTTGGTGTCGACGTCCACGCCGCGGGGCCCGTGTCCCGCGCCCCGGAGGCGCGTAGACCTCGAACATGTCGCTGTCGGGGTCGTAGCGGAGGATGTCCCCGCGACCGCCGCTCAGCCGCCCCGTCCAGACGGTGTCGTCGGTCGGGTTGGGGATGATCCCGTAGTTGAACCCCGGCTTGGGGGTGTCCTTCACGCCGTCACCGTCGCTGTCGACCTTCATTTCCGACCAGCCCTGCGCCCGCTCGAGCGTCTCGGGCCGCGCCGGGTCGAACTTGTCCGGGTCGAACCAGCCGAGCACGAAGACGTCGCCGCTCGACCACAGCCTGCCCTTCTCGTCGAACTGCAGGTGGTGGGTGCCGTAGCAGGTGTCGATGAGCTGGAACGCGCCGTTGTTGGTGTCGTAGTAGCCGAGCTGCCGGTGGTGGTTGTTCTTGGCGATCACGGGGTCGTCGCGGCAGAACTCGGGGAAGTCCTGGGGCCGCTCGGCCCGGATCTGGGTGGTCATCCAGACCTTGCCGGTGTCGTCCATCATCGGGTTGTGCGGGTTCGCCGGGTTCTGGTACGCGCCCAGGTGCGGGGTCGAGCCGCCCGGGGCGGGGTCGCCGAGCGACCGGAAGGCGTTCGGCACCTGGTCGCCCCACGGCGTGTTGAAGCCGCCGACCGTGGGCACGTGCCGCTCGTCGGCCTCGTGGGTGACCGGGTTGACGCTCAGCAGGCGGTCGTTGCCGAGGTCGACGCCCCAGATCTTCCCGTCCGGGTAGAGCCGCGGGTTGCGCTTGTCGGTGGCGATCTCGTCGTGGGCGTAGGTGTAGAGGTCGCCCCAGCCCCACTGGGTGATGACCATGTTGCGCTCGATGCCCGCGGGGCGCGGCGGCGCCTCGGGCACCTGGCCGGCGGCGATGCGGCCGCCCCAGTCGGCGAGCGCGTCGAGGAGGGCGTCGCGGCCGAGGCCCATCGCGGCGCCGTCCATGCTGCCGGCCTTCTTGAGGCCGGCGTCGAGCCCGGCCCGGTTGCCGCGCATGCCGCGCGCGCTGGACGAGCCCATCTGGTGGCAGAGCTCGCAGCCGAGCTTGAAGTCGCTCACCCAGGCGTGCTGGTTGCGCCCGCCCGGCAGGCCCTGCGTGTTCGCGGGGGGCTTGAAGAGCGACAGCCAGTAGTTGGCCGGGTAGTTGGCCGCCTCCTCCTGCGGCGTGGTGGCGACCTCGGTCTCGATCGCGACGCGCGCCTTCCCCTTGCGCTCGACCGTGGCGGGCACCTTCGCCGAGTCGAGGAGCCCGTAGCCACGCACCCACACCTGGTAGTCGGCCTCGGGCAGCTCGGGAACGACGAACCGGCCCCGGTCGTCGGTGACGACGATCTTGCGGTAGGGCGTCGGAAGGTCAGCCGTCTCGGCGATCACCCACACGCCGGCCTCGGGATGCCTGTCGCCCGAGGTCACCTTCCCCTGGATGAAGCCGGTCTTCGGCGGAGGCTTCTTGTCCGTTCCCGTGACGAGCGTCGCGCCGACGGCCGCCAGGGCGGTCACGGTGACGGCGGCAGCGATGAGCGAAAGGGTCCGCTTCGCACGCATCCGGGAACCTCCGTCCGGTGGTGTGGGGGTTGTGCGTAACGTAAGGCACAAGCTCCGACCGGCGGCGCATTGATCGCGCCGCGCGATCGATCGCGGTGGGGTGGGGTTCCGGCGATTCTGCGGCCGCGGGCTTGACCCGCCTGCGGCGGTTTTGTTGTGTCCCGTTCCTGTCGCCCGAGGGGCGGCGCCGGACTGGAGAGAGGGCGCGAGGTGGCGAGCGGGTCAGCGGCCACGCGGATGAGCCGGGGTGCAGGCGGTCAGCCGACGCCGGACGAGCTGCGGGCCTTCCTGCGCCTGTCCGAGGACCCCCACTTCGGGCGCACGGCGAGACGGATCGGCGTCGCGCAATCGTCGCTGTCCGGGATCATCCGGCGCCTCGAGGCGAAGCTCGACGTCGTGCTCTTCGAGCGCAGCTCACGGTGGGTCGAGCTGACGGACGCCGGGGCCGAGCTGGTGCCCTACGCGCGCGAGGTGCTCGACCGCCTGGACGCCGTGAACGCCGTCGCCACCCCGCCCCGCGCCCAGGTGGAGCAGTTCCGGGTCGGGATCGAGGGCCACGGGTTCGCCGAGCTGAACCGGCCGATCCTCTCGGCCCAGGTGGCCCGCCGCCCGGAGGTTCGCCTGGTGGTGCAGGAGTGCCCCGGGGTGCCCATGGCCTTCCTCGACGGCCACTTCGACGTCGCCCTGCTGCGCACGCCCCTCGAGGACGAGCGCATCGAGACCCACCCGGTGGCGACGGAGGCGCGGGGCGTCGTCGTGCCGGCCCACCATCCCGCCGCCGGGTCCGAGGGGGCGTCGGCGGCCGACTTCCTCGACGAGCCCTTCATCGCGCTCGGGCCATCCGTCCCGCGCACGCGTGACTACTGGCTCGCGCGCGAGCTCCGCGGGGGCGAGCCGGCGCGCATCGGCGGGGAGGCCGACACCACGGCGGACGCGCTGCTCGGCATCGCCCACACGGGGCTCGTGACCGTGGGCGTCCGCTCGTTCGTGCGCGCCTTCCCCATGTCGGGCATCGCGTTCGTCGGGACCACCGACCTCACCCCCAACACGCTCTCGGTCGTCACCCGGACCAAGGAGCGCCGCCCGATCGTCACCGAGTTCGTCGATCTCGTCAGGGCCGTCCTGGCGAGCTTCGACGGCATGGCCCCCGAGATCCGCCCGCTGCCCGGGGGCTGAGCCGGGAGTCGCGGGCGCCGGCAAGGTGCGACCTCGGCCGCGCGCACGATGGCCGGGCTGAGCGGAGCCGGCCGGAGCTTGCCCAACAGGCGCGAGAACAGCAACATGACGGATTCGCCCCGTCGAATCGAGGACCGATGCCGCCACCCGTGGACGCCCCGGCCGCCCCGCGGTCGCTGAACAACTACATCGGGGGCTCGTGGGAGCCCCCGGCCGCCGACGAGGTGCTCGTCACCCGGAACCCCGCCACGGGCGAGGAGCTCGCCCGCGTCCCGCTGTCGGCCGCGGCCGACGTCGAGCGCGCCGTCGCGGCCGCCCGCGCCGCGCAGCCGGGGTGGGCGGCGACCCCGATCCTCCAGCGCGCCCGCGCCCTCATGGACCTGCGCCAGGTGCTGGTGGCGCACCAGGGCGAGCTCGCGCGCCTGCTGGCGACCGACATGGGCAAGACGGTGCCGGACGCCTCGGCGGAGCTGGGCCGCGGGATCGAGGCGGTCGAGGCGGCCATGGCCGCGCCGCACATGCTGAAGGGCGAGATGCTCGAGGGCGTCTCGCGGGGGATCGACGTGGAGATGGTCAACCAGCCCGTCGGGGTGGTGGGCGTGATCACGCCGTTCAACTTCCCGGCCATGATCCCGCTCTGGTTCATCCCCTACGCGATCGTCTGCGGCAACACGGTCGTCCTCAAGCCGTCGGAGCAGGACCCGCTGACGCCCGAGCGCATCGTGGAGCTGATCGCCGGGGTCGACGCCATCCCGCCCGGCGTCGTGAACCTGGTGCACGGCGCCCACGACGCGGTCAACGCGATCCTCGACTCGGAGGGCATCGACGCGATCTCGTTCGTGGGCTCGGCGGGCACGGCCCGCTACGTCGCCTCGCGGGCGGTCGCGACCGGCAAGCGCGTCCAGGCGCTCGGGGGCGCCAAGAACTCGATGGTCGTGATGCCGGACGCCGACGCCGACCTCATGGTCAAGGGCGTCTCGAGCTCCGCCTTCGGCGGGGCGGGACAGCGCTGCCTGGCGGGCTCGGTCGCGGTGCTCGTCGGCACGGAGGCCGAGCAGGACGAATCGCTGGCGCGCATCACGGCCGCGGCGAAGGAGCTGCGCGTCGGCGCCGGCCTCGACGAGGCCACCGACGTCTGCCCGGTCGTCTCGCCCCAGGCCCGCGAGCGCCTGGAGGACGAGATCGAGCGCGCCGCCGAGGACGGCGCGCGCGTCGTGCTCGACGGCCGCGGCGACGGGGGTCCCGGCGGGTGCGAGCTCGGGCCGACGATCCTCGACCTCGCCGACCCGGAGTCGCGGGCGGGGCGCGAGGAGCTCTTCGGGCCCGTGCTGTCGATCGTGCGCGTGCCCGACCTGGACGGGGCGATCGACTGGACCAACGGGTCGCGCTACGGCAACTCGGCGATCCTCTTCACCTCGTCGGGCGGCGCCGCCCAGCGGTTCCGTCAGCGCATCGAGGCCGGGATGCTCGGCGTGAACATCGGGGTCGCCGCGCCGGTCGCATGGTTCCCCTTCGCCGGCTGGAAGGAGTCGATGGTCGGCGACCTCCACTCCACCGGCCGGGACGCCTTCACCTTCTTCACGCGCCGCAAGGTGGTGACGTCGCGATGGGCATGACCCACGACGAGCTCCAGGTCCTGGCCCACGACCACCTGGTCCAGCAGTTCGCGCGCAACGGGGCCTTCGGCCCGGGGCTCGCCGAGCTGCCCGTGTGGGTCCGCGGCGAGGGCTGCGAGGTCATCGACAGCCGCGGCGAGCGGTACATCGACGGGCTCTCCTCGCTGTTCTGCATGCAGCTCGGCTACGACCACGGCGAGGAGATCGCCGAGGCGGCGGCCGCGCAGCTGCGGGCGATCCCGTACACGACGAACTGGTCGACCGCGACGCCCGTCGCGATCGAGCTGGCCGCCGCGCTGGCCGCGCGCGCGCCCGGCGACATCACGCCACGCCTTCTTCACCTGCGGCGGCTCGGAGTCGGTGGAGTCGGCCTGGAAGATCGCCCGGCAGCACTTCGTGCATGAAGGGCGAGCCGGAGCGGCGCAAGGTGATCGCCCGCACCACGGCCTACCACGGCGTCAACCTCGGCGCGCTCGCGATCTCGGGCCTGCCGACCTTCCAGGCGCCCTTCGGGCCGCCCGCCCTCGAGGTGCGCCACGTCTCCAACACCAACCGCTACCGCCAGCCCGACGGCGGCGACGACGCGGCCTTCTGCGCCCGCCTGCTGGCCGAGATCGAGGCGGTGATCCAGGAGGAGGGCCCCGAGACGATCGCCATGCTCTCGGCCGAGCCCATCCAGAACGCGGGCGGCTGCTACACGCCCCCCGCCGGCTACTGGCCGGGGCTGCGCGAGCTGGCCGACCGCTACGGCTTCCTGCTCCACGCCGACGAGGTGATCTCGGGCTTCGGGCGCCTGGGCGAGTACTACGGCGCCACCCGCTACGGCGGCGTCCCCGACGTCATCACGCTCGCCAAGGGGCTCACCTCCGGGCACGTGCCGATGGGCGCCGTGATGCTCTCGGAGCGGATCATGGACGTGCTGCGCGAGCCCGGGGTCACGCTCATGCACGGCCTCACCTTCGGCGGCCACCCGGTCTGCGCGGCCGTGGCGCTCAAGGCGATCGAGATCTACGAGCGCGAGGGCGTGCTCGAGCGCGTCCGCCAGCGGACGCCGTTCCTCAAGGAGCTGATGGAGACCCTGCTCGCGATCCCCGCCGTCGGGGACGTGCGCGGCGACGGCTACTTCTGGGCGGCGGAGATCGTCGCCGACGAGGAGGGGTCGCCCCTGACCGGCGCCGAGAAGGCGCGCTACGTCGGCGAGGTCATGCCGCGCCACCTGGCCGAGCAGCGGCTCATCGCCCGCCCGGACGGCCGCGGCGACGCCGTCGTGCAGATCGCCCCGATCCTCACCGCCGACGACGCCACCCTCGAGGAGATCGTGGCGCGCCTCGGCCGCGCGATCGAGGGCATGGCGGCCGAGATGGACCTCCCTGCCGCGACGGGGGTGCGCGCCTAGCGGCCGGCGAACGCCGGGATCACATCCGCGCCGTAGGCCTCGAGGGTCGCGTCGGGCGCGTCGTGCATCAGGTAGACCGCGAACTGGTGCATGCCGAGGTCGCGCAGCTCGGTCAGCTTGGCGACGTGCTCCTCGGCGGTCCCGAGGACGCAGAAGCGGTTGACGATCTCGTCGGGCACGAAGAGCGTGTCGGGGTTGTCGGCCCGGCCGTGGTGCGAGTAGTCGTAGCCCTTGCGCGCCTCGATGTAGTCCGTCAGCGCGGCCGGCACCTCGCTGTGGGCGCCGTAGCGCTCGACGATCTCGGCGACGTGGTTGCCGACCATCCCGCCGAACCAGCGGCACTGGTCGCGCTGGTGCGCGCGGTCGTCGCCCACGTAGGCGGGGGCGCAGACGAGCACCGTGATGTCCTCGGGGCTGCGGCCGGCCTCGACGGCGGCCTCGTGGACCTTCGCCAGCGTCCACCTGAGGATCTCCGGGTCGGCCACCTGCAGCACGAAGCCGTCGGCGCAGCGGCCGACGAGCCCGAGCGCCTTCGGGCCGTAGCCGGCCATCCAGACCTCGAGGCGCCCGTCGCGCACCCACGGGATGCGCACCTCGTCGCCGTTCGCGCCGGTGATCGCCCTCCCCTCGGCCAGCTCGCGGATCTCGTGGATCGCCCGCTCGGTCTGGGCCAGCGTCGTCGGCTTGCGCCCGAGCACGCGCAGGGCCGAGTCGCCGCGGCCGATGGCGCAGACCGTGCGGTTGCCGAACATGTCGTTGAGCGTGGCGAAGACCGACGCCGTCACGCTCGGGTCCCGGGTGGCGGGGTTCGTCACCAGGGGACCGACCATCATGCGCTCGGTCGCCGCCAGGACCTGGGAGTGGATGACGTAGGGCTCCTGCCAGAGGATGTGGGAGTCGAAGGTCCACGCGTGGGTGAAGCCCAGGCCCTCGGCGCGCCGGAACAGCTCGATCAGGCGGCTGGCGGGCGGGTCGGTCTGCAGGGTCAGGCCGAAGTCCATGGCGCCTCGATCGTTCGGAGGGTCAGGTCGTGCAGCGCCCGCGCCGAGAGCTCGAGGTCCTCGACCGCGGTGTCCTCGTCCTTGGTGTGGCTCACGCCGCCGATGCTGCGCACGAACAGCATCACCGCCGGGACCCTACGGGCCATCTCGGCGGCGTCGTGCAGCGGGCCGCTCGGCAGGCGCGGCGCGGGGGCGCCGGTGAGGTCCTCGAGCACCTCGGCCGCGCTCTCCACCAGCCGCGCGTCGAAGGCCACCGGCTCCTGCGCGAACTGGGGGATCCACTCGACCTCGCAGCCCTCCTCGGCGGCGATGCGCAGCGATGCCTCGCGGGCCTCGGCGACCATCTCGGCGACCACCGCCGCGTCGACGGCGCGCTGGTCGAGCGTCAGCTCGCAGAGCCCGTTGAACGCCGTGACGATCCCCGGCGCGACGGTGACCGAGCCGACCGTGGCGCGCGTCTCCGGCCGCCGCAGCGCCGTCTCGCGGAAGGCGACCGCGCTCCGGGCCGCGGCGAGGAAGGCGTCGCGGCGCATGTCCATGGGGGTGGACCCCGCGTGGGCGTGCGCCCCGCGGAAGCGCACGACGTGGCGCTGGAGGCCGAAGATCCCCGTCACCACCCCGAGCGGCCGGTCGATGCGCTCGAGCACCGGCCCCTGCTCGATGTGCAGCTCCAGGTAGGCCGCGACGTCGCGCAGCTCGGCGCCGGCCTCGAGCATGCGGTCGAGGTCGACGCCCTGGGCGGCGAGCGCGTCGGGCAGCGCGACGCCGTCGCGGTCGCTCAGGCCGCGGAGCGAGTCGAGGTCGAGCGTGCCGGCGCAGGCGCTCGATCCCACGAGGCTGCGACCGAAGCGCGCGCCCTCCTCGTCGGCCCAGTCCACCAGCCGAAGCGTCAGCGCCGGCCGGGGGCCGCCGGCGACCGCGCGCAGCACCTCGAGCGCCGCCGTGACGTTCAGCGCCCCGTCGAGCCAGCCGCCGTTCGGCACCGAGTCGAGGTGGCCGCCCACGACGACGCTGCGCTCGCTCTCCCCCGGCAGGGTCGCCCAGATGTTCCCGGCCGGATCGGTGTGGACCTCGACGCCGGGGATCCCGGCCAGCTGCCCCCGCAGCCAGTCGCGCGCCGTCACCCAGCGCTCGGTCCAGGCCACCCGCTGAGCCCCGTCGTCGTCGCCCGTCAGCTCCGCGAGCTCGCGCAGGTGGCGGGGGACGACCGGCGCGTTGACCGGCGTCACGCGGCCACCACGTGCTGGGGCGCCTCCCGCGCCCGCGGCACGAACCGGCCCGAGCCGGGCGGCGCGAGCACCTCCCCGTCGTGGAAGGCCAGCTCGCCACGCACGTAGACCCGCGCGGGGCCGCCGACCAGGCGCTGGCCCTCGTAGGGCGTGTAGTCGTTGCCGTTGTGGCGGTTGGCGAGCGTGATCGTGAGCTCGAGCTCCGGGTCCCACACCACGATGTCCGCGTCGGCGCCGGGGACGATCAGGCCCTTGCGCGGCGCGAGCCCGTGGACGTGGGCCTGGTTCGTCGCCAGCGAGGCGACGAACGTCTCGGGCGAGATGCGCCCCGTGCGCACGCCGTGGGTCCACAGGAGCCCGGCGCGCTCCTCGACGCCCGGCATCCCGTTGGGGATCTTGGTGAAGTCGCCGCGCCCCATCTCCTTCTGGCCCGCGAAGTCGAACGCGCAGTGGTCCGATCCGACCAGCACGAGGTCGCCGTTGCTCACGCGGCGCCAGAGGGGGTCGTGGTTGCGTGCGTCGCGCAGGGGCGGGGAGCAGACGTACTTGGCGCCGTCGAAGTCCTCCCGCGCCAGGTCGTCGATCGTCAGCACGAGGTACTGCGGGCAGGTCTCCCCGTGCACCGGGCGCCCGCGCACGTGGGCGCGCCGGATCTCCTCGGCCGCGTCGGCGCATGTGACGTGGACCACCGCCAGCGGCGCGTCGGCGATCTCGGCCAGCCGGATCGCGCGCGCGGTCGCCTCGGCCTCCGCCCCCTCGGGCCGGGTGTGGGCGTGCCAGATGGGGTTGACGTCGCCGCGCGCGAGCGCCTGCTCCTGGAGCTTGGCGATCACGTCGCCGTTCTCGGCGTGCACCATCACGAGCACGCCCGCGTCGCGGGCGATCTGGAGGATCTCGAGCAGGTCCTCGTCGAGCATGTAGAGCGACGTGCCCTTGTAGGCCATGAACACCTTGACGGTGCAGACGCCCAGGCCCGGCAGCTCGCGGATCTCGGCCTTGGTCGCGTCGGTGAGGTCGCAGATCGCGACGTGGAGGCCGTAGTCGATCCGCGTGCGGCCGGCCGCCTTCCCCTGCCATGTCTCGATCGCCTCGCCGAGCGTCTGGCCGTGGTCCTGGAGGGCGAAGTTGACGATCGTCGTGGTGCCCCCGGCGACCGCCCCCGCCGTGCCCGAGTCCCAGTCGTCGGCGGTGATGGTCCCGCCGAAGGGCATGTCCATGTGGGTGTGGGCGTCGATGAAGCCCGGCATCACGAGGAGCCCGCTCACGTCCACGGTCTCCGCCGAGTCGTTCGGTACTGTCGCCCCGACGCTCGCGATCCGGCCGCCTCGGACCGCGACGTCGGCGGCGAAGGTCCCCTCCGCCGTCACGATCGTCCCGCCCCGTAGGTTGAGGTCGCCCATGCCCATCCCTCCTCGTCCGCCTGGCGCACCGCCCGCCGAGAGGCGACAACCTACCGAGGCGGAGGAGGCGACGGGCGAGGCGCGCGTCGACCGGATCGTCGAGCGGGTGAGGGAGATCCCGCGGGGCTTCGTCCGGACCTACGCCGACCTCGATCCGGCGGCGCCCCGGCTGGCCGGGCGCGTGCTCGCGACGACCCATGAGGCCCTGCCCTGGCAGCGGGTCGTGCGCGCCGACGGCAGCGTCCCGAAGGGCGCCGACCAGCTCGCGCTGCTGCGCGGCGAGCGCGTGCCCATGCGGGGCGACCGCGTTGACCTCGCCGCCGCGCGCTACCCGCCCGCCCCGGACCCGCCCCCCGCCGGGCGCGCCTCGCTGGGGGCCGGGATCGCGGCCGTCGCCGCGGCCGATCCCGTGATGGCCGCCCTGATCGAGGCCGCCGGTCCCATCCGGCACCGCCCGCGCAACCCCGACGGCCACTTCGGCGCCCTCGTGCGGGCCATCGTCTTCCAGCAGCTCGCGGGCGCCGCGGCCAACGCCATCCACGGCCGGCTCCGCGCCCTCGTGCCGGGGGCGCTGACCCCCGAGTCGCTCCTGGCCCTCACGGACGAGGAGCTGCGCGGCGCCGGGCTCTCGGGGTCGAAGGCGGCGTCGCTGCGCGACCTGTCCGCCAAGGTTCTCGACGGCACCGTCGCCCTCGGCGGCTCGCGCATCGCCGACGATGAGGTGGTCGCCCGGCTGGTGACCGTGCGCGGCATCGGCCGCTGGACGGCCGAGATGTACCTGATGTTCGAGCTGCGCCGCCTCGACGTCTGGCCCGTCGACGACCTCGGCGTGCGCCAGGGCTACGGGCTGGCCTGGGGCATCGACCCACCCCCGGGCGCGTCCCGGCTGGAGCCGCTGGGCGACCGCTTCCGCCCCTACCGCTCCGTGGCGGCCCGCTACTGCTGGGAGGCCGTTGCGATCGCCCGCCGGGCGGACACCGCGCTGCGCTGACGTGCCGCCGGCCGTCCCCCCGCTGTTCGCCTTCGAGGGCGTGAGCGTGCGGGCCAACGGGCGGGACCTGCTCGACGGCGTGGACGCCGTCCTGCCCGGGACGGGCGTGACGGTCCTGATCGGGCCCTCCGGCTCGGGGAAGTTGACGCTGCTGCGGCTCTGCAACCGCCTCGAGGCGCCCACGACGGGCCGGGTGCTCTTCCGGGGCGCCGACCTGTCGTCCGTCGAGCCCCTCTCGCACCGGCGCCGGGTCGGCATGGTCTTCCAGCGGCCGGTGCCCTTCGGGGGCAGCGTCCGCGACAACCTGCGCGTCGCCTCGGAGGACGCGAGCGACGCCCAGATGACCCGCGCGCTCGAGCGCGCCCACCTGCCTGCCTCGTTCCTCGACCGCCCGGCCGGCGAGCTGTCGGGCGGCGAGTGCCAGCGCGCGTGCCTGGCGCGGACCCTCGTCACCGAGCCGGAGGTCATGCTCATGGACGAGCCGACCTCGGCGCTGGATCAGGACGCGCGGGCCGCTCTGGAGCGCCTGGCCGGCGAGCTCGCGCGCGACGGCGTCCCGGTGGTCTGGGTGACCCACGACCTGCCCCAGGCGCGGCGGCTCGCCGACTGGGTCGTGGTCATGGCGGGCGGGCGGGTCGCGGAGGCTCGCGCCGGTGGATGAGGTCGGCGCCCTCGGCATCGCGGCCTCCCTCGTGCTGGTGGCCGTGGCGGTCGGCCTGTCGTGGCGCTGGGGGCTGGGGCTCGAGCGGAGCCTCGTCTGGGCGTCGGCGCGGGCGCTGGCGCAGCTCCTGATCGTCGGCTGGGCCCTCGCCCTCGTCATCGACCCCGGCCGGCCGCTGTTCCTCTCGTGGCTGTGGGTCGCGGCGATGGTGGTCTTCGCGGCCGACGTCGCCCGCCGCCGCGCGCCCGAGGTGCCCGGCATCGCGGTCCTCGCGTTGGCCGCCTTCGCCGCCACCGGGGCGGTCGCGCTGGGGGTCCTCTTCGGCCTGGGGATCCTCCCGCTGGAGGGCCGCACGCTCGTGCCGATGGCCGGCCTCGCGATCGGGAACGCCATGAACGCGACCGTGCTCGCCTCGCGCCGCATCGTGGAGGAGCTGCGCGACAAGCGCCTGGAGGTGGAGGCGCGCCTCGCGCTGGGCCAGCGGTCGCGGATCGCCGCGCGGCCCTACGTCCGCACGGCGCTGCGCACCGCCCTCGTGCCGCAGATCGAGACGACCAAGGCGGTCGGGATCATCTTCCTGCCGGGGGCGATGACCGGCCTCATCCTCGCCGGGGTCGACCCGGTCGACGCGGTCATGGTGCAGGTGGTCGTCATGTACCTCGTGCTCGGGTCGGCCGCGACGGCCACCACGGTCGTGGCGACCGGCCTGGTGCGCCGGCTCTTCACCCCCGACCACCGCCTGGTCGGGCTGCCGCGCCCCGCGGACGAGTGATCATCGAGGGCCGCCCCTCGGCCTGAGCCTCGGCGCGGGTTGCGGCGCGCGCACCGCGGGCCTATACTGAACTCAATGGTTCAGTATTCGCCCATCGACCGCACCCTCGCCGCGCTCGCCGACCCCACCCGCAGGCGGGTCCTCGAGCGCCTGGGGGTCGGGAGCGCCACCATCACCCAGCTGGCGGAGCCGGCCGGGATGTCCCTCACCGGGATGAAGAAGCACGTGCGGGTGCTCGAGGACGCCCAGCTCGTCACCACCGAGAAGGTGGGGCGCACGCGCTGGTGCCGCCTCGGACCGCGGCGCCTCGACGACCTCCAGGAGTGGATCGGGACATACCGGCGGATGCTGGACGAGCGCCTCGACCGGTTCGGGGAGCTTCTCGAACGCACCGAAGGAGAGCCAGGATGACCCCAGCACAGCAGCAGACCCAGGCGGCCGTCGTGACGACGCCGAGCGACCGCGAGATCCACATCGTCCGCGAGTTCGCCGCGCCGCGGGACCGGGTGTTCGCGGTCTACACCGACCCGGAGCTCATCCCCGAGTGGTGGGGCCCGCGCGGCACGACCACGACGGTCGACCAGATGGACGTCCGCACCGGCGGGAGCTGGCGGTTCGTGATCCGCAATTCCGACGGCAGCGAGACCGGCTTCCGCGGGACGTACCGCGAGGTCACCCCGCCGGAGCGCATCGTGCAGACCTTCGAGTGGGAGGGCATGCCGGGCCACGTGTCCGTTGACACCGCAGTCTTCGAGGACCTCGGCGACCGGACGAGGGTGACCTCGACCTCGCTCTTCCACACGACCGAAGAGCGCGACGGCATGCTCGGCTCGGGCATGGAGCGAGGCCTCAACGAGACCTACGCCCGCCTCGACGAGGTCCTCGCCCGCCTGGCGGGCTGAGGGGCGAATTGTGAACGTGCCAATTGGCCACCGACGCCGTGGCCAATTGGCCGTTCCCCGAAACGGCCATGGAGAGCGGGATCTCGCAGGTCGTGATCGAGATGGATGGATGACATCTGGCTCTTCGGAAAAGATTGTTGAGCATCTGTGGAGTTGTGGCCGGATCGGGTCCGATCGTGAAGTGAAAGGGCACGACGCTCTGGCCTTTATGACCGTCTCCTCTTGGGGCTGTCGTGACGGTGTCGTCGCCGCTCGGTGCTCAGTCGTTCAGGTCGTCCTATAGGGGGTGAGCTCGCGGCGCGTGGCGAGAAGCCGGTGGCCGACGAAGAAGCCGCCGGCGAGCAGCGCGAGACCGAACATCACGGCGGCGCCGATCCCGAAAGCTCCCCACGCGAAGCCCCGAGTCGGGTTCGTGGGTTGCGATGTGACGGCGGCTGCCTTCTGCTTGCCGAGCCCGTACTCCTGGTTGAGCGCCTCGCTGCGGAGCATCAGCGCCCGGTACTCGGCTGCGGTCATGCCCTGGGGCACCGCACTCTGCGGGCCGAGCCCGTACTCCTGGTTGAGCGCCTCGCTGCGGAGCATGAGCGCCTGGTACTCCGCCTGCGACATGCTCGGCGGCCTCGACGTTCCCGCCTGAGCGACTCCCGCGAGCGCCGTCAGTGCGCTCACCGTGGCGAGTACCGCTGCGATCCGACCGATGGTGCTTGCGATGTTCACGTCTCCTCCTATCCGCTGCGTATCACCTGACGCGACGGTAGGCCGGGACGGGCCAGCGCGAAATCGGCGGAGCCGCCGGTCTTTGGAGGCGACGACCTACTCGGGAACCGGCGGAACGGCTGGAGTTTGACCGGCGGCCAGCTTGGCGGCGAGTTCGGCGCGGGAACGAACGCCGAGCTTCCGATAGATCTTCGAGAGGTTCCACTGAACCGTCTTGGGGCTGATGAACAAGGCGTCCGCCACCTCGCGGTACGTGCGTCCGGCAGCGACGAGGGCAGCGACTCGTTCCTCGGTCGGCGTAAGCACGCCGGGCGTTGCGGGTGCCCGTCCCCCGATCCGCCTCAACTCGGCCCGAGCCCTCTCGGACCACAGCCTCGCGCCGAGTTCGTCGAACACCGCGAGAGCTTGCGTCAGCGATTCTCTGGCTGGACGCTTCTCGCGATTCCGGCGTTGCAGCGTCCCGCGTACGAGAAGAGTGCGCCCGCGCTCGAACGGCTGTTGGAGTTGTTCGTGTAGCTCGAGCGCGCGGTCGAGGCGTGCGTACGCGGCGTCGCTATCCCCGGCTGCGGCGCTGAGCAGCGCGCGGCAGCGGCTCGCGATCGTAAGCGCCCACACGCGGCCCGTTGCACGGGCCTGTTCCTCCAACTCGGCGAGGAGCGCCGTCGCGGCGTCGTGCTCACCAAGTGCCAGCAGGGTCTCGATCGCATCGCCGTGGAAGCGAAACAGCGCCGGCTCGCCGAACCCCGCTTCGGCAACGGCGCGGGGAAGCGGGCCGAGAAAGCGATGGGCTTCGCGAGCCTCGCCCAGCGAGTATTCGAGGAACCCGCGGATTGCGAGCATCTCCAGGTGGGCGGGGACGACGCCGACTGCGAGCGCGAGCGGCAGGCCCTCGTCGGTCGCGGCACGCGTTTCGGCCACGCGTCCGAGGTGCGCATCGACGCGTGCCCTGATCGCCAGTGCGAACGGGCGCTGGTTTACCTGGCCGGTCTGCGCGGTGATCTCGAAGCACTCGGCGGCGTAGTGCGAAGCGAGCTCCCAGTTTCCGGCCAGGCACTCGACCTGACCGAGGCGGGATGCCACGTAGCCCAGGGTGTGCTCGTCGCCGCGCGCGAGCACGGTGTCGCGAAGCGCAGTGAGCGTCGAACGAGCAGCATCGAGATCGCCTCCCCACTCGAGCAACATCCCGTGAACCCAGGCGGGTCGGATGCGTCCGAGGATCGACCTCCACTCGTCTTCCGTGTCTTCTTCGAGCTCGAGGGCGCGCTCGATGAGCGCAGTTGGAATCCCTCGCCCGCGAATGGTTTGAAAGAAGGCCATGTCCGCCAGTGCGCTTGCGAGCACGCCGGGCTCCTCGAGACGCTCGGCGAGCTCGAGCGCCGCACGCGCATGAGGCTCGGCCGCCGCGACGTCACCGGTCTCGTGGATGCTCCATGCGAGTCCCCGTTCGATCTCGATGCGTGCCGCAGGGTCGTCTCCGATCTCTGCGAGAGCATCGCGGAACAGATCGGCGGAGACGTGGAAGCCATGCCGGAACCCTGCTGACCCAAGCGAGGCGCGTGAGCGCGAAGGCGCGCTCGCGACCCGGAGGAAGGCGCGCCACCACTTCTTCGAGAAGCAGTCGCGCCCGGTCGGTGTCCCCCGCCTCGAGATGGCACTCCCCGGCTTCGATCGCCCGCCTCCAAGCGTCGGCGTCATCGGGCGGCGTGAGCATTCGTGCCCGGTCCCAGAGCTCCGCTGCGGCCTGCGGAGCGCCACGTGCTCTTGCCCGTCGGGCAGCATCCTCGACGGTCGCGGCCACCTGGGCATCGGGACCGCTCGCCGCGAGGGCGAGATGGAGCGCCTGCTCGTCCGGATCGTCAACGATCTCCGCCAAGCGGGCGTGCAATTCGCGTCTCCGAGCCGGCGGTGTCTGCCCGTAGACGACCGAGGCGAGCAGCGGATGTGAGAACCGAACGCGGCCGTCCGCGACCTCCAGGACTCCGGCGGCTGCCGCCTTCTCGAGCGCGGCCGCCCCACCCCCACCGCCGGCGGCGGCAGCCACGAGCTCGACGGTCGGCCGCGAGAGCGCCGAGACGACGAGCGCCGCCTCCCTCGCCGCGGTAGGGATTCCGGCGAGCCGCTCCCGAACGAGCTCGTTGAGAGTCGCGGGCACCGGCAGCGGCTCCCCCGGCGCGGGGGAGACATCGCGCGTGAGCAGCGCCCTGCCAAGCTCGAGCGCGAAGAACGGATTGCCTCCCGACACCCGCTGCAGCTCGACGAGCGCGGGGCGGAGAAACTGCCTGCCGAGCTGCGCCCGCAGAAGACGATCGAGTGACCTGATATCGAGCGGGCCGATGACGAGCCGTGTCAGGCGGTCAGAGTCCAGAGCGGTCTCGAGCTCGACGCGAGATTCTTCGCTCGCCTCCGCGCGTCGCGCGAGGAGGAAGCCGATCGGTTCGTCGCGCAATCGCCTGGCCGCGAATGCGAGGGCATCGGCCGAAGGTGGATCGAGCCACTGCGCGTCGTCGATCGCCAAGACCAGCGGCGTGTCCTCGGCGAGCACCCGAATAGCACCGAGGACGCCGAGCGCGACCGCTCGGCGCTGCAACCCTCCAGGCTTCGTTCCAGCTCGCAGCAGCGCAACTTCGAGGGCCTCGCGTTGCGGGTCGGGAAGCCGCCCGAGCGCAGCGTCTGGCACGTTTCCGAGGAGATCACCGAGCACGGTGAACGGCAGCGCGATTTCGGCCTCGACCGGCCTGCTCGTGAGCACCTGCAGCCCCCGCTCACCGGCTTCGGCGATGCCCTCCCTCCAGAGCGTCGTCTTCCCGATCCCGATCTCACCCTCGATGAGCAGCGCGACCGGTCCCCCAGGAACTGCCTCCAAGAAGTCGTGAACCGAATCGATCTCCGACTCGCGCCCTACGACCTCCAACGCCGGCGACATCAGCCCTCCTCCGGCAGCCTGATCAGATCGTATTCCGATTACCTCATCGCCCTCGCCCGCGAAGCGGGCGCCGACGCCGTGGTATTGGCCAATTGGCCACCCCCGACGGCGCCGCCCGGCCGCTTCGGTGGGCGCGGCCCGTCCGATAGCGTCGTTCGCGCATGGCCGGTGACGCCGAGCGCCTGGAGCTGGACGCCGATGGGCGCACGATCGCCATCAGCAACCCGGGAAAGGTGATGTTCCCGGAGCACGGCGAGACCAAGGCCGACCTCGCCCGGTACTACCTGGCGGTCGGGCAGCCCCTGATGCGGACGGTCCGCGACCGGCCGACGCTGCTGCAGCGCTTCCCGAACGGGGCCGCGGGGAAGTCGTTCTTCCAGAAGCGCATCCCCGAGTCGGCGCCGGAGTGGCTGCGGACGACGATCGTGTTGACGCCCAACGGCACGACGTCGCGGGCGATCGTGATGGCCGACATCGCCCACGTGCTGTGGGCGGCGAACCAGGGATGCCTCGGTTTCCACCCCTGGCCGTACCGCACCGCGGCGCCGGAGGACGCCGACGAGCTGCGCCTCGACCTCGACCCCTCCCCCGGCGTCACGTTCGCGATGGTGCGCGAGGCGGCGATCGAGGTGCGCGCCTTCCTCGACGAGGTCGGCATCGTCGCCTTCCCGAAGACCACCGGGAACCGCGGCCTCCACCTGTACGTCCGGGTGGAGCCCGGCTGGGACTCGATCGGGGTGCGCCAGGCCGCGGTGTCGGTGGCCCGGGAGATGGAGCGCCGCCGCCCCGACCTGATCACCGGCGCCTGGTGGAAGGAGGAGCGCGGCGCCCGGGTCTTCATCGACTTCAACCAGAACGCCCCCCACAAGACCGTGTTCGGGGCCTGGTGCGTGCGCGCCCGCGCCGGCGCCCAGGTGTCGACGCCCTTCGGGTGGGACGAGCTCGCGGCGATCGAGCCGGACGAGCTGTCGATCCGGACCGTGCCCGCGCGGGTCGCGAGCGTCGGCGACCCGTGGGAGGCGATCGACGACGCGCCGCAGTCGATCGAGCCGCTGGTCGAGCGCTACCGCGCGGACCTCGCCGCGGGCATCCCCGACAACCCCTGGCCGCCGGTCTACCCGAAGATGCCCGACGAGGCGCCGCGCGTCGCGCCGAGCCGCGCCCGCACGCCGCCCGCCGGCGACTCCTGACCGCGACCGGCGACCCCTCCGCTCAGGCGCCGCCCCCCCAGCGGCTCGCCCCGGCCCAGTCGACGGTCACGACGGGCTCGTCGCCGACCACCCAGGCGTCGTGGCCGGGCGGCAGCAGCGCCACCTGGCCCGGGCCGATGTCGAGCTCGGTCCCGTCGGCCATCACGACGTGGACCGTGCCCTCCAGGACGTACTGGAAGTGGGGCGCCTCGCAGAGCTCGGTGCCCGCGACCTCCTTCATGTGCGTGCTCCAGCGCCAGCCCGGCTCGACCGTGAGGCGGCCCACCTGGCCGCCGCCGATGTTGACGAGCTCGACGCGCGCCTTCTCGAAATTCCGCACCTCGTCCGGGGTGCCGAAGTCCTTGTGCTCTGCCGACGCCATGGTCGCCCCCTCGTGGGTGTCGGGGGTCGATCATGCGCGGCCGTGCGGCGCCGCGTCAATCGCCGAGCGGCCCGGGGCGGTGAGCCCCAGGATCAGCTCAGTCGCCTCGAGGGGGACCTCGAGCTGGGGGCAGTGGCCGACGCCGTCGAGCTCGACCCAGTCGGCGTGGGGCAGGAGGTCGGCGATCCCGTGAAGGCACACCATGGGCGCGCCCCGCCCGCCCCGGTGCGACGCGGTGAATGCGGAGTCCACGCCCCGTGACGCTACGGGGCCACGGTCGCCGGGGCCATGGTCGGGCCGAGCGATGACTATTCCGCCCGCGCCCGTGGTACGAGACTTCCCGGAACCACAACGGGGAGAGGACGGCTGATGCCCGAGAGCGA
Source organism: Miltoncostaeaceae bacterium (assembly GCA_963813355.1). Classification (GTDB taxonomy): domain Bacteria; phylum Actinomycetota; class Thermoleophilia; order Miltoncostaeales; family Miltoncostaeaceae; genus DATAGF01. The sequence goes on along the minus strand of CAWEYS010000017.1, from coordinate 61,672 downwards.
GCGCACGGTGATCGCGCAGGCGAACGTGACCATGGACGGCATGACCGCCGGGCCCGGCGGCGATCTCTCGTGGCTCATCGAGCACGCGGTGACCCCGCAGATGTCCGCCTACGCCGAGGGGATCTGGCGCGGGGCGAGCACGGCGGTGATGGGGCGGACCAACTACGAGGGCTTCCACGGGTACTGGCCGCCGGTCGCCGCCGACCCGCAGGCCGCCCCGCGCGACCGCGCGCTCGCGTCGTGGCTCGACGAGGTCGAGAAGGTGGTCTTCTCGCGCACGCTCGAGGAGGCGCCCTGGCGCAACTCCCGCGTCGCGCGCGACGTCGAGGCGGAGACGCGCGCCCTCAAGGCGTCGCCGGGGCGGGACATCCTGGTGCTCAACAGCGCCAGCATCATCCAGGCCCTGTTGAGGGCCGACCTCGTCGACGAGCTGCGCCTCAACGTGCTCCCCGCGGTGGCCGGCGGCGGGCTGCGGCTCCTCGCCGAGGGGCTGCCGCCGTCGGCGTGGGAGCTCGTCGGGGCGCTCACGCTCGAGGGCGGCGGCGTGGCCCTCCACCACCGCCGCCGGCGCTAGCCGCGACGGAGGGGCCGCGCGGCGCGGTCAAACCTCGGCGAACCTACGCGCGCCAGGCGAGCTGCCCGGCGACGACGGTCGCCCGGCAGCGCAGGCCGGCGAGCTCCTCGGGCGCCAGCTCGAAGGGGTCGCCGTCGAGCACGGTCACGTCGCCCGCCATCCCCGGCGCGAGGCTGCCCCGGCGCCGCTCCTCGAAGGTCGCCGCCGCGGCGCCGTGCGTGTAGAGGCCGAGCGCCTGGGCCACCGTGAGGCGCTCGGCGGGGCGGGCCAGCTCGGGCGGGGCGCCGGCGCGGGTGACCGCGCTCGCGATGGCGCGCATCGGGTCGAGGGGGTCGATGGGCGCGTCCGAGCCGCCGCAGGCCGGGATGCCGAGGCCGAGGATGGTCCCCCACGCGTACGAGGTCGCGGCCCGCTCGGGCCCGATCCGGGCGGCGACCCAGGGCGCGTCGCTCGCGAGGAAGCCGGGCTGGAGGTCGGCGGTCAGGCCGGTCGCGCGCATCGCCTCGAGCGTGTCGGGGCCGGTGATCTGGCAGTGGATCAGCCGGTGGCGGGGATCGGGCCGGGGATGCCCGGCCATCGCCGTGGCGATCGCGTCGATGACCAGGTGGGCGGCCCGGTCGCCGATGGCGTGGATCCCGAGCTGCGAGCCGGCCGCGTGGACGCGGCGGCAGATCTCGCGCAGCTCCTCCGGGCGCTGCACCAGCACCCCCTCGGCGCCGGGCGCGTCGGAGTAGGGCTCGCGCAGCGCCGCCGTGCGGCCGCCGAGCGAGCCGTCGGCGAAGACCTTCACGTGGCCGATGCGCAGCCACTCGTCGCCCCAGCCGGTCCCGACCCCCTCGCGCTGGGCGAGGGCGAAGAGGTCGATCGGCAGCATCAGCGTGATGCGCACCGGCACCCCGTCCGGGCCCGCGACCGACCGGAACAGCTCCAGGCCGGCCTCCAGGCCGCCGGCGATGCCGAGGTCGTCCGTCTGGACCTGAGTGATGCCGAGCGAGAGGCACTCGCGGAGCGCGCGCGCCAGCAGCCGCGCCCGGTCGGCCGGCCCCGGGACCGGGATCAGGCGGCCGACGAGCGGCAGGGCGGTCTCGCGCAGCACCCCGGTGGGCTCGCCGGCGGGGTCGCGGTCGACCACGCCGCCGGGAGGGTCCGGCATGTCGCGCGAGACGCCGGCGCGCGCGAGCGCCGCCGAGCTGGCCACGGCGATGTGGCTGCAGGTGCGGGTCAGATAGACGGGGCGGCCGCCCCCGGCGGCGTCGAGGTCGCGCCGGTCGGGCATGCGCGCCTCGGGCCAGCGCTCGTGGTCCCACCCGTGGCCCACGATCCACCCGTCCGCCGGGACCTCGGCGGCGGCCCCGGCCACCATCGCGCCGAGGGCGTCGAGGGAGCCCGCCTCACCGGCGGGCAGCAGCTCGAGCGACAGCGCGTAGCCGAAGATGTGGACGTGGGCGTCGGTGAGGCCGGGCAGGGCGCAGCCGCCGGCGAGGTCGATCTCCTCGGTCGCCGGGCCCGCCAGCTCGGCCACCTCCGCGCGCGAGCCGATCGCGGCGACGCGCCCGCCGGAGAGCGCGAGGGCCTCGTGCGGCCGCCAGCCGTCGTGGCCCGAGCGCACGACGCCGCCGCTGAGGATGAGTTCGGCGCGCACGCCGCCATGATGGCAGCGGGCCGCTCCGGCCAACGATCGCGGGAGGAGTAGCCTCCGTGCGCGGCCTCCGCTTCACCATCTGCCCCGAGGCGGGCCGCCGAGGGGGCGACGATCAAGCCCGAGGGGGTCCTCCGAATCCTCACCGCGATCTGGGGTGAGGGCGCCGGCACGGCGGACCGCGCCTGCGGCGGCTGCGTCCAGGTCCTGGGCGTCGCCGGAGCCGCCGCCACGATCGTCGCCGCGGAGGGGCGTCCCGCTCCCCTGTGCTCCTCGAACGGCGTCGCGGACCGCATCGAGGACCTCCAGTACACCCTCGGCGAGGGACCGGGCATCGACGCGCACGAGGACGGCAGGCCCGTCGCCGAGCCCGACCTCGGCAGCCCACGCCTCGTCCGCTGGCCCGCGCTGGGCCCGTCGGCCACGGCCGCGGGCGCCGGGGCGCTCTTCGCCTTCCCGCTCCGCCTGGGCGCCATCCGCCTCGGCGCGCTGACGCTCTACCAGCCGCGAGCGGGACGTCTCTCCGACGCCCAGCACGGCGACGCTCTCGAGATGGCCGACATCGTGCTGCAGGTCGTCCTCGCCCTCCAGGCCGAGGCGCCCCCGGGGGCGCTGGCGCCCGAGCTCGAGACGCTGAACGGCGCGCGGGCCGAGGTCCATCAGGCCGCGGGCATGGTGTCGGTGCAGCTCTCGGTGACCGTGGCGGAGGCGCTGGTGCGGCTGAGGGCGCGGGCCTGGGTCGACGGACGGCCGCTCGGCGAGCTGGCGGCCGACATCGTCGCCCGGCGGGTCCGCTTCGACGCCTGACCGTCTAAGCTTGGGCGGTGACCCGCGAGGAACGTCTTGGCCGCACCTTCGTGGAGCTGGCCGACACGCTCGTGGACGACTTCGACATCGTCAACCTCCACGCGCTCGTCGCCGAGCGCTGCGTCGAGCTGCTGGACGCCTCCGCCGCAGGGCTCCTGCTGGCGGACGGCCGCGGCACCCTGCACCTGATGGCCGCCACCAGCGAGGCGACCGAGCTCGTGGAGCTGTTCCAGATCCAGAACCACGAGGGGCCGTGCCTCGAGTGCTTCGGGTCGGGCGCGCCGGTGCTCGCGCCCGACCTCGCCGTCGAGGGGGGCCGCTGGCCACGCTTCGTGCCGGTCGCCCTGGGCGCCGGCTTCCGGGCGGCCCACGCCCTGCCCCTGCGCCTGAGGAGCGAGGTGCTGGGCGCCCTCAACCTCTTCCGCAGCAGACCGGGCGAGCTCGCTGAGCCCGACGTCACCACCGCCCAGGCGCTCGCGGACGTCGCCACCATCGCCATCCTCCAGCACCAGGCGGCGCACGAGGCGCAGGAGCTCGCCGAGCAGCTGCGCGCCGCGCTCGACAGCCGCATCGCCATCGAGCAGGCGAAGGGCGTCATCGCGGAGCGGGCCGGCGTCGACATGGCCGAGGCCTTCGACCGCCTGCGGCGCTACGCGCGCTCCCACCGGCGCCTCCTGGCGGACGTCGCCCAGGAGGTCGTGGACGGCAGCCTCCCCACGGCGGACATCGCGCGCTGACGCGGGACGGGCCGGCTCGGCCCGGCGCCGCCCGGCTGGTACTGTCCTTCCCGCAGCCGCTCGGCCTCACGGCCGCGGCGGCCGCGCTGCCCCAGACCCCGGCGGCGTCCACCACGCACAAGGACGCGGCCGACGGAGTCGAGGAGAGGCACCCAGGCGAGCGCGGCTCGCCGCATGGACTTCCAGGGGGGCGGACCCTTCTACGCCGAGCTGAAGCTGCGCGTGCGGCTGCTGCTCGAGGAGCCGGGGCGGGCGCAGCGTGCCCAGCGGCGCATGTACGCCAAGAGCGCCTTCATGCTCGCGTGGCTCGTCGCGTCGTGGGTCGGGCTCGTGTTCGTCGCCGGCAGCTGGTGGCAGGCGGCGTTGCTGGTCCTCTCGCTCGGGCTCGCGCTGGCCGGCGTGGCCTTCAACATCACCCACGACGCGAACCACGGCAGCTACTCCCCCCACCGCCGGCTCAACCGCGCGATGTCGTGGTCCATGGACCTGATCGGGGCGAGCTCCTACGTGTGGCGCATCAAGCACAACACGGCCCACCACACGTTCACGAACATCTCCGGCGCCGACTCGGACATCGACTCGATGCCCTTCGCCCGCTTCGCGCCCGATCAGCCCCGGCGGGCGTTCCACCGGTTCCAGCACGTCTACATGTGGTTCCTCTACGGCCTCTTCGCCATCAAGTGGCACACCGTCGGCGACTTCGGCTACCTGCGCGACGGAAGGATCGGCGACGTGCCGGTGCGGTGGCCGCGGGGGCGCGAGCTCGTCGGCTTCTGCCTCTTCAAGGCGCTCTTCCTGGGCTGGGCGCTGGTCGTCCCGCTCCTGCTGCACCCCGCGTGGCATGTGGCCCTGGCGTTCGGCGCGACCTCGTTCGTGCTCGCCCTCACCCTGGCGGTGACCTTCCAGCTCGCCCACTGCCTGGAGGAGGCCGAGTTCTCGACCGTCGAGACCGTCGCCGGCGCGGGCCCGACGGAGTGGGCCCGCCATCAGGTCGAGACGACGGTCGACTTCGCCCCGGGGAACCGCGTGCTCGCGTGGTATCTGGGCGGGCTCAACTTCCAGGTCGAGCACCATCTCTTCTCGCGCGTCTGTCACATCCACTACCCGGCGATGGCCGAGGTGGTCCGCGAGGTCTGCGAGCGCCACGGCGTCCGTCACCAGTCGCACCCGGGCCTCCGCCCGGCGCTCGCCTCGCACGTGCGCTGGCTCCGCCGGATGGGCGCCGCGCCGGCGGGCCCGTCCCAGCCGGCCGCCGCTACCAGGTAGCCGGCCGTTCCCGGCTAGACGCGTTCCCGCCGGGTCGACGTCGCGCAGCTCGCGGTAGGGGTTGGCGGGCGCGCCTCCTCCGGGGTGCATCTCGAAGTGGAGGTGGTGGACGCCGCCGCGTGCGTTGCCCGTGCGGCCCACCGCGCCGATGACCTGGCCGGCCGCCACGCGCACGCCGGGGGCAAGCGTCACCTCGATGGCGGACAGGTGGGCGTAGTAGTACGTGGTCCCCGCGTCGTCGCGGAGCCAGATGCGGAGGCCCCCGAGACCCGTGTCCTCCCGGCTGAGGCTGTCGATCGCGCCGTCCGCCACGGCGACCACCGGCGTGCCGCGGGCGGCGATGATGTCGATGGCCCTGTGCGGGCCGGTGGCGCGCGGCGCCCGGTAGTCGTCGGTGTAGCTGTGCGGGCCCTGCACCGGGAAGACGACGAGGTGGCGCGCCCGGGTGACGTCGAGGAGGCGCAGCATGGCGGTGTCGGCCGTGCCGTTGACGCTCAGGCCCCGGCGCCGCTGGAATCGCGCCACGGCGCGGCGGGTGCGCGGCCCGAAGGCGCCGTCGACCGCCACGCCGAAGCCGCGGCGGCGCAGGGCGAGCTGGAGCCGGCGCACGCGGGGCCCCTCGGCGCCGATGGCGAGCGCGCCCGGGGCGGCGCGCTGGGGCGGGAGCCCGCGGCGCAGCCGCGCACGCAGCGGCCGCGTCGCCACCCCGGTCGGCCGCATGCCGAGGCGGCGCTGCGCCCGGCGCACGGCGGCGCGGGTCTGGGGCCCGTAGCCGCCGTCGACCGCGACCGGCTCCCCACCGCGCGCGAGCGCCCGCTGGAGCGAGCAGACCTGGGGGCCGTAGGCGCCGAGGCGCAGCACCCCGTTCCGCCCGCCGCGGGCGGTCGTCGGGCCGGGCAGGCGGCAGACCGACAGGCCGAGCCACCAGAGCAGCGGGCGGTCCACCGTGCCGTTCACGCGAAGGCCGAGGCGCCGCTGGAAGCGCACCACCGCGCGCCGCGTCCCCCGGCCGAAGGCGCCGTCCACCGCGACCCGGAAGCCGCGGGAGCGGAGCTCGCGCTGCAGCGCACGCACGGCCGGCCCGCGCGAGCCGACCGCGAGCACCCCCGGCTCCGTCGGCGGCGGCCGGGGGGCCGCGGCGGCGCGGTCGGGCGCCTGGGCGGCGGCGACGGCGACCAGCAGGATGGCGGCGGCCAGCGCCGCATGGCGGACGGCGCGCGTGAGCATGGGTCGGGCTCTTCGCCGGTGCCCGTTGCGCCCCTGCCGGGGCGCGGTTCAGGGGACGGCCGCGGGGGAGGTTTCGGCGTATGGCCGCTCGGCGGGGGCCTCCCGGCGGGGCGCGGGAAGCAGGGTCGCGACCGCTCCGGCCGCAAGGGCCGCGGCGGCCATCAGGGCCCAGCCGGCGCGGAACTCCTCCAGCCCCGGGGCGCCTGAGCCGAGGATGGCCACGAAGGCGGCGATCCCGACGACGCCGCCGATCTGGCGGGCCATGTTGAAGAGCGCGCTCCCGGTGGCCGTCCGCTCGGGCGGGAGATCCGCCACAGCGGCGCCGGCCAGGGTCGGGAAGGTCAGGGCGACGCCCGCCCCGGCCAGGATCGTCGAGGGCAGCATGTCGACGAGGTAGTCCGGGCTCGCGCTCGCCTGCCAGATCCACCAGGCGCACGCGGCGGCGAAGAGGACCACGCCGGGCAGCACCAGGCGGCGCGCCCCGAGCCTGCCGGCCAGTGCGCCGGCCGGCCACGAGAGCAGCGCCACCATCAGGGGCCCGGGCGCGATGGCGAGCCCGGCCTCGAGCGCCGAGTACCCCCAGACCTCGGTCATGAACAGGATGCTGGCCAGGAGCAGGGGGAAGAACGCCATCGAGAAGAGGAAGACGCCGGCGTCGGCGGCGCGGGTCGCGCGGGGGCGCAGGAGCGCGGGCTCGACGACGGGGGCGGGGTGGCGCGCGGAGCGCAGCGCGACGGCGAGCAGGCTGGCGACGGCGACCGCCTCGGTGCCGACGAACGCCGGGCTCGCCCACCCCCAGTCCCCGCCCTTCACGACGCCGAGGGCCAGCGCGCCGACGCCGGCGCAGAGCAGGAGCGCGCCGAGGAGGTCGGGCCGGCGACCGCGGGCCGGGTCGCGCGACTCGCGCAGGATGCGCGCGCCCGCCAGCGCCGTGAGGCCGCCGAGGGGCAGGTTGATGAGGAAGACCCACCTCCAGCTCGCGGTCACGAGCAGGCCGCCGATCGTGGGGCCGATCGTCGCCGCGACCGCGGCGCCCGCGGTCCACAGCCCCACGGCGGCCGCCCGCCGCCGCGGGGGAACTCGGGCAGCAGCAGCGCGAGCGACGTGGGGATCATGAGGGCGGCGCCGACGGCCTGGGCGACCCTGGCCCCCACCAGCGCCCAGGGCCCCGGCGCGAGCCCGCACGCGGCCGATGCGGCCAGGAACAGGCCGAGCCCGCCCAGGAACACGCGCTTGCGCCCCACCAGGTCCGCCAGCCGGCCGGCCGGCACGAGCAGCGCCGCGAAGACGATCGCGTAGGCGTTGAGCACCCACGACAGGTCGGCCAGGCCGGTGCCGGGGAAGTCGGCGCTGATGGCCGGGAAGGCGACGTTGACGATGAAGAGGTCGAGGTTGGCGAGGAAGGCGCCGGCCGTCACGACGATCAGGACCTGCCAGTGGCGGGGCAACGCGGCCACCTCCGTTTGCTTTTCCAACCCTGTCGGCCGGCACGCTACGGCAGTCAGTTGGAAATCACAACCCTCTCGGTGGTAGCGTGGGGCCATGGACGACGGCCCGCGCGTCTGCTCGGTGGCCCGGACCCTCGAGGTGGTGGGCGACCGCTGGTCGCTCCTGGTCATCCGCGAGGCGTTCCTCGGCAACCACCGCTTCGACGCGATCCAGCGCCGGACGGGCGCCCCGCGCGACATCCTCGCCGCGCGCCTGCGAAAGCTCGTCGAGACGGGGGTCCTCGAGCGGCGGCGGTACCAGGAGCGGCCGCCGCGCGACGAGTACCACCTCACCGCGGCGGGACGGGAGCTGCACCCGGTGATCACGGCGCTGCGCCAGTGGGGCGACCGCCACGTGAGCCGCCGCCCGGCGCCGCCCCGCTTCGCCCACGCCTGCGGCGGGGAGGGCGCCGCGTTCCTCGTCTGCCCGGACTGCGGCGAGCCGGTCGAGGCGGGGTCCTACCGGCGCGAGGAGGAGGTCCTGCCGGCGCGTCCATGACGGACTCGCTTGTGCTCGGATACAAGCGTCAGGATAGGATCCTGTCGTGTCCGGCACGCCGTTGCGCCGAGCCCGCGAGCGGGCCTCCCTCACTCAGGCCGAGCTGGCCGACCGCGCGGGGGTCAGCCGGCAGCTCGTGACGAGCGCCGAGGCCGGGCGCCACGCCCCGGCCGTCGACGCCGCGCTGCGGATCGCGCGCGTGCTCGGCGAGCCGGTCGAGGCGCTGTTCGGCGAGGCGCCCGCGCCCGCGCGATCGGTGCTCGGTGAGCCCTTGCGAGAGGGCGAGGCCGTCGTCGCCTCCCGGGTCGGCTCGCGTCTGCGCGCCTCCCCGCTCGCCACCCTTGCCGCCGGCGACGCCTCATGGGCGATGCCGGACGGCGTCGTCGAGGGCGGCGAGGTCCGCCTGTTCCCGGGCTCGCAGCCCTCGGGCCTGATCGTCGTCGGCTGCGACCCGGCCCTCGGCCTCTGCGACCAGCTTCTGAGCCGGGGCGGCGGCCGGGCCGTCGTCGCGGTCGCGGGCACGACGGGTTCCGCGGTCGCGGCGCTGGCCGACGGGCGGGCGCACGCCGCCCTCGTCCACGGGCCGGACGACGGCCTGCCGGAGGCGCCCCGGCCCGTGCGGCGGATCCATCTCGCGCGGTGGCAGGTGGGCATCGGGCTCGGGTCGAGCCGGCGGGGCCGGACGCTGGAGGCCGTGATCGCCGGCCGCGTGCCGCTGGTGCAGCGCGAGGACTCGGCGGCGAGCCAGCAGGCGCTCGTGCGGGCGGCGGGCGGGGCCGTGCCGCCGGCGGCGGCCCGGGCGCGCGGCCACGTTGACGCCGCCCGGCACGCGGCGATCGCGGGCTGGGCGGCCGTCACCTTCGAGCCCGCGGCCCGTCAGCACGGACTCGCGTTCCTGCCGCTGGAGGGGCACCGCGTCGAGCTCTGGGTCGACGAGCGGTGGCTCGACCACCCCGGCGCCCAGGCCCTGCTCAACCTGCTCGGGTCGGCCGCGTTCCGCGAGCGCGTCCGGCTCATCGGCGGCTACGACCTCGAGGGCTGCGGCTCACTCAAGGAGGCGGCATGAACCAGCTCACCCGGTCGGCGTTCATCACGCGGGCGGCCGGCGCAGGAGGGGCCGCGGTGGCGGCGGGCGCCGTCGCCGGGTGGGCGGTCATGCCGGCGGCCGCGGCCGCCTCGGAGCAGGACCTGGCCTGGCTGCGCTTCGCCGTGACGGCGGAGTACGCCTCGGCCGCCTACTACCGCCAGGCGCGCCGCACCGGGTTCTTCACCGGCCGGGACCTGAGGGCGCTGGAGCGGGCGAACGCCGCTCAGGTGGCCCACAAGAAGGCGTTCCGCACGGCCCTCACCGACCAGGGGGAGGCCTCCATCGAGGACGCCGACCTCGAGGTCGAGTTCCCGGCCGGCGCCTTCGAGACGCGACCGGGCGCCGTCAGCCTCGGGCGGCGCGTCGAGGGCCTGCTCCTCCACGCGTACCTCGGCGCGGTCACGACCATCGCCGACCAGGCCGTCCGGCGGCTCTTCGCCCAGGTGGCGGCGAGCGAGGCCGACCAGCTCGCGTTCCTCGCCGGGCTCGCCGGCCCGCCGATCGGCGACCCGTTCCCCTCGGTGCACGGCCTTCCGACCGCCGCCGAGGGCCTCGCCGTCTACCTGCCATGACTCACCGTCGAAGGGGTCTCCCCATGACCATCCGGCGCTCTCCGGTGGCCGTCGCGCTCACCGCCCTCGCGCTCCTGGTCGGGCTCGCCGGCACGGCGCGCGCGTCGAACCCGCCGACCGTGTACGCGGCGGCATCGCTGACCGACGTGTTCCCGAAGATCGACCCGAGCGCCCGCTACAGCTTCGCCGGCTCGAACACGCTGACGCTCCAGATCCGCCAGGGCGCGCCCGCCGACGTCTTCGCCTCGGCCGCGCCGAACTTCACCCAGGAGCTGTACCGCGACGGCCTGGTCGAGAAGCCCAGGTTCCTCGCGTTCAACCGGCTGACGGTGATCGTGCCGGAGTCGAACCCGGCCGGCATCAAGTCGGTCTACGACCTCACGCGCAGCGGGGTCAAGCTGGTGGTGGCCAACTCGCGGGTCCCGGTGGGGTCCTACACGCGCACGGTGCTCCGCAACCTCGGCATCAGCAGCGCGCTGAGGAACGTCGTGAGCCAGGAGACCGACGTCAGGGACGTGCTCGGCAAGGTCGTCCTGGGGCAGGCCGACGCCGGCGTCGTCTACGTCACCGACGCCCGGGCGGCGGGGTCGGAGGTCACCAGGATCGCGATCCCGGTCTTCGCGCAGCCGAAGGTGCGCTACGAGATCGCCGTGGTGAAGTCGAGCTCCGACCTGGCCGCGGCGCGCGCGTTCGTCGCCAAGGCGACCGGCCCGCGCGGCCGAAAGCTGATGGCCGAGTACGGGTTCCGCTTCCCGAAGCCGCCGAAGCCGAAGGCCGGGGGCGGTTCCCGGTGAGCGCCACCCTTCCCCGGCGCGGGCTGCCCAGCCTGCGCTGGGGCGGGGTCCGCCCCTTCACGCTGGTCATGGGGCTGGCGGCGCTCGTCGCGCTGGCCTTCCTGGTCATCCCCATCCTCGCGCTGTTCCTGAGGATCCCGCTCAGCGAGCTGATCGACCAGCTCGACAACCAGGTCGTGATCGACGCGCTGATCGTCACGGCCCAGACGAACGCGGTCGCGTTCGGGGTGACGCTGCTCGTCGGGACGCCGGCCGCGTACTTCATCGCCACCCGGCGGTTCCCTGGGCGCAGCCTGGTGGTCACGCTGGTCGAGCTGCCGCTGGTGCTGCCGCCGGCCGTCGCGGGGATCGGCCTGCTGGCGGCCTTCGGCCGCTTCGGCCTGCTCGGCGAGACGTTCACCGCGCTCGGCATCACGATCGGCTTCACCAAGACGGCGGTCGTGCTCGCGATCATCTTCGTCGCGGGGCCCTTCTACCTGCGCCAGGCGATCGCCTCGTTCGAGGCCCTCGACGATGACCTCATCCTGGCGGCACGCACGCTGGGCGCCGGGCCGGGGCGGGCGTTCTGGCGCATCGCCCTGCCGCTCAGCGCGAGCGGCCTCAGCGCAGGCGCGGCGCTCTCGCTGGCCCGGGGCATCGGGGAGTTCGGCGCGACGATCATGTTCGCCGGCAGCCTGCAGGGCGTCACCCAGACCGTCACACTCGCGATCTACGACGAGCTTTCGGTCGACTTCAACGTGGCCCTGGCCATCGGCGCGCTGCTGGTCGTCATCAGCGTGGTCGTCCTCCTCTCGCTCAAGCTGATCCTCCTGTGGCGGACCTCCGACTCGACATCACCGTTCCGCTTCGCCACTTCGCGCTCGACGTAGCGCTCGACGTCGGCGAGGGCGAGACCGTCGCCCTCGTCGGCCCGTCCGGCGCGGGCAAGACGACGGTGCTGCGGGCGATCGCCGGCGCGGTGCGGCCCCGCTCCGGCCGGATCACGCTCGGCGACGAGGCGCTCTTCGACTCCGAGCGGCGCGTCCACCTGCCCCCGGAGTCGCGCCGGGTGGGGTACGTGTTCCAGGAGTACGCGCTGTTCCCGCACATGACCGTGCGCCAGAACGTGGCCTTCGCCGGTCGCGCGCGGGCCGACGAGCTGCTGCAGCGGTTCGGCATCGCCCACCTGGCCGGCGCGCGGCCGCGGCGCCTGTCGGGCGGCGAGCGCCAGCGCGTGGGCCTGGCCCGGGCCATGGCGAGCGACCCGGCCGTGCTGCTCTTCGACGAGCCGCTCTCCGCCCTCGACGCCCACACGCGCACGCAGGTGCGCGCCGAGCTGTTCGATCTCCTCAGGGAGCTGCGCCTCCCCGCCCTGCTGGTGACCCACGACTTCGAGGACGCCACGGCGCTGGCCCACCGGGTCGGGGTGATCGTGGACGGGCGGATCCACCAGACCGACACCCCCGCCGGCCTGCTCGACGCGCCGGCGGACGCCTTCGTCGCCAGCTTCGTCGGCAGCAACCTCATGCCCGGGGTCGCCCGGACGATGGGAGGCGGCCTGGCCGAGGTGGTCCTGGAGCACGGGGGCGTCATCCGCGCCGTCGCCGGGCCCGAGGGCGCGGTCGGGGCCGTCGTCCACCCGTGGGACGTCGCGATCGACGCCGGCGGGGCCGCCGACCCGTCCCTCAACCGCATCCGCGCCCCGATCGCCTCCGTCGCGCCGGCGGGCAGCAGCCTGCGCGTGCGCATCGGGCCGCTCGTGGCGGAGGTGCCCGCCGAGGGCGCCGGCGGGCTCGACCTCACGGCCGGCCGGGTGGCGAGCGCGACGTTCGCGCCCGGCGCCACGCGCCTGGTGCCCCTGAACGGCACCGCGCCCCGCGCGACCTAGGCGAGGGGCTCCAGCGCCACCAGGTTGTCCCCCGGGTCGCGGGAGTCGAGGCCCACGAGCACCGCGTCGTGCTCCACGCAGAGCGCCTCGGGCCGGGGCTTGCGGCCGGGCAGGTCGGGCAGCTTCCAGGCGTCGTCCACCCCCGCGTCGTGCGAGGCCGGATCGAGCGGGGTCGCGAGCCGGGCGATGCGGCGTGAGTGCGAGCTGATCAGGAGGAGGCGCCCCTCGCCGTCGAGCGCCAGGTCGTTGGCGCTCTCGACGCGGTCGGCGTCCCGCCCCGACAGGGCCCACCAGCCCAGCACGCCGTAGCGGGTCGTCCCGCCGCGCCGCACCGGCAGGACGAGCCGATCACCCGGCGCGAGCAGCGTCCCCGGGCCCACCCCGAGGGCTGCGTCCCCCGGCGGCCCGAACTCGACCAGGCACACCGGCTCCTTCTGCTTGGCGACCAGCAGGTGACCGTGCGCCATCGGCAGGAGCGACTCGCCGCGGGCGTTGTCGTGGTCGGCCCACGTGCGGCCGAAGACCGGCTGGTCGTGCTCAACGGTCAGCTCGACCGTCGCCTCGAGGCGCGACAGGCCGACGGAGAGGACGCGGACCAGCGAGGGACCCTCCTGCAGCAGGAGGACCCGGCCGGCGCCGTCGCAGGCCACGCTCTCGAAGCCCGACGCGCCGGAGGGCCCGGGGAGCCACCCCAGGTCGTGCCGACGCTCGCGGCCGAGGACCCCGTCCGCGCCCAGCGGCACGGCCAAGAGCGCGTGCTCCCGGTCGCCGACGCACAGCAGCTCCCGCCCGCCCGGGCGCCGGCGCACCGCGAGCCCGGACAGCTCGAGGAGCGGCAGCGCCGCGCGGGAGATGACGCGAAGGGGCACCGGGTTCCTCCGCGCACGACCCTACCCCGGCCACCCACCCCGCGTTTACCCCCCGCCTACCGCGACGCATCGACGCCGTGATCATCTCCCGCCCGCCCCGTCGCGGCGCCGAGGGGCGCTCCTGTGCGAGATCGCCCGTGTGCTGTCCGGCGCGACGGCCGGCTGGTCGACGGCCGGGCCCGGGCGGCCATAGGATCGCGACCAACCGTCAGGGGAGGGTCGTCGTGGTGGGTCGCGCTCAAAGAGGTCGCCGGGCGCCGCTGCGCGCGGTGATGGCCGCGGCGGCGGCGGTCGCGGCCGCGGTCGCCCTCGCCACCGCCCCGACGGCCGGCGCGTATGACACCGGGCCCCACTTCGATATCACGCGCGACGCCCTCTCGGCCGAGGGCTTCAACGACAACGCGATCCAGACGGCCCAGGTCAGCAACTGGTTCGTCAACCTCTACGAGAACGCCGAGTCGATCCCCTTCTCCGGGCACGCCGGCGCCTTCAAGGAGCTGATCGGCCTCGGGCTCGGCCCCGGCTCGGGCGCCAACGGGGTCCTGGTGGCGATCAACAAGTGGCCCAAGGCCGTCATCGACGCGTCCGACCGGTCGCACTTCGACGCCACCAACAAGGTGCTCTCGAACTCCGCCGCGCTGACGGCCGAGTGGGAGCGCCTGCAGCGCAGCGTCGCCGCCCTGGTGCGCGAGACCAAGGACCCGGTGCAGCTGCTGAGCGTGATCGGCATCAGCCTGCACCAGGTGCAGGACTTCTACTCGCACACGAACTGGCTCGAGTCCAGCGGGGCCTCCGGCCAGGGCCCGGACTGGACCGCGGACGGGTTCGGCCGCACGCCCACCTGGTTCGACGTGCCGGCGCCGGCGCGCTCGGCCGAGAACATCTACACCGGCGGCAGCATCGGCATCCCGCGCAACCACGGCGGCTGGAACGCCGACGGCAACACGAGCCTGACCCGCTTCAACGCCAAGGACTGGCCCGGCCGGCCGCTCTACACCGAGGCGTACCTGGCGTCCTACTTCGCCACCCGCGCGTGGGTGCAGGCGATCCGCGCCCACGTGGCCGACGAGGCGCTCTGGGCGCGGACGATGCGGCTGGCGAGCGCGCCGGCGCTGCTGGCCAAGGACCAGAAGGGCGCCCTGAACATCTCCTTCGCGTCCGGCCACTGGCAGGGCCAGGGCGAGGCCTGCAACCCGAGCTTCTCGACCCTGAGCTGCGGCGACCGCAACGGGCCCGGCGGGAACCTCATCGACCTGCGCGGGGCGGTGATCGACTACTTCGAGCCGGTGCTGGTGAAGAGCCAGATGCGCCGGCTGTTCGAGCAGAACATCGTCCGGGTGCAGGGGGACGCCCCCGGCCCCGGCCTCGTCGTGCCCCCGACCCAGGCGCTGCAGGGGGCCACCCAATTCGTGCGCCTCCAGGTGACCTCGATGGCCGAGATCAACAACCTGGACATCCCCGGCGACGCCGACCTCTTCACCCGCGCGAAGATCGGCTCGCAGCGCTACATCTCGGGCGTGATCAACTCCCGCGACTCCTTCCGCTTCACCCTCCCCAACTACCCCTTCACCTTCCTCAAGGCCTTCCCGTTCGGCCAGAGCTTCGGCACGCCGCTGACCTCGATCCGGGTGCGGATCCGCACCGGCGACGTCCGCTTCGCGGGCACAGACGACGACGTCTACCTGCGCATCAGCGACACGCGGCGCTTCGCCCTCGACAAGCGCCTCTACGACGACTTCGAGCGCGGCGACAACGACACCTACAGCCTCCCGATCGACGACGCCGTCGCGGACGGGCTCACCACCGGCAACATCCGCTTCCTGCAGATCGAGAAGTCGCGCGACGGCATCGCGGGCGGCTGGCGGCTCGGCGGGGCGTCGATCTGGGTCAACGACCGCCTCGTCTACTCCAACGACCGCATCGACCGCTGGCTCGAGAACAACAGCCGCGAGTTCCGCGCCCCCCGCTTCACCGCCCTCCCTGCGACCGGGCGGGAGGCGCCGGTGTTCCTGCAGCTCTGGGAGCAAGACGCGCCCATCCGGGGCGACCACGACCACACCGACATCAACTCCCTCGACCGCCGCCAGGACCTCGCCCTGGCCTACGCCCCGGGGGCGCCGCTGCGCACCGGCGAGGCGGTAGGCGGCAGCGCCTTCGGCGGCCGGCTCGGCGACGGCGAGCGGGCGCGCCTGACCTGGAAGCTGCAGACGTTCTTCCCCTCGGTGGCGAGCATCGCGCCGTCGCCCTCGCCGGGGCCGGGGGTCCCCGACCTGCGGATCACGGCCTTCGACCGCAGCGGGTTCACGGTGACGAACTCCGGGACCGGGCCGGCGGGCCGCTTCCTGGTGTCGGCAGATTTCGTCGGGAGCTTCAGCTACCCGGGGCTCGCGGCCGGCCAGTCGATCACGCAGCCAGCGATCCAGGCGTGCCGCGATGGCGGCGTCTACAGCGCGACCGCGGACTCGGCGGCCCAGGTTGCCGAACTGGACGAGGGCAACAACTCGCGGTCGTTCGGCCCCACCATCTGCTGAGGTAGCCCGGGTCTCGCCATCCCCCGCGATCAGGCCGTCGAGACCGTCCCCCCGGGGGCCGGCTCCTCGGTGCGCTCGGCCTCCTGACGCACGATAACGGCGCAGGCGCCTACACCGCCGGCGGCCGGGCGGCGGCCTCGGCCCGGGGCCGCGCGCGGGCCCCGGGGTGCGTGGCAGGTCAACGGTGGAGGGGCCCGCGACGCGGGCCCCTCCTACCGCTCGCGACTACTTGCTCGGGCGGCGCCCGATCAGGGTGGGGTACAGCTCGGTCTGGTCGTGGATGCCGAGCACGTTGGCGGCCTGCGGCCCGATGGCGGCCACCGGGATGCGCGCGCCGGTGTGCGTCTGCGCCGGCGCGGTCTTGCCCGTGCCGTAGGAGACGCGGATCGCCGTCCCGTCCCCGGTCTCGAGCGTCGCATAGAGGCCGGGCGTGTCCTGCGTGGACGGGACGATCTGGCTCGTGTGGGCGTGGTCGGCGGTCACCACGACGAGCGTGTCGCGGTGCGCCTTCTGGTAGTCGAGGGCGACCTTGACGGCCTCGTCGAAGGCGAGGGTCTCGCCGATCTGCCCGCAGACGTCCGAGGCGTGGTCGCGCTTGTCGATCGAGGCGCCCTCCACCTGGAGGAAGAAGCCCTTGCCGTTCTCGAGCAGCTCGATGGCCTTGTCGGTCATGGCGGCCAGGCTCGGCTCGCTCGCCGGCCGGTTGCCGTCCTGGCAGCGGGTGGTCGGGCTGCCGGCCCCGGGGGTCGGGGCGGCGATGAGGGGCGCGAACTCGGTCGTCATGTTGCCCGCGGTGAAGAGCCCGAGGACCGGGCCGCCCTTGCCGACGGAGTCGACCGCGTCGAGCTCGCCCGCCGTCTGGACGTACTGGTAGCCGTTGGCCTCCGCGTAGTCGATGACCGTGTCGGTGCTGCCGTCGAGGGACTGGAGCCAGCGGTCGCGCCCGCCGCCGAGGTTGACGTCCAGCAGGTGGTCGACCTGCTGCTCGGCGATCGAGCCCAGGCCTCCGGCCGCCTTGGTCTCGGTGGGGCAGAGGTCGCGGGTGTCCTTCGGGCCCTGGCAGGCCCGGCGCGAGATGTGCGAGGAGGGCGCCGCGGGGGTCGCGTCTGTGATCTCCGCGGTCGAGACGTTGCCGACCAGCTGGCCGCGCTTGCGGGCGACCTCGAAGGTCGTCGTGAAGCCCTCGTTGCTGCCCGGGACGGTCTCGGCGGTGCTCATGCCCTGCGAGAGGCGGGCGTCGCCGGTCTTCCTGCCGGTTGACCACGCCGTGCCGGTCGGGGCCGAGTCGGGCACGTAGTTGGGCAGGTAGTCCGGCCCGGGACCGTACTGCAGGTTCCAGGTCAGGAGCTCCCCGCTGAACGGCAGGGTCTCCATGGCCAAGGGCGTGCTGTTGACGCCCTTGTAGTAGCGCCCGAGGGTGATCTCGGAGTCGCCCATCCCGTCTCCGATCAGCAGGATCACGTTCTTCGGCGGGCGCGGGTCGATCGCCCGCACGATCTTGGCGGAGTCGTCGCGCTCCTTGCTGCCCCAGAGGCCCGATGTCGCGACCGCGGTGGTGCCTCCGACCGCAACTGCGGCCGTGAGGGCTCCCGCGATCAGCGCGGCTCGCTTCCGGCGAACCCTTGGCGCTCGACCATTCGGCGTCACAGGCGGCTCCTTTCGGTGGTCGATCGGTCAGCCGAGATCGTCGTCCTGCGCCCGTCGCGCCGAGGGGAACGGGCGTGAAGCCCCTGTGAACCGTTGTGTCGGGCCGCCAAGAGCGGGTCACGCCGTGCACCCTGAGCGCGGCCGAGCCCCGGCGTCGCGCTCGGATCGGCTCGCGAAGTTCCCCCGCCGCAGGTGGCCTGCTCGCGGGAGTGGGGAGTCGTCGCGGGCGACAGGGGCAGCACCCGCGTCTGGGCGGAGGTGGTCCCCGAGCGTGCCTAGGTCTCGGCGACCGGTCCCGGCCCGCCGAGGCGGCCGTCGGGGCCGATGCCGCCGAAGCGGGCCTGGCCGCCGCGCCAGTGGATCTCGCGGACCACGCCGGTGACGAGCTCGGCCCGCTCGTCGGCGTCCATCTCCTCGAGCTGGCGCACCTGCTCGGCCGAGGCGGTCACATCGCCGGCGTCGGCGAGCGCCCGCAGCGGGTCGCCGATCAGCGCCTCGCGGAAGACCGGGTCGGCCACCGCTCGGACCCAGAGGGGGACGCCCTCGAACGCGTCCATGGGCGCATCATCGCACGCGCGTCACGGCGCCGCCTCGAGGCGCACGTCGGCCTGCGGCGCGCCGGCGGCGATCAGGCGCAGCAGCCGCCGCCCCTCGGCGGCGACCGATGCCGCGGCCCGCTTGGACATGGCCAGGTGGCGCACCACGAGGGTGGTGCCGCCGGAGTCGCGGCCGCGCTCGAGCCGCCAGACGGCGGAGAGCAGCCCGTCGACCAGCACCGATCCGAAGCCGACGCCGCCGGCCGCCGACAGGCGGGCGCGGGCCTCGTCCGGGACGACTCGGCTGCGGTCGGCGTGCGACAGGAGCGCGTTGTCGTACTCGGGCAGGAAGCGCGGCGGCGCCGGCGTGGCGGGGTCGGGCCGGGGGGCGTCCGGCAGGTCGAAGAGCTCGCGCCCGCGCTCGTCGCGGAACGTCCGCAGGCGGGGGCGCAGGCGCTCGAGCACCGGCCGCAGGCCGGTGAGCCGCGACCAGGTCGCCACGTCGGCCGCCGTCGCGGGCCCGAAGGCGCCGAGGTAGCGCAGGACGGCCGCGTCGATCGACGGGTCGGCCGCGAGCGGGCGCCCCAGCCACGACTCGGCGGTGGCCGACCTGACCTGGCCGGAGCGGCCCCACAGCCCCCGCGGCGGGACCTGGACGAGCGGCAGCAGGCAGCGGCAGGCATAGGCGAGGGCTCCGGAGTGAAGGCCCGGGAAGCGCTCCTGCATCGCGGCGCGGATCTCGGCCTGCGTGAGGGGCCGCTCCCCGAGCAGCTCGCGCGCGAACGCGAGGACGGGCCGGAGGTCGACCCCGCGCAGCTCCGGGGAGAACTCCGGGTGCCGCGAGAGCTCGGCGTCGAGGACCGGCTGCATCAGCGGGCGCAGCGCCAGGCAATCGTCCGCGCTCACCAGGTGGATCGTGGCGCGCATGACGACGGTCCGGACGGCCCGCCGGCCCTCGATCAGGCCGGCCAGCTCAGCGGGCCGGAAGCGGTCGAGCCGCGACCACAGCGCCGTGTAGGGGTTGTGCGGCACCTGCGCCTGGAGGCCGACGAGGTGCTCCACGGCGTCGAGGACGGGCATCTCGGAGCGGTCCAGCAGCAGCTGGCGGGCGAGCGTGGCGCGGTTCAGGGCCCGCGGGCTGAGCGTCTCGACCGCCACGGGGCCGAGGCATACCACCGGCGCGGCCCGCCCGCGGCTGCGGGCGGGCGCGCCGGCGCGCCGTCAGCTCGGGGCCGTCGAGGATCCCTCGCCGCCGCCGTCCTGCTGCGGGGCGCCCTCCGGGCAGTCGCCGCGGTCCGGCGCGTCCTGCTGCGGCGCCGTCTCGCCGCTCTGCACGAACGTCGTCGCCGCGCCGCTCGCGCCGGAGCCGCTCGAGTCGCCTCCGTCGGCGAAGGCGCCCGCCGCGGCGGCGCCGAGCACGCCGAGGCCGAGCGCCAGCGTCGCGGCGGCCACGGCGATCCGCGCGCCTCCGCGGCGGCGCCCGCCGGGCCGGTCGGTGTCGTCGGTCACGTTGGTCCTCCTGGGTCGGTTGCCGAGCCCGTCACATCTCGACAGCCGAACCTCAGGGGAGCGTGGGGCGCGCCTAAGGATCCGGTGAGAACCGGATCCTCAGGCGTTCAGGTCGTCAGACGCGCACCGGGGCGCGGCACGAGCGCGAGCCCGGCCAGCGGCCGTCGGCGAGGTGCCGCGCGTCGAAGCGGGCCGGCCCGATCGCGCCCTCGCCGAAGCAGAGCTCGTAGCCGCGGCCGCGGGCGTCGAGCGCGTAGCGGCTGCCGTCGGGGCGCTCGTAGAGCGTGACCCCGCCTCCGTCTCCGACGATCCGGTCGTCGTCCATCGCATACGGCTGCACTGTCATCCTCCTCGAGGAGATCAGACGGTCCATGGGAATCTCGGGCGGTTGATCTGCTTCTGCGGTCGGCCGGCGCGCAGCCGCGCCGAGAGCTTCAGGCCGGCGAGAACGATCCACTCGGCGGCGTAGAAGAGCCCGAGGGCGCCGAGGATCAGCGCTGCGGGCCCAGCCACGAGCACCAGGCCGGGCACGGCGAGGCCGAGCCACACGAGCAGCGCCCGGCGGCGCGGGCGCCACAGGGTCCGCGGGTCCTCGAGGGCGGCGTCGAACCGGACCGCGGCCCACATGAGCCAGCGGCGCAGGAAGGCGACGTCCAGCTCGCGCAGGGCGCGGCGGAAGACGCCGTCGGCGTCCCCGCGCGAGATCGTCCCGCGCGGCACCTCGACCGAGCAGAGGTAGTCGTGGACGATCGCCGCCTTCGTGTAGCGGCCGTAGCGCGGGATGAGCCACGTGACGACGCGGGGGACCGAGGCGAAGTCGGTCAGGAACCGGGGCGGCACGGTCCACTCCTCGTGCTTGCCGCGGTAGGACAGCGGCTCCGTGAGCTCCCAGCGCTTGAACTCCGGGTCGTCCTCCACCTGGCGCACGACGACCTCGCCCCGGAACGGGGCGTCCGTGGGCGGCGGTGCGTCGGGTGGGGCCATCGTCATCGACATGCCGCCGACCCTCGCCCGTCGCGGCCGCGCGCGTCAACGGGCGGCGGCCAGCCCGTAAGCGCGGCGTTAGCGGCCGACTTCCGCCCAAGGGCCCGCTTCAGAATGGCGGACACGGGCTCCATTCTGAAGCAGGCCCTAAGCTGGATGCCGGATTGGGGGGCGGTCTGGCGCAGCAGCTGAGCATGTTCGGGAGCGGCGCGGTCCTGACCCGCGCGCCCGCGTTCTCGTCGGCGCTGCCGCACGCGGCGGCGCGCTGGCGCGAGCGCGGCGGGCTGCTGGTGGTGCCGCGGCGGGAGGATGCGGCGCGGGCCCTGCTCGACGAGGCGGGCGGCGGGCGGGCGGTGCTCGGCCGCGAGGCCGTGACCTTCGCGGGCCTGCGCGGGCGCGTCGCGGCCGCGGCCGGCGTGCCCGAGCCCGCGCCGCCGGCGGCGATCGAGGTGCGCCTCGCCCTCCGCGAGGTCCTCGACGCCGCCGACCTGTCGGCGTTCGGCGACTCGGCGCGCGCGCCCGGGTTCCTCGCGGCGATCGAGCGGGCCCTCGCGGAGCTGCGGGAGGCGCGGGTGCCGCCCGCCCGCGCGGCGGAGGCCGCGGCGACCCCCGTGGCGGCCGCGGTCGCCGCGATCCACGCGGCCGCCGCCGAGACGGTCCCCCTGCCGAGCGACGCCCTCTGGGCGGTCGCGGACGCGGCGGACGGCGTCGGGTCGTTCCCGCCGGTCACGGTCTCCGGGTTCGACGACCTCGTCCCGGGCCAGTGGGCCCTCCTGCACGCCCTGGCGCGGACGACGCCGGTCGAGGTCGTCATGCCCTTCGACGCGGCGCGGCCGGCCTTCGAGGCGCGCCGCGACCGCCAGGCGCGGTGGGAGCGCGAGGCCGGGGCCGTCGAGCGGGCCGGAGGGGCCGCGGCGGCCGGGCCCCCCGCGCTGGCGGCGCGCCTGTTCGAGGACGGGCCGCCCGCCGCGGCGGCGCCACCCGTGCGGCTGGTGGCGGCGGCCGGGACCCGCGGGATGCTGCGCGCAGCGCTCGACGAGGCCCTCGCCGCGATCGACGGCGGGGTCGCGCCCTCGCAGGTGGCGCTGGTCGTCCCGCGCCTGGCGGAGGTGCGCGACGACCTCGAGCGCCTGCTGGACGACTGGGGCGTCCCGGCGCGGCTCACCAGCAGGGTCCGGGCGTTGGAGGCGCCGCTCGCCCTGGCGCTGACCCACCTGCTGCGTCTCGGCGAGCTCGCGCCCGACGCGCCCGGCGCCCTCGACCACCTGCTCGGGTGGCTCCGCACCCCGTACAGCGGCGCCGACCCGGCGCAGGTCGACCTGTTCGAGGCCGGCGCGCGCCGCGGCGGGATCGCGACCCGCGGCGAGCTCATGAGCCGCTGGGAGGGCCTGGCCATCGGCCCCGCGCGGCGCCTCGTCGCGGCCGCCCGCCTGGGCCCGCGAGCCCAGCTCGCGGCGATGGTCGACGCCGGCTGGCAGGCCCTGCGGCGGGCGGGCGCCGCCGACGCCCTGCCGGCGCGCGCCGACCTGCGCGACCGGGGCGCGCTGGCGGCGCTCGGGGGCCTCGCCGCGGCCGTCTCCGACGCCGGCGAGGGCGAGGACGACGCGGCCCCGGCCCGGCCCCGCGGCCCGCTGCCGCCCGGCGTCGTCGGCGAGCTGATCGCGGACCTCACCTTCCTCGCGCGCGAGGAGGCTCCGGGCGGCCTCGACGTCCACGACCTCGCCTCGGTGCGGGGGAGCCGCTACGAGGTCGTGGTGATCGCCGGCCTGGACGGCGACGGAACCCCGGCGCGGCCCGCCCCCGACCCGCTCCTGGCCGCCATGCGCGAGGGGCTCGCCGACGTCCTGCCCGCGCGGGCGCCGGGAACGAGCGAGAGCCGCCTGCGGTTCGTCCACGCGGCCGACGCCGCCCGCTCGCGGCTCGTGCTCGTGCGCCGCGCGGTCGACGACGAGGGCCGCGAGCTCGCGCCCTCGCCCTACTGGCTCGAGGCCTGCCGGGTCGCCGGGCGCCCCTTCGACGAGCTCGACCGCGCCCCCGGCGCGCGCGGGGAGGTGCCCGACGCGGCGGCGGCCGCCCGCAGCGAGCGGGACGCCCTGCGGGCGATGGCGCTCGACGGCGAGGTCGCGCCGGGGCTCCTGGCGGAGGCGGCGGCGCGGCGGCTGCGCCCCGTGGGCCTCGGTCCCGACGCCTTCCGCGACCGCGCGCGGCTGCGCGTGACGGAGCTCGAGGCGTTCCTGCGCTGCCCCTACGGGTGGTTCCGCGACAGCTACCTGTCGCCCGCCGAGATGGAGGACCTGATCGACCCCCGCTTCGAGGGCAACCTCGCCCACGCGGCGCTGCAGCGGACGTACGAGCGCATGCGCGACGAGGGGGCCGGGCCGTGCGTCGCGGCCACGCTCGACCGCTACCGGGCGGCCCTCGAGGCCGCGCTGCCCGAGGTCGTCGCCGCGGAGCGGCCGGCCGGCGCCGGCGCCGCGTACGAGGCCCTCGAGGAGCGGCTGCGGCGCCACCTGCGGGCGATGCTCGGCCGCGAGGCGGCGCTCGCGTCGGCGCTCGTGCCGCAGCGCTTCGAGCATGGCATGGCGAGCGCGCGGCTCGCCGCCCCCGTGGCGCCGGGCGTGGAGGTGACCGGGACGGTTAACCGCCTCGACGTCTCGCGCGACGGGAGGGCCGCCCTCGTGGTCGACTACAAGCGCTCCGGCGCCGACTTCGCGGCGGCGAGCGACGACGTCATGAAGCGGCTGCAGCTGCCGCTCTACGGGATCCTGGCCGAGGAGGCCATCGGGGCCGAGCCGGCCGGCGGGCTCTACATGGGGATCCTGTCGCCGCGGATCACCGGCGCCGTCCGCGACGACGTCGCCGGCGCGCCGGTCGCCGCCCGGGTGAGCCGGGACGACTGGGAGCGCATCGCCGGCGACGCCGTGGCCGCGGCCCGCGACGCGGTGGCCCGCATCCGGCAGGGCCGGCTCGACCCGCCCGACCCGAGCTCCTGCGCCCGCTGGTGCCGCTGCGAGGACCTGTGGCGGTGAGCCCCCCGACGGCCGAGCAGGAGCGCGCCCTCCGCGCGGCGGCCGGCGCGCCCTCGACGGCGATCGCGGCCGGGGCGGGCGCCGGCAAGACGACCCTGCTGGTGGAGGCCGTGTGGCGCGACCTCGAGGACGAGGGCGTCCCGCTCGAGCGGATCCTGGTGGCCTCGTACAACCGGGCCGCCGCGGCCCACCTGGTCGCCCGGCTGCAGGCGCGCTTCGCCGATGCGGACGACGGCCGCGGCGCCGCCCGCCCCGGCCTCGACCTCTCGGCCGCCTGGGTCGGCACGTTCCACGCGCTGGCCGCGAGGATCGTGCGCGAGAACCCGTTCGCCGCGAGCGTCGACCCGGAGTTCGGCGAGCTGGACGAGACCGAGGCGGCCGCGCTGATGGAGCAGGCGCTGGACGAGGCCATGGAGGGCTCGCTGACCCACCAGGGCTTCCTCGACCTGGTGACCGACGCGCCCTCCCTGGGCGGGGTCCGCGACGCGACCCGGCACGTCCACGAGCGCCTGCGCGCGGCGGGCCACGAGGTCCCGCGGCTGATCGTGACCGACGCCCCGGGGCCCACCGAGGCGCAGCGGCAGGAGCTGGCCGAGGCGGTGCGCGAGGCGTCGGCGCACCGCCAGGCGCGCCCGGACCACCACGAGCAGCTCGCGCTGGCGGCCGAGCTCCTCCTGTCCGGCGAGGCCGGCCCGGCGGCGCCGAAGCTGTCGCGGAACTGCGCCCACGCCTTCAAGCCGCTCGCCGAGCGCGTCAACGCCGCCGCGAGCGCCCTCTGGCAGACGCTCCTCGACCGCGAGGCGCGGGAGCAGCTGCTGGGGTTCGCGGCCAACCTCGAGGCCTTCGGCGCGCGCTACGCGGAGCTCAAGCGCGAGCGCGGCGCCCTCGACTACGAGGACCTGCTGCTCGCCGCGCGGCGCGTCCTGCAGGGCGGCCACGGCTACCGGTTCGCCCGCGCATACGTCGACGAGTTCCAGGACGCGAACGCGCTCCAGGCCCAGATCGTCGACCTGCTGGCGGCCGAGCGGACGGTCGTGGTCGGCGACGGCTGTCAGGCGATCTACGGCTTCCGGCACGCGGACGTCGCGCACTTCAACCGGCGCGCCGGGAGCCCCCCGGCCGTGACCCTGCGAGACAACCACCGCAGCCAGGAGCCGCTGCTGCACGCCCTCAACGGGCTCCTCTCGGCGGCCCTGAGCGAGGAGCCGGCGTTCGCCCCCCTCACGCCCGCCGCGCCCGTGCGGCCCGGGCCCGCGCTCGCGGGCGCCCCGATCGAGGTCATCGACGTGGTCTCGGAGGACGGGGCGAAGGCGTCGCGCGAGCAGGAGGCCGAGGCGGTGGCCGAGGTCGTGGCCGGCCTCGGGGAGCGGGGGTACGCATGGCCGGAGGTGGTCGTGCTCTTCCGCGCCCTCACGGAGGTCGAGCCCTACCGGGCGGCGCTCGCGGCGCGCGGGATCCCCGCCCACCTGGTGACCGGGCGCGGGTTCTTCACGCACGACCAGGTGGCCGACACGCTCGCTCTGCTGGCGCTCGTCGAGAACCCCTACGACGAGCAGGCCCTCGTCCGCGTGCTCGCCTCGCCGTACGCGGCCGCCGCCGACCGGGACCTGGTCGAGCTGCGCCGCCGGGCCGGGCCGCCGGCGGGGCGCGACTGGCCCGGCGCGGGCGCCCTGCTCCCCGCGGCGCGGGCGCTCGATGCGACGCGCCCCGCGCTGGAGGCCGCCGAGGCCCTGAGGCCGCTGCTGCGCGCCCGCGGCCTGGCCGGGCTGGTGGAGGCGGCGGTCGCGGCGCGCGGCTACGACCTGGCCGTCCTGGGCCTGCCCGACGGCGCCCGCCGCCACGCGAACCTGCGGAAGCTGGTGCGCATGGCCGCCGACTTCTCGGCGGTGCGAGGCCCGGACCTGCGCGGCTTCCTCACGATGCTCGACCGGATGAAGGACGCGGGCGACCAGGACCCGGGCGAGGCGACCGTCGTTGACCCCGATCTCGACGCCGTGCGCCTGGCGACGGTGCACGCGGTCAAGGGCCAGGAGTTCCCCGCCGTCGTCCTGGCCGACGCCTCCCACGGCCTGCCGGCGACCTACCCGGCCGTCATCGTCGACCGCGACGGGCGCGCGGCGATCCGGGTCTCGCGGATCGGGGGGAAGGCGGCCTACGCGCTCGGCTACGGAGACCTGCGCGAGGCCGCGATCGCCGCGGACGCCGCCGAGGAGCGCCGCGTGACCTACGTCGCCGCCACCCGGACCGAGCGCCACCTGACGGTCGTCGGCCGCTCCACCGCAGGCGGCAACGTGAAGGACACGGCCTTCCGCGTGCTGCGCGACGCGCTCGGGATGGCGGGGCCGGGCGTGTCGACCTACCCCGGCGGGGGCCGGGTCGCCCTCTCCGAGCGCCGCGCCGCCGCGCCGGCCGGGGACGGCCGCCGCGCCCGGCTGGAGCCCGTGCCGCCCCGGCCCGCGGATCCGCCCGCGGCGCCCCCGCCCCCCGCCCCCGACCCCCTGGAGGACCGGCGGCTCTCCTTCACCGCCCTGGCCGTCCTGGGCACCTGCGCGCGGCGCTTCCACCTGGAGTACGAGCGCGGGCTGCGCGGCCGGCCCGACGCGGTCGTGGCCGGCTCGGGCGCGCCCGGCGCGGCGCCGGGCGCCTGGGGAGGGACCGCGCTGGGCGACCTCGTGCACCGCGCCCTGGCCGGCGCGGACTGGGGCGGCCCGGCGCCGGCGCCGGGCTGGGCGGCGGCGGCCGCGCGGGCGGCGGAGCTCCCCGAGTCGGCCCCCGACCAGCGGCGCGCCGAGCGGCTGGTGGCCGGGCTGTGGGGCTCGGACCTGGCGGACCGCATCCGGGCCGGGCGGCGGGCGCGCGCCGAGGAGCCCTTCGCCGTCGCGGTCGGCGGGGCCGTCCTGGCGGGGGCGATCGACCTGCTCGTGGACGAGGGCGGCGGGCGCGCCCTGGTGGTCGACTGGAAGACCCACGCCCTCGGGCCCGGCGTCGGCGCGGCCGAGGTCGCCGAGGACTACCGCCTCCAGCAGGCCCTCTACGGCCTGGCCGCGCTGCGCGGCGGCTGGAGCGAGGTGACCCTGACCTGGGCCGTGCTGGAGGACCTCACGGGGAGCCCGACGCGGTCCGTCGGCGCGGCCGACGCCGCCGCGCTCGAGGCCGAGCTGGCCGCGGCCCTCGCGCCCCTGCGCGGGCCCGAGCGCACCCCGGCCGCGCGGGCGCCCCAGCCGTTCTGCAGCGGCTGTCCCGGGCTCGACGCGATGTGCCCGGTGGCCCTCGCCGCGCCCTGACGGCGGGGCCGGACGGGGGGTCCCGCCGGCGGCGGTGTGACATGATCGGCGCCGTCCCGACCCCGCTCCCGGAGCGGATCTGACCGAGCCCTTCCACAACGTCGAGGTGGAGCTTCTGGCGACGTCTCGCGCGGGCATCGTGCTGTCGGGCGACCTGGACATGGCCGACGCCGAGGCCGTCCAGCGTCTGCTGGCCGAGGCCGCGCGGGACGTCGCGCCGGGCCCGCTCGTCGTCGACCTCCGGGCCCTGGAGTTCATCGACTCGCACGGCGTGCGGGCCCTCTTCCGCGCCCGCGAGGACGCCGAGCGGGCCGGCAGCCGGATCGCGCTCTGCACGGGCGAGGGCCCCATCCGCCGCACCCTTGAGCTCGTCGGCGCGGCCGGCGCCTTCGAGTTCGTCGCCGAGATGCCGCGCGACCCGGCGTGAGCCCGACCCGGCCCGGGCGCCGGCTGCTCGTCGTCGCGGTCGTCATCGCGCTGGCGCTGGCCGGGGCCGGCGCCGCGCTCGCCTGGCAGGGCTACCGCGACGCCCGCGCAGCCGAGCTCGAGGAGGTCGCCGACGCCGCCCGGGCGAGCGCCGCCGACATCAGCCAGTACCTCGCCGGGCGCTCGGAGCTCCTGATGGCCCTCGCGAGCAGCGCGGGCATCGTCCAGGACGACCCCGCCGCTGTCGAGCGCCGGCTGCGCGCCCTCGAGCTCGAGCAGCTGGGCTTCACGGCCGGCATCGCCTGGTTCGACCCCGGGAACCGGGTGCGGGCCGCGACCGGGGTGGCCGCCCGCGGCACGGCCACCGACCGGGGTCTGCGCGGCGCCCTCATCCGGGCGCGCACGAGCGACCAGCCGTTCGTCTCGGGAGCGGTGCCCGCCACGATCTTCCGCCTCTCCGCGATCGTCGTCGCCGTTCCCACGAAGGACGCGGCCGACCGCACCAACGGCGTCCTCGCCGCCGGCCTCGGCCTCGACCGGCTCGGCGAGGTCGCGACGACGCTCGTGGCGGTGAGCGGCGGGCGGACGGCGATCGTCGACCGCAGCGGGCAGCTCATCGTCGCCCCGGGGCTCACGGAGGCCGTGCGCGTGGGCGACAACCCCCTGGTGCGCCGGACCCGGGCCGTGGCGGCCGGATCCGGGACGGCGCGGGCCGGCTCGGTCGCCGGGGCCCGCGACCTGGAGGGCCGGCCGGACCAGGTGATCGGGTACGCGTACGAGCCGGCGCGCTTCGGGTGGACGGTCTTCGTGAGCCGGGACGCCGCCGACGCCCTGGGCGACGCCCGCCGCACCCTGCAGCTACAGCTGGGCGGGCTGGCGCTGCTCGCGCTCGTCGGCATCGGCGGCGCGGCGGTCGTCGGGCGCCGGCTCGACCGCCTGGCGGCCGAGCGCGACGCTCTGCTCGACTCGGCCCGCCGCGGCGAGGGACGCTCGGCGTTCCTGGCGCGCGCGGCCGCCGCGCTGGAGGAGGAGCCGCGGCTCGCGGGCCGGCTCCAGCGGCTCGCCGACCTCTGCGTCCCGGCGCTCGGCGACCGCTGCGTCGTCGAGCTGACGGCACAGGACGGGGAGCCGGCCCGCGCCGCGGTTTCGCCCCCCGGGGCGGTTCCGCCCGCGGGGCCGCGGGAGCCGTCCCTCGCGGCGCCCCTGGTCGTGGGCGGCCGCCCGATCGGCTCGATCGCCATCTCGCGCCGGCAGGACGGGCCCCCGTTCGACGAGGACGACGCGCAGCTCGCCGAGCGGCTCGCCGGGCAGTCGGCGCTGCAGCTGGAGAGCGCGCGCATGTACGAGCGCGAGCACGAGATCGCCGGGGTGCTCCAGCGCAGCCTGCTGCCGGACGAGATGCCCTCCGTCCCGGGTCTCGCGCTCGCGGCGCGCTACCTGGCCGCCGGCGCGGCCGTCGAGGCCGGCGGCGACTGGTACGAGGTCCTCCCGCTCGGCGACGGCCGGGTCGCGCTGGCGGTCGGCGACGTCGTCGGCAAGGGCTCCCGCGCGGCCGCCGCCATGGGCCGGCTGCGCAGCGCGCTGCAGGCCTTCGCCATGGAGGGCCTGGGCCCGGCCGAGATCCTGGCCCGGTTGAGCCGGTTCGCCGAGACCGTGTCCGAGGCGAGCTGCGCCACCGTGGCGCTCGCCCTGGTGCGGGCGGCCGACGGCGAGGTCGTCTACGCCTGCGCGGGCCACCCGTACCCGCTCCTCGTGAGCGCGGACGGGACGGCGCGGCTGCTGCGGGACGGCCGCGGCGGCCCGCTGGCCGGCTGGCCGATGGTGCGCTTCGGCGAGGGGCACGTCCGGCTCCACGAGGGCGACGCCCTCGCGCTGTACACCGACGGCCTCGTGGAGCGCCGCGGCGAGGACCTCGACGCCGGGCTGGCGCGCCTCGAGGCGGCCGCCAGACCGCTCTCCGGCCGCCGGGCCGAGGAGATCTGCGACGGCCTGCTGGACGCCCTGGGAGCCGACGCGGCCCCCGACGACGTCGCCCTGCTGGTGGCTCGGCTGGGGAGCGGCGACGGGGGCCCGTCCCCCCGGTCGGGCGAGGAGCGGTCCCCGGCCTCGGCGCCCGCCGGCTCGGCGAGCTAGAAGGCCGCGTCCGAGAGCCGTTGCGAGTGGCGTTGCAAGCGCCACCGCGGCGCTCGCCAGGCTCAGGGCCGCGGGGCGAGGATGTGGGGATGGCCATCGACACGGTCCGCGTCCGGGGGGCGCGGCTGGCCGCTCTCGCGGCGTTCGCCCTCGCCACGCTGGCGGTGATCGGACGTCAGCGACGCACGACGCTGCCGCCCAGCGGCGCCCGGCCGGCCCCGGCCGCAGGCGCCGCCGCGGCGGCGCCGGCGCCCCCCGTCCACGGGCTGGCCGCGGCGCGGGCCGCGCCGGACGCCGGCCCGCGGGGCGTGAGCTGCGCCGCCCTCTCGCTCGTGCTGCCCGGCGCCGGGCAGATCCACGGCGGCGCGCGGACCCGCGGCATCGCCATGATCGCGGCGGTCGCAGCCCTCCTGGCCGGGGCCCTGGTGCTGGCCCTCCAGGACGTCGTCTTCCTCGTGGGCCAGGCGCTGCGGACCGAGGTGCTCCTGGGGGCCCTCGCGCTCAACGGGGCGATCCTGCTCTTCCGCGCCGGCTCGGTCGCCGACGCGTGGCGGCTGGGGCGCAGGCCGGCGCGGCGCGTGGCCCGGGCGGCCCTGCTGGCGGCGCTGCTCGCGCTCGTCGTCGCGCCCCACGCGCTGGCCGCCTGGTACCAGTGGAGCGCCTACGACGCGGTGACGACGATCTTCGCCGACGTCGACCCCGCCGACGTCCCGCCCGGCCTGCCCTTCAAGGGGGCGGCGATCGACGGCACGCGGAGCGACCGGCTGCAGGCGCAGGAGGCGCAGGCCCGCGCCGAGGCGGCCGCGGCCTGGCCGCCGGGCGGGCGGCTCACCGTGCTCCTGCTCGGCGGCGACGCGGGGCCCGGGCGCTACGGCCTCCGCACCGACACCATGGTCGTCGCAACCATCGACGCCCGCACGCGCCGCGCGGCGCTGTTGTCCCTGCCGCGCAACATGGGCGCGGTCCCGCTGCCGCCGGCCGCGGCGGGCCTGGCGCCGGGGGGGACCTTCCCCGACATCCTGAACGCCCTCTACGGCTGGGCGCAGAACCACCCTGACCGCTTCCCCGGCCGCGACCCGGGCGCGACGGCGCTGAAGCAGGTTGCCGCCAACCTCACCGGGCTGCGCGTGGACTACTACGCGCTGGTCGACTTCCGGGGCTTCGTGGAGATGGTCGACGCCCTCGGCGGGGTCACGGTCAACGTGCCCCGCCCCGTGCTGGACAGGGTCTCGCCCCCGGAGGACGGCCAGGACTGGATCCGCATCGACCTCCAGGCCGGCCGGCAGAAGCTCACGGCCCTCGAGGCCTTCGCCTACGTCCGGGCCCGCAGCTACAGCTCCGACTACGAGCGCATCCGGCGCCAGCGCTGCGTGATGGTGGCGCTGGCCCAGCAGGCCGATCCGGCCCGCGTGCTGCGGTCGTTCCCGCGCCTGGCGCGCGCGGCGCGTCAGAACGTGAGCACCGACATCCCGCGCCGCGTCCTCCCGAGGCTGGTCGAGCTGGTCGCCGGGATCGATCGGGAGAAGGTCGTGTCGCTGGGCTTCGTGCCTCCGGCGTACTCCGCCGGCTGGGTCGGCGCCGGCTACCCGGTGCCGGACATCCCCGCGATCCGCGCCGCCACGAAGAAGGCGATCGGGCCCGGCGGGGTCCGCGGCGCGACGACCCTCGGCGGCGAGGTCTGCACCTAGCCGGGCTCGGCGTCGCCGGCCATCAGCTCGTCCATCTCGTACTGGTCGCCCTCGAAGATCGCGATCTCGGCGATCCGGTCGTCGCGGCGGATCACCACGAATCCGCCGTCGTGGTGGAGGACTCGAAGCCGAGCTCGCGGTAGAAGGTCACGGCCTCGGCGGCGCTCCGGACGGGCAGCGCGGGGATGGTGCGCCCGAGCCCGGCCATCCCGGTCAGCGCACGAAGCCGGAGCGCACCGAGTGGATCAGCGCCCGCGCGCGGTCCGTGCCGCGGCGGCCGCCCCAGGGGTGCGGGCCCATCGTCCACGGCCCCCGGCCGAGCGTGCCGAGGTGCTCGCGCAGGTCGGCCTTCAGCTCCCCGCGGTGCTCGCCGCAGGCGTGGCGGTTGCGCCCGTAGAGGCCGCGCCCATGCCAGGTGAGCCAGTTGCCGGGCGGCGCATCGACGTACTCGCCGTGGCAGAGGTCGAGGATCTGCCGCTCCAGGCTGCGGCGGGTCTCCGGGTCCGGCTGGGCGCCGCAGACGTCGCACCTGAACACGACCCGCACCGGCATGGTGGCCGCACGCTAGCGCACGCGGGCCATCGAGCAGGGTCGAGCCCGGGCAGCGCGGGGATCGTCCGGCCGACCGCGCTCAGCCACCGTCCGCCAGCGCGTCCCAGACGCGCAGGACCGACGACGAGCGGTTGAGCGTGTACAGGTGCAGCCCCGGGGCGCCGGCCGCCATCAGGTCGCGGCAGAGCCCGACCGCCACCTCCACGCCCAGGGCCTCGACGGCCCCGGGGTCGCCGGCGAGCGCGTCGAGGCGCTCCTCGATGGGCGCGGGGATCGTGGTGCGGTTCATGGCCGCCATGCGCCGCAGGCCCTCGACGCTGACGAAGGGCATCACGCCCGGGATCACCGGGCGGTCGCAGCCGAGCGCGGCCAGCTCGTCGACCAGCCGCTCGTAGTCGGCGACCCGGAAGAAGAACTGGGTGATCGCGAAGTCGGCCAGGCCGAGCTTGGCCGCCAGGTGGCGGCGGTCGCTGGCACGGTCGCGCGACCGCGGGTGCAGCTCGGGGTGGGCGGCGACACCGACGCAGAAGCCCGCGGGGTGCGCGCGCACCACCTCCACCAGCTCGATGGCGTAGGCGAACTCGCCCCCCGGGTCGGAGCCGTCGGCAGGGGGGTCCCCCCCGAGGGCGAGGATGTTGCGCACCCCCTCTCTCGCGTATTGGTCGAGGAGCTCGTCGACCTCGGCGCGGGTGTGGCCCACGCAGGTGAGGTGGGCCATGGTCGGGAAGCCCTGCTCCGCGTTCATGTGCACGACCAGCTCGCGGGTGCGCTCCTGGGTCGATCCGAGCGCCCCGTAGGTGACCGAGGCGAAGGAGGGGTCCAGGACGCAGAGGTCGTCGAGCGCCGAGCGGAACCGGCGCTCTGCATCGTCGGTGCGCGGGGGGAAGAACTCGAGGGACCGCGTCGGGCCGGCGCGCAGGAGCGTGGCGATGGTCGTCATTGCTCCGGCAAAGTCTACTGTTGACCCGTATCGAACCGGCCGCGCGCGCAAAGGAGGACCCGTTGGCGTCCGAGCTGATCCACACCATGATCCGCGTCCTCGACGAGGAGCGATCGCTCGCCTTCTACCGGGCCCTCGGGTTCGAGGAGCGCGGCCGCCGCCGCGTGGGAGGCGACACGGCGACGGTGATCTTCCTGGGCCTCCCCGGGGACGGCGCCAAGCTGGAGCTGACCCTCAACGACGGCCGCACCGAGCCCTACGACGTGGGCGAGGGGTACGGGCACATCGCCGTCGTGGCGAACGAGGGAGCCGACGCGGAGGTCGCGCGGCTGGCCGAGCAGGGCATCGCGCCCGAGAAGGAGCCCTACGCCCCCTACCCGGGCGGCCCGAAGATCTTCTTCGTGCGCGACCCCGACGGCTACCGGATCGAGGTCCTCGAGCGCAACCCGGAGCGCGAGCTCTGAGCGTGGCGGGCTGCCGCGGCCGTCCGGCCGCGGCAGCCCCTCCCCGCTGCTAGGGGACGATCACCCCACGGCCCCGGACGTTGCCGCCCTCGAGGTCGTGGATGGCGCCGTTGATGTCGTCCAGCGAGTACTCGGCCGCGTGCAGCGTCACGCGCCCCTGGCCGGCCAGGTCCATCAGCTCGGCCAGCTCGTTGTAGTTGCCGACCAGGCTGCCGACGACGGCGATCTCGCTGAAGATCATGTCGATGGCCGGCACCTCGATCTGGCCGCCGTAGCCGACGACCCAGTAGGTGCCGCCCTTCCGCAGCATCCCGATGGCCTGGGGGATCGCGCTGCCCTCGCCGACGAAGTCGATCACGGCGTCGGCCCCCTCGCCGCCGGTCAGGTCCTTGACCGCCTCCACCGCGTTGACCTCCGAGCCGTTCACGGAGTGGTGCGCGCCGAGCGTGGACGCCAGCTCGAGCGCGGCGGCCGATCGGTTGACCGCGATGATCTCGGTGGCGCACAGCTCGCCGAGGACCTGCACGGCGATGTGCCCGAGGCCGCCGACGCCGATCAGCGCGGTCTTCGTGCCGGGCGTGAGCCGCTCCGCGGCCCGCCTGGCCGCCCGGTAGGCGGTGATGCCGGCGTCCGCGTAGGGGGCGATCGCCTTCGGCTCGAGGCCGTCGGGGAGCTTGATGATCGCCCGCTCGCCGGTGCGCAGGTACTCGGCGAACCCGCCGTTCGTGGTGATCCCGGGGAAGCTGAGGTCGATGCAGTGCATGTCCTCGCCGGCGCGGCACGCCCGGCAGAGGCCGCAGGTGATCGACCGGGTGGACGATGACGGCGTCCCCCGGCTTCACCGACCGCACGCCCGGCCCCACGTCCTCGACCCAGCCGGCGTTCTCGTGGCCGAGGATGTAGGGCAGCTCGACGTTGACCTTCTCCTTCCAGATGCCCTCGATGATGTGCAGGTCGGTCCGGCACAGCCCCGCCCCGCCGATCCGGACGATGACGTCCGACGCCCCCTGCACCTCGGGCGGCGGGACGTCCTCGATCGACAGCTCCGCGTCGTACGCGGGGAGAAGCGCCGCCTTCATGCCGCCACCTCCTTGGTGCGCCACTCCTCGAGGCCGTCGCCGTAGCGCGCCGCGAGCAGGCCGGTGCAGAACTCCGTGTTGGACTCGAGGCTGATCCGCACCGACCGGGCCAGGCGCACGTAGTCGGCCAGGCCGTCGGCCGCGAGCGGGCCACCCTGGGAATCGGTGAAGGCGAGGGCCCCGGGCTCGTCGCCCATCGCCAGGTCGCGCCGGCGCGCGAGGTACTCGGCCCACTCGCCGGGGTCGGCCCACGCGGGCGGCGATCCGTCGCCGAGCCGCAGCGCGACGGCCGCCTCGTCGCCGATCGCGCTGCCGCGCGGCCCGCAGCACCGGCTCCTGGCGCACCACGAAGGCCTTCAGCCGGAAGCGGCGGCGCAGCTCGCCGAGCTCGCCGTCGGCCTGCGTGGGGAAGGCCTCCTGGAAGCTGAGCCCGGACGCCACGGCCTCCGTGATCCGCTCCCCCTCGCAGTGGTCCACCAGCTGCACCGACACCGCCGTCGCCCCCGGCAGGCCGCGGAGGGCCTCGTGGGCGTCGCCCACCATCAGGTAGGCGAAGTTCGGCGAGCACCAGTAGGTCGGCAGCCGGATGGCGGCCCGCACCTCCCCGCCGGCCACCTCCAGCGACTGGACGAAGTCGAGCGCCACGAGCGAGCGGTCGAGCTCCGGGTCGATCACCCGGTCGAGCGCGTCGCGCGCCGCGTCGAGGGTCGGCGTCACGCCGTGACCTCCTCGGCCAGGGCGCCCTCGGCCTGCGGGCCCGGCCCGGTGGCGGCCTTCTGCGCCGAACTGGTCGGCGCGCAGCTTGGCGCCGTGCTCGACGGGGTCGATGTCGTAGAGCTTGCAGGCGTTCAGGCCGAGGATCTTCTGCTTGGCCTCGACGGTCAGCGAGACGCCGGTCTCGGACGAGACCTGCTCGGGCAGGTCGAAGTCGACGAACTTCTCGACGAGCCACTTCGGGTGCCAGAGGGCGTAGTCGGACGCGAACAGTCAGGCGGTCCTCGCCCAGCCAGAACAGCAGCTCGGCCATCACGTCGGCGAAGTACTTCG
The DNA here is from genome assembly GCA_963813355.1 of Miltoncostaeaceae bacterium. Classification (GTDB taxonomy): domain Bacteria; phylum Actinomycetota; class Thermoleophilia; order Miltoncostaeales; family Miltoncostaeaceae; genus DATAGF01. The sequence continues at coordinate 26,398 of CAWEYS010000017.1, read as the reverse complement.
GCCGGGGGTGGATGAAGGGCATCAGCACCGCGAGGCCGCCGTAGACGTTGGGCTCCTGCACGCCGATCCAGCAGAAGTCCTCGATGCGCGGCATGCCGACGTGCTCGACGATGAAGTTGAGGTCGGTGAAGTTGGTGGCGGCGTAGTCGACGTCGGCGACGTCGAAGCTGTCCTTGTCGAGCGGCCAGATCGTGGGCCCCTTGTGGACGTGGATGTTCTTCACGCCCAGCTCGACGCACTTCTCGAGGTACTTCTCCGCCCACGGGCTCTTCAGGCTCCACCCGCGCGAGTCACCGCGCCATGCCGCGGTGTAGAGCTTGACCCCCTTCACCTTGTACTTCTCCACCTTCTCCTCGAAGTCGGCGAGCCCCGCCTCCTCGGCGCGCGGGTCCCAGGCGCTGTTGAGGATGAAGCGGTCGGGGTACTTGTCCTTCATCACCGCGTTGCGCTCGGTCGTGTTGAAGCCGTTGACGTAGAAGTCGGACAGGTAGGTGGACTGGAGGATCCCGACGTCGACGTATCCGTCCACGAACAGGTCGTTGACCATCGTCTCCTGGTCGTACTTCTCGTACTTCTCACGGGGCCAGACGTACTCCTCGGGCGACAGGCCCGAGTGGTAGTCGTAGAAGCAGGAGATGAAGCCCGCCCCGTACTTGTTCTTCTGGTTCTCGGGGCTCCCGTCCCACCAGTGGAGATGGCTGTCCACGACGAAGTACTCGTTCCCGTCCTTGTCGCGATACATCGACCCTCCAGATCGTGACGTCCGTTACGAATTCGTCGATCCTCCCCCGGCCGGATGCGGCCGTCGAGGGCTGCATCGGGCGCAGACTCCGGCATGCGGAAAAACTGGCCCGGAGCGGGCGGTTGACGTAGTGTCGGCCCGTCCCCGGGGGTTCCGGATCGCGCCCGGGGCGAGGGGGGCCGCATGTCGGAACGCCGGGGAGTCGGGATCGAGGGCGCCGCGCTGCGGGCCGCCGTCGCGGGCCACGACCAGGAGCCGCGCGACGTCCTGACCTCGGCCGAGCGGGCCCTGCGGGCCCTCGAGCTCATCGCCGCCGCGCCCGGCCCGCTGCCGGCGAAGGCCCTGGCCCAGCAGCTGGGCACGAGCCTCGGCACGAGCTACCGCGTGCTGCACACCCTCGAGCACGAGGGCTACGCCGTGCGCCTCGGCCACGGCTGCTACGGCCTCGGGCCCAAGCTCTCGGAGCTCTGCCAGAGCTTCCAGGAGCGCCTCGACCCCGCGGAGGTCGCGCGGCCGATGGTCGCCGCCCTCGCCGACTCGATCGAGGAGGACGGGTACCTGGCGGTCATGCGCGGCGGCGAGGTGGCCGTCGCCGAGGTCGTGCGGGCGTCGCGCGAGCTGCACCTCGACGAGCCGGGGGTCGGGTTCACCCGGGTCGCCCACGTCACGGCCATCGGCAAGGTGCTCCTGGCCGCGTGCCCCTCCGACACGACCGACGACTACCTCGGCGCCCGCCCCCTCGTGGCGTGCACGCCGTACACGCTCGTCGACCGGCGGGCGATCAAGCAGGACCTCGCCGAGATCGCGCGAGCGGGGCTACGCCGCTCCAGCTGGAGGAGCTGGCGGTCGGCTGCTGCTGCGTGGCCGCGCCCGTGATCGGCGCCGACGGCGCCACCGTGGCGTCGATCGGCCTCTCGGTCCCGGTGGAGCGGTTCCGCGCCGAGCGGCGGGAGATCATCCGGCGCTGCCGCGAGACGGCCGCCCAGGCCTCCCGCGCGCTCGGCTTCAGCGGCGAGCCGCGGGCCGCGCGCAGGATCACGGCGCGGCCGCCATCTCCGCGAGCCGCGTGACCGTTCTCCAGTTCCGCGCCGTCCCGCCCGGCGTGAGCGCCGCGTCGCCCAGGGCGGCCATCAGGGGGCTGCGCCCGATCCCACCGGGGCACCAGGCGTAGACCTCGCCGCCGGCGACCTCGACGCGCTCGTCGCCGAAGTCCATGTCCTCGATCGCCCTCACCGCCTGCCGGCTCGGCCGCGCGGGGAGGAAGATCACCATGCGCTTGGCCGGGTCGTCGGCGACGTCGCCGAGGCGGTCGGCCGCCACGATCTTCGCCATCTGGCCCGCCGTCCGGACCGTCACCACGACGTCGAGCCCCATGCGCTCGGCGATCCCCTCCTCGATCGCCCTCGCGACCCTCGCGGCCGGGTCGCGGGTCGTCAGCACGGCGTTCCCGCTCTGCAGGTGCGTGCGGACGTCCGCGTAGCCCAGGTCCTCGAGCAGGGCGCGCAGGTCGGCCATCGCGACCCGGCGCTTGCCGGCGAGGTTGATGCCGCGGAGGAGGGCGACCATCCGCGGCATCAGGAGAAGGTGTCGCAGGCCGCGATCGTGCCCTCCTCGAACCCGCGGAGGAACCACTCGCGCCGCTGCTCCGACGTGCCGTGGGTGAAGCTCTCGGGGTCGATCCTCCCGGTCGCCCGCTCCTGGATGCGATCGTCGCCGACCGCGGCGGCCGCGGCCAGGCCCTCCTCCAGGTCCCCCTCCTCGAGCTGGTTCTCCTGGTAGGCCGAGTGGGCCCAGACCCCGGCGAGGCAGTCGGCCTGGAGCTCGAGGCGCACGGAGAGGTCGTTGGCCTCGCCGGGGCTCTGGGCTTGGAGCGTCTGCACCTGGCCCATGATGCCGAGCAGGTTCTGGACGTGGTGCCCCACCTCGTGGGCGATCACGTAGGCCTGGGCGAAGTCGCCCGGGGCGCCGAAGCGCTGCTCGAGCTCGCGGAAGAACCCGAGGTCGAGGTAGACGCGCCGGTCGGCAGGGCAGTAGAAGGGCCCCACCGCGGAGGTGGCGTTGCCGCAGGCCGTCCTCACCCCGTTCGTGAAGATCACCAGCGGGGTGCGCTCGTACGTGCGGCCCGCCGCCTGGAAGGCCACCACCCACGAGTCGTTCACGTCGCGGATCACGAAGGCGGCGAACTCCTTCAGCGGGTCGGGGCCGTCGTCGACGACGTTGTCCTCGGCCGCCGGCGCCGCCGGGAAGGGGTCGAGACTGGGGCCGACGTCGAAGGCGCGTCCGCCGCCCCCGCCCAGGAAGACGACGAGCAGCGCGACGATCACCCCCACGATCCCCGCCCCGCCGATGCCGCCCCCGATGCGACCGCCCGGGATGCCGCCGAAGCCGCCGCCCCCGCCGGCGCCGCGGCGGTCCTCGAGGTCGGAGCTGTCGCCCGGTGTTCGTCGCCAGCGCATGAGGATCCGGCCCTCGGCCGGGCCCGGAGTCTATGCCGCAGGCGCGCCGGGGAGGCGTCCGTCCCCCGCCATACACTCGCCCGCGTGCCGCCCACCGAGACCGACGGGGCGCCGCTCGCCTCGGAGCCGGACCTCCTCGGAGCCGCCCTCGCGCTGGGGGCGCGCGACGTTCCGGGGTGGTCGCCCGCCGAGACCGCCCTGGCCCGCGATCTCGACCCGCCCCGCCCGCCGGCGCCGCTGGTCGCCGCCCTGCGCGCGCGGATCGGCGGCCGGCGGCGATCCCCTCGGCGAGGCCTTCTGCCGCCTGCGCCCGCCCGAGCTCAGGCGCGCCGACGGCGCCACCTACACGCCGGCGCCGATCGTCGAGGCCATGGTCGCGTGGGCGGCCGGCGAGGGCGCGCCCGGACGGGTCGTCGACCCCGGCGCGGGCTCGGGCCGCTTCGCCGTGGCGGCCGGCCGCCGCTTCGGCGCGGCCCGGCTGGTGGCGGTCGAGCTCGACCCGCTCGCCGCGGCGATCTGCCGCGGCCACCTCGCCGCCGCGGGGCTCGCCGGGCGCGCGCGGGTGGTGGCCGGCGACTACCGCTCCGCGGAGATCGCGGCCGCGGACGACGCCGGCACGCTCTTCCTCGGCAACCCCCCCTACGTGCGCCACCACCAGATCCCCCCGGGCTGGAAGGAGTGGCTCGCGCTGGCCGCCCGCGCCCAGGGCCTGGAGGCCAGCCGCCTCGCCGGGCTGCACGTCCACTTCTTCCTGGCCACGGCGGCGCGCGCCCGGCCGGGCGACCGGGGGGCCTTCATCACCTCCTCGGAGTGGCTCGACACCAACTACGGCCGCCTGGTGCGCGAGCTGCTGCTGGACGGCCTGGGCGGCGAGGCCATCCACGTGCTCGAGCCGACGGCCGTCCCCTTCGATGACGCCGCCGTCACCGCCGCCATCACCTGCTTCCGCGCCGGCCGGCGCCCGCAGGCGGTGCGGCTGCGGCGGGTCGGCGACGTCCGGCGGCTCGGCGCGCTCGAGGGCGGCCGGCCGGTCCCGGCCGAGCGGCTCCGCGAGGCGCGCCGCTGGTCGCCGCTCACCCGGGCGGCCCGCGCCGTCCCGGAGGACCACATCCAGCTCGGCGACCTCGTCCGGGTCCACCGCGGCGCGGTCACCGGGCGCAACTCCACCTGGGTCGTGCGGCCCGGCGAGACCGACCTCCCGGCGGCGGTCCTCTTCCCCTCGGTCACGCGGGCGCGCGAGATCTTCGACGCCGGCTCGACCCTGTCCTCGACCGGCCACCTGCGCCTGGTCGTCGACCTGCCCCCGGACCTCGGCGACTTCTCGGGGCCGGAGCTGCGGCGCATCGAGGGCTTCCTCGCCCGCGCGCGCCGCGACGGGGCCCACGAGGGCTACATCGCCCGGGCGCGGCGCCGCTGGTGGTCGGTCGGGCTGCGGGCGCCGGCGCCGATCCTGGCGACCTACATGGCGCGCCGCCCCCCGGCGTTCACCCGCAACCTGGCCGGCGCGCGGCACATCAACATCGCCCACGGGCTCTACCCGCGCGTGGAGCTCCCCGACGACGCCATCGACCGGCTGCTCGCCTCGCTGCGCCGCACCGTGAGCGTCCACGACGGCCGCACCTACGCGGGCGGGCTCACCAAGTTCGAGCCGCGCGAGATGGAGCGCCTGCCCGTCCCCGACCCCCTCGCCGGGGGCCCCTGACCGTGGGCGCCGCGTTCGTCGCCCCGCCGCGCTGGAGCGCCGACGCGCTCGACCGCGACATCGCGGCGGCGATCGAGGCCTTCCGGCTCGAGCGCTTCGAGGAGCCGCTCGAGCAGTACCACGCCCACCTCGACGAGTGCCTCGGCACCATCGAGGAGCTCATCGAGCTGACGGTCAACCTCTCCGAGCTCCGGCAGCGCACGGCCGAGGTCGCCGCCGAGGCGCGCTACCTCGAGGCGCTGCGGTTCCTCGCGGGCCCCTTCATCTCGGTCGACGACCTGCGCGTGATCGCGCAGACCAGCCTGGCCCCGACCGCGCTGCGCGCCGACCCCGAGGCCGCCGCGCGGGTCGTCGAGACCGTCCTGGCCGGCCTCGACCGCCGCCGCTTCCCCTGGGTGGGCGAGGGCCGCGAGCCCCACGAGGACGAGAAGTCCGCCGCGGCGCTGGCCACCGCGACGCTCATGGCGACCGAGCGGGTCAGGACGATGCGGCGCAACGAGGCCCGGCTCGCGCAGGAGTCGGCCGTCGCCGACGCGCTGCGCGGCGCCGGGTTCCGCGAGGTCGCCGCGCCGCGCGTCATCCGCACCCTCGAGGAGGCCCCCGGGCCCGGCGAGTTCTGCACCGAGCGCACCTTCGGCGACCGCAAGGCCGACCTGGTGGTCGGCCTCTGGGACCGCCGCCGCATGCCGCTCGAGTGCAAGGCCTCGAACTCGGCCACCAACTCCTACAAGCGCGTGAACCACGAGGCGGCCAGCAAGGCCGAGACCTGGCTCCAGGACTTCGGCCGCAGCCAGGTCGTCCCCGCGGCCGTCCTGTCGGGCGTCTTCAAGCGGGCCAACCTGGAGGACGCCCAGGCGCGCGGGCTGACCCTCCTCTGGGCGCATCGCCTCGACGACCTGCTCGCCTGGATCTCGCGCACCCGCCCCTAGCGGCCTCGCGACGAGCAGGCTCGCTCGGCGCGGACTTCGCGCTGGACGTGGTGATCGTCGTTCTGGTCACGGTCGGCTCCCTCGGGCTCGGCGCCCTGACGCTGCGCCGCGGACGGCCTGAGGCCAGGCCCGGATCGCCCGGCCGCCACGGGGGCGGGGCGATCCGGGCCGGCTGTATCGTCGCTGGGGTGCCCCTCCACGCGACGCCGCTCGTCCTCGGCACCGGGGCCGCGATGCGCCGCACCGGGCCCGGAGGACGCGCCGGCGGTGCTCTGCCTGAACGGCGGCGTCAAGCGGGCGAGCCCGGGCGAGCTGGAGCACGTCGGTCGACTGGCTGGTGCGCCGGCTGGCGCCGGCGCGGCCGAGGCTGGCCTTCTACGAGGTCCGCTACCGCGTCCGCTCGTGGCGGCACCTCGACGCGTGCATCGAGGACGCCGCGGGCGGCGCTCGACGCGGTGGACGGGCGCGGCGGACGGCCGATCGCGCTGCTCGGCTACTCGATGGGGGGCGCGGTCTCGCTGGCCGTCGCCGGGCACCCATCGGTCAGCGCGTTCATCGGCCTCGCCCCCTGGCTGCCCGGCCGAGATGGGCGTCGAGGGCCTCGTCGGCCGGCGGGCGGCCGTCATCCACGGCAGCGTCGACATGGGCCCGTTCGGCGTGTCGCCGCGCGAGTCGCGCCGCGGCGTGGAGCGGATGCGCGCGCTCGGCATCGCGGCGAGCTACCGCCTCATCTGCGGCGCGACCCACGCGATCGCGCTCCCGGGCCCGCGGCGCACCCAGATCCCCCTGCCCCGAGCGGCGGAGTGGCGGCGCCTCGTGGGCGACGAGGTCGACCGCTTTCAGGCCGAGGCCTGAGCGCGCCGGACGAGCGCGCTCCGCACCGCCCGCTGCACCGGCTCGCCGAGGGTGGGGTGGATGTGGATCGCGTCGAGCAGCGGGTCGGCGCCGCCGGCCTGCATCGCCACCGCCACCGGGTGGATCAGGTCGGCGGCGTGGTAGGCGAGCACGTGGGCGCCGAGGATCCGCCGTGAGGCGCGGTCGACCACCGCCTTGACCACGCCCCGCTCCTGCCCCCATGCGCGGGCCTTGCCGCCCGAGAAGCCGGAGGTCGCGACGCCGACGTCGTGGCCGGCCTCGCGCGCCTGCGCCTCGGTGAGCCCGATGGTCACCGCCTCGGGGTCGGTGAAGACGGCCCTGGGGCCGTCGTCGCGGCTCACGTCGTGGGGGTCGATGTCGAGGGCGTTGTCGACCGCCTCGCGCCCCAGCCGGCGGGCCGTCGGCGTGAAGGCCCCGAACGGCGGGCCGAGGACGTCGCCCGCCGCGAAGTGGCCGGCCTGCGAGGTGCGCAGGCGCGCGTCCACGGGGATCCCCTTCGGGCCGCCCTCGACGCCGGCCGCCGGAAGGCGCAGCGGCTCGACCTCCGGGCCACGGCCGGCGCCGAGGAGGATCGCGTCGCCGTCCAGCTCCCGCGTCCGCCCCTCGTGCTGCGCCACCAGTCGCGGGCCACCGCCCGGGCGCGTCCCGACCCGGGCGATCTCGGCGCCCAGCAGCAGCTCGATCCCCTCGCCGGCCAGCAGCTCGGCCAGGGCCTCGCCGACCTCCGGCTCTCCCGCCGGCAGAAGGCGGTCGGCCACCTCGACCATCGTCACGCGCGAGCCCAGCCGCGAGAGCGCCTGGCCGAGCTCCAGCCCCACCGGACCGGCGCCGATCACCAGCAGGCGCTGCGGCAGCTCGCGCAGCGTCAGGACGTCGTCGCTCGTGAGGTAGCCGGCCTCCGCCAGCCCGGGGATGGGCAGCGGCCGGGGCGAGGCGCCGGTCGCGATGACGACCCGCGGCGCGCGCAGCCGCGCGCCGTCCGACGGTCACCACCCCGGGCTCCTCGAAGCGCGCCTCCCCCATGTGCAGCCGGACGCCGGGCAGCGACTCGAGCCAGGAGCGGGCACCCGAGGCGCCCTTGTCCACGATCGCCTGGACGCGGCCGATCACGGCTCCGACGTCCACCGAGAACCCGTCCACCCGGACGCCGTACTCGGCCGCCCCCCGGACCTCGTGGGCGACCTCGGCGCTGCGGATCAGGGCCTTGCTCGGGATGCAGCCGCGGATGGGGCAGGTCCCCCCGACCCGGTCGCGCTCGACCACCGCGACGCTGGCCTCGGCCTCCGACGCGCGGGCCGCCGCGTTCATCCCGGCCATGCCGGCGCCGATGACGATCAGGTCGACGTCGGACACGCGCTGACCCTACCCCCGCCCCCCCTCGGCCGAACCGCGCGCGGCCCACCTGGACCGCCGGCCGCCCGCATCGCTATCGTCTTCTCACCACGGAAAGGAGGTGGTCCTATTGCATAGCACCAGTGGAGGTGGCAGTAGCTAGGGGCGCGCCCCTACGCGCAAGCGGCAGCGAAGGGGAGCTCAACCGCGCCCCTCAGCAATCCACTGCTGCCACCGGGGGCCCGGGACGGCGCGCGAGCCATCCCGGGCCCCTCTGCTTTTGTCCACGCCCCCATCGTCTAGCGGCCCAGGACACCGCCCTTTCAAGGCGGCGGCACGGGTTCGAATCCCGTTGGGGGCATTCCCCTCAACGCCCACGAAACCCCTGCTCAAGCGGGGGTTTCGCTCGTTGCGACGCCGACGTCACGAAACGACAGAAATCGCCGCCGGAGGCCATTTTGGTCCCAGTTTGGTCCCAGAATGGTCCGTGCCCAGCTGCTGGCGCGCCTGTGACTCAGAGGAGGAGTCCGCGCTCGACCGCAAGTCGCGTGGCCTCCGCGCGGTTGTGTACGTCCAGCTTCATGAAGATGTTCGAGACGTGCCGGATCACCGTCTTCTCACTGATCACAAGACGCTCGGCGATGGCGCGGTTTGAGAGGCCGTCGGTTACCAGTCGCAGCACCTCGACCTCTCGCGGCGTCAGCTCGCCAGGCGCGGTGAGCCCGCCCTGGATCGCAAGCACGGCCACCGCAGAGACCGGCGCGGCGGCGCCGTCGAGGAACACGTCGTCGACCGGCTCGCCGGCAACCCGGGCTTCGACCTGGGCGTGGCATCGTGAGCTCACCAGCACCTGCCCCGGGTGCGCCGCCGCCGCGAGCCCCTCCGCGAGGTGCACCACGGGGCCGACTGGCCCGTACTCCCAGCGGCCCTCGAAGCCCATTCGCCCGACCGTGGCGTAGCCGAGGGCCACCCCGGCGGCGTACGACAGCTCGTGACCACGGCGTTGCCACCCAGCGCCCAATCGACCGACCAGATCGCGCATCGCCACGGCGAGAGCGACCGCCCTCCAGGCCGGCTCGTCGCAGGTCAGCGGGTCGTTGAGGAACACCACCAGCCCATTCCCTGTGAGCGAGCCCACCGTGGCGCCCGCACGCTCGATCAAGGCCCCGACGCCGCCGTGAAACTCGCGCAGCACGTCCATCACCTCCTCTGGCTCCGCGCGCTCCGAGAACGCCGGGAAGCCCCGGAGGCGGGCGCACACCAACGCGATCTCGGCGCGGTGGCTCTCCAGGACGGCCTCATCGCCGGCGGAGAGGATCAGGTCGGCCAGCTGCCGCGGAAGAAACCTCCGCAACCCTCCGAGGCGCTCGAGCTGCGTGACCTGCCCGGCCACCCGGGCCTCCAGAGTCCGGTTCAGCTCGGCGAGCTCGGCCGCCTGGGCTCGCGCGGTGTCCTGGTATCGCTTGATCCGCAGCAGCGAGCGGACACGTGCCAGAAGCTCGGCGCGGTCGAAGGGCTTGGTGATGAAGTCGTCGGCTCCGGCCTCGAGCGCGCCCACCTTTTGCTGCTCGCCGCCGGCGGTGATCAGGAGGATCGGAAGCGCCTGGGTGGCCTCTTGCGCGCGAAGGCGTCGGCACACCTCATAGCCATCCATCCCCGGCATCAGGATGTCGAGCACGACGACGTCCGGCTCCGCGGCCGCGACGGCCCTGAGGGCCTCCTCGCCGGATCCTTTCCCAAGCACCTCGTACCCCTCGGGTTCGAGTACGGCCTCGAGCAGGCGCACATTGGCCGGGTCGTCGTCCACGGCCAAGATGCGGGGCGGGCGGCTCATGCCCCCCGCTCGCACAGGCGACGCACCCGCTCGACGAGCTCGCGCGTGCGGATCGGCTTTGCGAGGTAGTCGTCGAAGCCGGCCGCCATCAGGCGCTCGCGGTCGCCCACCATCGCGGACGCGGTCACCGCGAGCACCGGCGTCGTCCGGGTGGCGGGGTCCGCGCGCAGCCGGTGCATGGCCTCGACGCCGCTCTGGTCCGGGAGGCCGATGTCCATGAGAACCACGTCCGGCGGGTCGTCGGCGGCGAGGGCGAGGGCCGACGCGCCTGTCGTCGCCTCGACCGTCCGGTAGCCCTCGAAGCGGAGCACGTCCCGCAGCAGCTTCAGGTTCAGCTCGTTGTCGTCCACGATCATCACGAGCTGGCCGGCCATCGGCTCAGGGGCCCGCGACGGCGGGCACCAGCGGCAGCGCCAGCACGAACGTGCTCCCCTCCCCCGGCCGGCTCTCGACCCACAGCCGCCCTCCGTGGAGCTCCGCGAAGGCTCGCGACAGGGCGAGGCCCAACCCGCTGCCCTCGCGAGCGCCGCCGTTCCCGGCCTGCTGGAAGGTCTCGAAGATCCGCTCCTGGTCCTCGGGCGCGATGCCGGGCCCCGAATCGCGCACGGCGATCCGCAGCTCGCCGTCCGCTCGACGGGCGCTCGCCTCCACGAGCCCGCCCTCTGGCGTGAATCGCACGGCGTTCGCGAGCAGGTTGAACACGACCTGCTTCAGCTTGCGCCCATCGGCCGTGACCTGATCGAGCCCCGGCTCCACGTCCATCTCCAAGCGAACCCCCCGGCGCTCGGCGCGCCCGCGCACCATCATGAAGCCCGTCTCCAGGCATTCACCGACGTCAACGTCGCCGAGCTCGAGCTCCATCCGCCCGGACTCGACCTTGGCGAGGTCGAGAATGTCGTCGATCAGCGTCAGGAGGTGCCGGCCGGAGACGTGGATGTCATCGAGGTACTCGGCCTGGCGGTCGTTGAGCTCGCCGAACATGCGCTCCTGAAGCACCTCGGAGAACCCGATGATGGCGTTGAGCGGCGTGCGCAGCTCGTGCGACATGGTGGCGAGGAACTCGGACTTGTGTTGGCTCGCGGCCTCCAGGTCGCGGCTCCTGCGCTCGAGCTCCCGCAGGAGGGTGGCGTTCTGCTTCAGGGCGGCGCTGAGGTCCCTCGTGCGGTCCTCGACTCGTCGCTCCAAGTCGGCATAGAGATCTTCCAGCTGCCCGGCCATGCGGTTGAACTCCTCGGCAAGGCTCTGGAGCTCGTCCCCGGTGTTGAGCTCGATCCGCTCGTCCAGAGCGCCCTCGCCGATCCGCCGGGCGCCGGACTCGATCCGCGCGATCGGACGAACCATGCGGCGCGCGAGCAGTGCGCTCGCGAGGACGGCCAAGGCCAGGAAGATCGCGAGGAAGACGCCCGTCCGGAGGGCGGCGTCGTAGACGGGCGCGAGCACGTCGCCGCGACGCTCCTCGGCGAAGACCTGCCAGCCGACGCCGGCGACCGGCGCCGAGGCGCTGAGCACGTCGCGGCCCCTCGCGTCCTGCTCCCAGCTCGCCTGACGTGCGGGGGCGAGGTCGGCCGGGCCGCGCTCCTGGGCCCCCACGGCGACTGGGAGGCGAACCGCCGGCACTGGGGCCGCGCCGGCAAGGGCGACGGCGACCTGAGGCAGGCGAGAGAGATCAAACATTAGGGAGCCCGCCCCGGTACCACCAGGGGTCCGCGTCCTGGTGCAACAGCAGCCGGCCGTCGCTGTCCACCAGGTAGACCACGACGTCGGCGCCCGTCGGCTTGATCGGCCTGAGGAACTCCTCCCCGATGAGGAAGATCAGGTCGAGCTCGGCCAGGGTCACGCCCCGCGGATCGCGGCCCTCCCGTACCGCGATCGTGAGGAGCAACGGGCCGAAGTCCATCTCCGACCCGAACACCGCGAGGGGGCCGCGATCGGTGCTCGCGAGGGCACGCCGCACGGCCGGGTCGCGCGACAGGTCGCGGCCCTCTCTGGTGCCAAAGGGGCCGGGCGGGAATGCCTGGCGGCAGGGGCGGAAGGGCGGAGGCGCTCACGCACAGCCGCTCCCGGCCGGTGGGATCCACGTAGCGGTACCGCAGGAACCGTCCCAGGTGACGGCGGTACGAGGCGCGCCGTGCCGCGAGCGTCGGCGGCGGTTCGCCAATGCGGCGCGGCAGGGGAATGGCCTCCGACACCTCGGTCGCCGCCTGGATGGCCCTGGCGGAAAGGCTGCGGGCCAGCAGGTACGCCCGCTGCTCCAGCTGGCGCGACGCGGCCGCCTCCGTGTCGCGGTAGGTGAAGACGAGCGCCACCAGGCTGGTGGCGAGCACGGCCGCTCCGACGAGCCCGACGAGCACGATGAGGTACTTGATGAACAGGCGCCGCCGGGGACCGCCCCGCGCCGCGCGGCGCCGTGGCAGCCGGAATAGGTTTCTCGTGCTCACTGCGACCGGGCTCCTTCGCCCTGGCCGGCCTGGGGGCGAGCGTAGCCTCCGATGGCTCGCGCCGGCAATCGGCGGGCCGCCCTCCACGACGCGGACTGGGCTGCCAAGCAGGGCGAGGAAGCGCTCTCGGCTGGCCACGTACTCGCCCCACCCCGCGGCTGGGCGGAGGTCCCAGACCGGGGCCTGGCGCTCCCGCTCGCCGTGCTGGCCGTTCACGACGGTCCTCCTCGACGCGTTCCGGTCGACGCTCACGCTAGGTCGCCGGAGCCGCCCTCGCATGGGAAGTCCTTTCCATCTCGGTTCCCATTCGAGCTTCCTGGGCGGCGGCTAGCGCCGCACCCCCGTGCTCACCCGGCCGTCCCGGTCCTCCATGACGTAGCGGCGGCCCGCTCGCTCGGTCGCGAGGAGCACCCGCGTGCGCCCGTCGCTCCAGACGCCGACGGCGCCGGCCGGGGGCCGCGAGCTCGGCGTCGGCAGCGCGACGAAGACCCGCGGCTCGCAGTTGGCCGTCAGGAGCCGGGCCAGTCGGGAGCTTGTCCGGTAGTGGCCGTCGAAGTGCCGGTGCCGCCTGGCCATGAGGAAGGGCACCCGCAGGTTGATGACCGCGTCGTTCCAGGCAAGGCGCCGCGCGACGGGCGCCGCCGGCCAGGAGAGGATTCGCCGGATGCGGCGCACGTTGCCGGCCCGGTCGGCGACCTCGGCCTCGACCCAGTAGGGCCCCGGGCGGACGAAGGTGTGGCTCCCCGCCGGGGCGCCGCGCAGGCCGGGGCTCTCGCTGAGCCGCACCCGCAGCGACCCGCGGGCCAGCCCGGCAACCGCGTCGGCGGCGCGGGCGCGGTAGTCGATCTGCAGCAGGCTGCCGCGACGCAGGTCCAGCTCCAGCCGGGGCCGCGGCGGTCGATCGTCACCGGGAAGGAGTGGCGCCGCGCGTCGAGGACGGCGCCGGCCCGATCGAGGGCGGCGATGGTCACGGTGTGGCGCCCGGGCGTCCCCACCGGCACCCGCACGAAGGGGCCGTTCCCGAGGCCCGCCAGGCGGGCGCCGTCGAGCCAGACCGCGAGCGGCGCCCCGCCGCTCTCGAGCGCGAAGGTGAGCTCGGCGCGATGGGTCAGGGCGGGGGGCGTCGCGATCAGCGACAGCTCGGGGCGCGCGGCGCGCGCGCCGAGCACCGCCGCCACGGCGGCGCGGGCGTCGAGGGCGCCGGCGCCGCCGCGCCCGTCGGCGCCGGCGGGCCCGAGCCCGCGCGCGGTGCGCCGCAGGATCATCTCGATCGCGGAGGGCCCGAGGGCGGGGTCGGCCTGGGCCAGCAGCGCGATCGCCCCGGCCACGTGGGGCGCCGCCATGGAGGTGCCGCTCAGGCTGGCCCAGGCCCCCCCGGGCACGCTCGAGGCGATCTCGACTCCGGGGGCGGCGAGGTCGGGCTTGCCCGTCCCCCCCGAGGGCCGAGGCCCACCAGCGTCCCTGCCTGGGCGGCGCCCGGCTCCCGGCTCGAGAAGCGGGCGACGCGTCCGCGGGGGCCCAGGGCCCCCACCGCCAGGGCCTCGGGGTAGACCGCCGGAGCGCTCACGCTGCGCCCGGTGTTGCCGGCGGCGAAGACCGGCACGATCCCCAGCTGCGCGCCAGCGCGCGATGATCGGGCGCAGCCGGGTGCCGGCGGCGCTGGGCGCCCCCCAGGAGGCGTTGACGACGCTGGGGGCGTCGGCGGTGGCGGGGTCGCCGTCCGGATCGGCGATCCACTCGCAGGCGGCCATGAGCGTGCTGAGGGTGGCGTCGCCGTGGCGGTCGAGGGCCTTGGCCACCACCACCTTGGCCCCGGGGGCCACCCCGATGGGGGCGCCGCCGGCGGCGCCGCCGATCATGGTCCCGATCGTGTGGGTGCCGTGGCCGTTGTCGTCGTAGGGCTCGGGGCGGCCGGCGGCGAAATCGCGCCAGGCGACCACCTTGCCGGCGATGTCGGGGTGGTCGGCGTTGACGCCGCTGTCGATCGAGCCCACCCTCACCCCGCTGCCGTCGAGACCGTAGTCGCGCCAGACCGCCGGCGCGCCGATCGCCGCCAGGCCCCAGTCGCCCCGGCCGAAGAGCCCGGGCGGCGGCCTCGGGGGCCGCCGCGTCGGCCCGAGCACCCGCACGGGCGCGTCGTACTCGATGCGGGCGACGGCGGGATCGCGCGCGAGCCGGCGGATCTCGGCCGGGCTCGCCCGCAGTGCCAGGGCGTTGGTGAGCCACAGCCGGCGCGCCGGCCGCGGCAGGCGGGCGAGGAGGGCCGGCTGGCTGCGGCTGGCCGTGCGCCGCAGCGAGCGGATCAGCTCAGCGGGCCCGTCCGCGTGGCTCCCGCCCCGCACCTGGTCGCGGAGGGTGACGAGGATGGGGAGCGGCCCGTCCGCGCCGAGGCGGGCGGCCAGCGAGGGGGCGATTCTCGCGGGCGCGCCGACGGAGGGCCGCTCCTTGGGGGCCGGGGATGCGGTTGGCGTTTCTGCGCCGACAACCGTGGGCCCGGCGACGGCGGCAAGGGCGATGAGGGAGACGAGACCCAGCCGGCGCCGGCGGGGGCGCTTGGACCTTCCAGGTCGTCTCGACATCGTGGACACTCCGTCTCCCTCTCGAGTCGGGCGGCGGCGGCGTCATGGCGGTTCCTCCCCTTCACGCCCGGACAGACGCCTCGTCCGACGCGCCCATGCTGCGCGGGGGTAGCCGCGTCTGCCATCGGGGGTCTTTTCCATTCGGCTTCCCATACTTCGGTCGGGGCTCCGCAGGCGCCTGACCCTCGCGACTGCGTGTGAGACGCCGGCAACGACGCCCGCGCCGCCCGCAGCTCGAAGCGCTTCGGTGCGCTCGACGCCGGCGCACGAGCCGCTTGCCGCCGTCGCGTCTCGGATGTCAACACCGCTCCCGGCGACGCCAACCTCACCCGGGCCGAGTCGAGCGGGACCGCCGCATCGGCGCCCGGCCGGTTAGAGCCCTCGCCCAAGGCCGCGCTCGGGCCCGGGCCGCTCGCGGCCGATCACGCGCTCCAGGGCGGCCTCCTGGCTCGCGTCACGGGCCAAGTCGCGCGCCAGGCGCGCGAGCGGGTCCTCCTCGGCCCGGATGTGGCGGCGACCGGTCGCAATGCGCTGGCGGCCGGCCGCGTCGCGCTGCCGCCTTCCCCCATCCCCGTCACGGCCGGTCTCTGAGAGCTGTGGACCGACATCATCGCGCTCCCGGCCGAACGCCGGAGGCACCTCGGCCAGGTACAGGCGCGACCCGAGGCGCGCCCGCGACAGGGCCGTATAGCCCCACTGGCGGTCGATGCCCGCGGAGGCCTGCACGAAGGCACGGTCGACGGTCATCCCCTGGGCCTTGTGGGCCGTGATGGCATAGCCGTAGGTCAGGTGGCCATCGGCCAGGTAGCTGGCCGGAAGGTCGATGATCGCCCCGTGGTCGCTCACCACCCGAAGGCCACCCTCGCGCCCCAGCCCGAACACCGTGGCGCGCATGCCGTTCTGGACCCCGAGGGCGCCGTCGTTTCGCAGCGCCATCACCCGGTCGCCCGCGCTGACCGGGCCGTCGGGCAGCTGGCGGGCTGGCCCGCCAACCTCGCCGGCCTGCATCAGCAGCTCGTGCGCCTGTCGCGACAGCTCGCGAGCATCGTCAAGGCGCGGGACGATCATGAGGGCCTGCTCGCCGGCCCGGTGGGCGGCGAGCCAGTCGGCCACCAGGGCCGCCCGGGCCGCGATGGGGTCCTGCGCCACCTGGATACGCCCGTGGTCGTGGTAGGCCGCCACGGCCTCGGCGGCCCGACCCTGGCGGATGTCCAGCAGGGCCTGGCGCTCCCAGGAGAGCTCCTGGCGGCGGTTCTCGGCCAGCTCGACCGCCCCCAACCGCCCGGCCAGCGCCCGGAACGAACCTCCGGCGGCGATCTCGCGCAGCTGGGCGTGGTCGCCGACCAGGACCAGCTTGGCGCCGGCCTCGGCGGCGTGGCGGGCCAGCTCGGCCAGGTCGCGCGTTCCCACCATGCTGGCCTCGTTGACGACCACGACGGTCATGGCGTCAAGGGGCGAGCGCGGCGGGTCGGCTGAGTCGACGAGCAGGCGCGCCAGCGTGGTCGAGCCGATCCCGGAGCCCCGCTGGAGCTCCTGAGCCGCCCGGGCAGAGAGGGCCGCGCCGATCACCCGGTAGCCCTCGGCCGCCCAGGCCGCCCGCGCCGGCTCGAGGGCGTAGGTCTTGCCCGAGCCGGCCCGCCCCAGCACCACCTGGATTCCGTCGCCGGATTCGGTCAGGCCGCGCACCATCGCGGCTTGCTCGGCCGACAGCTCGGGCCGGCCGGCTAGCACCGCCTGCACGATCCGGTCATCGACCAACCCAGCGCCCTCTGCCTGGCGCTCGAGGCCGCCCTGCAGCAGCTGCCGCTCGGTCTGGAGCAGCTCGGGCGTGGTGTATCGGGCCTCGGGCAGCTCGCGCTCGGGGGCCAGTACCACGACCCGCTCAGAGGTCAGGAAGCGATCGGCCAGCTCACCGACCGCGCAGGCCCCCAATGAGCCGGAGCGCTCGGCGAGCGTCCGGATGACCTCGCGGCGGCTGAAGCTCGACTCCTTGCGGGTGAGGGCCAGCGGGAACGCCAGCTCGTCGAGCAGGCGCTCGGCATCAAGGGGCTCCGGCTCGCGTTCCCAGGCGCGGTAGAGGCAGGCCTCGACCTCGCGCGCGGCGAAGCCGACCTCTGCCGCCCGGGCGGCCCAGTCGGCGTGGAGACGCTCGACAGATACCCCGTAGTCCTTGGAGGCGCGGGTGTCGAGGGCCGCCGCCTCGGCGGCGCGGGCGCTTGACTCGCCGCGCTCAGCCATCCGCTGCTCGATCTCGGCGCGCCGGGTCGAGAAGGCGCACAGGACCTGCGCCGGCACCCCCTCGATCTCGGCGGCGCCCTTGCGGACCTCCCCGAAGGCCAGGCCGAGGCGCGCGCCCAGCTGGTGGCGCAGCTCTGCCTGGTAGAGGTAGCCGGCGGTCTGGGCGTGCCGGTAGATCGCCCGGCCATCAAGCGCCCCGAAGCGTCCGTCTGCGTCCTGGGCCATATTGGCCACCAGCACGTGGCTGTGAAGGGCAGGATCCCCGGCCCGCGAGGTGTGGTGGGTGAAGGAGGACGCCACCAGGCCAGTGGCGGGCAGGCGCTGGATGCCGTTGGCACCCCGGCGCAGGAAGGCGGCCTGCCCTTCGAGGTAGGCCATCGCCGCCTCGACCGCGCGCTGGTGGGCGTCTGCCACCTCGGCGCGCACGTCATCGGGGCCAAGAGCTTCCAGCAGCGAGACCGACTTGGGCGCCGAGAAGGTCAGGTCAAAGCCGGGCGTGCGCCGGGCGCTTCCGCCCGGGCCCGCGCACCAGCTGGACCCCGTCGGCCGGATCGCGGCCATCCAGGACCGCCCGCAGGTCGTCGCCGGCGACCCGGCCCTCCAGCTCAAGGCCCTCCGCTCCGGCGCCCAGCCAGCGCCCAGGGTCCTCGCCCTCGCGCAGGTAGTAGTCCTCGGCTCCGGCGGCGACCGCGCGCAGGTAGTAGTCGGCGCTTCCCGCCCCGAGTCGTCCGATGCTGAGCACCGCCCCTTGAAGCCGTCGGGCGGGCGACCTGGACCCCCTGCATTCGCCGAATGCAAGTGTGTGCCGCTCTCCTGGTTCTATGACGTGGAGAGGCGATCCCTGATCGTCGTCAGGCACGTCTGGGCGATCTCGACTCGCTCTGCGACCTCTGCGTTCGTCAGGTCGAGCTCGGCTCCCGGGTAGCGCAGTCGGACTGGCATAGCCGGCGAGCTTGATCGTCGATGTGAACACTTGCCTCAGCTCTGGAGCCTGAGTGGCACATGCCTGGGCGAGCGCCGCCACGTTGTGGGTCCGCGGCGGCACCTGACCTTCGGCGACCAAGAGGGCCTTCATCGCCTTCTCGGCCGCCTGCTGGGCGTGGAAGAGAGCGCCCGCAGCGAAGGCGCGCTCGTCCTCAGGAGCCGCGCCCTCGAGCTTCTCGACCAGCAGCCCGGCGATGCGGAGATCGTCCTGCGCTCGCTCGGTCCATTCTTCTGGGACCTCAGCTGCCAAAGAGCACGATGCCCTCGCTCGCCACCTCAGCCGGTAGCGAGCCGAAGAGGTGCTTCTGCCGCTCGAACTTGCTGCGCCGGTAGATGTGGATCTCGGCGGGAAAGTTCAGGCCCCAAAGCGTCGAGTAGGCGATCTCGGCCATTTTTCTCTCCCGAGGCGCCTCGTCTGGCACGACGAGCAGGAGGTCCCAGTCGCTCCACTCGCGGGCATCGCCTCGTGCACGCGAGCCGAAGAGATAGATCGCGTCGGGCTCATAGGCGCTCGCGAGGCGGCGCACGGCCTCTTCGAGGCGCGGATCCTTCGGAACTGTCCTGGTCCCGGCCATCGGCTCCTGGTCACTGTACCGCCACCCCCGGTCGGGAGGGGCCGAAGACCCCCTTCGTGGCTTCATCCGGAGTGGTGATCATCCCGCTCGCGGAGGCCGCCCGCCTCCTCGGGATGTCGCGGCGCACGCTCGACCGCCGGATCGCCGCCGGTGCGCTGCGCGTCTTCCGCGACGGGCGCATCGTCGGCGTGCCCTCCGACGAGCTGACGCGGTACGTCCATGAGCACACCGTCAGCCGCTCGCCGCTCGGTGCGAGAACGCGACGCCTGCGGCACACGCCGCTCGCCCCCGGTGCGCGCCTCGGGATTAGGCTCGCGAGCCCATCCACCCCGAGAGAGGAGGATCATGGGCTACCACCCAGGCGTCGATGAGCGACGCCGGCGAAACGGGACGGTCTACCGCGCGCGAGTGAGGCGCGACGGGCGGACGTTCGTCCGCACGTTCAAGACGCTCCCCGCCGCAGTCGCCTGGCGCGCCGAGGCGCTGCAGGCCGTCCTCGACGGAGGCGCGCCGGCGCCACCGCCTCCCCCGCCCACGCCCGAGCAGCAGACGGCGACGGTCGAGGACGCCGCCCGCGCGCTCTGCCGCGGCATCCGTGCCGGCACGGTGCGATCGCGCAACGGCACGCTGTTCAAGCCTTCGGTGGCGCGCAAGTACGAGACGATGCTGCGCCTGCACGTCGTCCCGGTCATCGGGGGCTTGCCGCTCGCGACCGTGCGCAAGCGGGACGTTCAGCGCTTCGTCGACGACCTGGCGGCGCGCTCGTCGGCCGACACGGCGCGCAAGGCGCTCACGGCCCTGCGGGTCGCGCTGCGCCTCGCCGAGCGCGACGGGCTGATCGACATGAGCCCGTGCAGCGGCGTGCGGGTGCCAGCCGACCTGGAGGAGGAGCGCCCGGCGCGGAGCCTCACCCCCCGAGGAGGCGTCGGCGATCATCGCGGCAGCCGACGCCGAGGACGCGCGGCTCGGCGGCCGCTCGCTGGCGGGGCCGTTCCTCGCGCTGGCGTTCGGGACCGGGCTGCGCTCGGGCGAGCTGTTGGCACTCCGGTGGGGACCTGAGGGCCTCGACCTGGACGCCGGCATCGTGCACGTGCGCCGCTCGCTCGACCGGATGCGCGGCGCCGACGGCAGGTTCGCCGAGGTCGCCCCGAAGTCGCGGGCGAGCCGGCGCGACGTGCCTCTGGCCCCGGCCGACATCGCCCGGCTGCGGCGCCACCGGCTCGCCTGCGGGCGCCCGCCCGACGGGGCGCTGGTCTTCGCCGACTGGGACGGCTCGGCGCTGAACGCGAACGGGTCGATCCGCCACGCGTGGCGTCGCGCGCTGAAGAACGCCGGCATCGCCGAGCCGCTGCCGCGCATCCACGACGCGCGTCATTCGTGGGCGAGCGCGATGCTCGCCGCCGGCATCGGCGTGCCGGCCGTCACCCGGCTCGGCGGGTGGAGCGACGCCGCGCTCGTGCACCGCCGCTACGGCCACGCCCTTCCGGACGAGCTGGCCGGCGCCGGCCAGGCCCTCGAGCGGTTCCGCCAGGCTCGGGCCGCGGCGATTGGTCCCGAGTTGGTCCCGGCGGGACGGAGCTTCGCTCTAAAAACCCCTGCAAACCGGGCCCACGGCCTCCTCTTTCAAGGCGGCGGCACGGGTTCGAATCCCGTTGGGGGCATTCCGTCTCGGATACTCAGGATCGGCCAGTTCAAGGCGTTTTCGGCTGACGAGCATTCCACGCCCGTCACCGCCACAGGACGCCTCCGGCCGCCTCAGACCGCCAGATTGCCCCCAGATCTTTCGTCGGCCCTGGGAGGGGCCTCCCACACCATGAGGAGGGCTCAGATGGGCAGGTCCGGGCCGTCCTTATGAGGCGGGCCCGGCGAGAGGTCAAGACATGGCCAACGGCGGACGGCAGGGGTTCAGTGGGGCCCGGAGGAGGCCGAGGTGGTTCTCGATGGCGTCTGTGTTGCAGGAGACCAGCGAGACGGAACACCCCGCCGAATGAGCGGCGGCCCGACCCGTCGGCCTCGCCGGGCGGCCTTGGCCGCCGGACTTCTTGCCGCCTTGGGCGCGCTGATGTCGGGGGGTGCGGCAACGGCGCTGGCCGATCGAGCGGCCACTGCCGAGGAAGTCGGTTCGATGCTCGCGGCCGTGAGCAGCCCGGACCCCGATCCGGGGATCGAGCTTGCGGCGACCACGGCCCGCGTCTCGACCATCGATGGGCGATGGGCACACGCGGACGTTTCTGGCACCTACCGGGGCGAGCAGCTGCAGGGGGCCCGATACGTCCTACGACGCGCCGATCCAACCGTTTTGGCGTGGAACGTCGCGACGGTGGGCTCCTCGCTTGGGGGTTGTCGATTCATGCGCAGCCTCGGGATGCCGGCAGCCGTGGTCGATGACCTCGGTGTCTCGCACGAGATCTCGTACTCCTGCGTGAACCCACCCCGACCGCGGTGCCATGTCTCGTCAGCCGGCCCGGTGCCTGGTTCTCGGTCGCCCGACGGAAGCCGCAGCGCTGCGACCTGTCGCTGAGCGGGGATGACCAGCCCGCGAACCCATGGTTCATGCGGCTCAGGGCGCTGAAGTGGATCCGGATCGGCGACGACGAGGCCGTGGCGGTCGGGGCGATCCTTGGGAACCATTATCCGTTCACCCCGGCCAAGGTCCGGGTACGGTTTCGCGGCCGGCGGGAGGCGTACTGCGGCCCGCAGTACGCCAGGGCGGTCGTCTCGACTCGGTACGGCCGACGCTCTGGACCGCTCAGCTTCGGTCGGTGCACCCGGGCACCCCAAGACCGCTGACATCCACCGAGTTTCGCGAGCCCGCCCCGGCTAGGTCTGTCCTACAGACCTGGATTCGGTTGACGGGCGGCGGTGTCCACACCGTCCAGACGCCTCTCGCGTGAGCACCCGCTCCCGTCCGAGCTATCCGGCACCGGCGCCGCGCTGGCCTACCTGGAGGGGGCGACCGGGCATCGACCCGGCGGACGGGCGCCGCTCAGAGAGCCGGGATCGGCCAGCTCAAGGCCCGTCGCGCCGGAACTTCTTCGGACACCACCAGCCCGGTCGGCGACCCGAGCGGTCGGGGAGCTCGAGTTCCGGAAAGCGCGCCCCCGGGGCCAGGTCTTGGGCAGCGACGGCTCACTGAACCTGCGCGTCGCGGCCCAGCCCGCCGAGCAGCCGGTCCCGGCCGCCGCCCCCCAGCAGCCGATCGCGACCCGGGCCGCCCAGCAGCCGATCGCGACCCGGGCCGCCCAGCAGAACGTCGCGGCCGGCCTCGCCGCGCAGCACGTCCCCGCCCCCGCCTCCGAGGATTCGGTCCGCCCCGGGGCCGCCGCAGATCTGATCGCGCGCGCCCAGCCCCCTGATCACGTCGTCGCCGGCCAGCCCGGCGATGACGTCGCGTCGGCGCGTGCCCCTCAAGGCGTCCGCGCCTCGGGTGCCGACGATGGTCGCCCGCGCGCCGGCGCAGCGGGCCGACGCCCGGCCGAGCACGCCGCCCGCCGCCGGCGTCGTGAAGGTTCGGATGGCGCCGACCGAGGTGCCGGCAGCGTTCGTGGCCACCAGCCGGTACTCAAGCATCGTGCGCGGCGCGAGCCCGCTCAGGGTCGCCGACACCGGCAGGGCCCCCGGGCCCTCGGCGCCGGTCGCCGCCTGCTGGAGGGGCGAGGAGATGAACGCGCCCCCCGCCGGGCGGTACTCGAAGCGCACGCTCGTCGCCCGGGCCTCGGGATTCACCGCGCCGGATACCCGGGCCTGGGTCGGCGAGAGCGCCTGCGCCTCGCCCGTGGCCGCCTCCGGCGGCGTCGCGATGGCGGCCACCCCGCCGGGGTCGGCCTGCTCGGTGAACCAGATGCGCTCGTCGCGGCCGGCCGTGATCCCGGTGGGCGTCGTGCTCGCGCGGAAGCCCGGTGTCGCGCCGCCGGCGAACTCGGTCACCGAGCCGTCGCCGTTCACCCGCGCCACCCGCCCGGGCGGGGCCTGCTCGGTGAACCAGATCCGGCCGTCCGGGCCGGTCGTGATGTCCGTCGGGGTGGCGTTTGCGCTGAAGCCCGATGTCACGCCGCCGACGAGCTCGGTGACCGTGCCGTCGGCGTTCACCCGCGCCACCCGCCCGGGCGGGGCCTGCTCGGTGAACCAGATCCGGCCGTCCGGGCCGGTCGTGACGTCGCGCGGCGTGCCGTTAGCGCTGAAGCCGGGGGTCACGCCGCCGACGAGCTCGGTGACGGTGTCGTCGGCGTTGACCCGCGCCACCCGGCCCGGGTCGCCTGACTGCGCGAACCAGATCCTGCCGTCGGGGCCGCTCGCGATCCCGCGCGGCCCGCCGTTGGCGGTGAACCCGGTCGTCACGCCGCCGACGAGCTCGGTGACCGTGCCGTCGCCGTTCACGCGGGAGACCCGGCCCGGATTGACCAGCCCGGTGAACCAGATCCTTCCGTCGGGGCCGCTCGCGATCCCGCGCGGCCCGCCGTTGGCGGTGAACCCGGTCGTCACGCCGCCGACGAGCTCGGTGACCGTGCCGTCGGCGTTCACCCGCCCCACCCGGCCGGGGTTCTGGAACTCCGTGAACCAGAGGTTGCCGTCCGGGCCGGCCACGATCTCGGTCGGTCCAGCGTTCGCGCTGAAGCCGGTCGTCACCCCGCCGATGAGCTCGGTGACCGTCCCGTTGACGTTGGTCCGCGCCACCCGCCCGGGCGGAGCCTGCTCGGTGAACCAGATCCTGCCGTCCGGGCCGACCGCGATGCCGACCGGCGCGCCGTTGGCGCTGAAGCCGGTCGTCACCCCGCCGGTGAGCTCGGTGACCGTCGTCGCCC
Organism: Miltoncostaeaceae bacterium; assembly: GCA_963813355.1. Classification (GTDB taxonomy): domain Bacteria; phylum Actinomycetota; class Thermoleophilia; order Miltoncostaeales; family Miltoncostaeaceae; genus DATAGF01. The sequence continues at coordinate 2,911 of CAWEYS010000017.1, read as the reverse complement.
ACGCCGCCCCGCCGAGGACCGCGCAGGCCAGGGCGGCGATGGCGACGCTCCTGCGCGTCCTCAGCGGCGCTCCCTCCCGATCACGAACTCCCGGTCAAGACTACCTCCCGGGCGCCCGCGGCGGCCAGACGGCCCGCTCTCCAAGCTGAGACTCCATGCAACCTCGCTGTGTGGACGCCGCCGATCGGCTGGCGGCAGGCGGCGCCCCTCGGACGCCACCTCCCCTCAATCAGCCGGGCCCGGCGTACCCCGTGGAGCGGGCTCCGAGGCACCCGTCCGTCGGCTTGACCACCGAGTAGTACGTCCCCTTCGGCAGCAAGCCCTTCTTGGCGAACTGCGGCGCCGCGCCGGAGTACACCGGGCGAGGGGGCGGCGGCCGACCGCGTCCTTTACGGGCTCGGGTACCCTCCGGACGGAGTTCCGCCGGCCTTCGAGCTCGACGACCAGGGGCACGCGGCGGTGTCGATGGGCGCGGAGCGACGCGCACGGGAGACGAGCGGCAGGGATGGCGCCGTCGTCGTCGGTTGGCGTACCCTCGCCGCGGGCGCGGGCGGGGGGCGCCACGTGATTCGAGTGCGTCGACCGCCGGGATCAGGCTGAGCGTGAGGTAGCCGCGGAGCTCCCGTGGCGTGCGCCTATCGCCTGTACTGGATGAGGGCGGTGCCGCGGGGGCGACCCCTCGTGGGCATCGTGTCGAGCACACGGCGCCGGCCCGGCGCGGCGGCGGACAGGGAGAACCGGAACACACCGCTCTCGGCGCCCATCCGGGCCGCGGGGAACCGGATCTCCACCAGGCGGTCCACCATGACGCCCTTCGCGGCGGCGCGCCTTCCTCGCACGAGGTCTCGCGCGGTCAGCGACACCCGGGATCCCCGGACGGCGCGCAGCAGCCAATGCTCACCGCGGCGGCCGAAGATGTGCACGACGTAGACGTCACGCCGTTTCAGGAAGTCGGCCAGCTTGAACTTCACCACCACCACTCCCGCCCCTGAGCAGGATCTGGCCGCCCACGATGTCCACGTCAGCGCGCGGCACGTCGCCCGGCGGGTCGCTCATGGGCATGCCGTGGGCGGCGAACGGAACGGCGAGCCCGAGGAGGGCCGCGGCGAGCAGGATCCTCAGGCGACGCATGACCGCGAGCCTATGCACGAGGACCCTGACCAGCGCTGAGCCCGGCACGCCGCTAGACCACCGGCCTGGTCATGTCGGCGGAGATCTCGCCCGCCGACAGGGCCCGGTTGTAGATCCGCACCTCGTCGATGCGCCCGTCGAGGTACTCGCCCCAGATCTGGTCGCCGCCGATGCGCAGCGCCCCGGTGGAGGTCTGGATGGCGCCGGTGCGGGCGACCGTGGCGGCCTGGCCGCCGTCGCGGTAGACGCGCAGGGCGGCCCCGTCGTAGGTCACGGCCAGGTGGGTCCAGACGCCCGCGGTCAGGGCCGGCGGCGCGCCGGCTGCACGATGGCCGCGCCGAACCTGGCCTCGCCCTGGGGCGAGCGGGAGGCGTTGGTGGCGTACAGGTCATAGACCACGCTGCCCGGCTTCTCCTTGAAGATCGCGGTGCGCCAGGGGCTGACCGTGTCCATCTGCACCCAGGCCTCGAGGGTCATGCCGGTGGTCAGGTCGAGCGAGTTGGCGTCGGCCACCGAGACGTAGTCGTTGACCCCGTCGAAGTCGATCGCCCGGCCGATCTTGCCCGCGGCGGTGCGGGCCGCGTAGTTGATGATCGTGCCGGCGTTGTTCAGGCCCGAGGAGTCGGTGACCGCGGGGCCCGAGGTCTCCTCGAAGCCGTAGGCGGCCACCAGGCCGCTGGTGGGCGGGGCGGCGTTCGAGACCGTCACGGCGACGGCCGCCGAGGTGGCCGAGTTGCCGGCGGCGTCGCGGGCGATCGCGCGCAGCGCGTGGGGGCCGTTGCTGACGGCGGTGGTGTTCCAGCTGACCGAGTAGGGGGCGCCGGTGTCCTCGGCGCCCAGGTTGGCCCCGTCGAGGGTGAACTGGACCCCGACCACGCCGATGTCGTCGGAGGCGTTGGCGCTCACCGGGTGGTGCCGGAGACGGTCGCGCCCTCGCCGGGGCCGAGACGGCCACGTTCGGCGGGCCGCCGTCGGGGTTGGCGTTCGAGACCGTCACGGCGACGGCCGCCGAGGTGGCCGAGTTGCCGGCGGCGTCGCGGGCGATCGCGCGCAGCGCGTGGGGGCCGTTGCCGACGGCGGTGGTGTTCCAGCTGACCGAGTAGGGGGCGCTGGTGTCCTCGGCGCCCAGGTTGGCCCCGTCGAGGGTGAACTGGACCCCGACCACGCCGATGTCGTCGGAGGCGTCGGCGCTCACCGGGGTGGTGCCGGGACGGTCGCGCCCTCCGCCGGGGCCGAGACGGCCACGTTCGGCGGGCCGCCGTCGTTCGAGACGGCCACGGCGACGGCCGCCGAGGTGGCCGAGTTGCCGGCGGCGTCGCGGGCGATCGCGCGCAGCGTGTGGGGGCCGTTGCCGACGGCGGTGGTGTTCCAGCTGACCGAGTAGGGGGCGGTGGTGTCCTCGGCGCCCAGGTTGGCCCCGTCGAGGGTGAACTGGACCCCGACCACGCCGATGTCGTCGGAGGCGTCGGCGCTCACCGGGGTGGTGCCGGAGACGGTCGCGCCCTCCGCCGGGGCCGAGACGGCCACGTTCGGCGGGCCGCCGTCGGCGGGCGGCTGGGTCCCTGGGGCCACCGGCCTGGTCATGTCGACGGAGATCTCGCCCGCCGACAGGGCCCGGTTGTAGATCCGCACCTCGTCGATGCGCCCGTCGAGGTACTCGCCCCAGATCTGGTCGCCGCCGATGCGCAGCGCCCCGGTGGAGGTCTGGATGGCGCCGGTGCGGGCGACCGTGGCGGCCTGGCTGCCGTCGCGGTAGACGCGCAGGGCGGCCCCGTCGTAG
>CAWEYS010000016.1:0-289433 GCA_963813355.1 Miltoncostaeaceae bacterium | reverse complement strand
GCGCTGGCCAAGCGGCCCTCCGAGCGCTACCGCACGGCCGGCGAGTTCAGCCGCGCCCTCTCCGAGGCCCGCACGGCGCTCGACGGCTCGGGGAGCACGACCAGCGTGATGCCCGCCGCCGGCCCCGCCACGGCCGAGACGCGCGTGATGGACCCGGTCACCGGCCCCACCCGGGTCGCGCCGCCGCCGCCGGACGAGCCGCCGGGCGAGCGCCGCCGCCGCTGGCCCTGGATCGTGGGGGCCTCGTGCTGCTGGCGGCGCTCGCCGTCGCGGGCTTCCTCCTGTTCGGCGGCGACGACGCACGGGCGGTCACGATCCCCTCGGTCTCGGGCCAGAGCGCCGCCGAGGCCCAGGCGACCCTTGAGAACGCCGGCCTCGAGGTCGCGGTACAGCGGGTGACCAATGCGGACGTCGACGCGGGCGACGCCATCGACACCGATCCGCCGGCCGGGAGCGAGGTCGACGAGGGCGACTCCGTCGTGCTGCGGGTCAGCGTCGGGCCGGGCTTGGCGGCCGTGCCCGACGTCGAGGGCGACGAGGAGGCGGCCGCGACGGCCGAGCTGCAGCGCGCGGACTTCGAGGTCAACACCCAGCAGGAGGCGAGCAACGACGTCAACGAGGGCGTCGTGATCCGCCAGAGCCCAGCGGGCGGCTCGCAGGCCGAGGTCGGCAGCGCGGTGACCATCGTCGTGTCGAGCGGCCCCGAGAACGTGGCCGTCCCCGACGTCCAGCAGCAGGATCTCTCGAGCGCCGAGGCGGAGCTCAACGGCGCCGGCCTGGTCGTCGGCAACGTCTCCTCGCAACCCAACGAGGACTTCGCCGAGGGCACGGTCATCCGCCAGAGCCCCGGGCCGGGCGCGAGGGTCCCCGAGGGCTCGGGCGTCGACCTCGTCCTGGCCGCCGCGCCCGAGCAGGTCACGGTCCCGACGATCGTCGGCAACACGGCGACGGACGCCCAGACCAAGCTCCAGAACGCGGGCTTCGACGTGAGCACGGTCGAGGTCGACTCGGACGAGCCGGCCGGGACGGTCGTCAGCTCCGACCCCGCCGAGGGCACCGAGGTGGACCCCGGCAGCACGATCACCATCAGCGTCAGCCTCGGCTCGTCGGGAGGCGACCCCGGCAGCCTCGGCGAGGGCGGGGGGAGGGCGACGACGGCTCCGGGAGCGGCGGCGCGCAGCCGCCCCCGCCGTGAGGGCTGCGTGAGGCGGCGCCTGGCCGTCCTGATGGGGGGCCGCAGCAGCGAGCACGAGGTGTCGCTGTCGTCGGCGGAGGCCGTCATCGCCGCCCTCGACCCGGAGCGCTACGAGGTGGTCCCCGTGCTCATCTCGCGCGAGGGGGGCTGGAGCGTCAACGGGTCACCGGTGGCGCTGGTGCCGGCGCCCGACGGCACGCCCCGGCTCGCCTCGCTCGACGGAGGGCCCGAGCGGACCGTCGACGCCGTCTTCCCGGTCCTCCACGGCCCCAACGGCGAGGACGGGACGGTCCAGGGCGCGCTCGAGGTCGCGGGTGCCCCCTACGTCGGCGCCGGCGTGGCCGCGTCGGCGGTGGCCATGGACAAGGCGATGTTCAAGGTGTTCCTGCGCGACGCCGGGATCCCCACGCCCGAGCACCGCGTGGTGACCGAGGCCGAGTGGAGGGCCCGGCCGGACGACGTCCGCAGCGCGATCGCCGAGCGCGTGGGCTACCCCGCCTTCTGCAAGCCCGCCCGCCTGGGCTCCAGCGTCGGCATCAGCCCCGTCCCGGCGGAGGCGGACCTCGACGCGGCGCTGGCGCTGGCCTTCCGCCACGACCCCAAGGCCCTCGTGGAGCGGGCCATCTCGGGGCGCGAGGTGGAGGTCGGGGTGCTCGGCGAGGACGAGCCGATCGTCTCGCCCGTCGGCGAGATCACGTACGACTCGGAGTGGTACGACTACGCGACCAAGTACGAGCCCGGCCGCTCGCGGGTGGAGGTTCCCGCCGACCTCCCCGACCCAGTGGCCCAGCGCGCCCGCGAGCTCGCGCTGCGCGCCTTCCAGGCGGTCAACTGCGCCGGCCTTGCCCGGGTCAACTTCTTCGTGTCCGACGGCGGCGAGGTGCTGCTGTCGGAGCTGAACACGATGCCGGGCTTCACCCCGACCAGCGTCTACGCCACGCTGATGGAGGCGGGGGGGATCGCCTACCCCGACCTCGTCAACCGCCTCGTGGAGCTGGCCGTCGCGCGCGCCGCGCAGGCGCGGCGCTACGCCGGGTGAGCCCCCCGGGGCGGACGCGCCGGATCGGCGTCGTCGCCGACAGCCACGTCGGCGAGTACCTCGACGCGCTGCCGGACGGCCTCCTGGAGGCGCTCGAGGGCTGCGACCTGATCCTCCACGCCGGCGACCTGAGCGTCCCCTCGGTGCTCGAGGACCTCGAGGCCGTCGCGCCGGTCGTCGCCGTGCGCGGCGACCACGACCGCCTGGAGGGGCTCGAGCTGCCCGAGACCGCGGTGGTCGTCGCCGGAGGCCGGCGGATCGGCCTGAACCACGGCCGGCGGAGCCGGGTGGTCAACACGTCCGTGATCGCCGCCTCGGTGGTCGCGGGGCGCAACCTCGGCTACCGGGCCGGCCTGCACGCCGCCCTCGCCCGGCGGACGGGGCCGGTCGACTGCGTCGTGTACGGCCACTGGCACGAGCCGGCGATCGTCCGGCGGGGGTCGGCGCTCTTCTTCTCGCCGGGCGCGGTCTGCCCGTGGGGGAACATGGAGGGCGGCGCGCCGCCGCGGGCCGGCGTGAAGGGCGTCGGCGACCGCGGGGTGCGGCGCTTCCGGTGGCAGCTGGGCCCCGAGGCGATGCGCCCCTCGGTGGGGATCCTGGAGGTGGGCTCGGCCGCGATCGTCCCGCGCATCGTGCCGGTCCGCCCGCACCCCGCGGCCAGCCACTAGGGTTCACCGCCGTGACCGGCGCCCGCTACGGCCCGACGAACGTCCTCGTGCGCGCCGGGCTCGCGCTGGGCGCGGCCGCGGGAGTGCTCGTGGCGCTCGCCCCGTCGGGCGACCTGGCCAGCGGCCCCGCCCGCGGCGCCCCGCGGACGATCGCCACCATCGATCTCGAGCCGGCCGTGGGCGCGCTCGGCGCCGCCGGCGCGCTGCTGCTGCTCGCGGCCGCGCTGGCGCCGTGGCTGTGGGCCCACCTCGCCGGGGTGGCGCTCGCCTCGATCGTGGCGGCGACGTCGGGCCTGATCGTGCTGACCGGCCGCACCTCCGACGACTTCGCGGCCGACGCGGACGTGAGCCTCGAGCGCGGGGGGGTCCTGCTGATGCTGGCGTTCTGGGTCGGGCTGGCCGGGGTCATCGTCACGCTCGTCGGCTTCCGCCGGATGGCGATGGGGGCCGCCGAGGCGCCGGTCGCGCCGGAGGCCGCGGCCGAGGGGCCGGAGGAGGAGCAGCCCACGACGCGGCGCACCTCGGGCAAGGCCACGGTGGCGCTCGTCCTCGGCATCGCGGGCTTCATCACCGTCTTCGCCTCCACGCTGGCCGTCGCGTTCGGCACGCTCGCCCTGGGGGACATCCGCGCGTCCCGCGGGACCCTCGGAGGCCGCGGCGCCGCCATCGCCGGGCTCGTCCTCGGCTTCATCGCCCTCTCGCTCCTGATCGCGCTGGTGGGGTCGGGGATGTTGTCGGCCACCCCATCCGACTGAATTCGCCGATCTGCGGCCGGGGACGTAAGCGTTCCGTTTCGTCGCGGCTTGGCGCGCGCGCGCCGCGGTACACCTTGCGGGAATGGCGCCCCCCGCCCCCCCACGCCGCGCCGCGCGCGCGGCTGTCCTCGCCACCGCCGGCGCCCTGATCGCCGCCGCGCCGGGCGCCGCCCGCGCGGCCGACGCGCCGCTGCTCTACCTCCACGAGGAGGCCGCGTCGGTCGTACACGACGGCGTCGGCGGCGGCACCCTGCGCCAGGCGCCGATCCGGCCCAATCCCCGCTGGCCCGCCGCCCGCACGGTGGGCAAGGTGGCTGGACGCGACCTCGCCGGTGCCGGGCCGCGCCGCATCGCCGCCCTCCTGCGCGCGGGGTGGGGCCAGCCTGGAGTCGGGAGCCTCGTCGGGGTCGACGAGATCTCCCCGCGACAGTGGACGGCGACCGCGGCGCGGTCGCTCGCCGACGGCCCTCGAGCGCCTCGGGCCGAACGCGCAACGCGTCCTCTTCTACGCGGCGCCTGCGCTCGTGGAGCAGGTGGGGCGCGCCGACCCACGCCGCCCCCTGCCCGCCAAGCTGCGCGCGCTGGTCGACGCTGTCAGTCGCGCCCGCGCGACCTACCTCCTGAGCTATCGCGGCGACCTCTCACCGCTGCCGCCACGCGAGATGGCCACGGTCCCGACCCGCTGGCTCGCGCGGTGGCCGACCGACCGCGGGGAGCTGCGGATCCTGCTGGGCCCCGACGGCGGGCTCGGCCAGGCGGAGCTGTGGGCGCGGGCGCGCTCGACGCCCGCCGGGCGCGAGCTGCTGGCGCGGGGGCCCGGGGCCTACGGGCTGCGGAACGGCGCCGCGGCCGCGGAGTGGCTCGCGCAGTACCGCGCATTCCGGGCCGCCCCCGGCGCGTCGGCCACCGGCGTGGACTACCCGGTCCCGCAGCCGGGCGGGCTGACGCTCGAGCCCGCGGGGCCGAACCGCGTTCGGCTGGCTCTCGGCCGGCCCGGCAACGCGGTGGTCACGACCCAGCCCGTCGGTGGGGGCTTCGTGCGCGCCATCCGCAAGCTGACCGGGCCGACCCGCGGAAGCGTCCTCATCCGGCTGCCGCAGGACACCCGCCCCGGCCGCTACCGCGTCCGCGCCGTCCTCATCGGCGACGGGCTGCGCGACCGCGCCGGCGTGGTCGTGAAGGTCACCCGGAGGTAGGCCGGCCGGCCCGCGCCCGCGGGTGGGCGCGGTCGAAGTCCTCGCGCAGGTGCGCGGCGGTCACGTGCGTGTAGACCTCGGTGGTCACCGGCGAGGCGTGGCCGAGGTGAGCCTGGACGTAGCGGATGTCCACGCCCGATTGGATCAGGTGGGTGCCGCAGGAGTGCCGCAGGGCGTGCGGGAACACCCGCGCGCCGTCGTCCCGCAGCCCGGCGCGGTCGGCGACGTCGGCCACGATGCGCCACACGGCCCCGCGCCCCAGGCGCCGGCCGCGCGCGCTCAGGAAGACCGCGTCGGCGTCGCGGTGGCGGGCCTGGTCGCGCCGCGGCCGCCGGTCGCGCGCCCGCAGCTCGGGCCGGCCGACGCGCAGATAGGCCCGCAGGCGCGCGAGCGCCTCCCTCGGCACCGCCACCGCCCGGCGCCGCCCGCCCTTGCCCTCCACGAGCACGAAGGGGTCGTCGGGGTCGTCGAGGTGGCAGGCCGACAGGTCGAGGGCGGCCGCCTCGCTCGCCCGCAGCCCGCACCCGTAGAGCACCTCGACCAGCGCCGCCGTGCGCGCCCCGAGCGGCCCCGGCGCCGCCGCCGCCTCGCACATCGCGCGCACGGCGGCCGGGGACAGCGCGACCACCTCCCGGCCGATCGCCTCCTGGCCCCCCTCCCCGGCGGCCGCCGGCGGGCGCAGGTCGCGCGCCGGGTTCTCGAGCGCGAAGGCCCGGGCCCACCAGCGGCAGAACGCGCGCGCGGCCGCGACCCGGCGGCGGCGGGTTGAACAGCCGGCCCGGGAGCCCGTCGCGCCAGCGCTGCCACCAGTCGAGCGGGAGCGCGGCGAGCGTCTCGGCCGCGGCGCGGGCGGCCGGGTCGTCCTCGACCCCGAACGCCGGGCCCGCCGCCGCGGGCGGGGGCGCGCCGAGGGCGCCCGCGAGCGCGGCCAGGTCGCGGGCGTAGGCCGCCCGCGTGTTGGCGTTCTCGCGGGTGGCGAGGAACGCCGCCGCGAGGCGGCCGAAGCCGTCCGCGTCGATCATCCGCGCGGGTGGCCGCGCCGCAGGGCGGCCTGCATCGACTTGGTGGTGACCCCGGTGTAGCGCTGGGTGGTCGCGAGGCTCGCGTGGCCGAGCACCTCCTGCACCACCCGCAGGTGGGCCCCGTCGCGGCCGCCGGGCCCCTCCAGCAGGTGCGTGCCGGCGGCGTGGCGCAGCAGGTGCGGCCCGCCGGCCCGGCCGGCCGCGCGGAGCTCGCGCGCGACCACGCGGTAGACGGCCGAGCCGTCCAGGGCGCGGCCGGAGCGCGAGACGAAGGCCGGGGCCCGGGTCGCCGCCTGGGGCGGCTGGCCGCCCACGAGCCGCGGGCGGCCCACCGACAGCCACTCCCGCAGCGCCCTGACCGCCGGCTCGGTGAGCGGCACGGTCCGGGCCCGGCCGCCCTTGCCCACCACCCGCAGGGAGTCGTGCTCGAAGTCGAGCCCGGCCAGCACGAGGTCGCAGGCCTCCTGGCGGCGCAGGCCGCTGCCGTAGAGCACCTCCATCAGCGCGCGGTCGCGCAGGGCGAGGGCCTCGGCCACCGGCCCGGCCGCCCCTGGGCGCCCCGCGCCGTCAACCAGCGCCGCCGCGTCGCGCTGCGAGAGCCGGGGCACCGGCGGGGGCGTAGCGCGCGGCCGGTCGATGAGGTCGACCGGGCAGCGGCTCGGCGGGTGGTACGGCGCGAGCCACTCGCGCAGCGCCGTGGTCGCGCGGGCGCGGCTGGCGGGCGACCACCCCAGGCCGCGGAACGCCGCCTCGATCGCCGAGGGCGTCACGGCCGCCGGCCCGGCGACCCCCTGGTCCGAGAGCCAGCCGGCCACGCGGCGGGCGTCCTTCAGGTAGGCGGCCCGGCTGCGGGGCGAGAGGCGGCGACCGCGGCCGCCCTGGGCGGCGAGGCGGCCCTCGAGGTCGCGCAGGCTCTCCTCGAAGCTGACGGCGGGCATCGTCAGGTGCTGTTCGGCGCGCCCCTCAGCTGTACCTCCCCGACACCCGCCCAGTACCGGTTCTGACCGTCCGGCACCAGCATCGTGATCCAGAGGACGTACGCCTCGGCGGGCTGGGCCGTCGCGAGCGGGACGACCTGGCGGCCGCCCGTGAAGTCGCCCTCGGCGAGCTGCTGGCGCTCCCCGCCGCCCCGGTCGGGCCCCAGCACCTGGAAGTGCGCCCCGGGCGTGGGGGAGGTGACGATCATCTCGGTGGCGGTGGCGGGCGCGGCCAGCCGCATCACCAGGCCGACGCCGTCCTTGAGGCCCCCGAACTCGGGGGTGAGCTCGTAGTTCTCCGTGTACCAGGCGGTCTCGGGGTCGCGGTCGTACGCGGCGGTGACGAGGTCCGGCCGCTCGCTCTGGTCGGCGCCCTGGGGGTCGTAGTCGCGCACCGCCGCGAAGGCCAGCGGGGCCGCCTCGGCGCTCTGCGGGCCGCCGCCGGACGAGGGCCCCAGGAGCACGAACGCCGCGATCGCGCCGGCCGCGACGGCGGCCGTCAGGCCCGCGCCCCACAGCAGCCGGCCGCGGCGGCGGCCGCGCGGGTGGCGGGCCGTGTCCTCCTCGAGCCGCAGCGGGCCGGTCGCCGCCGCCGCCGGCAGGACGGCCGTGCCACCGTCGGTGCCCGACTCGAGCGCGACGACCATGCTCGCCGCGTCGGGGTAGCGATGGGCGGGGTCCTTGGCGGAGGCCCGCATCGTGACCGCGGCGAGCCAGTCCGGGACGGCGGGGTTCGCCCGCCGCGGGTCGGGCATCGGCTCCGAGCAGTGCTTCATGGCCACCGCGACGAACCCGTCGCCGCGGAAGGGGAGCTCCCCGGTGAGGCACTCGTAGAGCACGATGCCCAGCGAGTAGACGTCGGTTCGGGCGTCGACCGGCCGGCCGTCTGCCTGCTCGGGCGAGAGGTAGTCGGCGCTGCCGATGAGCATGTCGGTGCGCGTGATGCCGGGCTGCCCGTCCGAGTCGATCGAGCGCGCGATCCCGAAGTCGGCGAGCTTCACGGCCCCGTCGCCGGTCAGGAGGACGTTCTGGGCCTTGATGTCGCGGTGGACCACGCCCTGCGCCTGCGCGTACGCGAGCGCGCGGCCCACCTGGGCGCAGATGCGGGCCGCCTCGGCGGGCTCCAGCGCGCCCTCGCGCCGCACGCGCGTCTTGAGGTTCTCCCCCTCGACGAGCTCCATGACCAGGTACGGCCCCTGGGCGTCCTCGCCCCGGTCGAGCAGGTGCACGAGGTTCGGGTGCGACAGCCGCGCGACCAGGAGCGCCTCGCGGCGGAACCGCTCGGCGTGCTCCTCGTCGGCCAGCAGGCCAGCGTGCAGGCGCTTCACCGCGACGTCGCGTCCCAGCACGGTGTCGGTCGCGCGCCAGACCGACGCCATTCCGCCGCGGCCGATCAGCTCGTCGAGGCGGTAGCGCTCCCCGAGCAGGGTCTGCGTCATGGGCGTCGGCCCGCATCCGCCATCGTCACCCACGGAGGATACCGCCGGCGCGCCCCGAGTCGGCCGCGCGCGTGGTCTAGAATCGGCCCGTGCCCGCCCCCCAGACCGTCCTGATCGTCGAGGACGACGAGGCGATCGCGGACTCGATCGCGTACGCGCTCGACCGGGCCGGCTTCCGCACGCTCCGCGCCGGCGACGGCGGCCAGGGGCTGAGGCTCTTCCACCAGCAGCGGCCCGACCTCGTCATCCTCGACCTCATGCTGCCCCAGGTGGACGGGTGGCGGGTGACCGAGGAGATGCGCCGCGAGGACCCGCGCGTCCCGGTCATCGTCTGCAGCGCCCGCACCAGCGAGTTCGACCGGGTCCACGGCCTCGAGATGGGCGCCGACGACTACGTCACCAAGCCCTTCTCGATGAAGGAGCTGCTCGCCCGCGTGAACGCGCACCTGCGGCGGGTGGAGTCGCACCGCCAGCCCGATGCCGCCCAGGCGATCGAGGTCGGCCCGCTCACGATCGACCCCGAGCAGGTCCAGGCGTTCGTCGACGGCCGCCCGGTGGGCCTCACCCCGCGCGAGTTCGAGGTGCTCCACGCGCTCGCCCGCGGCCGGGGCAAGCCGGTGCCGCGCGAGCGCGTGTACCGCGAGGTGTGGGGCTACGAGATGATGCGCGGCGACCGCTCGGTGGACGTCTTCGTGCGCAAGGTGCGCCAGAAGCTGATCGCCGCCTGCCCGGAGATCAGCTTCGTCCAGACCCACTACGGCGTGGGCTACCGCTTCGAGCCGGCGCCGGCCGGCGCGAGCGCCGAGGCGGCCGTCTAGCCGCTGCTACATTTCCGTCGCTCGCGACCCCCGGGGGGATGCCCGAGCGGCCAAAGGGAGCGGTCTGTAAAACCGCCGGCAACGCCTTCGGAGGTTCGAATCCTCCTCCCCCCACTCAGGCGCACCCGGCGTGGTTCGACGCCGGCGCGGCCGACCACGTCGCCGATGTCCGGGGACGAGCGGCCACGTGCCCGCCTCCGCGACGACTGTGTGGAGCACCGGCCACGCCGGCGCCGGACACTGAGGAGACCACACGGGGCGCCCGGCGGCGCCGCCCGAACCGCCAGAAGCGGTGGCCCCCCACAGGGGCAGGCCGCCCTGGTCAGGCGGCGGGCCGGCGCTCGCCGAGCCGCGAGCGCGCGGCCGCCCGGCCGGGGACCATCCACCGCGCGCCGCGCGGTTTCAAGGGTCCGCTAGACTGGCCGCGCCGGCGGCGTACGCACGTCGTCGCGAGGCCCGCCCAGTTAGCTCAGCCGGTAGAGCACTTCCATGGTAAGGAAGGGGTCAGCGGTTCGAATCCGCTACTGGGCTCTGGCCCGCAGATCGGGGCGGAGTAGCTCAGCTGGTTAGAGCAGCGGAATCATAATCCGCGTGTCGGGGGTTCGAGTCCCTCCTCCGCTATCTCTGAGACCCCGCTCCGGGTGCGGGGTGCGGCCATTCCGGGCCCCTCGGGGCGGGCGGCCGATCGCCTGTGGACCTCCTGGTCGGCGGGCTCGCGGGGCGGCGGCGCACGGGAGTGTCATACCTCCATCATTCGGTCGCCGCGCACGAACGCGACCGCTTCACGTTGATTGAGCTCGGATCCGGCCGCGAAGGCGTCCTTGAAGACGCCGGGTTCGGTCTCCTGCGCCACCCGGGTGGCGAGCTCCGCCTCGCCGCGGCGCATCGAGGGCCACCCCCGCACTCCCGCCCGCTGCCGCAGCCCATCGGCCGCACCCAAGGCCATCGCGGCGCGTCGTGCATCCCCTTCCGCCAGAGCGAGCTGGGCAGAGGCGACGAGAGAGCAGGCCACGGTTTCGGTGCTGAGCTCGGTGTCCTCGCTCGCGTCCACCGACTCCACCAGCTGCGCTCGAGCCTCCTCGAGTTGGCCGGTCCTCACGGCGAGCGAGGCGAGCTGTGTTCGTGCGGCCGACTCGAGCCACTTGTTGCCGAGCTGGCCGCCAAGCTCGTTGGCCTCGGTGAGGTATTCACGCGCGGCGTCGTGTCGGCCGAGCGTCATCTCCAGCACCCCAACGGTCAGAGCCGCCCACCCCATGAACGGCTCGTTCTGCTGGCGGAAGCCATCGAGTGCCGTCGACGCGGCCTGCAGCGCGCCGTCGAAGTCATCAACGATCGGCAGGATCCACGAGACGGCCAGCTGCGCCGCGCTCTCGAGAAACGGATCGTCGATGCGCCCCTCGAGTCGCTCGATCCCCTCGACCGCCGCCTGCGCGCTCTCATCGTCACCAACCTCGACTGCAGTACCGGCCGAGATCAACAACAACTCGGTGTGCCCGCGAACCTCCAATTCATCGGCTCGGAGCATGAGCTCCTGGATCCAGGCCCGGCCTTCGGGCATGCGATCGCGCATCTGCCAGAACAGCCAGAGGATGAGGAAGATGTGTGGCAGGGGCGCGATGTCATGGGTGAAGAACCAACGGACGGCGACGCCGAGGTTCCCTTCCTCGGTTCGCAATCGCTCGCCCCACTCGGCCTGTCGTTCAGCGGGCCACTCGGCGTTCTCCACGAGCTCACCGAAGTACTCCGCGTGCCGTCGCTCGACGTCCGCCAGGTCCGCGGCGGCGGCGAGCCGCTCGGCGGCCAGCTCCCGAACGGCTACGAGCATGCGGAACCTCGGCCCGGCATCGGTCGCATCGACGCTCACCAGGCTGTGCCCGGCGAGAGAGTCGAGCAGGTCGAGCGCCCGATCCTCGGTGAGGCCGGAAACGTGCACGGCTGCCTCGACCGTCCAGCCGTCGACGAAGATCGACAGGGTGGCCAGCATGTGCTGCTCGGCGTCGTCGAGCAGCCCGACGCTCCATTCGACGGTCGCGCGCAAGGTGCGTTGACGTTCCGGAAGATCGACGGGGCCGGTGCCCAACGCGTCGAGGCGACCTGCGAGCCGAGCGAGCAATGCATCTGGTTCCAGCAACCGGGTACGGGCCGCTGCGAGCTCGATGGCCAGCGGCAGACCATCGAGGCGCCGGCAGATCTCCGCGATGGCGACCGCGTTGTCGTCGGTCAGCTCGAAGTCGTAGTGGACGGCCTGGGCTCGATCGACGAACAGCTGGACCGCGGGCAACGAGGCCAGCTGCTCGATCGGCGCCGGCCCCGAGAACGCCGGCACCGCCAGCGGGCCGACCGGGTACTCGCGCTCGGCCCGGAGCCGGAGCACGGTGCGGCTCGTCGCGAGGATCTTGAGACCGGGACAGCGGGCAAGGAGCTGGTCGAGGTCGGGCGCGACACCGACGACCTGCTCGAGGTTGTCCAGCACGAGCATGGTGGGCGTCTCCGCGAACTGCTCGGCCAGGACGTCCACGGGCGGGCGCACGCCCTCGGTGGCCGCGCCCACCGCGGCGGCGACGCGCGGCAGCACCAGCTCGGGCTCAGCGACAGAAGCGAGCGGCAGGAACACCGTCCCCTGCGGGTAGCGATCGTCCAGTTGCTCGCCCACGGCGATCGCCAGCCGCGTCTTGCCGACGCCGCCGGGACCGGTGAGGGTGACCAGCCGGACATCCGGCTCCGCGAGCAGCTTCGAGACCTCGACGATGTCCTGCTCGCGCCCGATCAACGACGTCGACGCCACCGGCAGTGAGCGCGGGCCCCGCCGGTCGCCGCTCGACGCGGGCGGCGCCGAACCGTCGGCCCGGCTGTCTGCGGCCGCGAACCGCTCGCTCAGGAGCAGGGCCAGGTCGTCCCGCACCAGTCGCCCGAGCTCGCGCGGCGTACCGAAAGTGCGGTACGAGTCGGTCCCCTCCGTCTGGAGCTCGTCGATCATCGCCGTCAGCCCAGGCTCCCGGTCGGGCGCCGGTTTCTTGACGTACAGCAGCCGGGGGATCGAGTGGGAGAGTCGGAACTCGTCCTCGAGCCCCGAGATGTCCATGCCCGGCCCGACCCAGCCGTAGCGCTGCCAGTACAGGCCGATGAAGATGTCGGACTGCGCGAGGTAGGCCCGGTACAGCTCGCGAGGTGGGTGCGGTCGGGCACCGAGCTCGAACAGCACCGGCGTGAGCCGCAGGGCCGAGATGGCACTGGCCACCGCGGCACGCTCGTCGGCGAGCTCGCCCAGCGTGGAGCTCACGAAGACGCGCAGACGCTGGTCCGGGGTGCGGATCGCGACGTCGCCCGGCTGCTCCTCCGTCATCTCGCCGCCTCAGGGATGCCCACCGTCGAATCGTATGCAGGCGCCCACGGGTGGTCCAGAACGAGCGCGAAGCCCGCGACTCGCTCGTCGGGGCACGTCAGTGGACGCAGGCTGACCGATCGCCGACTGCGGGTGGCGCTACGCGACCGGGATGTGCCGTGGGCGCGACCGCTCTCGAGCGCGCGCGGCGCCCTCCGATCAGCCGTAGGCCTCCACCGCGGCGGCGATCGACGGGCCGGCCTTCTCCAGATCCGCGGGGACCATGGTGGGGTGAAAGCCGATGTTCGCGTCGAACGCGAGGAACCAGGGCTCGGCGATCCCGGGAATGTCCGCGGCCGTCGGGATGTCGATGATCATGATCCCCGTGCGGACCCCGTCGATCTCGGTGAAGTAGACCGCCTCGGGCTTCTGCTCAGCGAGGATCGCGCCGATGGTCTCGCCGAGCTTCCCGGCGCGAGCGGAATCGTTCGCCCTGACCGTGTCCATCTTGATCACGAGCACATGGCGCATGTCTGGCTCCTTGGCGGGGTTGCATCGCGACTCCACATGGCCGCACGGGCTTCATCATCGATGCTCGGCGGTCGCGACGTCGAGCATCGCTGCCCCCGAGGGCCCTCGCGCTCAGCGGGAGGACAGGAGGTCGCCGACCGTCGTGGCCGCGAGCCCCCGGGCGCGCAGGCGGCCGAGGAGGGAGGCGAGCATGTCGGCCGCCCCGGCGCGGCCGGGGCCCTCGTGGGCGATCAGGATCGCCCCGGGCGCGGCCAGCCGGGCGAGGCCCGCGGCGACGGGGCGCCCCTGGGGCAGGTGGGCGTCGAGCAGATAGGCCGAGCCCAGCACGCAGCGGTAGCCGAGGCCGGGCAGCGCGCGGCGCTGGTCGCGCCGGATCAGGCCCGACCCCGGGCGCATGAGGCTCACGGGCGCGTGCGCGGAGAGCGCGGCGTGCGCGCGCCGCAGGTCGTCGAGGAACGTCGGCAGCGCCAGGCGGCGGCAGGGGCGGTCGCGCCACCCGTGGTTGCCGATCTCGTGCCCCTCCGCGACCGCGCGGCCGACGACCGCGCCGTGCGCGAGCGCCGGCTCGCCGAGCATGAAGAACGTCGCCCGGGCCCCGAACGCGGCGAGGACGTCGAGGACCTCGGGCGTGACCGAGGGGTCCGGCCCGTCGTCGAGGGTCAGCGCGACGGCCGGGCGTCCCGTCGTGACGTGGAAGAGGACGTCCGGGTGGCGTCGCGCCAGCGCCCGGACCGGCCAGGGCGGGGAGCGCGTCAGCCCGAGAGCGGCGCCTGCACGAGGATCGGGCCCTCGGGGACCATGCGGCTCGTGCTGGGCTGAGCCGTGACCGCCAGGGCGTCGGCGTCGCTCAGGCCCTCCGCGACCTGCACGGCCTGGGTGGGGCCGGTCTGCTCGAAGAGCCCGGCCGACTGCGGCACGTTGTCGCGGATCACCCAGAGCTGGTAGGCGTCGCCCGGGTCGAGCGGCGGCAGGTTGTTCAGGCGCACCACGGCGGTGTCCTCGTCGGGGACGTAGACGACGCGCCCGCTCACGCCCGGCGCGTCCGGCGTCCCGGTCACCGCCAGCGTGGTCACCTCCTCGCCGCCCGTGTCGTCGGACGTCTGGAGGACGATGTTCCACCCCAGCAGGAGGGCCACGATCGCGGCCGCGACGGCGACGGCCGGCCACGGCCGGATCGACGAGAGCGCGCCGCGCACGCGCCGTCCCAGGCCGCCGCGCGGCGCCCGGTCGGGGGACGGCTCGGCGGCCGCCCGGCGCTCGGCGGCCTCGCCCCGCACCGTCGCCATCAGCGAGTCGCGCAGGGCCGGCGAGGGGTCCCGCTGGGGGACGGCCAGGGCGAGGACGTCCGCGGCCGCGTGCAACCCGGCCAGCTCCCGGCGGCACTCGGAGCAGTCGGCGGCGTGCACCTCGACGCGGGCGACCTCGTCGGGCTCGGCCGCCCCGAGGGCGACCGGCGCGAGCAGCTCGCGGATGGCGTCGTGCTCGCGTGTCATGCCGTCGCCACCCCGGCCTCGCCGAGGCCGCGCCGGAGACGATCGAGCCCGAGCCGCATCCGGCTCTTGACCGTGCCGAGCGGCAGCTCGAGCATCTCGGCGATCTCCTGGTGGGTGAACCCGCCATAGTAGGCGAGCTTCAGCACCTCGAACTGCTCGCCGGGCAGGGTGCTGAGCTCCTCCCGCACGGTCCCGGCGAGCGCCTGCCCGATGCCGAGCGCGGCCGCGTCGGGCTCGTCCGGCCGGCGCAGCTCGACCTGCTCGAGCGCCTCCTGGCGCCGGGTCATGGCGGCCAGGGTGCGGAGGCGGTTGACGCCGCGGTTGTGGAGGATCGAGAGCAGCCAGTTGCGGACGCTGCCCCGGGTCGACGAGTACGACCCGGCTCCCCGCCAGACCGCGAGGAAGGCGTCCTGCACGAGGTCCTCCGCCGAGGGCCGGTCGCCGAGCAGGCGGAACGCGAGCGAGAACGCCACCCGCGAGTGGCGCTCGTAGATGACCTCGAAGGCGTCCGCGTCGCCGCGCTCGACGAGCGTGAGGAGGTCTTCGTCCGCCAAGCGCGTGAGCTCGGCGGGCAGGCGATCGGCGGCCATTCAGAGCACTTTACGGCGCTCCGGGGCCGCCGGATCATCTCGCTACAAGGACCACTCCCGCGCCGCGATCGCTGCGGCGACCTCCTGCTCGCCGACCGGCCGCCGGTAGCGGCGGGCGGCGCCGACCGGCGCGACCCCCAGGTGGCGGTCGATGACGGGCGCCGGCACGCCCTCCTCGGCCAGCTCGGCCGCGTTGGCGTAGCGCAGCGCGAGCGGGTGCACGCGCTTGGCGATGCCGGCCCGCCGCGCGAGGCGCGGGAGCAGCTCGCGTACGTAGGCGGCCTTGAGCGGCTCGCCGGCAAGGGTGCAGAACAGCGGCGCCGACGGGTCGATGCCGCGCTGGACGCGGCGGGCGATCCACGCGGCGATGAGGCGCCGGGTGGTGGCGTCGACCCCGGTGGTGCGGCGGCTCCCGCCCTTGCGCGCGGGCACCCTGACGGTCCCGGCCTCGGCGTCGAGGTCCTCGACCGCCAGCGCCAGGGCCTCGCCGGGGCGCAGCCCCGACCGGTACATCACGGCGACCAGGGCCCGGTTGCGCACGCCGGTCGGCGCGCGACCCGAGGCCGCCTGGATGAGCGCCCGCGCCTCCTCGGGCGTGAGGAGCTCATCGTGCATCGTGCCACCCGGTCCGTCGCCGCGGGGAAGCGGGGACGGCAACGGGGTGCGTTCCTGGTCCTCCAAAGCGGGCCTTCCGATCGTCGGGGGGCGACCGTCGAGGGCGCCGTCGCTGTAGAAACTTTTAGTAGTTATGAGCGCTATTTAGAGGACACTCAGATGCTTTGTCAACCGCTGGTACCTGGCCGAAGGTCGACCCTGAGACCCCCGTGCGGATAGCCCTTTAGGTCTCATCCGGATAGCCGCACGCAAGGCGGTTCCGGCGCAACATCGCCGGGAGCGGATTTCGGGAGAGTCACCTCCGCCCGCGGACGGCGCAGTCCGCTTGCCGGCGTCGCGCGGCGCGCCGATGTCCACGCACCAAATGGGGGCGGTTTTGGTCGGGGGCGGAAGCCCCGCGGCTCGCGCTCGCCCAGTGGCCGCCGCCGAACCTACCGACGGCTCGTCCCCCGTGAGGGTGAGGCTGCTCGGCGGATCGCCGCCGGGTCAGCCCGGCCGGCCCGCCAGCGCCCGCGCCTGTCCCAGCAGCGCCTCCCGCGCCACCGCCTCCCCCGCTCGCGCGTCCTCGCTGAACCGTCGCCCGGCCGCGATCGCCCGGCGGGCGTCGGCGACCATCGCGGCCACCTCCCCCGGGGCCGACGAGCCCGCCTGCAGCCGCGAGGCCGCCGCGGCGGCGGGGTCGAGGGCGGCGGCGAGCGCCTCGGCGGAGATCACCGCCGGTGAGCCGGCGGCCTCCCCCGCCCGGGCGATCCGCTCGGGCGTGAGCGCGTCGGGCGGGAGGCCCTCGGCGACCAGGTCGCGCACCGCGCGGCCGACCACGCGGTGGGCGGTGCGGTAGTCGAGGCCCGCCTCCTGGGCCAGCACGTCGGCGACGTCGGCGGCCGACGTGAAGCCCTCGCGCGCGGCGCGCGCGAAGCGGTCGGGGCGGAGCTCCAGGCCGGCGACCACCTCGGCCTCGAGGCGGGCGACGGCCGCCGACTGGTCGAGCAGCCGCGGCACGCTGCCGTTCAGGAGGTGGAAGTGGTCCGTCCGCGCGGAGCCGGTGTGCAGGGTCACCAGGAGCGCGGCGAGATCCCCGGCCGCGACGCCGGCCTGGGTGCGGATGGCGGCGAGGGCGTAGGGGTTGCGCTTCTGCGGCATCAGCGCGCTCGCGCGGCTGTGGCGGTCCGCGAGCTCCACCGCGCCGAATTCCCGGCTGGCGAGGATCTCGAGGTCCTGGGCGAGCTGCGAGCCGTGGGTGGCCGCGATGGCCACGGCGGCGACCAGCTCGGCGTAGACGTCCGCCTGCCACATGGCGTCCTTCGTGTGCGGGACGACGCCCGAGCACCCGAGCAGGTCGGCGAGCCGGGCGCGATCGAGCGGCCAGCGCGAGCCCGCGCTCCCGCCCGCTCCGGCGACGCCCAGGTCGAGCCGGGCGTGGGCCGCCCGCAGGCGCTCGGCGTCGCGCAGCGCCGGGGCCGCGTAGGCCAGCAGCAGATGGCCGATCGTGGTCGGCTGGGCGGGCTGGAGGTAGGTGTAGTCGGCGGCGAGGTCGCCTGCGTGACGCTCGGCGAGGTCGGTCATGGCGTCGGCGGCGGCGAGCACCGCGTCGTGCAGGTCGAGGGCGCCGGCGCGGGCGCACAGCCGCAGGGCGACCCGGAAGGCCTCGCGCCGCGGCCGTCCCGCGCTGAGCCATCCGGCCGCCGCCGGCCCGACCCGCTCGGTCAGCGCCGCCTCGCGCGAGTTGAAGGCGTCGCCGAGCTCGGGCCTCCACGGCAGGGCGCCGGGGCCGGCGGCGTCGAGGTCGAGGAGGCCGCCCAGCAGCCCACGCGCGTCGCCGGCCGGGATCGCGCCGGCCTCGGCGAGCGCCACGGCGTGGGCCAGGTCGGCCAGCGAGAGCCACGGCGCGAGGCGCGGCGCCGCGTCGATCTCGTGGGCGTAGGCGCCCGCCACGAGCTCCGGGGCCGGACCGCCCTCGAGGCGCCCCCCGGCGCCGAGGTAGCCGTCGCTCACGCGCGCACGCCCCGATCCTCCTTGACATTCCCGGATCCCGTCACGATGCTACCGCGACTTATCCTTCGGATAAGCACCGTGGATATTCCGGTAATCCTGGCCACCATCGCCGGTTTCACGAACGGCACCGCGCCCCCCCCGCGGCCACGAGGAGGGCGCGACTCACCCGCTTGGCCCCTGTCCGACCAAGGAGTGTGGAGTGATCCTACGTCACAGAAAGAAAGCCCTTCTCGCCCCCCTCGTGCTCGTCGCCGTGGGCCTCGCCATCGCCGCCGGGTGCGGCGATGACGACAGCGCGAGCGGCGATACCGCAGGCGGGGGCGGGGGCGACTCCACCCTCACACTGGTCGGCTACACGACCCCGCGCGAGGTCTACGAGCAGGTCATCCCGGACTTCCAGGCGACCCCCGCCGGCGAGGGCATCGACTTCGAGCAGTCCTACGGCCCGTCCGGCGACCAGAGCCGCGCGGTCGAGGCCGGCCTCGACGCCGACGTGCTGGCCCTCTCGCTGGCCCCGGACATCGACCGCCTGGTCGAGCCCGGCATCGTCGACGCGAACTGGGCGTCGGGCCCGACCAAGGGCTTCGTCAGCAACTCGATCGTGGTGTTCGCGGTCCGCAAGGGCAACCCCAAGAACATCCAGACCTGGGACGACCTGGTGAAGGACGACGTCGAGGTCATCACGCCCAACCCGTTCACCTCGGGTGGCGCCCAGTGGAACATCGGCGCCGCCTACGGCGCCCAGCTCGCGCAGGGCAAGTCCAAGCAGGAGGCGCTCGAGTACCTCCAGCAGCTGTTCGAGAACGTGCCCGTGCAGCCCAAGGGCGCCCGCGAGTCGCTGCAGGTGTTCACGGCCGGCAAGGGCGACGTGCTGCTCGCCTACGAGAACGAGGCCATCACGGCCCAGCAGGCGGGCGAGGACGTCGACTACGTCATCCCGGACCAGACCATCCTGATCCAGAACCCCATCGCCGCGACGGCGACGAGCGGCAACCCGACGGCCGCCAAGGCCTTCGTGGACTACGCGCTCAGCACGCCGGCGCAGGAGGTCTTCGCCGCCAAGGGCTACCGCTCGGTTGACCCGGCGGTCGCGAAGGCGAACGCGTCCACCTACCCCGACCCGCCCGGGCTCTTCGAGATCGACGCGATCGGCGGCTGGAAGGCGTTCAAGGACGAGTTCTTCGAGCCGGACACGGGCGTCATGGCCGACATCTTCGCCGGCAGGGGGTTCAGCCAGGAAGATGAGTAGCACGGCGTCGACAGCCCGGGTCCCCCGGGTGTCCTTCGGAGCGGGGCGCGCCGTCGCCCCGCTCGGGATGGGCATCGCGGTGCTCTACATGAGCATCATCGTGCTCATCCCGCTGGCGGCCCTCACGGCCGGCGCCTTCGACGACGGCTGGAGCGGGTTCTGGGACGCGATCACGAACGACGCAGGCCTGGTACGCCGTCAAGCTGACCCTGATCGTCTCGGCGATCGTGACCGTCATCAACGCGGTCATGGGCACCCTGATCGCCTGGGTGCTCGTGCGCGACCGCTTCCCGGGCAAGGGCTTCGTCAACTCCCTCATCGACCTGCCCTTCGCGCTGCCCACGATCGTCGCCGGCCTGACGCTGCTCGCCCTGTACGGGCCGCGCGGGCCGACGGGTATCAACATCGCCTTCACGAAGGCCGGCATCGTGGTGGCGCTGCTGCTGGTGACGCTCCCGTTCGTCGTGCGGGCCGTCCAGCCGGTGCTGCTCGAGCTCGACCGCGAGATGGAGCAGGCCGCCGCGTCGCTGGGCGCGGGGCCCTTCGCGATCTTCCGCCGCATCATCTTCCCCAACCTGCTGCCGGCCGTGATCGGCGGCTGCGGCCTGGCCTTCTCGCGCGCGCTCGGCGAGTTCGGCTCGCTCGTCCTGATCATCGGGAACATCCCCTTCGACGACCAGGTCGCCTCCTTCTACATCTACAGCCAGATCGAGTCCGGACAGCCGCACGTCGGCCGCAGCGTGTCGCCGTGTTCCTGCTCGTGCTGTCCCTGGCCGCCCTCCTCATCCTGTCCGGCATCGAGCGCTGGAGCTCCCGCCATGCCCGATAGCCCGACCGCGCTCCCGTCCCCACCAGGCCGCCCGGCACGCCGGGCCAGAAGGCCGCCACGCTGGCCAGCCGCTACGGCCTGCGCCTCGTCGCCCTGGGCTACCTCGCCGTCATCCTGGTCGCGCCGCTCGCGCTGGTCTTCTGGAACGCCTTCGACGACGGGTTCGGCGCGGCCTGGGACGCGGTCACCACGCCGGCCGCGCTGCACGCGCTCCAGCTGACGCTCACCATCACCGCCATCGCCGTGCCGCTGAACGCGATCTTCGGCGTGGTCGCGGCGCTGATCCTCGTGCGCCGGCGCGTGCCCGGCCAGCCGCTGATCAGCGCCCTCATCGACCTGCCGCTCGCCCTCTCGCCCGTGGTGGTCGGCCTCGCGCTCATCCTGGTGTGGGGGCAGGACGGCTGGTTCGGCCCGGCGACCGACGACCTCGGCATCGCAGGTCATCTTCGCGGTGCCCGGCATGGTCCTGGCCACCATCTTCATCTGCCTGCCCGTTCGTGGTGAGGGAGGTCGTCCCGGTGCTGCGCGAGGTCGGCACCGAGCAGGAGGAGGCCGCCGCCACCCTCGGGCTCGGGCGCGTTCTCGACCTTCTGGCGCATCACGCTGCCGGCGATCCGCTGGGGCCTGATCTACGGCATCGTCCTCACCACCGCCCGCGCGCTCGGCGAGTACGGCGCCGTGCGGGTGGTGTCCGGGGCGATCGCCGGGAAGACCGAGACCCTCACGCTCCACGTGGAGGAGCAGCTTCCAGTCCTTCGACTACGTCGCCGCGTATAGCGTATCGGTGGTCCTCGCGCTCCTGGCGCTCGCGACTGTCCTCGTCATGAACCTGCTCAACCGGAAGGAGGGCGTCCGTGGCGATCACGGTCACTAACATCACCAAGCGCTTCGGCGACTTCGTGGCGCTCGACGATGTCCACCTCGAGGTGGCCGGCGGCTCGCTGACGGCGCTGCTCGGGCCGTCCGGATCGGGCAAGTCGACCCTGCTGCGCGTGATCGCCGGCCTCGAGACGCCCGGACACCGGCCGGGTCGAGATCTCGGGCGAGGACGCGACCTCCGTGCCGACCCAGAAGCGCGGCGTGGGCTTCGTCTTCCAGCACTACGCCGCCTTCAAGCACATGACCGTGCGCGAGAACATCGCCTTCGGCCTGAAGATCCGCCGCCGATCGAAGGGCGAGGTCCGCGACCGCGTTGACGAGCTGATCTCGCTCGTGCAGCTCGAGGGGCTCGCCGGGCGCTACCCGAGCCAGCTCTCGGGCGGCCAGCGCCAGCGCATGGCGCTCGCCCGGGCCCTGGCCGTCGAGCCGAAGGTCCTCCTGCTGGACGAGCCCTTCGGGGCCCTGGACGCCCGCGTGCGCAAGGAGCTGCGCAACTGGCTGCGGCGCCTGCACGAGGAGGTCCACCAGACGACGGTCCTGGTCACCCACGACCAGGAGGAGGCGATGGAGGTCGCCGACAACATCGCCGTCATGGACCAGGGCCGCATCGAGCAGGTCGGCCCGGCGCGCGAGCTCTACGAGCACCCGGTCAACCAGTTCGTCATGACCTTCATGGGCAGCGTCAACCGCCTCGGCGAGGCCTTCGTGCGGCCCCACGACATCGAGCTGAGCGCCAGCCCCAACGGGGTGACGGACCCCGCCGTGGTCGAGCGCGTCGTCTACCTGGGCTGGGAGGTGCGCGTCGACCTGCGCCGCGACGGCGACGGCGAGCGGATGTCCGCCCAGGTGACCCGCGAGGTGGCCGACGCGCTGGGCCTCGAGACGGGCGGGACGGTCTTCGTGCGGCCGCGCAACGAGCGCGTGTTCGCCGAGGCCGCGGCCGGGGCGGGCATCTAGCCCGGTCGGGCGCGGAGCGCCCGGAGCGCCGCCATCACGGCGGCGTGGCGCTCGGCGGCGTCCGCGGCCGTCCAGCGCCAGCGGATCCCCTCGTCCACCTCGGTCGCCGGCCCGCGCGCATCCCTGATCCGCTCCCCCTCGAGGCGGAAGGCGACCATGAACTCCGCCCCGGGCAGCGGGTCGGCCGCGATCCGGGCGGCGCCCTCGACGCAGAGCGACATGCCGGGCCCGTTGAGGGCGACGGCGGCGCGTGGGTCACGTCGCAGCCGGGCCGTGCTGCCCCGGGTGGCCGCGAGCGCGAACAGCAGCCGCCCGGGCCCGTCCCCCACCAGCGCGCTCACGGGGATGGCGACGGGGCCCGCCGGCCCGACGGTCGCCAGCACGGCGACGATACCCTCCGGCAGCTCGGGGATGGTCGGGTCGCGGCCCATACCCGAAGGCTAGGCGGCCGGAAGCTCCTCGACCTCGGCCAGCACGCCGCGCACGCCGGACACGTCCAGCAGCCGCTGGACGGCCTCCGAGGGGCGGTAGATGAAGACCGGCGGAGCGCCCTCGCGCGCACGCTCGTTGGCCGCCAGGAGAGCCCCGAGCCCCCGGCTGTCGATGAACGTCACCGCCTCGAGGTTGACGTAGACGGCCCCGGGGCCCCGCTGGGCGTCGGTGAGCTCGCGCGACACCTCGGGCAGCGCGAGCGCGTCGAGCACGCCGGCCACGCGCACCAGGGTCTCATCGCCGCGCGCCTCGACGCGAACCTCGACGTGCTCCGCGGCCATGGCGCGGCACCATACCAGGGACGATCGCCCCGCCCGGCCGGCCGTCGCCCCGGTAGGCTGCCGGCGACGCGGCGACCACGGAGAGTGCGATGAGGGGACTTCCCGTCTGGATGCTGGCGGGCCTGGCGGTGCTGTCGGTCCTGCTGCTGTTCATCGGCTGGCTCGACCGCCACGAGGCCGGATACCTGCCCTTCGTGATGGGCATCCTCTTCTCGCTCTTCACGCTCGCGTCGCTGGGCGCGCGGGCCGCCGGGGACGGCGAGGACTAGGGCCGGGCCAGCGCGGCCCGAGGCCCCGCGATGACCGCCCTCGGCCTCACCTCGGCCGAGGCGCGCGAGCGCCTCGAGGCGTCGCCGCCGCGCCCGCCGCCGCGCGGGAGCCGCAGCTACCGGGACATCGTCTGGTCGAACACCTTCACGGTGTTCAACCTCATCCTCGGCACGCTGCTCGTGCTGGTGCTGGTCTTCGGCGACCCGCGCGACGCCCTCTTCGGCGGCGTGATCGTCGCCAACACGGCGATCGGGATCTTCCAGGAGGTGCGCGCCAAGCGCACGCTGGACCGGCTCTCCCTGCTCGCGGCGCCCAAGGCCCGCGCCTGGCGCGACGCCGAGATCGCCGAGCTGCCCGTCGACCAGGTCGTCGTGGGCGACGCGGTCCACCTCGAGCCCGGCGACCAGGTCGTCGCCGACGGGCGCGTCATCGCCGCCCGGGCGCTGTCCATCGACGAGTCGATCCTCACGGGCGAGAGCGACCAGGTCGCCAAGGCCGAGGGCGACGAGGTCCTGTCCGGCGCCTACTGCGCGGCCGGCGCCGGCGACTACGAGGTGGAGAGCGTGGGCGCCGACAGCTTCGCCGAGCGCATCGCCTCCGAGGCCCGCGGCACCCGCAGCGTCCTGAGCCCCCTCCAGCGCGACATCAACACGGTGCTCAAGATCACCGTCGCCGCGATGGTCCCGCTCGCGATCGCGCTGGTGATCGCGCTCGCCATCCAGGACCGCGGGGTCACGGACTCGATCGACACGGCCGTCGCCGCCCTGGTGCCCCTCGTGCCCGAGGGGCTGGTGCTGCTGACCAGCCTCACGTTCGCGGTCGCCGCCGTGAGGCTCGGGCGGCTGGGGACGCTCGCGCAGCGGCTGAACGCCGTCGAGAGCCTGGCCAGCGTCGACACGGTCTGCTTCGACAAGACCGGGACGCTCACGGACAACCGCATCCGGCTGGAGGCCGTCGAGCCCGCCCCGGGCCACGACGAGGACGAGCTCCGGGCGCTGCTCGGCGCGCTGGCCGCCAGCGCCGGCGCGCGCAACAGCACCTCCCAGGCGATCGCCGAGGGCATCCCGGCCGAGGCCCGGCCGGTCGCGGCCGAGGTGCCCTTCTCGTCGGCGCGCAAGTGGAGCGCCGTGCAGATCGACGGCACCGGGACGCTCGTGCTGGGGGCGCCCGACATCCTCGCGCGCGCCGGCGTCCCCGTCCCCGGGCCGCTGCGCGAGTCCATCGAGCGCCACGCCCGCGAGCGGCGGCGGGTGGTCCTGCTGGCCCGCACGGCGGCGCCGCTCTCGGGCGAGGACCTGCCGGGCGGGCTCGAGCCGGTCGGCATCGCCCTGCTCGTCGAGGGCCTCCGGCAGGAGGCCGTGGGCGCGGTCGCCTTCCTCGCCTCGCAGGGCGTGGACCTGAAGGTCATCAGCGGCGACGGCGTCGACACGGTCCAGGCGGTCGCGCTGGCCGCCGGCGTCCCGGGGGCCGAGGCCTCGCTCGCGGGGCCGGACATCCCCGAGGAGGACGGGGCGCTCGCCGACGCGGCGATGCGCACCACGGTCTTCGGCCGCGTGACCCCGGAGCAGAAGCGGCGGCTCATCCGCGGCCTCACCGAGCGCGGGCGCTACGTCGCGATGTGCGGCGACGGCGTCAACGACGTGCTCGCGCTGAAGGAGGCGCGCCTCGCGATCGCGATGGGCAACGGCAGCCAGATGGCCAAGGGCGTGAGCGACCTGGTGCTGCTGACGAACCAGTTCGCGACCGTCCCGGCGGCTGTCGAGGAGGGGCGGCGGATCATCCGCAACACCCACCGCGTGGCGAAGCTGTTCGTCGCCAAGTCGGTCTACTCGGCCGCGCTCCTGGCCACCTTCGGGCTGGCGCCGATCGCCTTCCCGTTCCTCCCCCGCCACCTGAGCGTCACCTCGTCGCTGACGATCGGCATCCCGGCGTTCTTCCTCGCGCTCTCCAAGAGCTCGGGGCCGGTGCGCCGCGAGGGCTTCCTGCGCTCGCTTGGGGCCTTCGCCGTGCCCGCCGGCCTCATCGCCGCGACGGCGATCGCGGCCGCCTACCTGATCGTGCGCGGGCCGCTCGACCTGTCGGTGATCCAGGGGCGCAGCGCCGCCGTGGTGGTGGCGACGGCCGTCGGCCTCGGGATCGTGATCGAGGTCGAGCGCGGCGTCGAGCGGCGGAGGGTGAGGCCCTGGGTCTGGGGCATGGTCGCCGCCTTCGCGCTGGTCTTCACGCTGGGTCTGCAGGTGGAGGCGCTGCGCGACTTCTTCGCCGTGGAGGTCCCGACCTCGGACGCCTGGTGGGTCATCGCCGCCTGCTCGGCCGCCGGCATCGCCCTGCTCGTCGCCGTCCGCCGGATCCCGTGGCTCGCGCGCATGGAGGCCGGGCCCGACGAGCCCCATCCGGCGGAGCTCGGGCGCCACGGCTACGATCCCGCGGATGCCGTCGAACCCGTACGGACCGAGCGACCCGGCCAAGCGCCATAGCGCCGCCATGACCGACGGCCCGGACCGCGCGCCGGCCCGGGCGATGCTGAAGGGCGTCGGCTTCACCGACGAGGATCTCGCCCGCCCGCTGGTCGGCGTGGCGACCACCTGGATCGAGACCATGCCGTGCAACCTCAACCAGCGCGAGCTGGCGGTGCACGTCAAGGAGGGGATCCGCGAGGCCGGCGGCATGCCGGTCGAGCTGAACACCATCTCGGTCTCGGACGGCGTCTCCATGGGCACCGAGGGGATGCGCTGCTCCCTCGTCTCGCGGGAGGTCATCGCCGACTCGATCGAGCTCGCCGCGCGCGGGCACATGTTCGACGGGCTCGTGTGCCTGGTCGGCTGCGACAAGACGATCCCGGCCGCGGTGATGGCGCTGGCGCGCCTCGACATCCCCGGGCTCGTCCTCTACAACGGCTCGATCGCGCCGGGGCGCTTCGAGGGGCGCGACGTGACGATCCAGGACGTCTTCGAGGTCGTCGGGGCGCACGCCGCCGGCCGCGTCGGGCCCGAGCAGGTCCACGCGCTCGAGAGCGTCGCCTGCCCCGGGGCGGGCGCCTGCGGCGGCCAGTTCACCGCCAACACGATGTCGATGGCGCTCGACCTGCTGGGCATCAGCCCGGCCGGGCTCAACGGCGTGCCCGCGACGCACCCCGCCAAGGAGGAGGCCGCCCACGAGGCCGGCCGCCTGGCGATGCGCCTGGTGCGCGACGACGTGCGGCCCTCGCAGATCGTCACCCGCGACGCGATCGACAACGCCATCGCCGGCGTGGCCGCGAGCGGCGGCTCGACCAACGGCGTGCTGCACCTGCTCGCGATCGCCTGGGAGCTGGGCATCCCCCTGACGATCGACGACTTCGACACCATCGCCGAGCGCACCCCGATCGTCGCGAGCCTCACGCCCGGCGGCCGCTTCGTCGCCACCGACCTGTACGAGGCCGGCGGCGTGGCGGTGATGACCCGCGAGCTCGTCAAGGGCGGGCTGGTCCACCCGGAGGCCCGGAACGTCGACGGCCGCACGCTCGGCGAGGTCGCCGCCGGCGCGCGCGAGACCCCCGGCCAGGAGGTCATCGTCTCGATCGAGGCGCCCCTCTCGCCGAGCGGGGGGCTGGCGATCCTGCGCGGCAACCTCGCCCCCGAGGGGTCGGTGGTGAAGCTGGCCGGCCACGAGCGGCGCCTGCACGTCGGGCCGGCGCGGGTCTTCGACTCGGAGGAGGAGGCGTTCGCGGCGGTCAAGCAGCGGCTCATCCGCCCGGGCGACGTGGTCGTGATCCGCTACGAGGGGCCCGCCGGCGGGCCGGGCATGCGCGAGATGCTCCACGTGACCGCCGCGATCGTCGGCGAGGGGATCGGCGACGAGGTCGCCCTGATCACGGACGGGCGCTTCTCGGGCGCCACCCACGGCCTCATGGTCGGGCACATCGCCCCCGAGGCCGCCCGCGGCGGCCCGCTGGCGGCAGTGCGCGAGGGCGACACGATCGTGCTCGACGTCAACGCCCGCGAGCTGCGGCTCGACCTCCCCGACGACGAGATCGCCCGCCGCCTGGCCGACTGGGCGCCGCCGCCGCCGCGCTACACGCGCGGCGTGCTCGCCAAGTACGCGGCGCTCGTCTCGTCGGCGTCGGAGGGGGCGGTCACCCACCCCGTCTGAGCCCGTGGGCCACCCCCGCCTCGAGCTCATGGACTGGAAGCGGCGGGTGCTGGCCATGTACGCGGCGGTCCGGAGCGCGGGCGACGATCCCGCCGCCTGCGCGGCCTTCCGCGGCGAGCGCGACGAGCTGTTCGCCGGCCACCCCGCGAGCCCCCTCCCCGAGGCCGAGCGGCCCCGGTTCGGCGGCCTCCCGTACTTCTCCCACCGGCCGGACCTGCGCGTCGAGGCCGAGCTGGAGCGCGACCCCGAGCCGGCCGAGCTGGTCATCCCCACCAGCACCGGCGAGCCCACGCGCTTCACGCGCATCGGGTTCGTCCGCCCCACGCTCGCCGGCGAGCGCGTCTCGCTGGCCGTCTACTGGCTCGAGGGCTACGGCGGGGGGCTCTTCCTGCCCTTCCGCGACGCCCTCGCCGGGGACGGCGACCTACGGCGGGGGCCGCTACCTGCTCGACACCGTGAAGGGCGCCGACCTCGGGCACCGGCGACGGCGGCCGCCTCGTGCTCGACTTCAACTACGCCTACAACCCGTCGTGCGCCTACGACCCCCGGTGGAGCTGCCCGTTGGCGCCATCCGAGAACCGCATGCAGGTCGCCGTCGAGGCCGGCGAGCGGATGGCACCGGGGACCTGAGCGGTGCCGCCGCGTCCGCGGCGGTCCATAGGGTTTGCCGCGTCCGAATCCCGGCACACGAGGGAGGGCGATCCATGCTCAGCAAGGAGAGGTTGCTCCACCCGGCGACGATCATCGCGGTCATCGCGCTGCTCGTCGCGCTCAGTGGAGCGGGCTACGCGGCCACCACGATCGGGACGTCGCAGCTCAAGAACAACGCGGTCACCACGCCGAAGATCAAGAACGCCGCCGTGAACACGGCCAAGCTGAAGAACAACGCCGTCAACTCGTCCAAGCTCGCGTCCGGGGCGGTGAAAGCCGCCGACCTCGCGAACGGCGGGGTGACGGGCGCCAAGCTCGCCAACGGCGCCGTCGCCGCGGCCAAGATCGCCGGCGGGGCGGTGGGCACCAGCGCCCTCGCCAGCGGCGCGGTCAACGCCGCCAAGCTCGGCAACGGCAGCGTCACCAACGAGAAGCTCGGGGCGAACGCGGTCACCGGCGCCAAGATCGCCGGCGCCACCATCACGGCGGCCAACATCGCCCCCGGCCAGGTCGTCACCGGCGGCGGGAACTTCGTGACGGGCGCGTCTGGTGCTGGCGCGCCGCCACGGGCGTCACCACGGTGCTGACGGTGCCCGGCGTCGGCCAGCTGCGGGCCATCGTGTACCGCCGGCACTCGGCGTGACGACGATCAGCTTCCTCAACGAGTCGGGCGCGAGGCCGACGGTCACCGCCTGGGGCGTCTGACGGCCGCGGCGGTCGAGACGCCAGCAGACCGCGACGCTCGCCAACCAGGGAGTCGACGCTCGGCATCGACGCCACCGGCGCCGTGCTGGGGCTCACCTACCAGGTCGCCTCGGCGGGCAATCCAGCAGGTGCGACGGCCGACATCAGCGCCGCGCCCGCGGCGCGAGCTGCGCCGTGACTGCGTCGGCGCTGACGACCGGCTGAGCCACGGCATCCACTCGCCCTCCCCGACACCACGAGGGGAGGGCGAGTGATGCTCGAATCCTCGACGCTCTTGTGGGGACCGGCTGCGCCGTGAGCGCGCAGCCCTCACGACGGGCTGACCTCGGCTAGGCCCGCTTGCGGGCCGGCCGGGCCCGGCCGCCGGGCGTGCGCGGCACGTCCGGCGCCGGGGCCGCCGGTCCGCGCTGCACCGGCCCCTCGTCGGCCGGCCGGCGCTGCGACCAGACGAAGAAGGCGATCGCCCCGACGAACAGGACCAGGGCGACGTAGAAGTTCACGCGCTGCCCGAGGAACTCGTGCGACGGGTCGACCCGGAGCTGCTCCCAGAAGATCCGCCCCAGCGAGTAGATCGCCACGTAGAGGCAGAAGACGCCCGGGCGGCCGGAGGCGGAAGCGCTTGCCGGCCCAGATGATCAGCGCGGCGCCGGCGAAGTTCCACAGCATCTCGTAGAGGAAGGTGGGGTGGAACGTGGTGTTGTCGGGGTAGGCGTCCGGCCGCTCGGACGGGTCGACCTCGAGCCCCCAGGGCAGGTCGGTGGGGCCGCCGAAGAGCTCCTGGTTGAAGTAGTTGCCCAGGCGGCCGATGCCCTGGGCGATGAGGATGCCCGGCGCGGCGGCGTCCATCATCGCCAGCACGCTGGCCCCGCGGCGGTGGGTGACGTACGCCCCGGCGACGACGCCGAGGGCGACGCCGCCCCAGATGCCGAGGCCGCCCTCCCAGATCGCGAAGGGCGCGTACCACTCGTCGCCGAGCTGGTCCCAGCTGGTGATGACGTGGTAGAGGCGGCCGCCGATCAGCCCGAACAGGACCGACCAGAGCGCGACCTCGAGCACGAGGTCGGGGTCGCCCCCCTGCTCCTTCCAGCGGATCATGGTGACCCAGGTCGCGACCACCACGCCGGCGAGCAGGCAGAGCGCGTAGAGGCGGATGTCGAGCGGGCCGAGCTCGAGGTCGCGCACCGACGGGGCCGGGATGCTCGCGAGGATGTCGGCGCGCACGACCTCCACGATACGCGGCGCGAATGGCCTGGTCGCGAGCCGACGTTTCTGATAGTCATTCCCATCATCACTCTCAGACCGGCACGCCCGGCGTGGCGTCTGCTGCGCCGCCTGGCCCTCGTGGCGCTCGCCTGCGCCGCCCTCGTCGGCGCGTCCGTCGCGTGCGGGTCGGACGACGACGCCGACGGCCGCCCGAACGTGGTCGTGACCACGCCCGTGCTCGGCTCGCTGGTCCAGGACGTGGTCGGGGACGCCGCGCGGGTCACGGTCGTCATGCCCAACGGGGCCGACCCGCACGAGTTCCAGCCCTCGGCGCGGGACGTGGAGACGATCGTGAACGCCGACCTCGTGGTCGAGAACGGGCTCGACCTCGAGGAGGGCATGCACGACGCCCTCGACCAGGCGCGCGACGACGGCGTCCCGTTCTTCACGGCCGGCGACCACGTGACCGTGCGGACGGCCTCCGAGTCGGAGGCCTCGGACGAGGGCCACGGCGCCGAGGACCCGCACATCTGGATGGACCCGATCGCGATGCGCGACGTCGCCCTCGCCCTCGCCCCCGCGCTCGGCGGGCTGGGCCTCGACGCCGACGCGGCGGCGGACCGGCTGGCCGGGCGCCTCGATGAGCTCGACGCGCAGGTGCGCCGCACGCTCGCCCCGATTCCGCCGGACCGGCGCAAGCTCGTCACCGGCCACGAGTCGATGGGCTACTTCGCCGACCGCTACGGGTTCGAGCTGTCGGGGGCGATCATCCCCTCGCTGAGCTCGCAGGCGCAGCCCTCGGCGCAGGCGCTGGCGGAGCTGCGCGACAAGGTGCGCGCGGCCGGCGTGCCCACGATCTTCACGGAGCTCGGGACCCCCGAGGACGTGGCCGAGGCGATCGGCGACGAGACCGGGGCGCGGGTGCTGCAGATCGCCACGCACACGCTGCCGGACGACGGGTCCTACGCCAGCTTCATGCAGCAGGCGGCGCGGACGGTCGTCGACGGCCTCGCGGGCGCGCCCGCGCCGCAGAGCTAGGGACCGCCGTGGGCCCGCTCCTCGACCCCTTCCTCGACAACGAGTTCATGCTGCGGGCGCTCATCGCCGGCTGCCTGGTGGCCGTCGCGTGCGCGATCGTCGGCACGTTCGTGGTGCTGCGCGGCCTCGCGTTCATCGGCGACGCGCTCGCCCACGGCGTGCTGCCGGGCATCGCCGGGGCGATCCTGCTGGGCCTGCCGGGCATCGGCGGGGCGGTCGTCGGCGCCGCCGCGATGATCGCCGGCGTGGCGGTGGTGCGGCGCAGGTCGCGGCTGTCGGGGGACACCGCCATCGGGCTGCTGTTCGTCGGGATGCTGGCCCTCGGCGTGGTCATCGTCTCGCGCTCGGACAGCTTCAGCGGAGACCTGACGAGCATCCTCTTCGGCGAGGTGCTCGGCATCTCGTGGGACGACATCTGGCTGCAGCTGGGCGCGGCGGTCGTCGTCGCGGCGCTGGCGGCCGTCTGCGCGCGCCCCTTCCTGCTGCTGTCGTTCGACCGCGAGCACGCCCGGGTCGCCGGCTTCTCGGCCGAGCTCTACGAGTGGACGATGCTCGGCATGGTGGCGCTCACCGTGGTCGTCTCGTTCCAGACCGTCGGCACGCTCCTGGTCTTCGGGATGCTGGTCGCGCCGCCGGCGGCCGCCGCCCTCGTGGTGCGGCGCATCGGGGCGATGATGGCCGTCGCCGCCGTCCTCGGCGCCGTCTCGGTCGCGGCGGGCCTGCTGCTCTCGTACCACTACGACCTGGCGGCGGGGGCGACGATCGTGCTCGTGGAGGTCGCCGCCTTCTTCGCCGTCCTCGCCGTGCAGGCGCTCCGCCGGCCGGCCGTGCGGGCGGCGCCGGCGTGAGCGCCGCGGCCATCGGGTGCGACGGCCTCGCCGTGGGCTACGGGGGGCGCGCCGTCGTGGAGGGCCTGTCCCTCGAGGTGGCGCCCGGCGCCACCCTCGCCGTGCTCGGCACCAACGGCTCGGGGAAGTCCACGCTGGTCAAGACGATCGCCGGCCTGCTGCCGCCGATCGCGGGGTCCGTGCGGGTGCTGGGCGGTCCCCCCGGCGCGGCGCCCGCACGGGTCGCCTACCTGGGCCAGGCGCAGCCCACCGGCTTCGTGCTGCCGCTGCGGGCGGTCGACGTCGTGGCGATGGGGCGGTACCCCGCGCGCGGCCTGGTGGGCCGCATGACCGCCGACGATCGGCGGCTGGTCCACGACGGCCTGGCGCGGATGGGCATCGCCGACCTGGCCGACGAGCCGCTCGGCAGCCTGTCGGGCGGCCAGCGCCAGCGCGTGCACCTGGCCCGCTGCCTCGCCTGGCGGGCCGACCTGCTGATCCTCGACGAGCCCACGGCCGGCCTCGACCTGGCCGGCCGCGAGCGGCTGGTCGCGGCCCTCGCGGAGGAGCGGCGCCGCGGGGCGGCCGTGGTGGTCTGCACCCACGACGTCGCCGACGCCCTGGGCGCCGAGGGCGCGCTGCTGCTGGCCCGCCGCGTGGTCGGCTACGGCCCGCCGGCGGAGGTGCTCACGCGCGAGGCGGTGATGGAGACCTTCGGCCTGGTGCTCGCGGAGCTGCCCGGCGGCACCGAGCTGGTGATGGACCCGGTGCACCGCCACGACCACGGCGACGCCGCCGAGCACGACGCCCCTCCGGACCGGGAGCGCGGCCGGTGAGGTCCGAGCCCGCCGTCACACTGGCCCGATGCTCATCTCGCCGCTCATGCGCGCGGCCGGCCACGCGGCCCGCCGGCGCGCCCTCCGCCGGCTCGGCGTCGGCGACGGCGTGGCGTCGGCCGGCCGCGTGGCGCTCGTCACGCTGGTCCTCGCGGCCGCGCTCGCGCTCTGCCTGCACCGCCCGCGCTAACCTCGTTCGCCGATGCCGGTGAGCCGCTCGACCCAACGTGACCCCGGGGCGCGCTGGGCGGGCCACGCCCTCGACCGGGTCGCGCGGGCCGGCCACCGCTCGGGCGGCGCGCGCCGTGCGGTGATCGAGTCGCTCGCCGCCCAGGACTGCTGCCGCTCGGCGCAGGAGATCTTCGACCAGCTCCGCGACGAGGGCCGGGCCGTCGGCATCGCGAGCGTCTACCGCGTGCTCGACCTGCTGGTGAGCCTGGGCCTGGTTCAGCGCCTGGACCTCGGCGGCGGCGTGGCGCGCTACGAGCCCGCCCTGCCCGGCGGCGAGCACCACCACCACGTCGTCTGCGTGGACTGCGGCGACGTGCGTCCCTTCGAGGACCCGGCCCTGGAGGAGGCCCTGGAGGCCGCCGCCGAGCGCGCCGAGCTGGAGGTCGACGGGCACGACGTGGTCCTCTGGGGCCGCTGCGGAGACTGCCGGGCGGCCTGACTCCCCGGTCCGGAGCGGCCCTCTAGTCGATGCCGGCGCGGGTGCGCACGGGCACCCCGTGCGCGCGCGCCAGCGCCGCGGCGGTGCCGGCGCGGGTGGCGCGCTCGACGCGGGCCGGGTCGATGCCGGCCTCGATCAGGCGCTGGCGCAGCTCGCCCTCGCGCGCCTGGCGGAAGAACAGGACCATGACCGCGCCGAACGCCAGCAGGCAGTGCAGGACCATCATCACGGTCCCGGCGTTGGCCTGGTCCTCGAGCGGCGCGAAGCCCCACGCATCCGCGGCGGCGGCGTGCGAGTCGTAGAAGGGCGTCCCCGAGAACCAGTAGACGTTGGCGATCGACAGGCCGACGACCCAGACGCCGACCATGTAGCCGCACTTCCAGCCCGTGGAGAACCAGTGCGGGGCGGGGAGGCTCTCGACGATGGGCGCCCACAGCACGAGGCCGAGGGCCAGGAACGACGCCTGCTGCAGGATCCACAGCGGCGGGCTCTCCAGCACCTGGTGGTGGACCGCCGGCAGCAGCCAGACGATCGTCCCGACCACCCAGAGAGGGAAGGCCACGACGGGGTGCTGCACCCGCTCGAGCCGGCGCCGCCAGGCGGGGGAGAGCAGCGGCTCGAGGAACGCGCGCGGCATGCCGAGCAGCAGCAGGAGCGGCGCCACGGCGCCGATCAGCGTGTGCTGGAGCATGTGGGCGCTGAGCAGGCCCTGCTGGGCGACGCCGCCGAGCGGCGAGCAGACCGCGACCAGCAGGACCGCGATCCCGCCCGCGAAGCAGGCCTGCCGCCATCCGGCCACCAGCCCCGGCGACCGGCGCACGCGCAGGGCGTAGAGCGCCGCGACGACCAGGATCGCCGCCACCTCGACCGGCGGCACCGCCCACAGCTCGGCCAGGTCGGTCGTCGCCGTCGCCGAGGGGCCGGAGTGTCCCAGGTGCGCCGTGCCGCCGGCCGCGAGGGCCGTCAGCGCGACGGCCAGGGCCATGAACCCGGCCGCGGCGATCAGGCGCAGGGGATACCTCACGCTCCGATGGTCGCACACGGGGGACGGGCATACTGACCCCATATGGGTCGGCTGTCGGTCACGCACGCGCTCGCCCTCCGGCGGCTGGCCGTCGCCGGCGGCGCGCTCGCGGCATCGCTGGTCGCCCACTGCGCCGCGGCCGGCGACCTCGCCCTCACGGCGACCGCCCCGGTCGCCTGGACCGGGCTCCTGGCCACCGTGACGCTCGTGGGCGCGCGCCGCGGCTTCCGCCCGCGGGGCCTGGGCGGCTCGCTGGCGGCGATGGCGGGCGCGCAGGCCGCCGTCCACACGTCGATGACGTGGGCGCCGTGGGCCTTCGGCCTGGCCCCGCACCACCACGACGCCGCCCTGATCACCGCCCCCGCCCTGATGGCGCACGCGGCCGCCGCGCTGGTCCTGGCGCTGCTGGCGGTGCGCCTCGAGGCGTGGCTCGCGCGGGCGATCGCGGCCGTCGCCGCGGTGCGGCGCTGGCTCGCGCCGCGCCCGGCGCCCGCGCGCCAGGACTCACCCCTCGCGGCGGGGCCCGGCCGCGCGCCGCGGCCCGTCCTCGGCGGCGGCGTCCTCTGCCGAGGGCCTCCCCGGCTCCTGACGGCCTGACCTCGCCCGCCCGATGGGCGGGCGCGATCATCGACGACAGGAGCACCCATGAGGACGACCCGAGCCGTCGTGGCCCTGGCCGCGGCGGGATGCCTCGCGTCGCTGGGCGCCGCGACGGCGCTCGGCCACAGCGAGGTGGAGTCGAGCACCCCGAAGAACGGGGCGCGGCTGGCGCGCACGCCGGCGACGGTGACGCTGCGCTACGACGACCCGATCCAGCGCATCCGCGCGATCACGGTGACCCGCAACGGCCGGCAGAACCTGGCCAGGTCATCGAGGATCGGCGCGCGCGACGCGAGGACGGTCGTCGTGATCCTGAAGCGGCCCGGGCCCAGGAACCAGAACGGCACCTACCGGGTGAACTGGAGGGTGACCGGCGTGGACGGCCACACCGTCAACGGCGTGGTCTCCTTCCGCGTGAAGCGGCCCTAGGCCGGCTCGCTCGGCGGCCAGCGCTCCTCGGGAGGCTTGACGCCGCCGCGGGCGACGCGCGCGCCGGCCGCGCCGATCTCCTCGTAGGGGCGCACCGCCGGGCGGCGCCAGAGCTCGTAGGCGGCGCAGGCGGCGTCGGCGTCGGGGCTCTGCTCGACGGCGATCGCGAGCGCCAGCGCGTCGCCCAGGCCGAGGCCGGCGCCCAGCCCGGCCTCGGGGCCGACGGCGTGGGCGGCGTCGCCGATGACCACCAGCCCGGGCACCCACCAGCGCTCGCAGCGCACCTCCTCGACCTCGCGGTAGACGAGCTGGTCGGCCGAGGTCAGCGCCGCCACGGCCGGGGCGGCCTCGGGGATGAGCCGGGTGAAGGCGGCGCGGAACGCGTCGAGGCCGGGGGCGAGGGCCGCGTCGCGCCCGCAGCGCTCGATGTCCCACCAGCCGGCCGAGCCGTCGGGCCACCCCAGCAGGCCCACCTGGCGCCCGTCGGCCTGGTAGTGGAGCGCGAAGGATCGGTCGATCACGGCCGGGCTCATGAACGACAGGTGGGCGCCCTCGGCCAGCGTGATCTCGGCCTCGATGCCCGCCATCGCCCGCACCGGGGAGCGCACGCCGTCGCAGGCCACCACCAGCTCGGCCGGCTCGTCGCGCTCGGCGCCCGCCGGGTCGCGGACGCGCACCCCCGCCACGCGCTCGCCGTCGCGCAGGAGGCCGGTGACCTCGTGCTCGTGCTCCACGGGCACGCCGTCGGCGAGGATCTCGCTCACCCGCACGAACGAGGCCGCGAGCGCCACCGGCGTCCCGTCGGCCTGGGGCGCGATCGGCCAGGCCACAGCCCGGACGGCGTCGAGCACGCCGGCGTCGTCGAGTGCGTCGAAGCCGTGGTAGGGCGGCATGAACGGCCGTGGCCGGTACGCGCCGGCCGGGGCGCGCTCCAGCACCAGCGGGTCGAGCCCGCGCCGGCGCAGGGCGCGCGCCAGGCAGAGCCCGACGACGCCCGCGCCGACGACCGCTATCCGCACCCGCTGGTGGCGCCGCAGGTGCGGCAGGTGAGGCAGGTCCCCGACCTCAC
Organism: Miltoncostaeaceae bacterium; assembly: GCA_963813355.1. Lineage (GTDB taxonomy): Bacteria > Actinomycetota > Thermoleophilia > Miltoncostaeales > Miltoncostaeaceae > DATAGF01. Next base: position 253,641 of record CAWEYS010000016.1, on the reverse strand, counting down.
CAGGTCCGAGCTGCCGCACGACGTGCAGGTCTGGCCGGTGCTCTGCAGGACGAGCTTCGAGCGGACGCCGTTGCCGTCCGCGCCCTCGGCCGGCTCGGCGACCTGGCGGAACGAGAGCTGGTCGTCGGGGACCTCGGCGGCCTCCTCGACCGTCGCCGGCTCGGCGAGCGGCAGCACGCCGGCCAGCCGCTGGTCCTCCTCGGAGAGGAAGCGGGAGGCCATCCAGCGGGCGAGGTAGTTGACGACCGACTTGGCCATGGGGATCCGGGGGTTGCCCGTGAACCCGGAGGGCTCGAAGCGGTGGTCGATGTACTTGGAGATGAGGCTCTCCACCGGCACGCCGTGCTGCAGGGCCATCGACCAGGCGATCGCCACCGAGTCCATCAGGCCCGAGACGGTCGAGCCCTGCTTGCTCATCTTGACGAAGACCTCGCCGGGCGAGCCGTCGTCGTAGAGGCCGACCGTGATGTAGCCCTCCTGGCCGCCCACGGTGAACTTGTGGGTCAGCGCGGCGCGGTCGTCGGGCAGCCGGCGGCGCACCGGCAGCGGGGACTCGCCCGCGGCGGCGGCGGCCTTCGGCGACTCGCCCGCCGACGTGGAGAGCGGCTGCGTGCGCTTGGAGCCGTCGCGGTAGATGGCGATCGCCTTCAGGCCCAGCCGCCAGCCGAGCGTGTAGATGTCGCTGACGTCCTCGACCGTGGCCTCGTTCGGCAGGTTCACCGTCTTGCTGATGGCGCCCGAGACGAAGGGCTGCACGGCGGCCATCATGCGGACGTGCCCCTCGGGGCCGATCGTGCGCCCGCCCGGCACGCCGAAGGCGCAGTCGAACACCGTCAGGTGGTCGGCGTCGAAGCCCGGGGCGCCCTCGATGGCGCCGGTGGCGTCCACGTGGGCGAGGATGGCTGCCCGCTGCTCGTCGTCGTAGCCGAGGGCCGACAGGGCCCGCTCGACGTCGGTGTTGACCAGCTTCATGTAGCCGCCGCCGACCAGCGTCTTGTAGCTGATGAGGCCGATCGCCGGCTCGATGCCGGTCGTCTGGGCGTCCATCATGAAGCTGATCGTCCCGGTCGGGGCGATGACGCTGACCTGGGCGTTGCGGTAGCCCGGCGCCCCGAGGCGCCCCTCGGACTGGCCGAGCGCCACCGCGTCGTCGAGGGCCGCGGCCGCCGCCGCCCGCACCGCGGCGTAGCTGCGCCCCGCCGCCTCGGCCGGCAGCTCGAGGGCCGCGTCGCGGTGCATCCGCACGACCCGGTCCTGTGCCTCGCGGTCGGCGTCGTAGCCGTCGTACGCCCCCACGCGCGCGGCCATGCGCGCCGACTGCGCGTAGGCCTCGCCCTGCTGCAGGGCGGTGATCGCGCCGGCCCACGCGCGGCCGGCATCGGAGTCGTACGCCAGCCCCTGGCACATCAGCAGCGAGCCCAGGTTCGTGTAGCCCAGCCCGAGCTGGCGGTAGGCGCGCGCGTTGTCGCCGATCCGCTTGGTCGGGTAGCTGGCCGGCGTGACGATGATCTCCTGGGCCGTGAGCATCACGCGCACCGCGTGACGGAGGTCGTCGACCGCGAAGGCCCCGTCCTCGCCGAGGAACTCCATGAGGTTGATCGACGCCAGGTTGCACGCCGAGTCGTCGATGTGCATGTACTCGCTGCACGGGTTGGAGCCGGAGATGCGCCCGGCGTTCGGGCTGGTGTGCCAGCGCTGGATCGTGTCCTCGTACTGGACGCCCGGGTCGCCGCAGGCCCAGGCGGCCTCGGAGATCTCGCGCAGGAGGTCGGCCGCGGGCATCTCGCGCGGCCGTCTCGCCGCCGGCGACGGTCTTGGTCTCCCACGGCTCGCCCGCCTCGACGCGGCGGAAGAAGTCGTCGGTGAGCCGCACCGAGTTGTTGGCGTTCTGGAACTGGATCGAGCGCCAGGCGTCGCCGTTCAGGCCGAGGTCGTAGCCCATCTCGCCGAGGGCGTACGCCTTGGCCTCCTCGTGCGCCTTGGAGCGCACGAACTCCAGGATGTCGGGGTGGTCGGCGTCGAGGATCACCATCTTCGCCGCGCGGCGGGTGCCCCCGCCGGACTTGATCGACCCCGCGCCGGAGTCGGCCCAGCGCATGAAGCTGACCGGCCCCGACGCCTGGCCGCCGTTCGACAGCGGCTCGCCGTCGCCGCGCAGGCTCGACAGGTTGACGCCCGCGCCCGACCCGCCGCGGAAGATCTCCGACTCCGAGGCGATCCAGCGCTGGATCGACGGCATCGTGTCGTTGACCGAGAGGATGAAGCAGGCCGAGGCCTGGTTGACCGGCGGCTCGTCGGGGCCGACCGGCGGGTCGTCCACGTCGAGGATCCGGTCGGGGTCGTGCTCGCGCGTCGCGACCCGCACGCCGCAGTTGAACCAGACCGGCGAGTTGAACGCCGCCTTCTGGGTCACCAGGATGTGCCGCAGCTCCTGGGCGAAGGTCTCCGCCTCGTCGTCGTCGGCGAAGTAGCCGCCCGCGACCCCGTGGTGGCGGATCGTGTCGACCACCCGGTCGATGACCTGTCGCAGGCTGCGCTCGCGGCGCGGGTCGTCCATGCCGTAGCGGAAGTACTTCGAGGCGACGATGCGCACCGCCGTGTCCGACCAGTCGAGCGGGAACTCGCAGTCGTCCTGACGGAAGACCTCGCGCTCGGGCCGGTCGTCGCGCGGCGGCTCGACGATGACGGCCTCGCGCGGCCCCCACGCCACCTCGTCGTACGGGTCGACCCCGGGACGGGTGAAGCGGCGGGGGATCGCGAGCGCGCGAAAGGTCTCCGTGGGCGGCGCGTCAGTCGCCATCTCATCGCTCCTTGGTGGTCGTCGTCGTGCTCGCTGCGGCACCTTCGCGACCACCTGGCAGAGCCGTCAGGGTAGCGCGGGCGGGTGGGTTCAGGCCGTCGTCGAGCGTCTCGAACAGCTGGTCGTCGAGCGGGTACTGGCCCCGGGGCAGCGGGGGCTCGCGCTCGAGGCGGGCGAGCTCGTCCTCGAACTCGTCCACGTCCGCGAACGCGCGGTAGACCGACGCGAACCGCACGTAGGCCACGGGGTCGATCTCCTTCAGCCGCCGCAGCGCCAGCTCGCCGATCTGCGAGCTGCGGACCTCCTGGCGGAGGCGGTTGCGCAGCTCGCCCTCGATGTCGCGCACCGCCACGTCGAGGGCGGCGGTCGGCACCTGCCGCTTGTGGCAGGCGCGCTGCAGCCCCTCCAGGAGCTTGGCGCGGTCGAAGGGCTGGCGCTCGCCGGAGCTCTTCACCACCACGAGCGGCATCTCCTCGCAGCGCTCGTAGGTCGTGAAGCGCCGCTCGCAGCGCAGGCACTCGCGCCGGCGCCGGATGGCGTCCTTGGTGTCGGCGACGCGCGACTCGACGACGCGGTGCTCGGGGTTGTCGCAGAATGGGCAGATCATCGGCGGGACGCTATCCCTGGTGTGCGGGCACCGGATTCCACACCATATTCAGCGTGGTGGGGGCGCATCCTCCCACATGTGGCAGACGATGCAAGCCCCTTCGCGCACGGATCGCCCGCACGCTGCGGCGCCCCCCACTACGCCCTAGTTGAGGAAGCCCAGGTGGGAGAGCGGCCAGTACGTGATCTCGGCCTGCCCGATCACGTTGTCCTCGGGGAGGAAGGGGTCGGGGCGCCACTGGTGCGAGTCGCAGGAGCTGGCCCGGTTGTCGCCGAGCACGAGCAGCTTGCCCTCGGGCACCACCGGCCAGGTCATCCCCTCGCCGCCGTAGTTGTCGGGCACCGGCCCGTCGATCTCGAACGGCTCCCCGTTGACCAGGGTGGTGCCGTCCTCGGGGGTCACCTCGACGCGGTCGCCGGGCAGGCCGATGACGCGCTTGACGAACGGGATGTCCCCGCCGCCGGCTTCGCCGCCGCACTCGCGCGTCGCCGACGGCGGCGGGTCGAACACGATGATGTCGCCGCGCTCGATGTCGCGGAAGCGGTAGACGAGCCGGTTGGCGATGATCCTGTCGCCCGGCTCGATCGTGGGGGTCATCGAGGGCGTCGGGATCTCGTAGGGCTTGGCGACCGAGGCCTGGATGACGAAGGCGAGCGCCACCGCCACCGCCACCGGCAGCAGCACGTCCTTGACGAGGCGCCTCACTCGCCGCCGCCGCGCCGGGCGCGGCTCGTCCAGACGCCGGTCCCGACCGCGGCGGCGCCCGCCACCAGCGCCGCGCCGAGGAAGACGGCGAGCGACCCGCCCGACTCGTCCTCGGCCGCGCTGCCCGCCGCCTCGCGGCCGCCGCAGCGCCCGTCGGGCCGCCTGGCGTTGGTGATGCGGGCGTCCCGGATGAGGTCGGCGTTCACCCCGTACAGGAGCTCGTTGGGCGGCAGCAGGTCGAGGGCCTCGTTGAGCTCCGCGCGCTCGTAGCAGCCGTCGATGCGCTGGTTATCCTTCGCGTCGGCCAGAACGTCCCGCCCGTCGGCGAGCGCGGAGGCCGACTGGCCGAGGAGCGCCAACGCGAGCATGATCACGAGCGAAGCGGGGCGTCGGAGCAGGACATCCACCCGGTGAAGGACGCGGGGGTCAACCGCCCCCGAGGCGCCGCGGATCGTAGCGGCGCCCCGGGGGGCGGACAAGCGCGCGCGGCCGCGGGCCGGACGCCCGAGATCATCGGGATCGCCGCCCTCGCGGGGTGGTCGGCCCTGGCCGCGGCGGGCGGCGGCATCGACCCCGGCGCCGGCCTCGGCGGCGGCGGCCCGACGGGGGCGTTCCTGGCCCTCGCGCTCGGCGCGCCCCTGGCCGCCCTCGCCGTCGTCCTCGCCTGGGACCGGGCCGCCCTGCGCTCGGGGCCCGCGCGCCTGGCCCTGGCCGCCTCCGCCGGCATCGCCCTCTGGTCGGGCCTGTCGATCGTCTGGGCCGCGGCCCCCGACCTGGCCTGGATCGACGCGAACCGGGCGGCGATCGCGCTCTGCGCGCTCGCGCTCGGGCTCGCGCTCGGCGCGCTGGTGCCCCGCGCGCCGCTCGCCTTCGGCCTCGGCCTGACGGCGGCGGCGGCCGTACCGGTGGGGATCGCGCTGGGCACGAAGATCGTCCCCGGCCTGCTCGGCTCCGACCGCGACCTCGGCCGCCTCGCCGAGCCGGTCGGCTACTGGAACGCCCTCGCGCTGGTGGCGGCGATGGCCCTGCCGGGCCTCCTCTGGCTGGCCGGCGACCGGCGGTGGTGGGCGCTGCCGCTCGCGGCGGCCGGGATCGCGGCGTACGGGACGGCCCTGGTGCTGACCTACTCGCGCGGCGGGGTCCTGGGCGCGGCGATGGCGGTCGCGGTCACCCTCGCGCTGCTGCCCCGCCGCGGCCGGGCGCTGGCCGCGCTGGCCGCCGGCGCCGCGGGGGCGGCGTGGCCGGCCGCCTACGGCCTCACCGACGACCTCCTCTCCACCGACGCGGTCCCGGTCGACCTGCGCGAGGGCGCCGGCGCCGGCCTGGGGTGGCGCCTCGCCGTCGGCGTCGCCCTGGCGGCCGCCCTGGCGCCCGCCATCGTCTGGGCCGCAGGACGCCTGGGCCTCGGCGCGCCCGGCCGGCCGCGGCTGATCGCGATCGGCGGAGCGGTCGCCCTCTGCCTCGTGATCGTGGCCGGCACGGCGGCGAGCCCCCAGGGCCGCGACTGGGCCGACCAGCGCGTGTCGGAGCTGCGCGGGGAGGGCGGCGACGCGGTCGCCAACGACCCCGGCCGGCTCGTGAGCACGGCCGGCAACCAGCGCCGCGCGTGGTGGGGCGAGGCGTGGCGCGGGTTCGAGGACTCCCCGCTGCTCGGGCAGGGCGCCGGCGGCTTCGCGCTGGTCCACCTGCAGGAGCGCCGCAACAGCGACGACGCCCTCGCCACCCGCGAGCCCCACGACACCGCGCTCAGGTTCCTGTCGGGGACCGGCCTCGTGGGCATCGCCCTCTTCGCCGCCCTCCTCGGCGCCGTCGTGTGGGGCATCCTGCGCGCGGCGCGCCTGGCGGCGCCCCCCGAGATCGGCCTGCCGCTCGCCGTGCTGGCCGCCTTCGCGCTGCAGGCGTCCATCGACTGGTCGTGGGCGATCCCCGCCCTGACCGTTCCGGCGCTCGCGGCGGCCGGCGTGGTGCTCGCGGCGGCCGCCCCGGGGCGTGCGCCCGGCGCCGCCGCGCGTCCCGGCGGCCTCGCCGCGGGCGCGCTCGCGGGGGTGGCGACGCTGGCGGTCGCGAGCGCCGTCCTGCCGTGGTGGTCGGCCCGGGCCGCGTCCTCGGCCGAGGACGCGCTCGCGCGCCACGACCCCGACCTCGCCCTGGCGCGCGCGGCCGACGCGCGGGCCGTCAACCCGCTGTCGCTCGCGCCGCTGCTGACGCGCGGCGCCGCCTTCACCGACCTCGGGCAGCCGGCGCGCGCCCTCGGCGCCTACCGCGCGGCGACCGACCTGCAGCCGGACAACCCCGAGGCCTGGCGGGCCCTGGCGATCTTCCTCGGCGACGGACCCGGGGCCCGCGCGGCATGGGAGCAGGTGCACCGCCTCGACCCGCGGGACCCCGAGGCAGCGCTGAGGGCCGGGTAGGCTGGACCGGCCGTGATCATCCAGGCGCCGCGCGAGCAGGTCAACGCCGCCAAGGTCAACCTGGTCGACGGGTCATCGACCTACTCGACCCCTCCTGGGACTTCTGGGGCGCGACCGGCGTCCCCCTCGACGAGCTGCGCCGGGCCCACTCCGTCCCCCCGCTCGACCCGGCGCTGGCCGCGTAGGCGCCGACGCAGACGGGGAACCAGGACCGCCGCCTCCCAGACGATCCCGCGGCTCATCTTGGAGCTGCCGCGCGCCCGCTCGGTGAAGGTGATCGGCACCTCGACGACCCGGAACCCGCCCACCAGGGCCCGGTAGGTCATCTCGATCTGGAATCCGTAGCCGGCCGCCGTGACCTCCTCCAGCGGGATCGCCTCGAGCACCTCGCGCCGGAAGCACTTGAAGCCGCCGGTCAGGTCGCGCACCGGCACCCCCAGGATCAGTTGCGCGTACAAGCAACCACCGCGGCTGACGGCGCGGCGCAGCGGGCCCCAGCGGGCCACGCCGCCGCCGGGCACGTAGCGCGAGCCCAGCACCAGGTCCGCGCCGGCCGCGGCCTCGATCAGCCCCGGCAGGGCGGCGGGGTCGTGGGAGAAGTCGCAGTCCATCTCGACGACGAGCGCGGCGCCCTCGTCGAGCGCGCGGCGGAAGCCGGCGCGGTAGGCGGGGCCGATCCCGCGCTTGTGCGGGCGGCGCAGCACCGCCACCCGGGGGTCGTCGCGCGCGACGGCCTCGGCCAGGTCGGCGGTCCCGTCCGGCGAGCCGTCGTCGACCACCAGCACCCGCCCGGCGATGCCCGCCCGGTCGAGCTCGGCGAGGACGGCGCGGACCAGGGGCTGGACGTTCTCGGCCTCGTCGTAGGTCGGCACCACGACCCAGGCCGGGCCGGCGGCTCCCCCGGGGCTCACGACGGCGGGGGAACGGCGATCCCGAAGGTGAACGGGCCGGCCAGGGCCTCGCCGCCGCGGGGCGGCGGGCCCTCGCAGGGCAGGGCCGCCAGGCGCGCGGCCAGCGCGCGGGCCTCGGGATCGATCGCGGGGACGATCTCGAGGCTCGTCTCGCTCCAGCCGGGGCGCGCCGCGCCGTGGATCGGCGAGACGCCGTAGCGCCGCCCGCGGTCGTCCCACACCTCGACGATCCCCGAGCCGGGGGTGACGGGCCCCACCCGGAGGGGCTCGTCGGCGAGCGTCCCCAGGCTGAGGACCGCGCGGTCCTCGTAGCGCTCCAGCGCCCACAGGCAGACCGCGGCGCCCTCGGCCATCCGCGCCTGGCCGATCGGGACGAGGTCGCGGAAGCCGCCGAAGGTGCGCGCCGGCACCCCGGCCGGGCCGCCCTCGGGAGGCGCGCCGGCCGGCTCGGGCGGCGGGTCGACGGCCGTGCGCCCCGGCACGAGGTCGACCTCGAGCTCCCAGGACTCGCCGGCCAGCGGCCGCTCCACCCCCCCGCCGCCGCGGGCGACGGCCGTCCGCATGAGGCCGGTCACCTCCAGGCGCAGCGCGCGCGCCTCGGGGGGCGGCGCGGGCTCGATCCAGGCCGCCGTCTGGAGGGCGCCGAGGCCCGCCTGCTGCGCCAGCGCCCGCACCTCGTACTCGCGCCCCGCGTCGTCGCGCACGGCGAGGCCCTGGACCGGGTCCCAGCCCAGCAGCCCGGGCGCGTCGCTGAGGACCAGCAGGGGCAGCACGGCGCCCTCCGGGTGGACCTCGACCACCAGCGCGACCACCAGGGTGTCGCCCGCCCGCGCGACCGCGCCCGTCGGCACGAGACCTCCCAGGCCGGCCTGCCGGCGTCGCTCCTGGCCCGGGGCGGGCGCGGCGCGTGTGCTCACGCGGCACACGGTAGCGCCCCGCCCCGTCCCGCGTCCCCCGTCCCCGTCGCGCCGCTAGGGTGCGCGCCGGTGCCCGAGCCGACCCCGCTGGTGCTGTTGCACCCCTTCCCGCTCGACGCCTCCCTCTGGGCGCCGGTCGCCCCGCTGCTGGCCGCCGACCGGGAGGTCGTGACCCCCGAGTTCCCCGGGCTCGGCGCCGCCCCCGCGGTCGAGGCGCCCTCGGTGGACGGGTTCGCCGACCTCGTCGCCGACCGCATCGCGGGGATGCGCGGCGGGCGGGCCGCCGTCTGCGGGCTGTCGCTGGGCGGGTACGCGGCGCTGTCGCTCGCGGCGCGCCATCCGGCCCGGGTGGCGGCGCTCGTCCTGGCCGACACCCGCGCCGAGGCCGACACCCCGGAGGCCGCCGAGGGACGCCACCGCTCGGCGGCGATGGTGCGCGCCGGCGGCACGGGGGCCTTCCTCGACGACTTCACGCCGCGCCTGGTCGCGCCGGGCGACGACGCCGCGCGCGACGCGGCCCGCGCGATCGCCGACCGCCAGGACCCGGAGGCGGTCGCCCGCGCCCTCGAGGCGCTGGCCGGGCGCGCCGACCGGCGGGGGGACCTGGCGGGCATCTCGGCGCCGGCGCTCGTGATCGTCGGGTCGGAGGACGCCCTCACGCCGCCGCCCTTCGCCGAGACGCTCGCGGCGGGCCTGCCCGACGCCGAGCTCGTCGTGATCCCGGGAGCCGGGCACCTGACGGCGCTCGAGCGGCCGGCCGAGTTCGCCGCCGCGGTCCGCCCCTTCCTGTCGCGGCGCCTGGAGGCCTGACAGCCGGCGCCGGCGCCTCAGAGGGTGCGGAACACCCTCACCGAGAGCACGGCGATCGCGATGAGGGCCCCGGCGCCCATGCCGATGAAGGCCCACAGCCCGCCGTCGCCGCCGGACACGGCGCCGACCAGCAGGCCGAGGACGGCGCCGGCGCCGGTGATCGCGGCGCCGGTGACCATGATGTCCGCGGTGTTCCGGTCGGCCATGCGCGCGATCCTCTCACTGTTCGCGCTCGGCCGCCGCGGCCACCGCCTCGTGCTCGTCGGCCTCCGGCCGGCGCATCCAGCGGTACCAGCGCCCGTAGGCCGGCGCGGCCGCCATCGCGAGCAGGCACAGCAGGGCCAGCGCGCCGACCAGGCGCCCCTGCTCGGCCAGGACGCCGGCGCCGCCGCCCGCGGCCCAGGCGATCAGCGCGACGACGAACGATCCCGCGACGGCGGCGTAGTACTCGTACGGCAGCCGGCCGAGCCAGGGCCCCGCGTACCACCACACCTCGCCGCGCCGGAAGCGCCGCAGGCCGTAGGCCGGGTTGAGGATGAACCAGAGGTAGTCCCACCCGATGGCGAAGGCCATGAAGGTCGCGACGACCATGATCTCGGCCGCCCAGGACCAGTCGGCGCCGTAGCCGAACGGCAGGTGCAGGATCACCAGCGGCAGCGTCGCCATGAAGAGGTGGTATCCGGTCAGGGGCTTGCGGCCGCTGATCGCCCCGTAGACCCGCCCCGCCGGCCCGCGGGTGCGGAACCAGGTCGGAAGGCGCAGCGCCCAGCCGTGCGGGCCCTCGATCTCGATCTCGATCAGCGCGAACCAGAGCGCCAGCGCGCAGAGGACGCCGACCCGGACCCACTCGTTCACGGGGCCGCCGCGGCGAGCTGGGCGTCGACGACGGCCAGCGCCGGCCCGTTCCCCGGGCGCTCGGCGTCGTCCAGGGCCGCGCGGAAATCGGGCACGCGCTCGGCGAAGGCCGCGATGGCGGCCGTCGTCGCGTGGGGCGCGTACATGCCGTAGCCCAGCCGCTCGAGGTAGCGCGCGTTCAGCACCTGCTCGAACTGACCGGCGAGCGGGACGGACAGCGCCGGCACGCCCAGGTGGACGCACTCGGACAGCAGCGTGTAGCCGCCCCCCGTCACCACCGCGCGGGCGGTGCGCAGGTCGTCGATGAAGGCCGCCTCGGAGAAGGGGCGGTAGAGGATCCCGCCCTCGCGCACGTCGGCGTCGAGGTCGCGCCGGAACCCGTAGACGCGGCACTCGAGGCCCGACGCGGCGAGCGCCCCGGGCAGGCCCTCGTTGCCCTCGGCCGTCTGGTACACGAGCAGGTGCTCGCCGGGCTCGGGGGCCGCCGCCAGGATCTCCGGGCGCAGCAGCGAGGGCACCAGCGTGGTGCGGGGCCGCCGCACCGGCGGGCGGAAGAAGGTCGTCACGACGTAGTGGCGGCAGCCGGGCAGCTTCCAGCGCACCAGCGCCCGGGCCAGCTCGAAGTCGGCCTGGCTCCCCGCGGTGATGCCCTCGTCGTGGCGGCAGCGGTCGATGATCTGGATGTTGTTGACGCTGATGACCGGCAGCCGGTGGCGGCGACCGAACAGCCAGGCGAAGCTCTCGAAGTCGCTGACCACGGCCTCGGGGTCGAACTCCTCCACGATCCGGAAGTACTCGCGCACGTTCTGGGGCCACCCCGAGACGGCGCCCGAGAGGTTGCGCGCGAGCGTCTGCCAGCGCCGCACCTCGTTCTCGCTGTAGGCCATCGTGAGGCCCCAGATCTCGCCGACCGAGACCACCCGCTCGGCGAGGTAGGCGCTCGCCCGCCCGGAGGCCACGATCCGCACGTCGTGGCCGCGGGCGAGCAGGTGCTCGATCACCACGCGCGACCGCGTTGCGTGGCCCATCCCCTCCCCGACCACGCCGTAGAGGATCCTCACCACCGGCGAGTCTACGGCCCGGCCCGATGCCTCCGGTAATAGGCCGAGGCCTTGGCGCGAGCGCCGCAGCGCTCCATGGAGCACCAGCGCCGGCTGCCGTTGCGGCTCTCGTCGAGAAAGAGCGCCGGGCAGCGCGCGTCGGCGCACTCGCGCACCCTGCCCGGCGACTCGCGCACCAGGTCGAGGGCGTCGAGCACGGCGCCGACGAGCAGGCAGCACGACGTCTCCTCCGCCGGCGCGAACCGCGGCTGGAGGGTCGCGGCCTCGACCTTCAGGCATCCCGGCGCACGGCCGAGCCAGCCCTCGGCGAGCCGCGCGACCGCCGGACCATCGGCCTCGAGGAGCGCCGGGCGGAGACCGTCGCGCAACATCTTCGCGGCGCCCAGTTCACGGCGGCTCACGGGCGGTGCATGATCCGCGAGGCCGGCCTCGACGAACCAGTGCTGGAGGTCCGCGGCGCCCCGGAGGAGATCCTTCTCGCCCAATCGGGTATTGCAGAGATCCAGGGCAGGGTGGCCGGTCAACGCCGGGAAACTGGACAGGCCTGTCATCGTTTGACGGACAGTCTGGTCGGGCGTAGTCTCACCATCAAACCTGTATCACAGTGGTTCACAGGAGCGCCACGATGCCTTCGCTTCCCCCCGCCATCGAGCTCGCCGTCCACCGGAACGGGGACGGGCCCCCGCTGGTGGCGCTGCACGACCTGGGGCAGACGGGCGAGAGCATGATCGACGCGCTCCGCGAGCTCGCCGGCACGTACCGCATCATCGCACCCGACCTCCGCGGGCACGGAGGCTCGCCGACGCCCCACGGCCCGTGGAGCATCGACGACTTCGCCTCCGACGTCGCCCGCCTCACGGCGGCCGAGGGCGGCGGGGCCATCCTGGTCGGCGTCGGGCTCGGCGCGGCCGCCGGCCTCGCGCTGGCGCTCGGGCACCCGGGGCTGGTCTCGGGGCTCGTGGTCTCGGGGGCGAGCCCGCGCGGGGAGGACGCCGAGGGCCAGGACCGCTGGGCCCGCGCCGCCCGGGCGCTGCGCGAGCAGCGCGGGGCCGAGGGCGTGGCGCTGGCGGCCGAGGCCATGGGCACCCGCCCCGACGTGCGCGGCGCGCTCGCCCAGGTCGAGGTGCCCGTCATCGTCCTCGCGGGCGACGCCGACCGCGCCGTGCCCGCCGAGGTCCAGCGCGAGCTGTCGGCCTGGATGCAGAACGCGCGCTTCCACGTCCTCCACTCGGGGCACAACGTCGCCGTCGAGCGGCCCAACGAGCTCGTGAGCGCCGTCCGCAGCCTCGAGCACGCCGCGGAGCCGGTCGCCGCCTAGCCCCGTGCGCCTCCCGCCACCCCCAGGGAGGGGATGGCGTGCAGGGTCAGCGCGCCTTGGCCGCGAAGGTCGCGGTGGTGTGGCATTGGGCCGCGAACCGCACGGTGCCGCTCGCCGTGGACTTCGAGGTCACCTTGACCCTCACGTTGACCGGGCCGAAGATCGGGTGCGTGAAGGTGCCCGTGGCCACGCCGGCGGCCGAGAGCGGCATCGTCGCGATCGTCACGTCCACGACCACGGCCCCCGGGGTGCCCGGGCACTGGGCCCGCTGCTTGCGCAGCTTGAAGCCGGTCACCCGGTCCGTCGCGACGCGGAACGCGACGGTGCCCTTCTGGACCGCGGGCTCGAGCTGCCCGTACTTCGTGATGACCTTCGCCTGGCTCGTGCCGGCGTACTGCCCGGTCACCACCGCTCCTCCAGCCTGCGTCGCAGCGAGCAAGACGACCCCCGCGACCACGACCGACACGCGCCTCGCGATCATGCGAACCCCCAAGGTGCCATTTTCGGCGCACCCACCGCGGGCCGCCCAGATCGAAAGTCACCAAAAGCTACTCCCGCCGACGAGCCGGGCCACTAGACGCACGGGTAGCCAGGCCGCCGCGGCCGGGGAGCGGGTGCGTCGGCCGCTCACGCCTCGCCCCCGTCGCGACGCGGGGGCCCGCGCCGTGCCAGGCGCGGGCCCGCCGGGGGGGACCTAGGTGAGGACCACCCGGGCCCGGAACGGGCCCCTGGGATCCTCGGTCACGCGCGCGATCGCCGCGGCCCGCCCGGGGCGGGCGCGCGCGAGGGCGGCCTCGATGGCCGGGCGCAGGGCGTCGAGGGTCGCGTCGTCGTTGGGGGCGCTGAGGCGGTCGTTGACCCGGATCAGGATCTCGTCGCGGCCGAAGCGCACCCCGTCGGCCGCCGGGTCGCCCTCGACGTCGTCGGCCAGGGTGTCGGCGGCCTCGATGGCCGCGGCGAAGCGGTCCTCGAGGGTGCCCTCGCCGTCGCGCTTGCGCTGGTAGAGGACCCCGGGGCGCCCCTCGCCGAGGTCGAGCGAGCGGTCGGCCTCGTGGCCGATGAGCAGGACGCCGGGGCCGTCGGGCACGTGGGCGTAGTCGGCGACGTCGATCGGGACGCCGTCGAGGCTGCGCTCCTGGATCCACCCGTGGAAGAGCGGGATGAAGGCCGGCAGATCGATGGCCCCGGGGTCCTCGGCGTAGAGCTTGGCGCCGATGCGGACGATCTCGGTGTCGGTGGCCGTCGCCATCGCTAGACCAGCGCCGACTGGGCGCCGGACTCGCGGATCTCGAACGCGTGGACCGCGTCGATGAAGAGCTGGGCCTCCTCGACGAGCACGCGGGTCGCCTCCTCCTCGTGCGCCTCGGGGGCGGCCTCGTGGCGGTCGAAGAGCGGCCGCGCGAAACGGCCCTTGGCGAAGCGGTCGAAGAAGCGCTCGGTGTCGTAGAAGCGCTCCTTGAACTCGCCGACGATGACGTCCGGATCGTCGGGGACGTTCGGGTTCTCGGTGCGCACCAGCGCCCTGGCGCCGGCGACCATCGCGGCGTACGCGCGCTCGTCGGCCCGGCGCAGGTCGCCCTCCTCGAGCGCCACCTGGGCGTCGAACGCGATGCTCTCGGCCTGGGTGAGCTCGAGCTCGGTCTTGGAGATGACCTCGCCCGCGCACTCGCCGATGCCCATGTCGCCCATCGTGAACACGCGCGCGTCGCCCCAGTCGGTGTAGTAGCCGGGGTCCTCCTCGCGCGGCGGCACGGTCTTGAGCTCGGCGATGAGCGCGCCCAGCTCCTCCTTGCCCAGGCGGGCGATGTAGTCCTGGAAGGTCTCCTCGGCGACGCGCTCGGCCACGAAGCGGGTCGTGATGACGTCGACGACCTCGGGGATGCGCTTCGAGGGGACCGCGCCGATCGCCAGGCCGTAGGAGCCGGCGTTCTCGCGCCAGCGCCCGCCGAGGACGACCTGGAAGTGGGGCACGGTCACCCCGTCGATCTTGCGGCTGTTGCCGAAGAACCCGATGTCGGCGACGTGGTGCTGGCCGCAGGAGTTGAAGCAGCCGCTGACCTTGATGCGCAGGCCGCGCACGGCCTCGTCGAGCTCGAACTGGCGCGCGCCGAGGCGGGTGCGCAGCTCGCCGGCGAGCCCGCGCGACGAGGCGATGCCGAGCTTGCAGGTGTCGGTGCCGGGGCAGGCGGTGACGTCCACGATGGTCCCCGCGCCCGGGGCGGCGAGGTCGATCGCCGCCAGGTCGGCGTAGAGGGCCGGCAGGTCGCCCTCGGCGACCCAGCGCAGCACGATGTTCTGCTCCACCGTCGTGCGCACCGTGTCGCCCACGTAGCGGCGGGCCACGTCGGCGAGCTTGCGCGTCTGCTCGGAGCTGATGTCGCCCAGGGGCAGCGCGATCGTGGCCACGGCGTAGCCGGGCTGGCGCTGGCGGTAGACGTTGGTGCGCGCCCACTCGGCGTAGCCGGCGGGGTGGCCCGCGCCGTTGCTCGAGACCGGCACGGCCTCGCGCACGGGCGACTCGGCGAAGTCGTCGATGTGCGGCAGGTACGCGGTCCAGCGGTCGTCGTGGGGGAGCATCGCCCGCTCCTCGTCGACCAGGCGGCGGAACTCGTCGATGCCGAGCTTGGCGACGAGGAACTTGATGCGCGCGCGGTTGCGGTTCTGCTTCTCGCCGAGGCGGCCGAACACGCGGGCGATCGCCTGGGCCGTGGGCAGCAGCTCCTCGACCGGGTGGTCCTCGTAGAGCGGCTTGGCCTGGTGGGGCGTCGTGCCCAGGCCGCCACCGACGTAGATGTCGAACGCGCGCCGCTCGACGCCGTCCACGACCGAGCTGCGCGCGATCGCCCCGAAGTCGTGCATCATCACCAGCCCGCACGCCTCGCCGGCGCAGCCCGAGAAGGCCGGCTTGAACTTGCGGCCGAAGTCCTGGCAGTCGGGGTGCCCGAGCAGGAAGCGGAAGAGCGCCGCGGCGTAGGGCGTGGTGTCGAAGGCCTCGGTGTGGCAGACCCCGGCGAGGGGGCAGGCCGTGAGGTTGCGGACGCCGTTGCCGCAGGCCTCGCGGGTGGTGATGTCCACCGAGGCCAGCCGGCGCATGAGCGTCGGCGTGTCGTCGATGTGGACGTAGTGGAGCTGGACGTCCTGGCGCGTGGTGATGTGCAGGATCCCGTCCGAGTACTCCTCCGCCAGCTCCGCGATGAGGTCGAGCTGGTCCGGCGTGATGCCGCCGTAGGGCACCTTGATGCGGACCATCCCGGGCGCGTCCCACAGCGTCTCCGGCCCCTTGGTCAGCTCGCCCGAGGGGAACTCGAGCCGCTGCGAGGCGAGGCCGTCGTGGCGCTGGCCGTTGTCGTAGCGCTGGCCGTAGACGCCGCGGCGCAGCCGCGTCTCGGCGAACACGCGGTCCTCCACCGCGCCCCGTCGGCGCAGCTCCATCTGGCCCTCGAAGATGTCGATCTCCTCGGCCAGGTCGGACGGCATCCTGTCGAGGAGCCGCTCTCTCCACTCGGTCGCGCCCAATGTCCCCCACCGCGTTCGGAGTCGCGAGCGCGGCTAAAATAACAGAAAACCTGGGGCTATTCCTCGTTTGCCTCCAGGCCCTCCAGCTCTCCGTGGGCGACCTGGGCCAGCGACCGCACGATCTGGACGCACATCGGGTCGCTGACCGCGATCTGCACCTGGCTGCCGTCCTCGTCGTCGAAGGCCAGCGTCCAGTGCGGCACCAGGCCGTCGGGCGTCTGCTGCGGGGGGGTCACCGACACGCCGACGACGCTCGGCTGGAGGGCCCAGAACAGTCCCTCGGAGAGGCCGGCGGGCTGGGGCTCCCAGCTGCCGGCGTCGGGGATGTCCTGGCGGTGGGGCTCGGCCTGGGTGAACGCGTTCATCATGTTCTCGGCGTCGCTCGCGGCCAGCGGCAGCGTGAGCACGACGTTGGGGCCGCTCTCGAACGCGAGCAGCGCGACGGGCAGGACCGCCTCCTCGAGCGCCTCGGCCCCGTCCTCGACCTCCACCTGCACCGGCGAGCAGTCGAACCCGGTCGCCTGGAACGCGATCGTCTGCCTCATGGCGCCTTGCTAGCGTCAACCGCGTGCGGCACGGAGCGACTCCTTCGGCCGGGGACGTCTCGGCGGGCATTCTCACACACGCCGAGGGGGTCGCGATCCGGGCCCTCCCCGACCCGGTCGACCCGGTCTCGGCGCTCGCCGCGCTGGCCGGGTGGGACCGCCCCGCGCTCGTGCGCCACGGGGGCGTCACCGTGGTCGCGGCCGACCCGGCGGAGGCCGTGACCGGCCCCGCCGTGTGGGACGCCCTGGCGCGGTCCGGGCGGCGGCCGGGCCCCGCGCCGATGGCCGGCGGCTGGATCGGGCTCCTCTCGTACGACCTCGGCGGCACGGTCGAGCGGCTGCCCGAGCCGCGACCCGACCCGGGCGGCCCGCCCGTCGCCGCGCTGGCCCGCTACGACACCGTCGCGCTGATCGACGACGACGGCCGCGGCATCGTCGCGTCGGTCGCCGGCGAGGACGAGGCGGACGACCTCGCGGCGGCGATCGCCGCCGCCCCGCCGCTCGCCCCGCTGCCCGCGCCGGCCGGGCGGCCCGTGGCGACCTCGCTCCCCGGCGAGGCCTACCGCGAGGCGGTCGAGGCCGCCCGCGAGCTGATCCGGGCCGGCGACTGCTACCAGGTGAACCTCGCCCAGCGGCTGACCGCGCCCTGGGACGAGCCCCCGCTCGCCCTCGCGAGGCGCCTCTGGAGCGCCGCGGGGCCGACGGCGCGCCGCGCCTACGTCGCGCTGCCCGAGGGCGCCGTGGCGTCGGCGTCCCCCGAGCTGCTCGCGAGCCTCCGGGACGGCGTCGCGCGCAGCGAGCCGATCAAGGGGACCGCGCCGCTGGGCATGACCGCCGAGCTGGCGCTCAGCGCGAAGGACCGCGCCGAGCACGTGATGATCGTCGACCTGGTCCGCAACGACCTCGGCCGGGTCGCGCGGCCGGGTCGCGTGCGCGTGGCGCGGCTGTTCGACGCGCTCCCCACGCCCTACGTGGAGCACCTCGTGAGCGAGGTCGTCGCCGACCTGCGCGACGACGCCGGTCCGGCCGACCTGCTGCGGGCGGTCTTCCCCGGGGGGTCGGTCACGGGGTGCCCCAAGGTGCGGGCGATGGAGGTCATCCACGAGCTGGAGCCGGTCGGCCGCGGGCCCGCCTACGGGAGCGTGCTGGCGCTCGGCGCCGACGGGTCGCTCGAGGCCAGCGTGGCCATCCGCACCGCCTGGGTGACGGGCGGCGAGGCCCGCTATTGGTGCGGCGGGGCGGTGGTCTGGGACTCCGACGCCGAGGCCGAGCGGGCCGAGGCGTGGGCCAAGGCCGCGCCCTTCCTGGCCGCGACCGGCGGGTGACCGCCGCGGGGCGGGCCGTCTGGCTGGACGGCGCCCTGGTGCCCGCCGAGCGCGCCGCCCTGTCGATCGACGACCCCGGGGTGCGGTGGGGGGAGGGCCTGTTCGAGACGATGCGCGCCGAGGGCGGGCGGGTCGCGCTGCTGGAGCGCCACCTCGACCGGCTGGACGCCTCGGCGCGGACGCTCGGCATGGCGCCCATGCCGTCGCGCGAGCGGGTGCGCGCCGCGGTGGCCGAGGCGCTCGCCGCCTGCGGGGCCGACCCGGCGCGCGTGCGCGTGACCGCGACGCCGCGCCCCACCCTGCTGGTCGAGGTGACGCCCGCGCCGCCGCTGCCGGCCGATCCCCCCGCCGTGACCGCGGTGAGCGTCCGCGGGGCCTGGTGGCCGGGGAACCGCCTGGCCGAGCACAAGACGCTCTCCTACGCGGGCCACCGGGCCGCCCAGCGCCGGGCCGAGGCGGCCGGCGCCGACCACGCGCTGCTGCTCGACGCCGAGGGGCGCCTGGGCGAGGCCGCGCTGGCCAACGTGCTTCGTGGACACCGGCTCCGGGGCCGTGACCGCGCCGGCCCGGGGGCTCCTGGCGGGCGTGTCGCGCGAGATCGCGATCGCCGCCGTCGGCGCCCGCGAGGAGGCGCTTCCAGAGGCCGCCTGGCGCGGGGCCCGCGAGATCGTCCTCACCAACGCCCTCGCCGGGGCGCTGGCCGTGGTCGCGGTGGACGGCGCGCCGGTCGGAGAGGGCCGCCCGGGGGCGCTCGCGCGGGCGATCGCCACCGCCCTGCGGGACGCCTGGGGTAGTCTCCCGGCCGTCGAAAGGGGGCGCCGTGGCGCGCAAGGCGCAGAAGACGCTTGATCCCGAGGGGCAGTACGCGCCGGCGGACCTGCTGGTGAGCACCGCGCGGCCGCGGCCGCAGGAGCACGTCGACGGGGCGCCCGAGCTGCTGCCGGCGCGCGAGGTCGTGTACCGCCTGGTGCTCGAGCGCGGCCCCATCTCGGTGGCCGACCTCGCCCGCGAGCTGCCGGCCCTCGCGCCGCGGGCGGTGCACCCGCCCTACACCGAGGATCCCGAGCTCTACCTGCTGCGCCTGGTGGCGGGCGCGGGGCGCGAGCTGCCGCCGCTCTGCGACATGCAGACGATCATCAAGGCGCTGGCCGACGAGCCCGAGCCCGACCTCGACTACGGCTTCGAGGTCAGACCGGCGTAGGAGCGGATGCCGGCCTCTTGCGGGCCGACATGCGCGCCTCCGGCCCCTCGCCGAGGCGTGCGCAGTCTGCCGCAGCCCCGGCAGGGGCCGGAGGCGCGTCCAGCGGGCCCGCGAGGGCCCGCTCACGCTTAGCCGTCCGACGCGGTCGCTTCTCGGCCACCTTGGCGACGCGGCGCCCCAGCAGGCGCATCGCCTTGAGGCCCAGCGACAGCTTCTCGCGGTCGTCGGTCTTGGCGATGTCGAGGCCCGAGAGCTCGGCGATCCGGTCGAGGCGGTAGCGCACCGTGTGGCGGTGCGTGTAGAGGGTGCTCGCGGTGGCCGCGAGGTTGCAGTCGTGGCCGAGGTACGTCGACAGGGTCCCCACCAGCTCGGTCTGGTACTGCTCGTCGTAGCGCACGAGCGGGGCGATGGTCTGGTCGTAGAACGAGCCCAGCTCCTCGGGGCGGTCGGCGAAGATCTGGAAGAGCAGCTTGTAGGTCCCGGTCTCCTCGAACGTCACCACCTCGCCGACGCGGCCGAGGCGCTCGCCGATCGCCAGCGCGAGGCGCGCCTCGTCGAGGGCCGTCCCGAGGCGCTCCGGCTCGGGGGTGAAGCGCGACAGCGCGAGCGTCAGGGCGAGCCCCGGGACGGTCTCGCGCGTCGCCCCGAGCAGGCGCTTGCCGAGGGTGAACGCCTGGGCCTCGACCTCCTCGCGGGTCGGCTCGTCCGGGGAGCTCACGCCCGGCGGCAGCAGCGCCAGCAGCCGGCCCTCGTTCCAGTCGACGAGCGCGCGCGGCCAGTGCATGTCCATCGCGGCGCGGGCCTGCTGGAGGAACCGCCGCGTCAGGCGGGGGTCGGTGATGATCCGGCCCTCGGTGTGAGGGTCCTGCAGCTTGCCGATGAGCGCGACGGCGCCCCGCGACAGGTCGGCGCCGAGGTGGCGCGCCCGGCGCACGAGCGACTCGCGGCTGACGGCCTCGCCGGCCATCAGCTCCTCGATGAGGTCGCCGCGCAGCCGCGACTCGGTCTCGGTGCGCACCTCCTCGCGGGCGCGCTCGAGCGCGCAGGCGTCCGCCAGCTCACCCAGGGCCGCCTCGACCGCGGGCGCCAGCGACCCCCCGACCCACACGACCAGCACGCCGATCGGGCCCTCGCCGCCCATCACGAGGGCGCGGCTGCGCCCGGGCATCTCCTCCTCCATGAACGGCCCCATGACCGAGGCCGGCCCGTGCCCGCGGGCGCGCACCACCGCGGCCTCGAGCACGCCCTCCTGCTCCTCGGTCAGGCCGGCGGCGCCGCGCAGGTCGAGGTACTCGTCGAGGATCGCGACCGGCGCGCCGATGACCGCGCGCGCGGCCGCGGCCAGCCCGGGGAACCCCGCGCCGTCCGCCAGCGGCGCGCGCAGCGCCGCGCGCGCGGCGAGCGCCCCCGACAGGCCGGCGCCGCCCACGACGGCCGCGGCCAGGTCGGCGATCACCGCTCCCCAGGGGACCTCGGCGGGGACGACCAGCGCCGGGACGCCCAGGTCGCCGTCCGGCGCGACCCGGCACACCACGCCGGCGCAGCCGGCGGGCAGCTCGTCCGGCGGCGCGCCCGGGCAGAGCAGCAGGGCGTCGGGCTCCTCGGGCCCGCCGGCGTCGATCAGGGCGAGCGCCGACACCGGCCGCGCCAGGTCGGCGGAGGCCGGCACGCGCCGCGCCCCGGCGAGCGACGGGACGAGCGCCAGGTCGGCGAGCAGCGCCCGGCGATCGGGCGGCGCGGCCACCCTCCTGGTTCGCGTCGTCACCGCCCCGAGGATGGGGGACCGCCCCACCGGTTTCAAGCGGAGGCCGCCCCGGACGACGCGGTTTGTCCACCGGGCGAAAGATCGGCGGCGGCGTTTGGCCCGGCGTCACAATCGGCGGATGCCGCTCCGCACGTATGATCCGGCGCTGCCACCGCCCGGAAAAGGAGGGCCCCCAACACCATGCCCAGAGTCCGCCAGAAGAACGTCGTCGCCGCCCAGTGGAGCCCGAACGGGTCGATCGGCACCGGCGACCTGACCGTCCCCGGCGCCGGCGTCTTCGGCGCCAACGTGTTCGGCCCCATCGCCCAGCGCCAGCGCCTGCCCAAGGACGTCTTCCGCCGGCTGCAGGCGACGATCGAGCTGGGCGAGCCGCTCGACCCGGCGCTGGCCGACCAGGTCGCCACGGCGATGAAGGACTGGGCCCTCGAGAAGGGCGCCACCCACTACACCCACTGGTTCCAGCCGCTGACGGGCTCCACGGCCGAGAAGCACGACTCCTTCTACGCGCCGGCGGGCGACGGCACCGCGTTGGCGACGTTCAGCGGGGTGGAGCTGATCAAGGGCGAGCCGGACGCGTCGAGCTTCCCGACGGGCGGCATCCGGGCGACCTTCGAGGCGCGTGGCTACACGGCGTGGGACCCCACCAGCCCCGCCTTCATCATGGAGAACCCCAACGGGGCCTACCTCTGCATCCCGACGGCCTTCGCGTCGTGGACGGGCGAGGCGCTGGACACCAAGATCCCGCTCCTGCGCTCGATGGAGGCGCTGAACAAGTCGGCGCTGCGCGCGCTGGCCCTGTTCGGCGACCACACGGCGAGCCGCGTCTTCACGACGATCGGGCCCGAGCAGGAGTACTTCCTGATCGACGAGACGTTCTTCTACGAGCGCCCGGACCTGGTCAACACCGGCCGCACCCTGTTCGGCGCCAAGCCGCCCAAGGGCCACGAGCTCGACGACCACTACTTCGGCTCCATCCCGGAGCGGGTGCTGGCGTGCATGCTCGAGGTGGAGCTGGAGCTGGCCAAGCTCGGCGTGCCGATCAAGACCCGGCACAACGAGGTCGCACCGGCCCAGTACGAGGTGGCCCCGATCTTCGAGAGCTCGAACGTCGGGACCGACCACCAGCAGCTCTGCATGCAGGTGATGCAGAACGTGGCCCGGCGCTACGACCTGATCTGCCTGCTGCACGAGAAGCCGTTCGCCGGCGTCAACGGGTCGGGCAAGCACAACAACTGGTCGATGGGCACCGACACCGGGCTGAACCTGCTCGAGCCCGGCGACACGCCGCACGAGAACCTGCAGTTCCTCTTCTTCGCCACGGCGGTGATCGCGGCCGTCCACAAGCACCAGGGGCTGCTGCGGGCCTCGATCGCGGGCGCCGGCCAGGACCACCGCCTCGGCGCGAACGAGGCGCCGCCGGCGATCATCTCCATCTTCCTCGGCACCGAGCTCGAGGGCGTCTTCGACGCCATCGCCTCCGGGGTGGCCGGCGTCAGCGCCGCCGGCGAGCTGATGGGCCTGGGCACCCCGGTGCTCCCGCCGCTGCCGAAGGACTCGGGCGACCGCAACCGCACGAGCCCGTTCGCCTTCACCGGCAACAAGTTCGAGTTCCGCGCGCTCGGCTCCAGCCAGTCGCCGAGCCTCCCCAACACGGTGCTCAACACGATCGCCGCGGAGGCCATCGACTCGCTCTGCGAGGACCTCGAGAACGCGATGGCGGGCACCAAGAAGAAGCCCGGCAAGAGCTTCGAGGAGGCCCTGCCGGCCGTGATCGCGGCCTCCTACAAGACCGCGAGGCCGATCGTCTTCGGCGGCGACAACTACTCCGAGGAGTGGCACAAGGAGGCGGGCAAGCGCGGCCTCCTGAACCTGCGCAGCACCCCGGACGCCCTGCCGGAGCTGATCTCCGACCAGACCGTCGCGGCCTTCAGCAACTACGGGGTGCTCGACGAGCGCGAGCTGCACGCCCGCTACGACGTCATGCTGGAGCAGTACATCATCACGGTGAACACCGAGGCCGAGACGGCCGCGGACATCGCGGCGACGATGATCCTGCCGGCGGCGGCGAGGCACCTGCTCCTGCTCAAGGAGGCCGGCCTGACCGCGCTCGCCAAGGAGTGCACCGGGCTGGTCACCGACTTCGGCAAGGCCATCAAGGCCCTGCAGGACGCCAACGTCGACCACCCCGAGGGCCTCATGGAGGAGGCCGTCTACATGCGCGACACCGTGCTGCCCGCCATGGAGGAGGTGCGGCGCCTGGCGGACATCCTCGAGCGCACCGTCGCCGACGACCTCTGGCCGCTCCCGAAGTACTCGGAGATCCTCTTCATCAAGTAGCAGGGTCGCCCGCGCGGGCAGAGACCGGCCCGTCACCCTCTTGCCCGGGGTGGCGGGCCCGTCCGCGCTCTGGGAGGCTGCGCCGCAGGCTTGCCCACGCGGAGGGAGGGGTGATGACGAAAAACGATGTGGTGGCGGCGGTCGAGGAGCGCGACGTCAAGTTCATCCGGCTGTGGTTCACGGACATCCTCGGTCAGCTGAAGAGCTTCGCCATCACCAAGGAGGAGCTGGACGACGCGCTCGACGGGGGGATGGGCTTCGACGGCTCCTCGATCACCGGCTTCAACGCGATCGAGGAGTCGGACATGATCGCCATGCCCGACCCGGACACGTTCGCGATCCTCCCCTATCGGCCGCAGGAACGCGCGGTGGCGCGCATGTTCTGCGACGTCCGCGTGCCGGGCGGCGAGCCCTACGAGGGCGACCCGCGCTGGGTCATGCGGCGCGCGCTCGAGCGGGCCAAGGACATGGGCTACGACCACTTCTACCTCGGGCCCGAGCTCGAGTACTTCTACTTCCGGGGCTCCGACGGCACGGAGGTGCTCGACAAGGGCGGGTACTTCGACCTCACCACGCTCGACGAGGCGAGCGACCTCCGGCGCGACACGGTGATGGCGCTCGAGGAGATGGGCATCAAGGTCGAGTACTCGCACCACGAGGTCGGGCCGTCCCAGCACGAGATCGACATGCGCTTCGCCGACGGCCTGCAGATGGCCGACAACGTCATGACCTACCGCACGATCGTGAAGGAGATCGCGCACAAGAACGGTTGCTACGCCACCTTCATGCCCAAGCCGCTCTTCGGCGAGAACGGCAGCGGCATGCACGTCCACCAGAGCCTCTTCCGGGGCGACCAGAACGCCTTCTTCGACCCGGACGACGAGTCGTACCTGTCGGCCGAGGCCAGGGGCTTCATCGCCGGCCTCCTGCGCCACGCGCGCGAGATCTCGTGCGTGTTCGCGCAGTGGGTCAACTCCTACAAGCGCCTGGTGCTGGGCTACGAGGCGCCGGTCTACTCCGCGTGGAGCCGGCGCAACCGCTCCGCCCTGGTGCGCGTGCCGGTCTACCACCCCGGCAAGGAGCGCGCCACGCGGGCCGAGTTCCGCTGCCCCGACCCGGCCTGCAACCCCTACCTGACCTTCGCGGCGATGCTGCACGCGGGCCTCGAGGGGATCGAGAAGGGCTACGAGCTGCCGCCGCCGATGGAGCGGAACCTCTACGACCTCACCCACGAGGAGCGCGAGCGCGCCGGGATCGAGCAGCTCCCCGAGTCGCTCGGCGAGGCGATCGAGCTCGGCGCCGCCAGCGAGCTGCTGCTCAAGTGCTTCGGCGAGCACATCCACTCGCGCTTCGTCGATCTCAAGCGCGCCGAGTGGGACGACTACCGCGTCCAGGTGACCCCCTACGAGCTCGAGCGGTACCTGCCGCTCCTCTGACCCCGACCGCCGACCTGACGCTGGCCGCCCGGGGGCCGTTCCGGCTCCCGGCGGTCGCGGTGAGCCACGGCTGGTTCCAGACGGCGCCGTTCGACTGGGACGCCCGCGCCGGCGTGCTGCGCCGCGCCGAGGCCCTCGGGGACGGCCCGGTGGACCTCGCGATGAGCGACGCGCCCGGAGGCGTGCGGGTGGCCGCCTCGCGCCCGCTCGGCGCGGACGAGCGCGACGCGGCGGCGGCCCGGGTGGGGCGGATGCTGCAGCTCGACGCCGACCTGACCGGCTTCCCGGAGGCCGCCGAGGCGGTCGATCCCGACCTGGCGCGCGACCTGGCCGCGTACGGGGCGGGCCGCATGCTCGCCGGCCCCTCCCTCTACGAGGACGTGGTCAAGTCGATCTGCGGCACCAACACCACGTGGCGCCAGGCCGTCGTCACCATCAACCGCATCGCGGCGCTCGGGCCCGACGGCGCGTTCCCCGAGCCGGCCGGGCTCCTGCGCGCGGGCGAGGACTGGCTGCGCGCCGAGGCGCGCGTGGGCTACCGGGCGGCCTCGATCCTCGGCGCGGCGCGGGCGGCGATCGACGGCACCCTCGCCGAGATCGAGGCCGACTCCGCCGCCGCCGACGGCGAGCGCGTCCACGCCCGCCTGCAGGAGCTCGCGGGCGTGGGCCCGGCGACGGCCGGGTTCCTGGTGCTGCTGATGGGCCACTTCGACCGGCCGGCGGTCAACTCGGCGACCCTCCGGGTCGCGGCGAACGCGTGGTTCGACGGACGGCGGCCGACCCGGCGGGAGGTCCTCGACCGCGTCGCCCCGGCCGGCGACTTCGCCGGGCTCGTGCTGGCCTGGTCCACGCTGCGCGCCTGGCAGCGCGAGACCGGGATCGCGCCCGGCTGATCCGCGCTCAGGCCAGCGGGCGCCGCACCCGCGCCAGCAGGGCCCGCCACCGGCGCGCGCAGGCGTCCCAGGTCTGGGCGGCCGCGAACCGCGCGCCGCGGGCGCCCAGCAGCTCCCGCAGCTCGGCGTCGGAGGCGAGCCGCGTGAGCTGGCGCGCGTAGCCGAGGCCGTCGTCGTAGAGCAGGCCGCCGCCCGAGCGCGCGCTCTGCCCCGCCAGCACCTCTGACCGGACGGTGGCGAGCGTCGGCCGGCCCGCGCGCCAGGCCTCCAGCGCGACCAGCGACAGGCTCTCGTGCGGCGAGGGCAGCGCGACCACCTCGGCGGCGTCGAGCAGGTCGGCGCGGGTGCGCGCGTCGACGAAGCCGGTGGTCACGACCCAGGCGGGCAGCCGCAGCCCGCCCGCCGGGCGCCCGGCCAGCACCAGCCCGAGTGGTCCCCCGCCGCGCCGGTAGGCCTCGTGCGAGCGGATGAGCGCGTCGAGGCCCTTGGCCGGGTCGACCCGGCCCACGTAGAGGACGAAGCGCTGTGGCAGCCCGGGCACGGCGGCGCGCGCGCGGGCGCCGTCTCCCGGCGGCGCCGGCTCGAGGCCGGCCCCGACGATCGCCTCCGGCCGGCCGCCCACCCCGTGCAGGTCGTCCACCAGGCGGCGCTCCTCGGGGGTCATGAACGCCAGCGCGGCGGCGGCGCGCACGAGCCCCCGCGTGATCGCGAAGCGCAGCATCGGCTCGTCGTGCGCCAGCGGCACGAGCACCGACCGGTCGCGCACGAGGCCGATCCCGAGCTGGGTGGTGGCGTACAGGTACGTCCACAGCGCCACCGCCTCGTGGCGCGCCCCGGCGTCGGCCAGCGCGCTCACGAGGCCCGGCGCCACGGGGCCCTGGGCCCGCGCCCACGCGAGCTCGTCGCCGAGGCCGCCGCCGCCGAGGGCCAACGAGCGCGCCAGGGCCGCCGAGCGCATCGGGTTCGGCGGCTCGGCGTGGAAGCGGCGCACGAGCACGGGGCCGTCGCGCTCGACGCCCTCCCGGTAGTGCGGCTCCCAGAGCAGGTAGTCCCGCGCGGTCGTCGTGTAGACGACCACCTCGTCGCCGCCCTCGGCGAGCGCGCGGGCGGTCGCGCGGCAGAGGGCCTCGGCGCCCCCCGCCACCTCATCGCCGTACCGCTGGACGACGAACGCCAGCCGCACTAGGGCGCTGGCCGCTCGCGCTCCAGGGCGTCGACGCGCCGGCTCAGGCGCTCGATCTCGGCCCGCTGGCGGTGCCGGTCGCGCTCGAGCTGGCCGAGGAGCTCGGCGAGCGAGGGGGAGATCAGGCGCAGGACGGCCCGCCGCGCCCCCGACACCAGCGCCCGCGCCGGCCCGCGGCGGGCCGACGGGGCCGGCTCGCCGATGCTCAGGGGCGGGAGCGGGGGGTCCGCGCCGTCGCGCCCGAGGCGCAGCAGCAGCTCGTCCGGGTCGGTCAGTACGCGCCCTTCCGCCCGAGGACCACCGGGACCGTGCGGGCGAGGATGGTCAGGTCGAGCCAGATCGACCACGTCTCGATGTAGTAGAAGTCGAGCCGCACGAGCTCGTCGAAGGAGAGGTCGCTCCGCCCGCTGACCTGCCAGAGGCCCGTCAGGCCCGGCAGGATCAGGTACCGCTTGCGGTGGAGGTCGTCGAGGCGCTCGTAGTCGCGGATCGGCAGCGGCCGCGGGCCCACGAGCGACATGTCCCCGCGCAGGACGTTCCACAGCTGGGGCAGCTCGTCGATCGAGTAGCGCCGCAGCACCCGCCCCACCCGGGTCACGCGGGGGTCCTCGCGGATCTTGAACAGCGCGCCGCCGGCCTCGTTGAGCTCCTCCAGGTGCTCCTGCTCGCCGCTCGGCGCCCTCGCGCATGGTGCGCAGCTTGAGGCAGGTGAAGACCGACTCCTCCACCCCCACCCGGCGGCTGCGGTGGAGGATCGGGCCGCGGTCCTCCAGCTTGATCGCCAGGGCCGCGACGCCGACCACCGGCGCGGCCACGAGGCCGATGAGCGACGCCACCACGACGTCGAAGGCGCGCTTGGCCAGGAACGCCGCGCCCGCCAGCACCGGCGGCCGCAGCTCGAACAGCGGCAGGCCGGGGGCCGGGACGGCCTGCACCGCGTGCGAGAGCAGCTCGGCCGTCGTGGGCGCCAGGCGCACCGGCAGGCCGCGGCGGCGGCAGACCTCGAGCAGCTCGAGCACCGGCGCGTCGTCCCCGGACCAGCCCGTGAGGATCACCTCGTCGACCTGCCCGGGATCGAGCGCCGTCCGCAGGCGCCCCGCCTGCCCGTCGGCGTCCTCCCGGCCCAGGCCGGCCACGAGCTGCTCGCGGCCCACGACGCGGTACGGCACCCCCTGGCGCGCGTCCGAGTGCTCGAGGCTCTCCGCGATCGTCGCCACCAGGGCGGGCGCCCCCACCAGCAGCGCGCGGCGCTCGAAGTGGAGGGCGTCCAGCACCAGCGCGGTGACGCTGTCGTAGCTGGCCCGCAGCGCGAGCACGGCCGCCCCCACCAGGATCCAGGACGAGTAGAAGATGTAGTAGGTCTCGAAGCGCCAGCCGGCGATCAGCACGACCGCCAGCACGATCACCGTCGCCAGGGTCACCGACGAGAGGATCCGCGCCGCCCCCCCGCGCTGCTCGCGCGGGCCGTAGAGGCGGTTCTTGGCGAAGACCAGGATCATCGTGGTCGCGGCCACGGGAAGGGCCTTCTGCTCGACCGACCAGATCGCGCCCGCGTCCACCGGGTCGCCCTGCACCCACAGCTTGAAGGCCAGGGCGGCGTAGATCCCGGCGAAGCAGGCCGTCACGTCCAGGGCCACGAGGACGGCCACCGACAGCCAGCCGCCGCACGGCCGCCGTCCCGGCGGGGCCCGCGAGCAGCGGGAGGAAGCGCGCGTCCCGGCGCACCGACCCCCGCTCGCCCCGCCCCAGGGGGCGCGCGGAGCTCGTCGGCGGGCGGGCGCTGGGCCGCGTCGTCACGGCGATCCCTCGGCCGTCCCGAGCGCGTTCCAGGCCCTCGTCGTCACCGCCGTTCCGTGGCGTCGCGCGGCGCTCACGACGCGATCGTACTGCCGTCGGCGCGCCGCCGCGCCGCGACGGTCGCGCGGGCGCGTCCTCCCCGGGTCCGATGCGCGGCTCCATCCCTGGGGATTTCGGCTCCGAGGGCGCGCATCCTGGCGATCGGGCGGCCCGTCATCCCGGCCTGCGAAGGCGCATGTAGGCGACCCCGTGCCGTCCCGGCGGCACCTCGGCCGGGCCCGCCACCGGCGCGAAGTTCCCCGGGCACACGAGCGTGAGGAGGCCCCCGGCCAGAAACGAGGCCGGCCTCGCCGCGAAGAAGCGCTCGTGCACCGGGCGGCGCTCGACCACGTACTCCTCGGCGTCGACCTCCCACGGCAACCCGAGGAGGCGCTCGCGAAGGCTCGCCGCCGAGTAGCGCCGCTCGAAGAAGTGCCGGCCGCCCGCCGCGGGCGCGCCGCCGTAGACCGGCCGGTCCACCAGGACGTCGTGGGCCCGCGCCGCCACGTTGGTGGTCAGGTGGAGGACCCCGCCCGGGCGCAGGACCCGCCAGATCTCGGCCATCGCCGCGGCGTCGCCGTCGCCCTCGACGTGCTCGATGACCGAGACGCAGGCCACCGCGTCGAACGAGCCGGCGGCGAACGAGAGAGCCCGCGCGTCCTCCACGCGCAGGTCCAGCGCCGGGTCGAGGTCTCGCCACCGCGCCACCTCGTCGGGCAGGAGGTCGACCGCCGTCCAGCGCCCGCGCCCCTCGCGCTGCAGGAGGCTCGCGAGCAGCTTGGGGCTGGAGACGTCGAGGCAGTCGCCCGCGAAGGGCTCGGAGGCCACCCGGCCCAGCTCGTAGTAGCGCCAGGGCTCGAGCGGCACGAGCAGCCGGTAGACGCCCGCCCGGCCCGACGGCCAGCCGCCGCCCCTCGCGCCCCGCGCCGCCCACGCGGCCCCCAGCCGGTAGCTGTGCGCGACCAGCGGCCGCCAGCGCCCCGGCGCGGCCGGCCGCCCCGCGTCGCTCATGTGCGGATCGCCTGCCGGTAGACGTCGCGGGTGGCCGTCGCCGCCGCCGGCCACGAGTAGCGGGCCGCCTGCTCGCGTCCCTCCTCACCGCGGCGCGCGAGCGCATCCCGGTCCGCGAGCGCCTCGGTCAGGGCACGGGCGATGCCCTCGGGGGTCACGTCGTCGAGGAAGATGGCCGCGCTCCCGCCCACCTCGACCAGCGCCGAGTTGCGCGCGCACATCACGGGGCACCTCGCCGCCATCGCCTCCACGACGGGCAGCCCGAAGCCCTCGTACGCCGACGGGTAGACCAGCAGGGTCGCGCGGCGATAGAGGTCCAGCACCTGCTCCCGGCGGACGAAGCCGCGGATCTCGGACCCCGGGCCCGCCGCGGCGCGCACGCGCGCCTCGTCCCCGCCGCCACCGCCGACGATGACGAGCCGGCAGGGCGGCGGCTCCGCCGGCGCCCCGGCCAGGTAGAGCGCGTGGCCGGCCGCGAGCTCCGCGATCCGCTTGCGCTCCTCGAGGACCCCGACGCTCAGGATGAAGGGCTCGCGCGGCCCCGGCGGGCGCGTGTCGAGGTCCACGCCGTTCGGCACCACGCGCAGCCGCTCGGCCGGCACCCCGTAGAGCTCGCGGAGATCCCGCGAGGTCGACTCCGACACCGCGATCACCCGGGCGGCCCGACGCACCGAGCGTCGCGCGGAGCGGCGCGCGTAGCGGCGGAAGTCCTCCGGGAAGGCCTCGGGGACGCGCTCCCAGGCGAGGTCGTGCATCGTCACCACCATCGGGCACGGGCACCACCACGGCCCCCACGCGGCCGGCGCGTGCAGCACGGCGGCCCGCCGGCGCCATGCGGTCAGCGGCAGCACGACGTGGAGCCAGAGGACGTCCAGGAACAGGTTGCCCCACGAGGTCAGGCGCCCCCGCCGCGGCAGCCCCGGCGGCCCGAAGACCCACTCGATGCGGAGGTCCGAGGCCGGCCTGCGCTCCATGGCCGCCCGCAGCTCGAGCACGTACGTCGCGATGCCGGTGCGCCGCCGGCGGGCCATCCTCCCGTCGACGAGGATCAGCGGCGGGCGGCCCGAGCGGCGGTCCTCCCGCCCGGCCCGGCGGCCCCGCAGGCGCGGTCGTCGTAGCTTCATGCGCAGGCTCTCCCCGAGTGGCGCGGGCGCGCCGGAAGGGATGCCGCACGACCCCGACCACCCCGGTCACGCCGCCGCCGACGCGCGACGACGGCCCACGATCGACGCCGCCAAGGACCCTACAGGCAGCCCGTCGGCCTCGGCCGCCCGCAGGGCCGCCCTCGGGGTGCGGGCCAGTCCGAGCCCCAGCCGGAGGGCGGCGTCGATGGCCGCCAGCCACTCGTTGGCGCAGTCGCAGTGGACGAGGACGGCACCGTCTCCGGCCTCCAAGAGCTCCCGCGCGGCCGCCACGGCGCGCGGCAGCTCCTCGCGGGCCTGATCCGGGTCGCGCAGCGGGTGCCAGCGGACGTCCAGCCCCTCCTCGGCGTACTCGGCCAGCGCGTGGCGGCTGCGCATGCACGAGACGACGGCCGTCACGCCCTGGGCGCGCCACCACGCGCCCTCGGCGGCTCGCAGCGCCCGGCGGTGGTTGCGCCCACAGCGGCCGGGGCGCTCGGCGACCGCCAGGCGTCCCGGGATGATCCAGGCGTACTTCGGCGGCTCTGCGGGCTCCACGCGCGCTCCTCGATCGCTGACGGATCGGAGGATGCGGCACGGCGGCGTCACGCCTCCAGACGCATCCGTCGCGTGGGTGAGCCGACTATGCGCCGGCGGCCGGCACGTCCTCGTCGGCGCTCGCCCGCGCGCGCAGCCAGTCCGGGACGGGGACCGTCTCCCGCGTGGCCCGGTCCACGCACACGTGCACCAGCTCCCCGCGCGCGACCACCTCGGAGCCGCGGGCGAAGCGGTGGCGGCTGCGGAAGGAGGTCCGACCGATCCCGCCCACGGTGGTCGTGAGGACGATCTCGTCGTCGAGCATGATGCGCGCGAGGAACGCGCAGCGGCTGTCCACGATCGGGATCCCGGGCCCCTCGGCGAGGATCCGCGTGAACGGCCGGCCGATCTCGGCGAGCCACTCCGACAGCCCGCGGTCCATCCACCGGTAGATGGCGGTGAAGTGGATCTGGCTCGCGTCGACCTCCGACATCACGACGCGGAACGCCTGGGTGTGGACGTGGGGCCCCATGGGCGGCCGGAGCCTAGCGCCCGCGCCCGTTTCTCCCGCAAATAGCGGATCTCCGGGGCGGACGGCAGTCGGCGCCAGGGGGTGGAACCCGCCCCCACGACACCTCTGAGGGGGGCGCCTCTCCGAACGGCCAGTTCTCGCCCACCGCCCTGGAGCGACCGTCGTGCGCAGTGGTACTTTTTCATACCTTTCAGCATGAGCGAACCCCACCCACCTCCGTCCCCCACCGACGAGCAGCGCCAGGCCGCGGCCTGCCTGGCGATGAGCAAGGCGCCGGGCCTGATCCGCTTCGCCGCCCGGTACACGCGCTCGCTGCACGACGCCGAGGACGCCTACCAGCGGAGCATGGAGATCGCCCTCACGGGCGCGCCCGTCACCGAGCCGCGGCGCTTCATGGCATGGCTCCACACGGTGCTCCGGCACGAGGCCCTGGCGGTGGCGCGGGCGAGGCGCCGCGAGGGGCCCGGGGCCGAGCTCGACGTGGCCGAGGCGTGCGCCGACCGGGTCGCCGACTCCGTCGCCGTCAACGCGGTCGCCGAGTGGCGCGAGCGCTACCGCTTCATCCAGGACGGCCTGGCCGGGCTGACCGACGCTCAGCGCGTCTGCCTGATCCTCCAGAGCGCGGGGGCGAGCTACGAGCGGATCCGCCAGATCACCGGCTTCTCGCTGCGCAAGGTCGAGCGCTCGGTCCTCGAGGGCCGGGCGAGCCTGCAGGCGTGGGAGGTCCGGCTCGCCTCGGGCGACGTGTGCGCGCGGCTGCTGCCCCAGATCGACCGCGTGGTGGCGGGCGAGGCCACGGGGCGCGAGCGGCGCGCGGTGGCGCGCCACGTCCGCCACTGCGGGCCCTGCCGGGCCGTGCTGCGCAACCGGCGCGAGTCGAACGAGTGGCTCGCCGCCCTGGTCCCGCTCGCGTTCCTCGCCACCGAGACCGTCGCGAGCTCGGCCGCCGGACCCCAGCCCGGCGCTGGCCTGGCTCGACCGCGTCGTGGGCGGGGCGACCGTGCGCGCCGGCAACGCGATCCAGATGGCCATGGAGCTGCCGAGCGGCGCCCTCGCCAAGGTCGGGGCGGGCACGGCGGCCGTCGCGGTCGCGGGCGCCGCCGGCGCGCCGCTGGTGGCCGACGCCGTGCGCCCGGAGTCCCCGCCCGCGCCGGTGGCGGCGATCGAGCGCGCAGCCTCGACGACGCCGGCGACGGCCCGGGCCGCCACGACCCCCCGGCGATCGGAGGCGAAGGCGGCGCCGTTCCCGGCCGCTCGTCGCCGGGCGGCATCCGCCGGGACGTCCCGCCAGGTCGCGGCCGCCGCCCGGCGGCCCGCGCGCGCGGTCCTCCCGTCGAAGCCGGACCCGCCGCCCACGACCAGCACGGCGACCCGGGCGGCCGCGCCCTCGCCGGCGCCGGCGCCCGCGCCGGTCGACGCCGCGCCGGCGCCCGGCGCCCGCCCCGGCCCCGGCCGCCGTCGCGCTCGAGTTCGGCCCGTGAGGCGCGTCCGCCGCACCGCCGCGCTGGGCGCGCTCCTCGCGCTGGCCGCCGCGCCGGCCGCGGCCGAGGCGACCGACGGCGCCCTCTACGGCTACGGCGCGTCGGTCTGGGCCGCCCGGGCGGGGATCGCGGCGACGGTGCAGGCGGGGCCCGTCTGGCTCGTGCAGGCGCCCGCCCTCAACCCTGCCGGTGCCGGCAACCTCTGGGAGATGAACTGGGGCTGCCCGGTGCCGGGCAGCGAGATCGCCGCCGTCCTGTTCGGCGCCCTGCGCACCCAGGCGCCGAGCTCGCTCGCGGTCGCCGTCACGGGCGACCGCCAGGCGCTCTGGATCGAGGGCGACGTCGGCATGCCCCAGTCGCCGGCGGGCGGGCGCGCCTACCACGTCGGCCTTCCCGGCGGCCAGTGCAACGTCCACCTGACGCTCACCCAGATGGAGACGCGGGCGCAGCACGCGCGCGGCTACTTCATCGACAACCCGCGGGTGTTCGTGCGCGACGTCGCGCCGCCCGCGGCGGTCCTGCGCCACCTCACGCCCGGCTGGATCGCCGGCGGCTCCAACGCCGCCCGCGTCGACTGGAGCGCGGCCGACAACTTCGGAACCGACGGCACCGCCCTCCAGCGGGTGTCGGTCGCGGGCCACGTGCGCTGGGCCGGGGCGCCCGGCGTCGGCGACCATTCCATCCAGCTCCCGCTCGACGGCATCGGCGACGGCGTCCACCGGGTGGCGGTCGAGGTCGACGGCGACGGCACCGGCGGGGCGGTGGCCGACGGCGTGATCCACCTCGACCGCACGCCGCCCGCGGCGGGCCAGCTCGCGGCGGCCGCCACGCCGGGAGGCGGCGCGAGCCTGCACTGGTCCGTCGCCGACAACCTCAGCGGCGCGGGCGCGAGCTCTGCCCAGGTCAACGCGGCCGGCGACGGCTCGACCGCCGGCGCGTGGGAGACGCTCGCCGGCGCGACGGGTCCCGGGCCGCACACCGCAGCCGTCGCCGTCGGGGTCCCCGACGGCGTCCACGCGTGGCGCGTCGTCGCCGCCGACGGGGCGGGCAACGCCGGAGCCACACCGGCTCCGGACCGGATCATCGTGGACACGACGCCGCCGTCGGTCGAGCTCCACGACGTCCCCGGAGCCTGGGTGCGCGCGCTCGACCTTGACCTCACCGCGACCGACAACCTCCAGAGCGCCCTTGGCCTGGGTCCGACCCAGATCGACGTCAACGCGGCCGCCGACGGGGGCGACGCCGGTGAGTGGCTCCCGCGCGGCTCGGCCGTCGC
The DNA here is from genome assembly GCA_963813355.1 of Miltoncostaeaceae bacterium. Taxonomy (GTDB): domain Bacteria; phylum Actinomycetota; class Thermoleophilia; order Miltoncostaeales; family Miltoncostaeaceae; genus DATAGF01. The sequence continues at coordinate 219,251 of CAWEYS010000016.1, read as the reverse complement.
CGCACCCGGGCGGCGCATGGTCCCCGTCGAGCTCGGCGGCCTCGCGGACGGCCGCCACGTCGTGCGGGTGGTCGTGCGCAACGGCGGGCCCTTCGGCGCGACCCTGGCGACCGAGCGCCGCGCCACGGTCCGCGTCGACCGGACCCCGCCCACCGTCGCCCGCGCGACCTTCACGCCCGGCGCCGGCGGCCTCACCGCGGCCTGGGTCGCCGACGACGCCCTCGCCGGCGTCGAGGTCGCGACGGTCCAGTGGCGCGACGGCTCGGCCTGGCGGACTCTCGGGAGCCAGCGAGCCGTCGATGGCTCGGGCTCCATGGCAGTGGACGTCTCCTCCGTGCCCCTGGGCGAGCGCGTCCTGCGGGTCGTGATCACGGACGGCGCCGGGAACGTCGCCGCGCGCCAGGGCGAGGCGCGCATCGCGCGGGCCGGGGCGGGGAGCACCGCCGCCGATCCGTTCGCGCGGCTCAGGAGCGCGCGCCTCTCGCTCACGCGTGGCCGGCGCGCGATGGCAGCGCCGGGCGGGCCGGCGGTCGCTCGTCGCACGGATCGCCGTCGGCGAGACCGTCACGATCACCGGCCGCCTCCGGGACGCGGCACGCCCGGGCGATCGCGGGCGCCGAGATCCGGGCCCGCGGGCATCGCGGGACGGTCGTCGGACGCGCGCTCACGCGCCGGGACGGGCGCTTCCGGCTCGTCGCGCGCCCCACGGCCGGCGGCCCGCTGACGATCGGGGTCCCGGCCGGGCGCGAGCTCCTGCCGTCCCGCGGGGTGCCGCCGGTCATCGTCGAGGTCCGCCCCCGCGTGAGCCTGACCGCGTCCTCCACCGCGGCCGCGGCGGGCCAGGAGGTGCTCTTCACCGGGCGGCTGATCCCCGCCCCGGCCGACATCGGGCTCGGCTCGCGCAAGGGCGTCGTCCTCGAGTGGCTCGACCCGGTCCGCCGGACGTGGCGACCGGTCGTCAACGCGCGCATCGCCAAGAACGGGACCTTCGCCATCCCCTGGTCCTTCGCCCTCCGCGGCCTGACGATCCCCATGCGCGCCTCCGTCCCGACCGAGGTCGGCTGGCCGCTGCTGCCGGCGCGTTCGGGGGTGATCCGCGTGACGGTGAGGTAGCGTGCCGCGCCCATGATCACGCGGGCCACCGTGACCGTGGCGGCCCTCGCGGCGCTCGCGCTGAGCCCCGCGATGGGGATCGGTGCGCCCTCGCTCAGTGATCCCGTGCTGTCTCCGAGCTCCTGGAGCCGCGAGCCCAACGGCGGTCGCAGGCTGGACCCAGATCGACTTCGGCCGCGGCCTGCCGGGCCCCGCCATCGTGCAAGTGAACACTCGCCGGACGGCACGAACGCAGCGGCGCCTGGGTGACTCGCGCGATCGTCGCCGGCCCCCTGCTCACCGGTGCTGCAATCGGCGTGCAGTCTCGGCGTCGGCGACCTCGAAGGTCGCCACCGCGTGCGAGTCGTCGTCGACGGCGCCGAGAACTCGCCCCTCGACCTTGGCGTGCTCCAGCTCGATCGGACGCCGCCGAGCATCTCGTCCGTCCTCCTGACCCCGGAGGGCGGGACCGTGGTCGCCGACTGGATCCAGTCGGACGCGCTCTCCGGGACCGACCCGGCCCAGCCGGTCGTCGTCGAGGTCAACGCCGACCCGGGCGGGGGGGCGGGCGGTGAGTGGGTGCCGTTCGCCGAGCAGCCGGATCCGGGCGACGGGCGCAAGGTGGCCCGGACCAACCTCGCGGGGCTCCCCGACGGCCGCCACCTGGTGCGGGCCCGCACGCGCGACCGGGCCGGCAACGCGGCCGAGCCGGTGCTCGGGACCGTCCTCGCCGACCACACGCCGCCGGTCGTCACGGACGTCCGGGTCGCGCGCCAGGCGGCCGGGCCGACCGGGATCGCCGAGATCGCGTACACGGCCGTCGACCCCAGCCCGGGGACCGGCCTCGCGGGGGCGCCGCCGCCCCGGGTGGGCCCGGCGGGGAGCGCGGAGGACTGGACCGCGCCGGGGGCGTCGGGGCCGGGCCGGGTGGCGGTGCGCCTGCCCGCCGTCGGGCTGCACGCCGTCACCGTGCGGGTGAGCGACCGGCTCGGCAACGTCGCCGTGAGCGCGCCGATCACGGTCCGGCTGCCGACCGCCGCCCAGGCCGCCGACGCGCGCGTGTCGCCGACGCCCTCGCCGGGTCGCTTCGCCGGCGAGGCGCCCGGCGCGGCGGTCGCGTGGGCCCGCCAGCAGGCGCGGCGGTTCCACCGGAGCCGCGGGGTGCGCCTGACGGCGCGCGTGCGCGTCGCGCGCACGGCGGGCGCGTGGCAGACGCTCCTCGGCGTCGCCGACGCGCGGGAGTACTCGGGCTTCACGAGCTTCGACGGGGCGGTGTTCCTCGGCCCGTCGGCGACCGGCGGGCTGCAGCTCCTCGTCGATGCCCGCCACCGGGTGCGCGTCGGGGTGGGCGAGACGATCTCGCGAGCCGACGTCGACCGCATGACGATGGCGCTGGCCGTGCTCCTGCACGAGACGCTCCACGCCACGGGGCCCTCCGCGGCCGACGACGTCTCCACCACGCGGTCCGGGCGCGCCTTCGAGGAGGGCTTCACCGAAGCCGCGACCCTCGACCTGCTGCGCCCCTTCGTCGCGCGGCTCGACGTCCCCGCGCCGCTGCGGGCCAGGCTGGCCGCCGCCGTGGCGCGCTACCGGACGGGCTATCGCAGCGAGGTGGCGTGGGCGAGGCGGATGTCGGCCCGCGCGACCCGGTCGGCGGCGAGCTCGCGGCGGGCGCGCGCCTGGCGGATCGCCGTGGCGGACACCTGGGGGCCCCAGCGCTGGACGCGGCTGGCGGTGGCGACCGGGACCGCCGAGGACGAGCTGCGCGCGGGCGCCCCGGCCTGAGGCCGTCAGGCCCGGCAGACGACGGCGATCTCGACGCCGGGGTCGAGGCGCTCGACCGCGAACCCGGCGGCCGGCAGGAGGCGCTCGACCTCCTGGGGCGTGTAGGCGCGCGCGCGGGCCGGGTTGGCGACCTCGCCGCGGTCCACCTGGTCGAGGAACGCGGCCAGGTAGACGTCGCTGAGGAGATTGGGGAACGTGAGGAAGGCGCGGCCGCCCGGCCGGACCACCCGCCGCAGCTCGCGCAGGAGGGCGAAGGCGTCCTCGCGCTCCAGGTGCTGGAGCGTGATGCAGCGAGTAGGCGACGTCGACCGCGTCGTCGGGGACGGCCGGGCACCCGCGTGCCGTCGCAGCGGGCGAAGCGGACGTTGTCCGCCCGCGCCAGGCGCCGCCGGGCGCCGGCGAGCATGGCGTCGGACGCGTCGACGGCCCAGAGCGTCCGGCACCCGGGCGCGACGTACCGGGCGACTCGGCCGATCCCGCAGCCGAGGTCGAGGACGACGTCGCCGGGGCCGAAGAGCTCGCCGAGGCGCTCCGCGTCGGCGCGGCCCGAGCGCTCGAAGGCCTCGGGGTCGCCGTCGTTGAGGATCAGCCGCCGGGCCTCCTCGTCGTCGCGCGGCCGCCAGAGGCCGCCGTATCCGTCGCCGTTCCGCGTCGGCGGCGCTCCCGCCGCCGCGACCCGGCGGCGCAGGCCGCCGAGGGCGCCGATGGCGCCGTCGAGGAGCCGGACGGCTCGGGGGCGCTGGCGGCCGATGGCGCGGCGGAGACTCATCGAGGGCGGTGGCGTGGAACGCGGGCAGGGCGAGGCGAGTCTACGGCCGTGCGGAGCGACGGAGTAGGCTTCCCGGTCGGATGCCCGCCCCGGCCCTGCTCGACGCGACGCCGCTGTCGGACGGACACGCGGCCCGGGGCATCGGCACCGCCGTCCGGGGGATGATCGACGCCCTGGCGGCGCGGCCGGCGGACGAGCGCCCCGCGCTCCTGGTGCGCCGCGGCCAGCGGGCGCCGGCGGGCTTCGCGATCCGCCGGGTGGCGTGGCCGCGCTGGCCCCTGCACCGCCTCCCCGACCCCTGGCCGGCGGCGGTCGGCGAGCGCGCCGCGCGGCGGCTGGCGGCGGGCGGCGTCTTCCACGCGGTCCAGCCCGCCCTGGTCCCGGCCGGCCGCACGGTGGTGACCTGCCACGACCTCATCCCGGCCTGCTTCGCGAGCGAGTACCTCGCGGGCCCCGGCCGGGCGGGCCAGGCCCTCGCGTACCGGCGCTTCCTGCGGCGCCTGCGCCAGGCGCGGCTGGTGCTGACGCCGTCGGCCGAGACGGCGTTCGACGTCGCCCGCATCGCGCGCGTCGACCCGGCCCGGCTGCGCGTGGTGCCGTGGGGCGTGCCCGCGCCGGCCGCGCCCGAGGGCGGGCCGCTCGAGGGCCCCTACGTCCTCTACTCGGGGGCGATCGAGCCCCACAAGAACGCCGCCACGGCGGTCGAGGCCATCGCGCGGGCGGCGCCCGGCGTGCGCCTCGCCATGGCCGGCCCGTGGTCGGCGCGCCGCGCCCAGCGGCTGCGCGGGCACGCGGCGCGCGTGGGCGCCGACGACCGCGTGGAGTGGCTCGGGCTGCTCACCGAGGGGCGCCTCGCGGCCGTGCGGTCGGGCGCCGTCGCGGTGCTCGTGCCCTCGCGCAAGGAGGGGTTCGGGCTGCCCGTGCTCGAGGCGATGGCCGCCGGAGTGCCCGCCCTCGCGTCCGACACCCCGGCCCTGCGGGAGGTGGGCGGCGACGCGGCGACCTACCTGCCGCCCGGCGATCCCGGCGCCTGGGCGGACGCGATCTCGGCGGCCGCCGCGGCGAGCCCCGCCGAGCGCGCCGAGCGCGGCCGCGCCGGGCGGGAGCGGGCCGCGTCGTTCACCTGGGAGCGCACGGCCGGGGGGCTGCTCGACGCCTACCGGGAGGCGGGCGGGTGACCCTCGCGGCGGTCGACTGCCACATGCTCGGCCAGAGCGCCGCCGGCGACGCCGGCAACGGCCGCTACGCGACGGCGCTGGTGGCGGCGATGGCGGCGACCGCGGAGCCGGGGGACGAGGTGGCGTCGCTGGTGGCGACGCCCGAGGGCGCGCGCGCCGTGAACGGGTTCGGGCGGACGATCGGCGTCCCCGAGGCCGACGTGCCGCGCCTGGCCCGCGCGGCGCCGCGCGCGCTGGCCGACCTCGGGGCGGACGCGGCCGTCTTCACGTACGTCTGCCCCGGCTGGTCGCCGTGCCCGATCCTGCTGGCGGTGCACGACGCGACGTTCATGACGAACCCGGAGTGGCTCGGCGTGCGGGCGCGGAGCGTGCTGCGCGGGCTGGTGCCGCGCTCGGCCCGCAAGGCCCGGCTCGTGCTGGCGCTCTCGGAGACGGCCCGCGGCGACGTGGCCCAGGCGCTGCGCCTCGACCCGGAGCGCGTGAGGGTGGTGAGCCCCTACGCGGCGCCGTGCTTCACGCCGGGCGCGGGCGCCGCCGAGCGCGTGCGGGCGCGCTTCGGCATCGAGGGCTACGTCCTGGCCGTCGGCGACCTCGGCCCGCGCAAGAACCTCGGCGCGCTGGGCGCCGCGATCAGGGAGATGGGCGCCGGGCGGCCGACGCTCGCCCTGGTGGGCAAGCCGGGACCGAACGGGGGCAGGATCGCGCGCGAGGCGGGCGGGCGCTGGCTCGGGCACGTGACCGACGAGGAGCTGGCCGACCTCTACCGCGCCGCGGCGGCGACGTGCTACCCGTCGCACTACGAGGGCTTCGGGCTGCCCGTGCTCGAGGCGATGGCCTGCGGCTGTCCGGTCGTGGCCAGCGCCCGGGGGGCGATCCCCGAGGTGGCCGGCGACGCCGCGATCCTGGTGGAGCCGAGCCCGCGGGGGATCGCCGACGGCCTGCGGCGCGCCCTCGAACCGGACGTCGCGGCGCGGCTGCGCGAGGCCGGCCCGCTGCGGGCGGCGCGCTACACGCAGGAGGGCATGGGGCGCGCCGCGTGGTCGGCCGTGCGGGAGGCCGCGTGAGGATCGCGATGGTGGGGACCCGCGGCATCCCGGCCGCCTACAGCGGGTTCGAGACCGCCGTGGAGCGCCTGGCCGAGCGCTTCACCGCCCGCGGCCACGAGGTGACGGTCTACTGCCGCACCCACATGACCGACGGCCGCCCGGCCCACGCCGGCGCGCGCCTGGTGCACCTGCCCACCGTGCGGAGCAAGCACCTGGACACGCTGGCCCACACGCTCGTCAGCACGGCCCACCTGGCCGTGCGCGAGCGCCCGGACGTGGCCATCTACTTCATCGCCGGCAACGCCCCGGCCGTGCCGCTCGCGCGCCTCGCCGGGATCCCGGCCGTCCTCCAGATCGACGGGCTCGACTCGGAGCGGGCCAAGTGGTCGGGCCCGGCGCGCGCCTACCTGCGCCTGGCCGAGCGGGTCGCTCCCGGCGCCGCCACGCTGGCGGTCACCGACTCCGAGGCCGTCGCCGACGCCTACGAGCGCCGCACGGGGCGGCGGATCCCCTGGATCCCGTACGGCGCCGAGCTCCCGGACCCCGGCGACGCGGGGTGGTGCGAGCGGCTGGGCGTGGAGCCCGGGCGCTACGTCCTCTTCGTGGGCCGGCTGGTGCCGGAGAACAACGCCCACCTGCTGGTGGAGGCGCACCGCCGGCTCGCCCCGGACTGGCCGCTGGTGGTGGTGGGCGACGCGCCCTACGCCGAGGAGTACATCGCCGGCCTGCGCGGGGCCGCCGGGCCGGACGTGCGCTTCCCCGGATACGTCTTCGGCGAGGGCTACGCCGAGCTGGTCCACCGCTGCGGCGTCATGTGCGCGCCCACCGAGGTCGGCGGCACCCACCCCGTGATCGTCGAGGGCATGGCGGCGGGCGCGGCGCTGCTGGTGAGCGACCACCCGCCCAACGTCGAGGTCGTCGGCGACGCGGCGGCCGTCTTCCCGCTGGCGGGCGGATCCGAGGCGCTGGCCGAGGCCCTCGGCGCCCTGATCGCCGACCCCGACCGGCGCGCCGAGCTGGGGCGCCGGGCCGCCGCCCGCGCGCGCGAGCGCTACTCCTGGGACGCCTGCGCGGACGCCTACATCCGGCTCTGCGAGGCCGTCCTGGAGCGGTCGTAGGCGAAGGGGATCTCGTGGGCGATCTCGCGCAGGCGCGGAGCGGCGGCGTCGCGCTCGGACAGCTCGACGTCGAGCTCGGGCCAGCGGATGCCGACGTCCGGGTCGTCCCAGGCGAAGCTCCGCTCGAGCTCGGCGTCGTAGTAGGCCGAGCACTTGTAGACCACGTCGGCCACGTCGCTGACGACCACGAAGCCGTGCGCGAAGCCGACCGGGAGATAGACCGCGCGCAGGCCGACGTCGTCGAGGCGCACCGCGTCCCAGCGGCCGTAGGTCGGCGAGCCCCGCCGGACGTCGACCGCCACGTCGAGGATCGCCCCGCGGGCGCAGCGCACGAGCTTGGCCTGTCCGGCGCCGAGCGAGAGGTGCATCCCGCGCAGCACCCCGCGGGTCGAGCGCGAGTGGTTGTCCTGCACCCAGAGGTCCCCGATGCCCAGCTCGGCAAGCCGCTCGGCGCGGTAGGTCTCGGCGAAGAACCCGCGGCCGTCGCGGTGCACCTCCGGCTCGATCACCACCATCCCGGGCAGGCTCGTCGCGAGTGGCGCCACCGCCCCACGGTACACGGGAGGTCCGCCGGCATCGGCTAGATTCAGCCCGTGATCGCGGGGGTCATCCAGCAGCGCGAGCTGTTCACCAGCATGCTGCGGAGAGAGGTCCGGGCGCGGTACAAGGGGTCGGCGCTCGGGATCGTGTGGTCGCTGGTGACCCCGCTGGTGATGCTGGGCGCCTACACGCTGGTGTTCTCGGTGATCTTCACCGCCGTGCCCTTCGACCATTACCCGGCCTTCCTGCTGACCGGGCTGACGGTCTGGGTCTTCTTCGCCGCGGGGCTCGAGGCGGGCGCCGCCAGCCTGGTCGCCAACGCCAACCTGGTCAAGAAGGTGGCCTTCGAGCGGTCGATCGTCCCCCTCGCGACCACCATGAGCCACCTGGTGACCTTCGCGGTGATGCTGGCCGTGCTGGTGCCGGTGAACCTCGCGCTCCAGCCCGACACGCGCCAGACGATGATCCTGCTGCCGGTCCTCGTGGTCTGCCTGATCGTGATGACGGCCGGGATGGCGCTCGCGCTGGCGGCGCTGAACGTCTACTTCCGCGACGTCCAGCACATCCTGACCGCCCTGCTGCTGCCCTGGTTCTTCCTGACGCCGATCTTCTACTCGCTCGACCAGCTCCCGGCCAACGTGTCCGAGAACGACTGGGCGATCGAGGTGCTGCGCTACGGGAACCCGCTGACGCCGCTGGTCGAGGCGGTGCACGACGTCGCGTTCTTCGGCGACTGGCCCTCGGCCGCCGGGCTGGTCTACGTCGGGCGTCGCCACGGTCGTCTTCGCGGTCGTCGGCGTCCTCACGTTCCGGCGCCTGGAGCCCGAGATGGCGGTGGAGCTCTGAGCGGCCCCGCGCGGCCCGGCGAGGTCCGGGCGAGGGGGGTGTCGCGGCGCTTCCGGATCTTCCACGAGCGCAACGCCACCCTGAAGGAGGCCCTGATGCGCGGGCGGCGGGGCCGCTACACCGAGCTGTGGGCCCTGCGCGACGTGAGCGTGGCCGTCGAGCCCGGCGAGGCGCTCGGCATCGTCGGCGAGAACGGCTCCGGCAAGAGCACCCTGCTCAAGCTGCTGGCCGGGATCATCCCCCCGCACGAGGGGCGGGTGGAGGTCGGCGGCCGGATCGCCTCGATGCTGGAGCTGGGCGCGGGCTTCCACCCCGACTTCACCGGGCGGGAGAACGTCTACATGAACGGCGCCATCCAGGGGCTCTCGCGCCGCGAGGTCGACGAGCGGATGGAGGCGATCATCGCCTTCTCGGAGCTGGAGGCCTTCATCGACAACCCCGTGCGGACCTACTCGTCGGGCATGTACACCCGCCTCGGCTTCGCCGTGGCCTCGCACGTCGACTCGGACGTGCTCCTGCTGGACGAGGTGCTGGCCGTCGGCGACGAGGCCTTCCAGCGCAAGTGCCTGGGGCGGATCTTCGAGTACCGCCGCGGCGGCGGGCACCGTGGTGTTCGTCTCGCACGACGCCGAGGCGGTGGAACGGGTCTGCGACCGCGCCGTCCTGCTCGAGCACGGCGAGCTGATGGCCGAGGGCCGCCCCGGCGACGTCCTGGCCACCTACCGGCGGGCGCTGGTGCGCGAGGCCGTCCCGTCGGTCGACGCGGGCCGCGGCCCGAGGCGTCGGACGAGTGGGGCACCCGCACGGTCGCCATCGCCGCCGTGCGCACCGTCGGACCCGAGGGGCCGACGGACCGGTTCGAGAGCGACGGGCCGCTGACGATCGAGGTCGACTTCCGTGGCCCGCGAGCGGGTCGCGACGCCCCTCTTCGGCGTCGAGATCCGCGCCGTCGACGGGACCCTCTGCTACGGCACGAACACCCGCCGCGACACCTACCCGGTCGAGTCGGTGGAGGGCCGGGGCACCGCGAGCTTCGCCATCGACCGCCTCCCGCTGCACGAGGGGCGCTTCCTGCTCACGGTGGCCGTGACCTCGGCCGACGAGAGCGAGGTCTACCACTGGATCGACCGGCGCTTCGAGCTGTCGGTCTTCGCCAAGAGCGGCGGGGTCGGCCTGGTGCGGTTCGACGGCCGCTGGTCGGTGAGCGAGGAGCCGAGCGGCGCCCGGACCCGGATCACGGTCGATGGCTGAGCCGCCGGTCATCGACGTCGAGGCGCTGGTGGAGGACCTGCGCGGGCGGGTCGCCCGGGCGAAGGCCGAGGGCCTCTACGGCGACGACCTGAGCGGGGTCGCGCTGCGCGCGCCGGCCCCCGAGGCGCGCGTCCGCTTCCGGCCCGAGCTGGCGTACTCGACCAAGCCGCTGGTGGGGAAGCCGCTGACGGCGGTCAAGAAGGTCCTGATCCGCCTGCTGGTCCACGTCTTCGACGACCTGGCCCGCCAGGCCGACGCCGGCATCGCCGCGGCCGAGGGCGCGGCGCGCGACGCGCGCGCCTGGGCGGAGCAGGCGGCGGCCGCCGAGGCCGCGGCGCGCGAGCGCGTCGCCGCCGACGTCGCGGCGCTCGCCGGCGCGGATCGACGGGCTCGAGGAGCAGCTCGGGCGCCTGCAGGTCGGGCCCGCGCCTGGCCCGGCTGGAGCGGCGCCGCGGCCCCTGCGCCGGCCGCTCCGGCGGCCGCGGCGGCCGCCGCGCCGGCGCCGGCCCCCAGCGACCAGGGCGTCGACTACCTGGCGTTCGAGGCCCGCTTCCGGGGCGCCGAGGAGACCGTGCGCGAGCGGCAGGAGGTCTACCGGCGCCACCTGGAGGGCCGCCGCAGGGCCGTCGACCTCGGGTGCGGGCGGGGCGAGCTGCTGGAGCTGATGCGCGACGCCGGGGTGGCGGCCTACGGCGTTGACACCGAGCCGGACTTCGTCGACCTGGTCGAGGAGAAGGGCCTCGAGGTGCGCCGCGAGGACGCGGTCGCCCACGTCGAGGGCCTCGCCGCGGGCGAGGTGGACGCCATCGTCGCCAGCCACCTCGTGGAGCACCTGCCGCCGGGGGTGGTCGCGCGGCTGGTCGGGGCGGCGGCCGACGCCCTCGCCGAGGGCGGGATCCTGATCGTCGAGACCCCCAACCCGGAGTCGCTGGTCGCCGGCTCGATCAACTTCCACCGCGACCCCACCCACCTGCGGCCGGTCCACCCCGAGACGCTGGCCTTCCTCTGCGAGAGCGCCGGCTTCTCGGAGGTCGAGATCCTGCGCCTGTCGCCGGTCCCCGACCCCGAGCGCCTCCCGCGTGCCGGCACCCGGGGACGAGCCGCTGGCGCGGCACGTCGACCGGCTGGCCGAGCAGCTCAACGGCGTCATCTACGGCTGGCAGGACTACGCCGTCCTGGCGCGCCGCTAGCGGGCATGCGGATCCTGTGGGTGGTGCCGCGCTACGGGCGCGGGATCGCGGGGGGCGCCGAGACCCTGGTGCGGGCGCTCGCCGACGCGCTGCGCGGCCGAGGGCTGGAGCGCCGAGGTCGCCACGACCTGCGCCCGCGACCACGTGACGTGGGCCGACGAGCTGCCCGAGGGCACCGCCGTCGAGGACGGGGTCGCGGTGCACCGCTTCCCGGTCGGCCCCCGCGACGGGCGGCGCTACGAGGCGCTGCACGCCGGCGATCCTCTCCGGCCGGGCCGGCTACGCCGACGAGCTCGAGTGGCTCGCCAACAGCGTCTGGTCGCCCGGGATGCAGGAGTTCCTCGAGGACGAGACCGGCCACGACCTCCGCGTGCTGTCGCCCTACCTGTTCGGCACGACGCTCTGGGGGGCGCAGGCGGCGCCCGAGCGCAGCGCGCTGCTGCCCTGCCTGCACGACGAGCCCTACGCCCGCCTGACCACCGTCGCGGCGCGTGATGGGCGCCGTGCGCGGGGGCCTCTTCAACGCCCCCGCCGAGGAGCGGCTGGCCCGGCGCATCGCCCCGGTGAGGGACGGCGGCGTGGTGGGGATGGGCTTCGACCCCCCCGCGGGCCCGCCGCCGCCGCCGCCCGCGGCCGCTGCGGGACCTCGGCCCCTACCTCGTCTACGCCGGGCGCCTGGAGGAGGGCAAGCGCGTGCCGGTCGCCGTGGACCACGTGGTGCGCCTGCGCGGGCGAGCGCCCGGACGGGCCCGCGCTCGTCCTGATGGGCCGCGGCGGCTACCGGGCGCCGGCGTCGGCGCGCGGCCACGTGGTCGAGCTCGGGCTACGTCTCCGAGGAGGAGAAGCGCGCCGTCTACGCCGGCGCGACCGCGCTCGTGAACCCCTCCGAGATGGAGAGCCTGTCGATCGTGCTGATGGAGGCCTGGCTGGAGGGCACGCCGGCGATCGTGGCCTCCGGCTCGGAGGTGATGAGCGACCACGTGGCCCGGTCGGGCGGCGGCATGACGTTCGGCTCCTACGACGAGTTCCGCGCCGCGGCGGGCCGGCTGCTGGACGACCCCGGCGAGCGCGAGCGCATGGGCGCGCGGGGGCGCGCGTACGCCCTCGAGGAGTACGGGTGGCCGGCGGTGTGGGAGCGCCTGGCGGCGGTGGCCGAGCGGCTCGCGGCCTGATGCGGGTGCACCAGCTCATCGCGGCCGCCGCCCCCGGCGACGCCGTCACCGGGCAGGCCCTGGCCTGGCAGGGCATCCTGCGCGGCTGGGGCGCCGACGGCGAGATCGTCGCCGAGCACGTCCACCCCGAGCTCGAGGGGGCGGTCCGGCGCCTGGGCGCGCGCGGCGGCGACCTCGACGGCGCCGACGCCCTCGTCCTCCACTACTCGGTGTGGAGCCGGGCGGTCGAGGCCGCCCTGTCGTCGGGCGCGCCCCTCGGCGTCTGCTACCACAACGTGACGCCGGGATCGCTGATCCGCGCCTACAACCCCGGCCTCGCCGACGCGTGCGACCGGGCCCGCGCCGAGCTGCCGCGCCTGCGCGGCCGCGCCGCGGCCCTCGTGGCCGACTCCGGCTTCAACGCGCTCGAGCTGCGGCAGGCGGGCGTCGGCGAGGCGCGGGTGGTGCCGCTGATCCTGGACGTCCCGCCGCTGCCCGCCCCGGCGCGCCCGGCCGGCTCGCCGCCCTCGGTCGTCTCGGTGGGGCGGATCGTGCCGAACAAGCGCATCGACGACGTCGTGCGGGCCTTCGCCCTCTACCGCCGTCACCGCGCGCCCGGCGCCACGCTCACGCTGGTCGGCAGCGACGGCGGCTTCGAGGGCTACCGGCGGGGCGCTCGAGGACCTGGTCGGCCGGATCGGCGTCGGAGGGGTGCGCTTCGCCGGCCGGATCTCCGACGCCGAGCGCGACGGCGTCTACGCGCGGGCCGACGCCTACCTGTGCATGTCCGAGCACGAGGGGTTCTGCGCGCCCCTGGTCGAGGCGCTGGCGCGCGGCGTGCCGGTGGTCGCCCGCCGCGCGGCCGCCGTCCCGGAGACGCTCGGCGGCGCGGGCCTGCTGGTCGACGAGCCCGGACGTGCTGCCGCTGGCCGCCGAGGCCCTGCACGAGGTGGTCTCGTCGCAGGAGACCCGCGCCGGCGCTGGCGGCCGCCGCGGCGCGGCGCCACGCGCGAGCTGCGGCCGGAGGCCATCGTCCCCGGCCTGCGCAGCGCCCTCGTCCCCGCTGCTGGAGGCCTGATGGGGCGGCCGTCGCGGGTGGCGCTGGTCGTGCAGCGCTACGGGCCCGAGGTGAACGGCGGCGCCGAGCAGCTCGCGCGCCGGGTCGCCCGGCTGCTGGCGGGCGACCTCGACCTCACCGTCCTCACCACCACCGCCCTCGACTACCGCACCTGGGCCAACCACTACCCGGCCGGCGAGCAGGACGTGGAGGGGGTGCGCGTGGTGCGCTTCCCGGTGGCGCGCGAGCGCGACGGCGCCGCCTTCGACGCCCTCTCGCGCGCGCGCCTACGCGGCGCCCGCACGACGCGGCGCTCGCGCGGCGCTGGATGGACGCCCAGGGCCCCGACGCGCCCGGGCTGGTCGGCGCACCTGCGCGACGAGGGCGGCCGCTACGACGCGGTGGCCTTCGTCACCTACCTCTACCGCACGACGGCGGACGCGATCGGCCTGGTGGCCGACCGCGCGCTGCTGGTGCCGACGCTGCACGACGAGCCGCCGGCCCGGCTCGCGATCTTCCGCGGGCGTGTTCGACGCCGCGCGCGCCCTGATCTTCTCCACCGAGGAGGAGCGCGAGCTGGCGCGCGAGCGCTTCGGCGTGGGCGACGACCGCGCCCGCGTGGCCGGGCTGGGGCCTCGACCCCGCCGCCGCCGTCCGATCCGGCGCCGCATGGCGCGCGCTCGGCGTCGCGCGGCCCTACGCGCTCTGCGTCGGGCGGATCGACCTCTCGAAGGGGGTCGGCGAGCTCGTCGAGCACCACGCGCGCTACCGGCGGGCCGTGCCCGGACGGCCTCGACCTGGTGCTCGTCGGGCGGCGGCGACGCGCCCCTTCCCGCCCACCCGTGGCTGCACCGGCTGGGCTACGTCGAGGACGCCGTCAAGCACGACGCGCTCGCCGGCGCGGCCGTCGTCGTGCTGCCGTCGCCGTACGAGAGCCTGTCGCTCGTCCAGCTCGAGGCGTGGTCCCACGGGCGGCCGACGCTGGCGAACGCCGCCTCGCCGGTGCTGGTGGGCCAGTCGCGCCGCTCGGGCGGCGGCCTCTGGTACCGCGACGGCGACGAGTACGCCGCCATGCTCGACCTGCTGGCGCGCGCGCGGCCCCTGGCCGACGCGATCGGCCGCCAGGGCCGCCGCTTCGTGACGCCGAGTCGTGCAGCTGGGACCGCGTGCGCGCGGTCTGGCTCGACGCGCTCGCGCTCGCCGCGGGTCCGCGGCGGTCGCCGTGGGCGGCGACGCCTGATGGCCGCCGTCCTGAGCATCTACGGGCTCGGGCTGGTGCTCTGCCTGCCTCGCCGGCGTCGCGCTCGCCGGGCTGCTCGACCCCCGCGGGCGCTGGGTCGGCTTCGCGACCATCCCGCTCGGGCTCTGCGTCCTGGTCACGCTGCTCTACCCGCTGGGCGCGCTCATGCCCGGATCGCCGGGCGGCGCCGGTCGCGCTCGGCGATCGTCGTCGCCGCGCTCGCGCTCGCGGTCGCGCTCCGCGCTCCGCGGGCCGCCGGCCCGGGCGGCCGGCTCGCGAGCCTCGCCGCGGCGCTGCGGCCCGACCTGGGCGGAGGCCGCGGTGCTCGGCCGCGGCGCGATCGCCGGGCTGCCTGATCCTCGCGCCCGACGATCGAGCAGGGCTTCGCGACCACCATCGCCGTGACGCAACAACGACGGCTGGGGCTACGCGACCCTGGTCGACTGGCTCAAGGACCACCCGCTTCCCGCGCGACGTCGCCGCCGAACCTCGCCGAGCCGCTCACGCTTCGTCCCGTGGACGACCGATCGACTGCGACTTCGGCTTCGGCTTCGAGCACTTCGCCGCGATGCTCGCCACGCTCCTCGGCCGCGCAGGGCTTCGAGGTGGTCAACTCCGCCGCCGCCGTCGGCGCTCGCGGCGGCCGTCGGCGGCTGGGCGACCGCTCGCCGCGCGCCCTGCGGCCGCGCCTCGACCGGCCGTCGGCGCCGGCCTGGTCGCGGTCGCCGTCGCGAGCCCCGTCGCTGGCGATCCCGTTCGTCGAGAACTACACGACCCAGTTCGTGAGCATCTGCCTGTGGCCGTTCGCGGTCGGCGGCCGTTCGCGCTGCTTCGCGGCCGCGCCCGGGCTGGCGGCGGCTGGTCGTCGCCGCCGTCGCCGGCGGCGGCCCTGATCGGCGTCTACCCGGCCATGCGCGCCGTGGCTGGTGCTGCCGCTCGTCGCGATCGCGCTCCTCGCGCCCGACGGCGCCGGCGTGGGCGACGCCGTCGCTGCGGCGCCTCGGCGGGGCCGGGGCTGGCGCGGCGCGCCGGCCGGGCCGCCGCGCTGCTCGCGGTGCTCGCGGCCGCCGTCGCTCGTCGACCGCGCCGATCCAGGTGGTCCGCGGCGTCGAGAACCTGCTCTTCCTCGACGACGCCGCCGATCAACGCGCTCGCCGGCTTCCTCTCCCGGCGAGGCGTACGCGGCGCATCTTCCTCGGCTCGGCGCTCGGTCTTCCCGCTGTCCGGGGCGCGGCGCGCTCGGCTGGCCGGCCTTCGCGGGCTCTCGCTGATCGTCGGCGCCGCCTTCGCGCGTCGCGCTGACGCCCGTGGCGGCGGCTGGACCGCGCGGCGGGTCGCCCTCGCTCGCGGTCGCCGCGGGCGTCCTCGTGACGTGCGCGGCGATCGTGGTGCGCTACCGGGTCGTCGACGAGCTGCCCTACCAGGTCTACAAGGGGCTGATCTCGGGCGGCGCGGTCCTCGCCGGGCTGGCCGTCATCGGCCTGCTGCCCGGTCGCGCGGCTCGCGGCGCCGCGCCGTGCGCCTGGTCGGCGCTCGGCGTGCGTCGCCGCCATCTGGATCCCGGTCACCAGCCGACAACCTGCGAGGCGTCGGTCGACCCCGGCACCGGGTTCCGCGCCGCCGACGTCGAGATGGGCCGCGCGCTCGCCGAGCTGCCGCCGGGCTCGACGCGTGCTGGTCGAGGGCGCGGCGCCCGACGCCGCGCTCCTTCCAGTACCGGATGATGGCCGCGTACTTCGGCGACCGGCCGCCCGAGCTCACGGCGGTCGGGCTCGGCAGCACGGCCTCCTACCTCACCGGCGGCGGGGCGCCGGAGTGGCGCCCGGCCCGCCCGTGGACCGACGTCCTGACGGCCGCGGCCCCAGCCGGTCGCGACCGACCGCACGCCGATCTGGACGAACGGCACCTACGCGCTGGCACGCGGCGCCCGTCCTCGACGTGACGACCTACGGGACGGGGTGGTACCCGCCGGAGCGCGACGGCGACGGGCGTCTTCGCCTGGACCTCGGGCCCGGTCGAGCTCGTGGTCACGCAACCGCGGCGCAGCGGCCGCGCGGGCGCGCCTGGAGATGGAGGTCGCCAGCTACGCGCGGCCCGCGGATCGCTGATCCTGTCCGCGCCGGGCGCGGCCGCCGCGCGGCGCCTCGCCGGCCGACGCCCTCGTCACGGTCGGCGATCGACCTCGCGCTGCCCGCCGCGCTCGACGACGCCCGTGACGCTCGACGCGCGCCCCGGGCGCGGCCGGTCGCCGCCGGGCGACCCGGCCGGCCCGCTGATGGCCTGCGGTCGCAGGGACCTGCGGCGCTCAGCGCGCCGCCCGGCTGAGGAAGCGGTCGGTCTCCTCGAGCGCCTCGGGGGTGCCGATCTCGTAGAAGCGGGCGCGCACCGGCAGGCCGGCCAGTGCCCGGCCGCGCGGCGAGGCCGCTGAGGACGTCGGCGAGGTCGGCCTCGTCGCCCGCCAGCGCCGCGCGGCGTCAGCGCCAGGAGGCCGTAGTCGATCCACTCGGCGCCCGGCGGGGGCGTGCGCTTGTCGTAGGCCAGCACCCGACCGCGCGCGTAGACGACGTTGCTCGGCCCCCAGCGGCCGCGGTTGCGCAGCACGGTCATGAGCGCCGGCGAGCCCGAGCGCTCGTGGCGGGCGGCGGCGGCCGCGTAGTCAACGCGCAGGTAGGTGTCGCCGTACATGACCAGGAAGCGCTCGCCCAGCAGGGGCAGCGCGCGCCGCAGGGCGCCCGCGGTGCCGATCGGCGTCGGGCCCTCGTCGGAGTAGGCGATCGACAGCCCGAAGCGGCGCGCCGTCGCCGAGGCCCGCCTCGATCGCCTCGCCGAGGTGGCCGCGGCAGATCACCACCCGCGCGCGCCGCCGCGGCGCAGGCGCTGCATCACGTGCTCGAGGAACGGGCGGCCCGCGACCGGCACCATGCCCTTGGGCAGCCCGCCCGCCGCGTCGCCGAGGCGCGTGCCGAGGCCGCCGGCGAGGATCGCGACCGGCGGGAGGCCGTCCGTCACGCGCGTCAGGTCGAGGAGCGCTCGCGCGCCGGCGCCGGTCGCCCTCGAGCTCGGCCATCGGCCGCTCGAAGCCCTCGAGCGCGTCGACGACGAACAGCGGCCGCCGCTTGACCTCGTCGTAGATGCGGCCGACGTACTCGCCGATCACCCCGAGGCTCAGCAGCTGGATGCCGCTGAAGAAGGAGATGATGATGACCAGGGTCGGGTTGCCCCAGACGATCTCGACGCCCGCGAGCCGCAGGCACAGGTAGACCAGCGCCGAGCACCATCGCGAAGGTGAAGGTGATCAGGCCGATCCAGGTGATGATCTGGAGCGGGTAGCGCGAGAAGCCGATGATCCCGTTGAGCCCGATCCGCACCGAGCCGGTGAAGCGGTTGTACTTGCCGTCGCCGGTCGCCCGCGGGTCGCGGTCGTAGAGCACGCTGGCCTGGGGGAAGCCGACCAGCGCGGTGAGCCCGCGCAGGAAGCCGTGGGTCTCGTTGAGCGCGCAGCACCTCGTCGACCACGCGCCGGCTCATGAGGCGGAAGTCGCCCGTGTTCGGCGGGATCTCGACCTCCGCCACGCGCCGGATGACGCGGTACCCGAGCGCGGCGACGATCCGCTTCGGCAGCGTCTCGCCGGCGCGCGAGCGGCGCTGGGCGTAGACGACGTCGAAGCCCTGCGACCAGCGGCCGATCATGTCGCCGATCAGCTCGGGCGGGTCCTGCAGGTCGCAGTCGATGACGACGACCGCGTCCCCCGAGGCCATGCGGATGCCGGCCAGCGTCGCCGCCGGCTGGCCGAAGCGCCGCGACAGGCGCAGCATCTTCACCGCCGGGTCGAGCAGCCGGATCTCGCGGATGCGGTCCTCGGTCGCGTCGGTGCAGGGGTCGAGGCTGAAGATGATCTCGTAGTCCACCTCGGCCGCCGACCAGCGTCGCGCGCAGCCGCTCGTAGAGCGGGCCGACGTTGTCCTCCTCGTTGAGGCACGGGACCACCACGGAGACCAGCGGCCGGCTCACGACGCCCCGCCCGCGGCGCGGCGTGGAACACCCAGAGGTGCAGGATCGCGAACGTGATGCAGGCCATCACGCCGGTCATCAGGAAGAAGGCCGCGAGCTCGGGGATGCCGAGCGCGGCCGGGCAGGACCGCGACGCCGATCGGCGGTGCCGGCGTAGGAGAAGCGCCGCGGCGAGCAGGTAGCGCACCCCCTGGGCGCTGAAGTGCAGCGCGTAGCCGGACTCGTGGCGGAAGACCCACTGGCGGTTGAGGGTGAAGTGCATGGCGATGCGCGACGATGTAGGCGATGGCCAGCGCGACCTGGATCGGCACGCCGCCGAGCACCATGCCGGTCACCAGGCCGAGGTGGGTCGCCCGCGACCAAGGCGCCCGTGAAGGCGAACTTCGAGAGCACCGCGACCGGCTCGGCATGCGCTGGACGAGGCGCCGACGCGGCCGCGAGCGACGGAACGGGTCACCACGTCCCGGGCATCGTA
Source organism: Miltoncostaeaceae bacterium (assembly GCA_963813355.1). Taxonomy (GTDB): domain Bacteria; phylum Actinomycetota; class Thermoleophilia; order Miltoncostaeales; family Miltoncostaeaceae; genus DATAGF01. The sequence goes on along the minus strand of CAWEYS010000016.1, from coordinate 200,501 downwards.
CCCATCCGCGGCGGGGCCCTTCACCGCCGCGGCCACCCGACGACCCGGGTGCCCGGATGGCGAATCCGGCGGGGCGGGCGGTCGCCGGCCCGGGCGCGACGCACCGCACGGACGAGGATCCACGCGATGCGAATGTCCTGCAGGCCCCCGCTCCGGGTCCCGGCGCGGATCGTCATGTCGCGGTTCACGAGCGGGATAGCGTGCGGGCGACGCCGTCCGAGCCCTCGACGCGCGAGGCGCACGATCCGAGCCGGCCGGGAGCGCCGGGTTCCAGTCGAAGAGTCGCCCGCAGCGTCGACGACGCCGGCGCCAGGCGCGGCGAGCCGCACCGCGGTCGCGCCGTCGGCGCGAAGGCCGGGCCGACCTCCAGCACGACCGGGCTCGCCGCGCAGGCGGGCCGCGAGCGTCGGGCACCCAGTCGAACGCGCGCTCGATGCGCTCGTAGGTGGCCGGGTTCTCGGTCGCGCAGCGTGTCGCCGTAGCCGGTCATCGAGAACGCGAGGCCCGAAGAAGGCCGTCGCGAGCACCGCCGAGGACGCGCCACGGTCCGAACCGCCGCCCCGGCCAGCCGCCGGCCCGCGAGGCGCGTCGCGACGCGCAGCCAGACCAGCAGCGGCGGCGAGCATCGCGAGCGTGACCCAGTCCACCTCGTACCGCATCGTCGCCCCGTTGAAGCGACAGCAGCGGGACGGCCATGACCAGCAGCGCGGCGAGCAGGAGCAGCGATGCGAGCACATGTCCTCGGGCCGCCGGCGCCGCTCGCGCGCGAGCAGCACCGGCGCCGCGAAGGCGAGCACCAGCAGCGGCGTCGTCGCCAGCGCGCCGGCCACCGGCTCGAGCCCGGCGGCGTACTCGGACGACAGCGTCCCGGGATAGCTCGGCGGTGCCAGGTGGGCGAACGGGAAGATCAGGTCCAGGCTCGGGGCGGTGACAGCAGGTAGAAGAAGAGCCCCGGGCACCAGGCGGCCGACGTCGAAGCGATCGAGCGTGCTCGTCTTGATGCCGCCGAGCTGGTACGTCTGGCCGAACTCGGTCAGCGACCCGAACCGCACGACGTTGTAGAGCCGCGAGCAGCACGAGGCAGAGCGCCGACGGGGCCGAGCGCGGCGGCGGCCAGGCGGCGCAGGTCGGCCCGGCGGCGCGCCGCAGGCCCGCCGCGCGCCGCGCAGCGCGCGGTACCACGCCCACAGCGAACACCGGCAGCGCCAGCAGCAGGTGCGGCGCGCGCCCCGGCCGCCAGCCCCAGGGCGAGGCTGCCGCCCGGCCAGGCGCACGAGGCTCGGCCGCTCGCGCAGCGCGCCGGTCAGCGTCAGGTAGAGCGCCGCGAGCAGGAAGCAGTAGCCCGCCGCGATCGCGACCTCGTAGACCGCCGGCCGGCGCAGGAGGAAGGGCACGACGTTCGCCGAGGCCGAGTAGCACCACGGCGCCACGGCGCGCGTCGCCAGCGACGGTCCGGGGCCGGTAGCGCTCGATCGAGGAAGCGCATCAGCGCGAGCGCGAACAGGAAGCCGGCCGAGCCGAAGAGCGCGATCGCGAACGCGTCGCTCAGCGTCGACGCCCACCGCCCGCAGCGGCAGGTAGAGCAGCGACGGGCGAGGGGCCGAAGTAGAGGTACCAGCGGCCCTCGTAGAGGCTCGCGTCGTGGAGCCGGTAGGGCGCGTTCTGGGCCGGGTCGTACGGGTCGTCGAGCGCCAGCAGCTCCGGCGGCGGCGGCGTGACGGAGGGCTGTCTGGCCGTCGATGAAGGCGTCGGTCAGGGCGCGCGTAGTAGCCGCTGCCCGGGCCGCCGCTGTACGCGGTCCAGAAGTAGAAGGCGCAGACCGACGATGCGCGCACGCGCCGAGCACCAGGCGTCTCGGCCGTCAGCAGGCGGCGGCCGCGCGCGCGCGAGCGTGCCGCGCCGGGCTCGGCGGCGCTCCGGCCGGCGCCGCTACGGCAGCTTGACGATCAGGCATTGGCCGGTGGGAAGGCACAGCGGGGCCTCCGGGCGGCCGGCGAAGAACTCGTCCACCGCGCGGCGGGCGCCGGGACAGCTCGGGAAGCCGTAGTCGTCGAGCACGATCGACCCCGCCGGGGGCCATGCGCGGGTAGAGGAACTCGAGGCAGTCCCGGACGGCGGCGTAGACGTTGACGTCGATGTGGGCCCAGGCCACCCGCTCGACGCCGACCTCGTCGAGGATCGCCGGGATCACGCCCTCGTGGACGCGCGCGAACGGGAAGGGGGCGAGCGCCGCGCGCACCGACGTCGGCCGAGGTCGAGCCGAGGTCGCCCTCCTCGAAGCGGTCCGTCCCCTCGGTGACGCTCGGCATGCCGGCGAAGCTGTCGACCAGGTGCAGCGGCCGCTCGCCGCCGGCGTCGCGCACGGTCGTCGCCTCGAGCAGCGCCGTGCCGCCGCGGAAGACGCCGCACTCGACCAGGTCGCCGTCGAGCGCCAGGGCCTGGGTGAGGGTGCGCCAGAGCACGTAGCAGCGGTCGCGGCTGACCAGCGTGCGGCCCTGCGGCCGCGGCGTAGGCCCGCTCGAAGGCCAGGTCGCCGAGCCAGGGCGAGTAGAGCGGCTGGTAGAGCGCGCGCGTCGGGGACCGTCTCGCCGTGGGCCGCCGCCCAGGTGCGCAGGCGGAAGTAGCCGGTGCGGGCGACCAGCCGGCGCGCGAGCCCGGGCGGCGGCGCCTGCACCTCGGCCGGAACGAGCCGGCGCATCCAGCGGCGCGCCGTCGATCCGCGGCCACCGCCCGTCCTCCTCGCGCCGCTCATGGCCGCTCCCGCCACGGCGGGCACTCTACCGGCACCCCCGAGGCGGGCTCAGGGGCCGTCGCCCTGGCGAAGAGGTTGAGTCCGAGCTTGTGGTAGCGCAGGCGGATGCGGCTCGGCCGGAAGCCGGCCCGCACCAGCAGCGGCCAGAGGTCGCGGCGGCCGTAGTACATGCGGTGGTCGTCCATCTCGCACGCCGGCGAGAGTGCCGAGGCGGAAGGCCGACAGCTCGAGGAGCGACTTGCCCGCCCAGGTCGGGACGTTGACGATCAGGACGCCGCCGGGCGCCAGCACGCGGCGGCACTCGGGCCAGCGCCCAGGGCGCGTCGTCGAGGTGCTCGAGCACCGAGATCAGCAGCACGAGGTCGGCCGAGGCGTCCTCGACCGCGGGCAGCGCCTCCTCGATCGGCGCCTCCACGAAGCTCAGCCCCGGCACCGCCTTGGCCTCGTCCGAGACGCGCAGGTCGACGCCGATGCCCGAGGCGATCCGCGGCGCCAGCGCGCGCAGCAGGGTCGCCTCGTGGCCGCAGCCCAGGTCGAGGACGCCGCGGCGGCGGCGACAGGCGGCGCGCCGCGCAGCACGGCCCGCACCGACAGGGCCACGCCCGAGGCGGTCGACCGGGCTGAGGCCGCGCTCGCCGTACGACTCGCGGCGGCCGGCGGCCGCTGCGCGCGCTCACCGGCGCGCGCCGCGCCGCGGCGCCCGACCATCTGCAGCAGGAGCGTGAAGGTGAAGGTCTGGAAGCCGAGCACGATCAGCAGCAGGCCGAGGGCGCCGAAGTAGGAGAGGTCGCGTCAGCCGGAAGCCGTGGCTGATCCAGTCCTCCAGCAGGATCCCGTCGAGCACCAGCCCGGCGCCAGCAGCAGCACCGCCGCGACGAGGCTCCCGCGGTCGATGGTCAGCAGCGCGCAGCGACGCGGTCGGTGAAGCGCGGGTCGAAGTCGTAGTGGACGCGCGCGAGCACCCCGAGCTGCAGGGCGCTGTAGCCGAGCAGGGTCAGCGCGAGCCCGAGCAGCATCCAGTGCAGGTCGAGGCCGAGGCCGCCGATCTCGACCGGGCCCGCCGACCAGCGCCGAGCGACAGCAGCGAGCCCCAGCGACGAGCATCACGCAGCCCGGGCACGACGAGGAAGAAGTCGGGCGCGTAGAGGAACATCACGCTGCAGGTTGCGCCAGCCCGCCGCCCAGGGCGACCACCAGCCCGCGCGCTTGTGGTGGCTCTCGCGGCCCTCGCGGTCCTTGTAGAAGCGGACCGGCACCTCGGTCGTGCGCAGCCGCAGCTTGGCCGCCTTGACGACCATCTCCGACGCGTACTCCCACGACTGGCTCTGCAGGTCGATGCGCCGCAGCGCGTCGGCGGTCATCGCCCGCATCCCGCAGTGGATGTCGCTGAACCGCGAGCCGTACATCCGGTTGAGGATCCAGGTCGTCAGGGGGGTGCCGAAGAACTGGTGCAGCTTGGGCATCGCGCCCGGCTCGATGTAGCCGCGGAAGCGGCTGCCCATGACGAACTCGTAGCCCTCGGCGAGCTGGTCGACGAAGGGCCGGATCTCGCGGAAGTCGTACGTGAGGTCGCAGTCGCCCATGATGATCCACTCGCCGCGGAGCTGGGGGATGGCGTCGATGTAGGCGCGCCCCAGGCCGCGCTTGGGCGTGCGCAGCACGCGCGCGCCGTGCGCCTCGGCGATCTCCGGCCGAGCGGTCGGTGGAGCTGTCGACGATCACGATCTCGCCCTCGACGCCCGGCCCGCGCGAGCCCCTCGTGGCACCAGTCGACGAACTCGCCGACGACCAGCTCCTCGTTCAGGCACGGGGTCGACGATCGAGACGTAGCCCGGGATCGGCGCGCCGGCCCCAGCGAGCTCGGGGGCGAGCGCCTCGCGCTCGGGCGGGGCTGCTCACGCTGCCGCCTCGGTCCGCCGCCGCCTGGCGCGCGCGCCAGGACGATCAGCTCGTCGCCGGTGCGGAAGAGGTCGTTGGCGAAGAAGAGGCCGTAGAGGGCCTCGGAGACGAGCTTCTGCCCGGCCCGTAGGCGTCGCCGCCGCCGAAGGCGTCGTAGACGCGCTCGGCCTGGGCGCTGATCGGCGACGCGGTAGAGCGAGTGGAAGGGGAACCCCCAGCGCCGCACCGACGAGCGGCCAGCAGCCGGCCGCGCCCGAGCGCCGCGACCAGCTCCGGACCGGCGAAGTGCTGGGTGTGGCCGACCATCCGGTCCATCGCCCGCACCTTGCCGGTCGGCACCGTGATGAGCACGTAGCGGCGCGCCATGCGGGCCAGGTTCGCGACCGCCGCGGGCCAGTCCGGGATGTGCTCGAGCACCTCGGAGCAGATCACGAGGTCGAACGCGCCGGCCGGGCCAGGTCTCCTTCGACAGGTCGAGCACGCGGAACTCGCGCGCGACCGGGCTGCCGGCGCTGTCGTCGCATCGTGCGGTCCGAGAGGTCGCAGCCGTAGCGTCTCGAGCCCGAGCTCGCGCTGGAGCTGCTCGAGCAGGTAGGGCTGGCCGCAGCCCGCGTCGAGGCAGTCGCGCACCGCCGAGCCCGCGCGCGATGTCGACCACCAGGCGGCGGCGGTGGCGCGGCGCCGGGCTGCGCCGGTGCGCCTCGTCCCAGCCGTGGACGACGTTCGCCGGGTCCTCGAGCCCCGGCAGGCGCGGGTCAGCCATGGGCCAGCGGAATGCTCGCGGGAGGCACCGGCGTGCGATCGTATCCATCGCCCTGTGGCACCGATATCTCGGACCGCCCGACCGCTACCGGGGCTGGGGCAGCTTCACGATCAGGCACTGGCCGGTGGGCAAGCACAGCGGAACCTCGCGGCGCTCGTGCGCGAAGAACTCGTCCACCGCTCGACGTACGCCCGGGCAGCTCGGAAACCCATAGTCGTCGATCACGACTGCTCCGCCGGGCAGCAGGCACGGATAGATGAACTCGAAGGCAGTCGCGAACCGCGAGCGTAGATGTCAACGTCGATGTACGCCCAGGCGAGCGACCCCGATCCCGACCTCTTCGAAGACCTCGGGGATGTAGCCCTGATGCACGCGCACGAACGGGAACGGCGCAAGTGCGGCCGTGACGTCGTCCAGCGACGTCGTCGCGAAGTCGCCCTCGCGGAAGCGATCGACACCCGAGGTGGTGTCCGGCATGCCGGCGAAGCTATCGACGAGGTGCAGGGGGCGCTCGGCTCCTGCACCGGAGACGGTGGCCGCCTCGAGTAGGGCGGTGCCGCCGCGGAAGACTCCGCACTCGAGCAACTCGCCCTCCAGGACGAGGCTTTGCTGCAGCGTCCGCCAGAGGACATAGCAGCGGTCCCGACTGACCAGCGTTCGGCCCTTCGAGAGCGCGTAGACGCGTTCGAAGTCCGGATCGCCGAGCCACGGCGAGTAGAGCGGTTGATACAGCTCGGCGTCGGGGATTCGGTCGCCATGGGCGGCGACGCGAGTACGGAGGCGGAAGTACCCGGTCCGCGCCAGCAGTCGGCGCGACGCGCCCACCGGCAGGAGTTGGAACTCCACAGGGATCAGCCGTCGAACGAAGGACCCCAGCGCGCGTGCGCTGCGACCTCCTCCGCCCCCCTCACGACGCCGGGCCGCGACCCGGTCAGCCACGGGCGGCCTCCTCCGCCTCGACCTGGGCGATCATCGCGTCGATCGAGGCGGCCATCGCCTCGCGCGAGGTGCGCGCGTTCGACCACCCGAGCGCCCGGGCGCGCGAGCTGTCGAAGCGCACGACCGGGACGTCGCCCTTCCAGCCGCGGGCGCCCTCGCCGAGGCGGTACTCGACGCCCTCGAGCCCGAGCCGCTCGGCCACCAGGTCGGCGATCTCGAGCACCGTCAGGTAGTCCTCGGTGGCGACGTTCAGGACCCGCATCGGACGGGCCCTCCTCGGGGAAGAGGCCGGTCAGGGCGTCGACGACGTCGTCGACGTGGACGTACGACTTGCTCTGGCTCCCGTCGCCGAGGATCGCGAGCTCGGCCGGGTCGTCGCGCAGGCGCCGGATGAAGTCGTAGGCCACGCCGTGGGTCTGGTTCGGCCCGACCACGTTGGCGAAGCGCAGCATCAGCGCGCGGATGCCGAACATGTGGCAGTAGGCGCTGATCATGGCCTCGCAGCCGAGCTTGGAGGCGCCGTAGGGCGAGATCGGCCACAGCGGCAGGTCCTCGTGCACCGGCAGCTCGCCGACGTCGCCGTAGACGCCGCTGCCGGAGGCGTAGGTGAGCCGCCGCACCCCGGCCCGCCGCATGGCCTCGAGGACGTTGTTGGTGAGGAAGGTGCCCTCCCAGAAGTCGACCGAGGGCTCCGCCATCGCCTTGGCGATGTCCGGGTTGGCGGCGAAGTGGAAGACGTGGTCGACCCCCTCCATGGCGGCGACCAGCGGCTCGAGGTCCTTCAGGTCGCCGGTCACCAGCCGCACCCGCCCCTCGTCGAGCGCGTCGCCGAGGTGCTCGACCCGGCCCGAGGTGAGGTTGTCGTACACGACCACCGAGGCCGAGGGGTCCTCGGCGAGCCGGCGCGACACGTGGCTGCCGATGAAGCCCGCGCCGCCGGTGACCAGGTAGGCCGTCACGCCGGCCGCTCCAGCACCGCGACCTGGCGGATGCCGCGCCGCGGCCGGACGCCCCGGCGCAGCAGCTCGGCCTCCAGCCCGAACGCGGCGCGCGCGAGCGGCGACGAGGACGAGCGCGCGATGTCGCGCTCCACCCGCGCCCGCGCCTCCTCGGGCCCGACGCGGCGGCGCCGGTTGCGCGTCTTCACCGCCCAGAAGGCCGGGTAGACCACGCTGCCGACCGCGGTGCGCGCCACCGGGACCAGGCCGGCGTCGCGGGCCCTGTCGGGCAGCTCGTCGGGGCCGTAGCGCCGCTCGTGGCGCAGGTGGGCGTCGTAGTAGTCGTAGAGGCGCGGGTTGGCGGGCACCACGACCACGGCCCGGCCGCCCGGCCGCAGGACGCGCGCGAACTCGGCCAGCGCCGCGCGGTCGTCGGGCAGGTGCTCCAGCAGGTTGAGCGCCACCAGCGCGTCGGCCGTCCCGCCGGCGAAGGGCAGGTCGGTGGCGCTGGCGTGGAAGAGGGCGGCGTCCGGGACCGCGGCGTGAGCCCCGGGCAGGCCGGACGCCTCGGCGTCAACGCCCGCGAGCGTCGCCCCCGGCCACCCGGCGCGCAGGTCGGCGAGCAGGTGGCCCGAGCTGCAGCCCACGTCGACCAGCGACGGGCGGGCGCCGAGGCGGGCGCCGCGCAGGGCGGCGACGGCGACGGCGCGCGTGAGCACGTCGATCGGGTGCTCCAGGCTCGATTCGACGTGCAGGGCCTCGAGGTCGGCCGACCAGCCGGCGGCGGCCTCGTCGAGGTAGCCCAGGTAGGCCGCCGGGTCGGCCGCGCCGTCGACGATCCAGCCGCCGCTCGAAGGCCGGCGCGGCGTCGCGGCCCGGCGGCGGCCGCAGGCCGGCGAGCAGGGCGGGGGCGGGCGCGGCCACCGCGCTCACGCCCCGACCCGGGCGGCGGAGGGGGCGCGGCGGTAGGCCTCCTCGGCGCAGGCCAGGCCGTAGCGGGCCGACTCGAGGTCGCCGAGCAGCGGCGGCGCGGCGGGGTCGAGGAGGGCGTCCCGGAAGTGGGCCCACTCGGCCTCCCAGGACCGGTCCGCGGCCGGGTAGGCGACCTCCTCCAGCTCGGGCGGCCCCATCTCGGGGCGCATGCGCCAGATCCGCAGGGTCTGGGGGCCGTAGGAGCCGGCCAGCCCGCTGACCGCGAGCTTGGTCGTGCGCGTGTAGACGTCGAGCGCGAACTCGTTCTTCCACTCCGACCAGCTCACGTGGAACGTCGAGAAGGGGCCCGTCCCGCCCGGCTCGGCCAGCGTGAGCACCGCGTTGTCCTCGACGGGCATGTCCCAGTAGCTGGTGCGCAGCAGCGCCGAGTGCAGCGGCAGCGGCCCCAGCAGCCAGTGGCTGAGGTCGAGCAGGTGCATGCCCTGGTCGAGCAGCTCGCCGCCGCCGGACACCTCGGGCACGGCGCGCCACTCGCGGTCGTAGCCGAGCCGGCCGCCGTGGCCGTAGCGGGCGCGCATGTACATGGGCTCGCCGTGGAGGCCGTCGCGGACCTCGGAGATCGCCCGCATGATCCCGGGGTGGAAGCGGTGGTTGAAGCCCACCTTCACGCGCCGCCGCGCGGCGGCCGCGGCGGCGGCGATGCGGTCGACCTCCTCGACCGTCCGCCCCGCGGGCTTCTCCACCAGCACGTGGGCGCCGCCGGCGAGGGCCGCGCAGGCGGCGTCGGCGAGCGCGTCGTGCGTGGTGGCCACCACGACGACGTCGGGCCGCTCGGCGAGGACCGCGGCGACGTCCGGGACGGCCCGGGCGCCGCTCTCGGCGGCGAGCACCTCGGCCCGCGCCGGGTCGGCGTCGCACACCGCGACGGCGCGGTCGGGCCCGAGGGCGGCCGCGCGCTTGCGGCCCATCAGGCCGCACCCCACGATGCCCACCGACAGCGCGCGTCACACGTACTCCTGGCCGAAGCAGCCCTGGAAGTCGAAGCCGAAGCGCACCTCGGGCGCGCCGGCCTCGGCCATCGCCTCCCGCACCGCGGCCCGGCTCGGGCGCGTACAGGAGCAGGAACCCGCCCCCGCCCGCGCCGACCAGCTTGCCGCCGACCGCCCCGCACGCCCGGGCGCGCTCGTAGAGGTCGTCAACGCGGCCCGTCGTCATGCCCGGCCGAGCGGCGCGCGCTTGTTGAGCCAGTGCTCGTGCATCAGCAGGCCGTAGGCCGTCAGGTCGCCCTCCTCCAGCAGCGTCGCGGCTCTCGAGGCCGATCTCCTTGGTGCGGTCGAGGTTGGCCACCATCTTCCCGTCGAGACTCGCGGGTGCGCCGGTCCTGGTCCTGGAGGATGTCGGTGGCCTTGCGGGTCTCGCCGGTGAAGAAGAGCAGGAAGCCGTCGCTCATCCCCTGCAGGGTCTCGGTGGAGAGCCGCAGCGGCTCGACCGTCACCGAGTCGTCCTCGTGGAAGGTGTAGGCGCAGACGCCGCCGTGGGCCGCGACGTACTGGTCCTGCTTGCCCGACGGCTCGCCGAGCACGTCGATCTCGATGTGGCACGCCGCCTCGGCGATCGCCTCGGGCGTGCTCGACATCCGCCCCCCAGGCTCAGCGCCTTCAGCAGGCAGACCGTGAACGACCCCGACGACCCCAGGCCCGTGCCCGCGGGGATGTCGGCCACCGAGGCGATCTCCAGGGGGCTGCCGTGCCAGTGGCGGCAGAGGGCCTCGCGCAGGATCGGGTGGCGGATCTCGCGCGGGTCGTCGACCTCCTCGAACTCCGAGTACTTCAGCCGGAAGCGCTGCTGGAAGACCGTGTGGGTGAGCATGTAGATGTACTTGTCGATCGCGCCGGCGATCAGGAAGCCCCCGTGGGAGCGGTAGTAGGAGGGCAGGTCGGTGCCGCCCCCTCCGAGCGAGATGCGCAGCGGAGCGCGCGTGAAGATCACGCTCATCGCACCGCCCTCGCGGCGAACACCCACTCGTTGGCGTCGAGCCACTCGAGCGTGCGCCCGACGGCCTCGGCGATCGTCAGCCGCGGCCGCCAGCCCAGCGCCCGCAGGCGCGAGCAGTCGAGGTGGATGAGGGGGCTGTCGCCGATCCAGCCGCGCACGCCGCCGGTGTACTCGATGCGCGGGCTCACGCCCAGGTGGCGCGTCACCGCGCGCACGGAGGTGTCGACGTCCGTGACCTCGTCGGTGCCGAGGTTGAAGACCTCCGAGCCGGGCGCGTCGGGCCGCGCCGCGAGCATCGCGATCGCCTCCACGCAGTCGCCGACGTAGAGGTACGACTTGCGCTGGCGGCCGTCCCCGAGGACCGTGAGCGTCTCGGGGTCCTCGCGCAGCGCGCGCGAGAAGTCGAACAGGTGGCCGTGGGTGTAGCGCTCGCCGAGCACCGAGACGAAGCGCAGGATCACGCCGGTGAAGCCGTAGCCCTCGCAGTAGGCCTGGATCATCCCCTCGCCGGCCAGCTTGGAGGCCGCGTACAGCGAGGTCTGGACCGGGAAGGGCGCGTCCTCGGGCGTGGGCGCGACCTCGGGCTCCCCGTAGACCGAGCCCGACGACGCGAACAGGATGCGCCGCACCCCGGCCGCCCGCATGGCCTCGAGCACCGTGAAGGTGCCGACGGTGTTCTGCTCGAAGTCGCGCGACGGGTCCTCGAGGCCGAAGCGCACGTCGGCGTTGGCGGCCAGGTGGAAGACCGTGTCGCAGCCGGCCATCGCGCCGCGCAGCGCCGGGGCGTCGAGCACGTCGCCCTCCACGATCTCGCCGCGCTCGGCCGCGTCCACGCCCTCCACGAAGCGGCGCTGGCCGGTGGCGAAGTTGTCGTAGACGACCACCTCGACGCCGTCGGCGAGCAGGCGGTCGGCGAGGTTGCTGCCGATGAAGCCGGCGCCGCCCGTGATGAGGACGCGCCTCACGCGGCGTACCCCACGGGGTGGGCCGAGACGCCGTGGCGCCGGTCGGCGGCGCGGGCGATCGCCGGCCAGGGGAGCGCCGCCTCGCCCCGCGAGCGGGTGCGCACGCGCAGGTTCTTGAGCACCTTGAAGCGGATGATGTCGGTGTGGCCGGGGCCGAACCCGGTGGCCTGCGGCCGGAAGCCCGCGCGCCGTCATGGCGCGCGCCAGGGTGCGCGGCTCGAAGAAGCTGACGTGGATCTCGGGGATCACGTAGCTCCAGTCGGCCAGCGCGCCCCGGTGGGCGGCCGCGTTCCCGGTGGTGAGGAAGAGCAGCCCGCCGGGCCGCAGGAGCGCGCGCATGCGCCGCAGGAAGCTCACGGGGTCGGGCACGTGCTCGATCACCTCGATGGCCGTGACGACGTCGACGGCGCCCGCGAGCCCGTCGAGATCCTCCTCGCCGACGACCGGGACCCCCGCCTCGCGCAGGCGCTCCAGCGCCCACCCCTCCTCCAGCCCCACGGCCTCGCAGCCGACGCGCTCGCGCAGGTGGCGCACGAGGCCGCCCGTGCCGCAGCCCGCGTCGAGCCAGCGCGTCCGGGCGTCGAGGGGCGCGAGGTGCCGCGACGCGCGCGGCGATGCCCCGCCACTCGTAGGCGCGGACGGTGCGGTCCGGGTTCGCCGCCTCGAAGGCGTAGTCGACGAGGGGGTCGGCGCCCCGCCCCCGGTAGTAGTCCTCCGTGTAGACGAGCGCGGGGTCGGGCGGGTCGACGACCCGCGCGAACCCGCAGGCGTCGCAGCGCAGCAGGCGGTACGGGCCGGGGATGACCCGCCCGCGCACCTCCCCGGCGTCGCGCGCGTCGCCGCCGCAGACGCGGCACGCGCGGCGCCCGGAGACGTCAACCACCCACCTCGGCCGCCTCGAGCGTGAACCCCGCCGACGCGGCGTCGTCGTGGAACATCTTGACCGTGTCGAGCGAGAACTCGTCGAGGTCCTTCCCCAGCAGGTGGAGCTTGCCGAGCAGGTCGTGCGTGACCGTGATGATGTGGCAGCCGATCTCCTCGGCCTGGGCGATGTTCAGCACCTCGCGCGGGCTGGCCCAGATGAGCTCGGCCTCGGGCGCGCCGGCCATGGCGGCCAGCGCGTCGCGCATCAGCGGGATCGGGTCGCGGCCGGTGTCGGCGACGCGGCCGGCGAAGACCGAGATGTTGCTCGGCGCGCCGCCGGCGAGCGCCCCGGCGACCTCCTCGACCTGCCGGACGGTCATGAGGGCCGTGACGTTGACCTGGACGCCGTCGCCCGAGAGGTCCTTGATCAAGCGACGTCATGGGCTCGGCGCGCGTGTTGGTGACGGGGATCTTCACGTAGACGTTCGGGCCCCAGGAGGCGATCTCGTGGGCCTGGCGCCGCATGCCCTCGGCGTCGTCGGAGAAGACCTCGAACGAGATCGGGCGGTCCGTGATCTGGGCGAGCACGTCGCGCGCGAACGCCGCGTAGTCCGCCACGCCGGCCTTGCGCATGAGCGTCGGGTTGGTGGTGAAGCCCTTGATGTGGGGCTGCTCGGCGAGCCGGAGCAGGCTCTCGAGGTCCGCGCCGTCCGCGTAGATCTTGGTTCGCATGGTCGAGAGGTCGAGGGTCATCGTGCCTCCTCTCCGAGTGGGATGGGCGCCGCGGCGCCGGCGACGATCCGGGCGGCCTCGAGGACGTCGGCCGCGCGCGCGGTCGGCCTCGCGCGCCGGCGCGCCGGTGGGCCGAGCGCGGGTCCTCGACGAGGACCGTGCGCAGGCCGGCCGCGCGCCCGGCCTCGACGTCCACGTCCGAGTCGCCGATCAGCCAGGAGCGGCCGAGCGCGTCCGCGTCGAGCCCGAGGGCCTCGGCGGCCTGGAGGATGAGGCCCGGGGCGGGCTTGCGGCAGTCGCAGGCCCTCCCGAGCTCGGGGTCGGTGCCGGCGGGGTGGTGGAAGCAGTACCGCACCTCGTCCACCGCGAGGCCCTCCTCGGCCAGGAGGGCCACGACCGCGTCGTGCACGGCCGCGAGCGACGCGAGGTCGGCGGTGCCCTTCGCCGCGCTCGGCTGGTTGGAGACCACCGCCAGCGGGACGCCCAGCGAGCGCAGCAGGCGCAGCGCCTCGGCCGCGCCGGGGACGAGGGCGACGTCCTCGGGGCGGTAGGGCGACTCGTGGTCCCCCGTCGCGGGGTTCAGGACCAGCTGGTTGAGCACCCCGTCGCGGTCGAGGAAGACGGCCCGGTCGGCGCTCATGCGGGCGACGAGGGGGCCTCGGCGCCGCGATCGATCGTCTCCCAGGTGCCCGCGCGCATCGCGAGGGCCGGGTGGGAGACCAGCAGGTGCCAGACCACCGCCTGGAAGGCCTCGGTGTGCGGCGTCAGCCGCTCGGGCGGCGCGCCGCGGACGACGATGCAGTGGTCGGCGAGCTGGGCGGTGGCCCCGTCGTCCTTGCCGACGACGCCGATCACGAGCGCCCCGACCTCGCCGGCGAGCTCGACCGCGTTGACCAGGCTCATGCTGATGTTGTGCTCGCGCGAGCCGCCGCCGACCGAGAACACGAGGATCGCGTCGCGCTCGTTGAGCCGCGACCCCGTGAGCCAGTGGCGGTAGGCCGTGTCCCAGCCCTCGTCGTTGACCCGCGCCGTCAGCTCCGAGACGTTGTCGCTCGGGGCGTAGCTCTCGATGTCGCAGATCTTGCGGAAGTCGTTGACCGCGTGCGACGCGTGGCCCGCGCCGCCGCCGGCGCCGAGGATGAAGAGCCGCCCGCCGCGCGCGCGCACCCCGGCGAGGGCCTCGGCGATCGCGTCGATGGCGTCGGCGTCGAGGGCGTCCGAGATCTCGGCGACCTCGCGCAGGTACTCGGCGGCGAAGGCCGACCGTCGGAACCGCTGGGTGGGCATGGGGCGGAACCTATACGAGCGGCGCGCCCGGCTCCCGGGGGCGGGGTAGTGTCCCGCCCCGTGCCGGAGGCCCAGCGCATCGTCGTGGTCGGCGGCACCGGCGGCCTCGGGTCGGCCGTCGTCGAGGCGCTGCTCGCGCGCGGCGACCGGGTGCTGGCGACCGGGCGCGATCCGGACCGGCTCGAGGCGCTCCGCCGGCGCGGGGCGGCGGCGCGGCCGCTGGACCTCGGCGACCCGGCGTGCGGTGCCGCCCTCGCGGCGGCCGCGCGCGAGGAGCTCGGCGACGCGCTGGACGGCCTCGCGCTCGTCGCCGGCCGCCTCGAGCCCATCGGCCCCACCCGGACGGTGGACCTGGACGCCCTGGCGCGGACCCTCGACGAGCACGTCCTCGGCGCGCTGCGGGTGGTCCAGGCCTGCGCGCCGCTGCTGGACGCCGCCGCCGCGCCCGTCGGTCGTCCTCTTCTCGGGCGGCGGCGCGACCGGCCCCTTCCCGCGCTACTCGGCCTACGCGCTGGCCAAGGTCGCCACGGTGCGGCTGGCCGAGAACCTGGCCGCCGAGGAGCCGGGCTGGCGGGTGAACGCCGTGGCGCCCGGGTTCGTCGCGACCGGCATGCACGAGACCACGCTCGCCGCCGGCCGCGACGACGTCGGCGCCTACTGGGAGGAGACCGAGCGGCGCCTGCGCGACGCCACCCCTCCCGAGGTCGCCGCGGAGCTGGTCGCGTTCCTGATGAGCGAGGAGGCCGCCGGGATCAGCGGGCGGCTGGTCAGCGCGGTGTGGGACCCGTGGCGCGACGAGGCCGGCCGAGCCGTCCTGCGCGGCCCCACCGACTTCGGGCGCCTGCGGCGCATCGACGCCCAGCGCTTCCACGACCTCCCGGGCGGGCCCTGAGGCTCAGCGGTAGAGCCAGGCGGGCCTGACCGGCGCGGCCGGGTCGCCCCGCCGCGCGAGCGACGAAGTGGTAGTCGCCGGCCCCGTCGTCGTCGGCCGCGGCGAACCAGGCGGCGTCGGGGTCGGGGACGTCGTGGACCGGGCGCGTCAGGTAGCGCTCGATCGCGAAGCCGTTCGCCGACAGCAGCTCGATCAGCTCGCCGGCCGCGTACTCGCGGTTGTGGCGGCCGTGGGGGCCGAAGCGCGAGTAGGGGTCGTAGATGCCCTGCCGCTGGGCGAGGCGGCGCAGGTTCTCCGCCCGCGCGACGTTCGGGGTCGTCAGCAGCAGCAGCCCGCCGGGCGCGAGCACCCGGTGGATCTCCGCCAGCGTGAAGACCGGGTCGGCCACGAAGTGCTCGATCACCTCGCACAGGAGGACCGTGTCGAAGGCGCCGTCGGCGTAGGGCAGCGGCTGCGCCTCCACGTCCACGAGGTCGGAGCGGAAGCGCTCGACCACCGCCCCGGAGGCGTCGACCACCTCCTGCTCGATCGCGGCGCCGTCGGTCCCGAAGTAGTTGGTCAGCGTGAGCTCGGCCTCGGGGTGGCGGGCCGCCAGCAGGCGGGTGATGAAGTAGGGGTTGGCGCCGATCTCGAGCGTCCGGCCGGGCTCGCGCAGGAGCTGGACGCTCATGAGGAAGCGCGCCAGGTCGGCGCCGGCGTAGGCGGCCATCTCCTCCGGCACCGCGTCGCGCGGCCAGGCGCCCGCGAGCCACGCGCGGGTCTGCGCCGGGGGCTCGTCCGGGGCCGGCGCGGCCGGGCCCGCCGGGGTGGGCGCGGGCAGGGGCGCGAGCGCGGGAAGCGCGAGCTCGAGCTGCGCCAGCCCGGCCGACCCGCCCCAGGCGACGCCCTCGGCGACCAGGTCGAGGACCACCCGCGCGGCGCCCTGGGGCGGGTCGCCCACCGCCACCCGCCGTCGCGCCGGCGCGAGCCGCAGGGCGGCGAGGTCCAGGCCGTCCGAGCGCGGCCCCTCGAACTCGACGACCCGTCCGCGGGCGTCGCTCCAGTGGGAGCCCACCCGGACGTCGGCGCCGCCCCAGCCCGGCGCCAGGGCTGCCAGGGCCGGCGTCGCCCGCACCTCCACCTCGAGCCAGGCGTCGCGATCGCGCGCCCCCACCCCGCAGAGCCGCATCTCGGCCGTCTCCAGGCGGTCGGCCGGCCGCGCGGGCAGGCGCGGGCGCCTCACGGCGGCGGGGTCTCGTACGTCCGGTCGCCGGTGTGCGCCGGGTGGCCCTCGCCGGCGAGGAAGTAGTTCGGCGCCCGCGCCGGCACCGCCTCCTCGGGCCCGAACGGCTCGGCCAGGTCCCCGCGCACGAAGAAGGCGTTCACCCCGGCGAGGTCGGTGTGCACCAGCCGGTAGCCCTTGCGCGCGGCGAGGCCGCGGAGGGCCGCGAGCGACGACCCGAAATGGTCCGAGCCGTCCCAGGCGACGCGGGGGCTCAGCGGCTGCACGAGCTCGGCGTCGGGGCCCAGGTGGGCGTTGTACTCGATGACCACGACGCGCGGGCGCGCCGCCTCGAGCGCCCGCCAGATCCAGAAGTCGATGCCGTCGACGTCGATCGAGAGCACGTCGGGCTCGGGCGACGGGCCGTGGTCGGCCAGCAGGGCGTCGACGTTCTCGGGCCCCACGAGGGCGCGGACCGTGCGGACGGAGGGGTGGCCCTCGTAGC
Organism: Miltoncostaeaceae bacterium; assembly: GCA_963813355.1. GTDB lineage: Bacteria > Actinomycetota > Thermoleophilia > Miltoncostaeales > Miltoncostaeaceae > DATAGF01. The sequence goes on along the minus strand of CAWEYS010000016.1, from coordinate 183,836 downwards.
GGGCGTCGAGGCGCGCGAACAGGTCGGGGTCGGCCTCCATGAACAGGCCCCGCCAGCCGAGCACCGACGCCAGGAACACGCAGTTGCCCTCGACCCCCGACCCGACGCCGAACTCGACGAAGCCCCCGCCGCCGGTGCCGATGCGCCGCAGTATCTCCTCGATGACCCCGTCCTCGCCGTTCTGGGAGAAGACCCGCAGCTCGTGGCGGGCGAGGTCGGGGGCCGCGGGGCGGGCGGGCGGGGCCCCGTGGCTCGCATAGCGGTCCGACAACGCCGCCAGCGCCGCGTAGACCGCCCGCGTGTCGGAGCTCACGGCCCGGGCGCGTCCAGCCGCCGCAGGTCGGCGTCGACCATCATCTGCACGAGGCCCTCGAAGTTGACCGTGGGCTCCCACCCGAGCCGGTCCCGGGCCTTGGACGCGTCGCCCACCAGCAGGTTGACCTCGGCCGGGCGGATGAGGGACGGATCGGTGCGGACGTGCTCGTCCCGGTCGAGGCCGGCGTGGGCGAAGGCGAGCTCGACCAGCCGGTCGACCGTGTTGGTCACGCCGGTCGCCACGACGTAGTCCTCGGGCTGCTCCTGCTGGAGCATCCGCCACATCGCCTCGACGTAGTCGCCGGCGAAGCCCCAGTCGCGGCGGGCGTCGAGGTTCCCCAGCGTCAGGTGCTCGCTCAGGCCGAGCTTGATGCGCGCCACCCCGTCGGTGACCTTGCGCGTCACGAACTCGAGGCCGCGGCGGGGCGACTCGTGGTTGAAGAGGATCCCCGAGCACGCGAAGAGGCCGTAGGACTCGCGGTAGTTGACCGTGATGTAGTGGCCGTAGGCCTTCGCGACGCCGTAGGGGCTGCGCGGGTAGAACGGGGTGGACTCGTTCTGGGGCGTCTCGACGACGCGGCCGAACATCTCGCTCGACGACGCCTGGTAGAAGCGGATCGAGGGATCCACCTGGCGGATCGCCTCGAGCAGGCGGGTCACCCCGACCGCGGTGAACTCCGCCGTGAGCACCGGCTGCGTCCACGAGGTGGGGACGAAGGACTGGGCGGCGAGGTTGTAGACCTCGTCCGGCTCGGCCTCCTGGAGGGCGGCGGTCAGGGAGGGCTGGTCGAGCAGGTCGGCCTGGGCGAAGCCCAGCCGCCCGCGCAGGTGCTCGATGCGCTCGTACGACTCGGTGGAGGAGCGGCGCACCACGCCCCAGACGTCGTAGCCCTTGCCCAGCAGGAGCTCGGCGAGGTAGGAGCCGTCCTGGCCCGTGATGCCGGTGATCAGCGCGCGCGGCACGGGCGTCTCACTCGCGGTCCTCGTTGACGACGCGCTCGCGCCACCAGTCGAGGGTGTCGGCCAGGGTCGTCTCGATCGGGATCTCGGGCGTCCATCCGGTGTCGTCGCGCAGGCGCGCGGGGGAACCATAGAGGTCGGGTTGCTCGCCGGCGCGGCGCAGGCCCGCGTCGGAGGCGAACGTCACCGGGATGCGCGCCAGCGGCGCCAGGCCCTCGATCAGCTCGCGCACCGGTCGCGAGCGGCCGCTGCAGGCCAGGTAGACCGCGTCGGGGTCGCCGCGCTCGAGCACCGCCAGGTAGGCGCGGACCATGTCGCGCACGTCGGTGAAGTCGCGCCGGGTGTCCACGTTGCCCACGCGCACGTCGACGCGCTCGCGCCCCTCGTGCTCGGCCTGGGCGATCTGGCGGGCGACGTTCGGCAGCACGAAGCGCGGGTCCTGCCCCGGGCCGACGTGGTTGAAGGCCCGCACCCGCAGCGCGGGCAGCCCGTAGGCCGCGCGGTACTGGCCGGCGGCGAGGTCGGCGGCCGCCTTGGAGGCGCCGTAGGGCGACAGCGGGCGCAGGGGCGTGTCCGGCCCGACCGGCAGGTCCTCGAGCGGGACGCGCCCGTGGATCTCGCCGCTCGAGACCACCAGCGCGCGCGCCTCGGGCGCCGCCTCGCGCAGTGCCTCGAGCAGCGCCAGCGTGCCGCCCAGGTTGACGTCCCAGGTGCCGAGCGGGTCGGCGAAGGAGGACCCGACCGACGACGCGCCGGCCAGGTGCGCCACGGCGTCCGGCTCGACGTCGCCGAGCAGGCGCGCGAGCGCGGCCGGGTCGCGGAGGTCGGCGGCGTGCGCCGTCGCGCGCGGGTCGGCGGCGCCCTCGCGGCCCGGCCGGACCAGCGCGTGGACCTCGTGTCCGAGCGCCGCGCAGTAGGAGATGAGGTGGCGGCCGGCGAACCCGGTGGCGCCGGTGATGAGCAGCCGCACGAGGTCGTGAGGCTAGCAACGCGGGCGTGAGGGAAATGTGCGGGAATCGGGAGGGCGCCTTGCCGTCGCGCGCGGGTCGGGACTACTGTCGGGCGATGCCCGCCCTCCGCAGGCTCCTGGCCGTCTGCGCGCTCGCGCTCGCCGTCGTCCTGGTCGCGCTGCCGTCGACCGCCGGCGCGCAGGGGTACCTCGACATCTACGACGACTTCGCCGACAACGGCGTGATCGACGGCGACTACTCGTTCGCGCGGCTGCAGGAGGCGCTCATCGAGGCCCGTCAGGACGCCCTCTACACCGACTTCGCCAACGCGGTTTCGGACACGCTGGACGCCCAGTACCTCGGCGGGGGGAGCGGCGGCGGCGGCGGGGCAGCCGTCGGGGGTTCGCCGCTGCCCGAGCCGCGGACCCCCGACCAGAGCGGCGACCCGCCCTGGCCGTTCCTCGTGCTGACGGTGCTCGCGGGCGCGCTCGTGGTGACCGGGGCGGGGTCCTCGATCTACCGCCGGGCCCGCCGCTGACGCGACCGCGCGGGCGCTAGGCTTCCGCGACCCTGCGTTCCCGGAATCGAGGTCGCCCCGCGATGTCGCACGCCAACTACAGCCTGACCTTCCGCGCCGTCATCCCCGCCAGGGTCGGGATGCTCGGCCAGGTGATGGCCGCCATCGGCGACGCCGAGGGCCAGGTCGGCGGCGTGGACATCGTGCGCTCGGCCAAGGAGGCCGTGACGCGGGACATCACGGTCTACGCGCGCGACGTGGCCCACGGCGAGGCCATCCGGGCGGCCCTCGAGGCCGTCGAGGGCGTGCGCGTGGAGTCGGTGAACGACCGCGTGTTCCTGTCCCACCAGGGCGGGGTGGTCGGCATGCAGAACCGCGTCCCGCTTACCAGCCGCGACGACCTGTCGATGGCATACACCCCCGGCGTGGCCCGCGTCTGCATGGCGATCCACCACGACTTCGACCAGGCCTGGGACTACACGATCAAGGGCAACAGCGTCATGGTCGTGAGCGACGGCAGCTCGGTCGTGGGCCAGGGCGACCTCGGCCCCGAGGCCTCGCTGCCGGCCCTCGAGGCCAAGTGCGCGTTCATGCGCCGCCTCGCGGGCATCGACGCCTTCCCGCTGCCGGTTGACCTGCGCGACCCGGCCGAGATGGCCGAGGCCGTCGCGCTCTGCTCGTCGGTGTTCGCGGGGATCCACCTGAGCGACATCGCGGCGCCGCGCTGCTTCGAGGTCCAGCGCCTGCTGGACGAGCGCCTCGACGTCCCGGTCTTCCACGAGGACCAGCAGGGGACGGCCGCCGCCGTGCTCGCCGCCCTCACCAACGGCCTGTCCGTCGCCGGCGCGCGCCTCTCGGACGCGACGGTCGTGGTGGCGGGCCTCGGCCCGGGCGGCCAGGCCGTGGTGCGGCTGCTCGTCGCCGCCGGCGCCGGCGACGTGATCGCCTGCGACTCCCAGGGCGCCGTCCACCGCGACCGCGGCGACGCGGCCGAGGACCTCGCCTGGATCGCCGAGAACACCAACTCCGGCGGCCGGACGGGCGGCGTCGCCGACGTCCTCGAGGGGGCGAGCGCGTTCGTCGGGCTGTCGGCGCCGGGGCTGCTGTCGGCCGCCGACCTGGGGCGCATGGCGGCCGACCCGGTGGTGCTCGCCCTCGCGATGCCCGACCCCGAGATCCTCCCCGAGGACGCCGCCGGCGTCGCCCGCGTCTACGCCACCGGCCGCCCCGACGTGCCCAACCAGATCAACTCCGGGCTCGCGTCGCCGGGCATCTGGCGCGGGGCGCTCGACTGCCGCGCCACCGAGATCAACCAGGCGATGACACTCGCCGCCGCCACCGCGATCGCCGAGACCGCCGCCGAGGAGACGGGCCCGAGCCCGTTCAACGTGGTGCCCTCGATCTTCAACCCGCGCCTGGTGCCGAACGTCGCCGCCGCCGTGCGGGCGGCGGCCGAGGCCACCGGAGTCGCGCGCGTGGCCGGAGGCGCCGCGGTCGCCTCGTAGGCGCCGCCGGGCCTTTGGCCCGGAGGCCAAGCGCCGCCCGGATGGGGTGGCCCGAGGGCCAAAGACCGCCTCGGGCGGGCGCTGGGAGGCTGACGCGGCGGCGGGCCCTTCCCGGAGGCCCGCGTCACGGAGGGGGCAGGGATGGACGCTGCGGCGATCGACACCGTCTGGGTGGTCGTGGCCGGATGCCTGGTGCTCTTCATGCAGGCCGGCTTCGCGATGCTCGAGGTGGGCTTCTCGCGGATGAAGAACGCGGGCGCGGTGATGGCGAAGGTGCTCATCAACCTGTGCCTCGCGTTCGCCGTCTTCTGGGCGATCGGGTACGCGATCGCGTTCGGCGACGGGGGCGACTTCCTCGGCGCGACCGGGTGGTTCATCGAGCTGGGCAACCCGGACGGGGTGCCGTCGCTCGCCTACTCGGCCGTGGACGAGAACACCAAGTGGTTCTTCCAGGCCACCTTCGCCGCCGTGACGCTCGCGATCGTCTGGGGCTCGATGCTCGACCGGGTCAGGTTCGGCGCCTACGCCCCGTTCGCCATCCTGTTCGTCGGCCTGATCTACCCGATCGTGGTCCACTGGCAGTGGGGCGGCGGCTGGCTCTTCCAGAACGGCTACCAGGACTTCGCCGGGTCGGGGGTGGTGCACCTGTGCGGGGCCACGGCGGCGTTCGCGGGGGCGATGGTCGTCGGGCCGCGCATCGGGAAGTTCCGCGAGGGGAAGCCGGTCCCGATACCCGGGCACTCGATGCCGCTGGCGATCCTCGGGGTGCTGATCCTCTGGGTGGGCTGGCAGGGGTTCAACGCCGGCTCCTGGCTGGCCGCGGTGGGCCAGGACCTCGGCCGGGTCATCGTCGTCACGAACCTGTCCGGCATCTTCGGCGTGATCGGGGCCACGCTCGTCGCGCGCCTCCTGCTCGGCACGCTCGACATCGGGATGATGGGCAACGGCGCCATCGCCGGGCTCGGGGCGATCGCCGGCCCCTGCGCCTTCGTGGCGCCGTGGGGCGGAGCCGTCATCGGCCTGGTGGCCGGCTCGCTGATGGTGCTGGTGGTGCTGGGCGTCGACCGCATCCGCGTCGACGACCCCATCGGCGCCGTCGCCGGCCACGGCGGGGGAGGGGTCGTCGGGGTGATCGCCCCCGGCTTCCTGACGACCCCCTCCGCCGCGGAGCTGTTGGGCGGGCGCGAGGGCCTGGTCTACGGCGGCGGGCTCACGCAGCTCGGGTGGCAGCTCATCGCGCTCGGGGCCATCGCCTCCTTCACCTTCGTGACGGCCTGGGCATCCTTCGTCCTGATCGACCGGACGATCGGCCTGCGCGCGCCGGAGGACGCGGAGCTGCAGGGGCTCGACATCGTGGAGCACGGGATGTACGGCTACCCCGAGCGGTTCATCGAGGTGCCCGGCGCCACGCCGGACGACGCCCTCCCCGAGCTCGCGGGGGCGCCGGCGGGCGCCGCGACGGCGTGGGAGGGGGAGTCGTGAAGAAGATCGAGGCGTTCATCCGCCACGAGGCGCTCGAGGGGATCCACGACCGCCTCGCCGCCATGGGGCTGCCCTCGATGAGCGTGACCGAGGTCAAGGGCTCGGGGCGGCAGAAGGGGTTCACCGAGAGCTACCGCGGGGCGCGCACGACGATCTTCCTGCGCCCCAAGCTCAAGCTCGAGATGGTGGTCGACGACCGCGACCTCGACCGCGCGATCGACTGCATCCTGGAGCTGGCGCACACCGGCCAGCCCGGCGACGGCAAGATCTTCATCCTCGAGGTCGAGCAGTCGATCAGGGTGCGGACCGGTGAGCGGGGACCCGAGGTCCTGGAGGCCCACGACCACTGACCCGCCCGGCGGGGCTCAGCGCAGCAGCGTCCGCCGCATCCGCGCGGCGGGGAACGGGAAGACCGCGACCAGCACGGCGACCAGGAACCCGACGTGGGCGAGCGTCATCAGGTCGGCGCCGCCCAGGGTGAGGTCGCGCGTCGCGGCCACCAGGTGCGACAGCGGCAGGCACCAGCCCACGACCTGGGCCCACTCCGGCAGCCCCGAGAAGGGGAAGAAGACGCCGCCGAACAGGAACATCGGCGTGATGATCCCGGTGAAGAGGATGTTGAACTGCTCGATGTTCGACACGAGGGCGGTGTAGGCCATCCCGAGCACGGCGAAGGTCAGGGCGCCGATCAGGAACACGGGCGGCGCCAGCAGCGCCCAGGGCGAGTGGACCAGGCCGAAGGCGGCCATGACGATCAGGAACACGACCCCGTAGATCACCGCGCGCGTCGCGGCCCACAGGTACTCGCCGACCACCACGTCGGCCAGCGACAGCGGCGTCGTGACCACGGCCTCGACCACCCGGCGCACGTGGATGCGGACGAACGAGTTGTAGGTCGCCTCGATCACCGCCCCGAACATGACGGTTGACGCCGCGACCCCCGGGGCGATGAAGTTGACGTAGTCGATGCCGTTGACCGTCGTCAGGTAGGTGCCGAGGCCCAGGCCCATGATGGCCAGGTAGGCGATCGCCTCGAGGAAGCGCGGCGTCAGGCTCGTGGCGACGGTCTTGCGCCCGACGGTGGCGTTGCGCTGCCACATGCGCAGGGCTCCCAGGGGGGAGAACTCGTAGGCCTGGGCCACCGCCATCCGCGGCCTAGAGCGCCTCGAGGGCCGCCCGGAACTCGTCGGCCATCCCGGTGTGGCCGTGCTTGAGCGACTGGTCGATGCCGGTCAGGTAGGCGTCGGCGGCCTCGTCGACGCGGCCCAGGCGGGCGAGCGACTCGGCCAGGCGCCCCCAGGCGTTGCCCTCGTCCTCGGCGAGGTCGAGGTACGCGCGCAGCTCCTCCACGGCATCCTCGTCGCGGCCCGCGCGCAGCAGCTCGTTGGCGTAGCCGAAGCGCGCGCGGGCGACGCTCGGATCGTCGGCCACGAGCCGGGCGAAGTAGTCGAGGCGGTCCATCGTGCGCCGGACGCTACATCGCGCAGTTCCCCGTGGACGCCCCGGGAGATAGGGTCGTGCTTCGTCGGCCCAAAAGGGGGAATCAATGGCTCACACGTGGAGTTGCGATCAATGCGAAGAGAAGCTCGCGGACGACAGCTACGAGGGCGTCATCAAGCGCGCCGCGGCGCACAACCATGAGCACCACGGCGCATCCGCCGAGATGACGCCCGAGATCGAGGCGGCCCTGAGGGCGAACGTCACCCAGAAGTGACCTTTTCGAGGCCGGCCGGCCGCCCGTCGCGGCGGCCGTTCCGGCCACGGCGTGGCGATCGTCACATTGATGCGCCCCGTATGGGGCGTTGCTAGCGTCCGTCAGGCCTGTGGAGCTCTCCGACTACCTGCCGATCCTGATCTACTTCGCGGCCGGTCTCGCCGTCGCCGGAGCGATCTTCCTCCTCAGCAAGGTCGTCCGCTCCAAGCCCAACCCGGCCAAGGTGCTGCCCTACGAGAGCGGCATCCTTCCCGGGGCGCCCGTGAGGCAGCGCTTCTCGATCGACTTCTACCTCACGGCGATGCTGTTCATCGTCTTCGACATCGAGCTCGCCTTCCTGTACCCGCTCGCCGTGGTGCTCCGCGACGACGGCGTGCTGGCGCTGGTCGTGCTCGTCGTCTTCGTCTTCACCGTGGTGGAGGCCCTGGTCTACATCTGGAAGAAGGGGGCGCTCGAATGGCGCTGATCCCGCCGCCGGGGAGCCCGATCGAGCGCGCCCCGCGCACCGCCGAGGAGATCGACCGCGACCTGCGCGACGCCGAGGAGGCCGAGTTCGCGCGGAGCCTCCTCACGACGACCGTCGAGAAGGCGATCGCCTGGGCGCGCTCGAGCTCCATCTGGCCGGCCACCTTCGGGCTCGCCTGCTGCGCGATCGAGATGATGCACACCGTGACCCCGCGCTACGACATCGCGCGCTTCGGGGCCGAGGTCTTCCGCGCCTCGCCGCGCCAGGCCGACCTGATGATCGTCTCGGGCCGGGTGGCCCAGAGGATGGCGCCCGTGCTGCGGCGGATCTACGACCAGATGCTCGAGCCCAAGTGGGTGATCTCGATGGGCGCGTGCGCGTCGACGGGCGGCGTGTTCAACAACTACGCCCTGGTGCAGGGCGTCGACAAGGTCGTGCCGGTCGACGTCTACGTGCCCGGGTGCCCGCCGCGGCCGGAGGGCCTGCTCGAGGGCATCCTCGTCCTCCAGAAGCAGATCGGCGCGAAGGGCCTGCCCACCGCGGCCGACCTCCGCCGCGAGGGCGCCGCGGCGTGAGCGAGGTCCGCGCCACGATCGACGCCGGGGTCCCCGGCGCCGTCGAGGACGCCGTGACCCAGGCCGGGGACCTCACGCTCCAGATCGCCCCCGCCCGCCTGCTCGAGGTCGCCCGGTTCGTCGCGGAGCGGCCGCTCTCGTTCGCGCTCCTGTCGGACCTGACCTGCTCCGACTGGCCCGAGCGGCCGGGGCGCTTCCGGCTGGCCTACCACCTCTTCTCGCTCGACAGCGGCTCGCGCCTGCGCCTGCGCGTCTGGGCGGGCGAGGAGCCGGAGGTCGACTCCGTCACGAGCGTCTGGGCGACGGCCAACTGGCACGAGCGCGAGGTCTACGACATGTTCGGCGTGCGGTTCCGGGGGCACCCCGACCTCGCGCGGATCCTCATGCCCCTCGACTGGGAGGGGCACCCGCTGCGCCGCGACTACCCGCTGGGCGGCGAGGAGGTGGAGTTCAGCGATGCCGTCTAGGGGCCGATGAGCACCGAGCCCGGCCTCGGCCTCCCGATCGCCGACGAGGCGCGCGAGGCGCTCGAGGCGGCGCGCCGCGAGCATCGCGAGCTCACCGAGACCGAGCGGGCGATCGCCGGCGCCGAGGCCCTCACCCCCGCCGAGGCGCTCTCGACCGTGGAGGCCGCGTCCGAGACCGAGCCCGGCTCGCGGAGCCCCATGGTCATCAACCTCGGCCCCCAGCACCCCTCGACCCACGGCGTGCTGCGCCTGATCACCGAGCTCGACGGCGAGGTCATCCGCGACCTGCACCCGGTGATCGGCTACCTGCACACCGGCATCGAGAAGCAGTGCGAGAACAAGACCTACTGGCAGGGGATCACGCTCGTCACGCGGATGGACTACCTGGCCTCGTTCTTCAACATCCACGCCTACACGATGGCGGTGGAGCGCCTGCTGGAGCTCGAGGTCCCCGACCGCGCCCAGTACCTGCGCGTGGTCATGTCCGAGCTCAACCGCATCACGAGCCACCTGGTCTGGCTCGGCACCAGCGGCCTGGAGCTCGGCGCCATCACGCTGCTCTTCTACACCTACCGCGAGCGCGAGAAGGCCCTCGACCTGTGCGAGATGATCGCCGGCGACCGCATGAACACGCGGTACTTCCAGGTGGGCGGCTGCGCCGACGACATGCCCCCCGGGTTCGAGCAGCGCCTGCGCGCCTTCCTCGACGAGATGCCGGGCCGCATCGACGAGTACGAGGGCCTGCTGTCGAGCAATCCCATCTGGCTCGACCGCACCAAGGGCATCGGCGTGCTCCCGGCCGACCAGCTGATCAACCTCGGCGTGACCGGCCCGGCGCTGCGCGCGGCCGGCGTGGACCTCGACCTGCGCAAGACGACGCCGTACTCGGGCTACGAGCACTTCGACTTCCAGGTGCCGCTCGGGGCCAACGGGGACGCCTACGACCGCTACGCGATGCGCGTCAAGGAGATGCGCGAGTCCGTGCGGATCATCGGCCAGGCGCTCGACGGGATGCCCGAGGGCCGGCACATCGCCGACGACCGCAAGGTGGTGCTGCCGCCGCGCGCCGAGCTCGCGACCTCGATGGAGTCGCTCATCCACCACTTCAAGCTGGTGACCGAGGGCTTCCACGTGCCCGAGGGCGAGGCCTACGCCGCGGTGGAGAGCCCGCGCGGCGAGCTCGGCTGCTACGTCGTCGCCGACGGCTCGCCCAAGCCGCGCCGCGTGCACGTGCGCGACCCCAGCTTCGTCAACCTGCAGGCGCTGCGGCCGATGGCGCGCGGGGCCTACCTGGCCGACCTGATCACGATGATCGGCTCGCTCGACAACGTCATGGGCGGCGTTGACCGATGACGCCGACGAGCACCGGCCGCCGCGAGAGCGGCCGAGGGCGAGGAGGCTGATGACCACCGACGAGATCCGCGCCCACATCGACCCGATGCGGCCCGAGTTCGCCGAGGAGCGCTCGCTGGTGCTGCCCGCGCTCAAGTTCGCCCAGACCGAGAAGGGCCACCTCACCCAGGAGGACCTCGCCGCGGTGGCCGAGGCCGTCCACCTCACGCCGGCCTACGTCGAGAGCATCGCCTCGTTCTACGACCGCCTCTACCTGCGCCCCGTCGGCACGCGGGTGGTCTCGGTGTGCGTGACCCTCTCGTGCATGCTGCGCGGCTCGGACGAGCTGCTCGAGCACATCTGCGAGCGCGAGGGGCTCCCGCACGGCGGCGGCACCAGCGAGGACGGCGCGGTCACGGTGCAGGAGGCCCAGTGCCTGGGCTACTGCGACCGGGCGCCGTGCGTGCAGGTCGACGCCGAGGAGACCCGGGGGCCCCTGACCCTGGACGACGCCGACCGCCTGCTGGACGAGCTGCGCGAGACCCCCCGGCCCGAGCGCCTCTGGAGGTAGGGGTGCCCGAGAGCTACGTCATCTACCGCCACCGCGAGGCGGGACGGCCCCTCACGGAGCTGGGCGACTACCGCCGCGCCGGCGGCTACGAGGCCCTGCGGAAGGCCCTCCACGAGCTCGACCGCGACGAGGCCGTCTACCAGTTCGTGCGCTCGGGCCTGCGCGGCCGCGGGGGCGCGGGCTTCCCGATGGGGCGCAAGGCGAGCTTCATCCCCAAGGACTCCGCGCTGCCGGCCTACGTGGTCTGCAACGCCGACGAGAGCGAGCCCGGCACCTTCAAGGACCGCGAGATCATGGAGGACAACCCCTTCCAGCTCCTGGAGGGCGTCACCATCGCCGGCTACGCGATCGGCGCCGCGCGCGGCTACATCTACGTGCGCGGCGAGTACGAGCACCAGGCGCGCATCCTCGAGTCGGCGATCGCCCAGGCGCGCGCGGCGGGCATGCTCGGCACGGGCCTCATGGGCTCGTCGTTCGACTTCGACATCACGCTCTACCGCGGCGCGGGCGCCTACATCTGCGGCGAGGAGACGGCCCTCCTGGAGAGCCTGGAGGGCAAGCGCGGCCAGCCGCGGCTGAAGCCGCCGTTCCCGGCGGTGGCCGGCCTCTACGCCTCGCCCACCCTGATCAACAACGTCGAGACCCTCGCCGCCCTGCCGCCCATCGTCGAGCGCGGGGCCGACTGGTACGCGGACGTCGGCACCGAGAAGAGCACCGGCACCAAGGTCTTCTCGATCTCGGGCCACGTCGTGCGCCCCGGCAACTACGAGATCGTCATGGGCGACACGACCCTGCGCGAGCTGGTCTACGACATCGCCGGCGGCTTCCGGCCCGGCCGCGACTTCGCCGCCGCCTGGGTGGGCGGCTCCAGCGTGAACGTGGTCGGCGCGGAGGCCCTCGACACGCCCCTCGACTACGAGTCGCTGGCGGCCGCCGGCACGTCGCTGGGCTGCGCCGGGTGCATCGTGATGGACGACTCGGGCTCGATCGTGCGCTCGAGCCTGCGCCTGGCCCGCTTCTACCGCCACGAGTCGTGCGGCAAGTGCACGCCGTGCCGCGAGGGCATGCTCTGGCTGGAGCGGATCCTCCAGCGGATCGTCGACGGCGAGGGCCGCATGGAGGACCTGGAGCTGATCGAGTCGCTCGGCGCGCGCATCAACGGCCGCGTCCTCTGCGCCCTGGCCGACACGGGGATCCTCCCGGTCCTGAGCGCGGTGCGGCGCTTCCGCGACGACTTCGTGAGGGCGATCGAGAACGGCGGCGACCCGCGCCCGGACCCGATGATGGAGGTGGCGGTCGGTGGGTGACTACGCCCCGGTCGACCTGGCCGCGCCGGACCAGGTGGCGTTCGAGCTCAACGGGCGGCGCGTGACCGCGCCCGCCGGGACCATGCTGGTGGACGCCGCCTACGCCCACGGCGTGGAGGTGCCGGTCTTCTGCTACGAGCCGCGCCTGGGGGCGGCCATCGGCGCGTGCCGCATGTGCCTGGTCGAGGTGGAGGGCATGCGCGGCCTCCAGACCGCCTGCAGCACGCCCGTCCAGGCCGACATGGTGGTGAGCACGACCTCCGACGCCGCCCGCGACGGGCAGGACGGCGTCCTGGAGTTCCTGCTGGAGAACCACCCGCTCGACTGCCCGGTCTGCGACAAGGGCGGCGAGTGCCCGCTGCAGGACCGCACCTTCACGTTCGGGCCGCCGGTCTCGCGCTTCGTCGAGACCAAGCGCCACTTCCCGAAGCCCCTCGACCTCTCGCCGCTCATCGCGCTCGACCGCGAGCGGTGCATCTCGTGCTTCCGCTGCGTCCGCTTCAGCAACGAGGTCGCCGAGGACGGCGCGCTGATCATGGAGGACCGCGGCGCCGGCAGCGAGATCGGCACCTTCACGGGCGACGACTACGAGGGCCGCTTCACCGGGAACGTGATCGACCTCTGCCCCGTCGGCGCGCTGACGAGCATCCCGTACCGCTTCGTCGCGCGGCCCTGGGACATCTCCAACGCCCCCTCGGTCTGCGGCCACGACGCCACCGGCACCAACGTGGAGCTGACCACGCGCGAGGGCCAGGTCGCGCGGGTCACGGGCCGGCCGGACCCGAACTACGAGGTGGAGGAGGGCTGGCTCTCGGACCTCTCGCGCTTCGCGTACGCCGTCAACCACTCCCCCGACCGCCTCACCTCCCCGGTCATCCAGGACGAGGGCCGCGTCCGGCAGGTGAGCCTCGACGACGCCGTTGACGCGGCGGCGCTGGTGCTGGGGCGCGCCGGCCCGGTCGGGATCCTCGTCGGGCCGACCGCGACGGTCGAGGAGGGCTTCCTGGCCCAGGAGCTCGCCCGCGCGGCCCTGCCCGGCGCGGTCGTGCAGCGGCTCGGCGTGCCCGGAGCCGGGCTGGAGGCGCTCCGCGCGCTGCCGTCGGCCCAGCTCGGCGAGATCGACCGCGCCGGCCTCGTGGTGGTCGTCGGCGGCGACCCGGCCAACCAGCAGGCGATCGTCGAGCTGCGCGTCCGCAAGGCGCGCCGCCTGGGGGCGCGCGTGATCACGGTGGGGCCGCGGCCGCACGACCTCGAGCGGCTCGCGGGGCCCGGCGACGCCGTGCGCTCCGAGCCGGGCCGCCTCGCCGCCGCCCTGATGGAGTTCGGCCTCCCGGAGACCGAGGGCGCGATCTTCCTCTGGGACGAGGTCGACCTCGCCGCCGAGCCCGACGCCGCCGCCGCCCTCGCGGAGCTCGCCTCCGCGCGCGGCGCGGCGCAGATCGAGCTGGGCGCCGACGTCAACGGCGCCGGCCTGCGCGCGCTCGGCATCGGCGCCGAGGGCGTGCTCGAGGCCGCCGGCCGCGGCGAGATCGACACCCTGCTCACCGTCCACGCCGACCCCCTCGACGGCCCCGGGGGCGGCGACTGGGGCTGGGCGCTCGGCCGCGTGCGCGCGCGCGTGGCCATCGCCACCCACGCCTCCGCGCTCACCGAGGCGTCCACCGTCGTGCTCCCCGCCGCGACCCACTACGAGCAGGAGGGCGTCTACGTCTCCATGAACGGGCGCGCCCAGCGGCTGCGCCCCGGCGCCGAGCCCCCGGCGGGGGCCGCGCCCGGGTGGGAGCTGCTGATCGCCCTCGCCCACCGCCTCGGGCAGCCGCCGCCCTACCGCACCGCCGCCCGGGCCTTCGCCGCGGCGGCCGCCGCCCGCCCGGCCCTGGCCGGCCTGGACTACGAGGCGCTCGGCGTGCTCGGCGTCGCGCTGCCCGCGCCCGCGGCGCCGGCCTCGACCAACGGCGCCTCGGCCCCGCGCGAGGCCGCCGGCGCCGGCCTGCCGCTCGTCGCCACGGTGCGGCTGTTCGGCAACGCCAGCGCGTACCGCTCGGACGCGCTCGCGGCGGTCCGCACCGGCGCCGAGCTGGTGCTGCACCCCGAGGAGGGGCGCCGCCACGGGCTCGCCGACGGCGGGCGCGCCCGCCTCCGCTCGCCCCACGGCGAGTGCGCGGTCCCGGTGCGGCTCGACGCCTCCCACCCGGAGGGGGTCGCATTCGTCGCGGCCGGCGTCCCCGGCTCGGGGTGACCGGCTCCTGCCACCCGACCGCGGCCCCGTGCGGGTCGAGATCGCCATGGCCTAGTGCCCCGCCTCGGAAGCCATATCGCGATCCGACTCGCTGCAAATCATCGCGGATGCAGCGTCATCGGTCGCACGCATAGCCCAAGCTATGCGAGCTCCCTGCTTCCTTGCCCCGCGGATTTTCGCGGCCGGATCATCGATCCACTCCCGAGGCGGGGCACTGATGGACGAGACCTTCCTCGTCATCCTCATCAAGGCCGTGGTGGTGGTGTTCGTCCTCATCACGGCCTTCGCCTACACGCTGCTGTGGGAGCGCAAGCTGATCGGCCGCTTCCAGGCGCGCTACGGCCCCAACCGCACGGGCCCGGTCGGCTACCTGCAGCCGCTCGCCGACGTGGTGAAGCTGATCTTCAAGGAGGACTTCGTCCCTCAGGGGGCCAACAAGCTCCTCTTCCAGCTCGCCCCGATGATCTCCGTGGTCGCGGCGGTGACCGCGGTGGCGGTGATCCCGTTCGGCGGCTCGATCGACCTCTGGGGCCACAACGTCGAGCTGGTCGGCACCGACCTCAACATCGGCGTGCTGTTCCTGTTCGCCCTGTCGGGCCTCGGCTTCTACGGGCTGATCCTGGGCGGGTGGGCCAGCGGCAACAAGTACAGCCTGCTGGGGGCGGCGCGCACCGCGGCGCAGCTCGTGTCCTACGAGGTCGCCATGGGCCTGTCGGTGGTCGGCGTGGTGATCCTGGCCCAGAGCCTCTCGCTCGTGGACATCGTGGACGCCCAGGCCGACACGGTCTGGTACATCCTCCTGCAGCCGGTGGCCTTCGTGATCTTCGCGATCGCCGCGGTGGCCGAGACCAACCGCGCGCCCTTCGACCTGCCCGAGGCCGAGTCGGAGCTCGTCGGCGGCTACCACACCGAGTACGGCGGCCTGAAGTTCGCGATGTTCTTCCTGGCCGAGTACGTGAACATGATCATCATCTCGGCCTTCGGGGCGACGCTGTTCCTCGGCGGCTTCTCGGGGCCGCTGCTGCCCGGCTGGCTCTGGCTGGCCATCAAGGTCGCGGGCATGCTGTTCGTCTTCATCTGGCTTCGCGCGACGCTGCCGCGCCTGCGCTACGACCGCCTGATGAAGTTCGGCTGGAAGGTGCTCCTGCCCGTGGCGACCCTCAACCTCGTCGTGACGGCGGTCGTCGTCGCGCTCGGCTTCACCAACTAGGGATGACGACGGCCCTCTTCGACCTCGGCCGCTCTGAGCGGCGGCCGGCTCTCATCGGGGGATAGATGCCGATCGAGGACTCGCTCAAGGGCTTCGCCGTCACGTTCCGGACGATGCTCAAGCGCCCGGAGACGATCGGCTACCCGGAGCACAAGACGCCGGTCTACCCGCGCTTCCGCGGCCGCCACCGCCTGTGGCGCTTCGACAACGGCCTGGAGAAGTGCGTCGGGCTGCTCGCTGTGCGTGGCGGCCTGCCCCGCCGACTGCATCCGGGTGGTCGCCGAGGAGAACACGCCCGAGCACCGCGTCTCGTCGGGCGAGCGCTACGCCCGCATCTACGAGATCAACATGGCGCGCTGCATCTTCTGCGGCTACTGCGAGATCGCGTGCCCGTTCGACGCCATCACGCTCGAGAACGAGTACGAGATGTCCGAGCGCACCCGCGGCGACCTCATCTACGACAAGGAGATGCTGCTCGCCCCCCACCCCAAGCCGGTGCCCGTGCGCGCCGAGGCGCCGTGAGCTCCGTCGGTAGGGTGGCGATCCGTGGGTGAGCAGATCGTCTTCGGCTTCGCCGCCGCCGCCGCGCTGGTCTGCGCGGTCATGGTCATCACCCTCAAGGGGCCGTTCCGCGCCACCGTCGCCCTGATCGGCACGCTGCTGTCGCTGGCCGTGCTGTTCGTGCTGCTGCTCGCCCCCTTCGTGGCGGCCATCCAGGTGATCGTCTACGCCGGCGCCATCGTCGTGCTGTTCCTGTTCGTCATCGCCTACCTCGGCGAGCGGCCCGTGGCGGAGATCGGCGACCGCCTCGGGCGCTACGCCGTGTTCGCGTGGCTGGCCGTGCTCGCGCTCGCGGCGCAGGGGGTGGTCGTGCTCGCGACGACCGACCTGCCGGGCTTCCGCGACGACCCCAAGGAGGTCGGGGACATCGGGAGCCCCGAGGCGATCGGGCGCTCCTTCATCGACAGCTACATCGTCCCCCTCGAGGCCACCTCGCTGGCGCTGCTGGTCGCGGCCGTCGGCGCGGTCCTCCTCGCGAAGCGGGCCGTGCGGTCGGAGGGGGGGCGATGATCGGCGAGGCCGTTGACGGCGTCCCCCTCATCCTCTACATCGGCCTGTCGGGCGCCCTGTTCCTGCTCGGGCTGCTGGGCGTGATGATCCGCCGCAACCCGCTGCTGCTGCTGCTGGCGGTGGAGCTGCTGCTGAACTCGGCGAACCTGTCGCTCGTCGCGTTCAGCCGCTACTGGAACGTGACCGACGGCCAGGTCTTCGCGCTCGTCGTGATGGTCGTCGCCGCCACCGAGGTCGTGATCGGCCTCGGCCTCGTCGTCGCCGTCTTCCGCCAGAGGCTGGCCCTGGACGTTGACCAGATGTTGACGCTGAAGGGCTAGGGCCGCCGCTCTGGCCGTCAGCGTCCTCGGCTGGATCGTCCTCGGCCTGCCGCTGCTCGGCTGCGTCGTGCTGTCGCTGTGGCCGGGCGAGCCCGACCGGCGCATCACGCGCGCGATCGGCGTCGGCCTGCCGGCGACCGGCTTCGTGCTGACGCTGGCGATCTTCTTCACCTACCTCGCCCGCGACGCCGACGACCGCATCGAGGTCAGCTCGCTCTACGAGTGGATCCAGATCGGCGACCTGCGCATCGACCTCGCCGTGCAGATCGATGTCCTGTCGGTCTTCATGATGCTCATCATCACCGGGGTCGGGTCGCTGATCCTCCTCTACTCCACCGAGTACATGGGGCGCGACCGCGACTACCGGCGCTTCTTCGCCGAGATGAGCTTCTTCGTCTTCGCGATGCTGCTCCTGGTCGAGGCGGCCAACTTCCTCTTCCTGATCGTCGGCTGGGCGCTGGTGGGCCTCGCCTCGTACCTGCTCATCGGCTTCTACTACGAGCGCCCGTCGGCCGTCGCCGCCGCCAAGAAGGCCTTCGTCGTCAACGTGATCGGCGACGTCGGGATGGTGCTCGCGGCGTTCCTCCTGATCCGCGAGCTGGGCACCCTCGACTACGGCGAGGTCTTCGCGGCCGCGCCCGACGGGCTCGGCCAGGGCACGGGGGTCGCGGAGGCGGTCGCGCTGCTGCTGTTCGTGGGCGCGGCGGCCAAGAGCGCGCAGATCCCCCTGCACACCTGGCTGCCCGACGCCATGGAGGGCCCGACCCCGGTCAGCGCCCTCATCCACGCGGCCACCATGGTCACCGCCGGCGTCTACATGATCGTGCGCTGCAACGTGCTCTACGAGCTCGCGCCCTACGCCGGCGACATCGTCGCCGTCGTCGGGGCGCTGACGCTGTTCGTCGCCGCGACGATCGCCTTCGTCCAGGAGGACATCAAGCGCGTGCTCGCCTGGAGCACCGTCAGCCAGATCGGCTACATGATCATGGCGGCGGGGCTGGGGCTCTACGGCAGCTCGATGTTCCACCTGCTGACGCACGCCTTCTTCAAGGCCCTGCTCTTCCTCGCGGTCGGCGTCGTCATCCACGCGCTCGCCGACCAGCAGAGCCTCAACCGCATGGGCGGGCTGCGCCACGCCCTCCCGATCGCCAACCTCGGCGTGCTGGTCGGCTGCCTGGCCATCGCCGGCATCCCGCCCTTCTCGGGCTTCTTCAGCAAGGACGAGATCATCGCCGGGGCCCTGGAGGCGGGCGACCTCGGCGTGGTGCTCGGCATCGTCGGGATCCTGGGCGCCGGCCTGACGGCCTTCTACATGTTCCGCCTCTACTTCCGCGCCTTCTGGGGCCGGCCGCCCGAGGGCGGCTACGACGTCGCCCACCCCCACCCGCCGGGGTGGGCGATGAGCGTGCCGGTGATCGTCCTCGCGATCGGCGCGACCTTCATCGGCTGGCTCCAGGTCCCGGGCGGCTGGCAGCTCGTGGACGACTGGCTCGAGCCCGCGCTGACCGCCGCGCCGGACATCGAGGTGAGCACGACCGTCGAGGTCGTCGCCTCGGTCGCCAGCGTCGGGCTCAGCCTCGTCGCCATCGCCATCGCCTGGTGGGTCTTCGTCGCCGATCCCCGCCGGCGCGAGCGGCTGGCCGGAGTCGCTCCCGCGACCCGCGAGCTGCTGCTCGACCAGTACCGCTTCGACGACGTCTACGAGCAGGCGGTCGTCCAGCCCGGGCGCGACCTGGGCGACGTCATGACCCGCGACGTGGAGCGCTACGGCGTCCAGGGCTCCATGGAGGGCGTCGCGCGCTCGCTGATCGACGCCGGCCGCGGCCTGCGCGCGACCCAGAGCGGCCTGGTGCGCGCCTACGCCTTCGCGATGATCGCCGGAGCGGCGATCCTCGGGGTGATCTTCACGCTGGCGATGCGGTAGCCGCGTGCCCTGGGTCTCCGCCATCGTCCTGCTCCCGCTGATCGGGGCGCTCTCGATGCTCGCTGTCCCGCCGGCGCCCGCCGGCGCGCGTCAGGCGCGCATCCACGCCCTGGTGGCCGGCGGCGGCACCCTGGTGCTCACGGCGATCCTGATCGGCCTCTTCGACCGCGACGCCGCCGGCCTGCAGTACGTGGACACGGCCGGCTGGGCCGAGGAGGTCGGCCTCTCGTGGGACGTCGGCGTCGACGGCCTCTCGCTCTGGCTCCTCGCCCTGACGGCGGTGATCTTCCTGCTCGTGATCGTCGCCGTCTGCTGGCGCCCGCCCGAGCGCCCGCGCGCCTTCCTCGCCATGGTCCTGCTCGCCGAGACCGGCCTGCTCGGCGTCTTCGCCGCCGGCCAGCTCGTCCTCTTCTACGTGTTCTGGGAGGCGATGCTGATCCCGTTCTACTTCCTGATCGGGATGTGGGGCGGCGAGGGGCGCGGGCGGGCGACCACCCGGTTCGTGATCTACACGATGGTCGGAAGCCTCCTGATGCTGGTGGCGATCCTGGCCACCGCGTTCGTGGCGCAGGACATCACCGGCCAGTTCACCTTCGTGATCCAGGACCTCGTCGGGGTCTCGTTCTCCCAGACCGAGAGCGCGTGGCTGTTCGCCGGCTTCGCCCTCGCGTTCGCGATCAAGCTGCCGCTGTGGCCGTTCCACGGCTGGCTGCCGGGCGCCTACCGGGCGGCGCCGATCCTCGTGACCGTGCTGCTGGCCGCCGTGATGAGCAAGGCCGGCGTCTACGGCTTCCTGCGGGTCGGCCTGCCGGTGTTCCCCGAGGGCGCCGACCTGCTCGCCATCCCGATCGGCGTGCTCGCCGTGATCGGGATCATCTACGGCTCGCTGCTCGCGTGGCGCGCGCCGACGATGCGGTTGCTGGTGGCCTACTCGAGCCTGGCCCACCTGGGCTTCATCGTCATGGGCATCGTGGCCTTCGACCTGCAGGCCTCGCAGGGCGCCGTGCTGCAGATGGTCAACCACGGCGTCGTGGTGGCGGCGGCCTTCGCGATCGTCGGGATCATCAACCGCGCCGTCCCCGACGACCGCATCGACGGCATCGGCGGCATGGCCGCCTCGGCGCCGCGCCTGGCCGGCGTCTTCCTGATCGTCGCGATGGCGTCGCTGGCGATCCCCGGGTCCAACTCGTTCGTCGGCGAGTTCTTCATCCTGTCCGGCGTCTTCCGCCAGTACCCGTTGGGAGCGGTCCTGGGGTGCATCGGCATCGTCTACGCCGCGGTCTACATGCTGCGCCTCTACCAGAGCTCGATGAACGGGCCGCCGCGGGGCGACGGGCGCCCGGCCGAGCTGCGGGCGGCCGACCTGATGTACCTGATGCCGCTGGTGGCGATCATGTTCCTGATCGCGCTCTGGCCGAAGAGCCTGGTCGGGGCGACCACCGCCACGCTCGAGCGCACGATCGCCCCCGCCCAGCTCGCCGCCGGCCGGCCGGCCGACGAGATCCGCGCCGTCGTGGTCCCGAACCCGCCCCCGGCCGCCGAGCCGCTGCCCGGAGACGAGCCGGCCGCGGAGGCGGCGCCGTGAGCCAGAACGTCGTCGCGGCGACGCCGATCATCATCGTGGCCTTCACGGCCACCCTGGCGCTGGGGGCCGGCCTGCTGCCGGGCGCGACCCTGCGGCGCCAGGGCCCGGCGCTCGTCGGGATCGGCGGGATCGTCGCGGCGTTCGTCATGACCGCCGTGCTCTGGGGCGACCGCCAGGAGGCGTTCAACGGCGGGCTGCGCGCCGACCGCTTCAGCCTCCTGCTGGGCGGGATCTTCCTCGCCGCCGCCCTGCTGACGATCATGCTCGCCTGGCGCGAGCCCGCCTCGGTTGACCGGCGGGGCGAGTTCGTCTCGCTGATCCTGGTGTTGACGACCGGGATGATGCTGGTCGCCGCGTCCGGCGACCTGATCTCGATCTTCCTCGGCATCGAGATCCTCTCGGTGGCGCTCTACGTGCTCTGCGCCCTCGAGGTCTGGCGGGAGAAGTCGCTGGAGAGCGGGCTCAAGTACCTGATCATCGGGGCGGTGGGTGCGTCGATCCTGCTCTACGGGCTCACGTTCCTGTTCGGCGCCACGGGGACGACGAGCCTCAGCGAGATCGGGGAGGCCCTGGCGGGCGCGTCCTTCGGCGACGAGCCCCTGGTCGTGGCGGCGATGGCGCTGATCGCGGCCGGCCTGGCCTTCAAGGCGTCGGCGGCCCCGTTCCACATGTGGACGCCCGACGTCTACGAGGGCGCCCCCACCACCGTGACGGCCTTCATGGCGACGGCCACCAAGGCGGCGGCGTTCGCGGCCTTCCTGCGCATCTTCGCCGGGGCGCTGCCCGACCTGCAGCCGGACTGGCAGGCGGCCATCGCGGCGCTGGCGGTCGCCAGCATCGTGGTCGGCAACGTGGCCGCGCTGGTGCAGACGAACATGAAGCGGCTCATGGCCTACTCGAGCGTCGCGCAGGCCGGGTACCTGTTGATCGGCGTCGCCGTCGGCTCGATCCAGGGGGCGGAGGCGGTCATCTACTACCTCGTCGCCTACACGGCGATGACGATGGCGGCCTTCGCCGTCATCGTGATCCGCGAGCGCGAGGTGGAGGACGGCGACCAGCTCGCCGCCCTGACCGGCTACGGCCGCGCGCGGCCGCTGATCGGCGTCGTCATGACGCTCGCGATGCTCTCGCTGGCGGGCTTCCCCCCGCTGGCCGGGTTCGTCGGCAAGTTCCTGCTGTTCGGCTCTGCGGTCGAGGCCGACCTCACCTGGCTGGCGATCGTCGGCGCCGTGGGCAGCATGGTGAGCCTCGGCTACTACCTGCGCGTCGTCACGGTCGTGTGGCTCCCGCCGGCCGAGGGCGCGCCGCGGAAGATCCTGCGCATCCCCGGCCCGGTGGCCCTCGCCACGGTCACGTCGGGGGTGGCCATCATCGCCCTCGCGCTGATGGCCTCGCCGGTCATCGACGCCTGCCGCGGAGCGGCCCAGGCGCTGCTGGCGCCGTAGCCGGGCCGGGCCCGCGACCTGCGGGCGGGCAGCCGGGGCTGTTCAGGGGCTGACCTCGCCGGGGGGCGAGGGCGGCGGGGCGGGCAGCCCGTCCTGCGGCGGGGCGGGCGGCTGGTCCGGGCTCGCCTCGCCGCCGGGAGGCGACGGCGGGGCCGCCGGGCCGGGCTCCGCCGGTGCCGCGGCGCCGCCGGGCGGCGGGGCCGGCGCGGGCGAGAGCTCGGGGCCGGGGACGGGCGCGGGCGCGGGCTGGTCCTCGGCGCCCAGCGCGGCGGCGGGAACGACGGCCAGGCAGAGGCCGACCAGGCCCGCGACGAGGGTGTGGCGTCTCATGCGTGCATCTCCTCATGACGATCCGCGGTTGGGATGCGCGCCGGGCCGGATCGCGCGCGTCCGACCGTCGTACCAGCCCTGGTGCTTTCGTTTCCCGCGATGAAGGACGAAATGATGACGTTTCCTGAGTTCTGCGTAGCTTGGTGACACGCGCACGGTGTCTATCGGCGCGCCGCTGCGCTCGGCTTAACCCACTCTCAACGGGGGTTCGCCGGGGCTTGACGGTCGCCGGCGCGCGCCCGCAGCACGAGCTGGGCCGCGGTCGCCAGCAGGAGGATGGCGAACCCGATCCGGAGCGCCCGCTCGGGCGCCGCGTCGGCGATGAAGGCGCCCGCGATCGCGGTGCCGACCGAGAGCAGGCCGATGATCGTCGCGTCGCGCCAGCGCACCTGCCCGGCGCGCGTCTGACGCCACGACCCCAGCAGCGCGACCGGGATGATCGCCAGGAGCGAGGTCGCCTCCGCCTCGAGCTGGGTCAGGCCGAGCACGAGGGTCAGGGTGGGGACGAAGACGATGCCGCCGCCGACGCCGAAGAGGCCGGCGACCGCGCCGGCCGCGACGCCGAGCAGGATGACCAGGACGGCGTCCACCATCAGCCGACCGCCAGCCGGACGGCAACGGCGACCAGGAGGACGGCGAAGGCGTAGGTGAGGGCGCGGCTGGAGATGCGCGCCTTGATGGCCAGCCCGACGTTGACGCCGACCATCGCGGGGATGCCGATCAGCAGCGCCGTGGTCCAGTCCACGTTCCCGAGCGCGCCGTGCGTGACCGTTCCGACCGTGGCCGTGAAGATGATCGCCGCGAGCGACGTGGCCGTGGCGATCTTCGCGTCGTAGCCGAGCAGCCAGATCAGGAGCGGCACCATGATGATGCCGCCACCGACCCCGAAGAGCGCCGAGAAGAGCCCCGCGGTCAGCCCGATCGCCGCCAGCCGGACGATCCGCCCCGAGGGGGCGAGCGCGTCCCCCGCGGCCGGGACCCCGCTGCTAGGGTCGATCGCCGTGACCGCTCCCGACCGGCGGCTCGCCGAGCTCCTGGCGCCGCTGCGCGAGCGTCCGCGGGAGGCCGCCGTCCTCTGCGACGTCGACGGGACGCTGGCCCCCATCGTCGCCCGCCCCGAGGACGCGCGCCTGCTCGACGGCGCGCGCGAGGTCCTGGAAGAGCTGCGCGCCCGGGTCGGCCTGCTGGGTTTCGTCAGCGGCCGCGGCCTGGCCGACGTCGAGCGCCTCGTCGGGCTCGACGGCTGCGCCTACGCCGGCAACCACGGCATGGAGCTCCACCTGCCCGGCGAGCGGCCGCGCCTGGCCGACGGGGTGGCGGCCCACGTGCCGGCGATCGCGGCCTTCGCGGCGACCTGGCCGCCCGAGCGGCTGGCCGTGGGGGGCCTGCGCATGGAGGAGAAGGGCGCCACCCTCAGCGTCCACGCCCGCGGGGCGCCCGACCCCGACGCCGCCGCCCTGCTGCTCCGGGAGGTCGCCCGCGAGGCGGCCGAGCACGGCCTCGTGACCACCAGCGGCCGCGAGGTGCTGGAGGTCCGCCCGCCGGTGCGGGTCGACAAGGGCACCGCGGTGACGGAGCTCCTCGCCGGGGCCGGAGTGCGGGCGGCGCTCTACGTCGGCGACGACCGCACGGACGCCGACGCCTGGCGCGCGCTGCGGGCGCTGCGCGACCAGGGCGCGCTCGAGCACGCCGTGGCGCTCGCCGTCGCCAGCGCTGAGGTACCGGCCGACGTGCGGGCGGCGGCCGACGCGGAGGTGGACGGCCCGGCGGGGGCGCTCGCGGCCCTGCGCACGCTCGCTCACTGACCGGCGCCCACCGCCGCCAGCCGCGCCCGCCGGGCGGCGGCCAGCTCCTCCCAGGGCCGGGTGTTGCCGACGTCCTCGGGCCGCGCGCCGGCCCGGCGCGCCACCAGCAGCCCGAAGCGGATGAAGTCGAAGGCGGTCTCGGAGTGCGCGTCGGAGCCGATCGTGAGCCGCGCGCCGCCGGCCAGGGCCTGGCGGGCCATGTCCGCGTCGAGGTCGAGGCGCCGCGGCTGCGCGTTGACCTCGAGGTAGGTGCCCGACTCCGTCGCGGCGGCGACCAGCTCGGCCAGATCGACCGGAGCGTGCCCGCGCCGCCCCAGCATCCTGCCCGTGGGGTGCCCGATGACGTTGACGAACGGGCTCGCGGCCGCCGCGAGCACGCGGGCGGTGAAGCGGCGTCCGTCCTGCCCGAACGCCGAGTGGACGCTGGCCGTGACCCAGTCGAAGCCGGCGAGCAGCTCGTCCTCGAAGTCGAGCCGGCCGTCGGCGAGGATGTCCACCTCGGTCGCCTTGAGCACGACGATCTCGTCCTGCCTGGCGTTCTCGGCGTCGATCTCCTCCCACTGCCTGCGCACCCGGTCGGAGTCGAGGCCTCCGGCCATCGCGAGGCTCTGGGAGTGGTCGCTGATGGCGAGGTAGGCGTAGCCGCGCTCCCGGGCCGCCTCCGCCATCTGCCGGACCGTGCGCGTGCCGTCGCTCCAGCGCGTGTGGGAGTGCAGGTCGCCCCGCAGGTCGGCCCGCTCCACGAGCCGCGGCAGCGGGCCCTCGCGCGCGGCCTCGATCTCGCCCCGGTCCTCGCGCAGCTCGGGGGGCACGAGGTGGAGCCCGAGGGCGGCGTAGACGCCCTCCTCGTCGGCGTGGGTCGCGCGCGCGCCGTCCGGCCCCAGGATGCCGTGCTGGGAGACGGACAGCCCCTGGCGCACCGCCTGCTCGCGCAGGCGGATGTTGTGGGCGGCCGAGCCGGTCGCGTGCTGCAGGAGGTTGCCGAACGCCTCGGGCGCGCCGACGGCGAGCTCCAGGCGCACCCCCGCGTGGGTCGCCACCGAGCTGCTCGCGTCCCCCCGCGACAGCTCGCGCTCGACGGCGGGGTGGAGCGCGAGCGCGTCCTGGAGCTCCTGCGGACGCTCGGCGGCCGCGACGATGTCGATGTCGCGCACGCTCTCGCGCCCGCGCCGCAGGCTCCCGGCGACCTCGACGCGCGCGCCGGGGACCGCCGCGCGCAGGTCGCGGGCGATCTCCTCGGCGACGGGCAGCGCGCTGCCGATGGGCACCCGCTCCTCGCCGTCGGCCTCGGCGGCGGCGTGCCGGGCGAGCTCGGCCGCCAGGCGGGCCTCGGTGGCCGCGCCGAAGCCGGGGACCTCGCGCACCCGGCCGTCGGCGAGGGCCGCGGCGAGGTCGTTGACGTCCGCCACCCCGAGCTCCTTCCACAGCGCCACCGCCCGCTTGGGCCCGATGCCCTCCAGGCGGGCGACGGCCGCGAGGCCGACGGGGACCCGCTCGCGCAGCTTGGCCAGCGCGGCGATGTCGCCGGTCTCGACCAGCTCGACGATCTTCGCCTGGAGCGTCGTGCCGATGTCGGGCAGCTCGACGGCCCGCCCGGCCACCGCCATCTCGGCGACCGAGGTGGTGGTCGAGGTGATGCGCGCGGCGGCCCGCCGGTAGGCGAGGACGCGGTGGCGTACGGCGCCCTCCAGCTCGAGGAGATCGCCGATCAGGCGGAGCCGGTCGGCGACCTCGCGATTGGTCGGCAGGCGGTCGGCCATCGAAGGAGTCTAGGACGCGGCCGGTGAACCTTGAGGGGCGACCGCAGGAGGGGGGTCGCCTCCGGCACCGCTGGTATCGTCTGCGCGCGTTCCGAGGGAGGTCGGGCTGGTGCAGGTCCTGGGCTCGCGGCGGGGTGGGATCGTGGTCCTCATCATCGCCGGCGTCGCGTTCGCGGCGGCGGCGGTCTTCGCCGTGGTCCAGCTGCTCCAGCGGCCCACGGTTGACGCGCCCAGCCCGGCGCCGGGCAGCGCCGTGGCGGAGGCCCGGCCGCCCATCTCGTTCTCGGTCGAGGACGGCCAGCGCCTCGGCGACCTGCGCGTGACCCTCGACGGCCGCGACGTGACCGGGCGCGTGCGCGGGTCCGGGGACGAGCTGAGGGTGACGCCGGTCGCGAAGCTCGCCGACGGGGCCCACGAGGTTGACGTGAGCTTCTCGAGCGGCAACGTCTTCGCGCGCACGGTCCGCCGGAGCTGGAGCTTCGACGTCGACACCGTCGCGCCGCGGCTGGCGGTGGCGGCGCCGAAGCCCCACGCGCTGCGCGCCCGCAAGGCGGTCAAGTTCACGGGGAAGGCCGAGGCCGGCTCGGCGGTCACCGTCGCGTTCGAGGGCGGCGAGGCCACGGCCGAGGCGGGTGCGAACGGTGCCTGGGCGGCGATCGCGCGCCTGCCCGAGGGCGACGTCGCCACCACGGTGACCGCCCGCGACGACGCCGGCAACTCCACCGCCACGGCCCGCGCCGTCACGGTCGACACGACCGCCCCGCGCATGACGGTGAGCGCCCCCGCCAAGGGCGACCAGCTCACCGAGACGGACGAGCCGCTGGTCTACGGCGCCATCACCGCGGACAACCCGCGCGCCGTCACGTTCACCGCCTCGGTCAACGGCGCGAAGGTGGCGACCGAGCGGGGCGCGGACGCCGCCTCGGCCGACGACGCCGAGGACGTGTACTCCGTGGCGGCGGGGGGCGAGCCGCCCACGCTCGAGCTCGACGGCAAGCGCTTCGCCATGGCCGTCGGCACGCTGGCGCAGGGCCGCAACACCATCCGCGTGACCGCGAAGGACAGGGCCGGCAACGTCGCGCGCTCGGTGCGGGTCGTCAACGTCGACAGCACCGAGGACTTCGGGGCGGCCGAGATCGGCCCCAAGGCGCGCGGCGAGGACGTCGTGACCCTGCAGAGGCGCCTGCGCGAGGCCGGGGTCTACCCCAAGAAGGGCAAGCTCTCGGGCGTCGTTGACAAGAAGACCGAGAAGGCGATCGCGCGCTACCAGAAGCGCTACAAGCTGGCGAAGACGGGCATCGTCGACCAGCGGATGCTGCAGCGCATGGTCGGCCGCATCGTGGTCAACCTGTCGCAGTTCCGGGTGCGCCTGATCCGGAACGGGAAGGTCGCGGCCTCGTACCCGATCGCCAGGGGGCAGCCGGCCTACCCGACCCCGACGGGCGAGTACGAGATCAACGACAAGCAGGTTGACCCCACCTGGACCCCGCCGGACTCGCCGTGGGCCGCCGAGCTGTCGTCCATCCCGCCCGGCCCGGGCAACCCGCTGGGCACCCGCTGGATCGGCACCTCCGCGCCGGCGATCGGCTTCCACGGCACCTACGCCGACTACTCGGTCGGCACCGCCGCCAGCCACGGCTGCATGCGGATGCACATCCCCGACGTCGAGGCGTTCTACGAGATGGTGACGATCGGGATGAAGGTCTCGATCCGTCCGTGACGCCGGCGCCGGTCGCGGTCACCGACGCCGACTGGGACGCGACGGTGCTCGGCGGCGACCAGCCTGTGCTGGTCGACTTCTGGGCGCCCTGGTGCGTCCCGTGCCGGGTCGTCGAGCCGGCGCTGCACACGCTGGCGGCCCGCTACGCCGGGCGCCTGACCGTGGCGCGGCTGAACGTCGACGACGAGCCGCGCGCCGCCGCGCGCTACGACGTCCTCTCCCTCCCCACCCTGATCCTGTTCCGCGACGGCCAGCCGGTGGAGCGCCTCGCCGGCGCCGTCCGGCCGGCCCGCCTCGAGCGGGCCGTCGCCGTCCACCTCGACGCCCGAGACGACTGAGGAGCCCATGCCCCCCATCTACTTCACGCTGGGCCTCGTCCAGCCCTTCGCCGACATGGAGAAAGAGGACGTGGAGGAGGGCGTCATGCTCGTCCGCGGCGACGGCAAGGTCGTGGGCCTGCGCCTGGAGGACCCGCGCCTCGTCCTGAAGCTGCCGGAGCTGATCGACCGGCTCGGGCTCGACGCCGAGCGCGTGTGGAGCCGCCTGCGCGCCGACGCCGACGTGGTGGCCGGCTCGCGCGCCGCCACCTGGGGAGGCGGCGGGGCCTAGCTAGGCCGCGGCCCGCTCCAGGCGCAGGGCGAGCGGCTCGCCGTCGATCACGTGCTCCTCGTGGCGCAGCCCCGCGAAGGGGGCGCCGTGGCCGACCGTGAGGCGCGTCGCGAGGGTCTCGCCGGCGATCGCGTCGCGGTGCTCCTCGATCGCCTCGCGGAGCGCGCCTGAGCCGTCGAGGTGCAGGTGGATCCGCTCCTCGACCCTCAGGCCCGCCGCGCGGCGGGCCCCCTGGACGGCGTGGACGACCTCACGCGCCAGCGCCTCGCGGCGCAGGTCGGGGGTGATCTCGGTGGCGAGGCCCACGGCCAGGGCGGCGTCCTGGCCCACGGCGTAGCCCTCGCTCGGCCGGGCCTCCAGCAGCAGGTCCTCGGGACCCAGCCGCTCCCGGTCGCCGTTGAGGGCGATCTCGACGCCGTCGCCGGCGTCGATGGCGCGCGCCGACTCGGCGGCCGGCAGCGCGGCGACGGCCGCGGCGACGGCCGGCATCCGCTTGCCGAAGCGCGGGCCGAGCCGGCGGTAGTTGGGCTTCACGGTCACCTCGACCAGCTCCGCGGGGTCCGTGACGAAGCGCACCCGGCGCACGTTGAGCTCCTCGGCCACGAGGTTGACCAGCCCCTCGATCGAGCGGGCCAGCGCGGCCGGCGCCGCCACCACCGCCTCGGCCAGCGGCTGGCGCACCTTGAGGCGGGCCTCGGCGCGCGCGCCCCGGCCCACGGCCACCGCCTCGCGGGCCGCCGCCATGGCGTCCTCGAGCCCGGGGTCGCGGCGCCCCCGCGGCGCCGGCCAGTCGGCCAGGTGCACGCTCTCGGGGGCGGCGGGGTCGTGGCCCGCGACCAGGGTCCCGTACATCTCCTCGGCCACGAACGGGCAGAAGGGCGCCACCAGCAGGGTCATCGTCGCCAGGCACTCGTGCAGGGTCGCGAAGGCCGCGACGGCGTCCTGGCGGGCGTCGCCGCCGGCGACCCCGTCGCCCCCCGCCCGGCCGCCCCAGAAGCGCCGCCGCGACGTGCGCACGTACCAGTTCGAGAGGTCGTCGAGGAAGCCCTCGAGCGCCCGCCCGGCGCCGGTGGCGTCGTAGCCCTCGAGGCGCTCGGTGACCTCCTCCACCACGCCGTCGAGCCGGGACAGGACCCAGCGGTCGACCGGCCGCCGCGCGGCCGCGGCCGCGCCGTCGGCGGGCGACCAGCCGTCGGGCAGGGCGGCGTAGGTGACGAGGAAGGAGAAGGTGTTCCAGAGCGTCAGCAGGAAGCGGCGCATGGCCTCGTCGACCGCCTCCAGGCTGAAGCGGAACGAGTCCCACGGGCTCTGCGCGGTGAGCAGGTACCAGCGGAAGGCGTCGGCGCCCTGGCGGTCGAGCACCGTCCAGGGCTCGATCACGTTGCCCTTGCTCTTGCTCATCTTCTGGCCCTCGGCGTCGAGGATCAGCCCGAGGCAGACGACGTTGCGATAGGCGGCCTCGTCGAAGAGCAGGGTGCTCTCGGCCAGCAGGGAGTAGAACCACCCGCGCGTCTGGTCGAGGGCCTCGCAGATGAAGTCCGCCGGGAACCGCCCCGCGAGGTCACCTCCCGTCGCGGTGGGGTGGTGCTCCTGGGCGAACGGCATCGCGCCGCTGTCGTACCAGACGTCGATGACCTCGGGCTCCCGCGCCATCGCGCCGCCACAGGCGCACGTCAGGACGATCTCGTCCACGTAGGGGCGGTGCGGGTCGAAGCGCTCCGGCAGCTCCTGGGCCGCGCGCGCGCGCAGCTCGGCGTAGGAGGCGATGGCCTCCACGCGGTCGCAGTCGGCGCACCGCCAGAGCGGCAGCGGGGTCCCCCAGTAGCGGTCGCGGGAGATCGCCCAGTTGACGTTGCCCTCCAGCCACTTCCCGAAGCGCCCGTCGCGCACGCGCTCGGGGTGCCAGCCGATGCCGCGGTTGAGCTCCAGCATCCGGTCGACGACCGCCGTCGTGCGGACGTACCAGGACGGCTTGGCGTAGTAGAGCAGCGGCGTGCCGCAGCGCCAGCAGTGGGGGTACTGGTGGCGGTGGGTCTCGGCCCGCAGCAGGAGCCCGCGCTCGTCGAGGTCGGCGACGAGGCCGGGGTCGGCCTCCTTGACCGCCCGCCCCGCCCACGGGCCGACCGCCTCGGTGTAGCGCCCGTCGGGACCGACCGGGTTCGGCGCGGGGAAGCCGTGCCGGCGCGCGACCTCCATGTCGTCCTCGCCGAAGGCCGGGGCGATGTGGACGATCCCGGTGCCGTCCTCCGTGGTCACGAAGTCGGCGGCCACGATCGCGTGCGGCCCGTCGACGTACGGGAACGGGGGGACGTAGCGGCGCCCCACCAGCTCCTGCGCGGGCACCCGGCGGGCGACGCGGGCGCCCTCGCCGAGGACGCGCTCGACCAGGCCCTCGGCCAGGATCAGCGTCCCCCCCTCGCCCTCCACCGCGGCGTAGGCGACGTCGGGGTTGACCGCCGCCGCCTGGTTGGCCGGAAGAGTCCACGGGGTGGTGGTCCAGACCAGCAGCGACGTGCCGGGCTCGTCGCGGAGCGGGAAGCGGACGTAGACCGAGGGGTCCTCGACCTCCTCGTAGCCGAGGGCGACCTCGTGGCTCGACAGGGCGGTGCCGCAGCGCGGGCAGTAGGGCACGACCTTGTCGCTCTGGTAGAGGAGGCCGCGCCGGAACAGCTCGGCGAGGCTCCACCAGACGCTCTCGATGTAGTCCGCGTCCATCGTGCGGTAGGCCCGCTCGTTGTCGATCCAGAAGCCGATCCGCTCGGTCAGGCGCTCCCACTCGTTGACGTAGGCCACCACCGACTCGCGGCAGAGGGCGTTGAACTCCGCGATCCCGTAGGCCTCGATCTGCGGCTTGCCCGAGATGCCCAGGCGCTTCTCGACCTCGATCTCCACCGGCAGGCCGTGGCAGTCCCACCCCCCGCGGCGGTCGACGAAGCGGCCGCGCATGGTCTGGAACCGCGGGTAGATGTCCTTGAAGACGCGCGCCAGCACGTGGTGGGCGCCGGGGGGTCCGTTCGCGGTCGGCGGGCCCTCGTAGAAGACGTAGGGCGGCGCGCCCCTCCGCTCCTCGAGGCTGCGCCGGAACACGTCGCGCTCGCGCCAGAGGGCGAGGACGCGCTCCTCCATCTCCACCCAGGCGGATGCCGCGGGGACCTCCCGCCACGACGACGACCGCTCGCCGGCGCTCATGCCGCCAGGGTCGTGCGGGCCTCGAGCGCCTCGCGCACCTCGTGGAAGTCCTCGAAGGGGACGAACGGCACGCCGTTGACGGTCAGGTCGCGGGAGAGGTGGGCGCGCGCGAACACGACCTCGGCCATCCGCGCGACGCAGCGGTCGGACACCCCGTCGCCGACCAGCACGAGGGTCTCGCCGTCGTGCCGGACCCGGACGTCGTGGCGCTTGCAGCGCCGCCCGCAGACGGCGCAGCGCTCGCCACGGTCGGCCCACACGAGCCGGGTGCCCCGGGGCGTGAACTCGGCCTCGTGGCTGGCCACCTCCAGGTGCCCCAGGCCCCAGCGCTCGAGCACCGCGTCGATCACGGAGCGGAAGCCCGAGGACAGGACGACCAGCCGGTGGCCGCGGTCGCGGGCCCAGGCGACGAACTCGGAGAAGCCGGCCCGCAGCCCGGCCTCGCGCAGCACCAGCTCGCGGACCTGCTCGGGCGTCGCGCGGACGCCGGCGAACTCCTCCTGCATCGCCTGCTCGAGCGTCAGCTCGCCGGCGCGCAGGCGCGGCTCGATCGCCTCCCACAGCCCCGGCTCGCCGTAGCGCGCGACGATCAGGTGGAGCGTGTCGTTGCGGGTGATCGTGCCGTCGAAATCGCAGGCGATGAACAGCTTCTCCACCGGGCCGGAGGGTACCAGAGCTCCCCTCCGGGCCCCGCTAGGATCGGCCGATGCCCCGTCGCGCCATCGCCGTCATCGGCCAGGGCGCGCCCGATGAGGGCGCGGCCGCCGACGCCGCGCGGGCCGTGGGGCGGCTGCTCGCCCAGGCCGGCGCGACGGTGGTGACCGGTGGGCTCGGCGGGGTGATGGCCGCGGCCGGCGGCGGCGCGCGGGCCGCCGGCGGCTCCGTGACCGCGATCCTGCCGGGCACGGACCGCGCGGCCGCGCACGAGGCCGACGTCGTCGTCTGCAGCGGCGTGGGCGAGGCCCGCGACCTGGCCGTCGTCGCGTCGGCCGACGCGGTGATCGCCGTCGGGGGCGGCTGGGGGACGCTCGCCGAGATCGGGCTGGCGCGCAAGCTGGGCCGCCCCGTCGTGCTGCTGGAGTCGTGGAGCATCGCCGAGCCCGGCGCAGCGCCCGGGGCGTCGGCCTGTCCGACCGCGGCCAGCCCGGAGGCCGCCGTGCGCATGGCGCTCGAGGCGGCCCGATAGGCGCTCCGCGGCCCATCCTCATCCACGGCTCCGGCGGCGACCACCGCGTCTGGGGCCTCCAGACGGCGCGCCTGGGCGGCGCCGTGGCGGTCGACCTGCCCGGGCACCCCCACGGCGCCGCGCTCGACCGGCTGGAGGACCTCGCCGGCGCCCTGGCGCCGGCCGTCGAGTCGCTGGAGGGGCCCCGCGCGCTCGTCGGCCACTCGCTGGGCGGCGCCGTCGCGCTCGAGCTCGCCCGGAGCCAGCCGGCCCTGGTCGACGGCCTCGTCCTGATCGCCTCCGGAGCCCGCCTGCCGGTGCCCGAGGCCGTGATGGAGCGCGTGCGGGCCGACCCGTCGGGCGAGCGGGGGCGGCTGATGGACGGCTTCCTCGCCGACCCGGATCGGCCGATCGCGCGCGAGGTGCGCGCGGCGCTGAACGACTGCGGCGACGAGGTGCTCGCCGCCGACTACGCGGCCTGCGCGGCGGCCGACCTGCGCGGCCGGCTGGCCGCGGTCCGCGCCCCGGCCCTCGTGATCGCCGGGGGCGACGACGGCCTCACGCCGCCGTGGCTGTCGGAGGAGCTCGCGCGCGAGCTGCCGATGGCCCAGATGATCCTGGTGCCGGGGGCGCGGCACATGGCGATGGCCGACGCCGACGGCACCATCAACCTCCTCGCGGCCGCCTTCCTGGCGCGGCTCGAGCTGACCCTGGCCGGCCTGTGACCCCGCTTCGACCCGTGGCGCTGATCGTGAACCCGGCCGCGACGAGGTCGAGCACGGTCGTGCGATCCGAGGTGGTCCGCGCGCTGGCCCCGCTCGGCCTCGAGTGGTCGCTGGTGACCTCCGGCCACGGCGACGCCGGCCGCCTCGCCCGGGAGGCCGCCGACCAGGGGGCGGCCGTGGTGGTCACGCTCGGCGGAGACGGGATCGCGGGAGACGTCGCCGGGGCGCTGGCGGGCGGCCCGGTCGCCATGGCGCCGCTCCCGGGCGGGAATGCGAACGTGTTCTCGCGGGCGCTGGGCTGGGCGAACTCGACCCGCCATGCGCTGCCCGTGCTCGCCGACGCCCTGGCCGCCGGACGGGTGCGCGACGCCGGCCTCGGGCTGCTGCGGATGGGAGGGGAGGACGGCTCCGAGCGCGTCTTCGCCGTCAACGCCGGCATCGGGCTCGACGCCGCGACCGTGGAGTGGATCGAGGCGCGGCCGCGCACCAAGCGGCGCCTGCGCCAGGCCGGGTTCGTCCTCGGCGCGGCCATCGCCGCCGGGCGCTCCTCCCGGGCCCCGCACCTGCGCGCCCGCGCCGACGACGCCGAGCCGGTGCTCGCGCGCGCGGTGCTCGCCGCGTGCGGGACCCCCTACACCTACCTCGGCCGGCGGCCCCTGGACATCGTGCCCGGGGCGGCCTTCGACGGGCGCCTGGCCTGGCTGGGGCTGACGCGCATCCACCCGGCCGAGCTGGGCCGCCTCGGCCTGCGGGCGGCGCGCGGCCGCGACCTGCCGATCGGCTCCGGCGCCCTGGCGGGCGGCACGATCGCGCGCGAGCTCGTGGTGGAGAGCGATGTGCCCGCGCCCGTCCAGGCCGACGGCGAGCCGCTGGGCCGCCACCTGCAGGTGCGGGTCTCGCGCGGTCCCGTGCTGAAGGCGGTCGAGCCGCGTCCAGGCTAGTCTGAGCGCATGAGCCTCTCCGGACGCACCTACGCGGTGCTCGTCGCCGAGGGCGTCGAGGACCTCGAGTACTGGGTCACGGTGATGCGCCTCCGCGAGGAGGGCGCGACGGTGGTGTCGGTGGGATCCGACACCGAGTCGCACGCCGGCAAGAACGGCCTGACGGTGCGGGCCGACGTGACCGCAGAGGGGTTCGA
The DNA here is from genome assembly GCA_963813355.1 of Miltoncostaeaceae bacterium. Classification (GTDB taxonomy): domain Bacteria; phylum Actinomycetota; class Thermoleophilia; order Miltoncostaeales; family Miltoncostaeaceae; genus DATAGF01. Next base: position 149,440 of record CAWEYS010000016.1, on the reverse strand, counting down.
CGCCGACGGGGTCGACGGCCTCGTCATCCCCGGGGGCCACGCGCCGGACAAGATGCGCCGCGACCCCGCCATCCTCGACCTGGTGCGCACGGTCCACGGCCGCGGCCTGCCCGTCGGCATCATCTGCCACGGCGGCAGCGTCGCGATCTCTGCCGGCATCGTCGGCGCGCGGGCGACCGGGTCGCTGGGCATCAAGGACGACCTCGTGCTCGCCGGCGCGGAGTGGGTCGACGAGCCCGCCTTCCGCGACGGCCAGATCGTCTGGGGCCGGGTCGTGGCCGACATCCCGGCCTTCGAGCGCGAGCTGGTGGCCGCCTTCGCCGAGGCCGCCGGGAGCTAGGCCGAGGCCGGGGGCGCCCCGTTGGTCGTCGCGTCGAGGCGGCCCGCGGCCATGGCGGTCGGGTCGCCGGCGGCCACCTCGCGGTAGGCGCCGATGCGCCGGTAGCGGTCGCGGCGCAGCCGCCGGCGCTCGCCGGGCGACTGGGCGCGCAGGTCGCGCAGGGCCCGGGTGAGGTACCCGCCCAGCAGGCGGGCGGCCTCGTCGTGGTCGCGGTGGGCGCCGCCGGCCGGCTCGGGCACCACCGCGTCGGCGATCCCCCAGCGGTAGCAGTTGGACGCGGTGGGCTGGAAGGCCGTGGCGGCCTCGCGGGCCTTGGCGGCGTCGCGCCAGAGGATCGCCGAGCCGCCCTCGGGCGAGATCACCGAGTAGGTCGAGTTCTCGAGCATGATCACCCGGTCGGCGACGCCCAGGGCGAGCGCGCCCCCCGATGAGCCCTCCCCGATCACCACGGCGACGGCCGGCACCCGCAGGCGCAGCATCGTCTGCATGCTCCGGGCGATCGCCCCGCCCTGGCCGCGCTCCTCGGCGCCGCTGCCCGGGAACGCGCCCGGGGTGTCGATCAGGGTGATGACCGGCAGGTCGAGCTTGTCGGCGAGGGCCATCACGCGCATCGCCTTGCGGTAGCCCTCGGGCCCGGGCATGCCGAAGTTGCGGTAGGTGCGCTCGGCCGTGTCGCGCCCCTTCTGGTGCCCGATCACCGCGACCGGGCCGCCGATGCCGCGGCCGATGCCCGCGACGATGGCCGGGTCGTCGCCGTAGAGGCGGTCGCCGTGCAGCTCCTCGAACTCCGGCCAGAGCCGCGCGATGTAGTCGAGCGGGTACGGGCGGTCCTGGTGGCGGGCGAGCTGGATCGTCTCCCAGATCGCCGCGCTGGTCTCGGGCTGGCCCGTGAGCCGGTGGGCGAGGCGCCGCACGAAGCGGCCCCCGCGGCGGGCGGCGACGCTCACGCCTCGTCCTCGTCCGCGCCCGGCGGGCGCGCCTTGGCGCGGGCGACCAGGCGCCGCGACAGGTCGGGCAGGTGCTTGGCCACCTCGGCCGCCTTCTCGGCGCGGGCGGTGGCCCACGTGACGGCCGGGGGCGGATCGAGGCCCGTCGGGCGGTCCAGGATGGCCAGGACCCTCGCGATGCGGCCGGTCAGGTCGCGCCGGTCGATCACCGCGTCGATCTGCCCCTTGGCGAGCTGGGTCTCGGCGCGGCCGAAGTCGTCCGGGAGCGTCTCGCGCGTGGTCTGCTCGATGACGCGCGGCCCGGAGAAGGCGATCAGGGCGCCCGGCTCGGCGTAGGTGACGTCGCCGAGCGAGGCGAACGACGCCCAGACGCCGCCGGTCGTCGGGTGGGCCAGGACCACCACGGTCGGCAGCTCCGCGTCGTGCATCGCCTCGAAGGCGACGACCGTCTTGGCCATCTGCATCAGGGCCAGGACCCCCTCCTGCATCCGCGCGCCGCCCGACGCGGTGACGACCACCAGCGGCAGGCCCTTGTCGACGCAGCGCTCGCAGGCGCGGGCGAGCTTCTCGCCCACCACCGCGCCCATGCTCCCGCCCAGGAACGAGAAGTCCATGACCGCGACGACGCAGCGGTGCCCGCGCACCTCGAGCTCGCCGCACACCAGCGCCTCGGCGCTCCCGCCGAGCTCGGCCTTCTCGACGCGGTCGGGGTAGGGCTGCAGGTTGACGAACTGGAGCGGGTCGCTGGCGCGCAGCTCGGGCCAGAGCTCGACCCAGGGCCCGCCCTCGGCGAGCTGGTTGACCCGCTCGCGCGCCGAGACCGCGAAGTGGTGGCCGCAGGTGGCGCAGACGCGCATGTTGCGGCGCATCTCCTCGGCCCGGTAGTGGCTCTGGCAGCGCGGGCACGAGCGCTCGTCGGCGGGCAGCTTCCGGGCCGGGTCCTCCTCAGAGGGCCGCTTCCGCCGCAGCTTGTCAACCGAGACCGTGATCTGGCGCTTGGTCACCGCTGTCCCCAGATCGCCACCGGCGGATTATCAGGGGCCGGTCCAGCGAGGCGAGCCAGTCCTCGACGCTGGCCCGGTAGGCCGGCACCAGCCGGGCGGTCGGGCGCGACTCCAGGACGAGGCGGGCCGCCTCCGCGGGGTCGTGGCCGCGGAGCCGCAGCACGGCGTACGTGACCATCGCGGATCGGCGTTGCCCCTGCTGGCAGTGGATGAGGACGCCGGCGTCGGGGTTCTCGTCGAGGGCGTGGGCCGCGAAGCGCGCGGCGGGCGCCCACAGGCGCGACGGCTGGCGGCGCCCGTGGTCCCACATCGGCGCGGACATGACGTGGTCGTTCCCGAAGACCTCGCGCTCCGCCCAGAGGTCCTGGGAGATCTGCGTCTGGAGCTGTGCACGGCAGTTGACCACGTGCGTCACGCCGAGCTCGGGGAGGCGCTCCACGGCGTCGCCGACCGGGATGCTGCCGATCGCCACCCGCTCGCCGTCGATCCAGCTGAGGCCCTCCAGGCCGTGCTTCGGCCCGTAGAGGCGGGTGCTGGCGCGGTTGTACGCCGCCCGCCACCCCGGAAGGCGGCCGCGTGGAGCCGGCACACGCCCCGAGCTGCCCGTCACCCGTCCTCCGGGGGCGTTCCCATCACGAGGATGGCGTTGTGGCCGCCGAAGCCGAAGGCGCTGGAGACGGCCACCCTGACCTCGGCCTCGCGCGCGGCGTTCGCGACGTGATCGACCCCCTCGCAGTCCGGGTCGAGGTCGTCCAGGTTGATCGTCGGCGGGACCATGCCCTCGCGGATCGCCAGTGCCGTGAGGGCCGCCTCGACGCCCCCCGCGGCGCCCAGGCAGTGGCCGTGCATCGACTTCGTGGACGAGACCATCGTGCGCGCGGCGACCTCGTCGCCCAGGGCGAGCCGCAGCGCCCGCACCTCGCTGCGATCGCCGACGGGGGTGGAGGTGGCGTGGGCGTTGACGTAGTCGACCGCCGCGGGCTCGACGCCCGCGTCGGCCAGCGCCATGGTCACTGCGGCAGCCGGCGCCTCGCCGGTCGGGTCCGGCTCGGTGAGGTGGTGGGCGTCGCCGGTGAGCCCGTAGCCCAGGACCTCGCAGATCGGCTCGGCCCCCCGCCCGACGGCGTGCTCCAGGCTCTCGAGCACCAGCACGGCGCCGGCCTCGCCCATCACGAACCCGTCGCGGGCCCGGTCGAAGGGCCGGCTGGCGGCCGCGGGCGCGTCGTTGCGCGTCGAGAGCGCCCGCATCGCGTTGAAGGCGGCGACGCCGGTGCGCGTGACGGTCGCCTCGGCCCCACCGGCCAGCATCGCGTCGGCGCGGCCGCTGCGGATGTGCTCGGTCGCCTCGCCGAGGGCGTGGTTGCCCGAGGCGCAGGCGGTCGAGGGGCACGTCAGGGGGCCCTTCAGGCCCAGCTCCATGGACACGTTGGCCGCCGCCATGTTGGCGATGACCCAGGGGATGAACAGGGGCGAGGCGCGGTCGGGGCCCCGCCGGTCGACGACCAGCGTCTGCGAGACGAAGCTGGCGAGCCCGCCGATCCCGCTCCCGATGGCGGCGCCGACCCGCGGGCCCGTCGCCCCGGAGATCTCCAGCGACGCATCCTCCAGCGCCAGCCGGCCGGCCGCGACCGCGAGCTGGGCGAAGAGGTCCATCCGGCGCGCCGACCGGCGCTCGATGAAGTCGGTGGGCTCGAACCCCTTGACCTCGCACGCGATCGCGGTGACGGTGTCGACCGGCTCGTAGCGCGCGATGGGCGCGGCGCCGCTGCGGCCCGCGATCGCGGCCGTCCAGTTCTCCTCGCGCCCGATGCCGAGCGACGTGACCAGGCCGAGGCCGGTCACGACGACCCGCGGCCGGCCGTCGGCGTTCCGCAGGCCGCTCACGCCATCGCCAGCCCGCCGTCCACCGACAGCACGGCGCCGGTGACGAAGGCGGCCTCGGGGGAGCAGAGGAACGCGACGGCGCCCGCGACGTCGGCCGGCTCGCCGAGCCGCCCCAGCGGCGTGCTCGCCAGGATGGCCGCGCGCTGCTCGTCGGTGAGGACGTCGGTCATGTCCGTGGCGATGTAGCCCGGGGCGACCGCGTTGACCCGCACGCCGCGCCCCCCGGCCTCGCGCGCCAGCGCGCGGGTGAGCCCGATCAGGCCGGCCTTGGCCGCCGCGTAGTTGGCCTGGCCGGCGTTGCCGATGAGCCCGACCACCGACGACACCGCCACGATGCTCCCGGACCGGCGGCGCAGCATCCCGCGCAGCGCCGGGCGGGCGGTGTAGAAGGCGCCGGAGAGGTTGGTGTCCAGCACCGCGCCCCAGTCGTCGGCGCTCATGCGCACCGCCAGGCCGTCGCGGGTGATGCCGGCGTTCAGCACGAGGGCGTCGAGGGGCCCGAGCGCCTCCTCGACGGCCTCCACCAGGCCGCCGGCCTGGGCCTCGTCGGACACGTCGGCCGCGTGGGCGACGGCGCGCCGGCCCGCGGCCTCGACGGCCGCGACCGTCGCCGCGGCGCCCTCGGCGTCGGAGGCGTAGCCGACGCCCACGTCGAAGCCGTCGGCGGCCAGCGCCCGGGCGCAGGCGGCGCCGATCCCGCGGCTTGCGCCGGTGACGAGCGCGACGGGCATCAGGCGGCGAGCGCCTCCACGTCGTCCGGCTCTCCCACCTGCGCCACGGCCGCGTCGCGGCGGACGCGCTTGACGAGGCCCGACAGCACCCGCCCGTGGCCGACCTCCACGAACCGGTCGACGCCGGCATCGAGGGCGGCCGCGACCGCGTCGCCGAAGCGCACGGGCGCGGTGAGCTGGGCGAGCAGCACCTCGCGCATCCGCTCCGGCGGCTCGAGCGCGCAGGTGGTGGTGGACATGAAGGGGGGGTCGGGCGGGCCCGGGTCCCAGGAGTCGAGCGCCGGTCGCAGCCTCTGGGCGGCGGGCTCCATCAGGGGGGAGTGGAACGCGCCGTCGACCTGCAGGCGGGTCGCCCTGCCCCCGCGCTCGGACACCAGCGCCATCAGCCGCTCGACGCCGTCGACCGTGCCGGAGACCACCACCTGGCCGGGGCAGTTGAAGTTCGCCGGCCAGACCTCGCCCGCCTCGTCGGCCAGCGCCCGGGCGTCGTCGTCGGAGAGCCCCAGCAGCGCCGCCATCGCCCCCGGCGCGGCCCGCCCGGCGGCGCGCATCGCGGCGCCGCGCTCGGCGACGATCCGCAGCGCCTCCGCGTAGCCCATCGCCCCCGCGGCGACGAGGGCCGAGTACTCGCCCAGGGAGTGGCCCAGGACCAGGCCGGGGCGCAGGCCGGCCTCGGACGCCACCCGCCAGGCGGCGATCGACGTCGCGACGAGGGCCGGCTGGCAGACGTCGGTCTGGGTGAGGCGCTCGGCCGGGCCCTCGAAGCACACCTGCGACAGCGGGTACCCGAGCGCGTCGTCGGCCTCCTCGAAGGCGTGACGCGCGGTCGCGAAGCGCTCGCTCAGGGCCTTGCCCATGCCGACGGCCTGGGCCCCCTGCCCCGGGAAGATGGCGGCGATCACGCCGTGACCAGCGGCTCGTAGCGGCAGATGGTGGACGCCCATGTGAGCCCGCCGCCGAAGCCCACCAGCAGCAGCATCGCCCCCGGCGAGAGCCGGCCCTCGTCGCGCGCCTCGGCCAGCGCCAGCGGGATCGATGCCGCCGACGTGTTGCCGTAGCGCTCGAGGTTGTTGAAGAGGCGCTCCGGCGGGATCCCGAGGCGACCGGCGGCGTGGTCGATGATGCGGCTGTTGGCCTGGTGCGCGACCACCAGGTCGATCTCGTCGATCGACATCTCGAGGGCCTCGAGCAGGCGCTCGGCCGACTCGACCAGCACGCGGGTGGCGAAGCGGAAGACCTCCGGGCCGTCCATCTTGATGCAGCCGTCGCCGGGGGCGGGCCCGCTCGACACCGGCAGGCGGCTGCCGCCCGCCGGGATCACGAGCTGGTCGCCGCCCGAGCCGTCGGCGCCGAGGTCGAAGGCGAGGAAGCCGGTGGTCTCCGCGGGGTCGCCGAGGGTGACGAGCGCTCCGCCCGCGCCGTCGGCGAACAGGATGCAGGTCGCCCGGTCGTCGTGGTCGGTGACGCGCGACAGGACCTCGGCGCCCACGACCAGCACCCGGCGGCAGATGCCGGCCTCGATCAGGCCGGTGGCCTGGGCCAGGCCGTAGATGAAGCCCGAGCAGGCGGCCGAGAGGTCGTAGGCGGCGGCGTTGCGCGCGCCGAGCCGGTCGGCGACGAGGGCCGCGGTGGAGGGGAAGAGGTGGTCGGGCGTCGCGGTCGGGACGATCACCATGTCGAGCTCCGAGCCCTCGACCCCGGCCGCCTCCAGGATGCGCTCGGAAGCCGCGAACGCGAGGTCGCTGGCGGCCTGGTCGGGCGCGGCGAAGCGGCGCTCGCGGATGCCCGTGCGGCTCACGATCCACTCGTCGCTGGTGTCGACGCGGCCGGCGATCTCCTCGTTGGTGACCACCCTCTCGGGCGCGTAGGCGCCGAGGGCGGCCAGGCGCGCGCGGCCCGCGTGGCCGTTGCGGGCCGAGATCACGCCGGCGCCCCCGCCGCCGCGGCGTTGACCAGGGCGAACTTGAGGGTCGCCGCGCAGGCGAGCTCGTCGCCGACCGTCGCCGTGCCCTCGCCCTCCCCGAGGAGGCCCCGCCGGCGCGTGATGCGCGTCTCGAGCACGAGGTCGTCGCCCGGCCGCACCACGCGCCGGAAGCGCGCCCGCTCGATGCCGCCGAAGAGCGCGAGCTTGCCCTCCGCGCCCGGCTCGGCGAGCGTCGCCAGCGCACCGGTCTGGGCGAGGGCCTCGACGATGATCACGCCGGGGAGGATCGGGTTCCCCGGGAAGTGCCCGGCGAAGAGGGGGGCCTCGGGATCGACGTGCCAGCGCGCCCGCGCGAACTGGCCCGGCTCGAGCGCGAGGACCTCATCCACGAAGAGGAAGGGCGGCCGGTGCGGGAGGAGATTCCTCGGGTCCGGAAGACGATCGGGCACGACCGGCCGGATCGTAGCCCATCGCCGCACGGCGCCGCCGGGGCGGTCCGCTATCGTCGGGAGGACGGTGACACCCACCCTGCGCGTCGTGTTGTGCGGCCTCGCGATCGCCCTCGCCGCGGTCGCGCTCCCGGTCGCCGTGCCGGCCGGGGCCCAGGCGGCCGAGCCCGCCCCGGTGCAGGTCATCGACCTGGACGGCTCCATCGACCAGGTGGCCGCGGTGTTCGTGGACCGCCGCATCGGCGCCGCCGAGGACGCGGGGGCGGCCGCGGTCGTGATCCAGCTCGACACGCCGGGCGGGCTCGTGTCGTCGATGCGCGACATCGTCGCCGACATGCAGGCGTCCACGGTCCCCGTGACCGTGTGGATCGGCCCCTCGGGCGCGCGCGCGGGGTCGGCGGGGGCCTTCATCGCGGCCGCGTCCGACCAGCTCGGCATGGCGCCCGGGACCAACATCGGGTCGGCCACGCCCATCGGCAGCGGGGGCGAGGACCTCGACGCCAAGGTGCGCAACGACGCGGCGGCGTTCATCGCCGCGCTCGCCGATGAGACGGGGCGCAACGCCGAGTCGTACCGGGCGATGGTCACCGACGCCCTCAACCTGACGGCCGAGCAGGCCGTCGACCAGAACGTGGCCGAGACGATCCAGCCCAGCGTGGACGCCTTCGTCGCGTGGCTCGACGGCCGCCCCGGCCGGAACGGGCCGATCGCGACGGCCGGCGCCCCGATCGAGACCGAGACCCTCCCCTGGTACCTGGCGGTGCTGCGGGTGCTGACCGACCCGAACCTGGTCTTCTTCCTGCTGCTGGTCGGCCTCGCGGGCGTCGGCTTCGAGATCTTCCACCCCGGGGCAATCGTCCCCGCGGTCGTCGGCGCCATCAGCCTGCTGCTCGCCCTGGCCGGGCTCACGGTGCTCCCCTTCCAGTGGACCGGCATCGCCCTGCTGGTGCTCGCCGTCGCCCTGTTCATCGCCGAGACCCAGGTCGCCGGCTTCGGGGTGCTCGCCATCGGGGGCATCGTCGCCCTGGCGCTCGGCGGCGCCTTCCTCTTCGACTCGGACGACCCCGCCCTGGAGCCCTCGACCGGCGTCGTCGTGGCCACCGCGGCCGTGGTCGGGGGCGCCTTCGCGGTCGCCGCCCACCTGGTCCTCCGCGCCCGCCGGCAGCCGTCCTCCACCGGAGGCGCCGAGCTCGTGGGCGAAGTCGGGCGCGCGCGCGGCACAATCGGGCCGGGGGGCGGCTCGGTGCTCGTGAACGGCGAGATCTGGTCCGCCCGCCCCCTCGCCGGTGTCGAGATCCCCGCGGGCGGGGAGGTCCGCGTCGTTACAGTTCACAGGGACGACCTCACGTTGACCGTCGAACCCAGAGAGAGGTGAGCCACATGGCCGCCGCAATCGTCGTGATCATCCTGCTCGTCATCGGGCTGATCTTCCTCTTCTCGGCCGTGAAGGTCGCCCGGGAGTACGAGCGGGGAGTCGTCTTCCGGCTCGGGCGCCTGATCGGCATCAAGGGGCCGGGCCTCTTCATCCTGATCCCCTTCGTCGACAAGGCCGTGAAGGTCGACCTGCGGACCGTCACGCTGAACGTGCCCCCGCAGGAGGTCATCACCCGCGACAACGTCACCGTCAAGGTGAACGCGGTGGCCTACTTCCGCGTCGTCGACGCCTCGAAGGCCATCGTCCAGGTCGAGAACTACCTGGTCGCGACCTCGCAGATCGCCCAGACGACCCTGCGCAGCGTCCTGGGCCAGGTCGACCTCGACCAGCTCCTGTCCGAGCGCGACCAGATCAACGAGCGGCTGCAGACGATCATCGACGAGCAGACCCACCCCTGGGGCGTGAAGGTCTCGGTCGTCGAGGTGAAGGACGTCGAGCTGCCCGTGAACATGCAGCGGGCCATCGCCCGCCAGGCCGAGGCCGAGCGCGAGCGGCGCGCCAAGATCATCGCGGCCGACGGCGAGTACCAGGCCTCGGAGAAGCTCGGCCAGGCCGCGGCCGTCATCAACGCGGCGCCCGGGGCCCTCCAGCTGCGCTACCTGCAGACCATGAACGAGATCGGGTCGTCCGAGCGGACGACCACCCTGATCCTGCCCTTCCCCGTCGAGATGCTGGAGGCGCTCACGGGGCACACCTCGAGCCGCGTGCCGAGCCGCGACGGCTCGAACGGGGCGGGGTAGGGGAAGACGACGGAAGGAGGCCCGCCGTGCGGGCGATCTGGAACGGCTTCATCAGCTTCGGCCTCGTCACCATCCCGGTGTCGGTGGGCCTGGCGCAGCAGCGCAGCGACGTCAGCTTCCGCACGCTCTCGCGCGAGACCCTGCAGCCGGTCAAGCAGAAGCGCTGGGACCCCCAGCGCGACGTCGAGGTCGGCCCCGACGAGACGGTCAAGGGCTGGGAGGTCTCGAAGGGCCGCTACCTGCCGGTGGAGGACGCCGAGCTCGAGCGCTTCGCCGCCCGCCAGGAGAAGACGATCCAGATCCTGGGGTTCGTCGAGCTGAGCGAGGTCGATCCGGTCTACTACGAGCGCGCCTACTGGCTCGAGCCTCAGGAGCGGGCAGAGCGACCCTACGTGCTGCTGCGCACCGCCATGGAGCAGTCCGGGCGCGCCGCGCTGGGTCGCTTCGTGCTCTCCACCAAGGAGCACCTGGTGCTGCTGCGCCCGACCGACGGGGTGCTCGCGCTCGAGACGCTCTACTACCCCGAGGACGTGCGCATCCGCGACCAGCGCGAGATTCGCGAGCGCCTCGAGGGCGTCGAGGCCTCGAAGGAGGAGCTGGCGATGGCCGAGCAGCTCGTCGAGGGCCTCGCCCGCCCGTTCATGCCCGAGGAGTACCCCAACGAGACGCGCGCGTCGCTCGTCGAGTTCCTCGAGGCCAAGGCCGGCGGCGAGGAGATCGCCGAGCCCGAGGAGGTTCGCGAGCCCGCGCCGGTCGTCGACCTGATGGCCGCGCTCAAGGCGAGCCTCGCCGCGGCGGGCGGCGGAGACGCGCCCGAGGCGGTGGACGACGGCGAGAAGTCCGACGACCAGCTCTCGATCGAGCAGGGCCGCCTGCGCGGGGTCAAGGGCGGCGGCGAGGGCGGCAAGTCGTCGAAGTCCGCCAAGACGCCGGCCAAGAAGTCCGGCACCCAGCGCCGCCGGAAGGCGTCCTGAGCCCGATCCGGCGCGACCCGCTCACCGGCGACCCGGTCCTCCTGGCGCCGGCGCGGGCCGCCCGGCCGCACGACGTGGGCCGGCCCTCGGCCGACGTCGGCTGCCCCTTCTGCGAGGGAAACGAGGCCGAGACCCCGCCCGAGACCCAGGCCGTCCGGCCCGGCGGCGGGGGGCCGGACACGCCGGGCTGGCTGGTGCGCGCGATCCCGAACAAGTTCCCCGCGGTCGCGCCGGACGAGGGCGTGCACGAGGTCATCGTGAACACGCCGCGGCACGTCGTCCGCTTCGGCGACCTCACCGACGACGAGGCCGAGCGCGCCGGCGGGGTCTGGGCCGACCGCATCGCCGCCGTCGAGGCCGACCCGCGCGGGCTCTGGCCGTTCCTCTTCCTGAACCAGGGGGCCGCCGCCGGCGCGTCTCTGCAGCACACGCACGCCCAGCTCGTGGGGCTGCCCCTCGAGCCCCCCCGCCTGCTCGCGCTCGAGCGGGCCTTCGAGGAGACGAGCCGCTGCCCGGTGTGCGCCGACATCGAGGGCGCCGCGGCGACCGGGCGAGTCGTCGACGAGGGTGAGGGCCTGGTCGCCTGGTCCCCGGAGGTCCCGCCGCTCACCGGGACCCTCAGGATCGGCCCGGCGAGCCACGAGGCCGACTGGACCGCGCCGCCCGGGCCCGGGGCGGCGGCCCGCTTCCTGCGCCGCCAGGCGGCGGCGGCCACCGAGCGGCTCGACGCCGACGCCCTCAACGCCTGGCTGCACCGGGGCCGCCCCGCAGCCGGGGGCCGCTACCACTGGCACATGGACCTCATCCCGCGCCTGGGCACCCTCGCCGGCCTGGAGCTCGGCACCGGCGTGATCGCCGTGGCGATCTCACCCGCCGAGCTCGCCGGCCGCCTCCGAGGCGTCCCCTCCGCGGCCCAGCCGGGCGCCTAGCCCTCGGAGCCCGCGGCCCCGGGAGCCGCTCCGCCGGGCCTCGATCTCCACGATGCGCCCGGTCAGGCGTCCCAGGCCGACCTCGAGCTCGCGCACCCAGTGGCGCAGCACCAGCAGCCGCACGAGCGCCTCGCGCCGCGCCTCGTCCGCCGGCGGGGACCCGGCGCAGCGCGCGACGAGGGCATCGTCGTCGGGCAGGGGCGGCCGGCGGAGGCGGCGGGGCTCCCTCCCGCAGCGCCCCCGCGGCGGCGCGGTACCCCGCCGCAGCGGCCTCCGTGCGGCTGAGCAGCGCGGCCGTGAGCGGCGTGCACCCGCCGGGCGGCGCGCCGGCGGCGGGCACCTTCTCGAGCCAGAGGATCGAGTACCAGACCCCGCCGGCGTCGGCGAGGAGGGCGGGCCAGAGCTCGTCGGGCGCGTCCGCCGTCGCGTGGCGCTCGCCGAGCGCCACGGCCAGGTCGTCCTCCGCCCTCCGGGCCGCGGTGAGGGTCGCGGCGCGCAGCGCCGCCGCGTCCTCGCCCCCGCCGCGCCCCAGCTCGCGCCGTGCGGCCGACTCGACCTCGTCGACGGCCCGGTCGACCACGTCCGCGACCGCCCCGGGCAGCTGGCCGCCGGCGCCCCGCGGCCACGCGATCAGGCCGATGGCCACGCCCACCAGCGCGCCCGGCGACCACGTCCTGCACCCGCACCAGCGCCAGGGTCCACTCCGAGGGCGCCATCAGGCTGAACAGCACCACCACCAGCACGGTGAACGCCGCCTGGCCCGCCAGCACCCCGCCGGCCCGGGCCGCGTACACCGCCGCGCAGACCACCAGCCCGAGGAGGACCACGTAGAGGTGGCTGTCGGCCTCCGCACCCAGGATCACCACGACCGACAGGACGAAGCCGACCGCGGTGCCGAGCACCGCGCGCCGGGCCGTGATGCTCGTCGCCGATGCGGTGGTCCGGACGACGGTGAGCGTGGCGAGCACGACCCAGAAGCCGTGGTGCAGGTCGAGGACGTGCACCAGCGCCAGCGCCAGGGCCAGCGCGACCCCCAGCCGCAGCGCGTCGCGGAAGTGGACGGACCGGAGGGTGAGGTTGGCGCGCAGCCGCCGGCCCGCCGCCTCGAGCACGGGCTCGTCGAGGAGCTGGATGACGGCCGGCTCCACGCTCTTGGGCCGGCGGCCGGCGACGATCTCCGCGTCGAGCGCGGCCAGGGTCGCCGCCTGGGCGACCTCGCCGGCGATGGCCACCTGCTCCGCCTCGCGCGCGACCGTGACCGGATCGGCCTCGGCGACCCGTGCGGCCAGGGCCGCCCGCGCCTCGGGCACGCACGCTCAGCACCCGGCGCTCGAGGGCCACGGGGTCGTCCGGTGGGCGCCGCCCGGCCAACGACTCGGCCGTCGCCCCGAGCCCGGCCTCGGCCGCGTCGAGGAACCCCCGGCCCGGCCCGGGCGGGGGCGCCCCGTGCCGGACCACCCCGGCGATCCGGCCCAGCAGGCGGTCGAGGTCGGCGACCAGCCGCAGGATGGCGCGGTGGCGGGCGGTCGGCTCGGACGGACGGTGGGCGAGGTCGCCCAGGCGCGCGCGCGCGGCGCGCACCTCCGTGCGGGCGGCGGCGAGCGAGGCCTCGCGATCCGCCGTCTGCGCCCCGAGGCAGGCGGCCAGGGCGGCGGCGGCGCGTCCGAGCGGCCGGCCGGCGTCCCGCACCGGCCGGGCCGGCCACAGGAGGACGCTCGCCGCCGCCGCCAGCGCCCCGCCGACGAGCGTGCCGGCGAGGCGCGCAGTCGAGCGCCCCCTCCGGCGCGGGGATGCCGGCGGCCAGGACCGCGAACAGGATCACCGCCCTCGTGCCGGCGACGAAGTAGCCCCCCGAACACGCCGCGTACGCGACGGCGAAGCCCACGGCGCCGATCGCGATCGGGCCGGCCCAGGAATTCTCCGAGACGGCGGTGCCGAGGGACACCAGGGCCAGCGCGACGGCCACGGTGCGGCGAACGCGACCAGCCGCACCGGGATGGGGCCGCCGTAGTCGGCGAACGCGAGCAGCGCCATCGCCGTGAAGGAGGCGAAGACCGCGAACTGGACGTCGTCGAGGGCGTACCGGCCGATCGCGAAGCCCACCGACACCGCGATGGCCGCCCGGATACCGGCGTGGAGCGCGGGCCGATCCACGGCGGCGAGCCGACGGGGCGTCACTCGTCAGCGCGCGGGGGAGGCCTCGCGGGGGAGGCCGGCGACCTCGTAGGCGTCGGCCTCGTCGAGCGTCTCGCGCTCCAGCAGCGCCCGGGCCAGCGCGGTCAGCCGCTCGCGGTTCTCCGTCAGCAGCCGCAGGGCCTCGGAGTAGCAGTCGTTGACGATGCGGCGCACCTCCTCGTCCACCAGCTCCTGGGTGCGCGGCGAGGGCCCGGACCCCGTCCCCGGGAAGAGCAGCGGCTGGTCGTCGGGCCCCGGCAGCACGGAGACGGGGCCGATCTCGTCCGACATGCCCCAGCGGCCGACCATCCGCCTCGCGATCGCGGTCACCTGCTCGAGGTCGGACTCCGCCCCGGTCGTGACGTCCTCGTACACCAGCTCCTCGGCCGCACGGCCGCCCAGGGCGCCGGTGATGCGGCCGCGCAGGTAGTCGGCGCCGTAGCCGTACCGGTCGCTGTCCGGGGCCTGGAACGTGACCCCGAGGGCGCGGCCGCGCGGGACGATCGAGACCTTGCGGACGGGGTCGGCCCCCGGCAGCAGCATCCCCAGCAGGGCATGCCCGCTCTCGTGGTACGCGGTGCGCTCGCGCTCCTCGGGCGAGAGCATGATCCGCCGCTCGGTGCCGAGGACGATCTTCTCGAGGGCCTCGGTGAAGTCGTGCTGGTGCACCCGGTCGTGGTCGTGCCGCGCGGCGATGATCGCCGCCTCGTTGACGAGGTTCGCGAGGTCCGAGCCGACCATCCCCGGCGTCGAGGCGGCGAGCCGGCCGGGGTCGACGTCGTCCGCGACCGGGACGCCGCGCAGGTGCACCCTCAGGATCGCCTCGCGCCCGTCGCGGTCGGGCGGGCTCACGACGACCCTGCGGTCGAAGCGGCCGGGGCGCAGCAGGGCGGGGTCGAGGATCTCGGGACGGTTGGTCGCCGCGAGCACGATGACGCCCTCGGTGCCGGTGAAGCCGTCCATCTCGGTCAGGATCTGGTTGAGGGTCTGCTCGCGCTCGTCGTTGCCGCCGATCGACGCCGACCCGCCGCGGGCCCGCCCGATCGCGTCGAGCTCGTCGATGAAGATGATCGCCGGAGCGGTGGCCTTGGCCTGCTCGAAGAGGTCGCGCACGCGGCTCGCCCCCACCCCCACGATCAGCTCGACGAACTCCGAGGCCGACAGGGAGTAGTAGGGCACGTCGGCCTCGCCCGCGACGGCCCGCGCGAGCAGGGTCTTGCCGGTGCCCGGCGGCCCCGAGAGCAGGACGCCGCGCGGGATGCGCGCGCCGAGCCGCCGGTAGCGGTCCGGGTTCCTCAGGAAGTTGACGATCTCGACCAGCTCGTCCTCGGCCTCGTCGATGCCCGCCACGTCCTCGAACGTCACCCTCGGCTGGCCGGCGGCGTCGTACCGCTTGGCGCGCGAGCGCCCGATGCCCGCCAGGGCGCCCGCCGCGCCGCCGCCCGCCCGGCGCCCCAGCCAGATGAAGAGCGCCACCAGGAGGATGACCGGCCCGAACGACAGCAGGATCGTGAACAGCAGCGAGCGCCCCTCGTCGATCGGCTTGGCGTTCACCACGACGTCGTGCGCCACCAGCAGCTGGAGCAGCTCGTCGTCCGCGAACGCCGGACGGATCGTCTCGAAGTCGGTGTCGGACGAATCCGAGCCCGCCGGGTAGGTCACCTCCTTCTCGAACGTGCCCTGGATCTTGTCGCCCTGCGAGGTGACCTCCGCGACGTTGTCGGCCGCGACCTGCTCGCGGAAGAGCGAGTAGGGCACGTCGAGCCGGCTCTCGCGGTCCGGGATCAGGGAGACGATGAACCAGTTGAGGGCCAGGAGGGCGAGGAGGATCCACCAGAAGCTCCGGCCCCCGGGGAGCCGGAAGCGCCCGCCCGGCGATTGGTCGGCGCCGGTTTTCGGCGCCCCCTCGACCTTCCAGCCCGGGCCGCCCTCCGCGGGCGCCCGCTCAGGGGGCCGGCGGCGCTCCCGCGCGGGCGGCGGGCCGTCGGCCATCGGCCCGGCTACCCGTCGTCGTCCGCGCCGGCGCCGGCGGCGGCCGGTGTCTCGTCGCCGGGCTCGTCGCCGTCGTCGCCGTTCGCCTCCACCACGGACGCGACCCCCACCACGGCGTCGTCGTCGCCGAGGTTCATGAGCCGCACCCCCTCGGTGGAGCGGCCGGTGCGGCGGACGGACTCGGCGGTGATGCGGATCACCTGGCCGTTCTGGGAGATCAGGAGCAGCTCCTGGCCCTCGCGCACCGGCCGGGCGGTCACCAGCTCGCCCTTGCGGTCGGTGACCTTGATCGTGCGGACGCCCTTGGTCGGCCGCCCCTTGGCCGGGTAGTCCGAGACCGGAGTCCGCTTGCCGTAGCCGTTGCCGGTCACCACGAGGATGTCCTCGTCGTCGCGGGCGACCGCGAGCGCGAGCACGCGGTCCTCCGGCTCGAGGGTCATGGCGCGCACGCCGCGGGTGTCGCGGCCCATCGGCCGCACCTTCCCCTCGTGGAAGCGGGCGGCCTGGCCGCGGGCCGAGACCACCAGCAGGTCCTCGTCGCCGTCGGTGAGCTGGACCCCGACGAGCTCGTCGTCGTTCGTGAGCTGGATGGCGATCAGGCCGGCCTCGCGCAGGATGGTGTCGTAGCTGCGCATCTCCGTCTTCTTGATCATCCCGTCGCGGGTCGCGAGCACGAGATACCGGCCCTCGGTGTAGTCGCGGGTCGCGAAGACCGCCCGCACCTCCTCGCCCTCGCGCAGCGCGAGGACGTTGGCGATGTGCCGGCCGCGCGAGTCGCGCGCGCCCTGGGGCAGCTCGTGCACCTTCTGCCGGTAGACCTTGCCGGTGTTCGTGAAGAAGAGCAGGTAGTGGTGGGTGGAGGCGATGAAGAGGTGCTCGATGTAGTCCTCGTCCTTCAGCCTCACCCCGCGCAGCCCCTTGCCGCCGCGGCCCTGGGCGCGGTAGGTCGTGACGGGAAGCCGCTTGATGTAGCCGGCCCGGGAGATGGAGATGACCATCTCCTCCTCGGCGATCAGGTCCTCGAGGTCGAGGTCGCCCTCGCCGGGGATGATCTCGGTGCGGCGCTCGTCGGCGTAGCGCCCGCGGATCTCGAGCAGCTCCTCGCGGATGATTCCCATGACGCGCGCCTCGTCGCCGAGGATCGCGCGCAGCTCGGCGATGCGCTCCTGGAGCTCGGCGTACTCGGCCTGGATCTTCCCCGCCTCGAGCTGGGTGAGGCGCTGCAGGCGCAGGTCGAGGATCGCGCGGGCCTGGACCTCGGTGAGGTCGAAGCCCGTCATGAGCCCGGCGCGGGCCTCGTCGGGGTCGACCGCGCCGCGGATGAGGGCGATGACCGCGTCGAGGTTCTCCAGCGCCACCAGGAGCCCCTCGAGGATGTGGGCCCGCGCCTCGGCCCGCTCGAGCCGGTAGCGCGAGCGCCGGGTGACCACCTCGCGCTGGTGGTCGAGGTAGTGGCGCACCAGGTCCCTGAGCCCCAGGGTGCGCGGGACGCCGTCGACCAGCGCGATCGCGTTGACCCCGAAGGTCGTCTGGACCGCGGTGTGCTTGTAGAGCTTGTTGAGGACCACGCGCGGCACGGCGTCGCGCCGCAGCTCCACCACGACCCGCACCCCGTCGCGGCCGCTCTCGTCGCGCAGGTCGCGGATCTCGGGGATCGTCTTCTCGTTGGCGAGGTCGGCCATCTTCTTGATGAGCTCGGCCTTGTTGACCTGGTACGGGAGCTCGGTGAAGACGATGGCGTTGGAGCCGCCCTTGAGGGGCTCGTTGTGCGCCCGCCCGCGCACGACGACCCGGCCCCGGCCGGTGCGGTAGGCCTCCACGACGCCGACGCGGCCCACGATGATCCCGCCGGTGGGGAAGTCGGGCGCGCGGACGTGGCGCATCAG
Source organism: Miltoncostaeaceae bacterium (assembly GCA_963813355.1). GTDB lineage: Bacteria > Actinomycetota > Thermoleophilia > Miltoncostaeales > Miltoncostaeaceae > DATAGF01. The sequence continues at coordinate 132,030 of CAWEYS010000016.1, read as the reverse complement.
CCCCTCGACCTCGATGTCGGGGTCGTCGATGGTCGCGACCACGGCGTCGATGACCTCGCCGAGGTTGTGGGGCGGGATGTTGGTGGCCATCCCGACGGCGATGCCCGACGACCCGTTGACGAGCAGGTTGGGGAAGCGCGAGGGGAGGACCTTCGGCTCGGTGCGACGGTCGTCGTAGGTCGGGGCGTCGTTGACCGTGTCCTCGTCGATGTCGCGCAGCATCTCGGTGGCGATCCGCGCGAGGCGCGCCTCGGTGTAGCGCATCGCGGCCGCCGCGAACTCGCTGGTGCCGAAGTTGCCCTGCCCGTTGACCAGCGGGTAGCGCGACGCGAAGTCCTGCGCGAGGCGCACCAGGGTGTCGTAGATCGCGTCGTTGCCGTGGGGGTGGTACTCCCCCATCACGGTGCCCACGATGTTCGCGCTCTTGACGTAGGGGCGGTCCGGCTGCAGGCCCCGGTCGTGCATGGCGAACAGCACGCGGCGGTGCACGGGCTTGAGGCCGTCGCGCACGTCCGGCAGGGCCCGGCCCACGATCACGCTCATGGCGTAGTCGAGGTACGACGAGCTCATCTCGCGCTCGAGCTCGCGCGGCTCGATGCGGCCGTGGCGGTCGATGGCCACTCGCTACTCCCGGCTCAGACATCGAGGAATCGGACGCTGCGGGCGTTGTCCTCGATGAAGGCGCGACGCGGCTCCACCTTGTCGCCCATCAGCTTCGCGAACAGCTCGCCCACGGCGGCCTCGTCCTCCATGGTCACGCGCTGGAGGATGCGCCGCTCGGGGTCCATCGTGGTCTCCCAGAGCTGCTCGCTGTTCATCTCGCCCAGGCCCTTGAAGCGGCTCAGCTGCACGCCCTCGCGGCACAGGTCGAGCACCGCCGTCCGCAGGGCATCGTAGGTGGCCGCGGTCCGCGAGCGCGCGCCGCGCGTGACGCGGAAGGGGGGCGTGCCGACCAGCTCGCGCAGCCGGGCCCGGGCGCCCCGCAGCCCCGCGAGCTCGCGCGTGCGGTAGATCTCGAGGGGGATCCTGACCGTGCGCGCCTCCCCGGTGCGCGTCCGCACCGAGCGCGCGAGCAGCCCCTGACCGTCCGGGTCGACGCCCTCGACGGTCAGCTCGGCCCGCTCGTCGGACGCCGCGTCGACCGCGCGGCCGAGGCCCTCGACGTCCGCCGGCTCGGCCTCGACCAGCCCGTGCGCCTGCAGGAACTCGATCGTCCCCGAGCCGAAGGTCCCGCGCAGGTTGCCGGCCCACGCCTCGTGCTCCTTGAGCGCGCGCTGGAAGCGCTGGTAGCGCGCCCTGGTGAGGCCGTTGGCGTTGCCGGCGGCGTCCTCCAGGCCGAGGTCGCCGAGGTTGCGCTCGAGCAGCCAGTCCTCGAGCTCGGACTCCTTCTCGATGTACTGCTCCTGGTTGCCCTGCTTGACCTTGTAGAGCGGCGGGCACGCGATGTAGACGAAGCCCTCCTCGATGAGCCCCCGCATGTGGCGGAAGAGGAAGGTCAGGATCAGCGTGCGGATGTGGGCGCCGTCCACGTCGGCGTCGGTCATGATGATCAGCTTGTGGTACCGGGCCTTGTCGAGCTCGAAGTCCTCGTCGATGCCGGTGCCCATCGCCGTGATCATGGCCTGGATCTCGGCGTTGGAGAGGACCTTGTCGATGCGGGCCTTCTCGACGTTGATGATCTTGCCGCGCAGGGGCAGGATCGCCTGGAAGCTCGACTGGCGGGCCATGATCGCCGAGCCGCCGGCCGAGTCGCCCTCGACCAGGAACAGCTCGGTGTTCTCGGGGTCGCGGTCGGAGCAGTCCGCCAGCTTGCCGGGCAGGTTGGTCGAGTCCATCGCGCCCTTGCGCCGGGCGAGGTCGCGCGCCTTGCGGGCCGCCTGGCGGGCCTGGGCGGCGTTGATCGCCTTGCCGAGGATCGTCCGCGCCTCCGCCGGGTGCTCCTCGAGGTACTCCGCGAGCCCCTGGGTCACGGCGGCGTTGACGAAGCCGGTGATCTCCGAGTTGCCGAGCTTGGTCTTGGTCTGGCCCTCGAACTGGGGCTCGCGGAGCTTCAGCGAGAGGATCGCCGTGAGGCCCTCGCGCGTGTCCGGCCCCTCGAGGTTGTCGTCCTTCTCCTTGAGCAGGCCCTTGGCGCGCGCGTAGTCGTTGAGGGTGCGGGTGAGGGCGGTGCGGAACCCGGTGAGGTGGGTGCCGCCCTCGTGCGTGTTGATGTTGTTCGCGAACGTGTAGACGGCCTCGCTGTACGCCGCGGTCCACTGGAGGGCGACCTCAAGGGCGCCCTCGGCGCCGTCCACCTCGAGGAAGACCACGTCGCGGTGGAGGGCGTCGCGGGTCTCGTTGAGATGGCTGACGAAGTCGCGGATGCCGCCCTCGTAGTGGTACTCGACCTCGCGGCCCTCGCCGCGCCGGTTGACCAGCCGCACGACCAGCCCCCTCGTGAGGAAGGCGGTCTCGCGCAGGCGCTGCGCGAGGGTCTCGAAGTCGAAGTCCGGCTCCTCGAAGATGTCCGGATCGGGCAGGAAGGTCACGATGGTGCCCGTGTCGGCGGCCTGGCCGGCGCGCTCGACGGGGCCCTGCGGCTCGCCCGTCGCGAAGCGCTGCACGAAGAGGCCGCCGTCCCGGCGCACCTCGGCGACCAGGGACTCCGACAGCGCGTTGACGACGCTGATCCCCACCCCGTGTAGGCCGCCCGAGACCTTGTAGCCGTCGCCGCCGAACTTGCCGCCGGCGTGGAGGACCGTCATGACCACCTCGAGCGCGCTGCGCCCGCCCTGGTCGGCCATGGGCGCGACGGGGATGCCGCGGCCGTTGTCCGAGACCGTGCACGACCCGTCCGGGTTGAGGGTGATCTCGACGCGGTCGCAGTACCCCGCGAGCGCCTCGTCGACGCTGTTGTCGACCACCTCGTACACGAGGTGGTGGAGTCCTCGCGGCCCGGTGGAGCCGATGTACATGCCCGGTCGGCGGCGAACCGCCTCCAGGCCCTCGAGGACCGTGATGTCCGCGGAGTCGTAGTTTGTGGTGGCCGGCGTCACGCCGGGCGCTGGCTGGATCTGATGCCTCCCTGGATGATCAGCGGAGTTTATCACCTCCCCCCGCCGACGCCCGCCATTTTGTGCCGTATTTGCAGGTAATTCGTCACGTCACCGGGTTCTCCTGCGCGCGGCCGACGCCGCCGCGGCGCGCGCGACCAGCTCGCGCAGGGCGGGCTCCCCGATCCCGGTGGCGGCGGCGGCGGCGGCGTCCCGCTCCGCCGGGCTCGGAACGGCGGGCGGCGGAGCCGCCCGCGGGGGCGGAGGGGGCGGCCGGACGGCGTGGTCGGCGACGGCGAACCGCAGGGTCGAGACGCCGGCGTCGGGGCAGCGCTCGGCCAGTCGCGCGGCCAGCTCGGCGCGCCGCGCCGACAGCTCGTGCGCCCACGAGGCGCTCGAGCAGGCGATCGTGAGGACGCCCGCGCGGCTGCGGCGCACCGGCACGCTGTGGTCGGCGGCCGCGCGCCCGACCACGTCGGCCCACGCGAGCGCGGCGGCGGCCGTCTCGGCGCCGGCGCCGGAGCCCCCGCCGGCCCGGCGCCGGAAGCGGGCCAGCACGTCGGCCGCCGATGCGGGCTCCCGGCGCCGCCGGCGCCGGCGGCGCGGCGGCGTCACCTCAGCGCTCCGTCCTCGACCCTGACGAGGGCGTCGGGCGGCTCCGACAGGGCGTCGGCCACGGCCGGGTCGGCGCTCGTCACGAGTGTCTGACCGCCGTCGCGGACGGCCTCGAACAGCAGCCGGCGGCGCCCCGGATCGAGCTCGCTGAGGACGTCGTCCAGCAGCAGGATCGGCCGCGCCGCCCGCTCGCGCAGATGGTCGCGGGCCGCCAGGAGGAGCGCCAGCGCGGCCGTGCGCTGCTCGCCCTGGCTGCCGGACCGTCGCAGGTCGGCCGGGCCCGCCCCGATGAACAGATCGTCGCGGTGCGGCCCCGAGAGCGTCTGGGCCGCCTGGACGTCCCGGCGGCGGCGCTCGCGCAGGGCGGCGGCGAGGGCGCCCTCGAGGGCGTCGTCGGCGACGTCGCCCAGCGCGGACGGCGAGGGCTCGAGGCGCAGCACCCCGTCCGGGCCTCCCCCGAGCGCCGCCAGCCAGTCGCGGAACGGGCCCGCCAGCGCGGCGGCCCCGGCGCGGCGGGCGGCGGCCACCCGCGCCCCCCGGGCGGCCATGGGGGCCTCCCACGCCGGCAGGCTCGCCTCCGATGCGGCGCCGGCCCGGATGCGGCGCAGGAGCGCGTTGCGCTGTGCGAGGGCCTCCTGGTAGGCGGCGGCGTCCTCGGCGAAGCCCACGGAGGCGGCTTCGAGCGTGCGATCGAGGGCGCGGCGGCGCGCGGCGGGGGGGCCCTTCACGGCCCGCAGCTCGTCCGGGAGGAAGACCAGCACCGCGCGGGCCCTCCATGCGGCCAGCGCCCGCACCGGCTCGCCGTCGAGGCGGAGCCGCCGCCCGCGGCCGGGCGCGAACCCGATCTCCCGCCGGTGGGCACCCTGCGGGCCCTCGAGGTCGAGGGCCACGTGCAGGGCCTCGGCGCCGCGGCGGACCACCTCGGCCTCGCGGGCGGTGCGCGGCGAGACCCCGAGGCACGCCAGGGTCACGGCCTCGATCAGCGACGTCTTGCCGGCGCCGTTCGGCCCCACGACGACCACCAGCCCGGCCGGGAGATCGAGCTCGGCGCGGCGCCAGCAGCGGACGTCGGCGACCTCCAGGCGCCGCGCCGCCCAGGCGGCGGCCGGCCCCTCAGGCGTTGAGGCGGATCGGCATGAGGAGGTAGCGGTAGTCATCCCCGGCTCCCCTCAGCAGGCCGGGCCGGAGCGGGCTGATCAGGCCGAGCCGCACCTCGTCGCCGGTGATGCTCTCCACCCCGGCGCGCAGGAACTCGACGTTGAAGCCCATCTCCAGGGGCTCGCCCGAGAAGGCGACCGGGAGCGACTCGTGGCCCTCGCCGACCTGGTCGCTGATGGCCGACACGGTCACGGTGCCCGGCTGGAAGGCGAGCCGGATCGGGGTGTTGCGCTGGGCCAGCACGCCGATCCGCGTCAGCACGCCGAGCAGCTCGCCCCGGTCGAACGCCACGTCGTGCTCGAAGGCGTCCGGCACGAGCTGCCGGTGGTCCGGGAACTGGCCGTCGATGAGCCGGCTCGTGAGGCGCATGTCGCCGACCCGGAACAGCGCCTGGGCCTCGGTGAGCACCACCTCCACCGACTCGGCGCGCATCGCCGGGGCCATGCGGGCGATCTCGGTGAGCGCGCGCGCCGGCACGATGGCCTCGCGCCCATCGGGCGGGGGGTCGTCGAGTGCGGCCTGGCGCACCGCCAGCCGGTACGAGTCGGTGGCCACCATGGTGAGGCCGTCCGGCGCGAGGCGCATCAGCACGCCCGTCAGGACGGGCCGGGTCTCGTCGCGGGAGGCGGCGCGCGCCACCCGGTCGATGGTCTCGACGAGGACGTCGGCCGGGACGGTCAGGCCGGCCCCCTCGTCGGCGGGCAGCTCCGGGAAGTCGCCGGCCTGGAGGCAGTTGAGCGCGAAGGACGACCCGCCGCCGGAGACGCTCACCACGCCCTCGCCGGCGCGGTGCTCCAGCGTCACCGGCCCGTCGGCCATGCTCCGCACGATGTCGCCGGCCAGGCGCGGCAGCACGACGGCGCCCGGCTGCTCGACCGTCGCCGCCACCGGGACCCTCAGCGACAGCTCCATGTCGGTGGCCGCGAGCCCGCACCAGCCGTCCTCTGCACGCAGGAGGACGTGGGACAGGATCTGGATGGTGCTCTTGCTCGATGCCGCCCGACCCGCGGCGGCGAGCTTGGCCGCGAGCTCTTCCTTGGGCGACACGAGGCGCACCGCCCGACCCTACCGGCTGGCGACGACGGAGGTGCCCGCCGCGCGCATCCACCGGGGGCGCCGGAACCACTGCGACGTCATGAATTGAAAGGACTTGAGAGAGGTCAACGTCGTAGGGCGTGTGGAGGGTGGGGAGGGCGCGCAAAAGGCCCGCACCCGCCGGGCGCCGGCCTGTGCGCGCGCCTGTGCATCGCGCGCCGTCCGGCGTCCGATCGTTCCCCAGCCGTCCCCAGCCCGGCGACCAGCTCGGCCGCGCGCGGGGGATGGTGGGGAGTGCGGGCACGCGCCCTCCCGAGGGTCCTCCACCGTCACGAACGCTCGCGCTTGCCCGTGAGGCGGCCGGTGAGCGCCTGCACTGCGGTCAGGACCTCGCCCTCGCCGGCCATCTGGTCGGCGACCTTCTGGACCGCGTACATGACGGTGGTGTGGTCGCGCCCCCCGTAGGCCCGGCCGATGGCGGGCAGCGAGGCGTCGGTCAGCTCCCGGCTGAGGTACATCGCGACCTGGCGCGGCCCGACGATGCGGCGGGTGCGCTTGTCGCTGGTGAGCTCGTCGAGCGTGACCTGGTAGTAGCGGCAGACCTCGCCCTGGATCAGCTCGATGCTGAGGACGCCCTCCTCGGCGGGGAAGAGGTCCTCGAGGACCTCGCCGGCGAGCGCGACGGTGACCCGGCGGCCTGAGATCGACCCGTGGGCGACGACGCGGGTGAGCGCGCCCTCGAGCGCGCGCACGTTCGTGGACACCCGCCCGGCGATGAAGGGCAGCACCTCGGGCTCGTGGATCTGGTAGCGGTCGGCGCGCACCCGCTTCTGGAGGATGGCGATGCGCGTCTCCAGGTCGGGCGGCTGGACGTCGGTGATCAGCCCCATCTCGAAGCGGCTGCGCAGCCGGTCCTCGAGGGTCGCGATCGCCTTCGGCGGGCGGTCCGACGAGATCACGACCTGCTTGCCGCTGTCGTGGAGCGCGTTGAAGGTGTGGAAGAACTCCTCCTGGGTCTGCTCGCGGCCCTGGAGCGACTGGATGTCGTCGATCAGCAGGATGTCGGTGGAGCGGTAGCGGTCCTTGAACGAGCGGATGCCGCCGTCGCGCAGCGCGTTGATGAACTCGTTGGTGAACGTCTCGACCGAGACGTAGGTGACCGCGAGCTCGGGGTGGTTGGCCGCCACGAAGTGGCCGATCGCGTGGAGGAGGTGGGTCTTCCCGAGGCCCACCCCGCCGTAGACGAAGAAGGGGTTGTATGCGCGCGCCGGCGCCTCGGCGACCGCCAGCGCGGCCGCGTGGGCGAAGCGGTTCGAGGGGCCGGTGACGAAGGCCTCGAAGGTGAAGCGCGGCTGCAGGCCGAGCGGCCGGCGGGGGGCGACGCCCCGGGCGCGCGGCTCGTGCGGCTCGTCCGGCTCATCGGGGGCCGGGTCCTCGGCCGCGGGCTCCTCGACGACGACCTCGACCTCCAGGTCGCGGCCGCGCACCTCGAAGAGGGCGTCCCTCAGCAACGGGAGGTAGCGCTGGCGGATCCACTGGCGCAGCAATTCGCTGTCGACGGCGAGGACGAGGCGGGCGTCGTCGAGGACCACGGGCCGGGCGCCGGCGAACGCGAACTTGTACGTCTGACTGTTGAGGGTGCCGCGCAGGCGGTCCCGCACCTCCTTCCAGACGGCGTCGCGCTCGGCGGGCGGGGCAGTGACAGGAGACATGGCGGGAGCTCCGGCGATATACGAGGTGGGCACGAGGGCTGCCGGGGGATGGGTCGCGCGCGTCGGGATGGAAGGGCTAGAAGAGGGTTGCCACGAGGGCGGCGCCGGCGTCCGTGAGGCGCCGGGCCCCGCCCGGCTCGCGGACCACCAGGGCGCGGTGCTGAAGCAGGGCGAGCTCGCGGCCGCACTCGGTGCGGGGGCGGCCCAGCTCGCGGGTGAGGGTCTCGGGCGTCGCGGCACCGACCTCGAGGAGGAGGGCGAGGATCTCGCGGGCGGCCTCGGAGCACGCCGGCTCGGAGGCGGCCGGCGACGTGGCGCCGGGCGGCGCGGCCGAGAGCGTGACGGCCGCACCCCCGCCCAGGTTCTCCGCGATCTCGAGCCCTCCGCCGGCCGCCGCCATGAGGTCGCGGGCGAGCGGCAGGCCGCAGCCGACCCCTCGCACCAGCTCCCGCTCCTGCGGCCCCGCCCCGGAGAACCCGGGCGTGAGCGCCCGCGCGGGGTCGGGGATGCCGGGGCCGTGGTCGGTCACGCGCACGAGGGCGCCGCCGCCGAGGACGCTCACGGTCGCGTCGCGGAAGCCGGCGTGGACGAGGTTCTCGACGACCTCGCGCACGGCCGGCGCCGGCAGGGGCGACCGGTCGGCCACGGCGTCGCAGAGGCGCTCGATCAGGACCGCCGCGTCGGCGTCGGCCAGCTCCTCGACGACGGGCGGCTCCCCGGGCGCTCCGTACAATGCCAGGCGGGCGCGGACGGCCGGCCCGGGGAGGGCGCGGACGGCGGGCACGGAGGATGTGAGGGCCAGGGTCGAGGGCATCCGAGGGGGTCGAGGGGCGGGCACTCTAACCCGGCGCCGAACGGCGCGAAAGCCCCATCGCGGGGCTGTGGAGAACGAAGTGACGACTGAGCGGCGAAATCCTGCGAGGGCGCTGCGGTGGTCCTCCGGGCCGGATCGCCGGATCCCGTATGGGCCCCGCGTTCCCGACCTTCTCCACACGGATTTCCACACCTGTGGACAGGCCTCGGAGGCCGGCCGGGCGGGGCCCTTTTGCTATGCTCGCGGCTCCGCGGTGGGGCGAGGCACGGCCGGCCTCTTCCGGACGCCCCTGCAACGACGCCTGACGAGGAGCGCGGCCGCGTGAAGCGGACCTACCAGCCCAACCGGCGCAAGCGAAAGAAGACGCACGGCTTCCGGGTGCGAATGAGCACCCGCGCTGGGCGGGCGGTGCTCAAGCGCCGCCGCGCGAAGGGCCGTGCCCGCCTCTCCGCCTGAGCTGCCACCCACCCCGCGCCGGCGTGCCCGGATCAGCCGCTCGGGGGACTTCGACGCGGTGTACCGCCGCGGGCGGTCCGCGGCCAACCGGCACCTGGTCGTCTACGCGTTCGCGCGCGACGGCGGCCCGCCCGACGGACCGGCGCGGCTGGGCCTGTCGGTCTCGCGGAAGGTCGGCGGCGCGGTCGAGCGCAACCGGGTCAAGCGCGTGCTGCGGGAGCGGTTCGCGGAGCTGGCGCCCTCCCTGCCCCCGGGCCTGGACGTGGTCGTGATCGCCCGGCCGGGCGCCGCCGAGTACCTGGCCGAGCGCGGCTCCGAGGCGCTGGGCGCGCGGCTGGGCGAGCTCGCCGAGCGGGCCCTGGCGGCCTCACCGCCGGAGGCCGCGGCGTGAGGGCGGTGCTGATCGCCCCGATCCGGCTCTACCAGCGCGCCATCTCCCCGCTGATGGGCCGGCACTGCAAGTACCACCCGACGTGCTCGGCCTACGCCGTGCAGGCGATCCGCGAGTTCGGCCCCGCCCGCGGCCTCGTGCTGGCGGGGTGGCGGCTGCTGCGCTGCAACCCGTGGAGCCACGGGGGCGTGGACTACCCGCGCGACCAGCGGGTCTTCCGGGCGTGAACCCCCTCGAGCTCCTCGAGGATCCGCTTCGCGCGCTCCTCGACTTCCTCCACGAGAACGCCGACCTCACCTACGGGTGGTCGATCGTCGTCCTGACGGTGATCGTGCGGCTGTGCCTGCTGCCGCTGGTGATCAAGCAGTACTCCTCGATGCGGCGCATGCAGATGTACGCGCCCCAGATGAAGGAGCTGCAGCAGAAGTACAAGGGCAACCGGCAGAAGCTCAACGAAGAGCTGATGAAGTTCTACAAGGAGAACGAGATCAACCCGTTCTCCTCGTGCCTGCCGCTGGTCGCCCAGCTGCCGATCTTCATCGCGCTGTACTACGTGCTGCGCGGGTTCGCGAACGACGCCACGGTCTCGGGCGGCGACGTCTCGTTCATGTGGGTGATACCCGACGTCCGCCTCGAGCTGACCGACATCGGCTGGGGCGCGTTCGTGATCGTGGCGATCTACGGGCTCTCGCAGCTGCTGTCGACCGAGCTGTCGATGACGCCGAACATGCCCCAGTCGCAGCGGCGGATCATGCGGGTGCTGCCGGTCGTGGTGGTGATCTTCGTGTTCCAGTTCCCCGTGCCCGCGGGGCTGGTCCTGTACTGGATGACGACCAACCTCTGGACCTGCGGCCAGCAGCTGGTGATGCGCCACCGGATCGGATTGCACCTGGCCGACCCGGACGAGGTCGAGGCGATGAAGAAGAAGGGCTCGCGAACGCCCGCCGCCGAGCCGGCCACGGCCGTCGCCGCCGTCGCCGACGGGCCGGCGGAGGAGGGCGCGCGCCCACGGCCGACGCCGCGCAAGCGGCGGCGCCGCGGCGCCGCAGGAGCGAACGGCGGCGAGCCCGAGCCCGAGGCGCTCGAGGCGACGAGCGCGCCCGAGCCGGACGAGGCCCCGCAGCCGGACGAGGCCCCGGAGCCGGCCGAGGCGCCGGAGGCGCCGGCCCCCGAGGCCGAGGCGCCCGAGGCGGAGGCCGTGGACGCCGATGCCTCCGGGGAGGACGCGCCCGAGCCCGAGCCCGCCGAGCCCGCCGCCGCCGAGGAGGACGGCCGTCAGGTCGAGGCGAGCGCCCGCTCCGGCTCGTCCGGCGGCGGGTCGGGTGGCGGGCGCCGCCGACAGCCGCGCGCCCGGGGGACGGCGAAGGGATCCCGTCCCGCGCCGTCGCGCTCCAAGAAGAGGAAGCGCTGACCGTGGCCGAGGGCGCGGCCGACAACGGGGCGCGGGCCGCCGGGGAGGCGGTCGAGGCCGTCGTGCGCGGGATGGGCCTGGAGGCGGACGTGCGGGTCGAGCCGGGCGACGGCGAGACGGATCTGCAGGTCGTCGTGGACGGGGCGGGCACGTCGGCCCTGGTCGGCCGGGGCGGCGAGACGATCGACGCCCTTCAGTACCTGGTCGCCCAGATCGCCAGCCGGGCGGCCGGGGGCGAGCGCCGCCGCGTGGCCCTCGACGCCGACGGCTACCGGGCGCGGCGGGCCGCCGCGCTGGCGGAGCTCGCCGACCGGGCCGCGCGCGAGGCCGTGGAGCACGGCGAGGAGATCGAGCTCGACGTCATGACGCCGCACGACCGCCGCATCGTGCACATGGCCCTGAAGGACCGCACCGACGTGATCACCCGAAGCGAGGGGGACGAGGGGCGCCGGCGGATCATCGTCGAGCCCGCGGACGGGTGAGCGCGGACGGGTGGGCGCGGCGGTTTCACGTGAAACCGGGCCGGCCGGGCGCCTGGCGGCGCGGGCGGCGCGAGCTCGGCGCCCCGCTCGACCCCGGCGTCGCGGCCGGCCTGATCGCCCTGCTCGACCGGATCGCCCTCGAGCCCCAGAACCTCACCGCGATCGAGGGGGTCGATGACGGGATCGACCGCCATCTGCTCGACAGCCTCGCCGCCCTCGCGCACCCGCGGCTCGCCGGGGTCACGGCCCTCGTCGACGTGGGCAGCGGCGCCGGCTTCCCGGGACTGGCGCTGGCCGCGGCCCGGCCGGAGGTGGCGGTGACGCTGGTCGAGAGCGAGCGCCGCAAGGCCGACTGGTTACGCCGGGCGTCCGCCGCCTTCCCTAATGTCCGTGTGGTGGCGGACCGCTCGGAGCACCTCGCCGCCGGCGAGCGCGAGGCGTTCCCCCTGGCCGTCGCGCGCGCCCTCGGGCCGGCCCCGGTCGCGCTCGAGCTCACCGCCCCCCTGGTGGCCGTCGGGGGCGCCGTCCTCCTGTGGCGCGGCGACGCCGTCGACCCCCGTGACGCCGCCGACGAGGCCCGGGCGGCGGAGCTGCTCGGCCTCGAGCCCGAGCCTCCGCTGGCCGTGCGGCCCTTCCCGGGCGCCCGGCGGCGCCTGCAGTCCTTCGCGAAGGCCCGCGCCACCCCGCCGCGCTACCCGCGCCGCCCCGGCCGGGCGGCGTCGCGCCCGCTGGGGGCGGGCAGCCGCCGGTGATCTACGCCGTCGCCAACCAGAAGGGCGGGGTGGGCAAGACCACGACGGCCGTCAACCTGGCGGCCTGCCTCGCCGAGGCGGGCGCGCGCGTGCTGCTTGGTGGACGTCGACCCGCAGGCGAACGCGTCGGGGGGCCTCGGGATCTCCGGCCGCGACCGCCTCAACACGGCGGACGTCCTGCTCGACGGCGCGCCGATCGACCGCGCCGTCGTGGCGACGGCGGTGCCGAACCTCGACCTGGTGCCCTCGTCGGCCGACCTGGCGAGCGCCGCGGTGGAGCTCCCCTCGCGCGAGGGGCGCGAGCGCCTGCTCGCCCGGGCGCTCGAGCCCGCCCGCGACCGCTACGGCTACGTCTTCCTGGACTGCCCGCCCTCGCTCGACCTGCTCACGGTCAACGCCCTGGCCGCCGCAGACCGGCTGATCGTGCCGGTGCAGTGCGAGTACTATGCGCTGGAGGGTCTCTCCCGGCTGATGGAGACGGTCTCCGCCGTCCAGGAGACCATCAACCCCGGCCTCCGCGTCACGGGGATGCTGATGACCATGCACGACGCCCGCACCCGCGTCAGCGGCGACGTCATCGGCGAGGTGCGCCGCCACTTCCCCGAGCTGGCGTTCCGCACGGTGGTGCCGCGCAATGTCCGCCTGGCCGAGGCGCCGTCCTACGGGGAGCCCGTGATCCGCTACGACCCCCACTGCGCCGGCGCCGACGCCTACTTCGAGGCGGCCAAGGAGGTCGCCGCCCGTGGCTGAGGGAGCACGCGGCCGCCGGGGGCTCGGCCGCGGCCTCTCGGCCCTGCTGGGCGAGACCGCGCCGCCGGTCTCCGGCCCGGCCCTCCTCGAGGTGCCCGTCGGGGCGATCGACCCGAACCCGAGCCAGCCCCGGAGCCGGATCGACGAGGGCGCCCTCGGCGCCCTCGCGGCGTCGATCCGCGCGAGCGGTGTGCTGCAGCCGATCCTCGTGGCCCCGGCGGGGGACGACGGGCGCCACCGCATCGTCGCCGGCGAGCGCCGCTGGCGGGCGGCCCGCCTGGCCGGCCTGGAGCGCGTGCCCGCGGTGGTGCGGGAGGTGGACGACCGCGAGCGGCTCGAGCTGGCCCTGGTGGAGAACCTCGCGCGTGAGGACCTGACGCCGATCGAGGTGGCGCAGGCCTGCGCCTGCCTGATCGAGGACTTCGGCCAGAGCCACGGCGAGCTCGCGGGGCGCCTCGGCCGCAGCCGCCCGGCCCTGTCCAATCTCGTCCGCCTGCTCGAGCTGCCCGAGGAGGTCCAGGAGATGATCGCCGGGGGCCTGCTCAGCGAGGGCCACGGACGCGCGATCCTCATGGCCGACGGCCGCGGCCAGCGCCTGCGCGTCGCGGAGACCGCGGTGGCCGACGGTCTCACGGTGCGGGCGACCGAGGAGCTGGCCCGGAGCGCGTCCGACGGGCGGGCGCGCCGCCGCCGGCCCGTCGTCGGCCCCGTGGGGGACGCCGCGCTCGAGGCCTTCGGCACGGCGTTCGACGCCCCGGTGCGCGTGCGCGCCGGGCCGGGCGGTCAGATGGTCGTCGAGCTGCGCTTCGCCGACGAGGCCGCCCTGGAGGCCGCGCTCCGGCTGCTGCCCTCCGGCTCCTGATCCTCGCCCGCGGCCGCGGGGAGGGCGAGCCGGATCGTGGTGCCCCGGCCCGGGGTGGACGAGATCGCCACCTCCCCGCCGGCCAGCGCCGCGCGCTCGCTCATCGCCGCGAGGCCGAGGTGGCCTCCCTCGATGCGGGGCCGCGCGCGGCTGGGGTCGAAGCCGCGCCCATCGTCGGTGACCTCGATGAAGATGCGCGCGCCGTCCTGCCGGGCGGTGATGGCGACCTGCGTCGGCTCCGCGTGGCGGACCACGTTCGCGACGGCCTCCTGCACGACGCGGAAGGCGACGGTCCGGTGGGTCTCGGAGAGCGCGTCCGCCGCCGCCAGGTCGAGGGACACGCGCGCCCCCCGCCACTTCAGCCGCTGCACCAGCGCCCGGGTGGCGGCGGCGAACCCCAGCTCCTCAAGGGCCATGGGGTGGAGGTCGAAGATGGCCCGCCGCAGCGCCTTGACCGAGTCCCGTGCCGAGGCGGCGGCGCGGGCCACGCCTTCGGCGGCGTCCGGCGCGTCGGCCCGGAGCTCCGCGCTCAGCGCGTCGAGGATGAGCCCGAGGCCGACCAGCTCCTGGACCGGGCCGTCGTGCAGCTCCTCGGCCACGCGGCGGCGCTCCTGCTCCTGGGCGAGGACGATGGCCGCGGCCAGCGAGCGGCGCTCGGCGTAGGCGCGGTCGGCCTCGGCGAGGCGCTCGCGCACGCGGTCGTCGAGGCCACCGTCTGCACCATGGCTTACGTTCAACTATGCGTCCCGCTACTAATAGCGCGGCCTAGCGGATCAGCGACTGGCGGATGCCGATGGCGACCGCCTGGGTGCGGTGCTCGGCGCCGAGCTTGGCCAGGATGTGCTTCACGTGTGTCTTGACCGTCTCGACGCTGACCACGAGGCGCTCGGAGACCTCGCGGTTGGAGCACCCGTCGGCGAGCATCTGGAGGATCTCCCGCTCGCGCGCGCTGAGCACCCCGGCGCTGCGCGGCTTCGCGAGCTGGCGCAGGAAGTCCGGCGCGAGGCGCGGGTCCACGAAGGGCTCCCCGTCCACCACCTGCCGGATGGCGGCGACGAGGGCTCCGCTGTCGGAGTCCTTGAGCACGAACCCCTGCGCGCCGGCGTCGAGGGCCTCCCACAGGAGGTCCTGCTCGGCGTGAGCCGTGAACATCACCACGCGCACGGCCGGGTGCTCGGACGCGATCGCGCGCGCGGCGGCGACGCCGCCGATACCCGGCATGCGCGCGTCCATCAGCACGACCTCGGGACGGCGCAGCGGCACCAGCTCCAGCGCGGCCTCGCCGGAGGAGGCCTCACCGACCACCACCATGTCGCCGAGCTGCGACAGGACGCGGCGCAGGCCCTCGCGGACGATGGCGTGGTCGTTGACCACGAGGCAGCTGATCGGGCGGGCCTCGCGCGCCTCCTCGGTGCTCACAGCCGGGCCGACCTCCACGTGACGCCCGCCGGCAGGGCCGCGGCGAGGTGGGCGATCCTGGACTCGAACCAGGGACCTCATCCTTATCAGAGATGCGCTCTAACCGGCTGAGCTAATCGCCCGTGACCTACGGTCGCGGGAGGGTATCAACCGCGCCGAGAGGCCGACAAGGCGCCGGCCGGCGGGGCGGACGGCTGTCCCTCCGCATGGGGCGGGGACCCCCCGGGCCGCGCCTATAATGGCCCCTCGGCCGCGCCCGCCTGGCAGAGAGGAGCGAGGCGCCGTGCAGGAGATGGTCATCTACGGGGTGAGCTTCGACATGGTGGGCAAGCAGCCGATCGTGCTGCTCAAGACCGTGACGGGCAACAAGTTCCTGCCCATCTGGATCGGCCACGCCGAGGCGGCGGCCATCCTGATGAAGCTCCAGGGCGCGGAGACCCCCCGCCCGATGACCCACGACCTGCTCTCGGACGTCGTCTCGGAGCTCAACGCCGAGATCTCGAAGATCACGGTGACCGAGCTGCGGGAGAACACCTTCTACGCGCTCATCACCCTGCGCGCGGCCGCCTCCGAGATCGAGATCGACTCCCGGCCCAGCGACGCACTCGCCCTCGCGGTGCGCAGCAACGCGCCGATCTTCGCGGCCGACCGGGTCATCGAGGAGAGCGGCATCGAGTTCGAGCACGAGGTCGAGGACACCGACGAGGTCGTCGAGAAGTTCAAGGAGTTCCTCGACCAGGTGAGCCCGGACGACTTCCTGTCGGAGAGCTAGGCCTCCTCGACCTCGGCGGTCGTCTCGCGCTTGGTGAGGTCCAGCAGGTGGCCGTAGATCTCGTGGAGCCCCTCGTCGCTCAGGGGCCCGCGGTTCGCGGCGGCCAGGTAGCGGTGCATCCAGTCCTCGCGGGCCTGGTCGACGAACTCCATGCCCTGCGCCCGCTTGTAGGCCCGGAGGCGCGCGACCAGCTCGAGCCGCGCGTTGACCGCCGCGAGCAGCTTGAGGTCGTTGTCGATGATCGCGTCGCGCATCTGGCGCACGACGGCGTCGGCCGTGGGGTCCTGCACGGCGGCCACGCTAGCAAGCGGCCCGCCGCCCCCACGCCTGGCCCTGCCGTGCGGGGCGGGCTAACCTAGCGGCGAGGGACCCACCCGGAGGACGGCTCGCGTGTTCGACATCTCCCCGATCCAGATCATCATCGTGCTGGTGATCGCGCTGCTCGTCTTCGGACCCAAGCGGCTGCCGGAGATGGGGCGCTCGATCGGCCGCGGCATCCGCGAGTTCAAGGGCGCCGTCCTCGACCACGACGACGCCCCGCCGGCGCGGCGCGACGAGCCCGAGCGGACGGCGCCCGCGGCCGCCGCCGCGGACCCCGCGGCCGCCCGCGACGAGGACGACGAGGTGCTGGAGGGCGTGGTGGTCCCGGGCGACTCGCCGCCGCGACCGCCCGCGGCCTGACCCCGAGCGCATGGCCCGCCTCCGCGGGATGACCGTGCGCCGCGTCGGCCGCGACGAGCGGCTGAGCGTGGTGGAGCACCTCGACGAGCTCCGCAACCGGATCATCGTCTCGATCGTGGCGCTCGTCGTCGCCTTCGCGGTGGCCTACGGCTTCCACGACCAGCTGCTCGAGATCCTCGAGTGGCCCCTGCCGGAGCGCTACCAGGAGACCGGGCTCATCACCCTCTCCCCGACCGAGCCGCTCTTCACGGTCCTGAAGGTCTGCTTCTACGCCGCCGTCCTGGTGGCGCTGCCCGTCTGGCTCTACCAGCTCTACGCCTTCGTGATCCCCGCGGTGCAGGACCAGCCCCGCCGCCGCATGCTGCTCGTGGTCGCCGGGGCGTCGGCCCTGTTCCTCGCCGGGGTGGCGTTCGGCTTCTTCGTCGTCCTGCCGGTGGCCCTGGACTTCCTGCTCGGCTTCGGCGGCGACACGTTCCTGACCCAGGTCCGCGCGGGGGAGTACTTCAGCTTCGTCACCACGCTCATGCTCGCCTCGGGGCTCATGTTCGAGGTGCCGGTCGCGATGCTCGCGTTGGCGCGCATCGGGGTGACCAGCGCCGACTTCTACATCCGCCACTGGCGCGTGGCGATCGTCCTGATCGCGGCGCTGGCGGCGATCCTGCCGGGCGGGGACCCGTTCAGCATGCTGCTCCTGATGGTCCCCCAGATCGTGCTCTACGGGCTCGGGATCTGGCTCGCCAAGCGCTTCGGCCGCCCGCCGCTGTGGGCCCGAGAGGCCTGGTCGGCGGACGACGACGAGGACGCCGCCACCGGCCGGGTGTAGTCACGGGCGCGCCGTCGGTGGGAGGGTGACGGGGTGACAGCCCGTCGCCTGCTCGGCATTCTCGCCTGCGCTGCCGCGTTCGCGCTGATCGCCGCCGCCGCCGCCGCGCAGCTGGCGCCCGCGGGGACCGTGTCCGCGGCCGTGACGGAGCTGAGGGGCGCCGACACATGGGTCGTGGTGGTCCACTGGAGCGCGCGCTGCGAGGGCGCCGAGGCCGGCGCGGACCGCTATGACGGCTACGTCCACCTGGTCAACGTCAACACGGGCGAGCGCACATACGTGGTCGGCGTCGTCAGCGCGTCGGGGGAGCACGACACGCGCGTCATCGCCATCGGGCGCGAGCAGCACCTGCGGCCGGAGCTGACGATCACCTGCTACACGACCTTCCCTCAGGTCGGCGCGGGCTACCACGTCACCGTGCCGGGCGACCCCGTGACCATCCCGGCGCGCTTCGGCGGCGGTGGTGGCAGCGGCGGGGGCGGGTGGTGGCAGCGGCGGGGGCGGCTCCGGCTCCGGGGGCGGCGGCGATCCGACCGAGCCGCTCCGGGCCGGGGGCTGCCGCGTGGCGGTCCTCGGGACGAACGCCCCCGACACGCTGACGGGGGGCGGCGCCGGCGAGATCGTGATCGGCTTCGGCGGCGCCGATCGCATGCGGGGAGAGGGCGGCCACGACTGCCTCGTCGGGGGGCCGGGCCCGGATCGCCTGACGGGTGGCGACGGCGACGACCGCGTCGTCGGGGGCCGCGGTCGCGACGTGCTCATCGGCGGCGGCGGCGTCAACGTCTACGACGCCGGTGGCGGGAGCGACGTGGTCCGGGCTCGCAACGGGCGACCCGAGTCGGTGCGGTGCGGGTCCGGGCGCGACCGCGCGTACGTGGACCGCCGGGACCGCGTCCGCGGCTGCGAGCTCAGTCTCGTAGGTGTCGGCCGGTGAGGCGGAGGAAGACGTCCTCGAGCCCGGCGGCGCGCGCCGCCTGAAGCCGCACCGGCACCCCGGCCTCGCGGGCGTGGGCGTGCAGCGTCTCCGCGTCGTCCGTGAACAGCAGCACCAGATCGCCCTCGACCTCGTGGCCGCGCGCCCAGCCGTCCAGGTGCGCGAGCAGGGCCGCCGCGTCGCCCGGGGCGACGCGCAGCTCCAGGACCTCCCGCCCCACCTCGCGCGCGACCAGGTCGGCCGGGCGCCCGGCCCGCACGATCCGCCCGCCGTCCATGATGACCAGCCGGTCGCAGAGCTGCGCCGCCTCGTCCATGTAGTGCGTCGTCAGGACCAGGGTCGCGCCGTCCCGGCGCAGCGTCCTGAGGCGCTCCCACACCGCGTGGCGCGCCTGCGGGTCGAGGCCGGTCGTGGGCTCGTCGAGCAGCACCAGGCGCGGGTGGTTGATGAGGGCGCGCGCGATCTGGAGGCGGCGGCGCATGCCGCCCGAGAGCCGGTCGACCTGGTCGTCGGCGCGGTCGGAGAGGGCCATGAGGTCGAGCAGCTCGTCCGAGCGCCGGGCCGCCTCGGGCCCCGCGATGTCGAAGTAGCGCGCGAAGACCAGCAGGTTCTCGCGCACCGTCAACTCGAGGTCGAGCGTGGTGTCCTGGGCGACGACGCCGAGGTGGCGCTTCAGCTCCCGCGGCCCCACGTCGGGGTCGATGCCCAGCACCTGCAGCTCGCCGGAGTCGCGGGGCGACAGGCACGACAGCATCCTCATCGTGGTCGTCTTGCCGGCCCCGTTCGGGCCGAGGAAGCCGAAGCAGTCGCCCGGCTCGATGCGGAAGTCGATGCCGTCGACCGCGGCGATCTCTCCGTAGGCCTTGGTCAGGCGCCGCGCGAGCACCGCTGCCGGGGCCGGCTCAGGGAGCGAGCGGTACCCCCGACCCCATCGCGGCCAGCGTCAGCCGGAGGCCGTGCTCGAGCTCGACCGCCGGCGACCAGTCGAGCAGCTCCTGGGCGAGCGCGATGTCCGGCCGGCGCACCGCCGGGTCGTTGACCGGCAGGGCCTCGAAGACGATCGGCGAGCGGCTGCCCGTCACGCGGACGACCACCTCGGCGAGCTCGAGGATCGTGAACTCGGACGGGTTGCCCAGGTTCACCGGCTCGTGGTGGCCGCAGTCGATCAGCCGCAGGAGCCCGTCGACGAGGTCGGAGACGTAGCAGAACGAGCGGGTCTGGCCGCCGTCGCCGAACACCGTCAGCGGCTTGTCCGCCAGGGCCTGGCGCAGGAAGGTCGGGATCGCCCGCCCGTCGTGCGGGCGCATGCGGGGCCCGTAGGTGTTGAAGATGCGCGCGATGTGCGTGTTGACGCCCTGCTGGCGGTGGTACGCCATGGTCAGGGCCTCCGCGTACCGCTTGGCCTCGTCGTAGACGCCCCGCGGGCCGATCGGGTTCACGTTCCCCCAGTAGCCCTCGGACTGGGGGTGCTCCTTGGGGTCGCCGTACACCTCGGAGGTCGAGGCGAGGAGGAAGCGCGCGCGATGGCGCTTCGCGAGTCCGAGCGCGTTGTGCGTGCCGTAGGAGCCCACCTTGAGGGTATGCAGCGGCAGGCGCAGGTAGTCGATCGGGCTGGCCGGGCTCGCGAGGTGGAAGACGTAGTTCACCGGCTCGGCGAGGGCCAGGTGCTCGATCATGTCGTGCTGGACGAAGACGAACGACGGGCTGCGGATGTGCTCGATGTTCTCGAGCGTCCCGGTGTCGAGGTTGTCGACGCACAGGACGCGGTGGCCCTCGGCGAGCAGGCGGTCGCAGAGGTGCGAGCCCAGGAACCCGGCACCGCCGGTGACGACGGAGGTCGGCACGCCGGACAGCCTACCCCCTGCGCCGGCGCCGGCCCCCGAACAGGGAGCGCACGGCGCCCGCGCCCTCGGCCAGCTCCGGCGCGGCGAGGAGGCGGGCCGCGAGCCCGACGACGACGAGGGCGATCGCGGCCTTGACCACCAGCAGCGGCGCCACCTCGAGCGAGGCCAGGTCGGCCGTCGGTAGGGCGAGGTCGAGCAGCAGCGCGGCGGCGGCGCCCGCGGCGGCGGCGCCCAGCAGGCGCGCCTGGCGCGCGGCCAGGCCGCGCAGGTCGAGGGCGGGGAAGCGGCGGCGCATCCGGGCCAGGAGCATCGCGGCGTTGGCGAAGACGCCCAGGGTGGCGGCCAGGGCAAGGCCCGCCTGCTCCATCGGCCCGAGCAGGGCGACGTCGAGGCCGATCGTCAGGACCACGGTCACGATCGTGGTCCAGAGGATGTCGCGCTGCATGTTCGCCGCCGACAGCGTCCGGTTGAGCAGGAGCGAGAGGAACGCCGGCCAGAGGCCGAGCGCGTACCAGACCAG
The DNA here is from genome assembly GCA_963813355.1 of Miltoncostaeaceae bacterium. Classification (GTDB taxonomy): domain Bacteria; phylum Actinomycetota; class Thermoleophilia; order Miltoncostaeales; family Miltoncostaeaceae; genus DATAGF01. Next base: position 111,567 of record CAWEYS010000016.1, on the reverse strand, counting down.
CGGCGGCGCGATCTGGGCGACGCAGTCCGCGCCGCAGGCCTGCCGCTGGAACGCGAGCTGCGCGACCTCGTCGGCCCAGATCGCGAGCAGGAGCGACATCGGGAAGGCCACCAGCCCGAGCAGGCCGGCAACGCGGCGGAAGGCGGTGAGGGCCTCCGTCTCGCGGTGCTCGGACATGAGCTGGGCGATGAGCGGGAAGAGCGGCGTGAGCAGCGGGAGCAGCAGGGCCGCACGCGGCGCCTGGCCGAGGGCGTTGGCGAAGCTGAGGGCCGCCACCCGGCCGGCCTCCAGGCTCGAGGCGAAGATCTTGTCGGTGAAGTTGTTGACCTGCTGGAGCACGGACGCGCCGAGCACCGGCAGGGCGAGCAGCCCCACGCCGGCCAGGCCCGGGTGGGTCAGGACGGGGCGCACGTCGGCCTCGCGCAGCAGGCGCCAGAACTGGGGGAGCTGAAGCAGCACCTGGAGGGCGGCGCCGATGGCGACGCCCCAGCCGGCCGCCTCGATGCCGATGCTGTCCTTCCCGATCAGGACGCCGAGGATGATGCCGAAGTTGAACGCCACGCCGACCGCCGCGGGCCCGGCGAAGCGCCCGTGGATCTGGAGCATCGCCGTGAAGATCGCCGAGAAGCCCTGCAGGGCGATGGCCGGCGACATGATGCGGATGAGCTGGGCGGTGTCCTCGGCGCGCGCCGGGTCCAGGCCGAAGACGGCGGCGGGGACCTCGGGGAAGATCGCCGCCAGCGACGCCAGCACCACCAGCCCCAGGCCGGTCCAGACGGCCAGGGCGCACACGAGCCGCCAGGCGCTGTCGGAGCCGTTGTCGGCGCGCTCGCGCTGGAACACCGGGATGATCAGGGTGACGAGCGTGTAGAGCAGGACCGCCGCGACCGTGTTGACGATCAACAGCGAGTTGACGAAGGCGTCGGTCGCGCCCGACGTCCCGTAGGCCGCGGCGAGGACGATCTCGCGGGCGAACCCCAGCAGCCGGGACAGCAGCCCGAACAGGGCGACGATCGCCGCCGCCCGGGCGAGCCGCCCGACGGTCACCGCGGCACGAGCCCGTACAGCGTCCGCACGCCGGTCAGGACGAGCAGGCCCGTCACCGCCACCGCCGGGCTGTAGCGGCCGTCGGGGAAGGTCCAGAGCCGCTCCCCGGTGCGCAGGTCGAGCGCGACGGTGCGCCCGTCGCGGGGCTCGCGGGCCAGGGTCGAGGCGTACACGACGTCGCCGATCACCGACGCCGACCCGGAGATGCGCTCACCCGCGCCGAAGGCCCAGCGCGGCCGCCCCGTCACGGCGTCGAGGGCGTGCACCTGCTCGTCGTAGCTGCCCACGATCACCGTGCGCTCGGCCACCGCGGCGCTCGAGTAGACGAAGTCGTCGAGCACGCGCACCCAGGCCACCTCGCCGGTGTCCTCGTCGAGGGCGATCACCCGCCCGTTGACGTTGCCGATGTAGACGCGTCCGTAGGCCACCGCCGGGCCCGCGTAGAAGCGCCCGGGGCCGCGAAGCCGCGGCCCGGGGCTCTCGCGCTGCCAGACCACCCGGCCGTCCGAGCGTCGGTAGGCCGTCACCCGTCCGGAGTAGTCGCCGACGACGACGTTCGGGCCGGAGAGCGCGAGGCTCGCCTTCACGTCGCCGGGGGCCTCGGCGCTCCAGAGCACGCCCCCGGTGCGGGCGTCGAGCTTCATGACGCGGCCCGCGAGCGTGCCGATGTAGGCCGCGCCCTCGACCACCAGCGGCGACGACTCGACGGCCGACCCGACGCGCCGCCGCCAGACCTCCGCGCCGGTGGCGGCCCGCAGGGCGATCACGTCGCCGCGGATGGTGGTGAGGAGGGCGAGGTCGCCCGCCAGGGCCGGCGACGACGCCACGCGCCCGCGCAGCCGGACGGTCCACTGGGGCCGACCATCGTCGAGGTCGAGCGCCATCGCGAGCCCGGCGTTGGTTCCCACGATGGCCCTCCCGTCGCCGAGGACGGGCGGGAACTCCAGCAGCGAGCCGGCGTCGTGCGACCAGGCCTGCCGGAACGGGGGGCGCAGCCGGAGCGCCGGGTTCGCGCGGGTGCGCCGGGCGTCGTAGCCGTACTCGGGCCAGGCGCCCGCCGCGGCCGCGCCCCGGGGCGCCTCGGTCGCCTCGAACCCCTCGGTCGTGCCCTCGACGCTGCCCTCGTCGAACCACCCCCGCCACAGCCCGAACCCGAGCACGCCCGCGGCGACGACGAGGACGGCGGCCAGCCCGGCCAGGCCGAGCCAGAGGCGCTTACGGCGTGGGCGCGGGGTGGGCATAGACGTGGCGCGTCCCGATCAGGTACAGCGTCCGCCCGGCGCCCACGGCGGGCGAGTAGCGGCCGTCCTCGCCCTCGAAGCGCACCGCGCCGGTCCGCGTGTCGAGGCCGTAGGTGCGGCGGGCCTGACCGGGCGCGTAGAGGCGGGCGGTGTAGACGACGCCGTCGACGACCGTCGCCGAGCCGGAGATGCGCCCGCCGACGTCGAAGGACCATCGCACCGACCCGTCGGTGAGCTCGAGCGCCTGGAAGGTGCCGTTGTACGAGCCGACGTAGGCGGCGCCGTCGGCGATCGCGGGCGAGGAGTAGACGTAGGAGCCGCCGGTCGAGTGGCGCCACCGCTCGGCTCCGCTGCGGGCGTCGATGGCGATGACCGCCCCGCCGACGTCGCCGATCACGATCGTGTCCCCGCGCACCGCGGGGCCGCCGTAGAAGCGGGTCCCGCCCGTGTACGTCCAGCGCTCGGCGCCCGTCGCCGGGTCGAGGGCGTGGACGTTGCCGGAGTAGTCGCCCACCACGATCAGCCCGTTCGCCAGCGCCGCGCTGCCCTTGATGTCGTCCGGCGCCTGGTAGCGCCAGCGCTGCTCGCCGGTCGCCGCGTTGACCGCGTGGAGGCCCCCCGCCCAGGTGCCGACGTAGACGAGGCCGTCGACGACCAGGGGCGAGCTCTCGATCGGGCTGCCGTCCGTCGAGAAGCTCCAGAGCGGCACCCCGGCCCCGGCGCCGTAGGCGGTGAGGGTGCCGTCCATCGAGGAGACGTACACCGAGCCCCCGTCGATCGCCGGGGTCGAGGCGATCTCGCCCTTCTGGCGCCGCGCCCAGGCCAGCTCGCCGTCGTCGGCGCCGAGCGCGTAGACGCGCCCCGAGTTGGTCCCGAACACCACCAGCCCGTCCCTCACCGCCGGTGGGAACTCGATGAGCGTGCGGCTCTCGAAGGTCCACGCGGGCTCGCCGCGCGGGGGCGGCACCCGCACGCCGGCGACGTAGCGCTCGCGGGAGGAGTCGCCGCCGTACTCGGGGCTCTGCAGGCGCGGGTCGTAGAGCTCGACCTCCGCCGCCCCCTCCCGCACCCGCTCGCGCGCCGGCGCGAAGGGCGCCGCCGCGGCGGTCACCGCGGCGGTGCCGAGCGGGACCTCGGCGCGCCCCTCGGCGTCGGCCTCCGCGCGGGCGACGACGACCCCGCCCCGGATCGCCTCGACCGCCGCCCCCGGGACGGGCGCCTCGGTGTCGCCGTCGATCACGCGCACCTCGACGGGCGGGCCATCGGGCAGGGGGCCGGGGGCGGGCGCGGGGGCTGGGGCGGAGGCGGGGGCGGTGGTCTCGGCCGCGTCGCCGCCCCCGCCGCCGCACCCGGTCGCCACCGCCGCCGTGAGCGCCGCCGCGAGCGCCGCCGTCACGACGGGCGCGGCGGCGGCTCTACTCCGGAGCCGCACGCCCCGCGGGGCTCCCTCGCCACACGAACACCACGATGACGCCCACGATCAGCCCGATGACGGCGGCCAGCAGGACCGTGCGCGCGCGGTTGGGGAGGCTGCTGGAGGAGCTGGGGCTCTGCGCCAGCGAGACGATGTCGGGCTGGCCGTACTGGCGCTCCTTGACCAGGTTCAGCCGCTGGTCGGCCAGCTCGGTGGACGCCACCTGCAGCTGCTGGCCGGCGCTGGCGAGCAGCGACTGCAGCAGGATCGCCTGCTCGCCGCCCGGGTTCTGCGCGAGCTCGCGCCGGTAGCCGGCCAGCTCGGCCTGCAGCCGCTGGACCTGGACGGTGGAGCGCGCCACCGCCTGCTCGTAGGTCTGGACGATCTCCGCCGAGCTCTCGCGCGACTTGTCGAGCACCGCCTCGGCGTACAGGTTGGCGCCGCGCCGGGCGATGTCGCGGCTCTCGTCGCTGAACCTGATCGTGGCGATCGTCGGCTGGTTGCCGACGGAGCCGCCGGGCGCGCGCGGCGCCGTCAGCTCCACGCCCTGGCGCACCCGGCTGGGCGACACGCCGAGCTCGCGGGCCACGCTGATGACGATCTCGTCGCCGGTCAGGGCCGTGGGCGCCGTGGCCGGGTTGGTGGACGGCGTGGACACCGGCGTGCCCGACACCGAGGTCGCCTGGCCGAGGTAGACCTCGGACGTGCCCACGTACTCCGTCGTGGTCACGAAGGTCAGGATGAGCCCCACGAGCGCGGCCGCGAGGGTCGCCGCGAGGATGAGCCAACGGCCGCTCCACAGCACGCGGCCGTAGTCCCTGAGGGTGATCTCGCGCTCCACGTCCGGGGGACCCTAGTGGACGCGCCAGAGGGGGGCGAGACCGTGGGGTTCGCGCCTCAGGATGGTCTGGTCGAGGAACCGCGTCATGACGACGCCGGGCGCGTGGGCGCCCACGCGGGCCGGCGGGCGCTCGCCCGCGGCGATGGCGAGGATGGTCTCGGGGTAGGCCGCGCCGGCCGCCTGGGGCAGGGGGAAGGCGCCGCCGAAGCGCGTGTTGATGTCGGTGATGCCGAGGATCGCCCCGTCCTCGCGGAAGCACTGCACGGTGCTGGGGCCGGCCAGGCCGAGGGCCTCCACCGCGGCCGCCCCCAGCTCGGTGAGCTGGGGGTCGTCGAGGGTCTCCCCCTTGATCTGCTCGCCCCCCTTGGCCTGGATCATCTTGCGCGGCACCGCGCCGAGCGCCCGGCCGTCCAGGTCGCCGAGGCAGTCGATGCTGAACTCGGCGCCGGGCAGGGCCCGCTGGATCACGCTCTCGGCGGGCGTGTAGCGCAGGAAGAAGGCCAGCTCGCCGGGGTCGGCGCAGCGGTAGATGTGGCGCGCGGCGAAGCCGAGCCGCGGCTTCACCAGCACCGGGTAGGGCAGGAGGGCGGGGTCGGCGTCGGCCGGCAGCCACGTCGGCGGGGAGGGCAGGCCGCGGTCGACCAGCATCCGGTGGCACTCCCACTTGTCCTGGCACCCGTAGGCGACCTCGGGGCTCGGCAGGAACACGCGCGCCCCGGCGCCCTCGATGGCGGGCGCCGCCCGGGCGAGCACCACCGGGTCGAGGTCGGTCAGGGGCAGCACCGCGCGCACGCCCTCGCGCGCGCACGCCTCGGCGACCGCGGCGCCGTAGCCGGGGTCGGCCACCGGCGGCAGCTCGATCACCGCGTCGGCGGCGAACAGCGACGGCGAGAGCGGGTCGAGGTCGCTGACCAGCACGCGGCCGTCGTGGCCGCCGGCGTCGAGCGCGTCGCGGAAGGCGCGGACGATGTCCACGCGCTGGCCGGCGCAGGTCAGCAGGACGGTGACGTCAGCCATCCGGCCCTCCGGGGCGGCTGAGGTCGAACCCGCCCCGCTCGCTCGCGTACGTGCCGCCGCGCCCGAGCACCACGCGCGCGGTGCGGGCGAGGATCGCCAGGTCGCGGCGGGGGGTCCAGGCGTTGACGTAGGCGACGTCCATCTCGATCCGCTCCGACCATGGGATCGCGTTGCGGCCGCTCACCTGCGCCAGGCCCGTGAGCCCCGGGCGCGCCAGCAGGCGCCGTCGCTGGCGGGCGTCGTACAGCTCCACCTGCGAGGCGACCGTCGGGCGCGGGCCCACCAGGCTCATGTCGCCGCGGATGACGTTCCACAGCTGGGGCAGCTCGTCGAGGGACAGCCGGCGCAGGACCCGTCCCGCGCGGGTGATCCGGTCGTCGCCGTCGCGGACGGCCAGGCCGGCGCCCATGCCCTCGGCACCGACGACCATCGTGCGGAACTTCAGCAGGGTGAAGGGCGCGCCGGCGTACCCGACGCGCCGCTGGCGATAGAGCGCCGGGCCGGGCGAGTCGCGGCGGATCCAGACCGCGATCGCGGCCATGACCGGCGCGGTCGCGACGGCCAGCGGCACGGCCAGCGCCAGGTCCGTGGCGCGCTTCGCGCGCCCTCCGACGGGGCCGGGGACGGTGGGTGAGGGATCAGGCAAGGGACTCGACGGTGGCGACGAACCGCGCGGCCAGGGCGGCGCGATCGTAGTGGGCGAGCGCGTAGCGGCGGCCGCTCTCGCCCATGCGGCGGGCGCCGTCGCGGTCGGCGGCGAGCGTCCGGATCGCCTGCGCGAGCGCGGCGCCGTCCTCCGGCGGCACCGCGACCCCGCAGCCGGCGCGCTCGACCATGCGCGTCAGCTCCCCGGCCGGCGCGGAGGCAACGATGGGCCGCCCGGCGCCCAGGTAGTCGAAGGCCTTGTTGGGCAGGGCGCCCGCGAAGAGCGGGTTGTCCTGGTAGGGCAGTACGCAGGCGTCGGCGCGCGCGAGCCACGAGGGCACCTCGCGCTTGGGCACCGGGTCGACGAAGGCGACGTTGTCCAGCCCGCGCTCGCGCGCCGACGTGACCAGCGCGGGCTTGCGGTCGCCGTTGCCCACCAGCACCAGCCGCACGTCGGGCGCGTCGCGCAGCCGCGCGGCGGCGTCGAGGACCGTCTCGAGGGAGCTGTAGGTGCCGTGGGCGCCGACGTACATCGCGACGAAGGCCTCGTCGGGCACGGGCGCGCGCGCCGGACGCGTCCCGTTCCCGATCTCCAGGTCCACGCCGTTCGTGATGAGGACGACCTTCGACGCCGGCACCCCCGCGGCGACGATGCCGTCGCGGATGCCCTCGGTCAGCGCGACGATCCGGTCGGCCCGCCGGTAGCAGAAGGCCTCGAGGCGGCGCGCGGCGGCGGTCGCCGGGCCCTCGCCCATCAGGCCCATCGCGACCGCCGACTCCGGCCACAGGTCCCGCACCTCGAGGAGGAACCGGGCGCCGCGGGCCCGGGCGAGCGCCGCCGCGGCGGCGGCCGACGGCAGCGAGGGCGACGAGGCCACGACCACGTCCGGTCGCGGCGCGCGGGCGCCGGCGACGGCGGCCCACCAGGCGAAGGTGCCGTAGCTGGCCAGGCGCGAGCGCACGTCGCGGCCGTAGCCGGGCGTGGAGTAGGTGCGCCAGACGTCGAGGCCGTCCTCGACCTCGTGCACGACCCGCCGGCCGCGGTAGCGCTCCGGGACGGTCCGCTCCTTGTGCTGGACGTAGGACGTGACGACCGAGACCTCGTGGCCCGCCCGCGCCAGGGCGCGGGTGTGCTGCCAGTGGCGCACGCCGCCCGGCTGGTCGGCGCTCACGAAGTACTGCGACACGTAGAGCACCCGGCTCACGGCGACCCACCCTCCTCGGTCTCGGCCGCTCTCAGCGGCGGCCGGCCCTCGTCGGAGCCGAGCACCTCGGCGTAGAGGGAGGTGAGCGCGCGCGCCTGGCCCTCGAAGCCCAGGCCCGCGAGGAAGGCCTCGCGGCCGGCGGCGCCCATGCGCGCGGCGTCGCCGTCGCCGGACAGCAGGCGCTCGAGCGCCGCGGCGTGCGCGCCGGCGTCGTCCGGCGGCACCACGAGCCCGCAGCCGGCCTCGCGCACGATGGCGCCCATGCGCCCGAGGTCGCTGGCCACGACCGGCCGCCCCGCGGCCATCGCCTCCACGAGCTTCGTCGGCACGGCGCGATCGTAGTTGCCGTGGCGCTGCAGCGGCACCCAGGCGACGCGCGCGGAGGCCAGCAGGGCGGGCACGCGGGAGTGGTCGACCGGGCCGATGCTCTCGACGCCCGGGGGAAGGTCGCCGGGCTCGCCCGGGCCGGCGAGCACCAGGCGCGCCCCCGGCACGCCGACCAGGGGGAAGGCCGCGCGCATGACCTCGAGGCCGCGGAGGGGCCCGAGGCCGCCGACGTAGAGCGCCACCGGCGACTCGGGGAGCGCGGCCGGCGCGGGGAAGGCGTCCGACCACGGGGAGTTCGCCACGCTCACGGCCCGCGCGCCGGCGCCCGCGAACCGCGCCGCCAGGTCCTCGTTGGCCGCCACGACGGCGGCGAGCCGGCGCCCGCCCGCCCGCTCGGCCCGCTCGGCGGCGAGGGCGACGGGCAGCCGCAGCGCCCGCGGGAGCCAGCGCTTGGTGCGCACGGTCTGGCCGAGGTACTCGTGGGCGTCGTAGACCACCGGGCGCCCGCTGCGGCACGCCAGCCACAGGGCCGCCGGCAGCAGCTCGGGGTCGTGCACGTGGTAGAGGTCGGCGTCGCGCCGACGGGCCTCCCGGGCCAGGCGCCACCCGGCCGCGAGGCGCCGAGCGCGCGGGACCGGCCGGCCCGGCGCGCCGACCCACGCCCGCGCGCCCGCCGCGGCGGCCGCCCGCGCCTCCTTGTGGAAGATGCGCACGTCGCGGGGGCGGTGCACGGTGGTGAGGTGGACGATCCTGCGCCCGGCGAGCGAGGCGCCCGGCGGCGGGGGCGCCGCGGCCCCCGCCGGCCCGAGGTCGGCGCCCCGCCGGGCGAGCTCGTCGAGCAGGCCCTCCCAGAGCGCCCCGTAGCCGGGCGCGCGGTCGTCGGCGAGGTAGGTGTTGTGCCACAGCAGCGCGACCCGGCCCCCCGCGCGCCGCACGCGCTCGAGCACCGCCAGGGCGCGCTCGCCGGCCGCGGCGGCGTCGAGGCCGAGGCGGGAGTGGAGCGTCGTGTCCATCACCGCCAGCGGCAGCAGGGTGAGGCGCGCCGGGCGCTCCTCCCCCACCAGCCAGGGGCGGAAGGGCCGCGCGATGCCGGCGGCGAACCCGGGCGCCTCGCTGAAGGCCAGGCTGGAGTCGTACGCCGCCCCGGCGCGCTCCAGGGCGCGCACGCTCTCGTGGTACCGGAACCGCAGGTAGTGGAACCGGACCCCCTCCACCGGGCCGGCCTCGCCGCGCAGCGAGGCCAGCTCGGCGGCCAGCGCCGCGGGGTCGTCGGCCGCCGCGAAGGAGCCGTGCAGGCCCACCTCGCCCCCCGCCGCGCGCACGGCGGCGGCGAGCGCCGGGCGCTCGCGCTCGTAGACCCGGCGCGGGGTCCCGTCCAGAGGGTGGCGGTTGCGGCCGATCAGGAAGACCGTCGAGCGCAGCCCGCGCCGCCAGGTGGTCTCGAGCAGGTCGGGGAGGTTGTCCCACGGGTCGGGCCCGGCCAGGGCGGCGGCCAGCCCGCGGGCGCCGCGCCGCCGGGCGATGCCGGCGAGCCCCTTGGGCGTGCGCCGGCGCAGGCGGTCGATGTCGTGGGTCAGGGCGACGCCCCAGCGCGTCGGCGGCGGGATGCGCAGCGCAGCGCGCAGGGCGTCGAGGTAGCCCTCGACCGGCGGGTCGGCGAGCTCGAGGCCGGCGATGCGGCCGAAGGCGCTGGCCGCGAGGGGGAGGCGCCCGAAGCGGTCGCGCTCGGCGACGCGCAGCTCGTCCCAGCGGGCCAGCAGGTAGAAGGCGCTCGCCACCAGGTCGCCCGGCACCGGCTCGCCCGGGTGGGTGGGCGGGAAGAGCAGGGTCAGGCCCGCGGGCCGGTGCACCGCCGGGCCCGGGAAGGCGCCCGGCCCCTCGAAGAACGCCTGGGCGCCGGGGTCGGCGGGGATCCAGACACCGCCGGCCGGCCGGCCGGGGGCGTAGACCAGATCGGCCTCGCCGTCGGTCCACGCCGCGGGCCGGCCCAGGCCCTCGGCCAGCGTCTCGAGCACCCAGCGCGCGCGCGGCGCGAACGCGGGGCGGCAGCCGTCGATGCGGATGCGCAGGTCAGCCACGGCGCACCAGCCGCCGGGCGTGGCGCTCGTAGAGGGCGAGGGCGGGGCGCGGGTCGCGGACGTCGATCACGCCGTCGCGGACGGGGGGCGCCAGCGACCGCAGGAAGGGCCGGGCCGACCACTGGCCGCGCCGGATCTCCCTGGCGCTGCCCACCAGATGCTTGCTCAGCAGGACCCACCGCCGGCCGTCGCGGTGGCCGGGCGGCCACTCGCGGGGCCGCCCGACGGCGTCCAGCCAGCAGGCGAGCGGCAGGTTGACCCCGCAGGCCGTGGCCAGGCCGATCCACAGCCAGGGGCGCGCGTTGACCTCGATGAGGTGGTCGCGGCCGTCGCGGGGGTCGCGCTTGACCTCGACCTGGGAGATGCCGTGGAAGCCGAGGGCGTCCAGCAGCGCGTCGCACCGCGCCGCCAGGCCGGGGTCCCAGCGCGACTCGGCCGCGCGCGCCGCGCCGAACCCGACCGGCCACTGGCGCAGCTTCCTCCCGGTGAAGGCGGCCAGGGCACGGCCGGAGGCGTCGCGGTAGCTGCCGTACGTCCACAGGAGCGAGTCGTCGCCCGGGATGACCTCGCACACCTGGGGGTCGTAGGGCGCCGCCAGCTCCCACGCGCGCCGCAGCGCCTCGGGGTCGGCCGCCTCCAGCAGGTGGGCGTGGAAGCGGTGCCGGAACGCCGGTGCGTTGCGCGGCTTGAGCACCACGGGGAAGCGCAGCTCGCGCACGGCCGCCTCGAGGTCGCCCTCGTCGCGGGGCGTCACCGTCGCCGGCACCGGGAAGCCGGAGGCCCGCGCCACGGCGTGCTGGTGGTCCTTGTCCATCACGGCGTCGACCTCGGGCCACGGCGTCCAGGGGCGGCGCAGCAGCTCGTCGATCTCCGCCTGGCGCGGGCCGAGGGCCGAGACGGCCTCGTCGTGGGTGGCGAACAGCACGCCCCCCCGCCCGCGTCCGCGCCCCAGCTCCAGCAGGTCGTCGGCGAAGCGCTCGGGCTCGGTCAGCGCGTCGGCGATGAGGGCGGGGGTGGCGTAGCGGGACACCAGCCCGAGGGCGTGCGGGTCGTGGTCGCAGGCGATCACGGGCACCCCCGCACGGCCGAGGCTGCGGACGATGCCCAGGGCGTTCGGGCCCGACGCCTGCAGCACGATGGCCGGGGGCGGGCCGCTCACCGGGCCAGCGACTCGTAGATCGCGCTCATCCTGCGCGCGTTGGCCTCCCAGGTGTACTCCTCGCGCCCGACCCGCAGCGCCTCCTCGCCCATGCGCGCCGCCAGGCCGGGCTCGTCGAGGACGCGCGCCAGGGCCCCGGCCAGGGCCGCCGGGTCGGAGGGCGGCACGAGCAGGCCGGTGCGCCCGTCGCGGACGATCTCGGGGGTGCCGTCGACCGCGGTCGCCACGACCGCCCGCCCGACGTTCATCGCCTCGCAGATCACGGTCGGCAGGCCCTCGCTCAGCGATGGGAGCACGAAGAGGTCGCCGGCCGCCATCCACCAGCCGACCTCGTCGTGGGCGACCTTGCCGACGAACCGCACCCGGTCCGCGACGCCGAGCTCGGCGGCGCGCCGCTCGAGCGCCGGCCGCTCCTCGCCGATCCCCGCCGCGACCAGCAGGGGCGCGCCGCCCGGCCGCCGCCCCAGCAGGCCGATGGCCTCGACGAGGGTGTCGACGCCCTTCCGGGGCACGAGCTTGCCGACGTAGCTGACGATCGGGCCGTCGTCGGGCAGGCCCAGCCGGGCGCGCGCCTCCGACGGGGCCCGCGGCGCGAAGGCCCGCGCGTCCGCCCCGTTCGGCACGACCTCCACCGGCCGGCGCGGCGGCGCGAGGGCCGCCGCCGCGTCGCCGATCGCGGCGCTGACGGCGCAGACCTGATCGAGCGCCTCCACCGCCTCCGCCACGCGGGCGCGGCTGCGCGGGCCCCGGGCGGGCACGTCGAGGACGTCGGCGCGGTGCGCCGTGGCGACCGCCGGCACCCCCAGGGCGGCGCCGACGCGGGCCGCGGCCCAGCCGTCCGGCACGAGCATGTGGGCGTGGATGACGTGGAACGGCCAGCGCAGGTAGACGCGGCGAAGGGGGCCCGCCACGGCGCGGAGCATGGCGTCGGAGTTGAGGTGGCCCAGGCGCGCCCCGGGCAGGGTGAGCACCCGCGGATAGAGCACCGGGACGCCCTCGACGGCGTCGACCCCCGGCACCTCGCGGTACGCCCGCCAGCGCGGCAGCAGCGGGGGCGCCCAGCCCTTGGGCGAGACGACGCGCACGTCGTGGCCGAGGGCGGCGAGGGCCCGCACCTGCTCGTGCACGAAGATCCCGGCGGTCCGATTCACGGCGCTCGGGTACATGTGGCTGAGCATCAGGACCCTCATCTCGGCCCGTCCGGCACGGCCTCGTCGCGGGAGCGCCGCCACAGCACCAGCGCGCCCATGCTGAGGCCGAAGACGATCCACATCGGCGCGAAGTGGATCGCCGTCGAGGGGCCGATGCTGCCGAGGATCCAGCCGATCAGCGCCAGCGCCCCGGCCAGCGAGAGGTAGCGGACGAAGCGGTCCTGCGTGTCCCGGGCGGCCCGCACCTGGCCCCGCAGCAGGGTGAGGTAGAAGACCAGGTAGAGGGCGAAGCCGACGATCCCCCCGTTGACCAGCACCTCGAGCCACCAGTTGTGCAGGTTCGCGACGCCGGGGAAGTTGGCCAGGCTGCGCACCTGCCCCTCGGCGTTGCCCGCGCCCACGCCGAGGCCGTCGGTCTCGGCGACGAGGCCGAGGCCGTCGCTCAGCAGCGACGCGCGGACGCCGCCCGAGCCCTCCTGGGTCTCGAGCTGCTGGGAAAGGATGCCGAAGTCGAGCTTGGTCACCGTCCGCTCATCGAGGTTCACGGGCCCCCCGCCCAGGATCGCGGGCACGACCAGCAGGACGGCCAGCCCGGCGACGGCACCGGCCACGATCAGGCGCCCGCGCTCCCGCCGGTCGGTCCCCACGAGCACCAGGAGGCCGAGGATGACCAGGCCGGCGGCGACGAGGCCGGACTTGCTGCCCGTGGCCAGGATGAACAGCAGGGCGACGCCGCCGCCGATGAACCCGAGCAGCTTCAGGCGCGCGTCGCGGTAGACGATCGGGAGCACGAGCAGGTAGGACAGGCTCAGGCTCAGGAAGGTCGCGAAGTTGTTCTGGTTCCCGAACAGCGAGCCGACGCCGATGAGGCCGGTACGGCTCTCGCGGCCCTGGCGGAAGGTCGGGAGGTGGAGGCCCGTGACGATCTCGGCGACGGCGATCAGGCACGCCAGGACGAAGACGCCGAACAGCGTCCAGAGCAGGATGCGGGCCCGCCGGGGGCTGCGGCACACGAGGGCGATGGCGATCGCGAGGCCGCCCAGCATGGCCAGGAACAGGGTCCAGCGCAGGGCGGCCACCACGTCGTCGGCCCAGCCGATCGAGAGCGCCGTCCACGCGAACCACACGGCGAGCAGGCCGGCCGGTCGCGGCAGGCCCGCCGGCAGCACCAGGCGTCCGTCCATCAGGAGGTAGCCCGCGAGGCCGAGGCCCAGGAGCACGATGAGGATGCGGAAGAGGAACAGCCAGGGGGCCGGCGGCGCGGCGAGGTTCGGTCCGGCGATCGCGGCGGCGGCGGTCAGCACCACCAGGACCGGCGCCAGGCGCCTCACCGGGACGTTGCGCAGGAGGGTGCCGATCAGCAGCACCACGGCCAGGGCGATGCCGGCGATGGGCTGCCAGACGGCGACCGCGCCCGCGAGGACGGCGCCGATCGCGACCGCGATCACCGCCGGGCTCGGGGAGGGGCTCGGTCGCGCAGCCGCCGGCCGGGCGGGGGCGTCCGTCGTCATCGACCGGGCAGCGTAGCGCGCGTCAGCGGGCGGGGCGGCCACCCGCGGCGGCGTCGCGCAGGATCGCAGCGACCCGCTCGGCCTGGCGCTCCAGCGAATGGGGCTCGGCCGCGCGACGACAGGCGTCGGGCGAGGGCGGATCGTCGAGCACCGCCAGCAGGGCGGCGGCGATCGCGCCGGGGTCGGCCGGGTCGACGACGCGGCCCGCCTCCGGGTCGGGGACGACCTCGCGCGCTCCGCCGGCGCGGGTCACGACGACCGGCCGCCCGCCGGCGAGGGCCTCCAGCGCCGCGATGCCCAGGGGCTCGACCCGGCTGACCATGGCCAGGACGTCCGCGGCGGCCACCCAGTCGGCGACCTGGGCGTGCGGGACGGCCCCCGGCCGGACGACCGCGCCGGCCACGCCGAGGCGGCGGGCGCCGGCGTCGACCGCGCCGGCCAGGGGCCCGTCGCCCACCAGCGCCAGGCGCGCGCCGGGCCGCCGGTCGCGCAGCCGCGCGAAGGCCTGGAGCAGGGTGAGCGGGTTCTTGCGCTCGGTCAGGCCGCCGACGGCGACCACCAGCGGTCCGTCCGCGGCGAGCCCGAGGCGCGCCCGTGCCGCGCCCCGGTCGCTCGGCGCGAAGCGGTCGAGGTCCACCCCCATGTTCACGACGTGGACGGGCGGCAGAGCGATCCCCGCCGCCGCCAGCTCTCCCGCGAGGTAGTCGCTCACGGCCACGACCGCGCTCGCGCCCCGCAGGGCCCCCTGGGTGGCGCGGCGCGGCCCGCGGCGCTCGAGGTTGCGCACGTCCTGGCCGTGCGCGGTGACGACGTAGGGGATCCGGGCGCGGCGCGACGCCGAGGCGGCGATCGCGCCGGTCGGGAACAGGAAGTGCGCGTAGATGACGTCGGCGCCCCGCGCGTCGCGCACCGCCCGCCGCGCCAGCGCCGCGTACTTGGAGGGCGTGCGCAGCGGCCCCGAGGCGCGGCGGTCGATCGCCGCGACCGCGACGCCCAGGCCGCGGTCGCGCAGGGCGTCGCACATGTCGGCGACGAACGCCCCGTAGTCGGGGTCGGCCGCCCCCGGCCACATGTTGCTGATGCACAGGACCCGCAGGGGGCCGGTCACGTCACGGGCACGGGCTCGGGCCGCACGGGCTGCGGCGCCTCCACGGCGACCGGCCGGGTCCCGGCGAGGGCGACCGCGGCGCCCGCGATGACCCAGGTGAAGGGGTCCTCGAAGAGGGCCGCGTAGAGGAGGCTGTGCACGAGGATGCCGGCCAGCATCGCGCCGAGCGTCCAGCGCGCCCAGCCGACGTCGCCCTCCTCCTTGGAGCCGCGCACCACCGCCCACCCGGCGCCGGCGATGAGGAGGACGAAGAGGGCGACGCCGATGACCCCCGTCTCGCTCAGCACCGTGATCGGGGCGTTGTGGGAGATGACGACGCGCACGCGCTGCTGCTCCAGGGGGGTGAGGGTCTCCTCGAAGCGGGTCTCGAAGCCGCCGAGGCCCACGCCCGCCACCGGGTCGTCCCGCCAGATCTCGAGGCCGCCCTCCATCAGGTCGAAGCGGCCCTCGCTGACCCGCTCCAGGCGGTCGCCGCTGGTGACCGCCCGCCGGACGTTGCCGTTGGTGGCGATCGCCGCTCCGCCGAGCACGATCAGCAGCGCCGCCGTCCCGACGGCCGTCTTGAGCGGGCCGACGGCGCGAACGGCGAGCAGCACGAGCCCGACCAGCAGCATCAGGCTGCTCGAGCGCGAGAAGGTCACGACCAGCCCCGCCGCCATGATCGCCACGGCCCCCGCCAGCGCCGCCAGCTCCCCCGGCCGCCGGCGGACCCAGGCGAGGGCCAGCGCGGCCAGGATCCCGATCACCAGGTACCGGCCGAGGATGTTGGGGTCGAAGAAGATCCCGTTCACGCGGAAGAAGCGGCTGTAGACGTTGGCCTGCAGCAGGGTCTCGTTCCACCAGATCTCGTCGGTCGCGTACTGCCAGAGCCCCACGCCGGCGGCGATCACGCCCCCGGCGATGGTGGTGACGGCGAGCGCCGCCAGCGCCCGGGCGCGCGGCCACCAGGCCAGCACCAGCAGGTAGAGCACGACGAAGGGCAGGTAGAAGAAGCCGGCCTTCACCGCGGCCTCCTCGGGGTCGGCGCTCCAGAGCGTGGAGACCAGGAAGAGCGCCACCAGGGCGGCGAGCGGCACGTTCAGCGCCGCCGGGCCCTCGGGTGCGGGGGTCGGGATGCGGCCCCGGATCCGGCCCCAGACGAACGCGACCAGGCCGAGCAGGATCACGCCGTAGAGCGGGACCAGGAGGTTGCCCTCCTGGCTGCCGAACGTCACCGGGATACGGATGGGCAGCGCGATCCCCACGAGGACGAACCAGACCGTCGGCCGCGCCAGGATGATGCGGACGCCCACGACGAGCACGACGACCGCGACGATCACGCCCACGACCGCGCCGCCCGCCGCCAGGGGCGAGGCCAGGCGGTCGAGCCCGTCGCGCGCGTCGTCCTCGGGCACGAGCGTCCCGAGCAGGACTGCCCAGGAGGCCAGCAGGACGGCCAGGGCGCCGGCGCGCTGGCCCTCGCTGCGAAGGCGCGGCAGGGGCAGCAGCAGCGCCAGGACGGCGAACGCGGCCGCGCAGGCCGCGACCTCGCGGGCGGCCTCGTTCACCGCGAGCTCACCAGGGGGACCAGGGCCGCGCCGAGCCCGTCGTCGGTGCGGGCCACCAGCCAGAGCGCGGAGGGGTTGATGCCCGGCGGGATCCGCACCCGCACGCGCCCCACCGGGCCGCGGGCGCCGCCGCCGACCTGGGCGCCGAGCGGGTCGCCCAGGGTCGTGCCCGGCGTGCCGGTGCGGCGGTACAGCGCCAGCGTGACGACGGCCGACGAGTCGAGGCGGGCGCCGCCGGTGCGCCGCAGGGAGGCCCCGACCCGCTCGCGCGGCGCCACGGCGGCCGGCACCGGGGTGCCGGCGATGTAGCCGACCCAGCATGTCCGCTCGCGCACGATCCGGTTGCGGGCGGCGTCGAAGAGCGAGGCGCGGATCTCGTAGAGCCCGGGCGGGGCGATGCCGCCGTCGGCGCGCCGGCCGTTCCAGCGCCACCTCACCGGCGCGTCCGGGCGCACCGGTCGCGGCCCGAGGCGCCGCAGCGGCTCCTCGTCGCCGTCGCGCAGGGCCTCGATCACCAGCGAGCCGGGGTCCTCCGAGGCGAAGGTCACCCGGCACTCGCCCGGCCCGGGCCGGCCCAGGGTCGCCGACTCGACGGCCATCTCGGCCGGGCGGGGCGGGGCCGTGTTGACCACGATCGTGCGCGTGGTGTTGAACTGCTTGCGCCCCGCCCGCGCCCTCAGCTTCAGGGCGTAGGTGCCGTCCGGCACGCGCCGCCCGGCGTCGTCGCGGCCGTCCCAGTCCTGGCGCACCCAGCCCCTCGGCGCCCGCCGCGAGGTGATGAGCCGGCGCACGGTCTCGCCCTCCCGCTGGACCTCGACCGTGACGTCCGCGGCCTGGCTCAGGCGGACGTTGACCTTGGCCTCCTCGCGCCGGCCGTCCCCGTCCGGGCTGAAGAGCAGCGTCGCGTTGAAGCGGGTGACCACCGGCGGCGGGGTCGGGAAGGCGAACGGCAGCACGAAGACGCCCAGCGCGAGGACGAAGAGGGCGACGATCGCGACGACGACGCCGGCGCGGCGCGCGCGGCCGTCGCCCGGCGGCCGGTCGCTCAAGTCAGATTCTCCGGAACCCCAGGCAGATGTAGAAGCCGAACCGGCCGGCCGGCGTGCGCGACAGGGCCAGCTCGGCCCGGCGCGGCCCGCGGAAGCGGTAGAGGCGGCCGACCTGCGAGCCGACCCGTCCCCCGGGGCGGAAGAAGATCCCGCGCCGCGACACCGGCACCAGCCCGGCCGCGGCGCCGTGGCTCTCGAGGTCCACCCAGGTCTGCCACCGGTTGACCGGGGCGAGGCTCAGCCGGATGCCGGGCACGCCGCGCTCGGCGAGCCAGCGGCGCGCGCCCGGCAGGCTGCGCCGGTTGGGCGTCGAGACCACGACCAGCCCGCCCGGCGCGAGCCGGGACGCCAGCGCCCTCAGGCAGGCGCGCGGGTCCTCGAGGTGCTCCAGCACGTCGGTCAGGCAGATGAGGTCGAACGGGCCCTCCGGCGGGTCGTAGGCGCTGCCCACGACCGCGGCCAGGCGATCGGACGCGCCGATCTCCTCCAGGCGCCGGGATGCGTGCGCCACCGACTCCGGCGACAGGTCGACGCCCACGCCCGAGAAGCCGCGCTCGGCCAGCCGCTCGAGCAGGAAGCCGGTGCCGCAGCCCACGTCCAGCACCCGCCCGCCCGCCCGGCCGTGGCGGTCGATGGTCTCCAGCACGAGCGCCATGCGGCTCTGCAGGTGCCAGTTGCGCGCCTCGACGGCGACGAGCCGGGGTGCGAGCCGGTCGTAGTAGGCCTGGACCTGGCCCAGGCGCCCGGGCTCCACCGAAGGCCGGGCTGCGCCCGCCGCCACTCTCGGGCGGCGGTGCTCGTCCCGGCTCACGGCCCCCACCCCGGCGGGGGCGGGTAGGCCGCCGCGGCCGCCGCGAAGCGGGCGTAGGAGGGCTTGCGGGTTCCGTCGGCGCGCAGGAGCCCCCCGGTCCAGCGGGGGTTGTCCTGGAAGTTGAACCAGGTGACGAGCTGCACCCGCGGGCTCCGGGCCGCCGCGACGAGGGTCTCGTCGACCCAGGCGGCCTGCTGGTCCTCGCTCACGAAGTAGCGGTGGAATCGGTTGTAGGACGTGTGGTAGCCCGTCTCTGTCACGTGGATCGGCGCGCCGGGGGCAAGCCTATCCACCTGCCGGATGACCTGCGGGAGGGTGCTCCAGGAGGGCACGAAGAAGGCCTGCAGGGGCGACCCGATCGGGTAGATGTGCATGCTCCAGGCGTCGAGCGGCGGGCCCTCGTCGGCCACCAGCCGGGCGAAGTCGAGGCTCCCCACCGCGGCGCGGCCGTCGGTCGGGCATGACCGCGGCGAGCTGCCGGCGGGGCCGGCGACCCCGCCGATGACGATCGCGCGCGGGTTCGCCGCCTTGACCTCGCGGTAGGACGCCGCCAGCAGCGCGGCGTAGCCGCGCGGCGAGACCAGCAGCGCCTTCCCGCCCCTCCCGCGCCGGCACTGCGGCATCCAGAAGCCCGGGAGGTTGGGCTCGTTCCAGACCTCGATGCGGCGCACCTCGGGCAGCGGCGCCCCGCCCGGCCCGGCGAACGTCCCCGAGTAGCGCCGCGCGAGCGCTCCGGCGAAGCGGGCGCCGTCGGCCGCCCGCGGCGCCGCCGTCCCCGCGCCCGAGCGCGAGGCCCACTCGGGGGTGAGGTAGAAGTCGAGCAGGACCGCGACCCCGCGCGCCGCGAGGCCGCGCACGATCTGGTCGTAGCGGCTCCAGTCGTAGGCGGGATCGGCCGGGTTGCCCGCGTCGGCCGGGCGCGTGCGGGCCACCTCCCGCCAGAGGACGTCGACGCGCGTGGCCTTCGCCCCCGTCGCCGCGAGCGCGTCCAGGCGCGCCTCGAGCGCCGGGCCGCTGACGTTGACCAGGTTGTCGTCCTGGAGCGAGACGATGGGCGCGGCGGCCGCGCCCGCGCTGGCGGCGAGCAGCAGGGCCAGCGCGAGGAGGGCGGCTCTCGAACCCCCTTCAAGATGAGAGCCGCCGGCACCTCGCGGCCATCGGTTGCGCCTCTGAAGCGAATGGGCATCGGGTGCCGGTGTTGAGTGCGACCGCGTGATCGCTCTCGAAGGCTCATCTTGAAGGGGGTTCTCACCGCAGGCTCGCCAGCCGGACGATGCCCACCCGCAGCCCCCTCTTCCGACCGCGCTCGACCCACGCGAGGCGGGCGCCGTCGGCGCCGACCGCGTCGACGCGTCTCCTGGCGGTGGTGACCGTGCGGGTGCCCGGGCGGCCCCGGCGCGAGGCCAGCACGCGCCGCCCGTCGGCGATCGCGAGCGTGCCCCCGCCCACGGCGACGGCGGGCGCTCGCGTCCCCGTCCACGCGAGGCGGGTGCGCGGCGCGCCGCCGCCGATGTCGACCCGGGTCACCGCCAGCCCGCCGCCGGCGCGCGACAGCACGGCGACCAGGCCGGGAGCGGCCCAGACGCGGACGGCCGCTCCGGGCAGGGACACCGCCGCGGGCGCCGCGCCGCCGCCGTCGCGGACGAGCAGCAGCCGCGCGGGCTGGGCCGGGTCGACCCAGGCGCGGAGGTCGCCCCCGGCGACCGCGACGAGGTCGGGCGCTCCGGGCTCGGCCGCCGCCGGGGGCGGGACCGCGCCGCCCGTCGGGTCGCCGATGCGCAGCACCTGGCTGCCGGCCGCGTCCAGCTGGACGAAGCGCACCGCGCTCCCGGTCCAGGCCGCGGCCACGGTGTGGGGGGCGTCGGCCCGGCCGTCGCTGTCGATCACCGCCTCGAGGCCCTCGTCGTCGCAGCACCAGATGGTGGGCGGGGGCAGCCGGCGCGAGGACGGGACCGCGACGAAGCCGCCGTCGCCGGTGGGGGCGAGCGTGCCCGAGCCCATGCGGGCGATGCTCGTGCGCACCGAGACCGGCGTCTCGGCCGGCCCCGCGAAGCGCCGGGAGGGGCGGTCGAGGCGGGCGCGCGACACGTCGGCGCGGTAGTAGTCGAAGCGCTGGGATCCCGGCGGGGCCCCGCGGATGCGGCGCGGGTCCACGCGGACCGTGGCGGCCTCCGTCCAGACCAGGCTCCGCCCGCTGAAGGCGAGCGCGCGATCGTGCCAGCCCTCGAGCGTCAGGGTCCGGGTCGCGCCGCCCGCCGCCGGCGCGACGGCGAGCGCCGCGCCCGCCGCGAGGGCGAGGGCGACGGGGAGGGCGCGCCGGCTCACCCGCCGGCGGGGGCGCCCGCCCGCAGGGCGACGACGGTGTCGGCCAGCAGGGCCTCGCTGGCGGCCGCCAGCGCCGGGGCGGCGAGCGGGGTCATGTTGGTGAGCTGCACGTGGCGGGCGCCGCGCTCGACGAACGCCCCGACCGCGCGCGCGACCTCGTCGGGGGTGCCGTGGATGACCGCGTCGCGGACGACCTCGGGCGGAACGGCCTCGGCGAGCCGCAGCGCCTCGGCGCGGCCGTACGCCGTCGGCATGAAGCTCGTGAGCCCGAAGGCGCCCTCGCCGAGCGGGTGCTCGGCCCCCCGGGCGGCGAAGGCCTCGGCAGGGCGCGTCAGCGCGATGAACCTCATCAGCAGCGAGCCGTCGATCGCCGCCTCGGCCTCCTCGCGCGTCTCGGCCACCACCACCCGCGCGTAGAGCCCGGGGGTGACGGCGTCATGCGGACGGCCCGCCGCGGTCGCACCCTCCCGCACCCGCGCGAGCATCTCCGCGTACTGGTCCGGGTCGGTCGCGAGCGGGAGCCAGCCGTCGGCCCGGCGCCCGGCCAGGGCCAGCCCGCGCGGGCGGTGGGCGGCGATCCAGATCGGCGGCGGGCGGCCGTCGACGGGCCGCAGGCCCAGCGAGGCCCCCTGCAGCCTGAAGTGCTCGCCCTCGTAGTCGACCGGGTCGGGGCTCGCCATGAGGAGGCGCATGACCTCCAGGCCGTCCTCGAGGCGCGAGAGAGGCCGCTCGTTGGCGACCCCGAAGGGCTCCAGGTTGAGCGCCTCCCCCGAGCCGACGCCCAGGACGAAGCGGCCCCCGGTCAGGTGGTCGAGGGTGAGCGCGGTCTGGGCGAGGGAGGCCGGATGGCGGCGGATGACGTCCGTCACCCCGATGCCGAGCCGGATGTCGCGCGTGGCCGCGGCGGCGGCGGCCACCACCGGCACGGGGTCGAACCAGATGTGGGGGCTCGGCTGGGTGGCCGCCTGCGGCACGAGGTCGGGCGTCCAGATCGACAGCGGGAACCAGTGCAGCAGGTGGTCGGCCCACCAGATGGCGTCGAACCCCTGCTGCTCGCGCCGCTGGGCCGCCGCCAGCACCGCGTCGGCGGGCGGGCGCACCGCGCCCATCGCCGACAGCTCCAGACCGGGGTGCGCCATGGCGCGCAACCTACTCCGCGGCTGTGGGGCCTCCAACGCCCGCGGGTGGCGGGCCCGCGTCCTGATGGTCGCCGCCCCGGAGCTGCGAGCTCGCGTGGACGGCGACCTCGGCGACGACCGCCCAGCCGTCGCGGGCTCCGCCCGGCGAGCCCGGCAGGTTCACGATCAGGGTGGAGCGTCGCACCCCGGCCTCGGCGCGCGACAGCATCGCGTGGGGCGTGGTGGCGAGCGACCGGGCGCGGATCGCCTCGGCGATGCCCGGGACCATCCGCTCGCAGGTCGCGCGCGTGGCCTCGGGGGTGCAGTCGCGCGGGCCCAGCCCCGTGCCGCCCGTGGTGAGCACCAGGTCCGGGGCCCCGGGGGCGTCGCAGATCGTCTGCAGCAGCGTCGCCAGGCGGTGGCGGTCATCGGGGACGACCTCGCGCTGCACCACCTCCGCCCCGGCCTCCTCGACCGCGCGGGCCAGCCCGGGCCCCGAGCGGTCCTCGCGCTCGCCGCGGGCGGAGCGGTCCGACACCGTGACGATGGCCACGCGGAGGGTCATCGCGTGCGACGAGGGCCGGCCGCCGCCGAGAGCGGCCGAGACCGAGGAGCGGTCATCGGGGCTCGGCCTTGGTCTTCTCGACGAGGCGCACGCCGTCGATCGTGATGGCGGGGTCGATGCCCTTCACCAGGTCGTAGACGTTGAGGGCGGCCACCGACGCGGCCGTCAGGGCCTCCATCTCGACCCCGGTGCGGGCGGTCGTCTCGACGGTGGCCGTGATCCGCACCTCGCCCGCGCCCGCGTCGACCGCGACGTCGACGGCGGCCCGGTCGATCGGCAGGGGGTGGCACAGCGCGATCAGCTCGGGCGTCCGCTTGGCGGCCATGATGCCCGCGACGCGCGCGACGGCCGCCGCGTCGCCCTTCGGGAGGGCCCCCTCGGAGATCGCCCGGGCGCTCTCCGGCGCCATCCTCACGACGGCCTCGGCGACGGCCCGCCGGCCGACGGCGGGCTTGTGGCCGACGCCCACCATCCGCGCCTGGCCGCGCTCGTCCAGGTGCGTGGGGCGCGGCTCTGTCACGCCCTGGCGCGCTGGGCGCGGCGACGGTCGGCCGTGCGCTTCTTGGCGATGTCGGCCTGCTGGGCCGACAGCCACTTGCCCACGTCGTTCTCGCGCACGATCCGCTTGATCTCGCGGATGCGGTCGGCCCGCTCGTCGGCGGGCATCACGAGGGCGCGGTGGAGGGCGTCGGCCTGCGCGTTGACGTCGAACGGGTTGATCGAGAGGGCGAACGAGCCCAGCTCCTCGTGGGCGCCGGCGTTCTCGGAGAGGATCATCACGCCGTCGCGCTCGTTGACGAGCGGGGCCTCCTTGGCGATCAGGTTCATGCCGTCGTAGATGGGGTTCACGACCAGCACGTCGTAGTGCTTGTAGGCCGCCACCGCGCGGTGGATGTTGCTCTCGATGCGCAGGTCGATCGGCATCCAGTCGGTGTTGCCGTGCTTGGTGTTGATGTGGCTGACGACGTCCTCGATCTTGCTCAGGTACTCGACGTACTCGTTGACGTCCTGGCGCGAGGGCTGCAGGAGGGCGAAGAAGGTGATGTCCTCGTGGAACTCCGGGTGGCGATCGAGGAAGACGTCGAACGCCTTGAACCCGCGCAGGGTGTTCTTCGAGAGGTCGGTGCGGTCCACGCGCACCACCAGGTACTGGCGGCGGCGGCGCAGCATCGGCCCCTCCTCCTCGGCGACCTCCGGCGAGTGGGCGAGCTCCTCGAACATCGGGGCGTTCACCGAGATGGGGTAGTGGCGCACCCAGACGTCGCGCCCCTCCCAGCGCACCTGCAGGCGCTCGTAGTCCACGGCCAGGTCCAGGAGGTCCTCGCAGCAGAGGAGGAAGTTGCGCGCGTAGCGCCGGGTGTGGAAGGCGATGATGTCGTTGGCCAGCAGGCCGCGCAGGATCGCCTCGCGCACGTCGGGCGGCAGGATGCGCCAGTAGTCCGGCTGGCTCCACGGGATGTGGATGAAGAAGTGCAGGAAGGCGTCGGGGTGCTCGGCGCGGATGCCCTCGGGCGCGGTGTAGAGGTGGTAGTCGTGGAGCATCACGACCCGGTCGGGGTCGTGCGCCAGCTCCTCGTTGACCGCCTCGGCGAAGGCGGCGTTGGCGGCCAGGTAGCCGTTCTCCCAGGCGTCCTTCTCCTCGCGGCGCAGGTCGGGCGCGTTGCTGAGGTCCCAGAGGTAGTGCTGGATGAACCACAGCATCGGGTTGGCGACCACGTTGTAGTAGGCGTGGTAGGTCGCGTGGTCGATCGTCACGAAGCGGCCGCGGGTGTCGGCGCCGAGGCCCGGGAGCTCGAAGCTGCCGCCGCCGGCCCTGCCGGCGACCTCCTCGTCGCCGTCCGAGATCGCGGCCGAGATCCACAGCGCGGGCGAGTGCTCGGTCAGGCCCATCAGCGCCGTCACGAGGCCGCCGCCCCCGCGCTGGCGCTCGAGCTCCCCGTCCGGCCTGCGGGCGAAGGTCACGGGGCCGCGGTTCGAGACCAGGATCAGCGGCGCCGGACGGCCCATGACGTCAGCTCTCCGAGAGCCTCGTGAAGATCCCGAGCCAGTCGCGCAGCAGGCGGGGGGTCAGGAAGTCGTGCCGGACGTGCTGCTTGCCGCGCCGGGCCATGGCGCGCGCCTCCTCGCGGTCCTCGAGCAGCTGGATGCAGCGCTGGGCGCACTCCTCGGCGGAGTTGACGAGGAAGCCGGTCTCGCCGTCGACGATCTGCAGCGGGATGCCGCCCACGTTCCCCGCCACCGTGGGGCGCGCCTTCCACAGCGCCTCGGTCACGGTCAGCCCGAAGCCCTCCTTGATGGACTTCTGCACCACGACGTCGGCCTGGGTCTGGAACGCGTTCACCTCGACCGCCCCGACGTTGTTGAGGTTCGACAGGATGTAGATGTCCGTGTCGTCCCCGGCGTAGTCCATCGTGCTCTGGAAGAACTCCCAGCCCTCGGGGTCGTCGGTCGCCATCGACCCCACCAGCGCGAGTTGGAGGTCCGGGAAGCGCTCCTTGACCACGCGGTACGCGTCGATGACGCCGAGCGGGTCCTTCCACGGGTCGAAGCGCGAGACCTGGAGCATGAGCGGCCGCTCGATGTCGAGGCCGAACTGGTTGACGATGTACGCGGCGTCCTCCGGCGACAGCGACATGTTCTTGGGCGCCAGCGGGTCGATGGCCGGCGGCATCACGACCGGAGGGGGCAGCCCGTCGCCCGGCGGGATGTACTGGGCCATGTGGAACACGGACAGGTCGTAGGGCTCGAGCATCGGCAGCAGGAAGTCGAGCACCTGCGGGTTGGGCGTGGAGAGGTCGATGTGGCAGCGCCAGATCCACTTCGCCCCGTTCTCGGCTGCGTGCAAGCGGAAGAGGGCCGGCTGCGGGTCGTGGATGATCACGAAGTCGTAGTCGTCCGAGAGGCCGCCCACGTTCATGAGGTTGTACCGCTCGAACACCGCCTTGTCGGCGTCGCTGAGCGGGCGCGGGTCCCCCTGGAGCGAGTTGTGCATCTGCTTGGTCACGTGGAAGAACTCGTCGCGCCCGAACATGACCTTCCAGTCGGCCTTCAGGCCGGCGTCGTTCATCAGGGGGACGAGGCTGTAGAGGATCTCCGCGACGCCCCCGCCGAAGCTGGTGGCGTTGACGTGCAGCACCCGCTTGCCCTCGAGGGGCCCGGCGAGCGACCTGATGTCGGCCATCAGGTCGCGGGACACGATGCTGTGGTAGTCGGCCAGCGACTTGTGGCCGACGTTGACGCTTCGGATCACGCGGGGACCCCCATGCCGTGTGCGAGCCCCGAGCGCGTGGGGCGACGTGTGACACTCTATCCGCCGCCGCCGCCGCCCGACGGCGGACCGCCGACCGTGTTGAACGCCCGCCTCTATCGCACCTGCTGGCTGGTCGCGGGCGTCGCCCTCGTGGTCGCGCTCCTGACCCTCGAGACCCCGGACACGGGGCCCGAGCCGCCGCTGCCCTCCGCCATCGACGGGGACGCGGCGCTCGAGATCACCAACCAGCTCGAGGCGATCGCCCCGGAGCGGCCGCCCGGATCGGGGCCGGACCAGGCGGCCTCGCGCTGGATCCAGGGCCAGCTCGCGCAGGTCCCCGGGGCCGCCGGGCGCGTCCAGGTCCAGGACCTCGTCGCCGACGAGGGCGGCCAGCAGGTGAGCCTGCACAACCTCTACCTCGCGGTGCCCGGCGCGGCCGGCGGCCGCAGCCGGGCCGGAATCCTGGTGGTCGCGCCGCGCGACACTCCGTCCGGGGTCTCGGCGGGCACGAGCTCCACGGCCGTGATGCTGAGCCTCGCGCGTGCGTCGGCCACGTCGCGGCACCAGCGCCCGCACCTGTTCGTGTCGACCGACGGCAGCACGGTCGGCAACGCGGGCATCCGCTGGTTCCTCGACCGCTTCTCGTCCTTCCCGATCGCGGCCGCGATCGTCCTCGACGCCCCGGGGGAGGCGGAGGGCGACGCCGTCCACGTCTGGGTCGACGGGCGCACCGATCGGCAGGCCCTGCAGCTGGGCCAGCTCGCCGAGCGATCCGTCGAGCGGGCGGGGGGGCGCAACGTGGGCGCTCCGTCGCTCGGGGGCCAGCTCATGCGCATGGCGGTGCCCCAGACCTTCGGCGAGCAGGGGGCCGCGATCGCCGACGACCTGCCCGCCGTGTCGCTGTCGGGCCGCGGCGAGTCGCCCCTCCGCGCCGGCGCGGAGCCCACCGCCGATCGCCTCGCGCTGGTCGCCAACGCGGCCAACGACCTGCTGCTGACCCTCGACGCGGCGCCTCAGGTGCCCGCCCCGGACGGCGGCCTGTCGCTCGCCGGCAAGCTCCTGCGCCCGACCGTCGTGCGGCTCGCGCTGCTCCTGCTCGCGCTGCCGATCATCGTCTGCGCCATCGACGCCCTCGCGCGCATGCGCCGGGCCCGGGTGGCGCTGGGCGACGGCCTGCGCGCCGTGGGCCTGAAGGCCGCGGTGCCCCTGGCCGCGCTCGCGGCCGGGTACCTCCTCTCGCTGCTGGGGATCCTCCCCCGCGCGGCCGCGGGCGCGCCGCCCCTGCCGGCCGAGGCGTCCTTCGGGGCGGCGGCCGGTCTCGGCCTGGTGCTGACGATCGGCGCCGGCGCCGCGGCGTGGTGGTGGGCCCGCCGCCGCGCCCGCCGGGTCGGGGCGACGCCGCCCGCCGAGGCCGCCGCGGCCCTGGGCGCGCTCGCCGTGCTGCTCGTCGTCCTGTGGCTCGTCAGCCCGTACGCGCTCGTCATCGCGCTGCCGGCCGCGCACGCCGCGCTGGTCGCCACGTCGGCGCGCCGCCGCTGGCACGTGGCCGTCCTGATCGCGATCGCGCTGGTGCCGGTGCTCGCGCTCGCGCTGACCACGGCGGGGCGGCTCGACTCCAACCCGGTCTTCGCGCTCTGGTACCTGCTCGCGACGGCGCTGGACGGCTCGCGCGGCGCCCCCGGGGTGCTGCTGGCGGCCCTCATCGGCGCGTGCCTCTGGTCGCTGGCGGCCCTGGTCGCGTTCCGGGCGAGCAAGGGGGCGCTGTCGCCCACGGGCACCCCGCCCCGCCGCCGCCGCCCGCCGCGCATCCGCGTGCAGATCGACCGTGCGCCGTCGTCGCGGGGGGCGCCGCCGGACCGCTGGTAGGATCGGACGGTTGGCCGCCCGCCTCGCCTTCGTCTCCGTGGTCGTCCCGGTCTACAACGAGCGCGAGTCCGTGCGCCCGCTCTGCGACGAGCTGCTCGGCGTGCTGCGCGGGCTCGGGCGGCGGGCCGAGGTGGTGTTCGTCGACGACGGGTCGACCGACGGGACCTCGGAGGCACTGGCCGACCTCGCGGCCCGCGAGCCGGAGGTCATCGTCGTGCGGCTGCGCCGCAACTTCGGCAAGGCCGCCGCGCTGATGGCGGGCTTCCGCGAGGCGCGCGGGGACGCCATCGTGACGATCGACGGCGACCTCCAGGACGACCCGGCGGAGATCCCCCGGCTGCTCGCCGAGCTCGAGGCGGGGGCCGACCTCGTGAGCGGCTGGAAGCGCGACCGGCAGGACCCGGCCGGCAAGCGGGCCGCGTCGCGGGTCTTCAACGGGGTCACGTCGCGCATGTCCGGCGTGGGGCTGCACGACCTGAACTGCGGGTTCAAGGCCTACCGGTCGGAGGTGGTCGAGTCGCTGGCGCTGACCGGCGACCAGTACCGCTACATCCCGGTGCTCGCGGCCGCGGAGGGCTTCCGGGTGAGCGAGATCCCGGTCAACCACCGGCCCCGGGCGCACGGGCGCAGCAAGTACGGCTTCGAGCGCTACCTGCGCGGCTTCCTCGACCTCCTGACGATCCTCTTCATCGGGCGCTTCCGCCAGCGACCGATGCACCTCTTCGGCGGGGTCGGGATGCTGTTCATCGTCACCGGCGTGGTCATCTGCGCCTACCTCGCGATCCTGCGCCTGGCCGGGGAGGCGATCGGCGGCCGCCCGCTCCTGCTCCTGGGCGTGCTGCTGATCGTGGTCGGCGTCCAGCTCTTCACCATCGGGCTGGTCAGCGAGATGATCCAGCGCTACCACCTGCGCCCCCAGGACGAGGAGGCGCGGTCGCGCGTCGAGCGGGTCATCCGCTGAGACAGCCTACGCCGGGCCTCTTCGGGCCCGGCGGAGGCCATCAGGCCCCTGGCCGGGGCCTGATGTGGACCGGCGGCACCGGCTGCGCCGGGAACGGCCGCCGGAAACTGCACCTCAGAGCGAGCCCTCTGCACGGTGGTGTTGACCTTTCCGGCGCCGTCCCCGCCGAAGGCGGTGCGCCGGTCTGCCGGAGGCCCCGGCCAGGGGCCGGAGGCGCGTCCAGCGGGCCCGCAAGAGGCCCGCTGCACGCCTTGGCACGCCATGCGATGAGGATCATGTGGCTCGGGACGTATGAGCGCGACTACCCCCGCGGCCGCGTCCTCATCGAGGGCCTGCGCGAGAGCGGGCGTCGAGGTGGTCGAGCGCCATCGGCCGGTCTGGGAGCGCGAGCGCCACAAGGCCGGCGCGTTCCTGCGGCCCGTCCCCCTGGCGCGGACGCTCGGGCGCTTCGCCGGCGCATGGGGGGCGCTGGCGGTCGAGGGCGCGCGTGAGCCGGGCGTCCAGGCGATCGTCGCGGGGTACCCGGCCCAGCCGGACGCCCTGCCGGCCTGGTGCGTCGCGCGCGCTCGCCGGGTGCCGCTGGTGGTCGACATGATGATCTCGCTCGCCGACACGCTGGGCGGCGACCGCGGTCGCGCCGGCCGCCTCACCGCCTCCGCGCTGGCGGGCGTCGACCGCGCCACGGTCCGCGCGGCCGACCTGGTGGTCGCCGACACCGCCGCCGGCGCCGACTGGCTCGCCGAGCGCTTCGGGGTGCCCCGCGCCCGCGTCGCCGTCGTGCCGGTGGGGGCCGAGCCGGCGCGCTTCCCCCCGGTCCCGCCGCCGGACGGCCCTCCCAGCGCCCTCTTCTACGGCAAGCTCGCCCCGCTTCACGGGGTCGCCACGGTGCTCGAGGCGGCGCGGCGGCCCGGGGCGCCGGCGGTGCGGCTGATCGGCGACGGGCAGCTCGGCGGCTGGCTGGCGGGGGAGCTCGCGCGCGACCGGCCGCCGGGGCTGACCTGGGAGCGCTGGGTGCCCTACGAGGCGCTCGGCGCCGAGGTCGGCCGGGCCGCCATCTGCCTTGGGGTCTTCGGCGAGAGCGCCAAGGCCGCACGGGTGGTGCCCAACAAGGTGTGGCAGGCGATGGCCGTCGGGCGCCCGGTGGTGACCGCCGACACCCCGGCCGTCCGCGAGGTGCTGGAGGACGGTCGTACCGCCGTGCTGGTGCCCGCCGGCGATCCGGACGCGCTGGCCGAGGCGCTGGCGCGGCTGGCCGGCGACGCGGCGCTGCGGGCGCGGCTCGGGGAGGCGGCGCGGGCGGTCTACCTCGAGCGCGGGACGCCGGCCGCCGTGGCCGGGCGCCTCGCCGAGGCCCTCCGTCCCCTCCTGCCTCTCTAACCTGACCGGCGTGAGCACCAGCCCAAGCGCCTCCGAGCCCGGCGCGCACGACTGGGGCGACGCGCCCGAGCTCTACGGCCCCCGCCACGACTACCGCGAGGCGCTGATCCTGCGACGCCTCCTCCCGGCCCTGCCGGGCCCCGAGGTGCTGAACGCCGGCGCCGGCGCGGGCACCCTCACCCTCAAGCTCGTGGACGCCGGCCTGCGCGTCACCTCCGTGGACGCGAGCCCGGAGCTCTGCGACTGGCTGCGCGCCGCGCTGCGCGCCGGCGGCGCCGAGGAGGGCAACCCGGTGCTTCACGGCGACGCCGCCCGCCTGAGCCTGCCCGACGCCGCGTTCGACGCGGCCGTCTGCGCCGAGGTGCTGGAGCACCTGGACGACGACGCGGCGGCCCTGGCGGAGCTGGCGCGGGTGCTGCGCCCGGGCGGCCTGCTCCTGGTCACGGTCCCCGCGAACCCCTACCGCTACGACTGGACCGACCGCTGGGCCGGGCACCGGCGCCGCTACGACGCCGCGGCGCTCGAGGCGCGGATGCGCGACGCGGGCTTCGCCGAGGTCCGGGTCCAGGGGTGGGGCTTCCCGCTGACCGGCCTCTACCACCGGCAGGTGTACCGCCGCGCCCTCCGCCGCCGCCTGGAGGCGGGCGGGGGGCGCGCGGCAGGGGGCCCGCCGCCGCGGCTCGTCGCCCGGGCCGTGCGGGCGGCGCTCGAGATCGACTCGGCCTTCGTGGGCCGCCGGCCGGGCTACCACGGCCTGCTGGCGGTCGCGCGGCGCCATGGCCCGGCCGGCTGACGGCGCCGGCGCGGCGCCGGCCATGGCGGCGCGCAGCCCCTGGCGCCGGTGGGGGGGGCTGGCCGCCGGCCTGCTGGTGCTGGGCTTCATGGCCTGGGCCCTGGTCGACGGCTGGTCGACCGTCTCCTCGTACGACTGGGACCTCGAGCCCGGCGTCCTCGTCCTCGGCATCCTGGTGCTGCTGGCCTTCTACCTGACCAGCGCGCTCGGCTACGGCGCGATCGTCGACCGCCTCCACCACCCGGGGCCGCGGCCGCTCGTGACGCTGTCGATCTGGGCCCGGTCGCTGCTGGGCCGCTACGTGCCCGGGAACGTCCTGATGGTGCTCGGGCGCGTGGTCCTGAGCCACGAGCAGGGCGTGCCGCGTCGCGTCACCCTGGCGGCGACGGTCTACGAGCAGGCGCTCAGCCTGGGCGTGGCCGCGGCCGGCGGGGTGATCTGGATCGCCGCCTTCGCGGGCGACGGCGACGCGCGCCTGTGGCTGCTGGCGCTGGTGCCGCTCGGGCTGGTGCTGCTGGACCCGCGGGTCTTCGGGCCCGCATCCTCGTGGGTGCTGCGCAAGGCCGGGCGCGAGCCGCTGCCCCGCCTGCTGGCCACCCGGCCGCTCCTCGGGCTGCTCGGCTGGTACGCGGGCATCGCCGTCCTCGGCGGCCTCGGCATCTGGCTGCTGGTGCGCTCGGCCGCCGGAGCCGAGGCGGGCGGCCCGGCCTTCGTCGGGCTCGCCTTCCTGCTGTCGTTCGCGGTCTCGATGATCGCCTTCATCTTCCCCTCGGGGCTCGGCGTGCGCGAGGGGGCGTTCGCGCTGGCGCTGGCGCAGAACGTCCCGGGGAGCGTGGCCGTGGCCCTGTCGGTCGGGGCGCGCCTGGTGCTGAGCCTGGTGGAGCTCGCCTTCATCGGCGCGGTGGTGCTCCTCGAGAGGCGGCGCCGGTGACCTCCGCGCCCCCGGTTCCACGCCCCCTTCCGCGCTCGGCCTGGAGGCCGCGCCGGGGCGGCTGGCCCCGGTGGCCGCTGGCGACCGTCTGGGGGCTCGCGGCGGTCTGGGCCGGCCTCTTCTCGTACCTGTCGATCCGCCGTCACGACGCCTTCTGGACCGGCCGCTTCGACCTCGGGAACATGGTCCAGGCGGTGTGGAGCACCGCCCAGGGCCGGCCCCTCGAGACCACCGACATCGCCGGCAACCAGTTCGTGCGGCTGGGGGCGCACGTCGACCCGATCCTGGTCCTGTTCACGCCGCTGGCCTGGACCGGCGTCCTGCCGCAGGCGCTGCTCGTCGCCCAGGCCGTGATCGTCGCCGCCGGGGCCCTGCCGGCATACTGGCTGGGGCGGCGCTGGCTGGGCGACGAGCGCCTCGCGGTCGCGGCCGCCGCGGTCTACCTGCTCTATCCGCCGCTGCAGTGGGCGACCCTCACCGAGTTCCACCCGGTGACGCTCGCCGCGCCGCTGCTGCTCTACTGCATCTGGGCCGCCGAGGAGCGCCGGTACGTCCTGCTGAGCGTCGCCGCCGTCCTGGCGGCGCTCACCAAGGAGGAGGTCGGCCTCGCGCTGGCGGTGCTCGGCGTGTGGATGATCGTCCGCGGGCGGGGCCGGCGCTACGGGGCGGCGCTGGCGGCCGCGGCGCTGGCGTGGGTCGCCGTGGCGGTCCTGGTGATCATCCCGCACTTCAACGAGGGCCAGGGCTCGGCCTTCGTCGACCGCTACGCCAGCCTCGGGGACGACGGCGCCGGCGTGACGCGCACCCTCCTCACCCGGCCCTGGGAGGCCGCCGAGCTCCTCGCCTCGTACGACCGCCTGAGCTACCTGGTCGCCCTCCTGGCCCCGCTCGCCTTCCTGTCGCTCGCCGCCCCGCTGCTGGCGGCCGGGGCTCTGCCCGAGGTGCTCATCAACGTCCTGTCGGACTGGTTCCCCCAATACTCGATCGAGTTCCAGTACGTCGCCGTGATCGTGCCCTTCCTCGTCGCCGCGGCGATCCTCGGCCTGGCCCGGCTGCGCCGAGCCGAGCGGCCCGCCTGGCTCGTCCGGCCGCTCGAGCGCGACGGGGCGGTCGCGGCGGGGTGGGTCGCGCTGGTCCTCGTCTCCGGCGTCTACCTCGGGCCCCTGCCGTGGTGGGGCGCCGTGCCGGTCGTCGGCTCGGACGAGCGCACCGAGCAGTACCGCCTGGGCGAGCACGCCGAGGCGGCGGCGCGCGCCGTCGCGATGATCCCGGACGACGTCCCCGTGTCGGCCGGCAACCTGATCGGCGCGCACCTGTCCGAGCGCGAGCGCATCCTCACCTTCCCCGTCGTGGACGAGGCGCAGTGGGTGATCATCGACCGCCGCCGGCCCTACCTCGGCGACCGCCTCGTCCCGGCCGCGCACGCGGGCGCGGTGGCGCGGCTGCGGGCGCGGCCGGACATGCGCCTCGTGCTCGACGACGACGGCGTCATGGTGTTCCGCCGGGTGCCCGCCGGCGGCCCCGGGGGCGCGGGATGATCGGGCGGGCGGCCGGGGGGGCGCTGATGGCGCTCGGCGCGGCGCTCGGGGCGCTGCCGGCGTTCGCCTGGTACGCCGCGGCGGCGCCGGGCGGGCGCGTGAGCGCGGCGGGCCTGTCGGCGGCCGGCGAGCTGTGGCTCCTGCCCCTGCTCGGGGGGCTGGCCGTGCTCGCGGGCGCGGGCCTGGTCGCCTCGCCCAGCGGCGACCTGGAGGCGGCGGCCCGCTGGGCCGGGCCGCTCGCCCTGGTCGCGGGCGGCCTCTCCCTGGCGTGGGCGCTCCGGGCGGGCATCTCGCCCCACGTCTCCCTGAGGGTCGATCTGCCCGGCGGCGCGCGCGAGCTGGCCTCGCCGGTCGAGCTCGAGCCGGCGGCGGTGGTCACCCCGGTCGTGGCCGGCGCGGTGGCCGCCATCGGGCTGGCCGTGACCTGGGCCGGCTGGCGCGGGGCGGCGCGGCCGTGAGGGCCGCCCTGCCGCTCGCACTCGCGCGCGCGGGCGCCGGCTGGCGGGTGCCGCTCGTCGCCTGGGGGGTCTCGCGGGCGTTCGTGCTGGCGCTCGCCGTCGTGGCGAGCCTCGCCCTCGGGCTCCCCGAGCGCGGCGTTGACCCGGCGGTGCCCGACGCGCTGGCGCTGCTCGGCGGGTGGGACACGACCTGGTACCTCGACGTCGCGCGCCACGGCTACGAGCACGACCTCGGCCAGGTCGGCGACGTCTTCACCAACCTCGCCTTCTTCCCGCTGCTGCCCGGGCTCATGGCGCTCCTCCTCGCCCTCGGGATCAACCCCTTCGTCGGGGCGCTGGTCGTCTCCAACCTGGCGTTCCTGGGTGCGCTCGCCGCGCTCCACTCGCTCACGGGCTCGCGCTTCGGCGAGGCC
The DNA here is from genome assembly GCA_963813355.1 of Miltoncostaeaceae bacterium. Classification (GTDB taxonomy): domain Bacteria; phylum Actinomycetota; class Thermoleophilia; order Miltoncostaeales; family Miltoncostaeaceae; genus DATAGF01. Next base: position 77,821 of record CAWEYS010000016.1, on the reverse strand, counting down.
GCCGCGACCCGGGCGACGTGGACCCTCGCCTTCCTGCCCCCGGCGGTCTACGCCTCGCTGGCCTACACCGAGGGCATCGCTCTGGCGTGCGCCGTCGCCGCGGGCCTGGCGGCGCTGCGCGGCCGGTACGCGCTGGCGGGCCTCGCCGCGGCCGGCGCGGCCCTCACCCGCCCGACGGGGATCCTCGTGGCGCTGCTCGTCGGGCTGCTCGCGCTGCAGGACCGCGCTCCGGGTCGCCTGCGGCGCGCCGCTCTGGGCGTGCTGCCGGCCGTCGCCGCCCTCGCCGCCTTCCTGGCCTGGATGGCGGCGGCGCGCGGCTCGGCCATGCTGCCCTTCGAGGCCCAGAGCGCCTGGGACCGGGGCCAGCTCGGCATCGGCCTCGTGACGTCCGCGCCGACCGAGATCGCGGCGGGTTGGGACCTCGTCGCCGACGGCCACTTCACCGCCGCCTGGACGGCCACTTTCCGCGACCTGGGCTTCCTGCTGCTGTACGCCTGGCTACTCGTGCTGTTGTGGCGCCGCGAGGGCGGCCTGCGCTCCCCCTGGGTGGCCTACTCGGCGGCGATCCTCGTCGTCCCGCTGTCGAGCGGCACGATCACCTCGATGGCGCGCTTCGGCCTGCTCGCCTTCCCCCTCGTGTGGCCGCTGGCCGAGTGGCTGGGCCGCGACCGCCGCCGCGCCCTGCGCTGGGGCGCCGCCGCCGTTGTGCTCATCGTCCTGCTGGTGCTCCAGCTGGAGATCCGGTCACCCTGACGGTGGCCACCACCGGGTCGTGGTCGGAGAGCCGCACCCGCCGCGTCCTGCCGCCGAAGCTCACGCCCACCTCGCGCCCGACGGACGGCAGCGCCCGCTCCGGCTCCACCACCTCGAGGCCGCGGGTGAGGATGCGGTCGATGCCCACCCCCGGCGGCGCCGGCGCGCCGCTCCAGCCGCCGGCCGCCGCGGCGGCCAGCGCCCCGTGCGACGGGTGCGCGTTGAGATCGCCGGCGAGGATCATCGCGCCCCCCGCCGCGGCCCGCTCGAGCGCCTGCGCCGCCCGGGCCAGCTCCGTGGCGATCAGCTCCGGGCGGCGGGCGTTGTGGCAGTGCACGCACGCGGCCGCGACCTCCGCCCCCCCGGCCGTGCGGACGCGTGCGATCACCGCCACCCGCGGCTCGGGCAGGTAGCGCAGCAGCTCGCCCGCCTCGAGGCGGAGGTCGACCGCGGCGCGCAGGATGGCGGCGGGCGGGTTGAGCCGCACGGCGCGCGCGCTGCCCGGCACCAGCGAGAGGCCCGGGGCGATCAGCAGCAGGTTGGCGTTGCCCTCGTGGGTGCGCCAGAGGTCCGGGTTGAGCTCGGCGAGGGCGTCGCGGAGGCGGCGCGGGCCGACGAGCGGGCCGGTCGTCGTCCCCACCGCGAGCATCCCCGTGCGGGCGACGATCTCGCGGACGGCGGCGGTGGGGACCTCCTGAAGGGCGCAGAGGTCCGGCGCCCAGGCGCGCAGACGGTCGGCCATGAGGCCGGTGAGCTTGCGGTTGAGGTGGACGTACCCTCCGCCCTCGACGGGCCGCCCCAGGAGCGTCGACGCCCAGGTCGCCCCGAGCCCCGGGAGCCCGTCGCGGCCGTGGTACAGGTTCCAGGTCAGGATCCGCAGCGTCGCCCCGGCCACGGGGCGGAGCCTGGCCCCTTGCGCCCGCGACCTCAAGCGTCGAGATTTCCGGCGTGCCGCGGCCGCTTGCGACAAGACCGGCAACCCGCGATCGCCTCGCGGTCGCCTACTGGACCGCGGCCGTGCTCGCCTACGCGCTCCTCGGGGCCTTCTTCCCGCCGTTCTTCCTGCTCGGCTTCTGGGAGTCGCTGCCCTTCGTGCTCCTCGCCACCTGGCTCGCCTGGCGGTTGCTCGGGCGCAGCGCCCGGGACCCCGGCCCCGGGTGAGCTGGGCCGCCCACGACCTCGAGCCCTACCTCTTTCGCGCCAAGCTCGGGGGCATCGTCAGCCTGCCGCTCTGCCTGGCGGGCTCCTACGCGCCGGACATCTTCACCAAGTGGGCGGTGTACGGCCTCGACTTCGCGGGCGACCGCAAGATCGTCGACGACCCCGTGCAGCTCCACCGCGGCTGGCCCGGCGTCGGTTTCACCCACTCGCTGCTGGTCTGGGTGCTGGTCGCGGCCGGCATCTACCTCCTCAGCAAGAACAAGGTCTGGGCCTTCTCGTTCCTGCTGGGCGCCTGGGCCCACGTGCTGTCCGACACGCTCGACTCGGTCGGCGTGATGGTCTTCTTCCCCTTCAGCACCTGGCACCTGCACCTCGACGCCTGGCAGTACGTGGGCCAGGCCGGCCGGCGCGACGACGCGATCGCCTACTACACGTCGCTCGGCGGGGTCTGGGACGTGCTCTGGGCCATCTGGCTCGCGTTCCACTGGAGGATGTTCACGTCCGCCCACTTCCACCGCGAGATCGTGCCCCGCGACACCTTCTGGCTGTGGCTGCGGACCAAGGCCAGCGACACGGTGATGCTGACGGTCTACCGGGCGAGCGCCTTCTTCGGGGTGGCGTCGATCATCGGCTGGTACGTCTGGGCGCTCTTCATCAACGACTTCCAGAACCACCTGGACTGGACGCTGGGCGGCCCCGAGTGGGCGCCGCGCCAGGGGCCGCCCTAGGCTAGAAGCGGTCGCACGTCCGCCGGCAACCGCTTGGTCGCTCGGCGACCGCGACCGGACACGGGCGCGGGCGGTGGCGCGCCCGGCGCGGGCGGCCCGTACGGCGTGCTCGCGCACCCGCCGTCGCTGCCGAGCACCGCCCCGACGAAGGTGCCCAGGTCGACGTCGAACGACAGGCGGATCACCCCGGCCCGGGTCACCCGCAGCTCGGTGCCCCACGGCTCGCGCGGCGCGGCGCAGGCGACGCCGCGCTCCACCCGCCAGTAGGGCGTGTAGCGCAGCCGCAGCCGGTAGACGCCGGGCCTGCTCACGCGCAGGGTGACGCTGTTGGACGTCAGCGAGAGCACCCCGATGCCGTCGGAGGGCGTGGCGATCGGCGTCGCGTGCGGGAGCTCGTAGATCGTCCACCCGCCCACGCGCGCGACCTGGCGCAGGCCCGAGGCGCCGGATCGCAGCAGCGCGGCCTCGTTCTCGGCGCTGTAGTCCAGCGGGTCGCGCGGCAGGAGCACGTACCTGACCCCCATGCGGCGCAACCAGGTCTGGTACCGCTGGGCGGTCAGCGGCTCCTCGTAGAGCACCTCGTTGGCCGGGAAGTCGTCCTGGCGGAACCACCCGCGCGCCAGCGGCACGCCGCGCTTGGCGAGGTAGAAGGCCTCCCAGTTGTCGGCCGTGGCGACCACCTGCACCCGGTGGTTGGGGTCGGCGTGCTGCTCGAGGAAGGCGATGGCCGGGAACCAGAAGTCCTCGTTCTGGGCGCGCGAGTCGGCCGCCGTCTGCCAGCCGGCGACGGCCGGGAGGGCCTGCCACATGAGGGCGCCCACGACAACGACCGAGGCGATCGCGCGGGGGCGGAAGCCGCGCGCGGCAAGGGGCAGCAGCAGGAGCGGGGCGCCCATCAGCAGCAGCAGGCGCACGACGTTGCCCCCCAGGGGCGAGGAGAGCGTGAAGGCCAGCGCGCCCAGCCCCGCGTAGAGCAGGAAGAGCGCGCGCAGGGGCCGCTGGTCCGGCAGCCCGCGCGTCAGCAGCAGGCCCGCGGCGCAGAACCCCGCGATGGCCAGGGCGTCCTTGGGATCGAACGGGTAGTGCGCGTCCGCGGACGCGAAGCCGCGGAGCAGCAGGGCCTGGACGCCCGCGACGACGACGGTGCCGGCGGCGAGCACCAGGTTGCCGCGCGACCGCCACCAGCGCGGGGTCGTCAGGGCCGCGGCCAGGAGGCCGGCCAGCAGGAACGCCAGGGCGAGCGGGTGGGCGGCGGCCGTCGCCAGGACCCCGGCGAGGGCGAGGCCGCGCCGGCCGGCGGCGAGGGCCACCAGCGTGCCCAGCGCGAGGGCGAGCCCGAGCAGGAACGGGTAGGTGCCGGCCGCCACGGCGAGCGGGACGAGGAGGGCGAAGGCGACCGCCGGCCCGGTGGCGATCGCGGGCCAGCGCCGCCGCAGCAGTGCGGCGAACGCGGCGGCGGCTCCGCCGCAGGAGGCGACCACGACCGTCGTCGTCCCGATCAGCGCCGCGAGCGGGTAGAAGAGCAGGCTGTAGTTCACCTGCGCGTAGCGGCCCGCGTACCAGAAGTTGTCCCAGAGCTGCCAGCCGTGCTCGCGCCAGGACTCGGTGAGGTACATGTGCGCGGCCTGGTCGCCGCCCGGGGGCCCGAAGAGGGCCAGCGCCAGGGCGAGCGCCATGGCGAGGACGGCCGCGCCCAGGGGTCGGCCGGCCGCCGCCGCGGCCCGCCGCGCGCCGCCCGCGACGCGCTGTCGCTCGACCTCGCCCATCATCCGCCGGGGTCCCCCCCTCGCGTCGGTGTGAATCCTAGGGCGTGCCGGGCGCGGGCGCGGGGGCCGGGGCGGGCGCGGGGGCCGGGGCGGGCGCGGGGGCCGGGGCGGGTGCCGGGGCGGGCGCGGGGGCGGGTGCCGGGGCCGGCACCGGGGTCGCGGGGGCGCCCGGCGCCTGCGGCGCCTGGGTGGTGGGCGCGGTCTCCGTGTCCTTGGTGGAGGCGCGGGACTTCGCCGCCGCCGCCGCGCGCGGCCTCCTCGCGACGCTGGGCCTCTCCGGCGGCGCGGATGAAGGCGCTCGAGAACGGCGACCAGGTCACCGGCTCGTCCGCCAGCGGGAACGGATCGGAGCCGCCGTCGCGGTCGACGACCACCCGCATGAAGTCGCCCCAGATCGAGGCCGGGAAGGTGCCGCCCGCCACCGTGATGCCGTGGACGCTGGTCATGGAGCGCCGCACCCCGTCGCTGTTGGGGTAGCCGACCCAGACCGCCGTGGAGTACCGCGGCGTGTAGCCGACGAACCACGCGTCCACGTAGTCGTCGGTCGTCCCGGTCTTGCCCGCGATCGGCACGCCGATCTGGGCCCCGGTGCCGGTGCCGCTGGTGACGTTGTCCTGGAGGATCCTGGTCACCTCGTAGGAGACGCCGTCGGGGAAGATCTCCTCGCGCTCGGGCGCGAACGCGTTAACCGTGCCGTCGGGCTTGACGATCTTGCGGATCGCCAGCGGCGCGACGCGGAAGCCGCCGTTGGACAGCGGCGCGTAGGCGGTCGCCATGTCGAGGGGCGTGACGAGCCCCGACCCCAGCCCGATCGAGGCGACGTTCGGCAGCTCGCGCGCCTTGGGGACGCCCATGTCGTACGCCGTCGAGATGACGTTCGGCGGCTTCACGTCGAGCGTGAGCTGCTGGAAGACGGAGTTGTCGGAGCTGAGCGTCGCCTCGGCGACGGGGATCGCGCCGCGGTAGCTGTTGGAGTAGGTCTTGACGTCGATCGGCCCGTAGTCGTCGTCGACGAAGTTCAGGGGCTTGCTGGCGTAGAGCGTCGTGTAGGGGTTGATCCCCTGGCGGATCGCCTCGGTCAGCACGAAGGTCTTGAAGGTCGAGCCCGGCTGGCGCAGCGCCTGGGTCGCCAGGTTGAACTGGGCCTCCGCCGAGAAGCGCTGGCTCGAGGCCATCGCCCGGATGAACCCCTTCTGGGAGTCGACCGTGACCACCGCGGCGTCGGGGTCGTCGTCGTAGTAGAGGTTCTCCCGGATGGCGCGGCGGGCCGCCGACTGCAGCGCGGGGTCGATGGTCGTGTAGACCTTGAAGCCGCCGTTCTGGACCTGCTTCTCGCCGTAGCGGTCGATCAGCACCTGGCGGACGTACTCGAAGAAGTACTCCTCGCGCTTGCGCTTGTACGCCTGCCCGCGCTTGAGGGCGAGCCCGGCCAGCTTGGCCTGGTCGGCGCGCTCCTGCGTGATGAAGCCCTGGTCGGCCATCTCGTCGAGCACCACGTTGCGCCGCGCGCGGGCGTCGTCCGGGTACTCGAACGGGTTGTAGGCGGTGGGCGCCTGCGGCAGGCCGGCGAGCAGGGCCGCCTGGGGCAGGGTGATGTCCCAGACGTCCTCGTCGAAGTAGGTCAGCGACGCGGCCTGGACGCCGATCGCGTTCTGGCCGTAGAAGACCCCGTTCAGGTAGCGCGCCAGGATCTGGTTCTTCGTGTACTGCTTCTCGTACTGGAAGGCGAGGTAGACCTCCTCCAGCTTCTTGGAGATCGTGCGGTCGGCGCGCGGGCTGGTGAGGTTCTTCGCCAGCTGCATCGTGATCGTGCTGCCGCCCTGGGTGGCCGCCCCGCTCTCCAGGTCGCGAACCGCGGCGCCGACGAGCCGGTAGTAGTCCACGCCGTCGTGGTCGTAGAAGCGCTTGTCCTCGATGGCCACCGTCGCGTCCCGCATCACCTTCGGGATGCGCCCGCCCGGCACCACGGTGCGGTTGGTGACGCCGGCGATGATCCCGAGCTCGCGGCCGTTCTTGTCGTAGATGCGGCTGTTCTGGCCGAGGCGGATCTCCTTGAGCTCGCCGTCGCGCAGCCGGTCGCTGACCGAGTTGACGGCCAGCGCCGAGACCAGGACGGCCCCGGTCACCAGCGCGACCAGGGCCCCGCAGGCGATCAGCCAGAGGTGGGTGCGGCGCTGCTTCGACTGGCGCGCCTTGCGCAGCCGGCGGCGGCGGAGGTCGCTCAGGCCGCGGCCCTCCGGATGTCCCAGGCCACGCGGCCGGAGCGGTAGTCGAGGAGGCCGATCATCTGGCGCACCCCTCGCGGAGTTCGTCCGTCGAACGTCGTTCCCTCCACCACCCACCCCAGGCGCGACGCCGGAACCGCGACGCGCCCGCCGGCGGGAGGCTCGAGCCCGCCCGGCGGCACCGGCACCTCGAAGGGGCCGTCCATGTAGACGAGGTCCACGGACTGGGCCAGTGCGGGCGGGCCGGCCCAGACCTGCCGGGCCGTCCGCAGCGCCAGCTCATCGTCGCCCAGCCGCGCCCCGCGCGACAGTCGTACGGCCTGATAGACGAACTCCCATCCGCGATCCAGCCTGGCACGACCGATCTCCGCTCCCCCGGGCCCGTCCGCGTAGCGCTCGGCGATGGGCACGGGCACCCACGCCGCCACGGCGAGGACCACGACGACCGCCACGAGGATGATGCGCGCGCGCTTTCCGCGCATGATTCCCCCAATGGCCGCACGGCGAGCGGGATTATCGCACACGGCCGCCGCCCCCCGGGGGGCCGCGGCACTCGGGAACGCGCCGTGCTCCTCGACGCCTACGGCACCCTGCTGCGGCTCCCGCCGCCGGCCCCGCGCCTGCGCGCGCTGCTCGCCGCCGAGGGCCACCTCCACCCCGAGGAGCGGGTGTCCGCGGCGGTGGCCGCCGAGGTGCGCTACTACCGCCGCCACCACGACCGCGGGCGGGATGCGGCGTCGCTCGCGGGGCTGCGCCGCGACTGCGCCGCGGTGATCGCGGCCGAGCTCGGCGGCGACGCCCCTCCCCCGGAGCGGCTGGCGGAGATGCTCGTCGCCAGCCTGCGCTTCGAGCTCATGCCCGACGCCCTGCCGGCCCTGGACGCGCTCGACGCCCTCGGCGCGCGGCTGGCGGTCGTCAGCAACTGGGACTGCAGCCTGCCGCGGGTGCTGTCGGGCCTCGGCGTGGCGGACCGCTTCGGCGCGGTGGCGACGAGCGCGGTGGCGGGCGCGGCGAAGCCCGACCCGTCCATCTTCCTCGGGGCCCTCGCCCGGCTCGGGGTACCCCCGGCCGCCGCGCTGCACTGCGGCGACAGCCCCCGCCACGATTGCGCCGGCGCGCGCGCCGCGGGCATCGAGGGGGTGCTCATCGACCGCGACGGCGGAACGCCGCCCGGCCCCTGTCGGCGGATCGCGACGCTCGTCGAGCTGGCTCAAGTGATTGATCCGTAAGAATGCGTAAGCGTCACCGCCGATTGAGGGGTGTTTGCGCGAAGAGATCGGTGTATGTTCGCCCCGGTCCGGTCCCCGCACCGGGGACCCCAGTCCTGGGTTGGTGCGTGGAAGTGAGCCGTGCATCAGCAGTCCGTGGGTCTCGCCTGTCCGGCTGGCACGTCGGGGCGATCCTCCTCGCGCTCCTGATCGCGCTCCTCACCCCGGCCATCGCGACCGCCCAGACCGAGGCGCCCGTCGCCCCCGAGGAGGCCCCGCCGACGCTCGACGTCGGCCCCTCCGGCGACGAGGGGACCGCCCCGGCCGCCGAGTCGCCGGCGCCCGCCGACGAGTCACAGCCGCCCGCCGCAGAGCAGCCGCCCGCCGCCGACCCGCCCGCCGCCGAGCAGCCCAGCTCGCCGCGCGCCGCCGGCCGCCGAGCAGCCAGCTCGCCGGCGCCGCCGCCGGCCGCCGAGGAGCCGCCGCTGGTCGAGCTGCCCGACCTCGTCCCGCCGCCGGCCCCGGTCGAGCCGACCCCGGCGCCCGTCGCCGAGGGCCCGGCCGCCGCGCCGGCGCCGACCGAGGCGACCCCGACTACGTCCGGGACGGTGACGCCGGCCCTCCCGGCCGCGCCCGACGCGCCCCACGCCACCAGGTCCGACGTCCTGCTCGGCCCGGCGATCGTCGAGGCGGGCGCCGGCTCGGCGAAGCCGCTGACGGTCCTGCCGGCCCTGAAGGCCATGGGCGGCCCGACGCCGCCGCCGACCTCGGTCGGCCTCTCGAGCCTCGGGGGTCCGACGGCTCCCCCGGTGGTCGTCGCGGACGCCTCCGCGACCGGGCCGCCGGGCGACCCGTCCGCGCTCCCGGCGCCGCCGGGCCGGCCGGAGTTCTCCACCGCGCTCCTCGAGCCCTCGTCGCCGACGGCCGTGCCGACGCGCCGCGACGCCGCCGGGCCGCCCGGCCCGCAGTCCGCGACGTCCGACGACAATCCGTTCGCCACGATCGCCGCGGTCGGCGGTCCGGTCCCGGTGGGCTCCAGCCTGCTCGCGGTGCTGGCGAGCTACGTCATCCCCGGCGGCGGTGCGCTCCCGACCACCACCCTCTTCCTCTTCGTCCAGCTCGCGGTGATCCTCGCCGCCTTCTCCGCGCCCCGCCTCGGTCGAGGTGAGCTGGCGCTCGCGCTGGGCCGACTCGGCCCGCGCTCCGGCTACAGGACGGTACTGGCAAGACCCGGCTGACCGGCCCCATCCGCCCCACCCGAGGTGCGCCTCGGGTCAGGGGCTCGCGCCCTCGCGTCCCGCCGCAGCCCGCGGCCAGGCGCGTCACACCTCGCGAGAAGATGGGGTTACGCAGATGCAGCCAGTACAGGTTCTCGTCCTCGGGCCCGAGGGGGCCGGGCGCTCCGCGCTCGAGTCCACCCTCGCGCGCCTGGGGTGCGCGGTGAGCGTCGCCGACGCCGCCGCCGACCGCCCGGAGCCCTCCGGCGCGGATGTCCTCATGCTCGACGTGCGCGGCGACGAGTCGCGCTGGGCCGGCCTCGCGCGCGGCCTGCACGACGACGACCGCCCGGTCATGCTCGTGTCCGAGGCCGCGACGCCGATCGTGCGCGAGCTCGCCCGGCGCCCCGCCGGCACCGTCGTCCTGACCGGCGCCGAGTCCGACGCCGGCTACCGGGTCGCCCTCTCCGTGCTCCAGGGCCTGCGCGAGCGCGCCCTCAGCCGCGCACAGAGTCCGCGCGACGACACCCTCAGCGGGCTGGCGGCGCTGTGAGCGCGCACCCAGCCCGCCGGCCGCGGCACGACGGCCGGCGTCGGGGGCCCCGGCGCCGGCCCGATCGCCGGTCGGCACCGCCCGGGGCTCGCGCGCCAGTGGCTACCGCGCGAGCGTGGCGAAGCGAAGGAACGTGGCGATTGCGTCGTCGAACGCCTCGGCGCAGTCGTCACCTCCATCCGCCATGCACGAGCGGAGGCGCTCCGAGATCAGGTGCAGTCCGACCTGGTCGACCGCCGCCTTGACCGCCGCGAGCTGGGTGAGGACCTCCGGGCACGCCGCGTCCTCCTCCAGCATCCGCTGGACGCCGCGCAGCTGACCCTCGGCCCGGCGCAGGCGCAGCACGAGCTGTTCGCGGGCCGGGGCCGGACTGGGCGAGGTCGTCGCCATCGTGCCGCCCTCCCTTACCCGCAGCCGCAGGAGCCGCCGCAGCAGCCCCCGCCGCCGAAGCCGACGACGCTCGGCGATCCGTCGCCGCGGCTGGGCCGCGCCGTCTGGAAGCCGGTGAAGAGCTGGCGGGCTTCGGCCGCCCCGCACTCGGGGCAGACCCGGTCCTCATCGCGGAGGAAGCCCTGGCGAAAGGCCTCGAACTGCGTCCCGCAGCCCTCGCACGCCAGGTCGTAGCTGGGCATCGCGCCTCCCTAGTCGAGGCCGAGGGCCCGCTCGAGCTGCGCCTTCGGCATGGCGCCGACGGCGTGCCGGGCGAGCTGGCCGTTCTCGAAGAGCCCCAGGAACGGGATGCCGTGAACGTTGTACCGCTGGGCGATCGAGGCGTTCTCGTCGACGTTGAGCTTGCCGACGACCAGGGTCTCCGAGCGCTCCTCGGCGATCTGCTCCACGACCGGGGCGACCATCCGGCAGGGACCGCACCACTCCGCCCAGAAATCGATCAGCACCGGCTTCTCGTTCTCGAGCACGGTCCCCTGGAAGTTGTCCTCGGTGATCTCGAGCACGCCCTCGGCCATCGTCATCGGTCCTTTCCTGAGGCGAGGACGCCCGCGGGCTCCTCGCCGGCCTCGCCGCTCGCGGCCGGGTGGGCCTCGAGCCAGCGCTCCGCGTCCATCGCCGCCATGCAGCCGCTGCCGGCGGCGGTGACCGCCTGCCGGTAGATGGTGTCCTGGACGTCCCCGGCGGCGAAGACGCCCTCGACGCTCGTCCGCGTGCCGTCGGTGACGACGTACCCGGCCTCGTCCAGCTCGAGCTGACCGGCGAAGAGCTGCGTCGCCGGGTCGTGGCCGATGGCCACGAACATCGCCGCGGCCGGGATGTCCTCGAGCTCGCCGGTGACCGTGTCGCGCACGCGCACGGCCTCGACCTTCGCGCCGCCGAGCACCTCGGCGACCTCGGCGTTCCAGCGCAGTGCCACGCGGTCGTTGGCCATGGCGCGGTCGGCCATGATCTTCGAGGCGCGGAGCTGGTCGCGCCGGTGCACGATCGTCACCTTGGACGCCATGCGGGCGAGGAAGAGCGCCTCCTCCATCGCCGAGTCGCCGCCGCCCACCACGACCATCGGCTTGTCCTTGAAGAAGAAGCCGTCGCAGGTCGCGCAGGTCGAGACGCCGAAGCCGCGCAGGCGCGACTCGCTCGGCAGGTCCAGCCAGCGCGCCGTGGCCCCGGTGGCGATGACGATCGACCGGGCGCGGTGCTCCTCGTCGCCGATCCAGACGCCGAAGGGGCGCTCCGAGAGATCGACCCGGGTCACGTCCGACTGCACCAGCCGCGCTCCGAAGCGCTCGGCCTGCTCGCGCATGAGCCGCATGAGCTCGGGGCCCTGGATCCCGTCGGGGTAGCCGGGGTAGTTCTCGACGTCGGTCGTCAGGTTGAGCTGGCCGCCGGCCCCGAAGCCCTCCGCGACGAAGGGGGCGAGGTTCGCGCGCGCCGCGTAGACGGCCGCCGTGTACGCGGCGGGACCGCCGCCGATGATGATGACGTCATGGACGTCTGCCACGGATGCCTCCCATTCGATGCGCCACAGATACCCGGAGGGGTATGTATATTGTCACACCATGGTCAAGGAGTGCAGTGCATGCGGGGGTCCCGTTGAGCCGACGGTCGTCTCCGGGATCGTCTCGCTCAAGCGGCACCGCTCGTTCCTCGCGTCCGGTCGCGTGAGCGCGATCCGCTCGGAGACGTGCGTTCGCTGCGGGCGCACCGAGCTGTACGCCGAGAAGCCCGAGCGGCTCTTCTCGGACCTGCACCGGAAGAGCTGACTCACGCCGGCCGGGCCGCGTCCCGGCCCGCGACCCAGACCAGCTTGCGGCCGACCCCGGTGGGGCGCCGGCACGCCGCGTAGTAGCGCCGGCCCTCGGCCGCCTCGGTCGCCCTGATCCGGCGGACGTCCTCCAGCGTCGCGGCGCCCCACGCGGCGATGATGCCGACGACGACGCCCTCCGCGGTGCCGCCCTTGCCGAGCACGCCGATCAGGAAGACGAGCATGGCCGCGCCGCCGACGAGCAGGATCGCACCGCTCACGACCGCCCAGCGGCGCCAGTCGCGGGGGCTCGCCTCGAGGCGCCGGGGGCCCGTGGCGCGCACGGCCTGCGGCAGGCGCACCGAGGGCAGCGCGGCCCGGCGCAGCCACACCCGGAAGAGCGGGAAGAGCAGGGCGCCGGTGACGCCGGTGACGCCGAGCAGGGTCGCGAACCAGCGCGCGCTCAGCCCCTCGTCGTCGCCCGCCTGGATGGCGATCGACAGCAGCAGGAGCAGCCCCGCCACGACGATCAGGCTCCACGACCACAGGCGCGCCAGGCTGGCGTAGCGCCAGAGCTTCTCGTCGGTCGGGGCCACCGGCGAAGGGTACCGCGGGAGCGGGTCTACAATCGGCGGGTGAGGGACCGCGCCGCTGCACGCGTCGTGGCGGTCCGGGCGCGCGTGCTCGCCCACCCACGCTGGCGCTGGATGGCGCTCATGGTCGTGGCGAGCGGGATGATGCTCTCGGTCGTCAACGTCAGCATCGTCAACATCGCCCTGCCCGAGATGGCGCACGACCTGGGCGTCGACGTGCCGTCGATCTCCTGGGTGGTGACGGGCTTCCTGGTGACCCAGGCGACGCTTCTGGCGATCGCGGGCCGCGCCGGCGACCTGTACGGGCGGCGGCGCATCTTCGTGATCGGCGTGGTCGTGCTGAGCCTGGCGTCGGTGCTCTGCGCAGTGGCCCCGACCCTGCCGGTGCTGGTCGCCGCCCGCTCTCTCCAGGCCGTCGGCGCCTGCGCCATGGCGCCCACCGCGTTCGCCTACGCGGCGGAGCTGTTCGGACCGGGGGAGCGCGGCACCGCGCTCGGCATCATGGGCGGCGTCCTCGGCCTCGCGCCGGTGCTGGCGCTGAACGTGGCCGGCGGGCTGGTCGAGGCGCTCGGCTGGCGCAGCGTCTTCTGGTTCACGCCGGTGCTCGGGGCGGCCGTGCTGGCGGGCGCGGCCCTCGTCCTCGTCGAGCTCCGCCCGCCGGACGCCGACCGCGACTTCGACGTCGCCGGGGCGGCGCTCGCCGCCGTGGCCCTCTTCTCGCTGCTGGTGGCCGTCTCGCGGGGAGAGGCCTGGGGCTGGTCGTCGGCCGGGGTCGCGATCTCGGCGCTCGTCGGCGCGGGGGCGCTGGTGCTCTTCCTGGCCCACGAGGCCCGCGCCGCGAGCCCGATGATCGACCTGCGCCTCGTGCGCCGCCGCTCGCTCGCGACGGCCAACCTGGCGGCGATGGCCTCGTCGGCCGCCCTCTTCGGTGTCCTCATCCTGCTGCCCTTCTACCTGACGGCCGTGACCGGCTTCACCCCGGTGCAGCTCGCCCTGGGCATCACGCCGATCGCCGCGTCGTTCGTGCTGGTCGCCCCCCTGGCCGGCCGCGCGATGATGCGCGTGGGGTCGGAGCGGCTCGCGACGGCGGGCTTCCTGGTCGCGGCCGGGGGCGCGCTGTGGACCGGGCTGGCGGCGCCGGAGCAGTCCTACGCCGCCGTGCTGCCCGGCATCCTCGGCCTGGGGATCGGCCTGGCGATGTCCACCGCGGCCATCACGGCGACGGCGATCCACGACGTCCCGGCCGCCCGGCTCGGGGTCGCCTCGGCCCTGCCCAACATCAGCCGCTACACCGGCGGCGCCCTCGGCGCAGCGATCCTGGGGGCGATCCTCAACGCCCACCTGCCGGCCGGGCTCGAGGAGGCGCTCGGGCGCGTCCCGCCGGCGGGCCGCGCGCTGGTGGCCGACGGGTTCCGCACGGCGCTGCTGGCGGCCGCGGGCTTCCTGCTGCTGGCGGCCCTCGCGGCCTCGCGCATGCCGCGCCTGGACGCGCGGGCGCCCGCGGCCGTCGCCCCGCCCCCGCCCTCGCTCGACGCGCCGGTGCCGCGGTGAGGGTCGGCGTCTTCCTGGCGCCGGTGCGCGACACGCCGGGCCACATCGCCCTGGCCGAGGAGCTGGGGTTCGCGTCGGCCTGGTGCTACGACTCGCCCCTCCTGTACCACGACCCGTTCGCGGCGCTGGCGCGGGCGGCCGACCGGACCCGGCGCATCGAGCTGGGGGTCGGCGTGCTGGTGCCGGGGCTGCGCGCCCCCGTGGCGACGGTCGCGGCGCTGCGGACCCTCACCGCCCTCGCGCCGGGCCGGGTGCGCGTCGCCGTCGGCGCCGGGTTCACGGGCCGCTTCACCCTCGGCCTGGGGCCGGTGCCGCTGGCCGCGCTGGCGCGCGAGGTCGAGGACCTGCGCGGGCTGCTCGCCGGCGACGAGCGCGCCCACGCCGAGGGCGGCCGGCCGGTGCGCGACATGCCGGTGCCGGGGGCTCAGGGCGACGGGCCGGTGCCGATCTACGTCTCGTGCCGGGGCGAGCGGGCCCAGGCCCTCGCCCGCCGCCTGGGCGACGGGGCGATGACCGGCGTCTTCTACCCGGGCGGCCTCGGGCTCCTGCGCGCCGCGATCGGGCCGGGGCTGCCGCTGGTGGTGCACGCGGTCGGCGCGGTCGCCGACGAGGGGGAGCCGCTCGACTCGCCGCGGCTGCGCGCCGCGGTGGGGCCGGTGGTCGCGGTCGCCTTCCACGCCTTCGCCGAGCAGCCCTGGCGGCTGGAGGGGCTCGACCCCGCGCTGCGGGAGCAGGCGGCCCGCTACGTGGCGGCGGTGGCCGAGGCCCTGCCGCCCGAGCGCCGCCACCAGGAGCTTCACCGCGGCCACCTGATCGAGCTCACGCTCCCACAGGACCAGGCCATCGTGACCGCCGAGAACGTCGCCCGCTTCTCTCTGACCGGCACCGCCTCCCAGCTGCGCGAGCGCGCCGCGACGCTCGAGGCCGACGGCGTCACCGAGCTCGCGATCCAGCCCGGCGGCGACGTGCCCGCGGAGCTGCGCCGGCTGTCCGCGGCCCTTCTCGGCTAACGTCGAGGCGTGGACCGCGACGCCCTCGCCACGCTGCTCGCCGACTGGGGCGAGCCCGCCTACCGCGCCCGCCAGGCGGCCGACGCGCAGCGCGCCGGCGCCGAGCGGTGGGACGAGGTGACGGCGCTGCCGCGCGCGCTGCGCGAGCGGCTGGCCGACGTCCTGCCCTTCTGGGCGCTGTCGCCCGACGCCCGCGCCGTCTCGCGCGACGGCACGGTGAAGTGGGGGCTGCGCGCGGGCGACGGCGCCGTGGTCGAGGCGGTGCTGATCGCCCACGGCGCGGGCCGGCGGACCGTCTGCGTGTCGAGCCAGGCGGGGTGCGCGCTCGGGTGCCGCTTCTGCGCGACCGGGGCGATGGGCGCGGGCCGGGACCTGACCGCGGCGGAGATCCTCGACCAGGCGGTGCTCGCCGCGCGGGAGGCCGACGCCCAGGGCGCCCGCCTGACCAACGCCGTCTTCATGGGGATGGGCGAGCCGCTGCAGAACCTCGACGCGGTGCTCGAGGCCTGCGGGGAGATCGCGGCGCCGCAGGGGCTGGGGCTGTCGCCGCGACGCATCGCGATCTCGACCGTGGGCTGGGTCCCCGGCATCGCCCGCCTGGCCGAGCACCCCCTGCCGGTGCGGCTGGCGATCTCGCTGCACGCGGCCGACGACCGCACGCGCGGGGCGCTGATGCCGATCAACGCGCGCTACCCGATCGCCAGCCTGCTCGCGGCGGCCCGTCGCTACTGCGACCGCACCGGCCGGCGGGTGTTCATCGAGTACCTGCTGCTCGACGGCGTGAACGACGCCCCGGCGGACGCGCGGCGCCTGGCCGGGCTGCTGCGCGACGGCCGCTTCCACGTGAACGTCATCGAGTACAACCCGACCGACGGGGGCTACCGCGCCAGCCCGCGGGCCCGGCGCGAGGCGTTCCTGCGGGCGCTCGCCGACGCGGGCCTGGAGGCGTCGGTGCGCCGGTCGCGCGGGGCCGACGTCGCCGCGGCCTGCGGCCAGCTGGCCCGGGTCCGCTGACCAGCCTGAATCCGGCGCCGCTCGCGGCGCGGAACGCGCGGTCGCTCTCGCCATGCGGGTTCGGGGTCAACCCGAAGGGGTCACCCTGCGCGTGGCCCCCGAACCCGCCTGACTCGGCGCCCGCACGCCCCGCATCCACGATCGATCGCCGGATTCAGGCTCAGAGGTTGCAGACCGCGAGCGCCCGGAAGTACTCCTCCTCGTCGGGGATCTCGGAGGGCGTGTCCGTGAGCGAGGCGCTCCGGACGACGCCGGCCCTGTCGATGACGAAGGTCGCGCGGCCGGAGTAGCCGCGTTCGTCGAGGTAGACGCCGTAGCGGCGGCTGACGGCGCCCTTGGGCTCGAAGTCGGCCAGCAGGATCGTGTCGCGCAGCCCGAGGTCCTGGGCGAACCGCCCCTGGACGTAGCGGCTGTCGACCGAGACCCCGATCACCTGGGCCTCGTCGCCGGCGTAGCGGGCCTCGTGCTCGCCGATGTCGGTCAGCTGGCGGGTGCAGTTGCTGCTGAAGGCCAGCGGGTAGAACACGAGCACGACGTTCTTGCGCCCGCGGAAGGACGAGAGCGCCACGTCCTCGTTGCCGGCGTCCTTGAGGGTGAAGTCCGGGGCCTCCTGGCCCACCTCGATCGGCATCTGCGTCTCCCTCGGCCGCGGCGGTCGCACCCCAGGGTACGGTGCAGGGCCGCGGTCGGCCCGCTAACGTGGGCGCGGTGAGCCCCACGACCGAGAAGCCGAAGGCGCGGCGCCCGGCGCGGCCGCCGGAGACCGGCTGGGAGCTCGGCGCCAGCGGTCTCGGCAAGGCGTCCTGGGCGACGCTCGCCGTGCTGCTCGCCGCCCTCGGCGTCCTCCTGCTGGCCAGCGGCTACATCGGATACGGCGGGATCATCCTCATCCTGGCCGCGGCGGCGGCCGTCAACCTCTTCTGACCGCGGCCTCGCGGCCCCTGCGGGACCCGGAGGCCCTCGGGGCCGCGCTGCGCGAGGCGCTGCCCGACGACGAGCCCTTCGAGGTCGACCCGGACGAGCTCGCGGCCGCCGTGGCCGCCGCCGGGGCCGACCCGGCCGACGACGCGCTTGTCGCCGCGGCCCTAGTGGCGTGGGAGTCGCTGCTCTAGGGTCCGCCGAATCCGGACTGGGAGAGGGGCGCACATGCGGAGATGGCTGATCGTTCTCACGGCTCTGCTCGTGGCCGTCGGGCTCACGATGGGGCTCGCGGCATGCGGTGACGACGACGACGAGGGGGGCGCGGCGGACACCGCCGCGGCCACGTCGGCGGCGGCCGACCTCGGGCTGCTCGAGGCCGGGAAGCTCCAGGTCGCGTCGGACATCCCCTACGCGCCCTTCGAGTTCACCGAGCCGGGCTCGACCGAGGCCATCGGCTTCGACGTCGACATGGTGAAGGCCATCGCCGCCACGCCGGGCATCGGCATCACCGACGTCGAGTTCATCCGGCAGCCGTTCGACACCATCATCCTGAGCGTCGCCCAGGGCCGCTTCGACATGTCGGCCTCGTCGTTCTCCATCACGCCGGAGCGGGCCAAGCAGATCGACTTCGGCGACCCCTACTTCGTCGCGACGCAGTCGGTGATGGTCCAGAAGGACTCGGACATCACGAGCCTCGACGACCTCCAGGGCAAGAAGATCGGGGCCCAGCGCGGCACCACGGGCGCCGACCTCGCCGCCACCGTCCAGGGGGCCGAGGTCTCCCGCTACGAGATCATCGACGACGCCTTCAACGCGCTCGCCGCCGGCCGGGTCGACGCCGTCATCAACGACTTCGCCGTCTCGGCGTACGCGGCCGCGAGGCGCGACGACTTCAAGATCGTGTCGCGGAACCCCACCATCGAGAACTACGGCCTGGTGTTCCCGAAGGAGAACCCGGCGCT
The DNA here is from genome assembly GCA_963813355.1 of Miltoncostaeaceae bacterium. GTDB lineage: Bacteria > Actinomycetota > Thermoleophilia > Miltoncostaeales > Miltoncostaeaceae > DATAGF01. The sequence continues at coordinate 59,968 of CAWEYS010000016.1, read as the reverse complement.
GCGCGACGCGTTCAACGCAGGCCTCGCCGAGATCAGGGAGAACGGGACCTACGACGAGATCTTCCGCAAGTGGTTCGGCGAGGATCCGCCGGCGCCAGGAGAGGACCCGCTCGCCGGGTGATCGTGGGCTGAGGGGCGGGGGGCAGGGGCGTGGACCAGGTCGTCCAGCAGTACCTCGACTGGGACTCGGCCCGCCCCTACCTCGGCGACCTGGCGCGCGGCTTCTGGGTCACGATCCAGATCGCGCTGCTCGCCGAGGTCATCGCGCTCGCCCTGGGCCTGTTCCTGGCGGTGCTGCGGCGCGCCGGGTGGGTGCGGTTCCTCGCGATCGCGTACATCAACTTCTTCCGCGCCGTGCCGGCGCTGCTGGTCCTGATCATCATGTACGTGAGCTTCCCGTTCCTGCCGATCCCGGTCGTCGAGGACCTGACGGGCTTCCAGATCGGCTTCATCGGGCTCGGGCTGGTGTACGCGGCCTACATCGCCGAGGTCTACCGGGCGGGGATCGAGTCGGTGGACCGGGGCCAGACCGAGGCGGCCCGCAGCCTCGGGATGAGCAACGGCCAGACGATGCGGCTCGTGATCGTGCCCCAGGCCGTGCGCCGCGTGCTGCCCCCGCTGATGAACGACTTCATCGCCCTCACCAAGGACGTGGCCCTCGTGAGCGTCATCGCGGTCCAGGACGTGGTCGGGGTCGCCCGCGACGCCCAGGCGGTCACGTTCAACTCCACCACCCTGACGGTCGCGGTCGTCTTCTACCTCGTCTTCACGCTCCCGCTGATCTGGATCCTCGACCGCATCATCGCCCGGGAGCAGCGCCGCGTCGGGCGCGGCGAGATCGTCGCGCCGTGAGCAGCATCCGCGCCGTCGGGCTGGTCAAGCGCTACGGCGACCACACGGTGCTGCAGGGCGTGGACCTGGACGTCGCCCAGGGCGAGGTGGTGTGCGTGATCGGCCCATCGGGCTCGGGCAAGTCCACCCTGCTGCGCTGCCTCAACCTGCTGGAGCGGCCGACCGAGGGGAAGGTCTTCCTCGGCGACGACGAGATCACCGCGCCGGGGGCCTCGGTCGATCTGATGCGCAGCCGGCTCGGGATGGTCTTCCAGTCGTTCAACCTCTTCCCGCACCGGACGGTGCTCGACAACCTCACCATGGCGCCGGTCAGCGTGCGCGGCGTCGGGAAGGAGGAGGCCCGCGCCCGCGCGCGCGACCTGCTCGCCCGCGTGGGCCTCGCCGACAAGGCCGGCGAGCACCCCGCGCGCCTGTCCGGGGGCCAGCAGCAACGGGTCGCGATCGCCCGCGCCCTGGCCATGGACCCCGAGGCGATGCTCTTCGACGAGGTCACGAGCGCCCTCGACCCGGAGCTGGTCACGGACGTGCTCGACGTGATGCGCGAGCTCGCCGGGGCCGGCATGACGATGATCGTCGTCACCCACGAGATGGGGTTCGCGCGCGAGGTGTGCGACCGCCTGCTGTTCATGGACGAGGGGGTGATCGTGGAGGAGGGCCTCCCCGCGGAGGTGCTCGCGGCCCCGAAGGAGGAGCGCACGAGGCGCTTCCTGTCCAGAGTCCTGGCCGCTTAGGCGGACAATGCGGTTGGCCGCCTCTTGCGGGCGGCCAAGCGCGCCTCCGGGCCCTGGCCGGGCCCTCCGGCAGACGGCGGCACCGCCTTCGCCGGGGCGGCCGCCTCGAAAAGCCCTCGTCTAGCAGCCAGGAGCAGGTCCTCCAGCGCCGCCGGCTCCAGGCGCAGCCCAGCCGCTCGCCAGCGCGGCCGCGAGGTCGGCCTCCACGCGGTCGCGCCGTGGGTCGCCGCCCTCGGCGGCGATCGAGGTCGCCTCCACGCCGGGGGCGCCGCATGCGGTCATGAGGCGGAACCACTCCAGGTCGGGCTCGCGGTTCAGCGCCAGGCCGTGGGAGGTGACGCCCCCGCTGACCCGGATGCCCACGCTGCCGAGCTTGCGCCCGCCGGCGTAGAGGCCCATGGCGTCGTCGCCGGGCCGGGCGCCGGGCAGCGCCGTCGCGTCGGCCATCGCGCCCACGAGCGCCTCGACGAACGCCCGCACCCGGCCGCCGGGGCGCAGGTCGCAGATCGCGTAGCCCACGGCCTGCCCCGGGCCGTGCCAGGTCATCTGCCCCCCGCGGTCCGACGCGACGAACTCGGCGCCCACGCCGCCGAGCGCGTCGTCCGAGAGGAACAGGTCCTCGCGGCGGCCGTGGCGGCCGGTCGTGAACACGGGCGGGTGCTCGAGCAGCCAGAGCACGTCCGGGACCGACCCCGCGGCGCGCGCCCGCGCGAGCGCGCGCTGGGCGTCCCACGCCTCGCGGTAGCCGATCCGCTCCGTGCGCAGCAGCAGGCCGGGCCGGGCCACGCGGCCCCGGCCTAGAGCACCAGCGCGCCGGGCCGCTCGAGCAGCTCGGCCACGCGGGCCAGGAAGAGGGCCCCGTCGGCGCCGTACACCGCGCGGTGGTCGACCGACAGCGTCAGGGTCATGATCTCGCGCACGACGACCTCGCCCTCCCGCACCACCGGCCGCTCGGCCGCGCGGCCGACGGCCAGGATCGCCGCCTCGGGCGGGTTGATGATCGCCGTGAAGCGGTCGATGCCGAACATCCCGAGGTTGGAGACCGAGACGACGCTGCCCTCCAGCTCGGCCGGCGTGATGCTGCCGTCCCGGGTGCGCGCGATCAGGTCGCGCGCCTCGCGGGCGATCTGCCCCACGCCCTTGCGGTCGGCGTCGCGGATCACCGGCACGAGCAACCCCCGCTCGACCGCCACCGCGATGCCCACGTGCACGCCGTCCGGTCGCACCAGCGCGTCGCCGTCGAAGCGGCTCACCGCCTCGGGCTGCTCGGCGGCGGCCATCGCGACCGCGCGCACGATGAGGTCGTTGAGGCTCGGCCCCTCACCGTCGGGCGCCGCCTCGACGAGCTGGCGCCGCAGGGCGACGGCCTCGGTCGCGTCCACGTCGCGCTGGAGCGCGAACTGGGGGGCCTCGGCCGACGAGGCGGCCATCCGCGCCGCGACGGTGCGCTGGAGCCGGGTGAGGGGCACGCGCTCGCCGGGCGCGGCCGCGGGCCGCGGCGTCTCCGCCGGGCGCGCCGCGCGGGCCGGAGCCGTGGGCTGGGCCGGCGTCCGCCGGGCGCCCTCGTCGCCGCGGGCGGCCGCCTCGACGTCGGCGCGCACGATGCGGCCGTCGGGACCCGTGCCGCGCACGGCAGCGATGTCGACCCCGAGCTCGCCGGCCAGGCGCCGCGCGAGCGGGGACGCCTTGGGCCGGCCCGCGCCGTCGCGCGAGGGCGCCTCGGGCGCGGGCTCGGCCGCGGGCGCGGCCTCGTCCGCCTCGGCCTCGTCGGCCGCGCGGGCGCCGGGGTAGGTCTCCTCGGGGCCCAGCTCGGCACCGATCTCGCGGGCGGTGCCGTCGTCGCCCACCGGGATCTCGGTGCGCTCGTCGCCGGCGTCGTCGAACTGGTCGGCGTCGCCCTCCTCGATCGCCACCGCCTCGCCCTCATCCTCGTCGTCCGGGATGTCGACGACCGCTCGGCTCCTCGTCGGCCGCCTCCGGCGCCGCGCCCTCGCCGATCTCGGCGATCGGCTCGCCGACCGCCAGCACGTCGCCCTCGGCGGCCAGCAGGCGGAGCGCACCCGACTCGGGCGCCTCGACGGTCATGTTCGCCTTGTCGGTCTCGATCTCGACGATCGGCTGGCCCTTCTCGACCGCGTCTCCGTCGCCCGCGAGCCACTGGAGGATGGTCCCCTCCTCCATCGTGTCGCTGAGCTTGGGCATCACGAACTGGGCCACGTCAGCCCCCCGTGCGTCCGACGAGGCGGCGCACCTCGCCGGCGACCTGGGCCGGCGAGGGCAGCGCCGCCTGCTCGAGGTTCTTGGCGTACGGCATCGGCACGTCGGCCGCCGTCACGCGCGCGATCGGCGCGTCCAGCCAGTCGAAGCAGGCCTCGTAGAGGTGCGCGGCGAGGTTCGCCGCGACCCCCGACTCGGGCCACCCCTCCTCGACCACGACGGCCCGCCCGGTGCGGCGGACGCTCGCGGCCAGGGTCTCGAGGTCGAGGGGGCGAAGCGTGCGCGGGTCGATCACCTCGGCCTCGATGCCGTCGCCGGCCAGCTCCTCGGCCGCCGAGAGGGCGACCCAGACCATGCGGGACAGCGCGATCACCGTGCAGTCGGAGCCCCGCCGGCGCACGGCCGCGCGGCCGAGCGGCACCACCTCCTCGGGCCCGCCGACCGGGCCCTTCTTCGCGTAGAGGCCCTCGCTCTCGAGGAAGATCACCGGATCGTCGTCGCGGATCGCCGTCTTGAGCAGCCCCTTGGCGTCGAAGGGGGTCGAGGGGACCGCCACCTTCAGGCCCGGGACGTGCGAGTACCAGGCCTCGAGCGAGTGGCTGTGCTGGGCCGCGAGCTGGTGGCCCGCGCCCCCGGGCATGCGGATGACGATCGGGCACGCCACCTGGCCGCCGAACATGTAGCGGACCTTCGCGGCGTTGTTGACGATCTGGTCGAGGGCGAGGATCGAGAAGTTGACGGTCATCATCTCGATCACGGGCCGCAGGCCGGCCATCGCGGCGCCGATGCCGATGCCGACGAAGCCGGCCTCCGAGATCGGCGTGTCGACCACGCGCCGCTCGCCGAACTCGCGCAGCAGGCCCCGGGTGACCTTGAACGCGCCCTCGTACTGGCCGACGTCCTCGCCCATCACGAACACCTGCGGGTCGCGCTCCATCTCCTCGCGCATGGCCTGCGTCAGCGCCTCGCGGTAGGAGACCGGCTTGGGGCCGGCCGGCGCCGTCCGGGCGGGCGGGGCCTTGGCGGTGCTCACGAGCCCTCGCCCCCGCCCGGGACGATCGCCCCGCCCCGCGCGTCGTCGCTCCACGGGTGCGCGTAGAGGTGGCGCGCGAGCTCCGCCTCGGGCACCTCGGCGCTCTCCTCGGCGAAGGCCGCCGCCTCCTCGACGGTCTTCTCCGCGGCGGCGCGGACGGCGTCGGCCTCCTCGCGGGTGACCACGCCCTCGCCCAGCAGGACGCGCTCGAAGGTCACGAGGGGGTCTCGCGCCTGCCAGCGCTCCTTCTCCGACCCCTCGCGGGTGGTGTCCGGGTCGCTCATCGAGTGGCCGCGGTAGCGGTAGGCGATCGCCTCGATCATGCTCGGCTGTCGCTCCTCGCGGGCCAGTCGAGCCGCCTCGGACACCGCGGCGTGCACGGCCATCACGTCCATGCCGTCGACCTGGCGGGCCGGCATGTCGAACGCCTCCGCGCGCTTGAAGAGATCGGTCTCGGCCGACGCCCGCTCGACGGCCGTGCCCATTCCGTACTGGTTGTTGAGCACGAAGAAGACCACCGGCAGGCGCCACAGCTCGGCCATGTTCATGACCTCGGCCAGCACGCCCTGGTTGACGGCGCCGTCGCCGAACATCGCCATGGCGACCGACTCCTCCTCGCGGTAGGCGATGGCGAATGCGAGGCCCACCGCGAGCGGGATCGACCCGCCGACGATGCCGTAGCCCCCGTAGAAGTGCCGCTCCTTGTCCATGAGGTGCATCGACCCGCCCAGGCCGCCGCAGAGGCCGGTGGCGCGGCCGAAGAGCTCGGCCATGACGGCCTTGGGGTCGGAGCCGCGCGCGAGCGCCTGGCCGTGCTCGCGGTAGGTCGAGGTGATGGGGTCGGTCGGGCGCAGCGCGCTGATCGCGCCGACGACGGCCGCCTCCTCGCCGATGGCGAGGTGGAGGAAGCCGCCGATGTGCCCGCGCATGTACTCCTCCGCCGCGCGCTCCTCGAAGCGGCGGATGAGCCACATCGTCTCGAACATCCCCCGCATCAGCTCGGCGTCGGGACGCGCCGGGGCGTCGCGTGCGGACGGGGAACGGGTCTTGGCCATCAGCCTCCACGTTCGGGGGTCGGGCCCGGGACCGGCCTCAGGATTCTGTCAGGCCCCCCGCTCCCGTGCCCGGATCCGCCTCGAGGTGCCGCTCGACGATCGTGACGTCGCGCCACCGCCCGTCGCGGCGCCCGTGGGCGAGGTGGGTGCCCACCACCCGGAACCCCGCGCGGCGCGCGAGAGCGAGGCCGGCCGCGTTCTCCGGCAGGATCATCCCGACCAGCTTCCAGTAGCCGTACCGGGGCGCCTCCCCGAGCAGGGCGTCGAGCATCCGGCCCCCGATGCCCCGGCCCTGGCGCGCGGCGGCGACGTACACCGTGTACTCGGCCACGCCCGCGTACCAGGGGCGGTGGGAGAAGGGGGCGAGAGCCGACCACGCCGCCACCGCGCCGTCCTCCGCGACCGCGCACCACACCGGGGCGCGCTCGCCGCGGCCCGCCAGCCAGGCGCGCCGCTCCGAGGCGGGATGCGGCCCCGTCGCGAATGTGGCAAAACCGCTCGCGGCCGCCTCGTCGTAGATCGCCCCGATGGCGCCCGCGTCGTCGGCCGTTGCGGGCCGGATGAGGAGCGGGGCCGGCACGGGCGCGGAGTTTAGTGGCGCCCGGGCCATGGTGACTCGCCCGCGGCGCTGTGGTACGAAGCGGGCGGACATGTCCAGCTCCTCCTTCCGTGGGGCGTGGCTGGCGACCGCCTGTGCGCTCGTCGCCTCGCTCGCCCTGATCGCGCCGCCGCGCGCCGATTCCGAGTCCGCGTCGTCGGCCGTCCGGCCCGTCCAGGCCGGCTACATCGACGCCGGGATCCAGCATACGTGCGCAATTCTCGCCGACCGCACCCTCCGCTGCTGGGGCAAGGGCCTCGCGGGCCGGCTCGGGTACGGCTCCGACGCGTCGATCCTGTCGGCCGCCGCGGCGCCGCCCGTGAACCTCGGGCCCGGGCGCACGGCCGCGGCCGTCGCCGCCGGCGACTTCCACACCTGCGCGATACTCGACGACAGCTCCGTGAAGTGCTGGGGCTTCGGCGCCAACGGACGCCTCGGCTACGGGTCGACGGCCAACGTGAGCCTCCCCGCGTCGGCACCGCCCGTCAACCTCGGCGGCGGCCGGGGCGCGCTGGCGATCACCGCGGGCACCTCGCACACCTGCGCCATCCTCACCGACCGCTCGGTGAAGTGCTGGGGCAACGGCAGCGACGGCCGCCTCGGCTACGGCAGCACGACATCGGTCGGCGACGACGAGACCCCCGCCGCGGTCGGCGCGGTCAACCTCGGCCGTCCGGCGGTCGCGATCGCCGCCGGCGACTTCCACACCTGCGCGATACTCGACGACGGCTCGATGCGCTGCTGGGGCTTCGGCGCGAGCGGCCAGCTCGGCAACGGCGGCACCGCCAACATCGGCGACAACGAGCCCGCGTCCGCGGGCGTCGTCGCCCTGCCCGCCGGCCGGGCCGCGCGGGCCGTCGCCGGCGGCGCCGGTCACACCTGCGCGATCCTCGACGACGGCTCGGTGCGCTGCTGGGGCTTCGGCGCCAACGGCCGGCTCGGCTACGGCTCCGAGACCACGCTCTCCTCTCCCGGCGGCGCGGTGGCCATCGGGCCCGGCCGCACGGCCGTCGCGATCGGCGCGGGCGACGCCCACAGCTGCGCGGTCCTCGACACCGGCGACGTGCGTTGCTGGGGCTTCGGCGGCGGGGGGCGCCTGGGCTACGCCACCTCCGCGACCGTCGGGGAGGCGCCCGGGACCCTGCCCCAGACGGCCGGCCCGGTCAACCTCGGCCCCGGCCGCACCGCACGGGCGATCACCCTCGGCGGCGCGCCGACGCCCACGACCCCGGCCGCGCCCGACGAGGGCACGGGGTACACCTGCGCCCTGATCGACGACGGCACCCTGCGGTGCTGGGGGTACGGCGTCGACGGACGGCTGGGCTACGGCGACCAGGCGCAGGTGGCGGGGACCGGGTTCCCCTCGCCCGCGGCGAAGGGCCCGGTGCCCCTGGGACCGCTCGCCGGCTCGTTGGCCGACCTCTCGGTGGGCCTCGCCGCGAGCGCCGCGCAGGTGCCGCTCAACGGCTCCGCGGGCCTGTCGGTGAGGGTCACGAACGGCGGCCCCGACCCGGCGGGCGTCGCGGTGAGCATCCCGCCGGTCGCCGGGCTGGCCTACACGGCGGCGGGGCCGAGCCAGGGGACGTTCAACGGGACGACCGGGCGGTGGGAGGTCGGCGGCCTGGCCCCCGGCGCGTCCGCCTCCCTGCAGCTGACGGCGCGCCTCGGCGCGGCCGGCAACCACGAGATCGCGGCCCAGCTGGCGGCGTCCAGCATCCCCGACCGCGCGGGCGGGGACGACCGCGCCGCGGTCCTCATCTCCGTGCCCGGCGGCTCCGGCGCGCCCAAGGCGCTGAAGCTGCGCCCGCGCGGCCTCGGCGTGAAGGTCGCCCGCTGGCCGAAGCGGGGGCGGGCGACGCGGCTGACGGTCACCGGCGTGCTCACCATGCCGAAGGCGCGACCGGCGCCGCGGTGCGCCGGCCGCGTGCAGGTGAAGGCGCTCGCGGGCAAGCGTCTGGTGGCCTCGACCCGGGCGACCCTGCGCCGCCGCAAGGGCGCGTGTCGCTACACGGCCGTGCTGCGCCCGAAGGCCGCGAAGGTGAGGTCGGCCAAGGTCCTCACGGTGACGGCGCGCTTCATGGGCAACGCCCAGATGCGGCCGCGCGCCTCCCGCGCGGCCAAGGTGCGGGTCCGCTAGGGCTCTTCGCCCGTCAGCCCTCGCCCTTGACGAGCACCGCGGCGAGGGCGCCGTCCCCGGCCTCGCCCACCGACACGACCCGCCAGCCGTCGGCGGCGCGGTCGTTGAGCCGCGCCGGCAGGGCATCGGCCCCGGCGGTCTCGACGGCGTACTCCGGCGGCGGGACGTCCTCGTCGCCCTCCCGGGCGAAGCGCTTCTTGAACGCGTTGTAGGGCCGCACGACCAGGAAGAAGACCACGGCCGCGATGATCAGGAAGGTGATCACCGCATTGATGAACAGGCCGTACTGGAAGCGGCTGCCGTTGACCGTGAAGTCGAGCTCGCCGAAGTCCGGCTGACCGCCGATGGCCGCGAGCAGCGGCGTGATGATGTTGGCGACGAACGCGGCGATGACCGCGCCGAAGGCCGTCGCGATGATCACGGCGACCGCCAGCGCCACGACGTCGCCCTTCAGCACGAACTCCTTGAAGTCCCTGACGGCCTTCTTCATGGCTCTCCTGGGGTCGGGGGACACGCCGAGCCCCGCGAGCGTACCTAGGGCTCCTGACCGGCCGTCACGCCCACGTCGTCGGGTCGGTCGGCCAGCGTCACCCGGAGGTCGACGCGGGCGCCGTCGCGGAGCACGGTCAGCGCGAGCCCGTCGCCCACGGCCCGTGACGAGACCGCCAGGCTCACGTCGGCCATGTCGCGCACCTCGCGCCCGTCCACCGCGACGATCAGGTCGCCCCCGCGGGGGACGTCGGCGCCGGCGGGCGTGGTCGCGGGGCGCAGGCCCGCATCCCTGGCCGGACCGCGGTCGTCGACGCTCACGACGGCGACCCCGCGGACGTCCGGAGCGCCGAGGGCCTCGGCGATCTCCGGGGTGACCTGGCGGCCCGTGATGCCGAGCCAGGCGTGGCGGGCGTCCCCGGTGGCGATGATCGCGTCGGCGATCGGGCGGATCGTGTCGATCGGGACCGCGAAGCCGACGCCGTCGTTGCCCCCGCTCTCGCTCGCGATCTGCGAGTTGATGCCGATGACGCGCCCCCGGCCGTCGAGGAGGGGGCCGCCGGAGTTGCCCTGGTTGATCGCCGCGTCCGTCTGGACGACGTTCTGGATCTCGAAGTCGTTGGGCGCGTTGATGATGCGCTTCAGCGCCGACACGATCCCGGTCGTCGCGGTGCGCTCGAGGCCGAAGGGGTTCCCGATCGCGATCACCGGGTCCCCCACCGTCAGGCCCGCGCTGCGCCCGAGCGGCAGGGGCCTCACGTCGGGCGGCACGTCCTCCGCGCGCAGCACGACGAGGTCCGTGCTCTCGTCCCGGCCCAGCACCTCGGCGGGGCTCTCGGTGCCGTCGTCGAAGGTCACGGTGGCGCGGTCCTCGTCGCCGAGCACGTGGGCGTTGGTGAGGATGCGCCCGCGGCGGTCGACGAGGAACCCGGAGCCGAGGCGCCCACCCGCGCCCTCCTCGCCGCTGGTGACCTTGACGACGGCCGGCGAGCTGCGCGCCACCACGGCCTGCACGCTGCCGGCCGCCGACCCGCGCGGCGGGGCGGCCTCCGCCACCGCGGACGAGGCCGCGGGCAGGGGCGAGGTGTCGCGCTCGATCACCGTGGTCGTGTCGCCGCCCAGGTTGCCGGTCAGCGCCACGACGGCCAGGGCCACGCCCGCGCCGACCAGGGCGGGCACCAGCGCAGCGGAGAGCCAGCGCGGCGGCCGCCGCCGCGGCGGCTCGGAGGGCGGCGGGCCGTAGGGGTTCGGCTGGCGGGGCCCGAACGGAGGCACCGTCCCAGGGTAGCGGGCGACCTTTAAGGCTCCGCGAAGGCCGGCGGGGAGGCGGGCGGCCGCCGCTACCATGCATCGGAGCCGGAGGGACGCCTGTGTCCGACTGCATCCTCGTCGTCGAGGACGAGCGATCGATCCGCACGATCGTTGAGTACGCGCTGCGCGACGCGGGCTTCCGCGTGGTCACGGCCGCCCGCGGCGACGACGCGCTCGACGTCGTGGCGGCCGAGCCGGTCGACCTGGTGGTGCTGGACATCATGCTCCCGGGCCTCGACGGCCTCGAGGTCTGCAAGCGCATCCGCGCCGAGCGCAACATCCCGATCATCATGCTGTCGGCGCGCGGCGAGGAGCTCGACAAGGTGCTGGGCCTGGAGCTGGGCGCCGACGACTACGTCACCAAGCCGTTCTCGCCGCGGGAGCTGGTGTCGCGGGTCAAGGCCAACCTGCGCCGCGCGCGCCTGGAGCCCGACCGCACGGCCCCGCTGAGGGTGGGCGACCTCGAGATCGACGCGACGGCCCGCACGGTGCGCCGCGCCGGCGAGGAGATCCCGCTCACCTACTCGGAGTTCGAGATCCTCCACAAGCTGGCCGGCTCGCCGCGCCGCGTCTTCACGCGCGAGGAGCTCATGAACCACCTGTGGAAGGGCAGCTTCTACGGCGACCTCCGCAGCGTCGACGTCCACGTGCGCCACCTGCGCCAGAAGGTCGAGCACGAGCCCTCCCAGCCGGTGCTCATCCGCACCGTGCGCGGGGTGGGCTACGCCTTCGGCGGGGAGGACGGGAGGGCGCCGTGAGGGCCCGGCGCGCCCTCGGCCTGCAGGGGTGGCTGGTGGCGGCGCTCCTCGCCGTGGGCCTGGCGGCGAGCCTGGCGGTGCTGCTGGTGGTGCTGCCCACGCTCGAGTCGAGCGTCCGCACAGACCGCGCCAAGCGCGAGGCCCAGGAGCTCCGCCTGCAGCTCGAGCGCGTCGGCCAGCAGGGCCTGCCCTTCGGCGCGACCTCGGAGGAGGCGCAGCGGATGGCGGACGACGTGGGCGACGCCATCGGCGGCGACGTGAGGATCGAGTACGCGGACCCGGTCAACGTCTTCCAGAGCACGCGGGTGAGCGTGGACTCGGCGGAGCGCACCGGCTTCCTCGACCGCGTCGGGGTCCCCGTGGAGCCGACCGTGCTCGGCGATGGCGAGGCGGTGGCGGCGTCGGCCGGGCTGGTGGTCGGCGGCACCGAGGCCGGCCGGATCGTCGCCGTCCAGCCCATCAGCGGGGTGGCGCCCGAGCTCGCGATCGTGCGCCGCCGCGTGATCATCGCGATGATCGTGGTGCTCGGCCTCGCCGCGCTCGCCGGCATCGCCCTGGCGCGGGTCCTCGGCGGGCGGATGCGCCGCCTGGCATCGACCGCCGCCACCCTCGCCGGCGGCGACCTGTCGGCGCGCGCGCCCGAGGTGGGCGTCGCGCCCGAGGAGGTCCAGGTGCTGCGCCGCAGCATCAACGGCATGGCCGAGCGGCTGCAGTCGCTCGTGGGCGCGATCACCAGCGAGCGCGACCGCGACCGCGCGATGATCGGCTCGCTCGCCGAGGGGGTCCTGGCGGTCGGCCCGGACGGCACCGTCACGGTGGCCAACGACGCCGCGAGCCGCTACCTGGGCCTGCCGGAGGAGGACGGCTCGGCCCGCCTCGACGCCCTCCCCCCGGCCATCATCGACGCCGTGCTCGCCGCCCGCGCCGAGGACGCGCCCCCCATCGAGGCGCGCCAGGTGACCCTGGCCGACGGCGTCGAGCTGGAGCTGACCGCCGCCCGGCTGGGCGAGGGGCCGCACGCCGGCACGGTCATCACGCTCCGCGACGTGACGGCGCAGAGGCGCCTCGAGCGCGCCCGCCGCGATCTCGTCGCCAACGTCTCGCACGAGCTCAAGACGCCGATCGCCGCGCTCAAGGGCTTCCTCGAGCTGCTCGAGGGGGACGGGGTGAGCGAGCGCCACCGCCGCGAGTTCCTGGCGGCGATGAGCCAGGAGACGGCGCGCCTGGAGCGGCTCGTGGAGGAGCAGCTCCAGCTCGCCCGGCTCGACGCGGGGGCGCTGCCGCTGGCACGCGAGCGCCTCGACCTCGGGGAGCTGGCGGCCGACGTGGTCGACCCGCGCGTCCCCCTGGCCGCACGCGAGGGCGTCGCCCTGAGCGCGCGCCCCCACCCGGGCGAGCCGGTCGAGGTGGACGCCGACCCCGCCCGCATCGAGCAGATCCTCCTGATCCTCCTCGACAACGCCCTGCGCCACACGCCGTCGGGCGGGCGGGTCGAGGTGGCCGTGGGCCGCGACGGCGGCGAGGCGACGGTCGCGGTGCGCGACACAGGGGAGGGGATCCCGCCCGAGTCGCAGGCCTTCGTCTTCGACCGCTTCTACCGCGGGGACGCCGCCCGCGAGGGCCGCAGCGCCGGCCTGGGGCTCGCCATCGCGCGCGGGCTGGCCGCCGCCCACCAGGGCAGCATCGGCCTGGAGTCGGCGGTCGGCGAGGGGAGCACGTTCACGCTCCGGCTCCCGGCGCTCCCGGAGGGACCGCCCGCCCCGGGGCCCCCGGCGCCCGACCTGAGCCGCGCCGGGCCCGGGTAACGTTCGCCCGATGACGGGGGGCGAACCGACCGCGCTCGTGACCGGCGCGGGGCGCGGCATCGGCCGGGCGTGCGCGCAGGCCTTCCGGGACCAGGGCTGGCGCGCCGTCGCCGGGGTGCGCGACGTCGCGGCCGCCGAGGAGGCGTACGCGGGCACCGGCGTCCTCGTCGTGCGCCTGGACGTCGCCGACCCGGCGTCCGTGGCGGAGGGCGTGGCGGCCGCCGAGCGTCACGCCGGCGGCGCGCTCGCCTGCCTGGTGAGCAACGCGGCCTACGGCGTCCTGGGGGCGGTGGAGGAGGTCGACCTCGCCGAGGTGCGGGCCATGTTCGAGACGAACGTCTTCGGGGCGGCGGCGGTGGTCCAGGGGGTCGTTCCGGGGATGCGGGCCGCGGGCGGCGGCTCCGTGGTCTTCGTCTCGTCCATCGGCGCCCGCTTCGCAAACCCCCTGCTCGGCATGTATCACGCCAGCAAGTACGCCCTGTCCGCGATCGCCGAGGCGCTGGCGGTGGAGGGCCGCCCCTTCGGCATCCGCGTCTCGACGGTCGAGCCGGGGATGGTCGACACCGAGTTCCCGAAGGCCGTGCGCCCGACCGGGGCGGCCGCCCGCGGCGAGGGCCCCTACGCGCCGCTGCGGGAGGACCTGCGCCGCGGCTTCGCCGCCTGGCGCCGCGACCACCCGATGGGCCCCGAGGTGGTGGCCCGCGCCGTCGTGGCCGCGGCCCTCGACCCCGACCCGCCGTTCCGGATCCCGGTCGGCGACGACACCCTTATGATCGCGGCCATGCGCGAGGCCGGCGACGACCGCGCCTTCCACGACGGGCTGGTCGACTTCCTCGGCCTCGACTGGCCCCGCCGGACCAGCGGATGAGCCCGCCGCGAGGCGCAGCCGTCGTCGCGCCGGGCCCCTTCAAGGGCGCCCTCCCGGCGGCGGCGGCCGCGCGCGCGATCGCGGCCGGCCTGCGCCTGTCGGTGCCCGGCGCCGAGACCCGCGCCGTGCCGGTCGCCGACGGCGGCGAGGGCACGCTCGACGCCCTGGTGGCGGCGGCGGGCGGCCGGCGCCGGCCCGTGATGGCCGCCGATCCGCTCGGCCGGCCCGTGGAGGCGGCAATCGGCGAGCTGCCCGGCGGGGTCGCCGTCGTCGAGCTCGCCCTGGCCTCCGGCTACGAGCGCCTGGCGCCCGCGGAGCGCGACCCCGAGGCGACCTCGACCCGGGGGACCGGCGAGCTCATCCGGGCCGCGCTCGACCTGGGCGCCCGCCGGATCGTGGTGGGGCTGGGGGGCAGCGCCACCACCGACGGCGGGCTGGGGCTGGCCTCGGCGCTGGGGGTCCGGGCGCTCGACGCCGACGGCCGGGAGCTCGAGGGCCGCGGCGCCGACCTGCGCCGGGTCGCCCGCATCGACCTCTCCGGCCGCGACCCCCGCCTGGACGACGCGGCCATCGAGGTCGCGTGCGACGTCCACGTCCCGTTCCACGGCCCTCAGGGGGCGGCCCGCGTCTACGGCCCCCAGAAGGGGGCGGGCCCCGAGGCGGTCGAGCGGCTGGACGAGGGCCTCGCGACGCTGGCGGCCGCGATTCGCGACGCCACCGGGGTGGATCTCGACGGGGTCGCCCGGGCCGGCGCCGCCGGGGGCGCAGCCGGGGGGCTGATGGCCCTGCTGGGGGCCACCCTGGAGCCGGGCGCGCCCCTGGTGCTCGAGGCCGTCCGCCTCGACGAGCGCCTCGAGGGGGCGGCCCTGTGCGTGACCGGCGAGGGCCGCCTGGACGAGACCAGCCTGGCGGGCAAGGCGCCCGCCGCGGTGGCGGAGGCGTGCGGGCGCCGGGGGGTTCCCTGCGTCGCCCTGTGCGGCGAGGTGGCGCTCGGCCCGGCGGCGCTGCGGCGGGCCGGCTTCGCGGCGGCGCTGCCGATCGGGCGCCTGCAGACGCCCCTCGCCGACGAGCTGGCGCGCACGGAGGAGGACCTCGCGGCCGCCGGCGCCGCCCTGGGCCGGCTCTGGGACCTGTTCAGGGCCTCCGGCTGAGCGACGCCGCCGCCGCGCGCGCCCGCGCCATGGGCGGGCGCTCGGCGGGCCGGGTGTCGACCTCGGCCAGGACCAGGCCCTCGGCGCCCGGGACCGGCCGGACGTAGGCGCCGGCGCCCTCCAGGAGGGCTTCGGGCGCGCGGCCCTCGTCCGCCAGGCGGCGCAGGACGGCCTGCGTGATCGTGGAGGCCATGGCGCCGAGCGCGACGGTCGGCTGGTTCGCGTGCCGGCGCCCGCCGAGGTCCACCTGCGCGAGCGCGCCGATCCCGGCGCGGCGGCTCAGGTCGATCAGCAGCCCGAGCTCGACCGCGTATCCGCTGAAGAACGGCACCGACGAGAGCAGCTCGCGGCGCCCGGCAGCCTCCCCCGAGAGCGGCTGGGCGAAGCCGGCGAGCTCCGGGTAGAAGAGGTTGATGAGGGGCCGGGCGCAGATCTCGGTGACGCGGCCGCCGCCGTCGTCCTCGGCGCCGAGGGCGCGCCGGTAGAGGGCCTTCACGTACCCGACCTCCGGGTCATCGACCAGCGGGCCCACGAGCCCGGTCACGAACGCGGGGTCGAACCCCACCACGTCGGCGTCCAGCCACACCACGATGTCCCCCCGCAGCACGGCGAGGCTCTTCCACATCGCCTCGCCCTTGCCGCGGCCGGGCCCGAGCTCCGGCAGCACCTCGTCGTCCTGGATCACGCGCGCGCCGGCCGCCGTCGCCGCGGCGACGGTGTCGTCGGCGCTGCGGCTGTCGACGACGACGATCTCGTCCACCAGCGCGGCGCCCTCCACCAGCCGCTCGCGCACGGCCGACACGATCGGCCCGACGGTCGCGGCGACGTTCAGCGCGGGCAGGCAGACCGAGATCGACAGCCCCGCGCGCCGCGCCGCCTCGGCCAGGCGATCCGGGTCATAGTCCGCGCCCCGGTAGGTGCGCCGTCTCAGCCACTGGTCCCGGTCCACGTCGGCGAATGGTCGCACAGGCCGGTGGTACCCTGGCCCGCGTGACGCCCGCGCTGAAGGGTCTGGTCCTCTCCGGAGGCGCGGGGACGCGGCTGCGGCCGATCACCCACACGAGCGCCAAGCAGCTCGTGCCGGTGGCCAACCGCCCGGTCCTCTTCTACGGCCTCGACGCGCTGCGCGCGGCGGGGGTGACCGACGTCGGCATCGTGGTCGGCGACACGCACGCCGAGATCGAGGCGGCGGTCGGCGACGGGTCGGCGCTCGGGCTGCGCGTCACCTACATCCGCCAGGAGGCGCCCCTGGGCCTCGCCCACGCCGTGCTGGCCGCCGAGGAGTTCCTGGCCGGCTCGCCGTTCGTCATGTACCTCGGCGACAACCTCCTGCGCGACGGCATCACCGAGCTGGTCGACCGCTTCCGCGCCGGGACCTGCGACGCGATGATCCTGCTCCAGCGCGTGCCCGACCCGGAGTCCTACGGCGTGGCCGAGCTGGAGGACGGCCGGGTGGTGCGGCTGACCGAGAAGCCGCCCGAGCCGCGCAGCGACCTGGCCCTGGTCGGCGTCTACATGTTCACGGCGGCGATCGTGGAGTCGGCCAGGGCGATCCGGCCGTCGGGGCGCGGCGAGCTGGAGATCACCGACGCGATCCAGCACATGATCGACTCCGGCCTGACCGTGGAGCCGCACGAGGTCACGGGCTGGTGGAAGGACACCGGCCGCCTGGAGGACATGCTCGAGGCCAACCGCCTCGTGCTCGACGTGCTCGCGCCGCGGGTGGACGGCGAGGTGGTCGACAGCACCATCGAGGGGCGCGTCGTCATCGAGGAGGGGGCGCGGGTCGTGCGCTCGTCGGTGCGCGGGCCGGCGATCATCGGCGCCGGGGCGGTGGTCGAGGACGCCTACATCGGCCCCTACTCGGCCATCTCCTCCGGCGTGGTCGTGCGCCGCGCCGAGGTGGAGCACAGCATCCTCCTCGAGGACAGCCGCATCGAGGACCTCGACGCCCGCGTCGAGAGCAGCCTCATCGGCCGTGGCGCGACGATCGTGCGGTCGGGGGACAAGCCGCGCGCCTACCGGTTCATGGTCGGCGACTCCTCGTCGATCGGGCTCATCTAGCCGGGGTGAGGGTCCTCGTCACCGGCGCGGCCGGGATGCTGGGCCGGGACCTCGTGGCCCACCTCGCGGGCCGGCACGACGTGACGGCGGTCGACCTCGAGGTCGACGTGACCGACGCCCGCCGCAGTCGGGGACTGCGTCGCCGCCTGCCGCCCGGAGGCCGTCTTCCACCTCGCCGCCTGGACCGACGTCGACGGGGCCGAGGCCCACGAGGCCGAGGCGGCGGCCGTCAACGCGCGACGGCGCGGGCAACGTGGCGGTCGCCGCGGCCGCCGCCGGGCGCGGCGCTCGTGCTCCCCTCGACGGACTACGTCTTCGACGGGCGCAAGGGCGCGCCCTACGCCGAGGACGACGCGCCGGGCCCCCTGGGCGCCTACGGCCGCACCAAGCTCGCGGGCGAGCGAGCGGCGCTCGACGCCCACCCCGCCGGTGACGCGGGTGGCCCGCACGGCCTGGCTCTACGGCGCCGGCGGGCGCAACTTCGTCGACACGATGCGCCGGCTGGGGTCCGAGCGCGACGAGGTGGAGGTCGTCGACGACCAGACCGGCTCGCCCACCTGGACCCGCGACCTCGCCCCCGCCCTGGAGGCGCTGCTCGACCGGCCGCCCGGCGTCTACCACGCCGCCGGCGCGGGGCAGGTGACCTGGGCCGGCCTCGCGCGGGCGATCTTCGAGGAGACCGGCTGCGCCTGCCGGGTGCGCCCGGTGACCACGGCCGCCCTGGGGCGCCCGGCGCCCCGGCCGCGCTACTCGGCGCTGGCGAGCACGCGCCCCGGCGCCCCGCGGCTGCGAGACTGGCGGGAGGCCCTCGCGGACTACCTGGAGGAGACGGCGTGAGGCTGCTGGTGACGGGAGGCTGCGGCTTCATCGGCTCGGCGTTCGTGCGGCTGGCGCTGGCGCGCGGCGCCGAGGTGGTGAACCTCGACAAGCTCACCTACGCCGGGAACCCGGCCAACGTGGCCGAGGTGGCCGACGCGCCGGGCTACTCGTTCGTGCACGCCGACATCGCCGACGCGGTGGCCGTCCGGGGCGCGATCGAGGGGGCCGACGCCGTCGTCAACCTGGCCGCCGAGAGCCACGTCGATCGCAGCATCCTCGACCCGGCCGACTTCATCCGCACCGACGTCGTGGGGACCGCCGTGCTGCTCGACGCGGCCCGCGAGGCCGGCGTCGGGCGCTTCGTGCAGGTCTCCACCGACGAGGTCTACGGCTCGATCGCCGCGGGCGCCTTCCGCGAGACCGACCCGATCAGCCCCTCGAGCCCCTACTCGGCCAGCAAGGCCGGCGGCGACCTCCAGGTGCTCGCCTGGCACCGCACCTTCGGGCTCGACGCCGTCATCACGCGCGGCTCCAACACGTTCGGCCCGCGCCAGTACCCCGAGAAGCTGGTTCCGCTGTTCGTGACCAACGCCCTCGACGGCGAGCCCGTGCCGGTCTACGGCGACGGGATGCAGACGCGCGACTGGATCCACGTCGACGACCACTGCGAGGGCATCTGGGCCGCGCTGGAGCGCGGCGAGGCCGGGGCGGTCTACAACGTCGGCGGCGGCAACGAGGTGCCCAACCTGGAGATCACCCGCCGCATCCTCGCCCTGACCGACCGCGACGAGTCGCTCATCCGCCACGTCGCCGACCGCCCCGGCCACGACCGCCGCTACGCGCTCGACACCTCGCGCCTGCGCGCGCTCGGCTGGGAGCCGCGGCGGCCGTTCGCCGACGCGCTCGCGGCGACGGTCAACTGGTACCGCGAGCAGCGCGGGTGGTGGGAGCCGATCAAGAGCGGCGAGTACCTGCGCTACTACGAGCGCCAGTACGGGGTGCGCTGAGCGCCGCGCAGCGCCGAGTCCACGGTCATCAGCGTGTAGAGGACCCCGGAGAGCGGGAGCGCCAGCGCCCACCGGGCCGGCAGGTCGAAGGCCCGGACCGCCGGCGCGGCGACCAGCGCCATGAGGGCCCACGCGGCGGCCCCTGCGGCGAGGGGGAGGGCCCAGCCCCCGGCCCCGGTCGCGACGCCCACCAGGCCCGCCACCACGCAGGCGGGCGGCACGGCGAACATCAGCAGCATGACGGCGGTGACCGCCGCCAGGAGGACCCAGGAGCGCCGCAGCTGGGTGAACGCGCTGCGCCGCACCATCCGCCAGACGGCGCCGACGTCGGGGTACGGGCGCAGGCTCGACACGGCTCCCCGGCTCAGGGCGAGGCGGGTGGCGCCGCCCGAGCGCTTCACGGCGCGCGCGAGCGCCAGGTCGTCGATCAGCGCCCCCCGGATCGCCTCCAGGCCGCCGGCGCGCGCCAGCGCGTCCGCCCGCACCAGCACGCAGCCGCCGGCCGCCGCCGCGAGGCGCCCGCCCGGCCGGTTGGCCCAGCGCATCGGGTAGAGCAGGAAGAAGAAGAGCACGAACGCCGGGATGAGCAGCCGCTCGGCCCGCGACTCGCAGCGCAGCCGCGCCATCCGGCTGACGAGGTCCAGCCCCCCCGCCTCGGCCTCGGCGACCAGCGCCCGCAGGGAGCCGGGCGCGTGGAGGATGTCGGCGTCGGTGAGCAGCAGCAGCTCCGGCGCGGGGACGCGCGCGGCGGCGGCCCGGCGGCCCTGCTCCAGGGCCCAGACCTTCCCCGCCCACCCCTCGGGCAGCGGCGCGCCGGGCACGACCTCGAGGCGCGCGTCGCCGCCCCCGGCACGGCGCGCGACCGCGGCGGTGGCGTCGCGCGAGCGGTCGTCGACGAGGGCGACGCGCCAGTCGCCGGGGTAGTCCTGGGCCAGCAGCGCCGGGAGCGTGAGGGGGAGGGCCTCGGCCTCGTTGCGGGCCGGAACCACGACCGCCAGCGGGGGCCAGGCGGGCGGATCGGGCGGCGGCGGCCCGTCCTCGTCGGTCGGGCGCAGGTCCCACGGCCGCGCCGGGTGCAGCAGGACGCCGAGCCAGGCGACCAGCGCCGCGACGCCGACCCACCCGAGCGCGCTCAGGGCGCCGGCCGACGCGCCTCCATGTTGAGCCTCACGTAGTCCAGGACGACCCGGCCGTCCGGGCCGCGCAGGAGCCCGGTCACCTCCTCCGCGTACGGCGCGCGGAGCTCGGGCTCCAGCAGCTCGAGGTGGTGGCGCAGCACCACCGTCGCGAGGAAGTCGGCGCTCTCGGCGTCGAGCGCAGCCGGGGCCTCGATCAGCTCGGCCCGGGCGTCCTCGAAGCCGGCGGCCTCCAGGCGGGCGACGGTCTCCTCGGGCCCGGCGAACAGCCACCCGTCGGGCATGCGGCCGAGCGCCCCCGAGTAGGGCTCCCGCGCGCCGACGCCCGCGGCCGCGTCGAGGGTGGCGGCGATGTTGCCCCGCCCGCCGCACTGGGCCACGAGGCGCCCACCCGGCCGCAGCGCGGCGAACAGACGACGGAAGAGGGCGTCGTGGTCGAGGATCCAGTGGAACGTGGCGGTCGACACGATCAGGTCCACCGGCTCGTCCAGCTCCAGCTCGAGCAGGTTCCCGTGCCGCACGCTCACCCGCGGCGCGAGGTCGGCCAGCCGCTCGGTCGCCTCCTCGACCATCGCGCGCGAGCCGTCGACGGCGATCACGCGCCCCCGCGGCAGGCGCTCCGCCAGCAGCCGGGTCACGCGCCCCGTGCCGCACCCGGCGTCCAGCGCGGTCTCGTCGCCGCGCAGGGGGATCCGCTCGATCACGGTCCGTCCCCACGACACCTGCGGGCCCGACACGCGCTCGTAGGCGTGCGCGTCCCACTCGGAGCTCACGGCGCCCCGCCCAGGTCGGCGGCGAGGGCCGCGACGGCGTCACGGATCGGCTCGAGCGGCGTGCGGGCGATCCCGGCCCCGATCTGGCCGCCGTCGCGCCGGTGCAGGATGCCCGTGTTGATCAGCGGCGTCGCGCCGAGGTCGAGGCAGGCCCGCGCGTCGACGCCGAGCGGCGTCCCCTCGCCATCGAGGGCCGGGATGCGGAAGCGCTCGCTCTCGCCGACGCAGATGTCGCCCATCTCGCGCGTGCGCTCGACGGCGTCCGCCACGCCGCCGCCGAGGAACGCCGCGACGGCCGGGCTGGCCGCGCTGGCGGCCGCGCCGAGGCCGCAGCACTCCACCAGCGCCGAGTCCCCGATGTCGAGCGCGGCGTCGGCGTCGGACATGCCCGGACGGTAGAGCGGGTCGCCCACCGGCGGGGCCGGGGCGGTGAACCAGCGGTCCGGCAGGCCGGCGAGCTGGACCGCCGCGTCGACGCCGTTGCGGCTGATGAAGACCACCAGGCTGCTCGCCGGCGTCCCCTGGATCCCCGCGAGGGCCGCCCGGGCGCAGGCGATCGTCATGGTCAGGGCGAAGTGGCCGTTGGCCGCGAGCAGCCGCGCCGTCGGCAGGACGCTGCGGGGCGCCCTCTCGGCCATGGCCGGGAGCGCCTGGCGCAGCAGCAGCATGGTCGTCGCCTGGTGGCGCATGTGGCAGTCGTCGCCCATGGCGAGGCCCTGGGCGTCGAGCGCGAAGCCGTCGATCGGCCCCTCGGCCCGGAGGGCGGCCGCGAAGCCCGGTGCCACGGCGTCGGCGAGGGTCCGCTGCCGGCGGATCGCCTCAGCGGTGCCCACGCCGAGCCAGAAGGCCTCGCCCGGGCCGTCGTTGAAGGGGCTGAAGCCCACGCCGCCGCCGATCTCGTCGCGCGCCGCCCAGACGGCCATCGAGGGGGAGATCACGCCCGTCATCGCCCCGGCGGCGTCCAGCGAGTGGGCGGGGGCGAGCCGCACGCCGCCGCCGGCGACCAGGCGCTCGGCCTCCTCGAGGGTGGAGGACCAGCCCTCGAGCACCACCGCGCCGCAGACGGCGTTGCGCTGCGGGCGGCACATCAGCTCCCACTCCACCGGCGGGCCGGCGTGGAGGACCGTGCGGCCCTCGAGCCCCGGGATCAGCTCGCCCGCGGCGCCGGCGCCCACGATCATCGGGCGGGCCTCCTGCAGGCGCGCGAGCGCGCGGGCGTTGGCGGCGTCGACCCGGTCGTCGCCGTAGGTCGCCGCGAGGACGGCGACGTCCTCAGGGTCGCCCCCGGCGGGCGGGCGCCACTCGAGCGCCGTCACATCCGCGCCCTGGTCCCGGAGCGCCTCGGCCATGAGGTCCAGGCCCGCGGTGACGACGCGTAGGCTGCTCACCCCATGAACCTACCGGCTCTCGCCCGCGCGGTCCGCGAGCACCCCGGCCTGCGGGGCAAGCGCGAGCTCGCCGCTCGTCGCGGCGGCCTTCGGGGGCGACGGCGACGACGCGGCGCTGCTGCCCGACGGCGAGGGCCAGCTGGCGCTGGCGGCCGAGGTCATCCACCCGCCTTCGTCGCCGCCCAGCCGCGCGCGGCGGGCGTGGCCGGGCGTCGTGACGGTGCTGAACGACCTCGCCGCGACCGGCGCCCGCCCGCTCGCGCTGCTCGACTGCCTGGCCGCCGGCTCGCGCCGCGTCGCCGAGCAGATGCTGGAGGGCCTCCGGATCGGCGCCGGGCTCTACGGCGTGCCGGTGCTCGGCGGGCACGCGACCGTCGAGGACGGCGCCGCGCGGGCGCTCTCGACCTTCGCCGTCGGCCGCGTCCGCGCGCCCGCTGTCGGCGCGCAACGCCCGCCCGGGCGACGCCGTGATGCTGCGTCGCCTGCCTGGAGGGCGAGATGATGGTGGGGGCCGGCAGCAGCTTCTTCAGCCACCTGCGCGGCCCGCGCCGCGAGCGGGCCGCCGACGACCTCGCCCTGCTGGCCGACGCGGCCGAGGCGGGCGAGGCGTGGGCGGCGCGCGACGTCTCGATGCCCGGCGTGGCGGGGTCGCTGCTCCAGCTCTGCGAGAGCGCCGGCGGCCTCGGCTGCGCGCTCGACCTCGACGCCCTGCCCGCCCCGCCGGGCCTTCCCCTGGAGCGCTGGCTGCTCACGTTCCCGTCCTTCGCCTTCCTGGTGGTCGGCGACGCCGGAGGCGCTGGCGCGCCGCGTCGCCCCGACCGGGCTGACGCTGGCCCGCGTCGGGGCCCTCGACGACGGCGGGGTCCTGCGCCTCCGCGCCGGGGGCGAGGAGGCGCAGGTCTGGGACCTCGCGCGGGAGGGCCTCACGGGCCTGGGGCCCGGTCGCTAGCTCCGGGTCGCGACGATCTCCAGGTACTCGGCCGGGATCGCGAGCGGGCCGCCTCCGCCGTTGCGGTCGAAGCGACGGGCCAGCGTGGCGAGGTCGGTCGCCAGCGCGTCCCGTCCCTCGGGCTCCAGCGCGCCGAACGCGACGGCCGTCGGGCCGTAGAACCTGCGGAACAGGTTCGACGAACTCCTCCGGCGACGTGAACCGCCACGTGTACGTCGCGCCGGCGGGCGCGGAGGTCGCGGACGCCGTCCCCGAACAGCTCGCGCACGTGGTCCTCGGCGCCCCAGAGCGGCGGCGGCGTCAGCCCCGGCGGCGGCGGCACGTGCGCGCCGACGGTCCGGAAGAGCTCGCCGATGAAGCCCTCCGGAGTCCAGTTGGCCAGCGCGATCGTCCCGCCCGCGCGGCAGACCCGCAGCATCTCGGCCGCCGTCCGGCGCTGGTCGGGCGCGAACATCGCGCCGACGACCGAGACGACCGCGTCGAAGGCGCGGTCCGGGAAGGGCAGCGCCTGCGCGTCGCCCTCGACCGTCTCCATCTCCAGCCCCTCGGCGGCGGCGCGCTGCGCGCGCCCGCTCGAGCAGGGAGGGCACGTAGTCGAGCGAGACGACCCGGGCCCCCGTGCGGGCGGCCGCCAGGGCGGTGTTGCCGCTGCCCCCGGCGACGTCGAGGACGCGGCTGCCGGCGCGGAGGTCGGCGGCGTCGCAGAGCAGCTCGGAGATGACCTGGATGCGGGCGGCGACGACCGAGTAGTCGCCGGTGGCCCAGGCCGCTCTGCTGGCGCGCGGTGATCGCCGCGTAGTCCGGGGCCGCCTCGACGGTGGTGGTGCCCATCGCTCTCCTCCTCAGTTAGCACGATCGTTCGTTTTGACAGCGACACATTACGAACGTTCGTGCTAACTTGTCAAGCATGAGCACGCAGACGGCGCGACGTCGCAGGTCCGACGGGGAGCGCAGCCGGCGCACCATCCTCCTGACGGCCGCCCGGCTGGCGACGGTCGAGGGGCTGGACGGCCTCACGATCGGGCGCCTCGCCGCGGCGACGGGCATGAGCAAGAGCGGCCTCTTCGCGCATTTCGGCTCGAAGGAGGAGCTCCAGCTCGCCACGATCGGCGCCGCCGAGGAGATCTTCGCGGAGGACGTCCTGCGCCCGGCGCTCGAGGCCGAGGGGCTGGAGCGGGTGCGAGCGCTCAGCGAGCGCTTCCTCTCCCACGTGGGCCGCAACGTCTTCCCCGGCGGCTGCTTCTTCGCCTCCGCGGCGGCCGAGCTCGACACGCGGCCGGGGCCCGTCCGGGAGCGGGTGGTCGCCGTCCAGCGGCAGTGGATGGACCTCTTCGAGGGCGCCATCCGCACCGCGCAGGAGCGGCGCGAGGTGGACCCCTCGGTCGACCCGGCCCAGCTGACGTTCGAGCTCAACGCCCTGCTGGGCGAGGCCAACGGCCTCTACCTCCTCAGCGGCGACCCCGGCGCCTTCGACATGGCCCGGCGGGGGATCGCCGACCGGCTGGAGCGCGCGGCGGCCTGACTCAGGCGGCCCCGAGGGCCCAGGCGTAGCCGCCCGGGGCGAACTCGGGCTGCGCCCCGGCGAGGGCGATCGTCATCTCCTGGTGGGTGGCGCCCCGGTAGTCCGTCTCGTCGCCGAGGGCGCTCCAGCCCAGGTGGCGGAAGAAGGCCACGTTGCGGGCCTGGATGAGCGCGATCATGCGCGTCCCGCCGTGCGCCCCCGCCGTCGCCACGGCGAAGCGCACCAGCGGGGCGCCGATCCGCAGCCGCCGCCCCTCGGGCAGCACCGCGAGCCGGTCGCCCTTCCAGAGCCCCGCCTCGTCGAGCGGGTAGAGCCGCACGGCTCCCAGCACCCGGGCTCCGGCGCGCGCGACCACCTTGACGGCGCCGTCGTCCCAGCCGTCGCGGTCGTCCCCGGTGAAGATGCCCTGCTCGCGCACGAACACCTCGTGGCGCACGCGGTGGTGGGCGGCGACGTCCTCGTCGCTGAGGGCGACCCGGACGTCGAGCGCCATCACGGCGCGCCGGCCTCGGCCGCCGCCGGGACGCCGTCCCGTCCGCCGCCGAACGCCCGCTCGAACGTGCTGAGCGCCGAGCAGGCCTGGCAGCGCACGCAGCCGGCGCGCGCGTCCTGGCTCATCATCCCGGCCTCGGCCAGCAGCGGCGCGACCCGCTCGTAGACCTCGCGCACGTACTCGGCCGAGGGCGGGACGCCGTCGGCCACGATGCTGCCCGGCGCCGGCCGCAGCGGCACCACGAATGGGTAGACGCCCCGGTCGATGGCCGCGCGGCAGCCCTCCATCACCGACTCCGGGCTCTCGCCGAGGCCGAGGATGAAGTAGGTGGAGACCTGCCCCCGCCCGAAGACGCCGACGGCCGCCTCCCAGGCGGCGAGGTAGTGGTCGCGGCCCTGGGCGTGCTTGCCGGGGGCGACGCGCGCGAGCACGTCCTCGTCCCAGACCTCGAGGTGCAGCCCGAGTGCCTCGACGCCGCTCTCCTTGAGGGCGCCGAACCAGGCGAAGTCGGCCGGCGGCTCGATCTGCACCTGCACGGGCAGGCCGCTGGCGTCGCGGATCGCCTCGGCGCAGCGGGCCATGTAGGGGGCGCCGCGGTCGTCGCGGTTGGGGGTGCCGGTGGTGAGCGTCACGTCCTTGGCGCCGTCGAGCCGGGCGGCCGCCTCGGCCACCTCGGCGAGCAGGGCCGGCGTCTTCACCGGCACGGTGCGGCCGTTCTGGAGGCTCGTCCCGATCGCGCAGAAGTGGCACTGCTCGTGCGTGCCCCAGTAGACGCAGCGCTGGAAGACGGTCGAGGCGAGGCTGTCGAGGTGCATCAGGGCGATCTTCCAGTAGGGCACCCCGGCGGCCGTCTCGAGGTCGTAGATCCTGGGCCGCGGGTGCATGCGCACGGGACCGACCTCGACCCCGTCGCGCATCAGCGTGCCGGCCCGGCCCGAGCCGTCGAGCACCAGCTCGTAGGGCGACGAGGCGACGTAGTCGCCGTGCACGGGCACGGTGAGCGGCGCCCCGTCGAGCCAGATGAAGCCCGCGTCGGAGGGCCCTGCGCCGCCCGCCCGGGTGGCCCCGGGGCCCTCGTCGCGGTGCGAGGTCCGCACGCCGAGGGACTGGAGCTCGACGGCGAGGGTCTTCAGGTCGGGGAGCTGGGACTCCTCCCGACGAGGGCCGGCCGCCGCGAGAGCGGCCGAGCCCGAGGAGGGTGAATGAGATCGCGTCACCAGTGCTTCTCGTGGAGCTTCTCGAAGTTCTCGACCAGCACCATGCGCTTGAGCTCCTCCGAGACCGGCGCGCCCTCGATCTTCCAGTACTCGCTCATGAAGTCCGACCAGGGCTCGTCGGAGCCGAAGAGCACCCGGTCGCCGCCGATGCCCTGCTTCTCGATCTCGACCAGCAGCCAGCGCGCGCCGAAGCCGATGGCCCAGGAGGTGTCGGTGTAGACCTTGTAGCCGTCCTTCACCCACTGCAGGAACTTCGGCACCAGCTTGATGTGGCCGCTGACGCCGCCGCCGAAGTGGACCAGGTGGATCTTGCAGCGCTTCCCGTAGGCCTCGACCATCGGGATGAAGTTGTTGATGTCGCTGTTGCCGCCGGCCGACGTGTGGAAGTGGAAGACGTAGTCGTGCTTCTCGGCCGCGTCGAAGCACATCTCGGCGAGCTCCTTGGTCTCGTCGTCCCACTCCTCCGGGTTGGGGTTGCCACCGAGGAGGAAGGTCGTCTTGAGCCCGATGATCCCGGCCTCGCCGCAGTGCGTGAGGGCCTCGACGGTCTGCTCGCGGTCGCGCGGCAGGAACGACACCCACAGCAGGCCGCGGATGCGGTCGGTGGAGGTCGCCGCCTCCATGACGACGGGGTTGAGCGAGAAGGGTTGCTCCGGCTTGGGGATGCCGTAGTTCGACATCACCAGGCTGCGCTCGATCCCGTACCGGTCCATGTACTTGAGGAAGTCCTTCGTGCGCGGGAAGTCGTAGACGATCGGCTTCACGGGATAGTCGATCCCGTAGAAGGGCCAGGCCTCGATCTCGCCGATGTGGCTGTGGCCGTCGATCACGTTGCGCTTCACGCCGTCGGGCAGGGGCACTCGGCCTCCCTCGTCAGCTCGTCAGGATGGCGCGCCGCAGCTCCTGCGCCGCCGCCCGCCACTCGTCGGGGTCGGTGAACTCGCGCCGCGGGGCGATCGGCTCGGCGTCGGCCGCCTCGCCGGTCGCGGGGTCCAGCTCCAGGCCCTCGAGCGCGAAGCGCGGCATCATCGTCTCGGGGTCCATCGTCGTGGAGACCGCCACCGCCAGGCCGCTCGCGAGCGACATCTCGACGCGGCGGTAGGGCGGCCACATCTCCTGCTGCCCCTCGCTCCAGATGGTCACGGTCGGCTCGCCGGCGGCCTTGGCGCGCCGGATCGCGGTCTCGGTGCGCTCGGCGGCGGCGCGCTGGAGCAGCTCGCGCGAGCGCACCTGGTACGCCGCGTCGCGCACGAGGTCGCGGTCGACCTCGGGCGGGATCTCGGCGACCGCCACGCCCGCGTCGGCCAGCTCCGCGTCGCGGACGGCGGTGCGGTAGGTCACGACCAACGCGTCGATGTCGGGGACGGACTGCAGGTGGTCGACGAGCGAGCGCACGATGCCGATGACGGCCTCGTAGAGGTCGGGGCGGACCGTGGCGACCGGGTAGAGGCGCTCCTCCCCCAGCCGCCAGCGGCGCTCGAGCTCCTCGCGCTCGCTCACCGAGCCGGTGTCGTCGCGGCCCTCCCTAGACGGTCCAGGTGTTGAGCTGGAAGGCCTTGTTCCGCCACGCCGTCAGCGCCGAGTCGAGCACGTCGAGCGGGTTGAACGGGGTGACGCCCGGGATGAGGTCGTCCTCGCGGAAGCCGTAGAGCGCGCCCATCGCGAAGCGGCACGCGTAGACCGTGGCGCCCTCGGAGAGGAGCGTCTTGATCTGGTTGTTGATCGCCATGTGTCCCGGGAAGGCCTCCTGGCCGACGGCCGGGTAGCCGCGGGTGCCCGACGCCATCAGCACCCCGGGGCCGTAGAGCACGAGGCTCACCTTGAAGCCCTTGCGCCCGAGCCGCGTGGCCGTGAGGAGGTTCACCAGCCCCACGGAGCCCTCGTAGGGCACCGTGTGCATGAAGATCCACGCCTCCTCGCCTGGCTCCGCCTTGATGTCGGGGAAGACCTTCTCCGCGACGTCGTAGAGCTCCTGGCCGGCTTCCGGCTTCATACCCTCGATCTTCGCCACGCTGGTCCTCCCGGCAATTGGTTGTGGGCGCGACACAGGGGCAGCCGCCCACGGCGTTTTGGGGGAGGTGACATCCTTCACCCCCCGGTGGGCACTCGCAAGGTGCGAGAGGGAGATAAAGCGCAATCGGGAGCGCGTCGGCGCGGGAGGTCGCGCGGGTGGGGGAGACGGTGGTTCTGGCGATCGGCGGCAACGCTCTCGCCCCCGCGGGCCTCGGCGACTTCGCGGGCCAGGAGGAGCGCGCCCGGCACGTGGCCGACGCGGCCGTCGCCCTCCTCGACTCGAGCCGCCGCCTGCTGATGGTGCACGGGAACGGTCCCCAGGTGGGCGCGCTCGCCATGGCGCAGGAGGCCGTCGCCCGCGAGGTGCCGGTGCAGCCGCTGTTCGTGCTCGGCGCGATGACCCAGGGGCAGCTCGGCTACCTGCTCTCTCAGGCGATCGGCGACGCGCTCATCTCGGCGGGCCGGCCGCGCACCGTCGCCGCGGTGATGACCCAGGTCGTGGTGCGGCGCGACGACCCGGCGTTCGCGACGCCCACCAAGCCGATCGGCCCCTTCTTCTCCGAGGGCCGGGCGCGGCGGCTGGCGAGCGCCCGCGGCTGGGACGTGGCCGAGGACGCCGGCCGCGGCTGGCGGCGCGTGGTCGCCTCGCCCGAGCCGGTGGAGGTCGTGGAGTCGCCCGAGATCCAGCGTCTGCTCGACGCGGGCGAGATCGTGGTGGCCTGCGGCGGCGGAGGGGTGCCGGTCGCGCGCGTCGGGGGCGAGCTGGTCGGCGTGGACGCGGTCATCGACAAGGACTTCGCGGCCGCCCTGATCGGCCGGCTCGTGGGGGCGACGTCGCTGCTGCTGCTGACCGGCGTCGAGCGGGTGGCGCTCGACTTCGGCACGCCGCGCGAGCGCGGCCTCGAGCGGATGACCGTCGCCGAGGCGCGCGGCCACCTGGAGGAGGGCCAGTTCCCCGCCGGGAGCATGGGGCCGAAGGTGGAGGCCGCGGCGCAGTTCATCGAGGCGGGCGGCCGGGAGGCGGTCATCACCTCCCTCGAGCGCGTCGCCGACGCCCTGGCGGGCCGCACGGGCACCCGCATCGTCGCGTGAGCCGCCGGTCGGTGCTCACGTGGCGCCCGCCCCCCGCGGCGCAGGTGCCCCACGCCTCGGCCCGGGCCCGGGCCCTGCTGGAGGACCCCCAGGGCTTCGGCAACTACATGACCTACCGCGACGCCTACCGGATCCTGGGCTGGGACCCGGCCGACGTCTACCGCGACGGCGCCATCGCCCTCGACCGGCGCGAGTGGGCCGACCTGGGCTGGATGGCCAACCACCTCGGCCCGTCGCCGCGGGCGCTCGAGGCCATGCGCGCGGCGGTCGACGAGGAGCACGTCGGCCCGTACTCGCCCGACCTCGACGCCGGCCTGCGCGACCTGATGGCCGAGGTCCTGCTCGGGCGCCCGCGCGACGACGGGTTCGACGTCATCGGCACCGAGGGCGCCCAGGCGGGCGTGGGCTACGCGGCGCTGGCGTGCCTCGACCCCGGCGACGAGGCGATCGTCACCGACCCGGGGTACTTCCACTTCGTCCCAGCGCTGCGGCTGGCGGGGGCCGAGCCGGTCTGGGTGCGCCTGGGCCCGCGAAACGGCTGGCGCCTCGACCCCGACGAGGTCGCCGCGAGCGCGACCGCGCGCACGAAGATGGTGATCGTCTGCGACCCGGTGAACCCGTTCGGCACCGTGCAGCGCCGCGACGAGCTCGAGGCCCTCTGCCGCCTGTCGGCCGAGCGCGGCATCGTGGTCCTGGCCGACACCACCCACTCCGCCCACCGGGTCGACCCCGCCGCCCGCCACCACCCGATCGCCGCGGTGGCGGCCGAGCACCCCGGCGCGACGGTCCTCGTGACGAGCGGCCTCGCTCACGGCTACGGGATGGCCGGCGCGCGGCTGGGCGCGCTCGGCGGGCCGCCGGCGCTGGTGAGGGCGTGCCTCCAGGTCAAGATCGCGGCCGTCCGCCTCAACACCAACCGCATCGCCCAGGTCGGGGCGGCCGCGGCCCTGCGCGACGAGGGCTGGCTGCGCCGCGGCGAGGAGGTGATCCGGCGCAACCTGGCCGCCCTCCGCGCGGTCGCGCGGCCCGTGGTCGACCCGGCCTACGGCTTCTCGTGCGTCGTGGACGTCTCGGGCCTCGGCGCCAGCGCCCAGGAGCTGACCGTGGCGCTCTGCGCGCGGCGGGTCGCCGTCTACCCGGGCGACGGCCTGGGCGAGGTCGGGGCGACGACCACGATCCGGCTCAACCTCAGCGACCCCGACCCGTCCGCGCTCGCCCGCTTCGCCGAGGCCCTCCCCGAAGCGGCGGAGGAGGCCGCCGGCGGCGCCTACCGCGACGCCGTGCGCGACCTGTTCCTGTCGTACGGCACGGAGCGCGGCCGGCGCCTCGCGGCGCTGATCGCCGGCGGCGGGTAGCCTTCTGCGGGTGCTCGAGCTCGGCTGGTACTGCCCATCGGAGGGGGACGGCAGGTGGCTCGGGACCGCGCGCCCCGAACGGGCGCCCGACATCGCCTACCTGGCGGAGGTCGCCCGCGCCGCCGAGGACGCTGGGGCGGTCGAGATCCTGGTGCCGACGGGCACCGTGAACGACTCCTTCGCGCCCGACGCCCCGTTCTCGGAGAGCTGGACCACGGCGGCGGCGCTCGCCCCCCTGACGCGGTCGATCCGCCTGCTGGTCGCCGTCAACCCGGCGGCCGTCCGCCCCGAGCTCGCCGCGCACCAGGCCGAGACGCTCTGGTCGATGGCCCCCGGCCGGGTCGCGATCAACCTCGTCGCCGGCGGCGGGCCCGACACGGGCTACGGCGCCGCGCCCCTCGACCACGCCGGCCGCTACGCCCGCCTGGGCCGGCTGGCCGACGCCCTGCGCGCCCGCTTCCCCGGGCCGCTCTACCTGGGCGGGGCGAGCGAGGACGCCCTCGCCCTGGCCGCGCGCGCGGCCGACACCTACCTGATGTGGGGGGAGCCGCCCGATGCGATCGCGGCCCGTGCCGCGGCGATGCGCGAGCGCGCGGGGCGGCCGATGCGCGTCGGGCTGCGCATCCATCTGATCGCCCGCGCGACCGACGACGAGGCCCGCGCCGCCGCCGCCGAGCTCCTGTCGCGCGCCGAGGTCGCCGGCGCGCGGGCGGCCGAGTACGCGGCCTTCGACAGCGTCGGCCAGGGCCGCATGAACGCCATCCCGGCCGACGCGGACGGCTGGGTCGCGCCCGGCCTGTGGGCGGGCATCCGCGCCGTGCGCGGCGGCGCCGGCACGGCGCTGGTGGGCTCCTACGACCGGGTCGCGCGGCTGCTGGCCGACTACCGCGACGCCGGCGTGGACCTGGTGATCGGGTCGGGCTACCCGCACCGCGAGGAGGTCGGCCGGGTCGGCGCCGAGGTCTGGCCGCGGATCGCCGCCGGGGTGACGGCGTGATCCACTCGCTCGACCCGCGCCCGCCGGGCCGCGCCGACGAGCTGGCCGAGCGGTTCGGCACGCCGCTCTACGTCTTCGACGGCGCGCGCCTCGAGTCGGAGGCGCGCGCCTTCCAGGCCGTCGCCGGGCCGGACGCCACGATCGCCTACTCGGTGAAGTCGAACCCCCTGATGGGGCTGGTGGCGCGGCTGCACCGGGCCGGCTGCTGGGCCGAGGTCGCGTCCGGCTTCGAGTACCGGGTGGCCCGCCGGGCCGGCGTGCCCGGGTCGCGGATCGTCTTCAACGGCCCGCTCAAGACGCGGGTCGAGCTGCGGCGGGCGCTGCGCGAGGGCGCGACCGTGATCGCGGACGGCGCCGAGCAGGTGCGCGAGATCGCCCGCCTCGCGCCGGCCGCGGCGCCGGGCGCGCGGGTGGGCCTGCGGCTGGTGCCCCCGGACCGCGACGGCCGCGACCGGTTCGGCCTGGCGCCGCGCGCCGCTCCCGCGGCCGCGTCGGTCCTGGCTCGCGCCGGCCTGCCGCTGACCGGGCTCCACATCCACCTCGGCGCCTACCAGCTCGGGCCGCTGCCGCCGACCGGCCCGCCGATCCACGGCGTCACGGTCCAGTACCCGGTGCCCGCGTCGCGCTTCGCGGCCGCCGCCGGGCGCCTGCGCGAGGTCGCCGCCCGCGTGGGCGGCATCGAGTGGCTCGACCTGGGGGGCGGCTGGCCGGCCGCCGCGGGGCTGGCGGGCCACCTGGACGCGGCCCGGGCCGGCCTCGGACCCGACGCGCCCCCGCTGATCCTGGAGCCCGGCCGGGCGCTCGTGCGCGACGCCGGGTGGCTGCTGACCCGGGTGGTCGCGCGCCGCGGGCGGGGCGCGGTCGTGGTTGACGCCGGGGTCACCCAGGTGCCGTGCGTCCTGTGGAAGCGCTCGCCGGTCCAGGCGGCCGATCCGCGCCCCGGGCCCGAGCGGCCGACGGACCTCTTCGGCCCCCTGTGCCTGCAGCACGACGCCCTCGCGCGCGAGGTCCCGCTGGCGCCGCTGCGGGTCGGCGACCTGGTGTGGATCGGCCAGGCCGGCGCCTACGCGATGGCCCAGGCGTCGCCGTTCATCCACCTGCGCCCCGGGGCGGTGCTCGTGGAGGGCGGCCGCGCCGCGACGCTGCGCGCGGCCGAGACCGACGACGAGGCTCTCGGCGCGCAGGCCGAGCCCCTGCTGGCGGGGCCGGAGGGCCGGGCGCTGTCGGCGTGACCGAGGTCCGCGTGCGCGCCGGGCGCTGGGCCGACAGCGCCAAGATGATGGCCGCCGCCCGCGCCGCGGAGGACGTGGAGGGGGTCGAGCGGGCCCTCTGCTTCATGGGCACGCCGGCCAACCGCGAGGAGGCCGCGGAGCTCGGCGTGGCCGACGCCGCCATCGAGGGGGCGGGGCCCGACGACCTGGTGATCGCGATCCGGGGGCCCGGCGCCGCCGAGGGGCTCGAGGCGGCCGAGGCGGTGCTGGACCGGGCGCCGGCGGGGGCGGACGGCGCCGGCGCGCGCCCCCGGGCGCCGCGCTCGATGGCGCGGGTCGCGGGGGACGTCGCGGTGATCTCGGTGCCGGGCGAGTACGCCGCGCTCGAGGCCCACAAGGCCCTCGGGGCCGGGATGGACGTGCTCCTGTTCAGCGACGGCGTGCCCCTGGAGGACGAGGTCGCCCTCAAGCGCCGCGCCCACGAGCTCGGGCTGCTCGTCATGGGCCCCGGCGCCGGCACCGCCATCGTCGACGGGCTCGCCCTCGGCTTCGCCAACGTCGTCGCGCCCGGGCGGATCGGCGTGGTCGCGGCGGCGGGCACCGGCGCCCAGGAGGTGACGGTCCTGATCGACCGCGCCGGGGCCGGGGTGAGCCGCTGCTACGGCACCGGGGGGCGCGACCTCACGGAGGAGGTCGGCGCCGTCACCGCCCTCGACGCCATCGCCCGCCTGGCCGCCGACCGGGACACCGACGTGATCCTCTGCGTCTCGAAGCCCCCGGCGCCGGAGGTCGCGGAGCGCGTGCTGCGCGCGCTCGCCGGCTGCGGTACCCCGGCGGCCGCGTGCATGGTCGGGGGCGGCGTGGAGCCGGTCGAGGGCGTCGCGCTCGCGCCCACGCTCGAGGAGGCGGCGCTCGCCGCGGTGCGCCTGGGTGGCCGCCCCGCCGAGGCCGCCCGCGACCCGCGCGCCGACTGGGTCGCCGCCGGGGCCGTGCGCGGGCTCTTCTCGGGGGGCACCCTCTGCAGCGAGGCGTCGGCGATCCTGGCCGAGCGGCTCTCGCGGGTCACCTCGAACGCGCCGGCGGGGCGGGCCCGGCGGCTTCAGGGCGAGCCCGAGGGGCACGTCTGCCTGGACCTCGGCGAGGAGGAGTTCACCCGCGGCCGGCCCCACCCGATGATCGACCCGGAGGCCCGCGCCGAGCGCATGCGGGCGGAGGCGGCCGACCCGCGGGTGGGCGTCCTGCTGCTCGACGTCGTGCTCGGCTACTCCAGCCACCCCGACCCGGCCGGGGCCGTGGCGCCCGTCATCCGCGAGGCGCTCGCCGAGCGGCCTCAGCTCGCCGTGGTCGCCTACGTGCTCGGCACGGAGGCCGACCCCCAGGTGCGCAGCCGCCAGGAGGCGACCCTGGCCGACGCCGGCGCGCGGCTCGCGCCGAGCAACGCCGCCGCGGCCCGCCTGGCCGCCGCGCTCGCGGGATGAGGATCCGCCTGGTCACCTACTCGACCAAGCCGCGGGGCGGCGTCGTCCACGCGCTCTCGCTGGCCGAGGCGCTCGGCGACCGCGGCCACGACGTCGAGCTCTGGGCGCTCTCGGCCGACGGCGCCGCGTTCTTCCGCCCGCCGCGCGTGCCCGCGCGGCTCGTGCCGGTTGACCGGCGGCCGGGGGAGGACGTCGAGGCGCGCATCCTCCGGTACGCCGAGGCCCTGGCCGACGGCCTGCGCGCCGCCGGCCCGGCCGACGTCCACCACGCGGAGGACTGCCTGTCGGCCCGGTCGCTGCTCGCCCTGCGCGCCGAGGGCCGCATCCCGGCCGTGGTGCGGACGGTCCACCACGTTGACGACTTCGCGAGCGAGGTGCTGCGGGAGTGCCAGCGCGCGTCGATCGAGGACGTTGACCACCGCATCTGCGTGAGCCGTCACTGGGCCGACGCGCTCGCGCGCGAGCACGGCGTCGGGGCCGACGTGATCCCCAACGGCGTGGACGCGGCGCGATTCGCCGGCTGCCGGCTCGGCCGGGCCGAGGCCGGCGCGCGCCTGGGCTGGGGCGCCCGGCCGGCGATCCTGGCCATCGGCGGGATCGAGCCGCGCAAGGGCAGCCGGACGCTGCTGGAGGCCTTCGACCGCGCCCGCGGCGCGCTGGGCCCGGGGGCGCTGCTGGCCGTCGCCGGCGGCGAGACGCTGTTCGACTACGCCGACTACCGCGCGGCGTGGGAGGACGACGCCGCCCGTCTGGGCCTGCGCGTGCACCGCGGCCCGGCCCCGCCGGCCTCAGCCGACGTCGCCGTGCTCGGCCCCGTCGCCGACGCGGAGATGCCCACCCTGTATCGAGCCGCCGACGTCTTCGCGTTCCCCTCCGAGCGCGAGGGGTTCGGCCTCGTGGTCCTCGAGGCCCAGGCCGCCGGGCTGCCGGTGGTCGCGAGCGACCTGCCGGTGCTGCGCGAGTTCCTCGCGCCGGGGGACGACTGCCTCATGGTGCCGGCGGGCGACCCGGGGGCCCTCGCCGGGGCGCTGCTCGCCGCGGCGGCCGCCGGTCCGGCGCGGGAGCGGCTCGTCGCCGCCGGCCGGGAGACGGCCCGGCGCTTCACCTGGGAGGCCGCCGCGGCGGCCCACGAGGCGGTGTACGGGGCGCTGCGTGTCCCTGCGTGACGAGCACGAGTACGCGGTATGGACGGCCGAGTGGAAGGGCGGGCTCGCGGCCGACGTCTCGGGGCGCGGCCACGCGATCCGCACCGACGAGCCCGAGGAGTTCGGCGGGCAGGACACCGGGCCGATGCCGACCGAGCTGGTGGCCGCGGCGCTCGCGTCCTGCTTCTGCGTGGCGATCGTCTGGGCGGCGCGCAAGAGGCGCATCGAGCTCGGCGACCTCGAGGTGCAGGTGCAGCCCCACCGCCAGGTCGGCGAGCCGCGCCACGGCAGCTACGACCTCTGGGTGCACTCGTCGACCCCGCCGGCCGAGCTCGCCCCCGCGGTCGATCTCGCCAAGCGCTACTGCTGGGTCACGAACACGCTCGCCCATCCGCCGGAGATCCACTACCACCTTGACGATCCCATGGGGTAGCGTCGCGCTTTCCCCCGAGGATGGGTGAGGCATGAACATCTGCGTCATCGGCGGCGGCGCCGCCGGCATCAGCGCGGCCTCGATGGCCAAGCGCACCAACCCCGACGCCACCGTCGTCATCTGCACCGAGTACGAGGACGTCGCCTACTCGCCGTGCGGCATCCCGTACGTGCTCGGGCGCGAGATCCCCGACTTCGAGCGCCTCTTCCTGGCGGGCCCCGAGAACTACGCCGACGCCGGCATCGACCTGCGCACCCAGACCGCCGTCACCGAGGTGGACGCGGCCGCGCGGACCATGACGGCCAACGGCGACGTGCTCCCCTGGGACCGGCTGATCGTCTGCACCGGCTGGAACTACACGCTCCCCGACGTGCCGGGCAACGACCTCGAGGGCCTCACGTTCGTCAAGAACATCCGCCGCGGGATGGAGCTGAACGAGACGCTGAACGACGTCCGCAAGGCCGTCGTGCTCGAGGCGGGGCCGCTCGGGGTCGAGATGGCCACCGCCCTGGCGCACCGCGGCATCGAGACGCACGTCGTCGACGAGAACGCGTGGCTGCTGGCCCAGATCGCCGACGCCGACATCGCCGAGCCCGTGCAGGCGAGCCTGGCGGAGCTGGGCTGCGACCTGCGCTTCGGCACCGGCCTGGTCGGCTTCGAGGGCACCGGCGGGAAGCTGCGCGCGGTCGTGACGAGCGACGGCGAGATCGAGGCCGACATCTGCGTCATCTGCACCCACAAGGAGCCCGAGACGACGCTTGCCCGGTCCATGCGGCTCACCATCGGCTCCACCGGCGCTCTGGCCGTTGACGAGCGCATGCGCACCTCGATGGAGGGCGTCTACGCCGCGGGCGACGTCGTGGAGGTGCCGCAGCACCTCACGGGGGTCGCCGTTCAGGGGCTCACCGGCTCCCACGCGATGCAGCAGGGGCGCGTCGCCGGGGCCAACGCCGCCGGCGGCGACCGGCGCTACGACCCGGTCAACATCCCCTGGGGGATGGTCGGCGGCCAGGTGCAGATCGGCGGGGCGAGCTTCGGGGAGAGCCTCGCGACCTCGCTCGGGATCCCCTACGTCGTCGGCGCCGCCAACGGCATCAGCCGCGCCCGCTACTTCCCGGGCGTGCAGCAGGTGCGCGTGAAGCTGCTGGCCGAGCCGGGCACCGGCAGGCTGATCGGCGGCCAGTTCGTGGGCGGCGAGGGCATCAAGGAGCGCGCCGACTTCCTCGCCTTCGCGCTCAAGCGCGACGCCACCTTCGAGGACCTGGCCTGGATGGAGAACGTCTACTCCCCGCCGATCGGCGCGCTCTACGAGCCGCTCTCGGTCGCCGCTCAGAACGGGATGGCTCAGCTGTGAGCGACGACGACCCGCGCATCCCCGAGGCGGTCCGGGAGTACTTCGGCCACGACAGAGTCGCCCACCACGGCCGCGGCGGCCTGCCCGCCGCGCCCCCGGCGCCGCCCGGATCGACCGCCCGCAAGGCGGGCGAGACGGCCCTGGCCGACGCGCTGAGCAGGGTGGGGAAGCCGGGCCGCCGCCCGGGCGACTTCCCGGCGACGCTGCCGCCCAAGCCGCAGATGGCGCGGCGCATGCGCGCCGGCGGCGAGCGGGCCATGCTCGAGGCCTCCCAGCGCCGGTTCGCGCCCGCGGTCGGGCAGCCGGCGCCGCACGCCGCCTCGACCTGGTTCTGGCGCTCGGTCTTCGCGCCGGCCTACTCGGTGATCCCCTGGGGGCTGAAGCGCCGCATGGTGGCGGTGGGCTCCGGGGTCAAGGGCTGGCGGCGCTGACCGCGAAGGCGTCGGCCGGCAGTCCGGGCCCGCACAGGCCGGTGTTGACCACGTACTCGCGGCCGTCGGCCTCGTCGCGCAGGTGGACGACGTGGCACGGCAGGCCCACCTCCGAGCGCTGCGAGTAGCCCAGCAGCACGAAGCGCGTGCGGACGGCGGCGCGGTGGCGCGTGAGCCGGCAGGCGCCAAGGCCCAGGTCCTCGCGGCGCTGGACGACGAAGGGGCCGGTCTCGACGGTCTGGCGCACGCGCGCGCCGGGGGCGGGGCGGAGCCATTCGTCGTCCCCGCCCGCGCCGTCTCGGCCGCGGTGCTCGCCCGCCTCGACCGGCCCCGGCGGCTGCGCGTGCTCGGCTCCGCGCGCGGAGCGCTGCACCTGGACCTCGACGGGTTCGTCGTGACGGTCGCGGCTCACGGCGTCCCCATGATGGCCAACGCGATCGCCGCCGGCCGCGGCGAGCCCCCGGCGGCCGTCTCCTGGGACCCCGCCGCGCCGCCGGCCTGGGATCCGGTCGTGCGGCCGCCGGCCTGGGGCCCGGCGGACGTCGCCGGCCTCGCCGGCTGGCTCACCGCGCGCGTGCCGGTGCCCGACCTGTCCCTCGCGCGGGCCGCGGACCGGCTGGTGGGGCGCGGGCCGGGCCTCACCCCGGAGGGCGACGACGTGCTCGCCGGCGCGGCGGCCGCCGTGCGGGCGCTCGGCCCGGCGGCCGGCGTCCCTCCCGAGCGCCGGGACGACCTGGTGGCGGGGCTGGTCCCGCCGGACGTCGCCGCGCGCACGGGGGCGCTGTCGGCCACCCTGCTCGGCCTGGCGGCGACCGGCGCCGCGCCCGAGCCCGTCCACCGCCTGCTCGCTGCGGACGCGCCGGCCGTGCGGGCAGCGGCGCTGGCCGACCTGAGCCGGCTCGGGGCCTCGACTGGGCGCGCGATCGCGGCCGGGGTCGCGCTCGCGGCCCGCGGGCTCACGATCGCCGACGATCGGCGATCGCCTCGAGCACGCTGACCGAGGCCTCGACGGGCGGCAGCGACCCGATCGCGTCGGCCACGCGCTCGGCGCCGCGGCGGTACGCGGGATCGTCCAGGACCCGCGCGACCGCCCCGGCGAGGTCGCCGTAGGTGCTGGGGTCAGGCGGCCCGAGGACCGGTCGCGCTCCCGGCGCGCCCCCGACGGAGACCCCGGCCCCGGCGCGGACCACGGCGCCCGCGTTCGCCCATTGGTCGAGGCTGAACAGCGGCAGCACCACCAGCGGCACGCCGTGGGCGAGCGAGCCGAGCGTCGTGCCGTAGCCGCCGTGGGAGACGATCGCCGCCGCGTGCGGGGCGACGTCGTCGTGCGGGACCCACGTCTCGACGTGAACGTTTGGCGGCGTCCGACCCAGATCGCCGGCGTCGCGAGCACCGTCGCCGATCGTCATCAGCACGCGCAGCGGCAGCGCGGCCAGGGCGTCGATCGCGGCTCGGTACACCGCGGGGTAGTACGGCAGGTGGGAGCCCGCCGCGACGGAGCCGAAGGTCACGTACACCAGCGGACCGTCGTTGCCGGGCCACCACTCCGGCAGCGACCGCGCGCCGGGATCGACGGCGAAGCGGAAGCGGTGCGCGCGCGCAGGCACGGCGACGCCGGGGTCCTCGAGCAGGTCGGGCATCGCCGTCAGGTAGGGCGCCTCCGCGAGCCGCCGGCCGCCCGGATCGCGGGGCAGGCCGAGCGCGGCGCGGGCGGCGTCCACCCCGGGGGCGGCCGCCTCGATGGAACGGCCCTCCACGCTCGCCAGCCCGAGCCCGACGCGCGCGATCGGGATGCCCTCGAGCTCGGCGACGAGCGTCGAGCCGAACTCCCAGCTCTCGCGGAGGATCAGGTCCGGCCGGTCGCGCGCGACGATCGCGCGCAGGCCCGGCAGCTCCGCGCGGAGGTCGATGCCGGCGAAGAACTCGCCGATCATCAGCCTGTCCGCCGTCTCGAGGTCCAGCTCCGCGAACGACCCCATCAGGGGCATCCACTCGTCGTCCGGCGGGTCGTCGACGGGGTCGAAGGCCAGCCCCGCGCGCCTCACGTTGGCCTCGTGCTGTCGCTGCGCGGCCACGACGACCTCGTGCCCGGCGCGGGCGCACGCGCGCGCGAAGGGGACCAGCGGGCCGAGGTGGCCCGAGCTGCCGCGGGTGGTCACGAGGACGCGCACGCCACGCCATTTCACCACGGGCCGGGCGCGCGGTGTGAACCCGGGTCCGTGGCTCGGGCCGTACCCGGCCGCTAACGTCGGCCCCCGCCGATGCCACGACCCGTCCGCACCGCCGCCCTGGCCACCCTGGGGCTGTGCGCCGCCGCCCTCGCCGGCGCCGCCTCGTCGGCCTCGGCCCAGGCGGACCGCGAGCCGATGGCGACGGTCTTCACCTTCCAGGGCCGCGGCTGGGGCCACGGCGTGGGCATGTCCCAGTACGGCGCCCGCGGGCAGGCGCTCGCCGGCCGCGGCGCGGCCGCGATCCTGCGCCACTACTACCGCGGCACGAGGCTGACGACCGCGCCCACCCGCACGGTGAAGGTGCTGCTCGCCGAGGGCGCCGGGAGCGTCGCGGCCTCCAGCCCGCGCGCCTGGCGCGCCGTCGGGGCCACCGCGGGCGGGCGCCGCACCGTGAAGCTGGCGCGGGGCGCGGTCGTCACGGTCCGCCCCGGACGGGGCGGCCGCACGGTCCTGCGGCGGGGCGCGCGCCGCCTGGCCACCTTCACCGGGACCGTCCGGCTGGTGCCCGCGCGGCGCGCCTCCGTCGCCTGGGGAGAGGGCGGCCCGCGGGCCGACCAGCGCTACCGGGGCGAGCTGCGGGCGGTGCCCTCCGGCGGCCGCCTCGACGTCGTCAACGCCGTCGGCCTCGAGGACTACCTCCGGGGCGTGGTCCCGCGCGAGATGCCGGTCGACTGGGGCGACGACGCGCCGGCGGCGCTGGCCGTCCAGGCCGTGGCCGCGCGCAGCTACGCGCTGGCGACGATGGAGCCCGGCGCCGTCTACGACCTCTTCGACGACGACCGCAGCCAGACCTACGGCGGGATCGCGTCCGAGGACCCCCGTTCCAACCGGGCCGTCCAGGCGACGCGCAGCACCGTGCTGACGTACGGTGGCAAGGTGATCACGGCCTACTTCTTCTCGACCTCGGGCGGCCGCACCGAGAACGTCGAGAACGTCTTCCGCGGCAGCCCGCCGCGCCCGTACCTGGTGAGCGTGCCCGACCCCTACGACCGCGGCTCGCCGTACCACGCGTCCTGGCCCGACCCGCCGAGCTTCACGGGCGCCGGCCTGGGCCGGGCGCTCGGGCTCGACGGGCCGGTGGACCGGGTCGAGATCCTCAGCCGCGGCGTCTCCCCTCGCGTGAGGATCGCGCGCTTCGTGGCGCGGTCCGGCCGCAGCGCGGAGTTCACCGGAATCGAGCTGCGCTCCACGCTCGGGCTGCGCGACTCGTGGTTCCGCGTGATCCGGCGGACGATGCCGCGCAGCGCGGCGGCCCGCCTGGTCGGGGGCACGTGAGCGCCGCGCCGCGCCGGGCGGGCCTCGCCGTCGCCGTCGCCGCCGTCGCCGCTGCGCTGGGCGCGGGCCACGCGGCGGCGGCCGACCCGATCATGCCGCTCGCGCAGGTGGCGCCGGGCATGGTCGGCGAGGCGCGCACCGTGGTGCGCGGGACGGACATCGTCACCTTCCCGGTGCGGATCCTCGACGTCCAGATCGCGGGCGACGGGCCCGGGGGCGCCCTGATCCTCGCGCGCGCCGAGGGGCCGCTCATGGACGAGACCGGCGGGGTGGCCGAGGGCATGAGCGGGAGCCCGGTCTACGTGACCGGCGCCGACGGCGTGCCGCGCGTCGTCGGCGCGATCGCCTTCGGCGCCGGCGACCAGGCCAACGTGGTCGTCGGCCTCACGCCGATCGAGCAGATGATCGGCGCCTCCGCCGGGCAGCGCGCTCTCGAGCGCGGGCCGGCGTCGCGGGTCGTGCGGCGCGTGACCCGGGTCGCCGACCGGGCGGCGGCGCGGCGGCTCGAGGCCCGGCGCCCCGACCGCGTCGCGCTCTACCCGCTGGCCCGC
This sequence comes from Miltoncostaeaceae bacterium, assembly GCA_963813355.1. Taxonomy (GTDB): domain Bacteria; phylum Actinomycetota; class Thermoleophilia; order Miltoncostaeales; family Miltoncostaeaceae; genus DATAGF01. Next base: position 18,029 of record CAWEYS010000016.1, on the reverse strand, counting down.
TGGACCGTGGCCGGGGCGTCGCGGCCGCTCATCGGGCCCCTCTCGCGCGAGCTCGCGCGGTCGGGCATCCAGGTCTCGGCGATCGCGCCGCGCAGCGTGCGCCCCGCCGTCCCGCTCGTGCCCGGCGCGACGATGTCCGCCCTCCTCGGGGGCGGCGACATCGCGATCGGGGCGGTCGGCACGGTGACCTACGTTGACGGGACGACCGTGCTGGGCTTCGGACACCCGTTCCTCAGCGCCGGCCGGGCGCGCTTCCTGCTCGGCGACGGCTACGTGTTCCAGACGATCGCGGCGCCGATCGTCGGCGGCTCCTACAAGCTCGCCGAGCCCGGGAACCTGCGCGGCATGGTGACGGGCGACCGCGCGGACGGGGTCACCGGGACCGTCGGCGAGGTCGAGGGCATCGAGGCCACCGGGACGGCCCGCGATGACGCGCGCGGGACGACCAGCACCGTGCGCGGCACGATCGCGCCCGACCCACGCACCGCGCCGATCGTCGGCGGCCTCGTGCAGGACGAGCCGGCGATCCGCGTGCTGGACGGGATCGAGGGGGGCACGCTGACCCTCCGGATCTCCATCTCGAGCCCCGACCTGCGCCGGCCGGTGACGTACCGCAACGTCTACGCGGCCGCCGGCGACGTGGCCACCCTGGCAAGCGGACAGGTGCCGCGGCTCCTGGCGATCCTGATGCAGAACGGCGTCCGGCCGATCCGGGTGTCCGCCCTCAGCGTCGAGCAGTCCCTGCAGCCGCGGGTGCGGGCCGCGAGGATCGTGGGCGCCCGCGTCGTCCCGCGCCGCGTGCGGCCGGGCGCCCGGGCCACCCTGCTGCTCGTGCTCCAGCCGTGGCAGGCGGCGACGCGGGTCGTGCGGGTCCCGATCCGCATCCCCTCCGGCGTCGGCCCGGGGAGCGCGGCCCTGCGTGTCGTCCCCAACACCACCGGCGGCTTCGACCCCCTGCCGGCAGACCTGACCCAGGAGCTCGGCACCGAGGGCGGCCCCGTCGCCCGCCGCGCCGCCGTCACGGCCGCCGAGCGCGGGTCGGCGCGGGCGACCGGCACCCGCCTCGAGCGCATCCTGGACGGGCTGCGCCGGGCGACCGACGACCGCAACGACGCCGTGCGCCTGCTCGCGCCGGGCGAGGACGCCGAGGAGGACGACGCGGGCCGCGAGCTCGCCGTGCCCTACGTGATCTACGGCGGGCGCGCGACGGCCCGGATCGTCGTGCCCCGGCGGGGTGGGCGCGCGCCCTAGCGCTCGTCCAGCAGGGCCTCGGCGCGCGCCAGGGCGGCGCGTGCGGCGGCCAGCGGCGTCTCGCCGAACTCCATGACCCAGGCGCCGCCGGGCAGGCCGCCGACGAAGACGTACCAGCCGCCCGAGTCGTGGGCGCGCGGGCCGTTGACGCGGACGCCGGGGCACCGCCGCGGCAGGCCGGCCAGGCGTGCCTCCTCCTCGGGGGGCAGGGGCGCGGCCGGCGTCCGGCCGAGGGCGGTGGCGAACTCCTCGAGGACCGCGATCCAGTCCTCCGCGTCGCGTCGCCGGCCGCTGAGGGCCTCCACCGCGGCGCCGAGGGCCGGCCAGACCGGGTCGCCGTCGGCCGGGTCGTCGGTCGCCGCCCAGCCCTGGTGGACCTCGGCCACGCGCACCCGCGCCCCGTCGGGCAGCTCCAGCTCGAGGCGGCGGGAGCCCGGGACGCTGGCGTCGCGCACGACGACCTCGCCGTCGGGCGCGGCCAGCCGGCGCGTCGCGGGCCTACGCCCCGTCGGCGTCCACCATCTCCTCGGCCGGCACGTCGCGCCAGACGTGCGCCGGCAGCCCGGCCACGAGCTTGGCGGGGGGCACGTCGCGGGTCACCAGCGCCCCCGCGGCCACGAACGCCTCGGCGCCGATCTCGATGCCCGGGAGGATCACGACCCCCCCGCCGACGCGGGCGCCGCGGCGGATCACCGCTCCCTTGATCTGGCCGTGGCGCGCCTCGGTGCGGCCCATGAGGTTGTCGTTGGTCGTGGTCACGCAGGGCGCGATGAACACGTGCTCCTCGAGCTCGGAGTAGGCGGTGATGTACGAGTTCGACTGGATCTTCGTGAAGGCGCCGATGGGAACGTCGTTCTCGACGCAGACGCCGCGGCCGATGACCACGCCCTCGCCGATCGTGCAGCGCTCGCGCACCGACGCCAGGTCGCCGACGATCGCGTTCGGGCCGAGGGTGGTGCCCGCGTAGACCAGCGCGCCGCTGCAGACGGCCGCCCCGTCGCCGATCTCGAGCGGCGGGAGGGGCTCGCGCCGGCTGGTGGAGCGCGAGGACAGCTTGGGCTGCTTGCCCAGCACGACGTTGTCCTGGATCACGACCCGGTCGCCGATGCGCGTGCCGTCGTGGATGACCACGTTGGCCCCGATCTCGACGTCCTCGCCGATCACCACGCCCTCGCCGAGGACCAGGTTCTCGCGGCTCATGCCGGGGTGGCCTCGGCGAGCCGCACGGGCTCGCCCGACGACGCCAGCGACGCGCTCATGGCCTCGAGCACCTCCACCACCACCGCGCCGGCGCGGCCGTCCGACGGGGTCGGGCGCCGGTCGCGCACGGCCTGGGCGAAGCGCTCGCACACGACCCGCAGCGGCTCGGTGGCGGGCACCTTCGGGATGTGGATGTCGCCGGACCGCACCTGGATGTACTCGCCGTAGGTCTCGGTGCGGGGGATCGGCCCCTTGTCGTAGATCGTCACCTTGCGCTCGGTCTCCATGTCGTCGAACACCACCATCCGCTCGGACCCGATCACGGTCATCTTGCGCATCTTGTGCGGGTCGAGCCAGCTCAGGTGCAGGTGACCCAGGATCCCCGACGGGAACCGGATGCGCCCGAACACCACGTCCTCCACCCCCGGCTGGAGGTAGCTCTCGCCGCTCGCCGAGACCTCGAGGGGGCGCTCGCCGACCAGGTGGAGCATCACCGAGATGTCGTGGGGCCCCAGGCTCCAGAGGGCGTTCTCGTCGGCTCGCACGATCCCGAGGTTCACCCGGTTGCCGTAGAGGTAGAAGACCTGCCCCAGCCGCCCCTCGTTGACGATCCCCTTCACCGCCTGCACGGCGGGGTGGTAGATCAGCAGGTGGTCGACCATCAGCACCCGCTCGCCCTCGTCGGCCACGGCGACCAGGTCGTTCGCCTCGCGGGCCGTCAGCGCGAGGGGCTTCTCGACGAAGGCGTCCAGCCCGGCCTCCAGGGCCAGCCGCGCCAGCGGCGCGTGGGTGGGCACGGGCGTCGCGATGACCACCGCGTCCAGCGAGGCGTCCTCGAGCAGGTCCTCGTAGCGCGAGGTGAAGCGGCTGTCGGGGTAGGCCGAGCGGTGGCGGTCGAGCACCGCCTCGTCGCGGTCGCACACCCACGCCAGGCGGCACCCCTCGATGCGGGCGAAGTTGCGCGCCAGGTTCGGCCCCCAGTAGTTCATGCCGACCACGCCGACGGAGATCGTCACAGCCTCCACACCTTCCCGTTGGCCCCCGGGACCACGTTGCGCAGGTTGACGACGAGCGCCGCGTCGCGGCCGACCATCTCCCAGTCGACCGCCTCGTGGGCCGTCACCACCACCACCACGTCGTAGGCGTCGATCGTCTCGGCGTCGAGCGGCACGCTCTCCAGGCCCTGCTGCGGCAGCGCGGCGACGTGGGGGTCGTGGTACTCGACCAGCGCGCCGTCGGCGCGCAGCAGCTCGATCACCTTCAGCGCCGGGCTCTCGCGCGTGTCGTTGACGTTCGCCTTGTAGGCCACGCCCGCCACCAGGACGCGGCTGCCGTTCAGCGCCTTGCGCTGGCTGTTGAGCGCCCGGGCGACCTTCGCGACGCAGAACTGGGGCATCTGCGAGTTGACCTTCCCGGCCAGCTCGATGAACTCGGTGTGGAGGTCGAACTCGCGGGCCTTCCAGGTGAGGTAGAAGGGGTCGATCGGGATGCAGTGCCCGCCCAGGCCCGGCCCGGGCCGGAACGGCATGAAGCCGAAGGGCTTGGTCGCCGCGGCCTCGATCACGTCCCAGACGTCGATCCCCATGCGGTCGCAGAGCATCGCCAGCTCGTTCACCAGGGCGATGTTCACGCTGCGGAAGATGTTCTCCAGCAGCTTGGTCAGCTCGGCCACCTCGGGGCTGCCGACCGGCACCAACGTCTCGCAGGCGAGCCCGTAGACCTCCATGGCCCGGCGCGTGCACGCCGGCGTCAGGCCCCCGATGACCTTCGGCGTGGTGGCGGTGGTCCAGTCGACCCGACCCGGGTTGACGCGCTCGGGCGAGAAGGCGAGGTGGAAGTCGCGCCCGGCCCGCAGCCCGGAGCGCTCGAGCACCGGCGCGACCTCCTCGCGGGTCGTGCCCGGATAGGTGGTGCTCTCGAGCACGACCAGGTGGCCGGGGCGCAGGCGTTGCGACAGGCTCTCGGCCGCGCCCAGCACGGCCGACAGGTCGGGCTCGCGGTGCTCGGTGAGGGGTGTCGGCAGGCAGATCAGGATGGCGTTGACCGCGCGCAGCGCGTCCCAGGACGTCGTCGCGCGCACCGTGCCCTCGCGCACCAGCGGGGCGAGCCGGTCCGAGGCGACGTCCTCGATGTAGGACTCGCCCGCGTTGACCCGGTTGACCTTCGCCTGGACCGCGTCCAGCCCGAGGACCGGGACCCCGGCCTCGCCGAAGGTCACCGCGAGCGGCAGGCCGACGTAGCCGAGCCCGACCACCCCGACCCGGGGTGCGTCGCCGCTCAGCGGAGGGGCGATCGGGTCGCCAGGTGGTGGATTCGGGTCGCCAACGGCCGGTTATCCTAGTCGTTGGCGACACTCACCGAAAGGAAGGTCCCCTGAGGCCGGAGTCGGCACTCGCCGGGCTCCCGCGCCTGGTGCGCGTCGCGGACGAGGCGCGCTGGCGCGGCCAGTCGGCCGTCGCGACGGCGATCGTGGTCGGGCTCTACTGGGGCGCGGCCTGGCTGGTCGGCGAGACCATCGAGGTGACGCGAACGGTCCTGGCGTTCGCGGTGGTCGCCGTGCCGACGTTCGCCTTCGCGACCCACGGCAGCGTCCGTCGCATCCGCGAGGCCGTGAGCCGCTCGACCCCCCCGCCGCGGGCGTCGGTGCACGAGACCCCGGCGAGCTCGCGCGAGCGGCGCCTGCGGCTGGCCGGGATCGTGCTCACGGGCATCATCGCCCTGCTCATCTTCGAGCGCTTCACCGACAGCGGGGGGGTGCTGGCGGGGCTGATCGCGGGGCTGCTGCTGGCGCTGGGCGTCGCCGACTGGCGCGAGGCCGGCTTCTGGGACGCGGCCGAGCGCGAGCGCGAGACCCGCATCTACGTCCTCGTCCGCGCGGACGCGCTGACCCCCAAGCTGGGCATCCGCGAGGTCTACGAGGCGCCCCGCCCCGGCCGCGAGGGCGAGGGCGCCTACGAGCCGAGCCCCTTCGACCTGGAGATCTGATGGACGCGTTCCCCGCCACGGCGACGTGGCGCCACCTCGGCGCGCGCGAGGGCTTCGAGGCGCTCTTCCCCGTGCGGACCGTCGGCGGGTGGCGGCTGGAGGGGTGGACGGCCGCCGTCGAGGACGGGCGCGCGTGGGGCGCGCGCTACGCGATCGCGCTCGACGACCAGGGCCGCACCCGCGAGGCGCGGGTGGAGTGCCGCCACGCCGGCGGCTCGCACGAGGTGGCCGTCGAGGGCGACGGCCGCGGCGCGTGGCTCGTCGACGGCGCCCCCGCGCCGCACCTCGAGGGGTGCCTCGACGTCGACCTCGAGGCGTCGGCGTTCACCAACGCGTTCCCCGTGCGCCGGCTGGCGCTGGGCGTCGGCGACCGGGCCGAGGCGCCCGCGGCCTGGGTGCGCGCCCCCGGCCTCGCCGTCGAGCGGCTCGAGCAGACCTACGCCCGCGTCGACGACGAGGGCGGCCGGGCGCGCTACGACTACGCGTCCCCCGGCGTCGGCTTCGCCGCCGTGCTCGTCTTCGACGGCCACGGGCTGGTGACCGACTACCCGGGCATCGCCGTCAGGGTCGCCTAGCGACGGGCGCCCCACTCGACGACGGCGTCGGCGATCCGCTCGGCGGCCGCCCCGTCGCCGTAGTACGGGGGCCGCTCCGCCGGCATCGCCAGGTCCGCCAGGGCGGCCCGCGCACGGGCGGGGTCCATGCCGACCAGGCGGTTGAACCCGCCCTCGACGGTCTCGACCCACTCGGTGGTCTCGCGCAGCGTGAGGCACGGGACCCCGTGGAAGTAGGCCTCCTTCTGCACGCCGCCCGAGTCGGTCATGACCGCGCGCGCCCCCACGAGGAGCGCCGTGAAGTCGAGGTAGCCGACCGGCGGGGTCAGGCGCAGCGGCCCGTGCGCGGCGAGGCGGTCCCACATGCCGGCCGCCTCCAGGCGGTGGCGGGTGCGGGGGTGGACCGGGAAGGCCATCGGCTCGCCGATCGAGGTCAGCAGGGCGACGAGCGCCTCGAGGGCCTCCGGCGTGTCGGTGGCCGCGGCGCGGTGCACGGTCACGAGCAGGTAGCCCCCTGGCTCCAGGCCCAGGGCCGCCGGCCCCGGGCGGGCGGCGGCCGCGGGGGCGAAGAGGCGGCTGGCGTCCAGCATGACGTCGCCCACCTGGACGACCCCCTCGGCGATCCCCTCCGCCGCGAGGTTCGCCACGGCGGCGTCGGTCGGGCAGAAGAGGAGCGCCGAGAGATGGTCGGCCACGAGCCGGTTCTGCTCCTCCGGCATGGAGCGGTCGAAGGAGCGCAGCCCGGCCTCCACGTGGCCCAGCGGCAGGCCGGCCTTGGCGGCGGCCAGCGCCCCCGCGAGCGTCGTGGTCGTGTCGCCGTAGACCATCACGAGGTCCGGCGCCTCGGCGTCCAGCAGGGGCTCGAGCCGCTGCAGCATCACCGCGAGCTGGGTCGTGGGGCTGCCGGGCCCCACCCCGAGGGCGTGGTCCGGGCGCGGGATCTCCAGCTCGTCGAAGAAGAGGTCGGCCAGCTCGGGGTCGTAGTGCTGGCCGCTGTGCACCAGCACCTCCTCGGCCCGTCTGCGCAGGGCCCGCGACAGGGGAGCGGCCTTCACGAACTGCGGCCGGTTGCCCACGATCGACACGATCCTCACCGGCCGCGCCTCCTCCGCCGCGTCAAATGCCCTGGAACCCCACCCCCGCCAGCCGCTGGGTGATGACCTCGAACCGCCCGGTCGCGACGAGGACGCCGACGCCGATGACGAGCACCGCCGCGGTCGCGTTGACGAGGGTCCAGCGGTCGCGCACCCAGCGGAAGGCGGTCATGGTACGCGTGACGAAGAGCCCCGCCAGCAGGAACGGGATCCCGAGCCCCAGCGAGTAGGTCAGCAGCAGCGAGGCGCCCAGGCCCGGCGAGCCGGTGGGCGCGGCGAAGGTGAGGATGCTGCCGAGGATGGGGCCGATGCAGGGCGTCCAGCCCACGGCGAAGGCCGCCCCGACCAGGCCGGCCCCGACCAGGGTGGTGGGCCTGCGCATGGTCTGGAGGCGCCGGTCGGCCTGCAGCAGCCCGAGGCGCGGCAGGGCGATCATCGCCAGGCCGAAGGCGATCAGGAGCGTCCCGGCCACCAGGTTGAGCGTGTCCTGGTCCTGCGTGAGCGAGTAGCCGATCAGCCCCGCGCTCGCGCCGAAGGCCGTGAACATCAGCGAGAAGCCGACGACGAAGGCGATCGTGGGCGTGAGGACGTCACGGGTACGCGACCCGAGCTCGTCGAAGCTCACGCCCGAGATGAAGCAGAGGTAGCCCGGCACCAGCGCCAGGACGCACGGCGAGGCGAACGAGACGAACCCGGCGGCGAAGGCGACGGGGTAGCTCAGCGCGGAGATCTCGTCCACGGGTCGATGGTACCCGCGCGGCGGCGGGCGTCTGTCAGGATCGCGCGGCCCGCACGTCCCGGGGAGATGCCCTGACCGCCGCCAGCGCCCCCGACGCCACCGAGCTCGAGACCGTCACGGCCGCCTTCGGCGAGGCCGCCGACGCGCTCGGCCTCGACGACGACCTCCGGCTCGTGCTGAGCCGCCCCTACCGCGAGATCTCGGCGCAGGTGCCCCTCCGCCTGGACGACGGGCGTCTCCGTCTGCTCACGGCCTATCGCGTGCAGCACAACGGCGCCCGCGGGCCCTACAAGGGGGGCCTGCGCTACCACCCGGCGGTCGACCTGGACGGCGTGCGCGCGCTCGCGGCCGGGATGACCTGGAAGACGGCGCTCGCGGGCCTGCCCTTCGGCGGCGCCAAGGGCGGGCTCGACCTCGACCCCAGGGGCCTCTCGCCGGCCGAGCTCCAGCGCGCCACCCGGGCCGTGATGGACCGGCTGGAGAAGGTGCTCGGCCCGATGCGCGACATCATGGCGCCCGACATGGGCACGGGTCCCGCCGAGATGGCGTGGCTGATGGACGAGTACGGGCGGCTCCACGGCCACACGCCGGCGATCGTCACGGGCAAGCCGGTGGAGCTCGGCGGGACCGTCGGCCGGGTGGAGGCGACGGGCGAGGGCGTGGCGGTGGTCGCCCGTGAGGCCGCGGGCGCGATCGGGATGCCGCTGCGCGGCGCGCGGGTCGCGATCCAGGGCTTCGGCAACGTCGGCAGCCACGCCGCGGCCGCCCTCGCGCGCCTCGGCTGCCGGATCGTGGCGGTGAGCGACGCCGACGGCGGCGTCTGGAACCCCGCCGGCCTCGACGCCGGCGAGCTGGTTCGCCGGGCCCGGGCCGGCGTGGTCGGCCACGAGGGCATGGACGTCGAGCGGATCGCCAACGACGAGCTGCTGGCGCTGGAGTGCGAGGTCCTGCTGCCGGCGGCGGTCGGCGGCGTGCTGCACGCCGGCAACGCGGGCGCGGTGCGCGCCCGCATGGTCGTCGAGGCCGCCAACGGCCCGACGACCCCGGAGGCCGACCGCATCCTCGGCGCGCGCGGCGTGCTGGTCGTGCCCGACGTCCTCGCCAACGCCGGCGGGGTCGTCGTGAGCTACCTGGAGTGGATCCAGAACACCCAGAACGTCAGCTGGGAGCGGTCCCAGGTCGACTCCGAGCTGTCGGGCCGGCTCGTCCGCGCCCACGGCGACGTGCGCGAGCGGGCCGCCGCCGACGGCTGCTCCCTGCGCCAGGCGGCCTACCGGGTGGCGCTGGCGCGCGTGGCCCGCGCGGTGCGCCTGCGCGGCTATGTCTAGTCTTCCGCCCCGAGCCCGGGGGAGCGCCGGCCCCAGCCGGGCGCGCGACGAAAGGACCCCGCAATGAGCACCGATCCCGCCACGCCCCCGCGTGGCCTGGCCGCCCTCGACGTCGTGGTGCCGGGCTCCCCGGGATGGGACGACGCCCGCCGGGCCTGGAACCTCACCGTCGATCAGCAGCCCGATGCGGTGTTCATGCCCGGCGACGCCGAGGAGGTGGCCGCGGCCGTGCGGGCCGCGGGCGCGGCCGGACTGCGCGTCGCCGTCCAGGCCACCGGGCACGGGGCCGGTCCACGCCGCAACCTCGAGGGCACGCTTCTGATCAACACCTCGCGCATGCGCGGGGCCTCGGTCGATCCGGCGAGCCGCACCGCGCGGGTGGAGGCGGGCGCCCAATGGCGGGACGTCGGGCCCCTGGCCGCCGAGGGCGGGCTGGCCGCCCTGCACGGGTCGGCCCCGGACGTGGGCGTCGTCGGCTACACCCTCGGCGGCGGCGTGGGCTGGCTCGGCCGTCGCTACGGGCTCGCCGCCAACTCGGTGACCGCCATCGAGGTCGTGACGGCCGCCGGCGAGGCCGTCCGCGCCGACGCGGACACCGAGCCCGACCTCTTCTGGGCCCTCCGCGGGGGCGGCGGCAACTTCGGCGTCGTCACGGCGCTGGAGTTCCGCCTCTACCCGGTCGAGTCGCTGAACGCCGGCTGGCTCGTCTGGCCCTGGGAGGAGGCGCGGCGCGTGCTGGCCCGGTGGGCCGAGTGGACCGACACGGTGCCGGAGGAGGTCACCTCGGTCGGGCGGATCCTGCAGCTGCCGCCCCTGCCCGATCTGCCCGAGGCGTTCCGCGGGCGCAAGCTCGTGGTCGTCGACGCGGCGATCCTCGCGGACGAGGACGAGGCCGCCCGCCTCCTGGCGCCCCTGCGCGAGCTCGGTCCGGAGCTCGACACGTTCGCCCAGGGCCCGGCGACGGCGCTGTCCGAGCTGCACATGGACCCGCCCGAGCCGGTCCCGGCCGCCGCCGCCGGCTCCGTCATCGACGCGTTCCCCCCCGAGGCGGTCGACGCCCTGGTGGACGTCGCCGGCCCCGGGTCGGGCTCCCCGCTGGTCACCGTCGAGCTCCGCCACATCGGCGGCGCGCTCGAGCGGGCGCCCGCCGGCGCCGGCGCCCTCGGCCGCATCGACGGCCGCTTCCTGGTCTTCGCGGCCGGCATCGTGATGTCCCCGGAGGCGGCCCCCGCCGTCGCCGAGGCGGCGGCGCGCGCCAACGCGGCCCTGTCGCGGTGGGGCGCGGGCCGGGCCTTCTTGAACTTCGCCGACGTCCCGACCGACGCGGAGACCATGTTCGAGCCGCAGGCGTACCGGCGCCTGCGCGAGATCCGCTCGCGGGTCGACCCCGACGGCCTCCTCCTGGCGAATCACCCGATCGCCGGGGGCGACTGAGCGGTACGCTTGACCGCAGCGCGGTCATGACTCGAGGGAGGTCGGCGGTGGCGACGACGACGGGCACGTCAATCGAGCAGATCCTCGGCGACGAGGGCGAGGATCTGCTCACCCACCGGTGCGGGACGATCCCGGCCGAGCGGCTCACCCTGCCCTCGCCGCGGTGGGTGGACGAGCAGATCGCCACCTCCGACCGGCCGACCCCGGTGCTGCGCTCCCTGCAGTCGATGCTCGACCACGGGCAGCTCGCCGGCACCGGCTACATGTCGATCCTGCCGGTCAACCAGGGCATCGAGCACTCGGCGGGGGCCTCGTTCGCGCCCAACCCCGACTACTTCGACCCGCTCAGGATCGTCGAGCTGGCGGTGGAGGGCGGCTGCAACGCGGTGGCGACGACGCTGGGCGGGATGGGCCTGGCGGCGCGCCGCTGGTCGCACCGCATCCCGTTCCTGCTCAAGCTCAACCACAACGAGTTCCTGTCGTACCCCAACTCCTACGACCAGATCATGTTCGCCTCGGTGCGCCAGGCGCGCGAGCTGGGCGCGGTGGCCGTCGGGGCGACGATCTACTTCGGCTCGGCCGAGTCGAAGCGCCAGATCCAGGAGGTCTCGGCCGCCTTCGCGGCGGCCCACGAGCTCGGGATGGCGACCGTGCTGTGGTGCTACCTGCGCAACTCCGCCTTCAACACGACGAAGGAGGGCGGCCCGGACTACAGCGTCGCCACCGACCTCACGGGCCAGGCGAACCACCTCGGCGTGACGATCGAGGCCGACATCATCAAGCAGAAGCTGCCGGAGACGGCGGCGCCGGGCTTCGTGGACCTGAAATTCGGGCGCTCCGACCCCAAGATGTACTCCGAGCTGATGAGCGACCACCCGATCGACATGACGCGCTACCAGGTGGCGAACTGCTACATGGGCCGCATCCCGCTCATCAACTCGGGCGGCGCGTCGGAGGGGGAGGCCGACCTGCGCGAGGCCGTCCGCACGGCGGTCATCAACAAGCGCGCCGGGGGCGCGGGGCTGATCTCGGGGCGGAAGGCCTTCCAGCGGCCGTTCGCCGAGGGCGTCGAGCTGCTGAACGCGGTCCAGGGCGTGTACCTCGCCGACGAGGTCACGATCGCCTGATGGGGCGGATGCGCCGAGGCTGGGAGCTCACCAAGACCAGCTGGGGCGTCCTGCGCTCCGACCGCTCGCTGGCGGTCTTCCCGGTCCTCGCCGCCCTGACCGCCCTGCTGCTCGCCGCCGCCTTCGGGTTGCCGTCGTGGGCGCTGTTCGACGACGACCAGAACGTCGCCGGGGTCATCCTCGCCGCCGTCGGCATCTACGCGCTGACCTTCGCCGGGATCTTCTTCAACGTCGCCCTCGCCGCAGCCGCGGCCCAGGTGCTGAACGGGGAGGACGCCACGGTGGCCAGCGGCATCGCCGTGGCCCGCCAGCGGCTCGGCGCCATCGCGGGGTGGGCGGCGCTGGTCGCGAGCGTCAACATCGTCATCCGGGGGCTCGCCGAGCGCGCTGGGCCCCTCGGCGACCTCCTGCTGGGCGGGATCGCGGTCGCGTGGAACCTCGTCACGTTCCTCGCCGTCCCCGTCCTCACGCTGGAGGGGACGGGCCCGATCGAGACCCTCAAGCGCTCGGCGCACATCTTCCGCGAGCGCTGGGGCGAGCAGATCACCGGCCAGGTCTCGATCGGGGCGATCGTCGTGCTGGCGGCCATCGTCCCCGTGGCCATCCTGGCGCTGATCGGCTTCGCGGTCAGCGGCGTGGCCGGCGGCATCCTCATCGGCCTGGCGGTGGCCGTCATGGTCGTCGCCGCCATCGTGAGCACCGCGCTCTCCCAGATCTTCGCCGTGGCGCTCTACCGCTACGCCGTGGGCAAGGGCGCGACCGGGCAGCCTTCACCGAGGAGGAGCTCGCGTCGGCGGTGCGGCCGCGCGGGGTCGCGAGGGGCACCATCTGAGGAACGCGGCGCGCCTGCTGCTGGCCCTGGGCCTGCTGCTGGCGCTCGCGGCATCCGCGGGTGCCGCGACGACGGACGAGCAGCGGCTGGCCGAGCGCTTCGCCCCCCTCCTGGAGGTCAAGGAGCAGCAGGACCCGCCGTGCGACACCAGCGGCGAGCAGTACATCCCCTCGGCGGTCGAGATCGTCCTGGGGCGCCGGAACATCGTGCTGCGCGGACCTGCGGACGACGCGGGGTCGCCGGCGCCGACCGCCGCCGACCTCTTCGGCAAGGGCGCCGAGTGGAGCCTCGACTACCCCGGGAGCCCCTTCGATCCCGGGTGCACCTACGCCCGCGACGCCATCGCGCTCGGCCAGGGTGACCCCGCCGTCGCCTACGCGCACATCGTGACCCAGCCGGACGCGCCGCGACAGCTCGCCCTCCAGTACTGGTTCTTCTACTACTTCAACCAGTTCAACGACCTGCACGAGGGCGACTGGGAGATGATCCAGCTCGTCTTCGACGCGTCCACGGCCGCCGAGGCGCTGGACCAGGAGCCGGTCTGGGTCGGCTACTCCCAGCACGACGGCGGCGAGCGGGCGGGCTGGGACGACGACAAGCTCGAGCGCGATGGCACCCACCCGGTCGTCTACCCGGCCGCCGGGTCGCACGCGAACTACTTCTCATCCGAGCTCTGGCTCGGGCGCAGCGCCAGCGAAGGGTTCGGCTGCGACGACACGACCGGGCCGTCGCAGCGCATCGTGCCCGAGGTGCGGGTGGTCGGCGAGCCGAGCGGCCCGGACGCGGCCGATGCCTGGCTGGCGTTCGAGGGCAACTGGGGCCAGAAGGCGCGAGGGCTCTTCAACGCGCCGACCGGCCCGAACACCAACAAGAAGTGGTCCGCGCCGATCGACTGGGAGGGCAAGCTGCGGAACTCGTCGATCGCGGTCCCGGCCGGGGACGCGATCGGCGTCACGGTCACCGGCTTCTTCTGCTCCGCCGTCGCGGAGGGGTCGCGGCTCTACGCCGACATGCTCGACTCGCCGCTCACGGCGAGCCTGACGCTCCTGATCATCGGGGTGACGATCGCAGGCGCGACGCGCCTGACCCGCTGGTCGCCGGTCGAGCGGCACCGGGTCCTCGCGCCCCGGGCGATCGGACAGGTGCTGCGCGCGGCACGGGCGATCCACTGGCGCAACATCGTGCGCCTCACCGCAGTCGGGTTGGTCTTCGTGCCCCTGGCGGCGCTGGGCACCGCGGCGCAGGCGGGGCTGCTCTGGATACCGACCGTCGCGGAGTTCGGCGGCGGAGGCGTCCGCGTCGTCCTCCCCCTTGGAGCGCTCATCGGGTTCGTGGTGACGTTGATCGCGTACGTGGCGATGCTGGCGGCGGTCGCCGAGGCGGTGCGCCGCGACGAGGCCGGCTCCCCCGTCGGGCCCCTGGGCGCGTATCGGGCGCTGCTCCCGCGCTGGAAGACCCTGCTGGGCGCCACCGCGCGCGCGACGGGGATCGTGCTCCTGCTCGTCGTGAGCATCGTGGGCTTCCCCTGGGCGATCCGCCAGGCGGTGCGATGGGCCTTCATCCCCCAGGTCGTCGTCTTCGAGGGCCCGCCGGCCCCAGCGGCGCGGTGCCTGGGCCGCAGCTCCGATCTCGTGCGCGGGCGCTGGTGGCGCACGGCCGTCCTGCTCGTCCTCCTGGGGGTCATCGCGCTCGCCCCGGGCGTCGTCCTGGGGCTGGCGCTGCTGCTGTTCACGACCTTCTCGCTGCCCCTGGTCAACTTCATCGGGGCGCTGGTCACCGTCGTGGTGCTCCCCTACGTCGCCGTCGCGCTGACCCTGGCCTACGGCGACCGCGTCACGCGCGGCCCGGCCGGCCGGCGGCAGCGCAGGTGGACCCGGCTGTGGCGGCGCGAGGGCGAGCACCCCGCGCCCTCATGATCGGGCGCCGCCTGCCGATGAGCATCGCTGGACATCTCACGCATCAGGAGCTCCTCGATGGACGATCCCGGCCCCGCCCTCCGCGAGGCCCCGCCCGAAGCGCGGGCCGCCATGTACCGATTCGCGGAGACCGCGGCGCGCGACACGCGCCGCTTCGCCCTGGGGCTGCTGCTGCGCCGGCGGATCTCGTGGAGCCAGTACCGCCGGTGGTGCCGGGACGCCCGCGCCGACATCAGGGCCGCCGACCGCGAGCTGCGCCGCCGGGGATCCCGGCGGGCGGCGGGGGAGCGGCGCGCCCGAGCCCGATAGGGCGCGGGGTCGAGGCCGTCACGCGGCCGAGCGCGACCCCAGGTCCACGCCCGCCACCGCGCGGTAGGCCTCCACGTACCGGACGACCTCCTCCCGCCACAGGCGCGCCCACCGCGCCGCCCGCGCCCCGTCCGCCTCCCCTGCCCACCCGCCGAAGCGGATGCTGAGCAGGATCTGCTCGCCCGCGGTGGCCAGGTCGGCGAAGCGCCGCGCCGGCGTGTCGCCCCAGGCCTGCTGGCGCGCGACGGCGTCCACCGCACCCATCCAGGGCTCGGGGTAGGCGACGGTCTCCCCGACGGCCAGGAACCGGGCGACCTCCGGCCGGCCGAGCAGCCACTGCTGCATCAGCATCTCCTGGCGGCTCGTCGTCGGCAGGTCGCCGAACTGGTTGTGGGCGCCCTGCGACAGGATCAGGTGCACCTCGCCGAGGGAGCCGAGCAGCGCGGACGCATCGCCGCCCCCCGCGCCGACGCGGGCCGCCCTCGCCAGCAGCGCGTGAAGGGCCGCGAGGAGCGGCGAGCGCCGGTCGGCGGCGCGCGCCGCGGGAACCGGCCGGCCGGTGAGGACGAGGCCGTAGTGGTGGTCGTACTCGTGGTTGCGGCGGGCGACGGCGAGCCGGCGCGGCTCGTCCTGGACGTAGGCCCGGAGCAGATCGGCGATGGGCCCCAGCGGGTCGGGTCCGCCCCCGCGGCGGTCCTGAAAGCGCTCGCTGATGGCGTCGAGGCTGCGGACCAGCATCCCCTCCTCGTGCCAGTAGGACCAGATCGGCTCCAGGAGGCAGGGCCCGCGCGGCCCGGCCGCGCGGCCGCAGTTGGCGATCAGGAACCCCCGCGTGGCCTCCCTCAGCACCCCGTACGCCTCGGCGCCCGGCGAGGAGAGGGGCCGCTCGCCCACGGCCAGGCGGTAGTCGGCGAAGGCGGTGCGCTCCGCGCCGCGCCTGATCGCCGCCCAGAGCGCCTGGTCGTCGATGTGGCCGGTGTCGGGCTGCGGGCTCATCGTGGCCGGGCCCACGCTCGCCGATCGGCGCGCTCGCGACAAGCCTCGTCGCGCCGGACGGCGCCGGGGTTGGCACTAGCATGCTCCCGGTGGAGCAGCAGATCCGCTTCTGCACCGCTCCTGACGGAGCGCGCCTGGCCTACGCCGTCAGTGGCCGCGGGCCGCCGATCGTCAGGGTGGCCACGTGGCTGACCCATCTCGACCTCGACCGGGACAGCCCGGTGTGGCGCCACTGGCTCGACGAGCTGGCGGACGGGCACGCGCTCGTCCGCTACGACGAGCGCGGCTGCGGGCTCTCCGATCGCCACGTTGGCGACCTGTCCGTTAACGCCTGGGTCGCCGACCTCGAGGCGGTCGTCGACGCCGCGGGGCTCGATCGCTTCGCGCTGCTCGGCATCTCGCAGGCCGCCGCGATCGCGGTCGTCTACGCGGTCCGGCATCCCGAGCGCGTCACGCACCTGGTGCTGTACGGCGGCTACGCCCGCGGGCGCAAGCTCCGCGGCCCGGAGGCCCGCCGGGAAGAGGACGCGCTCCTCTCGGTCATCCGCGCCCGGTGGGCGGAGCCGGACCCGACCTTCCGCCATTTGTTCAGCATGCTGTTCCTGCCGGAGGGCACGGACGAGCAGATGGCGTGGTACGACGAGCTGCAGCGGCGCTCGACCTCGGCCGAGACCGCGGCGCGCCTCTACGACGCGCGCGGCGGCATCGACGTCGTCGAGGACGCGCCGAGGGTGGCCGTCTCGACGCTGGTCGCGCACGCGCGGGGCGACCGGGTCGTCCCGGTCGACGAGGGCCGGCTCCTCGGGGCGCTCATCCCCGGCGCGCGGCTGGTGCTCCTGGAATCGGCGAACCACATCCTGCTCTCCGACGAGCCGGCCTGGCCGGCCTTCCTCGCGGAGCTCCGCGCGTTCCTCGGCACGGCCCGGGCTGGGCCGGCGCCCCCGATCGAGGACCTGAGCCCGCGCGAGCTCGAGGTGATGGAGCTGGTCGCGGAGGGCCTGACCAACGAGGAGATCGCCCGGCGCCTGTCCCTCAGCGTCCGCACCGTGGAGCGGCACGTCTCGAACGTCTACGCCAAGCTGCGCGTCTCCGGCAAGGCGGCGCGCGCCGCGGCCGCCGCGAGCTACTCGCGCCGCCGCGGGTCGCCCGGGGCCCATCCCGGGTGAGCCCCGGCCGGCCGCGCTGGGTGTAGGCCGCCACGACCGTCGCCGAGGCTGCGTGCTGGCGCCGATGCCGGCGCGCCCCGGCTCCTCGTACCGTCGCGGACCATGACGCACGATCTCAGCTCCGGGGCGGCCCCGGGCCCCGCCGCGCCGATCGCGACGCACGAGGTGCGCGGCGGCGGGGGGCTCCGGCTGCACGTCCGGGAGTGGGGCGACCGGGACGGCCCCGCGCTCCTGCTCATTCACGGCTGGTCGCAGAGCCAGCTCTGCTGGACCCGGCAGATCGGGGGCGACCTCGGCCAGAGGTTCCACATCGTCACGTTCGACAATCGGGGCCACGGGATGTCCGAGAAGCCCCTGGAGGCGGACCGCTACCGCGATCCCCGGCTGTGGGCGGACGACGTGGCGGCGGTGATCGACCACCTGGGCCTGGAGCGCCCGCTGCTGGTCGCGTGGTCCTACGGCGGGTTCATCGCGACCGACTACGTCCGCGCGTACGGCGAGCGGGCGATCGCCGGCCTCAACCTCGTCGGGGCTGCCGTCGTGCTGGCGCCCCCGGCGTTCGACCACATCGGCTCCGCCTTCCTCGAGAACGCCCCCGTCGCCGCCGGGCGCGACCTGGCCACGAGCATCGCCGCGGTCCGGCGGTTCCTCGAGGCGTGCACCGCCGAGCCCCTGAGCGCGGAGGACTGGAGCGCGGCGCTGTGCTGGACCATGGTCGTCCCCGCCGAGGTGAGGGGCGCCCTGATCTCGCGGGAGATCAGAGCCGACGACGTCCTGGCCGGCCTGACCATCCCCGTCCTGGTGACCCACGGCCTCGACGACGCGATCGTCCTCCCCTCGATGGCCGAGCACGTCCTGGGGCTCTGCCGCACCGCCGAGGCGTCGTGGTACGAGGGCGTCGGCCACGCCCCGTTCCTCGAGGACCCGTCGCGGTTCGACCGCGAGCTCGGCGAGTTCGCCGCTCGCGCCGGGTGACCGGCCCCTGGCGGCCGCGTCTGGCGCGGGTCGGGAGGGTGTGGGTCAGTCGCCGGCGACGATCGCCGCCGCGATTGCGCGGCGGACCAGCCCGAGGGCCGCGAGGCACCAGGTGGCCACCGC